>CABSCP010000033.1 GCA_902476265.1 uncultured Lachnospiraceae bacterium
TCTGGCGGGAGGGGCGTTCATGGAACGCGGAATATTTCCACCTTGATATGAGCGACACCCTCTACCCGGAGGACAGGAGCCGGTTAGAAGAAATCAAGACGGCTGACCCCGCCGCCGTTATCTTAAACGGCTACTATTGCGGGCATTTAGGCGAACACATGACCCTTGACGAGCTGACCGCCGGAGTGCGCTATCACTATGAAAACAGCATGAATGACCTTGCCGGATTTATCGAAGCACATGACGACAGGCTATCCCCGGAAGAAATTGAGAAAGGGCGGGCAATCGCCCGCGCCGCAGGGCTTCCCTTTTCTGAAAAGCCCTACCGGGGCGGCGAAGATTTTGACCCTTATGTATTTGACGGGAGCATGAGCGTTGAAGATTACGGGCTTATGCACCGCATGATGGAACAAGAAAGGAGTGGACGAATGAGTGAACAGTTTTCTATCCTGATTGACAGCCGCACCCGCTTTGAAACAGGCGAACCGGGCGGCGTGTGGCTTGCCATGCCCGCCACAGCGGAGCAGCTTCACGCGGCAATGCAGAGCGTTGGCATTACCGCCGATAACCCGCAGGACTTTTTCATCAATGGCTTTTCCAATATCGAGGACTGCCCCTTTGACGTGCCGCTTGCCGTTATCCAAAGCGGCAGCGTGGACGAGCTGAACTATTTAGGCAATCTGCTTTCCATGCAGGGCAGCGAGGACAGGGAAAAATTTGTGGCGGCGGTAACACATGGAGAACGCGCCGGGAACTTAAAAGACCTTATCAACCTTGCACAAAACCTTGACTGTTACTGGCTTTATCCCACCGTCCAGAGTGAGGAAGATTATGGCTATTACCTTGTGGACGAACTGGGCGAGCCGGAGCTTCCCGAAGAAGCAAAAAAATATTTCATGTACGAGGAATACGGGCGGGATTGCGCTATCAATGAGGGCGGCAGATTTACCGAACAGGGTTATATCTATAACAACAAAAACACCTTTACAGAATGGTATGACGGGCGGGACGTGCCGGAGGAATACCGCATTATGAGCTACCCGCAGCCGGAGCAGAAGCAGGAAAAAGAAACAGTACAGGAAATTCCCCCTCTCATTACCGTTTCCTTTGATAAAAACACAACTTCCGACGAGCGATTGCGCGAACTTAATAAGCAGCTTGAAATCGGTGTGGAACGTCTTTTTGCACAGGGGCGTTATCCCGAATATTTACAGGCTATGGCGACCTTTCATACTTACAGCGCGAATAACGCCCTTTTAATCGCCTTACAGAAGCCGGGGGCTTCCTTTGTTGCGGGCTACTCCACATGGGAACGGGAATATGGGCGGCGACCAATCGAAAAAAGCATTAAAATCCTTGCGCCGCAGCCTTTTACTACCAGAAAACAGGTAAAAAAGATAGACCCGCAGACCCACAAACCCGTTATCGGGGCAGACGGGAAACCCGTCATGGAAGAAAAAGAAATCGTTGTCCCCAAATACAAAGTTGTTTCTGTCTATGACGTATCGCAGACCATAGGGCGGGAGCTTCCGGCTCTTTCCGAACAGGAACAGGCTGAAACTGTCAGGGCATACCCGGAATTACTGGACGCGGTTAAAAAAGCGTCGCCTTATCCGATTGCCTTTGCCCCGCTTCCAGACAGCACGGGTATTTGTAATGACAGGAAAAGACAGATAACCATACGCGAGGGCATGGACGAACAGCAGACTATACAGGCGGCAATCCACGGAACCGCCTATGCGAAGCTGAACGCCCTTGCGGAAGCTGACCCCAAACTGCCGCGCCCTGCCGGGGAGATAAAGAGGTTACAGGCTGAAAGCGTGGCGTATGCCGTATGCCATTATTGCGGGCTTGATACGTCCGGCTATTCCTTTGAAGCTGTAAAACAACTAAACAGTAAGGAGCTTTCCGAGTTGCGGGCTTCTTTTTCTACAGTCCACAAGGCGGCAAAAGAAATCCTGCTTGAAATCGACAGGCATTTCTTAGAACTGCAACAGGCGCAGGACAAAGCGCAGACTTCCGAACAGGAACAACCCGTAAAGGAAACCGTGACCGAAGCACCCGCAGCGGAGCAGACCGAAGCAAAAGCACCCATGACGGAACAGGCAGCGCAGCCGGAAAATACCGATACACAGGAAGCCGAGCCGGAACCACAGCAGAATACCGGGCAGGGACAGGAGGAACAGCCGCAGCCTATGACGGCAGAGGAAGAAACGCCCGCCGTCCGCTACTATGCTATCAACGAAACAGCCGCCCGCCGCGCAAAGGACGCAAACAGCTTTTATGATTACAAACCGGGCAGCGCAACGGCTGAATACCGCCACTATGTAGACAAAGCCGCCGAGCTTGCGGCGCGGCAGAAAAAGCGGGTAGACCCTATGTACCATGAGAAAATCGACAGTCTGCTTGATACTTACGCCCGGAAGTTGGCAGAAAACTTGAACAAAGGCTATGAGATTGCGGGGCGCGTTCCCTCTGTCCTCATTGCGGGCGGTTCTAATTTCCCCGTCCGCAAGAAAGAGAAACAGAACGCAGCAGCAGACAGGAACATGGAGGAATGGCGGGAAATACAGGGCTTGCTTGATAAAATCCGCAGTACGGGCATGGGCGGTATCAGCGCGGACGACCCGCAGGCCGTCCAGAAATTAGAAAGCAAACTTGCGGGATTGGAACAGTTACAGGAAACCATGAAAGCCGTAAATGCCTACTACCGCAAGAACAAGACCCTTAACGGCTGCCCCCACTTATCACAGGATAATATCGAGAAGCTAAAAGCGAGTATGAATAACGGCTATCATCTGGAGGGGAAGCCCTACCCCACATGGGCGTTATCCAACAACAGCGCGGAGATACGCCGCATAAAAAGCCGGATTGCAGATTTATCAAAGAAACAGGAAGTCGGCTACGTCGGTTGGGAGTTTGCAGGCGGCAGGGTGGAAGCAAATACCGAAGCGAACCGTCTGCAAATCTTCTTTGATGAAAAGCCCGACGAAGCGACGCGGGCAGAATTAAAAAGTAACGGCTTCCGTTGGTCGCCTACCGCCGAAGCGTGGCAGCGGCAGCTTACCGACAACGCCTATTATGCGGCGAACTCTATCAAATCCATTCAGCCCATTTCCGGCAAAAAGCCGACGGACTTACAATGGGCGCATATCCGGGGAGAAAAGGCAAAGGCACAGGAGAAACCCTTTACCTCTGAAACCATTTACAAGGTACGCGCTAACCCATACAGTGACCGCATGGAAAACCGCTATTTGCTGCAAGAATATGTGACGCAGGAAAACGGCATGGCGAAAATGGGTGACGTGCTGTATATGGGTACGCCGGAGAAATGCCGGGAGCTGATGGGGCGGCTTGTCGCCGGGGAGCTGACACAGGGACAGGTAAAAGAGCTTTATGCAAAGGCACAGGAGCAGCCGCAAGCACAGGAGCAGACCGCAGAGCCGGAGCCGCCTACACAGGAAGCAGAGCCGGACAAAGACACCTTTACCATTTATCAGTTAAAGCGCGGCGACGAAACGCGGGACTTCCGCTTTGAGCCTTACGACCGTTTACAGGCGGCGGGGCTTGCCGTTGATAGGGCAAATTATGACCTTATCTACACCGCGCCCCTTGCGCCGGGTACATCACTGGAAGATATTTATACTCGTTTCAATATCGACCACCCGAAAGACTTTAAGGGACACAGCCTTTCCGTTTCAGACGTGGTAGTGCTTCATCAGAACGGGCAGGACACCGCCCACTATGTAGACAGTTTCGGTTATAAGCAAGTGCCGGAGTTTTTACAGGAACAGCCGCAGCTTATCCCCGACGAGCATTTGACCGGGGAGAAAATCAAGACGCCGCGAGGAAGTTTCAGCCTTACGGATATGACCGTCGAGCAGATGAAAGAAGCCGGATATAGCTTTCATCATCAATCGGACGACGGAAAATATAACATCATGGTGAGTAACAACCGCGCCTTTGCCGTTGCAGTAGAGCCGCCCGAAAAAGTCAATCCCCTAAAGCACGTCGAGGACACCGTAGAACAGAACGACAACAATTTTGACGGTATCATCAACAACACGCCGCAGTCCCCCACCGTGGACGAACTGGAAGCAAAGGCAAAAGCCGGGGAACAGATTTCTTTGACCGACCTTGCAGCCGCCATAAAAGCCGACAAAGGGCGCAGCGGCAAACAGGAGGAAAAGCCCTCTATCCGGGCACAGCTTAAAGCGGACAAGGAACGGGCGGCGCAGAAAAAGGGAAAGACCAAAACACAGGACTTGGAAAGGAGCTGACCGCATGAATAAGTTTGAGAACGTGGATATAATCGCTTCCCTTGACGCTATCATGCGGCAGAACACCGCATTTTATCAGAGTGATTTTGAGATTGATAAAGAGATTATCCAAAAGGCGGTGGCAAGCCCCGCCGCCGAGGATAAGCGGCTGCTATGGTTTTCCCGCCCGTCTGGGACGCAATGCAGCCGCGAGAGGGACGTATTCTTGAAAGACACAGCCCCCTATACCACATGGAGATACTACGGGGAGCAGACCCGCGACAATATCCTTGCCTACGCGGTGAAAATCACCGGCATAGAAAACGGCATTGTCAAAGGCAATCTTTATCAGCTTGATTTCCAGCAGCATTTTAAGCGCGTCATGGAACAGGCGTTACCCGCCGATACCTACACGCTGATTTATGAGCATGGGGAACGGACGCACCCCGCGAAACAGTATTTTGACGGTTCCCCCGACCCGCAGCTTGGCAAGTTTGAACGCTTTGAAGCGCAGCCCAACGACCCGGACGCTTTGCGCTATCTTCTGCAAGAGGAACAGCGCGGACGGGAACAGCTAAAGCAAGGGGATTTTAAGGAGCATATCGCCGCCCTGCATGAAAGCCGGATTGAAGCAGAAACCCGCCGCATTGTGGAGCAGATGAAAACCCTGAACAATCCCAACAGCCCCAACAAAACACATTTCATGGTGGAAGTGTCGCCTTACTTCACGCAGCTTGCGTCAAGTGCCGATACCGACCGCTTATGTTCCATGCTGCCCTACAAGACGCTGACGCTTGGCAATCTCAAAGGGCAGCGCGGCGTTTACGCTATGGTAGCAAAGGACGAGAACCGGGACAAAGGCTTACGCAAGCCCCGCCCCTCTATCCGGGCGCAGCTTGCGAAAGGCAAGGAAAAAACCGCCCCAAAAAAGGCGGCGGCAAAACAGAAAAATCACGATATGGAGGTATGAGCATGAACAGATTTACCGTTGAGGAAACAAACCTTTTAAGCATTTACTATGAGGACAGCAAGCGGGCGTTAATCGGAAATATCACCGCCGCGCTGCCGTTCATGGACGCGGATATGCGGGAGCTTGCAGAGCGCACCCTTACGAAAGTGGACGCTTTGACCGAAGCGGAATACGCCGGGCTTGCCGTTTATGCCGCCGACGAGGTATGAGTGTGTTGAAGCGGCTGACGCCGCCCCAGAGCCGAAAAGTCAATGCCCTTGTGAAAAAAGAGTGCTGCAACTGCATAGACGGGAATTGTATTCTCCTTGACGACGGGGACGAGTGCGTTTGTCCGCAGATAATTTCTTACTCCCTGCTTTGCAAGTGGTTCCGCGCCGCCGTACTCCCCGCTGATAAGCTGCTCTATGCCGAGCTTTACCAGGCAGAGGACAAAAGGCGTTGTACGGTATGCGGCGCGCCCTTTGCGTCTACCTCTAACAATGTAAAATACTGCCCGGATTGCCGGAAGCGTATCACCAACAGGCAAGCCGCCGAGCGTATGAGGAAACGACGCTCTCTTGTTACGCAGTAGGGGCGATAAAAGCCTTGATTTATGCGTTTTACAGAGCGTGAAAATCATGCGGCAAGGGATTGATACCTTTACTGCTAAAATTGCCGTTCTACACCGTAACAGACGTTGCAAGCTGCACTCATGAAAAGACGGGGCGCGGTGGCCATAATCGGCTACCGCGCCCCGTTCTTTTTTATTCAACTCTATATACTTGGGATATTATGTAAAGGCAATCAACATAGAAGCAATAAAGTTTCCAGTGCCATGCAGTAAAATACTCGGAATAATTGAACCATTAAAAATCTTCTCATTTAACCAACCTAACAACAATGCGCCCGTTGCCGTAAATACAAATGTTAATAAATGATACCATAAGCCAACATCAAGACCAACCATAATATACAATATATTATGCATTAGTCCAAAAAGGACTGCCTGCAACAGAATACCATTTACAACGCCGAACTTATTACAAAATCTCTTACATAAAAAACCCCTATATAAAATTTCTTCAGCAACACCATTTGCAATAAAATTTTCTATCAAAGCAGGCAACACTGCAATCAATCCGATTCCGGCAAAAGCATTTGCCGATACAGCGGAACTATTCTCTATATATTCGAGTGTTTTCATATCAACAAGTTTTGTAAAGTCAAAATTATAAAAGAAATAATACAAAATCGCAAAAATAAGGAATACCCACCATTTACTTTTTAGGCGTGGTCTATAAAATCCTATCCATCTAAAAAAGCTGGTTCTTTTTCTATGCCTTAAAGACCACCAAATGACAGGCAATAACGAAAAAACGATTAAATTGATAATTGTAGTTGTTATACTTGAAATTGTAAGTTCTAACATGATATTCTCCTTTCTTCACAACTTCTAATCTATCACTATAATATCACATTGAGTGAAATATCATATCATATTATAAGTGAAATGTCTATACCTCTACTTATACCCGTTCCACTTCCTTATCTCGTTTCAGCTCTCTATCCTGCCGTAAAATGCTGTCAATATTGCGCTTGATAACGTCGTATTCCCTGACCGTCTTTTTCAGTTTTCCATATTCCGCTTGCAGGGCTTCTTTCTGCTCTTGGAGCGCGGCATATTCTCCTTGCAGGGCGGCAAAGTTCGGGAGCTTTTCGACGCCCGCCGCCTTTATTGCTTTGGCGGCGGCTTCATAGAGGATAAGGCTGCTTTCATTTTCACGCCGGAAACGGGGCTTGTCCTTTGCTGCCCGGTATGCGTCGGCTATGGGCTTGGTCTGCTTGTAGGTAGTGATGTTCTTGATAAGCAACGCCATATCCGCAAGCCGCTTTTCCGCGCCCTTTAATGTGTCTGCCGCCTGTTCGCTCTCTGCCGCGATTTCCGCTATCTTGGCGGTTAAGTCTGCATACTGTTCAATCTTGTTTTCCGTCAAGAAGTTCAGCGTCTTTGCCGCCTGTTTCAGATTATGGATTTTCGCCCATTGCTCATAGCCCCGGTTCTTCCCGGCCTTAATACTGTTCTCAATGTCGATAAGCAGGGAAACGCCGCGCTGCTGCTTTGGTGCTTTGACGGCGCGGGTGCGCTTGCCCTCTATCCGTTCCGTTATGGCTTCCTCTGAATAGTCCGCGCCGAGCGTTTTTAACCTTGTAAATCGTTCCTGCCCCGGTGCGCGGCACGATATGTATTTGCCGCGTTTTATCTCATAGCCCGCTGTTTGCAGACGGGCAAGCAATTCCTCAAAATCGGACACTTGGGGGATAAGCGCGTCAACGGTGAACTTTAGCTTGCCTTTCCAACTTGCCCCCACCTTTTCAGCCTGGTACTCCGCATAGCTTTTCCCCTTGCTGCCCTTGCCGGGAACGACGACGGACAAGCCGTTTTCCCTGCATAGTCTGTCGCTCATGTTCCGTATGCCGTAGTAGCTTCTCTTGTTGGAATTGTACTTGTGGTGGTCTACAAAATTGACCGCGCAGAAAATCACATGATTATGGATATGCCCCTTATCAATGTGCGTCGTCAAGACGTACTCATACTGCCCCTTTGTTACCGCGTCGGCAAGCTGCCGCCCGATTTCATGCGCCTGCTCCGGCGTGGTTTCTCCCGGTTCAAAGGATTGTATCAGATGAAAGGCTAAATTATTGCCCTTTTGGAGAGCTTGCGACAAGGTAAATTCAAACTCAATGTCTGCCGTTTCATAGGAGCAGCCGAACGAGGACACAAGCATTTTCCCGTCCGTCTTGTCCGGGTTTTGGATATATTCAAGGGCTTTGCTCAACGTGCTTTTAATAGGTTTAATCTTTGTAACCGCCATATCTCCGCAAGCACCCCCTTGATTTCCTCTATGTCCTCTTGGTAGACGCTGCCCGTAGCGTTGACGCGCCGCGCTATCTGGTTGACGTTGACCCCGATTTTCTGTATCTCTGCCGTCATAGCTTTAATGTCGCTATGGTCTACTTGAATGATGTACCCGTCGATTGCAATTTTCCGCAGATATGCCGCCATGTTCCGGGTGGGTATCTGCTTCATTTTTTCAAGTATTAAATCCCGTTCCGCTTCCGTGACCCGGAATTTGATTTGTACCGTCCGTTTGCGCCCGTCCATGTTTTCGCTCCTTTCCGTTCCGAGGGTTTGGGAAACTTCCCAACAAGCAATTTTCAATCGACGCGCCGCAGGGCGCGGGTGGGCGAAAATACGGAAACGGGTACCCGTTTCCTATGCTTGCTATGAAAGTTTTTCCTTACTACCTATTACAACGGAAAACCCTGTTTTGCCAAAAGAGAGCAAAAGAAAAACGCCGCAATTTGCGACGTTCTAAAACTTTGCTTATGTAAAAACAACGGGAGAGCTATTCCCCCGTCGTTTCGTTGTTGGCTTCCTCTATTCCTTTTGCCGTAGCTGATATGATTTTCAAATCCTTTTCGCTCATATCGTCAAGCATAGTATCAAGCTGACGACGGCGCGTAGACTTATTCATTTCCTTTTTCGGAAAGAAAAATTGGTCTACTGATACGTCAAGCAGGGTGACAAGCTCATATAAAATCTGCAAACTTGGGTGCTGTCCGCTGTTCTCAATGGACGCGATATACCGAGGGGCGATATTCAGCTTGTCCGCTAACTGATTGCGTGATATGCCCTTTGTTTTTCTTGCTGCTTTAATGGCTTGACCGAAAGCCTTAAAATCGAATTTTTCTTTGCCATGCTTCATAATGATTTCACCCTATTACATTTTACAATTCACCTTTCTTTCGGCATATGAGTACACACATCATAGTGTTGACAGGAATAGAGCATATTATTCATATTCTGTTTCTTGATTTTGTTCGGCAGTCCGTATATAATTGATGTTATAATGTAGAAAGGACGGTCAGTTTATGGATTATATGTCTGCCCCAGAAGCCGCGAAAAAATGGGGTATTTCAGAACGGCGGGTACAGAAACTTTGCAAGGAAAATAGAATACAGGGTGTTGAACGTATCAGCTATATCTGGTTGATACCCAAAGACGCAGAAAAGCCCGCTGACGGGCGACGTAAAGAATTTTCAAAAAGAAAGGAATGAGTATGTATGGCTATTGTTTTAGTTGCGGAAGATGAAAAAGATATGCAGGATATTATTGTGGAATACATGAAGCGCGGCGGTCATTCCTGCATTACGGCAGACGACGGCATAGACGCTGTTACAATTTTGAAGAATACCCCTGTTGATTTAGCTATTTTAGACATTATGATGCCGCACTTGGACGGTTTTTCCGTTTGCAAAATAGCAAGAGAAATGTATAATATCCCCATTATCTTTCTTACGGCAAAAGAGGGCGAGGATGACAAGCTAAAGGGATATGACATAGGCGCAGATGATTATATGACAAAGCCATTTAGCCCAAAGGTGCTGTTAGCAAAAGTCAACGCGTTAATGCGCCGTTCTTCGGTGGAAAATACACAGGAAACCTTTACTGTCGGCAATCTGATTTTAGTTCCAGCTTCACACAGCGTTATGGTAAAGGGTGACACCATTGATTTGACATATAAGGAATTTGAGTTATTGCGTTTTTTTATGCAGAATAAAAATCAAGTGTTTTCCCGTGAACAGTTATTAAACAGAATTTGGGGCTATGATTTTGAAGGAAACACTCGTACCGTAGATACCCATATCAAAACCCTTCGGCAAAAACTCGGTGCAGAGGGACGCTATATTGTTACACTGATACGTTCCGGCTACAAGTTTGAGGTGTGATTATGAAAAAGATAAATGAGTGGCTTTGCCTAAACACAGTCAGAAAAAAGGTGTTGTTGCTTTCAAAATTAGCAGGCGGTATTATCGTTTTGTTTTATGTGTTTACATCAGAATTACCGGGCAATCGAAACATGGCCTTTGTAATTTGGCTTACATTATTGGTAGCTGTTATTTGGGGCGTTGATGTCATGCTTGGACGTTTCATTTCAAAGCCGCTTGGTGAAATCAACCGCACAGCAGGGCAAATGGCGAAGTTGGATTTTTCAGCTCATTGTAGCATTCACACAAATGATGAATTTGGGGAGCTTTCACAAAACCTAAATACTATGTTTTCCAATTTGCAAGATACCCTTGAAAAATTAGAAACTGCAAACAAACAGCTTGAAAAAGACGTGACACAGGAGCATTTGTTACTGACACAAAGAAAAGAATTGGTTGATAGTTTATCCCATGAAATGAAAACGCCGCTTGGAATTGTACGTGCCTATGTTGAGGGACTAAAGGACGAAATGGACGAGCAAAAAAAGCAGCACTATATGGACGTTATTTTATCTGCAACAGACCGCATGAACACCATGATAGTGTCTTTGCTTGATTTATCCGCGTTGGAAGCGGGAGCCGTAAAACTGGCAGAAGAACGCTTTGACTTTATAGAATTGGTTGAAACAGTCGCCGGGCGTTTGTTGATAGACACGCCAAATGCGAATTACCGTTTTACTTATGAGTTGCCGGTGGGAAAGGCTTTTATCCGTGCGGATAAGTACCGTATAGAACAAGTCCTTAACAATTTGATTGTGAACGCAAAAAACCACGTTAGTGATGACGGTGAAATTCATTTAGCTGTTTTCTGCCGGGAAAGCAAACTGCAATTTTCAATCTTCAATCAAGGGGAACAGATACCCCCGCAGGACATTTCAAAGGTTTGGCAAAAGTTTTATCGTGGGGAAACCTCACAGAAAGATATACATAGCGGCTCTGGTCTTGGGCTTTCTATCGTTGCTCAAATTCTCTCCATGTACCACACTGATTACAGTGTTCAAAACCTGCCGAATGGCGTTGAATTTTCTTTTGATTTTTCCACAATCGCATAAAATCCATTTTGAAACGCCTTGCTCCTATAAACGGAGCAAGGCGTTTTTTAGTGTGCCTGGCGGCGCACGTTACTAATGGGTGAAAGTCCCAAATCCGCCCTAGTAGTGGGAAGGATATAGCCAAGACCAAGGGTGTCCTATTCATAGCCTAGACTATGATTAACGCGAGGGGAATCTGAAGGAAGGTGGCGGCAAACCTCTGGTCTGACGGACAGAAATCACATCAGGCTCTGGTTGAGGATAAGGTCGCTAAACAGACCGAAGTCCAATTACTACTCGGAATCAACTATAGTAAATGTGGCAGATATGTGGAGAGAAAGTAACGTGTGGTACCCAGGGAGGTCTCGCCAGCAAGTGGAAACAGAGTATGAAACTTGTGAGTAACAACGAATGACGAGAAGTCAGCAGAAGCCATAGTAAACCAATGACTTAAGGCATTGGCGAAGGGCTGAACTTTAGGAGATACAAGCAATGAATGTAACTGAAAGTAGATTTAAGAACAGACAACTTGATATTGAGGACTATCTGCAAATGGTATCTGCGGAACAGAAAGAGTATGCAGAAGTGTTCGACTACGGGAAGATTACTGAAAAGAGCAGTATCATCACAGACTATTGGACGAACAATCTCTTGGAATTGATTTTACGAAAAGATAACCTTAACAAGGCATATAAAAAAGTAAAAGCAAACAAGGGAAAAGGTGGAATCGACGGTATGCAGGTGGCTGAACTTCTGCCCTTCCTAAGAGAAAACCAAGAAAACCTAATACAAGAGATAAGGGATGGCAAATATAAGCCGAACCCGGTTCGAAGGGTAGAAATACCCAAAGAAACAAAAGGTGAGTTCCGAAAGCTAGGAGTGCCAACAGTAGTTGACAGAGTAATACAACAGGCAATCACACAGGAACTAACGCCAATCTATGAGGAGCAATTCTCAGAAAATAGTTTTGGATTTCGACCAAAAAGAGGAGCGCACAATGCCCTCAAACAGTGCCAAAAGAATGTAAACGATGGCTATGTATATGTGGTAGATATGGACTTGGAAAAGTTCTTTGATACCGTATGCCAGAGTAAACTGATTGAGGTACTTAGCAGAACCATAAAAGATGGCAGACTGATTTCGCTTATCCATAAATATCTAAATGCGGGAGTTATCGCAAACGGAATGTTTGAAAGAACAGAGATAGGTATGCCCCAAGGTGGGCCACTTAGTCCATTACTTAGCAACGTTATGTTAAACGAGTTGGATAGGGAACTAGAGCGCAGAGGACACAGATATGTCCGTTTTGCAGATGATTGTATGATTTTCTGCAAGAGTAAAAAGAGTGCAGAAAGAACCTTGGAAAACATACTTCCATTCATCGAAGGAAAACTATTTCTGAAAGTAAACAGGAAGAAAACGAAGGTGGCTCATATCAGCAAAGTCAAGTATCTTGGATATAGTTTCTACAGATACAAAGGAAAGTGCAGATTTAGAGTACATCCGAAAACAGTTGCAAAAATGAAAGATAAAATCAGGCAACTGACAGATAGAAATAACGGAATGAGTAATGCAATCAGAGAAGAAAAGTACCAACAGTATGTGCGAGGGTGGGTGGAATACTTTCGACTTGCAGATATGAAAGGACTACTGAAAACCACAGATGAATGGGCAAGACGAAGAATCAGGGCAGTCTACTGGAAACAATGGAAGAAAATCAAAACAAAATACAAGATGTTGAAAGCACTTGGATTGGAACACTGGAAAGCAATGGAACTTGCCAACAGTAGGAAAGGGTATTGGAGAATGGCACATGTGCTAAACTCAATATTCACAAATAAAATAATAGCCAAGTTGGGATATACATCCTTCCTTGACTATTATCTAATAGTATATGAAAACTAAGGAACCGCCTTGGCACCGAACGGTATGCCAGGTGGTGTGAGAGGTCGGCTAATCAACTTATGGTTAGCCTCCTACTCGATTTTCACTTCGATTTCACACCCGCAGCACTTCAATTTCACTGCATTTTCATAAACTGACCTTATCAAATTAAGGAGGTAATGATTATATGTTTTTAGGTTTGGAATGGTATTGGTGGTTAGTTATCGTTGTTGTGGTGGTTCTCTCTATCCCGTTCAAAGTCAAGTTTATGAAATGGTGGAGCAAACGGCAAAAAGAGCAGAAAGATAAATGGGGTGGTGAGGAATGATAACGGTTGAAAACTTGACTTTCTCCTATCAAAAGCAAAAACAAACCTTGCACGGGCTGACCTTTTCCGTAGCTGACGGGGAGATATTCGGATTTTTGGGACCTAATGGTTCGGGTAAGTCTACCACGCAAAAAATTCTAACGGGTATCTTGCGTGGATATGGTGGAAGCACCTGCTTGTTTGGTGAGCCTTTGGAAAATCAGCAAAAGAATTTTCAAGAAAAAATTGGTGTGCTGTTTGAGTTCCCGTACCTCTATACCAATTTGAGCGCACTCGACAATCTAAATTATTTTGCTTCGTTCTACCCTGCCGAAAGACGGCGTGATGTAAATGAGCTGCTTACTATGTTGGAGTTTAAAAAGGACTTTATAAATAAACCCGTGTCCTCATACTCCAAAGGAATGAGGCAGCGCGTTAGTATGGCAAGAGCGTTGCTGAACAGCCCTGAGCTGCTTTTCTTGGACGAGCCGACCAGCGGCCTTGACCCGCAAGGTGCAGTGCTATTCCGTAATATCATTGAGGAAGAACGAAAGAAAGGCACAACGGTTTTCCTAACTACCCATAACATGACGGACGCAGATTTACTTTGTGACCGGGTAGCTTTTATTGCAGACGGTGAAATCAAGGCAATCGACACGCCGAAGAAACTGAAAGAAAAAAATAGCAATCATCAGGTCGAAATTGAAACACTGTATCAAGGAAAACGCAGGTTGACAATCATTGAAACACCGGAGCTAAAGGCGGGTATTCCGTTCCCGTATGACGAGATTATCAGTATTCACTCGAAAGAGCCGACACTTGAAGATATGTTTATCCAATATACAGGGAGGGGGTTAGCGTAATGCGAAGAGGTTTTCTTTCTTTGCTGAAAAAGGACTTCAAACTGATGTTATCAAGCAAATTCCTATTGCTTGCGCTTGGCTCCCTTATTCTGTACTCTTGCTACATCAATTTTATCTATGTGGGTATAGAACAGGACATTTACCCGGTGTATCTTTACGACCCGCTTCATACGCAAGGTGCGGTATCTTCCGAAATAACCGAAGTCGAGAGCTTGCAGGAACTGGAAAATGAAAGCGGGGACGGTTACGCTATTGGTATTGACGCTTCAAGCGGAACGCCGGAAATCATCATGGTTTCATCAAGCATTCACAGCACCGATAGGTGTCGTGCCGCCTACGCCTTATCTTTGTTGTCACCCGCAAATCCCACCACCGCAGAAGTGATCGGCACGGACAACAAGGAAATGAAAAGCCGCAGGGAAATCACTTGCGAATTTCTGTTTTTTGAATTGGCGGCGGTTGGCTTTTTAGGACTTGCTTCTATGTTGTTCAAGGAAAAGCAGATGGGTATTATCCGTGTTCATGGGGTACTGCCTGTAAGTAAAAGTGCTTTTATCCTTTCAAAGCTCTGCCTGTTTCTGCTGTCCGACCTTGTATTTTCAGCACTCTTGACTGTCATAAATTTAGGCGTTTCAGAGGGCTTGGCGGTATTACCTTACGTTTTACTGCAAGCGGGTATTTTATCCCTGCTTATGGCTTTGATTGGCTTTTTTTGCGCGGTGTTATTACCCAACTTCAAACAATTTTCCTTGCTGTATCTCGTATTAGCGGTTTTCATTACAACGCCTGTTTTTCTTGCAGGGCAGACCGGGATTGCTTGGGAATGGATAAAATATCACCCTATGTATCATCTTTTTATAGCAATGAAAAATGCGTATTGGGGCGTATCATCTGCAAACGGCATTTATTACACAATTTGCGGATTGACAATCGTACTGTTATTCTTGCTTGTGCGCCGGGTGCTTATTCGTGAAATGGCAAAGGAGGGATAGCTTGAAAGGTTTAAGGTATCAGCTTAAAAACATTCGCCGGGATAAAATGTGTATTCTATCCTTTTTGCTGCCTATCCTTGTAGGATTGGCAATCAACCTACTTTCGGTGGTAAGTTTTTCATCTCTTGGCGAAACGGCTTTCTGCATTGTGGAAAACGACCTTTCCGACAGTGCTGTAGAGTGGCTGCAAACAAACGGAAGCGTTACAACGCTGCCTGATATGGCTTCTTTGAAAAATGCCGTCAATGACCCTGCAACACAGGCGATTGGCGTGATACAAGACGGGAACGGAATTAAAACGCTGCTGTCGGGCGATGAACTGCAAGTAAACACAGTGATTGGTAACACGCTTCCACAGCTCTACGCTGAACGGGAAATGGCGGCTTTATCAAAAGTAACCATTATTCCGACTGTGGATAACAGCGACGCACTTAAATCCCTGCTCATTGTGATAACAATGGTTACTGCTATGTTCATGGGCTGTACGTTTAATGCCATGAGCATTATTGGAGAAAAAGAAGATGGCATTGCACTTATCAACGAAGTTTTGCCTATGACAAAAAAAGAGTATGTCGTTCAAAAAATCACTTTGGGGTTTGTGGGAAGTGTTCTATCCACACTCTTAACTGCCTTCGTCTGTATGAAAATCACTGTCAGTCAAGCCTTGCCGCTACTACTGTTAATTATTCTATCTGCTTTTGTGGCTGCCTTAGTCGGGTTGTTTATAGGACGTTTTTCAAGCGGGCTTATGGTGGGAATAGTATATATCAAAATTGTAATGATTTTGTTCCTCGCTCCACCCATTCTGTTTTATTTGCTTATCCCGACCGACAGCATATTACACGCTCTATCCTACTTGCTCCCATCAAGTGCGACCTTCTACGGATTGATGGACTTGTTAGGCGGAGCAACGCAAGGCATTGGAATAAATCTTGTCGCGCTGTCGGTACATTGCCTTGTATGGCTGCTGCTGTTTTTTGTCATAGAGCATGGCAAGCACAAGAAAGTATTTGCGTAATATCACACAAAGCTGTTGCTTACGATTGAATTTATAGTAGCAAGCAATGTGAGGGCGGCAGCTTTGAATAACAATCAAAGCCGCCGTTTTCCTTTTTGAAAATTGGAAATACGGAGGGTGTATTAAAGTCGCCCTTTTTTAAGGATACGGCGGTATCAAGGAGGTATCGCCGTGTTTACTTTTTATCGACATAATTTGATAATCTTCATGTTATCAAAAAAAGCAATTATCCAACGTCGGGGCATTCCGGCTATGGATATGAACTATCAAATCATCTAAATACTGTTTACAATTCCCTTGCGCTCGTCCGAGTTTTTCGGACGGGCGCATTTTGCTTTTCCAAAAAATTTTTTCAAAAAAATTTGCCTGTCATTCGGCGTTTGAAAAAATCGCCTGTATTATCACGCGAAAAGGGGAAGTCCTACCCGCCTTTCGGCACGAAAGGAGGTGAGAACATGGAACCTAATCGCATGGAGTTTCAGAAACAATGCGCCTTTCAAAGTTTCTGTAAACGGGTGCTGCATAACGAAGCCTGCAACGCCCATGAGGAAATCCGGCGGCACAGAGTTAAGGAGGTCACTTTTTCCGACCTTGCCTTGCATGAGGAACGGCAGCTTTACACCCGCGACAAGTATTTTGAAAGCGAACAAGCGGAGCCGGGATTTAACATTGCAGGGAAACGGATAACGGCAAAGCTGATAGCCGAAGCTCTCCGCACCTTGCCGGAAGAAAAGCGCAAAGCCGTCCTGCTGTATTACTTTGCGGGAATGACCGACGTTGAGATTGGAAAGATTTTCGATACGTCGCGCAGCACGATACAGTACAGACGGACAAGTTCTTTTGAACTGATAAAAAGATATTTGGAGGAACACGCTGATGAATGGGACGAATGGTAAACAATCCGACTACCCGGAAATCGCCCTTGTTCCTTATCCTGTCATTCTGGCAGCAACAAAGGGCGACCCGGACGCTATGAAAATTGTCTTGCAGCACTTTAGCGGCTACATAGCAAGTTTGTCTATGCGGAAGCTCTACGACGAGCGCGGCAACGCCTACTATGGCGTGGACGAGGATATTCGTGAACGGCTGCAAGCAAAGCTAATGCGGGCTATCCTCACATTCAGGGCTGACTAACTGCAATTCAAAGCGAAACACTTTATCCCCCTTTTCAGTTTCGCAGCGAGAAGCAAATAGCCCGTCATGCTCCTTGAAAAAGAAAGCGGCGCAAGAGAACGGCGACGCAGCATAGGGCAAATCAGATACGTTCCTTTTGCGCCGAGCTATACGGCAGGTGCGCCATGACGCTTTGTCCCCTATGGGAAAAAGCCGAGCGACCAACACCGCGCCGGAACACAAGCGTAGCGGCTTGTGGGCGACAACGCGCAAAATACATAATGATACTCCCTTATAGCCACAGTCCGAGCGTTCAAAGCGTCGCAGGCAATGGGTAGGGCTGCATGAGAACCGTGCAGGGGTGAAACTCCCGTGAGGTTGTGCTAACAACCGTCTGATTAAAGCTCTTCTTCGTAAATTGACCTTTTAGCCATTCTACGAAAGGGGGTATTCCTATGGCAAAAAAGGAAACAGCAAGCCCCGTTATCCCTGTATTCCCTATGTTAAAGACCGTTGAGCAAATGAGCAAAATCAGCGGTATCGGGGAAAATAAATTGCGTGAACTTATGGATAGCGGCGAGCTTGAATATATACAAAATGGGAACCGTCGTTTGATAGCCGACGCTGCTATTTGGGATTGGTACCACAGAGCAAAGATAGCGGCGAAGCCCCCGGCAGGACAAGGGGGTTAAGCTATGGCAATCAGAACAAGACAGGCAAAGAACAAACGCGACAGCAACGGCGTACTGACCGGGCGGCCGGGTACCGTTTACGACGTTGATATAAAGTACACCGCCCCCGACGGGGCGAAAAAATCCTATACAAAGCGAGGGTTCGCAACCAAACGCGAAGCGGCGCAGCATGAAGCGGAAATGAAAACGAAGCTCCAAAGCCCCGGACAAATCGCGTCCATTTCTTCACAGGGAAAGCAGACCGTCGCCCACTATCTCAATGAATGGGTGGAAAGCTATGCAAGGGTAAACTTGCGCCCCTCTACTTACGACGGGTACAAAAGAACCATTGCAAACTATATCAATCCCTATATTGGCGGCGTTGCCCTTAATCAGCTTACCCCCGCTATGGTAGACAAGATGTTTCAACAGATTATCGACAAGGGCTTGAAACCGTCCACCGCAGCGGGGGCAAAGCGCGTTTTAAGCGTCGCCCTGGGACACGCCCGCAAGTATCGGTATATAGAAACCAACGCGGCGCGGGACACACTCACGAAGTTTGGCAAGGGCGATAAGACCCCCGACCCTTACACGCCGGAGCAAGTCAAGGCACTCATGCAGCGTGTCGAGGGTACGGTTTGGGAAATGCCCGTTATTCTTGGCGGGCTGTACGGTATGCGCCGTTCTGAAATCTTGGGCTTGCGTTGGCGTAACGTGGATTTGGAAAATAACACCTTTGACGTGTCCGAGCAGTTACCTTTTAAGGTGCCGCCGAAATCCAACGGCAGGACGCTACCCATTACTGACCTTGCCCGCCCGTTTTTTCTCAAACAGTTTGCGGCGCAGGAAGCGCAAAAGGAGCAGGCGACAAAAGAGGGCAAGCCCTATTATGACAACGACCTTGTTGTAGCGAAGCCGGACGGTGCGCCTATTGCCGCGTCGTGGGTATCTTCACAGTTTGGAAAGCTCCTTGAAGATTTGGAAATGCCACATATACGCTTTCACGATTTGCGCCATACGGCGGCTACCAATATGCACCAACTGACGGGCGACTTTTATACCGTGGGTGAAATCTTGGGACATACGCTTGCGGGTATCGGCGCGTCGTTGGGGCTGTCCATGAACTTTGAAGCCGTTACCGCCCGTTATGTAGACGTTCGCCTTGAACGCAAAAAGGAAGTCCTTGACGCATACCACAACGCATTGGAAAAAGCAGACCCGGCACAGGCAAAGGAAACGGCAGCGAAAAAAGAGAAAGGCGCGGCGAAGAAAAAAAGCCGTGATATTTCCCTTTAATCTCACGCAACCTTTTACCGCTTCTTATAGCGTTTTATATCGCCCCGTCGAGTTGGGGCGGCAAAAAAGCGTCAAACGGCTTTTTTCAGCCGCAGGCGCAAGAACGCAGAAAGCCGCAAAAACATAGTGTTTATGCGGCTTCCCGGCGTTTACGTTATCAACTTTTATCTTGTGGAGCGACAGAAAATTCTACTATTTTTTAAAGTTTAATTTCGCCAGGATGGGTGAGATGCAGTCACCCTCCGGCTGTCCTGTTAAGCATATTATAATCATCTATACGAAAAATCTCAACCGTTGAGCGCTTCTTCCATCCGCTCGCGCACCTCTTCCAGCAGCGCCTTGGCCGCCGCCTTCCCACTCCGCTCCGAAGGCGGATATACGGGAGGCAAAATCACCAGTTCCATCCCGTCCTTTCTTCGGACACCGTTTTTCCGGAAACGGGGATAGAACCGCAGCACACAGGGAATCACCGGTTTTTTGTACTTCACCGCAAAGGTGAATGCGCCGGGCCGGAAAGGACGCAGCTGCCGGCAGCCGCCGATCAGTTCCCCTTCGGGATAAATCTGCAGGATCTGCCCTTCCGAAAACGCCTTCTCCACCCTTTGATAAACCGGCTTCCATCCGTCGATGCTCTCCGGCAGGGGGATTCCGCCCATCAACTTCACAATCGGCCCTGCCACCGGAATCCGCAGATTGGATGCCAGGGTTAAAAACTGAACAAAATAATCTTTCCATAAATAAGCCATCATAATGCAGTCCAGCGTATGGATATGATTGCATACGCTCACTCCGCCCTGCCTGACCGCTTCTTCCGGGATTTCACCACAGATGCGCCATCCATACAGAACGCGGAACACAGGAGGAAAAAGCCGGAATATGATCCGGCGCAGCAGGCGGTACAGCCAATGATCCGGGCAAAATGAGGAAAGCTGCGCTTCCCTTTTATCCTTTTGCATTGTCTGCCGCCTCCGCTATCGCTTCCTCAAACATTTCTTCCGCCCGCTTAATGCTGTTTTTCAGCCGGTATTTCCCGGCGCTTTCGGCATAGACCTTCCCCATCTTTCTCCGCTGTGCGGCATGTTCATACCACCAGTCGATCTTTTTTGCCAGGTCCTCCGCGTTTCCGGCTTTAAACAGGCTGCGTTCATCCAGCGCAAACTGAGGCGTTGCCGACAGCGGTGAATCCGCGATCACCGGCACCAGCCCTGCCGCGATGGCTTCCAGACACGCAATGGCTTCTATTTCCACATCCGCGGCATGGACATACAAATCGCTCATTGCCATCAGTTCACACAACCGTCCGGTATCATAAAACCCGAAAATAGGTTTGTTTTTCAGGAAAAATCCTTTTCTTTCCAAAGATTTTTTCTTCGGCCCCTGGCCGGCTAAGATCAGCTGGATCTTATCGGAATGAGCGGATTTTTTCACCGCCTTTATGAGCACATCCTGCCGCTTTTCCTCCGAATAGCGCCCCACCATTAAAATCACAAATTTATGGGCCAGTTCGGGCTCCTTCTGCCTTTCCACCGGTTCAAATTCCGGTGATACCCCGTTTGAAATCACATGCAGCTTCGCCTGATATCCATGAATTTTCAGCTGGTTTGCGATGAAATTGCTAGGGCAGTGAATATGGCTGAACTGATTGTAAAAATCGTCCCTGAACCAGTCATACAACAACTCATTTACCTTTTTGCTGTGTCCCATGTGCAGCGTGGAAGTAATGTTTTCCGGCTGGACATGAAAAGCGGCCGTGACCGGCTTTCCCATTTCTTTCGCAATGCGAAGCCCCGCCCGGGACAGGGCAAAGGGCATCATAAAATGCACCACATCCGCCCAGGCGATCGCCTGTTCCAGCGTTTCCGGATTGGCCTTTGCCAGCACCATTCCCTGGCTCTTAATAATGGAATCCGCAATGGGCAGGAACCGGATTGCCGGCATGGGGTATTTCCCTTCCGCCGGTTTGCCCGATGCGGCCACCCGCACCTCATGTCCGTCCTCTTTCAGCGCCCCGGCAAAACGCCGGGCACTGATTGTAGTACCGTTGTTGCCTTCATCGAACTGATCCATCACCAAAAGGATTTTCATAATTCCCCACCGATTTCCTCTAAAAATTCTTCTACCGTCAGGTAGATATCCTCATATCCCAGCCTGCCGCACAGCTGAGTCACATGAGGCTGATGCAGGCAGGCCTCTTCCAGAGCCTCTTTTTTCCCGAAAACAGCCCCTGCATCCCCGTCCGCCAGAATCTTCCCGTGGGCCATAACAATCACCCGCCGGAAATACTCCGCCACAAAATCCATATCATGTAAAATAGCAAGCACAAGCCTTCCTTCTGCAGACAGCTTTCTGATAATTTCCCCGATCCTCTTCCGCCCCAGGTAATCCTGGGCGATGGTGGGCTCATCCAAAATCACCACATCCGTATCCATGGCCAGCACGGAGGCAATGGCCACCATCTTGCGCTCGTTGAGCTCCAGATCATAGGGGTTTTCCCCTTCTTTTCCCATAAGTCCTGTGAGGGTAAGCGCCCTGTCGGCTTTCTCTCTCGCTTCCTCCCGGCTCATGCCGATATTGACAGGACCGAACATGACTTCATCCAGCACATTATATTTAAAAATCTGGTCGTCCGGGTTCTGGAACACGTATCCTACTTTTCCCGCCAGCATGGCTACGGTTTTTCCGGCGATGTCCTCTCCCCGAAAAAAGATATTCCCGGAAACCGGTTTTAATAACCCTTTCAAAAGTTTCACCAGCGTGGTTTTTCCCGCCCCGTTCTGACCGATCACAGCGGTGGGCCGGTTATCCAGAATCAGATTAAAATCCCGGAGGACGGGCGCGCTTTTTTCATAGTAAAATTCCAGCCGGTCTATGGAAAACATATTTTTCACGGAGGAAATGCCGTCGGAAGCGTTCCGCTCCTTTTTCTTCCGGGCCAAAGCTGAAATGCCGGAGCCTTTTTTCAGGCTGTCCAGCAGGCCTGCCGCCTCTTCTGCCGTCACGGGATAGGTGCCGTCGTCCAGCTTCTTTCCCAGCTTTTTGCAGATTCTGGTAAAAGCAGGCGGTTCTATGCCATATGCCTCCACATTCTCCATGGAAAAGATCTTTTCCGGGGTATCGAACGCGATCTGCTTTCCTCTGTGCAAAAGAAGAATGCGGTCACAGTAGGCCGCCATTTTTTCAATCTTCTGCTCGATCATCAGGATCGTGATGCCCTTTCGGGCCAGCTGCTCCACCGCCGCAAAGACCTCTTCACTGCCCCGAGGATCCAGCTGGGATGTGGGTTCATCCAGAATCACCACATCCGGCTGCATCACCAGGATGCTGGCAATCGCCACCCGCTGCATCTGCCCTCCGGAAAGGTCAAAGGGATTCCGGTCCCGATACTGCCAGATGTCCAACAGTTTCAGCGTCTCCTCCGCCCGGCGTTTCATCTCGATTCGTTCCACACCCAGATTCTGCATGCCGAATGCCACTTCTTCAAAAACCGTGTCCCTGGCGCCGGAAAGCTGGTTAAACGGATTCTGAAATACCAGCCCCACCTTGCGGCACATTTCCGAAACCGGCGTTTTCCCCGCTTCCAGACCGTCCACCAGTACCCTGCCGCCGTAGGCGCCCTTATAAAACTGTGGTACCAGGCCGATCACCGCCTGGCTCAACGTGCTTTTTCCCGCGCCGTTTTCCCCGACAATCCCGATAAACTCCCCTTTTTCCACCGAAAAACTAAGGCCGTCCAGCGCCAGCTTTTGTGTATGGGGATACCGGTACTTTAAATTTTCAACGCTCAAAACAGACATTCCGCAATCCTCCACACAACTGCTACACCGATCAGAATGAACAAAATGACGGTGATTTCCCGGTCCCCTTTATGGCGCGGACGGTCCGCCAGATACGTTTTTTTCTGTTTTGCCCCAAAGCCCCGCACCTCCAGCGCAATAGCTCTCTCCCTGGTATTGATGAGGGAACTCATCACCACCGGAGAAATCAGCGGGAGAAATGCTTTGGCCCTGGTCATCAGACTGCCTTCCGTTTCCATCCCCCTGCTTCTCTGGGCGTCCGTAATGGTATTCATCGTACCCATCATTTGAGGGATGATCTGGAAAACCGAATTGATAATATAGCCAAACCGCTGGGAAAATCCCCGCTTTTCCAACTCCTCCACCAGTTCCGAAGGCTTGGTGGAAAGCACCAGAACGGCAAAAGACAGAAGCATATTCAGAATATTGAAACCGATCCGGAGCGCATACATCAGGCCCTCTTTATAAAAATGCAGGGGGCCTGCCGAAAACAGAATAGTTGCATTTTTCTGGTTAAACAGTCCGTGTATCAAAAATATGGTGAGCAGAATGGTGAACGAAAAAGCAATCAGCGGAAAGGTTCTTTTCAAAATCTTTCCGCCGGCCAATACACACAAGCTCACTGCAATGAAACACGGGAAGAGCCACATCCTGCCTGCAATCAGCGGGATGCTGACGGCAGTAACGATGTAGAGAAGTTTCGTGAAGGGATGCACCTTCGTCAGCCAGGTTCCGTTTTCCACATATAAGCTTATACTTTTCATAATCAGTCAAGTCTTTCGATTTCCGCGTTTGCTTCATATAAAGCGGTCAGCTTTTTGGGCAGCCCCTTTAAGATGAAGAATACCACAATCAGGGTGATCAGTTTATCCGGCACGTCCACTACCACTTCATCCAGGAAGGAGCCTAAAAGCACGGGCATATGAGCCGCCTGGGTGGCTGCAAAAACAGCATCTCCCCATACATTGCCGGTGGTGCCGCCCCAGAAAATCACATTTAACGGCGTGGAAATCACCACTGCCACAAGGCCCGCCACACATGCGGTAATCAGCGCCTTGGGGAAGGTTTTCATGAATCCTGTCCGCGCCATAATACCGGCCGCAACACCGATCCCCAAACTGGTGAGCGCATAGATGAGGGTGATGTTATCCCCCGCCGTAAAACCGTAAATCAGGTTATTGGCAGCGCCGCAGATCGCGCCGATGACAGGCCCTCCCAGGCAGCCGCCGATACAGGTGCCGATGGAATCCAGCCACAGGGGCAGCTTTAAAAAGCTTGCAAATAACTTTCCGAGATAATTGATGCCGATGCAGGCCGGAATCAAAACGATTGTGGCCGCATCAAATTTTGTTTTGAACAGTTTCATCTTACTTCTCCCCTTTCTTTTGTTGCTTACAGCATCACCGCTGTGCCATTTATCCTTTCAAGCGCCAGAAACGCTGTCAGAATCTCGTTTTTCTCCCCCGCTGCAGTGGCTTCTTCCCCGCTCTGATAGCGGCCCACGCTCTCCGCCACATTCCCCCGATAACCGGAAACCACATTCAGGATGGAGGCCGTTCTTACGCCCCTGAGTCCGCCTGCCACAAACAGCGCAGCGGTTTCCATATCCGAAGCGATCACGCCCCGCTTCGACCATTCTTCGTACACAGAAGGATTCCCGTCCCCGTACAGGCAGTCATGGCAGCGTCCGATCCCGATGTGATAAGGGATTTTCAGACTGTCGGCGCTGTCCTTACAGGCCGTCAGCAGTTCAAAATCCGGTATTGCCGGATACTGGACCGGCACATATCCCCTGGAAGCCCCGTCATCCCGGACGGCTCCGCTGACGAAAACCAGATCCCCCAGGGAAAGGCGCGGGGAAAGCGCGCCGCAGCTGCCGATGCGCACCATGGCTTTCACCCCCGTTTTGGCCAGTTCTTCCACCGCAATGGCGGCAGAAGGACCTCCCATACCGGTGGACATCACCAGGATTTCCACTCCGTGAAATTTACCCCGAAAACTTTGATATTCCCTGTTAAAAGCCAGAAATTCCGGTTCCTCCAGATATTGGGCCGCCCGCTCTGCCCGCGCCGGATCCCCGGGCAGGACCGCGTATCGGATTCCCAGATCTTCCGGCAGCGCGATATGCGGCATACGCCCTGCTGCCATACATTTTCCCCCTTATGTATAAACTGAAATCTTTTGAAACATGCTATTCCATAGTAGCTTAAACATATCACTTTAGTATGTAAAAGTCAACCTTCCCGGGGCGTGCATCTGCCGCTGTGCCTGATTGAAAGCCGGGCCCTTAAGGTTTATACTGGTGTAAGAGTCCTTCCCCGTCCCAACCGCGGCGAGGGCAAAACAACAAAAAAATGCCGCAGATAACAGGCGGAACCGCCGCCGGATCACAGGAGCTGCCATGAAAAATCTGAATACTACAAATCCTGCTGCCAATGAGAATCGGAAAAGAGATCTTCTCCTTGTAATTGACATGCAGAACGTCTACACCAAAGGACAGGCCTGGGCCTGCCGGAATACACGCCAAACCTCTGCGGCCATCCGCAGACTGCTGGATGCAGAGGTCTGTGCAAATGTACTGTTCACCCGATACTTAGCGTCACAACAGCCTGCGGGTGTCTGGGCAGAATATAACCGGCTCAATGAAGCCATCAACAAAGACCGATTCGCCAATGAAATGATGCCGGAATTTGTTCCCTATCTGGAGCGCTGGCCGCTTCTGACCAAATCCGTCTATTCTTCCTTCGCCATCCCGGAAGTCAAAAAAGCGGCCCAAAAAGCGGGCCGTGTGCTCATCACCGGAGTGGTGGCGGAATGCTGCATTCTGTCCACCGTCCTGGCCGGCATCGATGAAGGCTGTAAAATCATCTATTTAAAAGACGCTGTTTCCGGCCTGACCGCCGAATCTGAGGCAGAGACCGAGAAAATCATTTCTTACTTCGCTCCTCTTCATGCACAAATTATGACTGTGGACGATTATTTATCCCGGGTACGGCAATGACTGCAGGGTACGCTTTCTCATTTTCCGTCACGGGCGCATACAGCTCTATCCCTGTGGCGCCTGTGAATTTTTCCGCCCATTTTTCATCCCGGAAAAAGACCAGCGCGCCCTGCCCGCCGTCCCAGGCGGTATAAAACCGCCGTTTTTCTCCGGTCTTTTCCAAAAGCCCGTTGAAAATCCCGAACACACGGGTGTCGATCCAGTCATATTCCACCGTCATGTCATAAGCATATTCCTCTCCCTGCCAGGTGAACAGGACGGTTATCGTCCCTGTTCCGGCTTCCCAGTCCACTCTGCCGGTGTCCTCCCGGATATTTTCCACTCCTTCCGGAACACTGTCTTTTGCCAGCGCTTTCATTCCTTTTAAAATGTCGATATAATCGGCCGAAATATCATAGCCTTCCAAATCCAGCCAGAATACCTCCTCCGGCCATGAGACGATCTGCCAGTCCTCATCGTAGGCCGGCGTTCCCAGCATAGATAAGAGATACAGATAGGGCGTTCCCTCTATGTATTCCCGCATATCGGTTTCTGCCAGATAAGACCGCAGATTTTCCACCACCGCTTCCGGCACCGTAAATCCGATTTTTCGCAGCACCGAAACCTGAAGGTCAAGAGGAACATACTCTGTATCAGCGGCGGAGTCATAAGCTTCCCCCTGCTGCCGGACAGCTTTTGAACCGTCCGATACGGCATCCCTCCAAAGCAAAAGCCCCGCTGTGGTAAACACCATTGCCAAAAAAGCGCCCGTCATGGCCAGCCAGTAAAGCGTCCTCGGAAGCGGCTTTTTGATTTTCGCCTGCCTGTAAGTCAGACCCCTTTGCACACAAAAGGCCTTCAGCTGCTCCCACTGTTCTTCGCTTTCGGTCCGCTCCCTGGGGATCGGCACAAACTGACTTTTATTCTTCTGGAACAGATACAGCACCTGCTCTGCCTCCACCGCCCAGGCGAAATGTTCCCAGGGAAAAAAGGTCTTTCCGCCTTCGCCAAGAAACGTATACAACCCTTTCTGCGTCAGCACCAGTTCCCATCGTCCGCATACATTTTTCTGCACATTTCCCGCCTTCAGCTGCTTTTTCACAATCTTTTCCGGATCTTCCCGGCCGGAAAGCAAAAGATGGACCAGCAGCAAAAAGAAGACCGGCACAGTATAGATCAATATCCGGCTCTGTGGAAACAATCCCTGAAAAACAGCCGCCAGCCCCAAAAAAATCAGATAAATTCCTATCGTGCTTTTGCGGCGGGGTAACATTCCCATGGCCCCGGACTGCAGCGCCCTAAGCGCACCGGCATAGATCTGCATCCAGCTGTCTTTTTCCATTTCAAAGGCGAACCGGAAAACCGGCTCTTCCGAAGGGACAATCTTCTCTTTCTCCGGATCCACATCCGTTTCGGCTCCGTCTTCCCTGATCCGCTTTAAAAAATCTTCCTTCTCCTGCTCAGAGGCAAACACTCTGGCCGGCAGGATCACCCATCTGATACTGCTTTTGGAAACGGCATTGCCCAGCATCACAAGATGCCTGCCCGAGCGGATCACATGAAACGATCCCATCCGCACTTCGCTGCAGATCTGTCCGCTCACCTTTAAATATCTGCCGTCCGTCTCTATCGACCGTTCTTCCAGGAGCCCCATTTTTTTCAGGCCCTGATAAGCCATGAAAATATCCAGCAGTACCGCCACAAGCAAGAGCAGCAGAAGCACCCATACGAGAGGGCCCGCGAACCAGAAAACCAGACCGCAGGCAATCAGCCACGTCAGCCATACCCGGAGATTCCTGCGGTATTTCTCCAGCACAACCCGCACACTGGCTTCCCAAAGCTCTCCACCGGTCAGCGAAAAGGTATATTTCATGCCAGTCTCCTCTCTTTTTGCTCTGCCGCTTTTTTCGGCCCGCCCAGCTTATTCACGATCAAAATTCCCAGACATACCAGTCCCAGCGCTCCCAGATTTTTTAATTGGAACGCCTGTCCCCCTTCTCCCAGCATCAGCGCCGACAAAAAAACGCCCATCACCGGATTGCAAAATCCATAGATGGCAACACTGGAAACGGGATTGTATTTTAACAGTATCCCCCAGATTGTATAGGCCGCAGCCGACAAAAAAGCCAGATAAAAAAGGACGCTGCAGGCTGTTCCCGCACTTCCTGCCGCCCCATCCAGCCGGATCCGGCCTCCCAAAAGCAGCCCCACCGCCGACAGCAGGATTCCTCCTGCCACAAACTGATACCCGCTCAGCATCACCGGATCGTCATCTTTGGAATAGATTTTCATCAATACGGAGGAAAAAGCATAGCAGACCACAGACAGGAGGACAAACCCTTCTCCCGTAAACGTCATGTCCAGACCGAAACCGCTGCCGTCCAGATTTGCCAGCACTACACCGGCCAGCCCCGCCAGACAGCCGGCCAGCTTCACTCCCGTCAGTTTTTCCTGCCGAAAAATCAGGGATGCGGTCAGGATTACGATCAAACTGTTGGTTCCCACGATGATGGAACCTTTCACCCCGCTGGTATGGGCGAGACCGATATAAAAGAAAAAATACTGCAGCGCGGTCTGTAAAAGCGCCAGCTTTATGATCCTGCCTGCCGCTTCCTTACGGGGCCGAATCAACTGTCTTTTTAAAACGCTGCCGAACAAAATCGCCAGCACTCCGGCCAGCGTGAACCGGATGCCCGCAAACAAAATCTGTGATCCCGGCGCATCCGCCGGAATGGAAAACAGCCGGTATCCGATTTTGATAAAAGGAAATGCGCTGCCCCACAGCGCACAGCAAAAGACGGCAAGAATGCCGACCACCCAGGGGTTTTTCAGTTTCTGTTCCATTTTTGTCCCTCACTCATGTAATTCCAAAGGCAGTCCGTCCGGGTCATGGAAAAAGGTCATTCTCTTTCCGGTAAATTCGTCCACCCGGACAGGCTCCGTTTCAATCCCTTTGCTCTGCAGCCAGGCAACCGCCTCCTCCATATTCTCCACTGCAAAGGCCAGGTGACGCAGCCCGCAGGCCTCCGGATAAGAAGGCCGCTTCGGCGCGCCCTGAATGCCGAACAGTTCCAGTTCACAATCCCCCAGCTTTAAATCCAGTTTATAATCATCCCGGCCGGGCCGATAATTTTCTCTGATGATTTCAAATTCCAGTTTGTTTACATAAAATTCCTTAGACCGTTCATAATCCGAAGCGATAACCGCCACATGATGTATTTTCTGAAGCCTCATATTCCCTCATTCCTCCGCAAAAAAACGGCTGGCAGTCAGATTGCGGAACAGTTCCGGTGTGGAAGCCGCTCCCTGATACCATTTCCCGTCATAAAAGATATTGTTATCCAGCACGCCTACGGTCAGCTCTGTGCCGTCCTCAAAGGTATATACATAATACGTGTCCGGCCCGCCGCACACATTTGCGGAAAAACGTCTGGCCAGCATCCCCGCCACTTCCGCGGCACGCACCACTTCTTCCTGTTCTGTCAATCGCTTTTCCTGCCCGTTTTGGACCACCCGGGCTGACACCAGATCCGTGCGCCTGTACAGGGTGCGCGCCACAGGGATTCCCTGCAGCAGAAAAAAGGCCAGAATTGTCACTCCGGCAGCGATCACAATGGGCCGTATAAATTTTAGTATCCTGACCAGCCGAGAACTGTTTTTCGTTTCCATACTCTCCTCAATTCCTGCGGTAATAACCGCATAAAAGACTTTTTATCCAGACTAAAGGGAGTATAACACAAAAAGACGGGTGAAATCAATTCATCCGCCTCATTTCAAACATTACCGTTATAAACAACAGTATTCAAAAGCCCGCCATCACTCCTGCTCTGCCCGCAGCCTCTTCCCGGTCTGTGGCTCCGGCCTGATGTTGGAGCCCCTGTAAACGGAAAGCAGCAGTCCCATGAGGATGTACAAACAGACTCCCTGCCGCCCGCTCATGGAGATGAAAGGGAGACCGCACCGTGTGCCGACAAACAGTCCTGTGTTCACCAATATATGGATCAGCACCGGAATGATCAATACATAAACACAACCGATTCCCGTTATCGCACCCAGCCTGTTTTTCTGTCTCCCGATCCGCCAGACCAGAACTCCGGCCAGTAAAAACAACAGCAGGATCAGAATAAAGCTGATCACAAGCCCCCAATTTTGTGCCACCCACAGAAACGTATAGTCTTCCCGGTTTTCGGAAAGCGCTTCATCAAAGGCACCTCCTGCCGTGCTTCCCCATAACTTTAAGTTTACAAAAATCTGTCTGACGTGCACCATAAAATACCCGCTTCCTTCCGCATAATCTACCGGATGAAGCAAAGCCAGAAGCCGTTCTCTCTGATAGCCGCCCCGGTGTACCACCCATCCGCCCAGCGCCAGGGCCGCCACAGCAGGCAGTAACAGCAAAAGTCCGGCAATCCACCGTCTTTTTCCAAACCAGCCCTTGCCTGCCGCGAAGGCCAGCATCAAAAAGCAGCCGCAGATCCATATTTTGGAAAGGATGCCGTTTGTGAAAGATCCTGTCGAAAGTACAATGACAAAACACGTTCCCATCAGCCAGAGCAGGGCCTTTGCGATCCCCTTTTCCTTCTGACTGCGATAATAAAAAACGATTCCGGAAAAAGCCGGTACCAAAAGCATGATCGTCCAGTCTGATCTTTTGATTCCGTTCGTCTCTGGCGCCAGAAGAGAAACAATGATTGTAACAGCGGCAGCCAGACACCAGACTGTCCGGGGATACTTCCCCAAAACCGTATAATCCGCAAAACAAACCGCTGCCATCAGCACAAGCCCCACACCGGTGCCCGCCGCAAAGTTGAAAAACGCCTTTCCTCCCGGATCCTGCCGGTCCATCAAAATCTGCACGGTAAGGCCAAGGACTGCCAAAAGCAAAATCAAACCCACGGTTTTCCAGTCCATTTTAGGGCGGTGAACCCGGTCCAGGGCGCTTCCCGTTTCCACAGGATCTCCCATCTGCCGTATCGCCATGGCTTCCGCTTCCGCCTCCTCCAGCCCTTCCGCAAGATAGGCCTCCTTCTGATCCTGGATATGGGCGGCCAGCTCTGCTTCCACAACCGGGCGCATGGCCTTACAGCGCATCTGCCCGGTGCACAGGGAAAGGTATTCCCCTCTGGTTTTTCCCGCATCAAATGCTGCCATACGCCACACCTCCGATCACGCTGCCCACCGCGTCCGCATAGGTCTTCCATTCCTCTTTTTTCTGCCTGAGCACCTTTTTCCCTTCTTTCGTAATGCTGTAGTACTTCCGCACTTTCCCGTTCACTTCCTGTTCATACACCGTCAGAAGATTTTTATCCTCCATGCCGTGCAGGAGCGGATAAAGTGTCCCCGCCTTTAACTCAAATACATTCTGTGATTTTTCCCGCAGATTTTCAATCATTTCATACCCATACATATCCTTTTCTTCCAAAAGGCTTAAAAGCAGCATGGTCATGCTTCCCGAAACAAGACTTTTTTCCACGTTGGTTTCCTCCTGTCTTTTTCATAAATATGATGAGGGCTTTCGGAGCGGCATCGCAGCTTTTTCCCACGGACAGGGACGCTGTCATGCATATGCCCACGGTCCTTTTCCTCGGAATCCCTTTATATATAGATCATCTATATATCTTGTCTTCATTATATATAGATGATCTATATATGTCAAGAAAATCTTGAAACAAAAATACGGCGGTTCAAAAAAACCGCCGTACCTTCTGCAATGTTTTGTCAGAGACTGCTTTTTTCAACGATCCTTCCGGAAGCGTTCAACGACACAACCGCTAAGACAAGGATTCCCAGGACAATGAAATAAGGGAAAAAGGGATATGAGAAAATACGGATGCCTGCCCCGGCCGACAGTTTTCTCACGACAAAATAAAAGATCAGGTAGCCTACCGTAGGAATAAACATGAAAATTCTCCCTTTGATCGCACCGTAGCGGTAATATCCCGGGATCTGTACACAGGCATAAATACAGAACAACGTTGCACACACGAGAAAGGCGCTCCCTGTCTCCCGCCGGCCCGGGGCAGAGTGTATGGCGTTTAAAATCAGGATCTGCGCCAGCATCGTAACAGCCAAAGAGGTGAATCCGGTCAAAAATACAAACAGATATCTGCCCTGTACCATCGCTTTCTTTTTTGCCGGAAGAAAACCGTAAAGGCGTTCCATACTGTTCTTTTCGACGATGGAAAAAGTATATCCGGTTGTCATTGCCAGGACCGTTGCCGAAAAGGACAGTCCCTCAAAAAGCGTACCCGTAAATAAGGGAAACAAAATCGGTACGAGTAAAACAAGGAACAGAGACTTCAAATAGGGTTTTAACAACAGGAAATCTAATTTCATACTTTTTATGGTATCATTCATTTACAGTCCTCCTCTCTTTTTTTCGTCTGTCTGCTCATGAACACAACAATATCGTCAATGGACGCGGCAATGCTTTCTGCCTGTAACGCATACGGAAGATCCTCCGTTTTAATGAGCGCTTCATACCCGGTGGCAAAGCTTCTCATCCCGATCAGTCTGTTCTCTAACTCCGGTGTAAGCTGCTTTCTGTCGCCGTTTACAATCCGATAGCTGTCCAGAAAATCTTCTTTGCTTCCTGTAAATATCAATTCCCCAAAATTGATATAAGTGATATAATCCGCTATTTTCTCCAGGTCCCCGGTGATATGGGTGGAGAAAAGGACGCTGTGTTTTCCGTCCTCTATATAATCGGAAAGGATCTCCAGCAGCTCGTCCCGGGACACAGGATCAAGCCCGCTGGTAGGTTCGTCCAGGATCAGAAGTGTGGCGTCATAGGAAAACGCACAGGCCAGCATCAGTTTCATCTGCATTCCCTTTGACAGCTCTTTTACCCGCTTTTCCTGCGAAATCCTGAACCTGGAAAGCAGAGACCGGTATTTCTTGCTGTCCCAGTCAGAATAAAAAAGACGGAACGCTTTTTCCACATCAGTCATATTCCATTCATCCACAAAATAACTGCTGTCAAAGACAGCCCCGATCTTCTTCTTGATTTCCGGCCCGGCGGCAATGTGATCCTTTCCGAATACGGTGATGCTGCCGCCGTCGGGCTTCACCATATCCAAAATCGATTTGGTGGTCGTGGTCTTGCCGGAACCGTTGGGACCGATCAGCCCCATGATATAGCCCATGGGCAGGCTGAAACTGATCTTATGAAGCGTAAAATCCGCATAAGATTTCGACAGCGATTTTACCTCTAAAACATTATCCATTGTTTAACCTCCTCAGACATTGACGGAATAAATCCAGTATTTCTTCCTCAGAACTCCCGGCTTTCTTTGCTTCGTGAATGGCCTCCTCCATTCTCTTTACGGCTTCATCCATAAGATTGTGTTTGATTAAATCCGCGCTTTTTTCCGCTACAAAGCAGCCTTTCCCCTGCACATTTTCTATGTATCCTTCGTTTTCCAGTTCCGCATATGCCCGGTTGACCGTGAGCACGCCAACCTTCAATTCCTTTGCCAGGCCCCGCAGCGACGGCAGTGTATCGCCGGGCAATAGCTCAGAGGACAAAATCGCACGCAGTATCTGACGCTTGATCTGTTCATAGATGGGAGCTTCGTAGTGGTTCGATACTACAATCTTCACATTTCCTCCTTCTAAACATCGATCGAACTGTTTTACTGTTATGCATATTACTATAACAGTTGTTTTTCGCTTTGTCAACCGGAAAATCCTTCCGCCGGCATCCTCGGAAATAATGACCTGAAAATGGCCGGCATAGGATGCCGGCCACTTTTTGAGGATTCCGATTCAGTATCATTGCGCAGAAATTTTCAGCTTTTCACAGCGCCGGCAATCATGCCGTCCACAATGTATTTCTGCCCCGCCGCATAGATGATCAGGATCGGCAGGATGGACAGAACGATGAAGGCGCACACATAGTTCCATTTATAAGTCATATAACCGACGAAACTGTAAATGCTCAGAGGGACCGTATTTTTTGCGGTATCGGTGACAAAATACAGGGAAATCTGGAAATCATTCCATACGCCCATGAAGGTGATGATGACGTTGGTAAAAATGGCGGGTTTTAACAGCGGGAAAATAACCCGGTAAAACATCTGTAAAAATCCGCAGCCTTCGATCATCGCGGATTCATCCAGCGATTTGGGGATTCCTCTGATGACGCCGGAATAGATCATGATGCTCAGCGGCAGACGGGAAGCCACATGGATCAGGATGATGGACGCATAACTCCCGCTCAGCCCCAAAAATTTTACCACCATAACCTCCGGAATTAAGGACAGCGGAGCAATCATACCGATCAGGAAATAACCGGATAAAAGTCCGCACAGCTTCCCCGTTCTTCTTGTGAGGATAAACGCGGTCATGGATGCGATCAGCACCGTGATCAAAACGGCGGAGCCTGTGATGATGATACTGTTTTTGAACGCCCGCAGCAGTTTCCCTTTTTCAATGACATAGGCAAAATTCTCCCACAGCCAGGTTTCCGGCAGCGTGAAGGTGACAACCGCCGATTCCGGAACGGACTTGAAGGCGGTGAGCACCACAAGAAGGAACGGGAACAGCACGATGAAGGACATAAGACCGCAGATCAGATAAAGCGCGGTTTTGGACAATACTTTCTTCGGTTTTCTGATTTTAGCTGTTTTCATGCGATATCATGCTCCCTTCTTCGCAGCAGATTCAACAGAGGGCTGATCACTGCAATAATCAGTAAGAACTGTATCAGGTTGATGGCGGATGCATATCCCATGGTGCCCACCCGCATGGCATCGTACGAAAGTTTACTGATGACCTGTGTGGCGCCGTTTGGCCCTCCGTTCGTCATGGACATGACGATATCGAAGATGTTGAATCCGCCGATCACGCAGAGGGTGATGGTGGTATTTACCGATGGTCTCACCAGGGGCAGCGTGATAAACCGTGTGGTCTGCCATGCGCTGGCGCCGTCCAGCTTCGCCGCCTCATAAATGTCTGTGGAGATAGACTGCAGGCCCGCCAGTACGATTGCCGTATTAAAGCCGATCCACATCCAGGACTCCACCCCGCATACCGTATACAGAACAATTTTAATGTCCCCAAGCCAGTTTAGCGCCATGAAGTCCAGGCCGATATTGCGCAGGAAAATATTTAAGATACCGGTATCGGGCTGGAGAATAAAGGTGAACACATAACCGATGACCAGCGCGCCGATGGTACAGGGCAGGAAAATGACGGCGCGGAAAAAGTTGCGTCCTTTAAACGCCCGGTTTAAAAGCAGGGCAAAAAACACGCCCAGCCCCACTTTCAATATGGTGGTGAAGATGGCAAATTGAAAGGTATGCCCCAGCGCAGGAAGAAAACTTTGAGAAGCAAACAGATCCTTAAAATTTTCCAGGCCGATAAAGGAGGGATTTTCAAAATTATAAATGCTCCAGTTCGTAAAGGAAAATACGAAACCGCCCACAATGGAGAGGATATAAAACAGGGTGAAAATAATCAGGGCGGGAAGCACAAAATAGAGCGGATAATATTTACGTTCCAGTTTTTTCATATTCAGGCTCCTTTGAGGAATGCATTTTCAGAAAAAGCCGCCGGGAAGCGGCGGCTTTTCTCGCGAAAATTGTTGTTAAGTTCAGTTAAAGCCTTCAAAACCCAGCTGCTTGCCGACGGTAATTACGCTGTCGCTCCAGATCTTCGCACATTCTTCCGGTGTTTTCTGCCCCAGCAGATCGGAAAGGAAAGCGCTGTTTGCATCATCGGAAGGTGTAATGATATAAGACTGGTTGTAATGGATTTCTGTTTTGCCTTCATCCACATATTTCTGGGTATCCTGCAGAGTTACACTTAAATTGGTGGCTTCTACGTTTTTCCATACGGAGGTGCAGGCTCTTGTCTCAATGTTTAACTTGAGATTCTCTTCAGAGGACATAAAATTAATGAAATCTTTTGCAGCATCTACGTTTTCAGACTGATTGGAGATATAGTATCCCCCGGGGCCTGCGATGGCGAGATAGCTGTCGCCATCCACGGTGGGAGCTGCGAACATACCGATCTTTCCGGCGCCTGCAGGCTCGGTCTTCACATATTCAGGATCCGCCCAGTCGCCCATATACATCATGGCAGCCGTGCCGCCTGCGATGGCTTTCTGTCCCATTTCATAGGTAGCCGTCGCCATATCGGAGTTGATATACCCTCTGTCCACCCAGTCAGCCAGCCTGACAAACATTTCGTTGAATTCCGGGTAATCATCCCAGCGCGCCTGATTGGTGTTGAGTTTTTCCAGAGCATCCGGATTCTTTGCCAGAATATTCGGCCATTCCGCATTCATGATCTGGTTCACGGTCCAGGCATCCGCCATGGAAACATAAAGGGGTGTGATTCCTGCCGCCAGCAGCTTGTCACATGCTGCGTTGAACTCCTCCACTGTTTTGGGAACTTCAATGCCGTTGTTCTCAAAAACTTCTTTATTGTATACGATACCGAAAGAGTTTACGCCGCCGTTGGGGAAGCAGTAAATTTTTCCGTCGCTGTGTGTCACGAACTGTTTTCCCGCATCCGTCAGATTCGCAACCCAGGATTCCGCTGAAAGATCCACCAGGTTTTTCTCATGCTGATAGGAAGCGGCCTGTGTGCCGGTATCTCCGATGAAAATGTCCCACATGCCGCTGGTGGACATTTTGGTCTGCAGGAGGGAATCGAACTGGTCGTCGTCAATCGCCTGGATATCCACCACATTGCCGGTCTGCTCTTCCCATCCCTTTTTGAAGTTCTCAATGTTTGAAATTTCCACATGAGAAGCTTTCAGGCCGACCGTAATGGTGACGCTGTCCTTACCGGGCGCCGGGGCTTTTGCCTCATCCGCTGTATTTTGTTCCGTGGTTTTCGCTGCTGTGTTTTCCGCAGGAGCCTTGCCGCCGCAGCCTGCCAGCATCATCGCTGCCATACCGGCGCACAGTAATACACTTAAAAATTTCTTTTTCATAGTACCTCTCCTTTTCCCGATTTTGTCGATATGTTTATTTTAGGAAATAAAACCGGAAATGAAAATGTATATTTTTACCTTTCCGGCATGTTCATTTTTGATATTTCATCGATATGATTGCCATTTTTACCGGAATTGGATATGATGTTTTATATAGATATTACAAAGGGAGAATCATGAAACACGAATTCATTCATAAAAAAGGAAAAAACAAATTTAAAATCCGCCTGTTATGGGCGTTCGGAATCCTGTTCACCGTGATCGCAGTGGCAGTCTCCACTCTTTTTTTCTATACCAACTATCAAAACGCGCGCACGGATGAGCAGTATACCTCACAGATTGTGCTGGACAGAATTGCCACGCAGATCACTTCTTTATATGAACAGATTGATATTGCGGCAACGTCGATCACCAAAAATTCCAATATGCAGCAGATTGTTCTGGATTTAAACTCGGAAGGTACCGCTGCAGACAACCCTGCTCAGGCGCTGCAGATCAAACGGGAGATCCAACATATGCTGACCAATATGCTGTTTTCCTCCAATATTTCAAATGTACTTTTATATGACAGCCGGCATGACTATTTTTATTATACCGGTCTGTATCTGGGGGACAGGGATTACATTGAAAAAGCCATGAAAAAAGCGGATGCGGACATGCTTTCCGAGAAGATTCTGAAAGGGCCTCATAAAAGCCCCTGGCTCAAAGAGGAAAAAACCGTTCTTTCCGTCATCAAAAACTTTTCCGATAACAATACGACCAAAAGCACCCACGTGGAAGTACAGGTCCCTTACAGCAGGCTGGAGGAGATCTGCCGTCAGGATTCCTTTCGCACGGAAAAGGAAATCATCATACTCGATCAGGAAGGGAAAATGGTATATCCCTGGAAAAGAAGCGTCTCTGTCATTTCAGAGGATAATTTTGCCAGGACCTGCGACGCAGTCCGCCAGGGAAGGACCGAATATATGGGCAGGGACTATTCTTTTTATGCCGTGCCGATTCTGGATCACGCCTTTTCCGTCATTCTGCTGTCCAATAACAGCAGCCTGCACGGATATTTTTCTTCCAACTGCCGGGTGGCTGTCCTGACTTTCTTCGTCCTGCTCCTCCCCACCATGCTGAGCGTTGCCGCCATCATCAACGTGATTTCCAAACCGCTTCAGGAACTGATCGTCTATATCAACCGGATCAGTCTGGAAAAGGACACAAAGCTGCAGCTGCCGGCCAATACGCTGGATGAATTTGAAATTATCAACTCCTCCTTCAATCAAATGCTTGAAAAAATGAGGGAATCTGTGAAACAGATTTATGAATCCCGTATCCGGGAGACCAATGCGAGGCTGACGGCCCTGCAAGCGCAGATCAACCCGCATTTTCTATATAATGCGCTCAATTCCATCAGCGCGGCCAGCGAAGTATACGGCAGTGAAGTCACCACAAAAATGTGTCAGGAATTTTCCGGCATGATGCGCTACATTACTTCCGGCCACCAGACGGTAAAGCTGATCGAAGAGATCGCCCATACCCGCAATTATCTGGATTTCATGAAATTCTCCTATGACGGGGATTTTGATTATGAAATAGATATTCCGCTTTCTCTGTATAATGTCACGCTTCCCAAACTGGTCATCCAGCCGCTTGTGGAAAACAGTTTCAAGCATGGATTTCACAGGACAGCGCCGCCCTGGCAGATCAAAATCCGCTGCTTTGTGCAAGAGGACTGTTGGAACGTGGAAATACGGGATAACGGAAGCGGATTTTCGGAAGCGGCTCTGGAGCAGTTTGAGCGCAGCAAAAAGGCTTATCTGGGAGAGGAAGCGGCTCTTTTGTATGAAGATCTTGAAATCGACGGCCTCGGACTGAAAAATATTCTGGGGCGTCTGCTCATTTTCTTTAACAAAGACGTGGACGTAAACATTTCCAATGAAGCCGGCAGCTGCGTTGTCATAACGGGTAAACTACAGGATAAAGAAGGATTTCAAAAATGATCAGATTGGTGGTTGCTGAGGATCAGCAGTTAATTTTAAAGGACTTATGCAAAAAAATAGAGAAGGCGGACGGGGAGGTTCAAATCGTGGCGGTGGCCCAGAACGGGGAAGATGCGCTGGCAAAGGTGCTGCAACACCGGCCGGATATTTTCATCACTGATATCCGGATGCCTGTCCTGACGGGACTGGAGGTAATCGCCGAACTCAAAAGCAGGGAAATCAATACCCATACGGTTCTCATCAGCGGATATCGGGATTTTGAATATGCCAGGGAAGCGATTAAGCTGGGTGTGGACGAATATTTGCTTAAACCGCTTTCCGTAGATGATATCCGCTATGTCCTGCAGGCTTTGAAAGAAAAAATAACAATGAGCGAGGTGGACTATCAGCAGCATATTGTGGAAGAAATCCTGCGCAGCAACACCTATACCATGCCCCAGATACAGACCTCTTTTCTGTTTGAACGTTATTATGTGATGCTGATGATGGCCGGATCATACCCCACCTTTTCCATCAATTACGCCATTCCCAATCAGCCGGTTCATGAGGAATATGATTTAAACCGGATGTTCTCCCCTCTGTTAGGCCCGGGAGAAAAGCTGTATGTCTGTCCCGGAAAAAATTATAATGAGAGCATCTGTGTATTCTGTCTGAATCAATCGGGCAGAGAACTGCCGGAAAAAGCGGCCGGACTGCTGATCGGGGAAAAAACGGGCGGGCCAAAAATGTCTGCTCCCGTCACCATATGTATCAGCCGCAGCATAAAACATATTGATAATGCCGGAATTGAAAGCCAGATCATGCGCGGCTATCTGTCCGGGCATCTGATTTTCGGAAAAAACAGTATTCTTTACTGCGATGTCGTATCCGTGAACGAACAGTCCGGCAAAGACTTTTTCAACAAAGAAATGGGCCGGCGTTTTGCCCAGTATATGGCAGAAGGGGACACGCAGCGTTTCCTGAACGGTTTAAAGCAGCTGCTGGACCGCATGGAAGCGGAAAACGCTGCCCAGAAGGAAGTGGATGTCACCCTGAAACGGCTCTTCCGGATCAGCTGTACCGGGGAAGCCGGCAGCGCCAAAAACTCCTATGATATGGACCTGGATGAATTCATCACCAACTCAAAATCCTATGCGGAACTCCATTCTTATCTGGAGTTCCTTGTGCTGCAGCTTTCCAAAGGCAATGCAAAAACCGCTGCTGCCGATCCGGAAGAAATGGTCAGAAAAATCCGTAATTATATGGAAGCCCACTATATGGAGGATCTTAATATCAATGAAATTGCGGGTATTTTTTCCCTGACACCGGCCTATTTCAGCAGACTGTTTAAAAAGCATACCATGAAAAGACCGCTGGAATATCTGACCGGAGTGAGAATGGCACATGCCTGCGATTATTTCTGCACAACGGATCTTCCGGTGAAGGATGTGGCGGAGCTGTGCGGTTACTCCGATCCTTTTCATTTCAGTAAAAATTTCAAATCCAGCGTGGGGCAGTCTCCTTCCGAATATCGGATCCAAAACAGGGGGAAAGTCCATCATTGATCCTGTTCTCTGCACATTACAGGTGCTCTCTTTTTTGTGCAGGGAAAGAGAGGATGAAAAGAAAAAAGACAATTATACTAACAGTATCGGAAGGAGATTACAGTATGGAATGGGTGGAAAGACTGAATCAGGCCATTGGCTACATTGAGGAGCATTTAACAGACGAAGTGGATTATGAACAGCTCGGAAAAATCGCCTGCTGCTCTGCCTATCACTTTCAGCGGATGTTCGCTTATATGGCCGGCGTGCCATTGGCAGAATATATCCGCAGAAGAAAAATGTCTTTGGCTGCAGTGGATCTTCAGGGCACAGATATGAAAATTATTGATATTGCGGGAAAATACGGTTACAGCTCGCCCACCGCTTTTAACAGAGCATTCCAAAGCGTTCATGGCATCGCGCCCTCCGCTGTAAAAAACGAAGGCGTCTCTGTCAAATCATTCCCTCCGGTCACATTTAAAATAATGATCAAAGGAGCAGAAGAAATGAACTATCGAATTGAAACAAAAGACGCTTTCCGTATTATCGGCATATCTACCCCCCTGCAAAAGGAACTGGAGGCCAATTTTGCCGTGGTGCCAAAATTCTGGCAGGACGCGGCGGCAAACGGCACGATTCCGAAGCTGGCAGGGCTGATGAACAAACCTCCCATGGGTCTTTTAGGCGTGAGTTCCTGTGGTAATAAAGAAGATTGGCGCTATTTTATCGCGGTTTCCAGTACAAAGGACGCCGGTGAATTTGAAGAATATACCGTTCCCGCTGCAACCTGGGCCATTTTCCCCGGCGAAGGCACAAACCTGTCCATCCAGGAACTGGAACAGCGTATTGTGACGGAATGGCTGCCCACTTCCGGTTATGAATACGGCAGTGCGCCGGATATAGAAGTTTACATCAATCCCGACCCGCAGAATGCAAAGTATGAGGTATGGATTCCCGTCACGAAAAAGGCGGACTAAAACAGATATTGAAAAAGGGGATCGCTCAATCCGATATGATTTTGCGATCCCCTTTTTCTGCTTTCGGGCACAGTCCTGTTCATCCTTTATCGATTTAACTTCCGCCGTTTATTCACCTGTCAATCATGAAGCTTTCCTTCGGTCCTTCCTTTTGCAATCGCTGCATTTATGTTTTCATCCAGCCTTTTGGCGGTTTCTTCCGGTGTCTGCTCTCCTGCCAGAAGCGCTGTCATTTCCGGGTAAAAGGCATTCCGGATTCCGGGATAATTGGGGGAGCGGTTTGTAAAATCAATTCTTGTATCCTCAATACTGCGCCATTGCTCCATCATTGGAATCGTGTCCTTATGCTGCTGTGCAATGCCGGAGAACGCCGGGAGTGTATCGGAAGCCGTGCTGAGAGCCATCAGCTCTTCATTGGAATACAAAAACTTCAGAAAATCTTTGGATACCTCCAGTCTCTTTTCATCGCCGTTATCAAAAACCGCAAAGGAATACGTAAAGTCAAATGACATTCCCCGCCCCTTCACAGACGGATAGAGCGCATACCTCGTATCCAAATTCAGTTCCGCCAGCACTCTGTTCAGCACATTATTTGAAAAATAGATCACAAGCTGATTATTGCAGAAAAGTTCAAAACAATCCAGCAAATCCAGATTTTCCGATCCGGGAGGATAGTATCCCTTCCTGTGATTGTCCTGTATCCACCGAAGTGCTTTGATTCCGTTTTCATCATTAATACACGCATTCCCGTTCTCGTCAAAGAACGGATTCCCGAACATGCGCAGCAACATCATATTTACCATATCACCATTGACATTACCGCCGTACATCATCATGGGATAGACTGTTTCAGGCAGATTTTCTTTCAGCGCCTCCAGGATCGTATTCCATTCATCGATTGTCCAGTCCGAAATTTCATCTTCTTCGGCTATGTACTCTTCCAGTCCCGCCTTACGGAACAACTCTGCATTATAGACAAACAGCGTAGGCAGACGGCCGTATGGAGCCATATAGTACTTCCCGCCGATGGAATATAAATCATCAAATTCCGGCCCCACCTCATCGCGCACCTGCTCGGGAAGCACATCGTTTAAAGGTATCACGCGTCCCTCATAAATATGTCCCAGATTCACAAAGCTGTCCTGGAGAACAACATCCGTGGCATCCGGCTGGCCGTACTTTCCCTCCACAAATTTAGGCTCGTCATCCAGGGTGAAATACTCCGTTACGATGGTAACATCATACTTGTCATACTGAGCGATAAATTGATCCGCCATATAACGGGTCATGCTGTCATAATCTGCACCAGGTTCATCTTCCTCATATAATCCCTTGTGATCCGCATAGTTTCTCAGATAAATCGTGACCTTTTCTTTTTCCTGTCCCGCCATTTGACAGCCCGCCATATTAAGAAGCAGCAGTGCCGACAGAAACAGCGCCGTTATTCTCCGAATCTTCATGATTGCCCCTCTCTTTCGAACAGATAATAATGCAGCTTTGTAAACAATAAGCCGAAATCTATGGGTTTCGCGATATGATCATTCATCCCATGGGACAATGTCACTTCCATATCGGAGGTGAATGCATTCGCCGTGACAGCCAGAATAGGAACCGTTTTGGCGCATGGATGATCGGATGCGCGGATTTTTTCCGCTGCTTCCAGACCATTCATAACAGGCATCTGCATATCCATCAGAATAAGGGAAATCTCTCCCGGTTCCGATTCACAGAACATCTGACAGGCTTCCAGACCGTTTACCGCCCGGATCGTTTTCATTTGCTTCATTTCCAGAACGGATGTTAAAATCTCCATATTAAGCTCATTATCTTCTGCCACCAGGACGGTGATTCCAGACCAATCCACTTCTCCCGGTTTTTCCGGCTGCACAGGGAAAGCCTGCCGGTTACCGGCCTTTTCAAACGGGATTTTGACGGTGAAACAGGTACCCTCATTTAACACACTCTCCACCTGAATCGTCCCGCCCATCATGGAAACAATCTCGTGGCAGATGGCAAGCCCCAGCCCGGTGCCCGTCTGCTTTTTCGTGTTTTTATTGTATTCCTGTGTAAAGGGCTTAAAAACATTTTCTAAAAATTCCGGGGACATCCCGCAGCCGTTATCCGATACTACAAAACAGACCTTAACCGATGTTTCGTTTTCATCCACATTGTCCACATCCAATCGGATTTCCCCGTTGGGAGCCGTGAACTTGAGCGCATTCCCCAGCAGGTTCATCAAAATCTGCTGAATTCTTACAGCATCGCCTATGATATACAGCCCCCGGCAATGGATATTACAATGATACCGGATGTTTTTCAGCTCGGCCTGACCGCCGATCACTGAACTAATGTTATCGAGCAGGGAATCCAGTTCCATTGGCGCAGAAACTAATTCCATCTTCCCATTATCAATCCTGGACATGTCCAGGATGTCATTAATCAGAGAAAGCAAGTAATTGGATGAGGTTCTGATCTTCTCAATCTGCCCCTTATCCTGTTCCGACAACTCGCCGCTTTTGGCCAGCAGCTCCGAAAACCCGATAATGGCATTCAGCGGTGTGCGGATCTCATGACTCATATTGGACAGGAAGCGGCTTTTGGATGCGGCCACCTCCTCTGCCGTGTTTTTTTGTATCATGAGCCTGATGGAAGTGATGTTGCTCATATAAAGACTGATACCCAAAAAGATAATGGCAGAAGCAACCCCTATCACAATGAGTATGGTAAGGTGCAGCATCTGGCTGTATTGCTGCTGGGCAACCTCAATCGGCACAGAACTGACCAGGGTCAGGCCCAGTTCCGAAATAGGGATGGTGATACAGAAATATGTGCGGTCATTGATCTCGTATTGAAAATTAACGGCCTTCATTGCATTCACATCAGCCAACAGGGTCTTTGCATTCTGTTTTCCAATCACCTTATAATCCTGTTCAAGCATCTTAAAAAAATTATTCTCAATGGGCATCTGTGTGACCATACCGGTCTGCGAGAGAACATTTCCTTTGTGATCCACCAGCGTGGACACCCCTTCATTTCCAAAGAACTGCAGCTGCAGGCTGGCGCCAATCAAGTCAAATGAATACTCCCCGCAAATGCCCACAATTTTTTTATCATCCAGCACAATGGGATCAATCGGAAGCGCATAGCGCAGCGAATTGTTCCAATCAAACCACTGGCTGGCCATATCAGGCTTTGCCAGGTATTCTTTGTGCCGGTCAATCACACTCCGGACATAGGGCGTATCGGAACCGTCCGTGACAACATTGCTGAAACTATATGTAAAACCATCGGAATCAATCAAAAACAAATCTTCCATGTTATTGGCTTTTCGCTTAAGCCGCAGCAGATTCAGCGCCTGGCCCATATCTTCCACTTTTTGCAGCCGGATCATTTCCGTCACTTCCAGCATATCCGCTTTATACCCATTAAGCTTATCTACAATATTATATTTGTCATGCTACGCCAGTTCTTTCATGTAGCCGCCAGTGAATTTCATCGCCGTATCGGATATCTTATTGACATAGACAATAAGCAGTCCCACCGATAGGATAATTACCAGGAACGATATGAAGAAGAAACTTTTCCGTCATTTTACCAATGAATCTGTTTTTCGTTTCATCCCGCTGTTTCCTCCCGCAAATCACCTTTTCGTACAAATGCCCATTGGCATTTATTCATTATAACATAGAATCAAGAAAAGAGGCATATTTATACTCATCATCTTTCATGATCCGTCCATAATTAATTGATTACGGCAGGCAAAAAAAGTGACAGACTTCATCGGCGGGTATATAATTTGAAAAAAGGAGGTTTGCTTTTATGACAGAAAAAGGAAGGGAAAAATTACAGGAGTTTTCTGACCGGAATTTTCAGGAAACGTTCACCCGGGTCACAGAAGGGGTATGGCATGTATCGGGATTGGGGCACAGCAATGCCATTATTGTGGAAGGCGTTCACAGCGTCCTTTTGGTGGATACGCTCGACACCCTGGAACGAGGGCAGAAGCTGCGGGATTTCATCACGAAAACCACCGGAAAAGAAGTGAAAACGATCCTCTACACCCACGGGCATCCCGACCATCGGGGCGGTGCGGGCGCTTTTATCGCAAATCAGCCGGAAATCATCGCCTTCTCTCCTGCATTTCCTGTCCTGGAACGAATGGAGTCTCTGGCAGATATCCAAAACAGGCGGGGCAGCAGACAGTTCGGCTATGAACTCACCGATGCGGAAGCGATTTCCCAGGGCATCGGACGCCGGGAAGGCCGGGCTTATGGCGAACATCCCGCCTTTGCAACCCCTTCCACTCTTTATCATAAGGATAAGGTCATCCGGGAAATAGACGGAATTTCGGTGGAAATGGTCAGACTTCCCGGTGAAACGGATGACCAGATCATGGTATGGTTCCCTCAAAAGAAGATTCTTTGCTGCGGAGACAACTATTACGGCTGTTTTCCGAACCTCTATGCCATCCGCGGCGGACAATACCGGGATATCGCTGCGTGGGTCAAAAGCCTGGATGTGCTTCTCACCTACCCGGCAGAATATCTGCTGCCCGGCCACACCCTTCCGATTTTTGGAGAAAGCGCCATCAAAGAAACCCTGCAGAATTTCAGGAATGCGATCGACTATCTCTTAACAAAAACGCTGGAAGGAATGAACCGGGGCAAGAGTATGGATGTTCTGGCCGCTGAAATCCGCCTGCCGGAAGAATATGCGGCGCTTCCTTACTTAGGGGAATATTACGGTTGTGTGGAATGGACGGTGCGGGCGATTTATACCGCTTATCTGGGGTGGTTTGACGGTAATCCCACCCGTCTGCATCCCCTCTCCCCTCAAAAACACGCGGAGAAAATGATCGCTCTGGCGGGCGGAACCGCAAAAACTCTACAGGCAGCCAAAGAAGCGTTCCTCCAAAAAGAATATCAGTGGTGCCTGGAACTCTGCGATCTGCTGCTGGATTTCGGAACAATTGACCGGGAAATCCTGCATCTGAAAGCCGATGCCCTAAGAGCGCTGGCCGACTATGAAACCAGTGCCAACGGAAGGCACTACTATCTCGCCTGTGCGAAAGAATTGGAATAAAACAAATACTGCACGCATTTCAGGAAAGCTTACTCTCTGCTTTTCCATGTCCGGCTACGGCCCGGATCACCTCAGCGTCCAGCAGCTTCTTCAAAAATTCTGATGCGCTTGTTGATGTGGGAAACTTTGTCCTGGTCAACTGAGGGCAGGTCACGCGCGTAAAATTTTTTCCATCGCCTTGCCCCTGGCTAACTCATCGATCAATTTGTCCAGATACCTGATCTTCTTCATCATAGGGTCCTCAATGTTTTCCACGCGGACTCCGCATACCGTCCCTGTGATCTTTTCGCTGGCAGGATTGAAGCAGGGCGCCTGTTCAAAAAATGTTTGATAATCAACATCATTCTCCAGCTGCTTTTTTAAACCGTTCTCATCGTATCCCGTAAGCCAGCAGATAATTTCATCCACTTCCTGCCTGGTACGGTTTTTCTTTTCTGCCTTTTGAACAAGCAGCGGATAAATTTTTGAAAACTTCATTGCAAATACTTTGTTATTTTCCATGTTTTCCTCTTTCTCTTTCCATTATAACATCACAGTGCAACCGAAGGAATCAGCCGGCATTCCTCCCCGCCACCAATTACAACAAAGTGACAGAGATGATTAATCCGATTGCCGCGATGGCTGCAAAGATCAGCCCCACGCCTGCTTTTTTCTTTCTTGTACGGATTTCCACGCGGCTTTCTTCTGTCATATTAAGAATCGGATATTTTCTTCTACCGATCAAATACATCAGTAATCCGGAAGAACTTTTACTGAACATGGTAAAAAATCCCCAAAATTTTGGGTGCTTGAGTCCTCTTGCCATAGCGTCCAGCTCCACCATTCTATGAAGCTGATAAACGGTATTAACGGCTCCTACCATCGCAATCCCAAAGCACACCACTGCCAAAATTAATCCTCTTTCATTCATACCTTACCCTCCTGTCAAATTTTTTTGATAATCTGAAAGAGCAGCACTGATGAACTCAAAACTACCAAAGAAAAAACGCCGGCCAGATAGTACCGATTGCTCGATATCACTCCGGAAAAAGCAACCAATACGATCAGAAGCAAAATATTTACCGCAACCGCGCCGATTAACTTTTTGTTGCTGGTTACAACATCCGTACTTTCTTCCAAGTGTTCCATCATTTTTTGATCCCCTTTCAGTAAATCGTCAAGACTTATGGAGTAAAGGTCACTTAGTTTAATAACGCTCATAATATCGGGAAATGATTTTTCATTTTCCCAATTCGATATCGTCTGTCTTGAAACACCGATTGCCTCTGCTATACTCTCCTGTGTCAGTCCGGAATTTGTACGGGCGTCTTTCAACTTTTTTCCAATCTCCATTTACCTGTAGCTCCTTTCAAGACAATCCTGTCATATTCCGGATCAAATGTCCATCAAACCTTTTTAACATCAGGGTACTTCTCATGTCAAAACTCTTTTACATTCCGCTGTCTTCTCTGAAACTCAGTGCCATGAAGCTCTTCTCTTGTCATAAGTATCCCTTCTGAAATCAAATATTCGCTTTTCAGTACACTCTGAAACGTACTTCAAATTCCAGTGTCCCCCGGGCGGCACCATTCACTATAAGCGTAACAGAATGGATCCCTGGGTAATGCTTTCTTGTACTGGTATCCGCAAAAGAATGCTTCTTCGTGTAAGTCTTCTTCCCGTTTTCTTTTAAAGTAATCTCAGAAATCTGAAATATCTTACGGTTTCGCCTGCCGTTTGCTTTGACATAATCAATTCCATATTCCAGCCGCACTTTCGTTTCTTTTGCCGCCGCAATCTCAAAGCAAAAAACCAGATCTTCTCCAATAAAAAGTTCTGTTGTTTCCAGTGAAAATCCGCTGACTTTCACACAATCTGCATCTGCAAATCCAAAAAGGCCAAGCACATCCTGGCTGCCGTTTTTAAGGAGTGTCCGGCATCCGTGTCTGACGATCCAATCCGTATTCTCGTTTTTTCCATACCAATCCCTGGCAATTTTCACCACCAAATCCGGATGCGTTTTGGAAATATCGTTCAGATTGTTGGCCACACTCTTGCGGACATACGGAGAAGAATCTTCTTTCAGCTGCTCTAAAATAACCAGAACCGGCGAAGGATCTTTTTGAAATTCAGGCAGAGCCTGTCCCCAGGGCAGTCTGGGGCGGCAGCCTTCGCTGGCAAGCCGTCTGACATGTTCATTGTCGTGTCCGGCCCAGTCTGCCATCTGTGCCATCATGCGTTTTTCATCCTTGATAATAAACGCTCTCACTGCAAATTCAGCGGATGCATATGGGGTATACCTCTCCAAAGCCTCCATTGAGACGTCCCAATTCTCGTTATCCTGTCCGTAAAGCTCAACAAAAGCCGGGAAAAAAACAGCAAACCCGTCCTGGCAAACATCATAATTGGTTATCACCTGGTCAATGACCGCAATCGCTGTCTTATAGTCTGCCGGCAAGTATTTCCCCAGGTTACACGCAATCTGCATCACCCTCTGTTTGAACTCCAGACGATCCCAACTTTCATCCATAACAGATTTCAAAAATGCTTCTGCCGAAAATTCATGATAAACCGTTTGAATCTCTGAAGCCAGCTTGTTTAGTGAATCATAGTTAAATCTGTCCTTAAATAAATCCGTCATATTCCTTAACTTACCATTCATATAAATCTGCCTGATACCGGTTTTTCAACTCATCAACCTGGAAGTTAATGATCTATCAGCTCCGCCTTTGATGTTCTTCCCCTTAGTTCATATTGCCTTTGAAATTTAAAAGCAAGGAGCCGCCAACAGCCCATACCACATGATTTTTATTTAAAACATGTGCGATGTCTGATAATACCCTCAACTTTTTGTCCAATCCATTCACTTTGTATTCTCCTACAACTTCCAAATTGCCCAATGTTTATTCTGCTATTCCAATCCCCACAAAAACAGCTTCTTCAGGATCAAAGTAATCTGCCGTGTTACTGCTGAATCCGGCTGCCATAAACGCCTTCTCAAACGAAATATCTTCTATGTTGCTTAAAAACACAAATGTTGAATCTGCCACAGCATTTGGCATTCTGCCGCTGATGATCAGACGGTATTTGTAGGATTGTCCGTCACAGCTCCACGTACCGTCGCTCATTTCATAATAGGTTTTAAAAGGTCCCTCTATCGTATTTTTGATTTTTATCCGATTGGTTTTTGAGGCACCTCCGACAATCAGACCTGTTGTCATTAAAATGAGAATCAAAACGCTCAAATATCTTTTCACGAAAAACGCCTCCTTACCTGAATCATTTCGATTGATTCCGCCTGTAACTCTTTCAAAATATTTTATCATATATAACGGCCATTTACTATCTAATAAAAGCCCTGCTTTGTCATTCGTATTTTATGACAATAGCCCTACAACCTTTTCCATCATCCGGAAACTGTTTTGACAAGCACCGATTAAAACATTAAAATAGAAGCAAACAGGATTGGCTGCTGAGAGGAGGTTTCTGATATGAAAAGTATTTTAATCAAAGATACGACAAAAGACGAGCGGGAAGAGATCATCCGCCGCTCCATGGACTGTGGCGGGGGCTGTGAATACTGTTCCTCCTGCTGGCTGGGAGGCGGAAGCCCTTTCGATATGTATCAGGATTATATCGACGGGAAAAAAGAAATTGCAGAAATTAATGCCGCATACAACGCGCGCTACATCAGAGGATGAAAAAGTGTGCGCGTTTTAGCGCACACTCGCGCCGAGCGCGACTTGCCGACAGGCAATATCTACCTTTCGCGCGAGTGCGCATCTACAGCGAAGCGTGTTTTTTTATACGATAGGAATCGAAGTTTCCTATCGTATAAAAAAACCCTTCTGCCTGAAGGGGGGAGGGTGGCAGAAGGGCAATAAAGGGGGGTATAGTATATAAAAAAGAGGGGGTACGCGAAATTAATCAGGCAACTGCAAACTTCCGGATTTCATTCACAAAATCACTGCTTTCACCATGACATTTCACTGTCAGGATCTTTGCCAGTCCCAGGCTGATAATGCCCAGAATCGATTTTGCATCCACGATCACGGAATCATATTGAATGTCCACATCGAAGTTACACTTCTCAGCTGCTCTCACAAACTCTCTAACATCTGCTGTCTCATTTAAACGAATTTTTATCTGGCTCATATTGCCACATCCTTTCTAACGTTAAACAGCGGCGAAGAATCCTTTCTCATCGATGGCTTTTTGTGTTTTCCGCCTGTCGATGATTTTATTTTATCCATTTTAAAAAATTTGTCAACATCCCTCAAAATCTGCCAAAATCTGGGGTTTTTGTCATTTTTTGTATGGATTTTTCTCCAAACGCACGCTTCCTTCGTAATTTTGCCAAGAGAGTTTGAACAATTTGTTAACACATGAGATCGTTCTCACAATTATTGCATAAAAAATTTTTAATGTGTCGGAAAAATTTGTGAAAATTTATTTTTACGTTTTTTTTACCGGGCTTTTCCGTTCATATTTCGCTCCCTTTTTTCCGGCTGTTCCTTCAAAAAACCGACCCCATACATCATGATATCCTCCGACATCCGCGCCATTTCCTCCACGCTTTCATCCATGCCCTCAGCCAGCCACTTTTCCAGCATTCCAATACAGCCGGCGCTCACAAATGCATAAAAGTATTCCAGCTGTTTTCTGCTCGCCCCTTCAAAAAATGCCGCATAGGATTCCACACAGCGCTCCTGTCCCAGCCGAATCAGCTTTTCCGCAAACGCTTTATCCCCGTAATCTCCCAGCGTCACCGTACAAATGTCCGCATTCTCTTTCAGACACTGAAAAATACTTGCCGTGATTTTTAAAGGGGTCAGATCTTTGCCTTTGGCTTCCAGAAGCGGTTCCAGGGCAGACTTAAAATCTTCCAGCATATCCGCTTCCATTTTTTCCATCAGATCATAGATATCCGTATAGTGGGCATAAAAGGTTCCCCGGTTGATTCCGGCCGCCTCACACAACTCTTTTACGGAAATGCTCTGAATCGGTTTTCTTTTTAAAAGATCCGTAAATGCTTTCCTGATTAAAATTTTTGTCACCCGGGTTCTGTGATCCATTCCGACGCCTCCTTAAATTTTTATAAACTGCCATGCAAAACAAACACTTTCTGTCCTTTATGTCCGAAAATCTTCAAATCTCTGTTTTCTGATGATTGAGACAGCTGTTCTGTATTGAGTATAATACATATAAGACAGATGCTCAACACCATGTCGTTTTTATGCCGTCTTTTTCAACGGCGGAATGGAGTGTTTTATGGATAAAATATATTTGATCACAGGCGCATGCGGACATCTCGGCAATACTATTTTAAGACAGCTTTCCAAAGCCGGCCAGGAAGCGCGGGGGCTGATCCTGCCCGGCCAAACGCCCCGGGAAAATCCCCGTATCCGTTATTTTACAGGGGATGTCCGTGAAAAAGACAGTCTCCGTCCTTTCTTTTCCGGCCTGGAAAACAGGGATGTTTATGTCATCCACACGGCGGGCATCGTGGACATTTCGGAAGAGGTGTCTCCCCTTCTCTATGAGGTCAACGTAAACGGCACCCGCAATATCATAAATCTGTGCCGGGAGTATGGCGTGAAACGTCTGGTTTATGTCAGTTCGGTACACGCCATCCCGGAAAAGGAAGAAGAAATGACTCAAAACGAAATCCATGCCTTTTCACCGGATGTGGTCAAGGGCGGTTATGCCAAAACAAAGGCAGAGGCAACCCAGCTGGTTCTCGATGCCGCCATGTCCGGCCTTGATGCGGTGGTTGTCCAGCCTTCCGGTATCCTCGGCCCCTATGACCGTTCCGGCAACCATTTGGTGCAGCTGGTGACCGATTACCTGAGAGGCCGTCTTCCGGCCTGCGTCAGGGGGGGTTATGACTTCGTGGACGTCCGGGATGTGGCGGACGGCTGTCTCCGCGCCGCCCTCCGGGGAAAAACCGGGGAATGCTATATCCTCTCCAACCGGCGCTACGAAATCAAGGATGTCCTGCATATGGTACAAAAAGCATACGGAGGACGCAGACTTCCCGTCCTTCCCCTCTGGATGGCCAAAGCCTGCGTTCCCTTCATCAGACTGGACGCGAAGCGGAAAAAAAAGCGGCCTCTTTTTACCCGCTATTCGCTCTATACCCTGTCCAGCAACAGCAATTTTTCCCATGACAAGGCCACCGCCGAACTGGGATACCGCCCCCGGGATCTTTTCACCACTGTCAGGGATACGGTGCGCTGGAGCCTCTCCGATATTCCGTTTCAAAAGAAAGAACACAGGCACAAAACCCTTTCATAGCCCTTTCTCTTCCTGTATCATTCTCTGATACATAGCGCCCCACCGTGACATAGAATCAATGATGGGGCGCATCGTATCTCCCAGCCGGCTCAGGGCATATTCCACACGGACCGGCACCTCCGGGTACACAGTGCGGATGATGATGCCATCATTTTCCATCGCACGCAGATTATCCGTCAGCACCCGCTGGCTGATTCCCGGAATATCTTTCTGCAGTTCATTAAACCGCCACGGGCGCTCCATCAGCCTTTGCAGAATAAAAATTTTCCACTTATTCCCGATGAGCATCAACGTTGTGGCAACGGGACAGGCCGGCAATTCCTCTCTGGTGAGCATAAGCGAATCCTCCTTTTTGTATATAACATTCATTTTCGCACCTACTAAGAAAAAGCTTACTACATAATAAAATAGTGCGTACTGTTCTTTTTATATGCTGCAATCTATACTGAGTATAGACCGATGAGGCCTTAAAATCAAGAATAATAAGTTCTCGGAATTAGATAAATCTAATTCCAATGCAGATTGAAAATTGAATAT
>CABSCP010000034.1 GCA_902476265.1 uncultured Lachnospiraceae bacterium
GGCCCGAGAGGCTTACCCGGGGCAACAGGCCCCACGGGCCCGAGAGGCTTATCCGGAGCGACAGGACCTGCGGGCCCGAGAGGCTTACCCGGAGCGACAGGCCCCACCGGAATGACGGGGACAGCGCCGGAAGATAGCTTTGCGTCTTTTGCAACTTATGCGATTTTATTGACGGATGGCGCGCTGATTCCGTTTGGCACATCGGTAGCGGATCCCGGCGGTCAGATCGTATTAACCGATTCCACACATATTACTCTGGAACCGGGATATTATCTGATTTCCTTCCATGTGTCCGCCATCCTGCGCACTGCAGGATATATGCAGGTCACCCCGTTTTATGGAGGAAGTCCCCATATCGAGTATGGAATTTATTTTAAAACCGGAACTGACAGTTCCAGTGCCTATGGTTCCAATTCCATCATAATTGAGGTAACGGAAGAAACGCGTTTTTCGCTGACGTTTAACAGCAACGCGCAGGCGATAGACGGTGCGGCAACCGTTTCAGTTCTGAAACTGAACAGAGCGCCGGAAAACGGAAACACTTTTATGTTTAGATACTGTTGATATTTTAAAAACTTCTTACCCGGTCGGAAGAAATTCCGACCGGGTTTTCAGATATGTGTTATGTTATGTTCCGTTTCTGATAGACACAGGATTGGATGACACCTATCGGAAACGCTTGTGATAGCAGAAGCGCTATGATAAAATAAAAAAACATAGTTTAATTATGAAACGCCTGATTGATTTGGTATAAATCAGAAATGGAGAGAAAGAATGGGAAATTTGAGCCGGCAGAAGCGTGACAGAATGAACGCTATGCTTGAAAGTATAAAAAGTGTATGTGATGATGAAGAAAAAGTGATGTACATAAATGAAATCGAGAAGGAATTAAACGGAAGAAAATACGGACTTATTTGGGAGAAACATGAAGAAGCGGTGGACAGGAGCATGAAAACATGCATTCCGGTATTTACGGAATGCAGGGAGAAAGAAATCGCTCTGCATACAGGAAAATATAATTTTATTCTCGAAGGGGACAATCTGCACAGCCTGCGCCTGCTGGAAAAAACCCACAAAAACAAAATAGATGTTATTTATATTGATCCGCCTTACGGCACCGGCGGAAAAGATTTTATATATGATGATAACTTTGTTGATAAAAATGACGGATTCAGACATAGTAAATGGCTGTCCTTTATGGAAGAGAGGCTATTGATCGCCCGTGAACTGATGAGTGAAAACGGCGTGATTTTTATCAGTATAGATGATCATGAAATGTATGCGTTGAAACTGTTATGCGACATTGTTTTCGGAGAGGATTGTTTTGTCGCCAATATGATATGGCAGAAGAAAACCGGGGCGTCCGATGCAAAGGGAATCGCGACAATTACGGAATACATATTGGTATATGTGAAAGAGTCCGATAAAATAGAAGAGATTTTTGACCGAAATTTTGAAGCGTTTGATCTTTCCCGATACCGGTATCGGGACGAATACTTCAAACGCAGGGGGCCGTTTTATTATGACTCGCTGGACAGAGGAAGCGTCCGGTACAGCGACGCTCTGAATTATGCCATCACTGCGCCCGACGGGACAGAACTTTACCCGAACGGAAGAACAGAATTTAGCAATGACGGCTGGACCTGGAAGTGGAGCAAAGATAAAGTACAGTGGGGGATGGAAAACGGATTTATTGAGATTTCCCGAAATGAAAAGAAGAAAAGCGGCTGGTCGGTGAGATATAAGATTTATTTAAAAGTGGATAATGAAGATCAGCCAAAGGTAAAGTCAGCTCCTTATAAAAATCTGATCACATCTATTTTAAACGCCAATGCGGCGGCAGATATCAAAAACATGTTCGGAGGGAAAACTGTTTTTCAATATTCAAAGCCGGTTGAACTGATAAAGTTATTATTGAATCTTGTAAAAAAGAAAGACGGAATTGTTCTGGATTTTTTCGCCGGCAGCGGAACCACAGGTCAGGCGGTTCTCGAACAAAACAGGAAGGATGGGACCGAACGCAATTTTATTTTATGTACCAATAATCAAAATGATATTTGTGAAAAGATTACCTATGAACGTATGAAGAAGAGAATAATAGGATATGAGTTCAAAGGGAAAAAAGAAGATATTCTGTTTGAGCGGAAAATTGTTCTGGATGATTTGAACGGTAAGTCGGACATAAAAGAAAAAATGGAAGCGATAGTTGAAAAGTCCAAAGACAAGTACGATTCCATTAAGACATCGATCAATGACGGAACCGTCAGGATTACAGGAAGCAATAAATATGATGGACAGATGGAGGGAATCCCTGCAAATCTCAAGTATTATAAGACTGATTTTATCCCCAGGGCTTTTGAAAAAGAATGTGATTCCGTAAGAGAGGCTCTGACGAATCACATCAGGGAAATGGTCCAGCTGGAACAAGGGGTCCGGATCGATAATAAAAAATATATTTTATTGCTTTCACAGGAAGATGCGGATGATCTGCTTGGGGAGAATTTTGCCGCAAAAAAAGGGATGATCCTATATAAATCTGCGCAGGTATCCTTAACTGCCAGACAGGAAAAATGCCTTGAGGGGGTAAAAGTGAATATCATACCGGATTACTATTTTGAAGAGGAATTGAGGGAAACAGGGGAATGATAAAGCGCTGGATCAGAGAAAAGGATATGGTAAAACGGCATTAAGTGAGGCGCTTTAAGGAGGGGTTTGATGGATGAATTGAGCAGTTATTTATTGAAAAGGTATCCCGGTCAATACATTACCGGAGAAGACGACTGTAATCTTTTGTTATGGGGTGTGGTAAAAGAAGGGTTGAAGCATCCCAAACTGGCAACATTAAATGTGGGAGTGGAATATGATCCTTTTTGCAGCGACAGGAAATATGTCGTGGATGCGCTGAATCATAAATATGCCGCTGATCCCGGATTTCAAAAGTTATTTTTATTTACAAAGCAAATTTCAAATTACAGTAAACTCCCGATTGCAGTCATCGCTTATCCTGCCTTACGGGCCGAATATGATGGAAAATGGGAGAATACAGAAACGGTATATAAGCCCGGAGAAGTGAATTTTTTCCTGGACAAAAACGACGGAAATTCCGGCATCGTAAGCGGTGCTAAGTTGAGAGATGAAATATATCGTTATCTGGGATGCACTTATACTGACGCAGGTACTTCAAAAGATAAAAATAAAACTTTGGCAGATTATTTTCACTTTTGGAGCCGGTCATTTTTATCAAAAAATATTGTTAAATTCGATATAGACGGTTTTTTTAAGGGAGCCGAAAAAAATGTATTGATAGAAATTAAGCGATCGAGTATTCCGCCCATACCGCTCTGGCGCCCCCAATATGATAAACCCGATTACGTATTGCAGCATGAATTTGCGCGGCAGATACATGCAGAATTTTGGCTGCTCCATCATGAAAAAGGCGCTTGCCATGATAATACCGAAATTTCTTTTTTCGACATTGGGGATGTGGATCTGTCAATGGAAAATAAATATGATTTTTTAATATGCAGGGAAGTGAATCTGCAGATGAAACTGACAGGAAGAGGCGGTCTTACAGAAAAGATAGAAGGCATGATGTAGAGGAAAGAGTGCTAAATAAAAAATGAGGAAGAGGTAATTTTTTTCGTCATATCACGGATAGTCACAAACCGGTATAAAAAGGGGAATGAATCTGTTTTACAATGGGTAAAATATGGAATTATGATTAAGGATGATTACCCATGTGTATACGATATGAAGATGTTGTGATTCGGCTGAAGCAGGAGCGGCTTCGAATGCAATGGACGCAGAAAATGATCAGCAAGAAGCTGGGGATGACACAGAGCCATTACAGTAAGGCCGAATCGGGATTAAAGCGTTTCTCCTACCGGGAAATGCAGAGCCTGAACCAGATCGGCGTGGATGTCCACTATATTTTCACCGGGCAGAGGGAAAGTCTGGAAAAGTATGAAGCGCTGTTTCAGGGGTGCGGAAAACAGGAACTTTTATGTATTGCCTCTGTTTTTTGTGCGCTGAAAGACTATCTGAACAGAAAAAACAGGCCGGACGGAGGCGCATCGGTCGGACACCGGACGGATCCCATCAGTTATATTTTTGCGGCAGAGGATGATAAACGCAGTATTTGGTATCTTCTCCGCACTTTTTATGATTATACACAGAAAGAAATGGCGGTTTTGATGGAAATTGATATCAAAAAGTACCGCAGTCTTGAAAGGGAAGAGATTCTTCCCGACAGTGAAATCATATTAAAAACATATAATCAGTTTCATATTCCGCCTTTGCTGCTTTTGGAGGATTACCGGGGAATGTTTTGTGAGATGCCCGGTGTTGACCGGGAAAAGCAGGAACGGATCATGAAATATTTAAAGGAAGGTTATGAGCTGATTACGGGGGATGAGGAAGGGTGAAAAAAGTACTGATACTGGAAGGCAATGTCCGTACTCTTGCCATGTTGAAGTGTCTGGTGCTTGAGGTCAGCAGAGATGTTGAGGTAATTGCCTTAAACCGCGCGGCGGATGCGTATGAATATGCGGTGAACAGGACGATCAACCTTTTTATTGTGGATATTGTTTTGGATACCGGTAAGGCCGGGGATTCCTCCGGACTGAAATTTGTGGACTGGCTCAGAAAGAATAGAAACTATGCGTTTACGCCGGTGGTTATCGTTACCGCGCTGGAAGATTTAAAACTTTATTCCTTCCAGGAACTGCATTGCTACAGTTATATTGAAAAGCCCTTCGATCCGGATAGGGTAAAAAAGATTGTGGGCGAATGCCTGGAATTTCCGGGAATGCCTGCGAAGCAGAATATGCTTTATCTCAGAAAAGACGGTATTATATGGACGATTGATAAGGACAGTATTGTTTTTGCTCAAAATCAGGACAGGATGATTGAGATTCATATATGGAAAGACGATTGTCTGCGGATGCCTTATATGACGTTAAAGCAGCTGACAGAAGAAATTAACAGTCCGGATATCATTCAGTGCAGCCGCAGTGCCATCGTCAATCTTAAATTTATCCGCAATGTCGATATTCCCAACGGCATTATCGAATTGAAGGATCGTCTGGGAAGGCTTGAAATCGGGCTTACCTACAAAAAAAGAATGCGGGAACTTTTTAAAGGATGAGATAATTTCATTATTTTTAAAACCATAAAAAGGCAGGGCAGATCATGAAAGATCCGCTCTGCCTTCGCTGATTGAAGGAAGATTGCTTAAGTTATTGCCTTCCTGTCCGTCAGGAATGGTTTTGAGATATTCGCTGTCTTTTCTGTGGGCGATTCCCACGCCCTTGATTTCTCCGTTTTTTGCCATGGCCACGCCATCCTCCTTGGACACGGCGGAACCGTCGGAAAGCTGATAGCCGGTAACACGGCCGCTGCTTTTGACCAGGCCCACAATATCTTTGGCATCGCTTTTGGTTTCGGGAATGTCATCCAGGGCATTGATGGCCAGTTCGGGGCCCAGCGTTCTGTCCTCTTTCATAAACGTGCTCTCCTGTCTGATAAATTGTTGCCAACAGGCAAAGGGACTGACAATTCCTTTGTGCGCCGGCAGTATTATCCTTTCACCAAAATCCTTTTGTTATACATGCCGCAAGATATGCCATTTTTTTGTAACTATTATCCATTTACAGAGCGATCTATATTATTCTATAATATTTTATATAATTCTAAAATACTACTTTTAAGGAGGACATTATGGAACTGTATCTTTCGGACAAAAAAGGGGTGCCGGTGCAGGAGGGGATGATCGGTCTGTTTTTTGAAGATATCAACTATGCGGCAGACGGCGGGCTGTATGCAGAAATGATTGAGAACAGGTCCTTTGAATTTGTGGATTGCTATGGGACGGTGGGAGACTATTATACCAAGCCTGATTACGGTTATGGCTGGAGCGCTACAGACGAAAACGGCCGGGGGCAGATGGAATATGTGATGGGAAGTCCTGTGGACCGGGCGAATCCTCACTATCTGCGTTTTACCGCAGAAAGAGCGGGACAGGGGTTTGCCAACAAAGCATATGACGGAATTTACCTGGAAAAGGGGAAGGAATATAAGGTTTCCTTTTATGCCAGAGCGGCAGCTTATCAGGGGGATTTTGAGGTATCCGTGAAAAAGGACGGCCGCCTGTACGCTCAGGCATCTGTGGACTGTATCCATGCGCCCAAGGGGGAATGGCAGAAGTGGCGCCGCTATGAGACCGTTCTGCGCGCTGTGGAGGATGTGAGAGGCGGGCAGTTTGTGATTGCGCTCACTCAGACAGGCTGTGCAGAGTTTGATTTTATCTCCATGATGCCTGCAGATGCGGTGGCGGGCGTTTTCAGAAAGGATCTGTTTGAACTGTTAAAGGGCCTGCATCCGGGATTTCTGCGGTTTCCGGGAGGCTGCATCATTGAGGGGAATACGCTGGAAAACCGGTACCGCTGGAAGGAAAGCGTGGGAAGGCCGGAAGGGCGCAGATCCAACTTCAACCGCTGGGCAGTCCATGAGACCAAGGAAGAAAACGGCTGGCACACCCGGTATTCCCACTATAACCAGACCCTGGGGCTGGGCTTTTACGAGTATTTCCTGCTGTGTGAAATGATCGGGGCCAGCCCTCTTCCGGTGTTAAACGTAGGGCTGGCCTGCCAGTATCAGTCCTATGAGCTGGTGGAAATGGAGGATCCTGCGTTCGCGGAATTTTTGCAGGATGCGCTGGACCTTGTGGAGTTTGCAAACGGCAGCGCCGATACCTGCTGGGGCGGTCTGCGGGCCCGGATGGGACATCCCAAGCCTTTCGGCCTGACCATGATGGGGATCGGTAATGAACAGTGGCAGACGGAAAAAATAGATTTCTTCGCCCGCTATCAGGCGTTTGAAGCCGCCATCCATGAAAAATATCCCGAAATAAAGCTGATCGGTTCCGCAGGGCCGGATATCACGTCCGAGCGCTACGAAATGGCCTGGGATTTTTACAAGAAAGAAGTGCCTGCAAAGGAAAATTTCTGCTATGCGGTGGACGAACATTACTATGTGAAACCGGAATGGTTCTATGAGCACACGGATTTTTATGACGAATATCCCCGGGATGTGAAGGTGTTTTCCGGAGAGTACGCGGCGCACCCGGAAAACGGCATGAACAATCCAAAGGCCAACACCCTGGGCGGCGCGCTGGCGGAGGCGGCTTTTTTAACCGGCGTAGAGCGCAATGCCGATGTGGTGGTGCTGGCTTCCTATGCGCCTCTTTTTGCGAGAGCAGGCTATACCCAGTGGTCGCCGGATATGATCTGGTTTGACGAGACATGCGCTTACGGCACTCCCAGCTATTATGTGCAGAAATTGTACGGAGAAAATATGGGAACCGTCACCGTGTCCATGGAGGGACAGGAAAAAGAACTGCGCAAAGAACAGATCTATGTGAATGTAAGCCTGGATGAAAAGAACAGCGAGCTCATCATCAAGGCGGTAAACCACAACGACTGTGAAAAGAGGCTGGAACTGAAAGCTGCTGAAGGATATGAAGTGTGCGGTCCTATGCGCTTACAGGTGCTTTCCGGAAACACAGAAGATTACAACAGCATTGAAAACAGAGAGTGTGTGACAATAAAGGAAACACAGGCAGCTTTTGCAGAGGGACTTGCGCTGCCGGCGGAAAGCTTCACAGTTGCGCGGATTTTAGTGAAACAGGGATAAAAAAATGGAATATTATCATATGCGGGCGGACGTTCTTCCCAAGATTCATTTTGTGGATGAGACCGTGATTTGTCCGCCCTATGTCCACAAAAAAAGAAAGCCCGGCGAGTATATTATTTATATCATCAAAAGCGGAGAAATGTTTTTGGAAGAGGACGGGAAGGCTTATACCCTGAAAGAAGGGGATTTCTGCATTCTGGACCAGGACCGGACCCATGTGGGGACGAAGGCCTCTACCTGCGGCTATTATTACATCCATTTTTCCCGGGAGGATATTTGTCTGGTGGAGGAAAAATGCGCCGGAGAGGTGATAGAGCAGATGCAGAAGGAGCGGCAGAAGTCGTTAAAAAGCAAATGTTTTGCCTATGAAGAGTGTGAGAATGTGCCCTTGTGGCTTCCCAAATATTTCCACATCCCGGACATGAAAACCAGGGTTCTTCTGGACGGGATTTTAAAACAGGCCATCGAATCCAACTATCATCCGCTGGAGGGCTATAAGGTGTTATGCGCCTGCAGAGTGCAGGAAGCGTTGATTTTGCTGTCGCGCTGTTTTCTGACGGTGGAGCGGGAGAAATACCCCCGCCGGATGCCTTCTTATTATCCCACGGTACAAAAGCTGCAGGAATGGCTGAACCGGGAGTATGCGTCTGAAATTTCCGGGGCCAGGATTGAGGAGGAGTTTGGCGGCAATTTTGATTATATGAACCGGGTTTTTAAAAAAGTGACCGGACAGACTATTTTTTCCTATCTCACCGGCGTGCGGATCAGCCATGCCAAAATCCTGATCCTGCACACTCCCATGCGGATGCGGGAAATCTGCGAACGGGTGGGGTATCCGGACGTTTATTATTTCAGCAGAGTTTTTAAAAAGACGGTGGGAATGTCCCCGGCGGCCTTTGCGGCGGCCGCCCAGGTGGAGGAAGAAATTTCACAAAAAGTCGCTATCAGATAAATACAATCTGAATTTTCCATTGTTTTTACGCCCCGTTTTTCTATGATGTTCTTAAAGCCTGCAGGAATTTTGCAGAGGATGAGAAGAAATGGAAAAGCGGGGATTTTTTTATGGATGTGATTACAAAAAAGTTAAATGAGAACTGGAAATTTTATCTGGGGGACTGTGAGCCTGCCTGGTACAAGGGCTTTGACGACAGCGCGTGGCAGACCGTAAGCCTGCCCCACGACTGGTCCGTGACCCTTCCTTTTGCCAGGGAAAATTCCAGCGGAACGGGCTATGTGTCCGGCGGAATCGGCTGGTACCGGGTGCGGTTTTCCCTCCCGGAAGAATACAGAGGAAAGTGTGTGCGGATCGTTTTTGACGGCGTTTATAAAAACAGTCAGGTCTGGTGCAACAGTTATTATCTGGGAAAACGTCCCAACGGTTATGTCACTTTTTCTTATGATTTGACGCCTTTTGCCTGTTTTGGGGAGGAAGAAAATGAAATCAGCGTGAAGGTGACCCACACGGATCTGGCGGATTCCCGCTGGTTTACGGGCAGCGGGATCACCCGGTCCGTGCATCTTGTCATAGAAGAGCCGGTGCATCCGGCAGAGGACGGTATCTTTTTTGAAACTCTTTCCGTGGAAGAGAACAGCGCGGCGGTAAGGGTGACCCATGAAGTAGTAAACCGGTCCCGGGAGGCTGCAGAGGTGGAAATCTGTTCACAGCTGGCTGACGAAGAAGGAAATGCAGTGCTTTCCATGGAAGGAAAGGTCTGTGTTTCGGAAAGCGCTGCCATACAGCTTACGGGAACCCTTCCCTCTCCCAGGTTGTGGAGCGTACAATCCCCCTGTCTGTATACCCTGCGCACTTTTTATACAACGAAAGAGAGCGGAACTTATCTGGCAGGAGAAACGACCGTGGGCATCCGCACCTTTACCTTTGATCCGGACCGGGGCTTTTTCTTAAACGGGGAGTCCATGAAGTTAAAAGGCGTTTGTGTCCATCACGATGGCGGCTGTCTGGGCGCGGCCATGACGCAGGAGGTGTGGCAGCGCCGTCTGGAAGTGCTGAAGGAATGTGGCTGTAATGCCATCCGCTGCAGCCACAATCCGCATATGCCACAGCTTTATGAACTCTGTGACAGAATGGGCTTTTTCATGATGGATGAAGCCTTTGACGAGTGGGAAAACCCGAAGAACAAGTGGTCCACCGGACACAATGTGTACCCGCCCAGGCATCAGGGCTATTTTGAAGATTTCCCTCAGTGGCATGAGGCCGATCTGAAAGCAATGGTGCGCCGGGACCGGAATCATCCTTCCGTCATTTTATGGAGTATCGGCAACGAGATCGATTATCCAAACGATCCTTACTGCCATCCCATGTTTGAAAATATGACGGGAAATAATGATGCCAATAAACCGGCGGCGGAGCGCACCTTCGACCCTGATAAACCGAATGCAGAAAGGCTTTCCGTGCTGGCGGCCCGTCTGGCGCGGATTGTGAAAGAGGAGGACGCAGGACGGCCGGTGACCCTGGCGGCCGCTTTCCCGGAACTTTCTTCCAGAATCGGTTTTCTGGATGCGTTGGATGTTGCAGGTTACAACTATAAGGAGCATCTGTACGAAGAAGATCACAGGCGCTTCCCGAAACTGCCCTTTTTGGGCAGTGAAAACGGCCACAGCTATGCAGCCTGGAAGGCGGTGCGGGACAATGATTATATCAGCGGCCAGTTTTTATGGACCGGCATCGATTATCTGGGCGAGGCCCACGGATGGCCCATCCGGGGTTCCCAGGCGGGCATCCTGACCTGTGCGGGGGACAAAAAACCGGAATTTTACAAGCGCTGTTCTTTTTGGAAAGAAGAGCCCGTGTTTTATCTGGCAACGAAGGCCGCGCAGCCTGCAGGAGAAGGCAGGGCGGCCAGATGGACGCCTTTTGCGGATCACTGGAATTATAAACCGGGAGAAACGGTACAGGTGGAATGCTTTACCAACCTGCCCGGCGCAGCTCTCTTTTTAAACGGCCGGGAAATCGGGCGCAGCATGGGCTGCAATGAAGAGGGGACTTTTTCCTTTACCGTGCCCTTTGAGCCGGGCATCCTGACGGCAGAAGGACTTGATGAAACGGGGAAACCCTGCATGAGCCGTTCTGTTTCTACGGGAGGAGCGGTGAGCGGTCTTTCCTGCAGTCTCTGGCAGAAACCGGATGTGCTGACAAAACAGAGCTGGGAAAAAGCCGGACAGGAGAACGGCTATCTGTATCAGCTGTCCATCCTTTTGACGGATGAGAAGGGACAGCGGGCTTCCTGGGAGGACCGCCCGGTATCGGTTACAGTGAGCGGCGCAGGAGAGCTGGCCGGACTGGAAAGCGGCGATCTGGCGGATGTTACCTCCTATGCAGAACCGGTCCGGAAAACCTGGCAGGGAAGGCTCACCGCTTATATCCGCAGAAAAGCGCCGGGGACCATTCAGATTTCGGTGAAGGCAGAGGGGATAAAAGGAGCCTGTGATGAAATTCAGATTGATTGATCCTGCCGTCACCAGCGTACAGACCAGGGAAGGGACGCTGCATTTAAAGACCCTTTTTGTGCCTCTGTTTATCGAACAGCTTCTGATGAATCTGATGGGTACGGTGAACACGCTGGTGCTGGGTCATTATTCCGATGAAGCGGTGGCCGCCGTGGGGGCGGCCAACCAGGTAATCGGTCTGGTATATACCTTTTATGCGGTGATCAGCGGCGGAACCTCCATCGTTATCAGCCACCGGCTGGGAGCCGGAAAAAAGAAAGAAGCGCAGGATGCGGCCTTTACGTCCCTGTGTTTTTCCGGCCTTTTAAGCCTGTGCTGCGGTCTGGGAATGGCGGCTTTTGCCGATCCGCTGATGGGAATGCTGCACCTGGAGGGAGAAGTGCTTTCCATGGCAACGGGGTATTTTAAAATGATCATCACCTTCTCTTTTCTGCAGGGAATCATTTCTGCAGCTTCCGCCATCCTGCGCAGTTACGGAAAGCCCCGGGTGGCTGTGGCCGCATCGGTTTTGATGAACGTGGTGAATGCGTTTTTAAACTGCCTGATCGTGTTCAGACCGGTGGAAATTCCGCTGTACGGGGCTGAAGGAATCGGCGTTGCCAATGTGATCGCGCATGGGATCGCCATGGTTGTCATTTTGATCTGTCTTTCCCGTTCCGGCCTGGATTTGCAGTTTCGGACGAAAAATGCGGGGACTCTGCGCTGCCTGCCTTCCATCTTGAAGGTGGGCGTGCCGGGAGGCGTCAGCAGTCTGTCTTATTCCCTGTCCCAGGTGGTGTCCACCTCCATTTTGGGAATCCTGGGAACCACAGCGCTCTCCACAAAGGTGTATATTTCTTCCATCGTCTTTTACGTGTACGTGGTGGGAATGTCCCTGGGCCTTTCCACAGCCATCCTGATGGGGTGGATGACGGGGGCAAAGGAATACGAAAAAGCGTATCGGCTCAATCAGCAGGTATTAAAGCTGGCGGTGTCTTTGAATCTGGCGCTCTCTGTGATTCTGTTTTTGTGCTACCGGCCGCTGCTTTCCCTGTTCACCCAAAGCACGGAGATCATCGAAATGGCGGGAGGCATCCTTTTCATTGATATTTTTGTGGAAGTGGGCCGGGCCTTTAATCATGTGGAGGACAATTCCCTGCGGGGCGCAGGCGATGTGCTTTTCCCCATGGCAGTGGCGGTGACATCCTGCTGGCTGATGAGCATCCTGTTTTCCTATATTCTGGGAATCCGGCTGGGATTGGGCTTAAAGGGCTGCTGGATCGCCTTTATGATGGATGAACTTTTCCGGGGAATCATTTTCTGGCGGCGTTTCAAGTCCAGAAAGTGGATGAACAAAGCGGTATAAAAGCGGCACCGGCAGACTGCCCTCCCGCTGCTGCAGGCAGACAGACCCTTAGAAGGCACGCTTTCGCTCGGATAAACGCGTAGCGGCACATAGGACAGCAAAAGACGCTGTCCAAATGCCGACGCGTTTATAACGGCCTTTACAGGGTCTGTCTGCCTGTAGCAGCGGGAGGGCAGTCTGCCGGGGCCGAAATGATCGGGCGGGTCAGGATGCATGGCACCGGAGCCGCTTTGCAGGTTGAAATACATTTGCATTGGCTTTTATATAAAAAACGGATATAATAAACGGGTAGGAATAAAGGGGGTGTTTCAGTGATTCAAGAAAGCAATAGGATTGAATTTAAAGCCGTTTTGAATGATAAAATGGAAAAATTGTTGCCTTTTTAAATAACAGAGAAGGTGGAATTCTATATATTGGTGTTGATGATAATGGGCATCCAAGCGGAAAAATAGATTTGGATGCAACACAGCTAAAGATTGCTGATCGAATCAAAAACAACATTTTACCGTCAACACTGGGGTTATTTGATATTGTAACAGAAGTGATCGAGGGTGTCCAGGTTATTAAAGTACTGGTATCCAGTGGTCTGGAAAATCCCTACTACATTAAGAGTCAGGGAATGTCTCCTTCCGGATGTTACACCAGAGTGGGAACTTCTACTCAGCCTATGACTATTGCCATGATTGATGACCTATATGCCAAACGGATTCATACAACACTACGGAATATTCCGGCACCCCGGCAGGATTTGAGCTTTGCACAATTAAAAATTTATTATCAGGAACGCGGCCTGGAATTAAATCATCAATTTACCAATAATTTGGAATTGTTAACTCCGGAAGGGAAATATAATTATATTGCATACCTTTTAGCTGATGAAAATGGCGTTTCTATCAAAGTTGCAAAGTATGCAGGGACGGATAAGGTAGATTTAATTGAGAATGAGGAATATGGTTACTGTTCGCTCATCAAGGCAGCCAATAATGTATTAGAGAAAATGAAAATAGAAAATATAACCCGTACAAAGGTAACCAGCACAACACGGATTGAGAAAAATCTGATTGATCCTGTTGCTTTACGCGAGGCAATTATAAACGCTATTGTTCATAATGATTTTACACGGGAGATACCGCCGGTGTTTGAAATCTTTAACGATCGTATCAGTATGCCGCGTAATCGTGAATTGATGAGGGTATTTAAAGACGTTGGACTTGTAGAGCAGCTTGGTTCTGGTATGAGTAGAATTCTTCGGGTGTATGAAAAGGATATTTTTCAAATATCTGAGCATTTTATCAGAGTGGTATTTCCTTTTGCAGAAAGACAGAGTAAAATTTTCATCGCCACTGGCGATGAAAATGGCGATGAAAACAGAGTGCTTGCCATACTTAAAAGCCAGCCGGATATTACTGCAAAAGGTATCAGTGAAACATTGGGCATCAGTACTCGTAAAGTGAGTCGAATTACGAAAATACTTCGGGAGTCCGGTAAGATTACGCGAGTCGGCTCTGATCGAAAAGGCTACTGGAAAATTAATTTATGATGACATGAAAACAATTCCGACAGACTGCCCTCCCGCTGCTACAGGCAGACCCTTAGAAGGCACGCTTTCGCTCGGATAAACGCGTAGCGGCACATAGGACAGCAAAAGACGCTGTCCAAATGCCGACGCGTTTATAACGGCCTTTACAGGGTCTGTCTGCCTGCTGCAGCGGGAGGGCAGTCTGCCGGGGCCGAAATGATCGGGCGGGTCAGGATGTATGGCGCCGGTACTGCTTTTCCTCTTCTTTCCACTTTACATACAGAACAGATGTTTGTATAATTACTACAACAGTAAAGTCTGGCATAAAAGCGGAAAGGAAGTGGAATGATATGGGCAGCATGACGCCAAATGCGGCAGTGAACCTGCCTGTACAAATGATGAGCCTTGCAGACCGTTCCGGCAGGCTGACCCCTGTGGGATTTCGGTATGAGGATGAAGAACACCGTATCTGCGCGGTCAAAATTAACCGGGTGATCTGCCGGGAAAAGCTCAGCCTGGCGGGGATCAAAGAAATCAAAGTCATCTGCAGCGCGCTTTTTGGAGAGCGCGAACGGCTGATTGAGCTGCGTTACAGCGTGGACAGCCAGAAGTGGCGCGTCTGTCAGTTTTTGAGCTGATGGCGCGCTATGTGTTTCATATAGATGTAAACAGCGCTTATCTGAGCTGGAGCGCCGTTTACCGCATCGGGGTGCTGGGAATCGGGCCGGATTTGCGCACCCTTCCGGCCGTGGTGGGAGGGGATGAAAAGTCCCGCCACGGGATTGTGCTGGCAAAGAGCGGGCCCGCAAAGAAATACGGCATCATGACCGGAGAGCCGCTCGTTTTCGCCCGGCAGAAGTGCCCTCAGCTGGTGGTGATCCCGCCGGATTACGGGCTTTATGTGGGCGCATCCAAAGCGCTGATGGAGCTTTTGCGCCGCTATACGGATGAGATCACCCAGTACAGCATCGACGAAGCGTGGGCGGTCTTTGACGGCTGTGAAGGGCTTTATGGACCCATAGTGAGTTTCGCGCTGGATTTAAAAGAGGAAATTAAGCGGGAACTGGGGTTCACCGTCAATATCGGCATTTCCACCAACCGGCTTTTGGCAAAGACGGCGGGAGAACTGAGAAAACCCGACCGGGTGAATACCCTGTTCCCGGAGGAAATCGAAAGAAAGCTGTGGCCGCTGCCGGTGGAAGAGATGTTCGGCATCGGGGCTGCCACGGCAAAAAAACTGCATCGTCTGGGAATTTTTACCCTGGGGCAGCTGGCGAAGGCGGATTCTTCCATGCTTGCCGCCCATCTGAAAAAATACGGACAAATCCTGCAGCGTTTTGCAAACGGCGGAGAGCTGGAACCCTATATTTTTGAACAGGAAGCGAATAAAGGTTACGGAAACAGCATGACGGTGCCCATGGATGTAACCGATGACAGGACGGCGCATCAGGTGCTTTTATCTCTGTGTGAAACGGTGGGAATGCGGCTCCGGGAGGACCGGGCGAAGGGCAGTGTGGCGGGCATTCATGTGAGGACCTTTACATTTGAGAACGCAGGGAGGCAAAAACAGCTTTTTTCCGCTACCGATGTGACCTGGGAAATCTACCGACAGGCGACGGAACTGCTGGATCAGTTGTGGGATCATAAAACGCCGCTGCGTCAGTTCGGGGTTTTTGTCTCGGGAATTGTAAAGGACTGTCCCAGACAGTATAATCTTTTTGACGGGGATCGGTTTGAACGCCTGGAAAAGCTGGACCGGGCGGTGGACGAGATCCGTAAAAAGTACGGAGAGGACGCTGTCATGCGGGCTGCATTTTTAAAAGCGCCCATACATCACATGAACGGCGGACTCTGCAGCGGGCGGCGCACCGGCGTTACGGCGGGAATCGCCCTGGAAAAGGAAAAGAGCGCCGGCTTTTGAAAACAGGCCGGAGGAAAGGAAGCATATGTGCGGACGATTTGTGGTGGATGATGTGGTATGGGAAGAAGTGGAGGCGCTGGTGGGGCAGATTGACCACAGCGCCATAAAAAACGGGGATCGATATCCTTCCGGCCAGATTTTTTTCCTGGGCGCAAAGCAGGACGGTATGACAGCCCCTTTTGCGCCCCATTGTGCATATTGGGGATATCCGGGCTTTGAGAAAGGGAAACTTTTGATCAACGCCAGAAGTGAAACCGTGCGGCAGCGGCCCGTTTTTCGCCATGATTTTGAAAAACGCCGCTGTGTGATCCCGGCCAGAGGCTTTTACGAATGGAATGCCAAAAAGGAAAAGTTTTATTTTACAGGTACGGACAGGGTGCTGTATCTGGCGGGAATTTATAAAAAAGAAGAAAAAGGGGAGTGCGTGACCATTCTGACCACCCAGGCAAATGCTTCCGTAAAGCAGGTGCATGACCGCATGCCCCTGCTGATTCCGGGCGGACGGATCGCGCGCTGGATGGAGGAGACAGAGTGGGCGGCGGCTTTTTTAAAGGAAGAGATGCCTGCGCTGAAGGCTCAAAAGGAAAGCGGCGGATATGAACAGCTCTCCCTTTTTTGAGATCCATCGAAATGGAAAATAGATAATGACTCGGAAAAAGAAGGCGGAACTCCTGTTGGGAGCCGCTTTTTTTGTACAATAAAAAGTCGAAATGATATAAATGATATAATTTATATAATCTTATTTAAAATGCTTGACATATGATATAATGATTGCTATGATATGTATAGATTTACAGATGGAGTATATAAAACATAGGTATTTTGAACAGTATACATGAGTTTTTGGAGCGGTTATTCATAAAAACGTACAGTTGGCAGCAGCCAAAGGGAAGAAATGTTATACGGAGGAGGAATCTGCATGAAAACAAAGCGAAGAGAAAAAGAAAAGGAACAGGTCATCGGAAAACAGAACCGGATGGGACAATTATTTGTAGCGCCGCCGGTGATTCTGTTTCTGATGTTCACCCTGGTTCCCATGATCATGGCCATCGGAATGAGTTTTACCAAATACGATGTGATCAATCCGCCTTCCTTCATAGGGCTGGCAAATTTTAAGAAAATCCTTCGGGATGAATTTTTCTGGATTGCCATGAAGAATACCTGTGTCTATACGTTGATGTATGTGCCGCTGGGCTTGCTTCTCTCTCTGGGAGCCGCGCTTTTCCTGAATTCAAATCAGAAGTTTGTCAGCGTTTTCAGGACTCTATTTTATCTGCCGGTGCTCTCTTCCACGGTGGCCACCGCTACCCTGTGGTTCTGGATTCTCAATCCGCAGCTGGGACTGCTCAACGGTATTCTGAAAATTTTCGGGATTCCCAATCAGGCGTGGCTGTATGATTCCAGACTGGCGATGATCTCCATTGTCATGATGAGCCTTTGGGCGGGGTTTGGCGGAAACATGATGATCTTTCTGGCAGGATTAAAGGGAATCTCACCGGTCTATTATGAAGCGGCTAAAATCGAAGGCGCGTCCCGCTGGCAGATGTTTTCAAAGATCACAATGCCTTCCATTACAAAGACAACTTTTCTGGTGTCCACCATGCTCATTATCGGCACCTTTCAGGTATTCGACCAGGCATATGTCCTCACCAAAGGGGGGCCGGGAAACGCCACCATCACATTGGTATATTACATATATAACAACGGCTTTAAGAATCTGAATATGGGGTATGCATCCAGCATTTCACTGGTATTGTTTGTGATCATACTGCTGATGACACTGCTGAACACGAAGATCAATAAGGCGGACATTTGAGAGGGAGGAGAGGAAAATGGGCATGAAAAAGATGAAAAAAGTGAGAAGTGTATTCTGGTATATCGGGGCTGCCGTCATTTCTCTGATCACGGTATATCCGTTCCTGTGGATGATAGCCACGTCCTTCAAACCAGAGGCGGAAATTTATTCCAAATCCCTGTCCCTTTTTTCGGAAAACTTCTCCGCTGCCAATTATAAAAAGGCATTCGAGGTGATTCCGTTTGGGAGATATTTTTTAAACTCCTTTTATCTGGCTGCGATGGGAGTCCTGACCAATGTGTTTTTGGGCGCGCTGGCGGGATATTCCTTCGCAAAGCTGAAATTTAAAGGCAGAAAGGCCATGTTTACCCTGCTGTTATCCTCCATGATGATTCCGGGCGTCATCACTATGATTCCGCAGTTTCTGGTGTTGAAAAATTTTCCGCTGGCAGGCGGGAACAATCTGTTCGGCCAGGGAGGTCAGGGGCTGATCAATCATTATGCAGCCATTATCCTGCCCGGAGCGGTTGGCGCTTATGCGGTATTTTTCATGAAACAGTTTTTTGAGACGCTGCCGGATGATCTGGCGGAGGCTGCAAGAGTGGACGGCTGCAGTGAGTTCCGCATTTTCTGGAACATTTATTTACCCCTGATTCTGCCGGCGGCGATCACGCTGGGCATCATGACCTTCCAGAGCGGCTGGAACAGCTTCATGTGGCCGATGATCGTTCTGAATTCCAGGGATATGATGACAGTCCAGGTAGGACTTGCCACTTTCCAGTATCAGTATAATACCCAGTATGGCCCTTTGATGGCAGGCACGGTAATTTCCGTCATTCCCACCTTATTGTTGTTCATATTTGCACAGAAGTACTATATACAGGGAATTGCTTTTTCGGGCGGCAAGGAGTGAGGACGGGAGCAGTTTTTTTCGGAAAAGAAAAAAGACAGGATTTGATACGGATCATCAGGGCGTAAGCCTGAAGATAAAAACAAGAAAATCTTACATCAGACAAGGAGGATTTCTATTATGAAAAGAAAAGGATTGGCACTCATGCTTGCAGCAGCGGCAACCGTCAGTATGCTGGCCGGATGCGGCAGCGCGCCTGCAGACAAAACTTCGGCTTCCAATGGCGGAAAGACAGACGGCGTTGTGGAACTGACCATGTGGGGCGGCTGGGCCGGGGACCAGATCGGCCAGCTGGAAAAACAGCTGGAAGGGTTTAACAATTCCCAGGACAGAATCCGCATCACCTATATGGCACAGGATACCATGGAACAGAAACTTTTAACTGCCATCGCTTCCGATGAGGTTCCGGATATCGTGTTGTGGGACCGTTTCAATACCAGCGTATATGCGCCCAAAGGAGCGCTCACAGCGCTGGATGAGTATGTGGCAAAAGAGAATCTGGATATGAGCCAGTTTTATGAACCCGCAGTGGATGAACTGACTTCCGGCGGTAAACTTTACGGGATTCCCCTGACGGTTGACACCCGCGTTATTTTCTATAATAAGGATCTGCTGGCTGAAGCGGGCGTGGACCCGGCATCCATCACCGACTGGGACAGCCTGGAAGCAGCGGCTGTCAAACTGACAAAATGGAATGGTTCCACACTGGAACAGGCCGGCTTTTCCTTAAAGGATGTGGGACTTTTCAACAACTGGATTGCACAGGCCGGCGGTCAGATGATTGACGATTCTGTAAATCCCCCGGTGACCGCGTTTAACACAGAGGAAGGGCTTACCGTGTTAAACTACTGGGATAAGCTGTTGAATGAAGATAAGGTGTATCAGCTGGGCTTTGAAGACGGCCTTGGCGGGGACGGTTTTAAAGCGGGCAAGGTTGCGCTGACCTTCAATGGTCCCTGGGTACTGGAGCAATATAAAGAAGCGGGCATCAACTTCGGCGTAATCGGACAGCCGGCGGGTCCTGCCGGAGACAAACATGCGATGATGGGAGGCTTTGGCCTGGCGATTCCCAATAAAGCAAAGCATGCAGATGAGGCATGGGAGTTCATCAAATGGTGGACCACACAGCCTGAAAACGGCGTGGAATTCTGCAAAATCAGCGGTAACATGCCCGCCAATAAGAAAGCGGCACAGGATCCTTATTTTGCGGAGGATGAAATTTTCAAAGTATTTAATGAAGCTTACGGATATGCAGGCATCCGTTCCAAAGTATTTGGCTATTCCGATGTGGAAGGGCTTGCGTTGATCCCTCAGCTGCAGAAATTTATGGCAGGGGAAATCAGTGCTGCGGATGCGCTGGCCAACGCGCAGTCACAGGGCGACAGTATTCTGGCGGAAGCTGTGCAGTGAGCTGACAGCTGACGGCTGACAGGAAAAAGAGGGGCCTGCTGACAAATGTCAGCAGGCTTTCTGTAACAGGATAAGAAGGCAGGAGGAGTATAAAGATGAATATCATAAAAACGGAATGTGAACGGGCGCAGGAAGCGCTTTGGCAGATGTTTTTCAATCAGGAAAAAGGGGTGATGGACAATCACTGCCCTGTTCGCAAAGAAGAGAACTGGATTTACTGGTGGCATGCCCATGCGCTGGACGTGCTTCTGGACGGTTTTGTAAGACAGCCGGACGGCCCTTACAGGGAGCGGTTTCGGGCGGAGTATGAAGGCGCCTTCCGGGAGAATGGCAACACCTTTCTGCATAACTGGTATGACGATATGGAGTGGATGGCCCTGGCGCTTCTTAGGGCCTTTGATATTTTCGGGGAGGACTGTTATAAGGAACAGGTGCTTGTGATCTGGGAAGACATCAAAACAGCGTGGAATGATTCCTGCGGCGGCGGAATGGCCTGGAAAAAGGATCAGCCGGATTATAAAAATACGCCGGCAAACGCGCCTGCGGCAATTTTGGCTTTCCGGTTATATGAACGGTTTGGCAGGAAAGAAGATTTTGAATGGGGAAAAAGAATATTTGAATGGAACCGTGATCATCTGATGGACCCGGAAACCTGCTTTATCTGGGACGGGATGAACCGGGAAGGCGACGGAAAGATTGATAAGGACTGGAAATTTACCTATTGTCAGGGAGTGATGCTGGGCGCCGCCCTGGAATATTACCGAATCACCGGCGAAAAGGAAAAGCTTGTCCTGGCTGGGAAAATTGCGCGCCGGGCGGTGGCAGAGCTTACGGGAGAGGACGGGATTTTTAACGAAGAAGGGCCGGATGACTGTGGCCTGTTCCGGGGAATTTATTTCCGGTATCTGTATGAGCTGATCGCGGAGGATGCTAAAAACTGTGAGGATTTAAAAGAACTCGTCATAAAAAATGCGAATGCGGCAGGACAGGCCATGCGGGAGGACGGGCTGATCGGGAAGGACTGGCGTAAAAAGCAGATCGGCGAGATAGACCTGGCGCAGCATTTAAGCGGCGTGATGGTGCTGGAAATGGCGGAGAAACTGGGAGCCTGAGACATTAAAAAAGGAGAGGAATATGAGAAAAATTCACTTGATCTGTAATGCGCATCTGGACCCGGTCTGGTTATGGCGCTGGCAGGAAGGCTGCGCGGAGGCGCTTTCCACGTTCCGGGTGGCGGAAGAGCTTACGGATGAATTCAGCGGTTTTCGCTTCAATCATAATGAAGCGGTTCTCTATCAGTGGGTGAAAGAAAACGAGCCCGATTTATATGAGAGGATTCAAAAGAAGGTACAGGAAGGCAGATGGCATATTATGGGCGGCTGGTATCTTCAGCCGGACTGCAACATGCCTTCTGGAGAATCCATCATCCGCAACATTTCCACGGGGAGACGCTTTTTTGAAAAAGAGTTCGGCGTACGGCCTGCCACCGCAATAAACTTCGATTCTTTCGGGCATTCACAGGGGCTGGTGCAGATTTTAAATCAGGCCGGTTATGATTCTTATGTCGTCTGCCGTCCCGCGAAAGATAACTTTGATTTTAAGGAGCAGAATTATCTGTGGAAAGGATTTAACGGTTCGCAGGTGGTCGTACACCGCTCCGATGAAAACTATAATTCCGTCTATGGACACGCGGCTGCAGAATTATCGAAGTTCCTGGAAGAAACAAAGGAAGAAGACGTTTCGATGTTTTTATGGGGAGTGGGCGATCACGGCGGAGGCCCGTCCCGTCAGGATCTGGCCGATCTGACGGTGCTCATGGAAGAGAGAAAAGAAGAGTATTTGATTGTCCATTCCGATCCGGAAACCTTTTTTACGGAGCTTAAGACAAGGATGCCGGACCTGCCGGTGATGGAGCGGGGGTTAAACCCGGTGGCGGAAGGCTGCTACACCTCGCAGATCCGCATCAAACAGAAGCACCGGCTTTTGGAAAATGAAATTTACAGCGGGGAAAAGATGGCGGCTGCGGCAAGCATACTCTATAAAAAAGACTATCCCGGAGCAGCATTTGAGGAAGCGGTAAAGGCACTTTTGTTTTCGGAATTTCATGACGCGCTGCCCGGTTCCGGCACACAGCAGGTGGAAGAGGATACGCTGCGCCTTTTAGACCACGGTCTGGAACTGATGTCCAGAGAAAAACTGAAGGCGGCCATTGCGCTGACAGCCGGTGAAGAGAAGATTAAGGATAAAAGTTCCTGCGCGTTTTTCTACAACATGCATCCCTTTGCGGTGAGCGGCCAGTTTGCTTTTGAAGTGGGACTGCCCACACAGAACTGGGAAAATGTATTTTATTATCCGAAGGCTTACGTCAACGGAGTGGAAGTCCCCACACAGTCCGAGATGGAAAGCAGTCATTTCTGTATTGACTGGCGGAAAAAAGCGGTGGTGGAAACCACGCTGCAGCCCGGCATGAACCGGGTGGATGTTTTCTTTGAAGCCATTGCCAAACGTCCGGTTTTTGCGCCCATCGCGCAAAAGGGAGAGTTTGTTTTTGAAAATGACAGGATGCGTGTGGTGATCAATACCAGAACCGGTCTGGTGGATTCCTGGCAGGTGGACGGGAGTGAGTATTTAAAACCCGGCAGTTTTTGTCCGGTTGCCATGGATGGCACCTATAACTCATGGGGCCTCTGGTCTCAGGAAGCATGCGCCATGCGTCCCTTTGCCCTCCTGACACCCCATGAGGGCAGCGAATTCTCGGGATTGCAGGATCAGGTCGCACCGTGCGTGCGTATCATTGAGGACGGCAGTGTGCGCACGGTTGTGGAAGCGCTGTTCGGCCTGCATAACAGCAAAATATATCAGCGTTACATTCTTCCCAAAAAAGGGGCGGAACTGGAGATTGAGCTGGGCGTTTACTGGAATGAAAATGATACGGTATTAAAGCTGATGATTCCCACTACGCTGGAAACCGGCGACTACCTGGGACAGGTCATGTTCGGGCGGGAAACACTGAAACAGAATCATGCCGAAGTAGTCGCGCAGAAATGGAACGCGCTGACGGACGGAAAGAGAGCCTTTGCCGTGCTCAACCGCGGCAGCCACGGCAGCAGCGTTAAGGACGGAGTGATCGGGCTGACCCTTCTGCATTCCGCAGGATATTCTGCGGCGGACGGCGAGTATGAACGCACCCTGCGCCAAGTGCGCCATACGGTGAGGATGGAACAGGGCGAGCGTCTGTTCTCCTACCGCCTGCTGGCAGGCCCGGCTTCGATGCTGGATTGTCTGGACAAAAAGGCGCAGGTTTACAATGAAGAACCCTATGCTTTTGCCTTCAGCCCATCCGGAAAGGGCGAAAAGAAACCGCCGCTTCTCCTTTTGGACAATGAGGCTGTCTGGGTATCCGCATGTAAGCGGGCGGAAGAAAACGGCGGCTATATCATTCGGCTGGCAGAAGGCGCGGGAAAAGAAAGCAGCGCTGTTATGACACTGCCTGTCACTAAGACTTCTTATTCTGTAACGCTTGCGCCTTTTGAAATAAAGACGCTTCATTATGACGAGCGGACAGGAACGGTCAGGGAAGCGGATATTCTGGAATGACATGACAGGCTCCCTGCATGAAAGAGAGCATCGGCATCCCGTCTGCGCTAAAACGCACATGCTTTTTTTCTCTGTTATTCTGGTTTTGATTGCACAGAATATAGTAATATGTTATAATGAATCATCTGATATATCAATACGGGGGAATGGAAATGAAGCAGTCGCCGCTCTATGAGCAGATTTACAGAGAAATATTGGAACAGATCCAAAACGGAACATTTTGTGCGGGAGACAGGCTGCCTTCCGAAAAGGAACTTTCGGAACAATATCATGTCAGCCGGATCACCAGCAAAAAAGCGCTGGAAATGTTGTCAGATGCCGGATTAGTGGTCCGTATGCCGGGAAAGGGATCTTTTGTTTCTGACCAAAATTTAAGGCAGCAGGTATCTTCCCTGCAGAAACGAGAGGAAAATGGCGGGAATGTGATCGGCGTCATTTTGGACGGATTCGGTCCCAGTTTTGGCTGCCAGCTTCTTGGCAGCATTGAAGCGGAATGCCAGCGCCAGGGGATTTCCATGGTGCTGCACTGTTCCTACGGAAAGATGGAAGAAGAGTCGAGGGCAATTTCACAGATGCGCAGGCTGGGCGTGGACGGGATTCTGATTATGTGCGTACATGACGAAAATTATAATGCCAGTATCCTGCAGATGGTTGTGGAACATTTTCCGGTGGTGACCATTGACAGACAGCTAAAGGGCATTCCGGTTTCCTTTGTGGGGACGGACAACGAATCGGCGGCCAGAGAACTTGCCGGTTACCTGCTGGACGACGGATATAAAAAAATCTGTTTTGTTAAACCCTGCGCGGTGGAAACATCTACGGTACAGGACCGTATGAACGGATTCAGGATGGCCTATAACGAACGCGGAATGGTAGCGGATGAGAATTTATGGATCATGGATATGAAGGCCACGCTGCCGATGTATTTCGGGGAAGAACAGCTGGAGAAAGATATGGGATACGTCACAAAATTTATTCGGGAGCACAGAGAGATTGAAGCCTTTTTTGCGGTGGAATACAGCATTGCGAGAATTATATACCGCTGTCTTTATAACATGGGATTACATAAAAAATATCCGGTTGTCTGCTTTGACAGCAGTGAAAATATCATGAACGAGTCAATGTTTACACATGTGAAGCAGGATGAAGGGAAAATCGGCAGGCTGGGAGTGCAGATTTTGATGGATGCGATTCACGGAAACAAGGAAATCCGTTCCGTACAGGTGCCCTACCAGATTATTGAGGTGACGGACCCGGCGATAGACTGACGGTGGGAGGAAGGAATCTTTCCCTGTAAAAAAGCAGAATAAAGGATGATCCAAAAGGGTGGGAGTGTTTCTCTCACCTTTTTTTGGGGTGTTTTTGTTGTTGACAAACCGTAAAATATGGCAGGGCTGATCTTCCTTCTTTCCGGATCGCTGTTTTCACAAGGCGGTTTCTGTATAAAGAATGACGGATTTTGTAAAGTTTCTAAAGAAAACCTTAAGGTTTATAAACCCCTATTGACTTTGCACACTTTTCTGATAAAATACAGACTTAGTAAATAGGAAACCTTCATGATGCATAAGATAAGGAAAAGATATGTGCGGTGAAAATGAATCTGCTGTTGGCACAGCTCCGTTATTTTTTATCATAAATCCGGCTTCCCATTCCGGAAAAGGAAAGCAGCTGTGGAACCGGGTGGAAGAAGTCTTACAGGAGCGTAAAGTGCCCTATGAAGCGTATTTTTCCGAAAAGCGCGGGGACATCGCGGTTCTGGCCGAGAAGCTGACCTCTTCTTTCAAAGAAGGGGAAGAGAGGAAACTGGTGGTTCTGGGAGGCGACGGCACGGTGAATGAAGCCATGCAGGGAATCCGGAATTTTGAGCAGGTTCTTTTTGGCTATATCCCCACCGGATCCAGCAACGATCTGGCAAGGGATATGGGGATCAGCAGAAATGCCCTGGAAGCCCTGGAGGCGGTGCTCAGGGGAGACAGGGAGACAGGCATGGATGTGGGCTGTGTTTCCTGGCCGGTAAACGGCGGGCACGGACAGCGGCGTTTTTTAGTCAGCTGCGGAATGGGCTATGATGCTGCCGTATGCGAAGAGGCGCTGGCATCCCCCATGAAGGATGCGCTCAACAGGCTGGGCCTTGGCAAACTCACTTATCTTGGCATCGGATTAAAGCAAATGCTGACGGCGCGCTATGTGAAGGCGTCCATTCGGCTGGACGGGGAAAAGGTGCTCCATTTTGACAAGCTTTTGTTTGTGGCGAACATGTCACACCGCTATGAAGGCGGGGGATTTTGTTTCTGCCCCCAGGCGGACGCCCATGACGGCCTTCTGGATTTGTGTGTGGTGAATGAAGTGCCACGATGGAAGTTTCCTGTCATCATTCCCTTTGCGTTAAAAGGAAAGCATTACCGGTTTGCAGGAGTCACCCATTACCGCGCATCCCGGATTGAAATCAGGACTTCGGCGCCGCTGTGGGTGCAGACCGACGGGGAAGTTCCCGGGCAGCTGGACCGGATCACGGTGACGGTGGAGAAACAGAAACTGCGTTTTGTCTATTGACAGAGGAGATGGGATTTTGAGAACTTTTTATGAAAAATATAAACACGCGGTTCCCGTAGCGGTGTTTGGGATTATCTATCTGATCTGGTTTTACCTGTTGGAAAACAGAGGCCCTGCCAATTACATGCTGGTGCATATGAACATAGATGATTACATCCCTTTCTGCGAGGTATTTGTGATTCCGTATCTGCTGTGGTTCGCATATGTTCCGGCGGTGCTCTTTTATCTGTTTTTAAAGGACAGGGACGGATACTGGAACAATGCGGTGTTTTTGTGCACCGGCATGACGATCTTTCTGATCATTTCCACCTTTATCCCCAATGTACAGCATCTGCGGCTGCGGGAATTTCCAAGGGATAATGTGTTCACCTGGATGATCGGCATGCTCTGGGGGACGGATACGCCTACGAACCTGTTCCCCAGCATCCACGTATTTAATTCTCTGGCGGCTCATTTCGCCGTGCTCAATAATGAAAAACTTGCCAAAAATAAATGGATCCATTATGGTTCTCTGTTGATGTGTGTTTCCATCATCCTTTCCACCATGTTCATCAAGCAGCACTCCATGTTCGATGTGCTCACCGCATTTATCATGGGTGCGGTCATGTATGCGGCGGTGTATTATTACAATGTGGTGGTGGTCTGGAGATACCGTTACCGCTATCAGGCGGCCAAACGGGCGCGCAAGCGGGCCAGAATCAGCTGAATCAGAGTGAACAATAACGAATCAGGAAAGATGCTTCTGTCAAGGAGGCATCTTTTTTTAGTATTGTCTGTTGGCGGCAGGTCTGCTATAATGCGTAAGGAAACCGGAAACATGCACGGGCGAAAAGGGACCGGACGGCATTTTCAGGCGGCAAAAAGTCTCCTGCAAAGCGACGGACCCGGAAGAAGGAACAATGTGAAAATCATTGACAGCTTACACTGAGGTAACGTGGACGGCATCACACTATGCCATTGCGGCAAAACCGTGAGAAGGCGTGATGGGCGGAGGAAGCGGAGTCCTAAGACTTGCTGTGGCGCAAAAGCGGCTGTTTGGCCGTAGATCTGCAAAACAGCGCCCGAAGAAGTGCATTCACCCAACTTTTTGGTAAGAAGGAGAGGAAAAATGAGTCAAAAGAAAAAAATAGCATTGGTGTCGGTATTTGTAGGGATTTTAGTCCTTGCAGGCGTGATCGCGGGTCTGCTGAACTATCGGGAAACCCAGTCCGGAATGAAGCGTTTCCGGGTGGAGGTGATCTCGGAGCGGGACAATTACTCCAAAGTGACGGAATGCAAATCCCAGGAAGAGTATCTGGGCGCTTTCATGAGGTCTTTTGAAGGATGTGAATGGGAAGAATCCGAATACGGCATTTATATCACCGGATTTGACGGGATGCAGCAGGATCTGGATCAACAGTATTGGTGGTGCATTACGGTAAACGGAAAGGATAACAGTCTGGGCGCGGATCTGATTCCTCTGGAAGAGGGCGGCGTTTATACCTTTACGCTGGTGCAGGGCTGGTGACCGGCAGAAAGGCAGCGTAAGAAAATATGAACGGGAAAATGCTGGTCAGAACTATGACCCGGATCGCCATGCTGGCGGCGGTTCTTTATGTGAGCAAAGTGGTGCTGGAGTTTGCGCCAAACGTGGAGCTGGTATCCCTGCTCACCATCCTTTACACGATTGTGTTCGGGAAGGAAGCGCTGATTATCGTCACGGTTTTTAATATGTTTGAACTGATCCAGTGGGGCTTTGGCCTCTGGTGGGTGTCCTATTTATACACCTGGCCGGCGCTGTGCCTGCTGGTGCTTTTACTCAAAAAGATTTTGAAAGAGGAATTTGTGCTCTGGGCTGTTTTTGCAGGAGGGTTCGGCCTCCTTTTCGGGGCCTTTTTTGCGGCAGCCTATCTTCCTGTGGATCCGGCCTATGCGCTGTCCTATTGGATCACAGGGCTGCCCTGGGATGTGTGGCATGGAGCGGCAAATTTCATTTTAATGCTGGTGCTGGGAAAACCCCTTTATAAAGTGCTCAAAAGGATGAAAGGCCAGCTGGGAAACTGAAGCGAACCGGCTGTCGGGCAGAAAGCCGGTCCGGTAGCGGTCATAAGAGGAGATGGCAATGGAGGAAAATACGCAAAAGATTTACAGAAGCCCGGACGAAGCCTATCCGTTTTTATCGGAGAAACCGGACTGCCTGCTGTGTGATTTTGAAATCCTGACGGATGAAATCGCATCCCTTACCGGGCTGCTGGCGCAAAGGGCGCCGGAAGAATTTCGGGGTGAAATTTATAAAACGGAAGAACTGATCTATCATCTGAATCCTTCCGTGCGCACCTTTTTCTCGGTGACGCAAGAAGAGTGTCAGTGGCTGGAAGGACGGTACCACAGCTATAAAAATAACTTTCCCCAGGTGCGGTTTGTCCTGCCGGCGGGCGGGGAAGCGGCCTGTACGGCACATCTGATCCGTGTGAAATGCAAAGAACTGGTGCGGCTGATGTACCGCATCGCATACCGGGAACCGGACAGAAAGACAGCTCCTGAGGTCTTTGATTTTACCAACCTTTTGTCCAACTATTTCTTTTATCTGGCGCTGGAATTAAACCGCTATGAAGGAAGAACGGAAGTGGAATTTGTCAGCAGGAATTATAAATAGAAAGCATAACGCAAACGTTGCATCCTATTAAAAAAGAGAACGCCGGACGAAAGAAAAAGTCCGGCGTTTTCTTTTTTTGTCCGGCCGGGATCCGAGGCTATTTTTTCCTCAGATATCCCGATACGCTTATGGTATAAGAGAAAAGAAACAGCAGGGCAGAGAAGAAAAACCCGGCTAACATATATGCAGACAGGGTATCGGTTAAGGAAATAAATCCCGGCCCGTCTTCAAAATATTTAATGAGATAGAAGACAGGGATAATAGCAAGAAGCCCCATTGTCTGTGCAGAACGGAAACCGAACCAATAGGTAAGCGGCAGGCAGATTCCTGTCCATACCAACGGAATGATGATGGCCGCAGACAGGGAAACGAACAGCAATGAGAGGTCAAAACTCTGATAAATGATGCCTGACACCAAATAGAGGAAAATACCTGCTATAACACTCAGGCCAATGGTCAACAGGACGGAAACATATTTGCTCCCTACTGCAAGAAACGGATTTACCGGCATCGTAAGCTGATAATTTTTCCATCGAACCTGCTCGTCGCTGGCAAAGCTCATGATATTTTGCATGCCGATTGTCATCGCAAGCATAATTGTTGCCAAAAGTCCTGAAAAATCTTTTCCGTTCATAAAAAGCAGGAATACCACGACCGCCGCTATGAGAATCATCTTTCGGTCAAGACTTTTGTAAAACAGGGAGAACTCTTTATAAATCAATCCTTTCATTCTGTCACGCCTCCTTTGATATAGAAAAGCATAATTTCTTCCAGAGAAGCACTGTCAACAACCACATCTCTGTATTTTTTCCGGGCAGCTTCTTTCTCCTTCACCAGACACTCCATACTAACCTTTGTTTTTCGGGAAATGATATAATCCTCCGGCTGTATCCGGGCAAACTGATTTTGCCCGCACCGCAGGATCCCGTACTGATAGATCAGATGATCCTTTTCCTCTTCAAAGATGATTTTTCCCTGATGAATCAGAATGACATAATCGGCTATTTTTTCGATATCGGATATGATATGGGAGGAGAAGAAAACAGAGTGCTCTTCATCCTGGATGAAATCCAAAAACAGATCCAGTATTTCGTCACGCACCACCGGGTCAAGACCTGTTGTAGCTTCGTCTAAAATCAGCAGTTTCGGCTTGTGGGCCATAGCGCAGATAATGGACAGTTTCATTTTCATTCCCTTTGAAAAAGAGCCAATCGGCCTGGTGAAAGGGACATTGAATTTTTTCAGATACGCGGTAAACAGGGAGTTGTCCCAGTCAGGGTAAACGCCGGAAAAGATTTTTGCCACATTTTGAGCCGTGAAAAATTCATGGAAATTACATTCGTCAAAAACGACGCCGATTTCCTTTTTGACTGCGTTATCGAAAGTATGGGATCCCAATAGTTCAACCGTTCCGCTGTCTTTTTTCAATTCATTCAGGATCAGACGTATTGTGGTGCTTTTGCCCGCTCCGTTTTCTCCGATAAATCCCACAATTCTTCCTTTCGGCACTCGAAAAGATATATTGTCAAGGGTAAAGCCGTCAAATGATTTACACAGATTTTCTACTAAAATATTGTTCTCACTCATCTTGTGACCTCCTGTTATTCCTCATACAGCATTTTGAGGATATTTGCCATCTGTTCATAAGAGATGCCATGGGAACGTCCGATATCCACGGCCTGCTGTAATAATTCTTCCGCTTTCCGAAGCTGTTCCTCCTGGATAAACTCCTTGTTCTGGGAAGCGACGAAACTGCCTTTTCCGGAAACTGTTTCAAGGAAGCCGTCACGGGTTAAATCCTCATAGGCCCGTTGGACCGTGATCACACTGATATGTAAGTCTTTCGCCAATGCCCGCATGGAAGGGAGCATTTCCCCGGCTTCCAGTGTTCCGTTCATAATTTTATTTTTTATCTGCGAACTGACCTGTTCATAGATGGGTTTATCGCTGCTGTTACTGATGATGATTTCCATAAATCCCCTCCTTTGCGTGCTGATCATACTTATCGTACTTGTATGATAAGTACAGTATAGATGGATGCGTAAAAAATGTCAATAAAAAAATAGAAAAAGCGGACAGGAAAAAAGACGGCCGGGTTTCTTCCGGGCACCACAGGTTCCGTCTTGCGGGGAAAAATAACATGTGCTATAATCAATACAATCTTTTAACAGATTAAAGCGTGAATAGGCGCATGGTAGAGTTTGAAAAAGGATGCCCCGGCAGGGAGACAGGAGGAACTATGTATTCTTTGGATGAAGTGAGGAAAGTGGACCCGGAAATTGCAGACGCCATCGTGGCCGAACAGCAGAGACAGGACAGCCATATTGAGCTGATCGCTTCCGAAAACTGGGTGAGCAAAGCTGTGCTGGCGGCCATGGGCAGCGTGCTGACCAATAAATATGCGGAAGGTTATCCCGGCAAACGCTATTACGGCGGATGCCAGTGTGTGGATGTGGTGGAAAATCTGGCCATTGACAGAGCGAAGGAACTTTTTGACTGTGATTATGCCAATGTGCAGCCCCATTCCGGCGCACAGGCGAATATGGCGGTGCAGTTTGCCGTATTAAATCCCGGCGATACTATCATGGGCATGAACTTAGATCACGGAGGGCATCTGACCCACGGCAGTCCGGTGAACCTTTCCGGCAAATATTTCAAGGTGGTTCCTTACGGTGTGGACGACAACGGCTTTCTGGATTATGATAGAATGCGCTCTCTGGCCAGAGAATGCAAACCCAAAATGATCATTGCGGGCGCTTCCGCCTATGCAAGAACCATTGACTGGGCCAAATTCAGAGAGGCGGCCGACGAAGTGGGCGCCTGCCTGATGGTGGATATGGCGCATATCGCCGGGCTTGTGGCGGCAGGCCTTCATCCCAGCCCCATCCCCTATGCGGATGTGGTGACCACCACCACCCACAAGACTCTGCGCGGCCCCAGAGGCGGCATGATTCTGGCCAATGAAGCGGCAGCGAAGAAGTATAACTTCAACAAAGCCATCTTCCCCGGCACCCAGGGCGGCCCGCTGATGCATGTGATCGCGGGCAAGGCGGTTTGTTTTAAAGAAGCGCTGAGTGATGACTTTAAAGTGTATCAGAAAAATATTGTGGACAATGCCCAGGCATTGTGCAAAGGCCTGATGGAACGGGGCATTCAGATTGTGTCCGGCGGTACGGATAACCATCTGATGCTGGTGGATCTGACCAACTTCGGACAGACGGGCAAAGCGGTGGAGAAGCTTTTGGATGAAGCCAACATCACCGCTAACAAAAATACCATTCCCAACGATCCCCAGTCTCCCTTCGTGACCAGCGGCGTCCGTCTGGGCACCCCGGCAGTCACTTCCAGAGGAATGAATACCGCAGATATGGACCGGATTGCGGAAGCGGTGGCATCTGTCATCAAAGAAGGCGAAAACGGCATCCCGGCAGCCCGCAGCATTGTAAAGGAACTGACGGAAAAATATCCGCTTGACTGTTAAAATGCAGGAAAAATTTCATGATGCTTATGCTGCGTCATATACCGGGATCTCTGCGGACCGGCTAAAGATCATTGCCATGATCACCATGGTGCTGGATCATATCGGCGCAGTGCTGTTTCCGGATGTGCTTTGGCTCAGGCTCATCGGCAGGATTTCCTTTCCTTTGTATGTATGGCTGTTGGTCGTGGGATTTTTACATACTTCCGGTTTCAAAAGGTACTTGCTCAACATGGGGATTTTTGCGCTTCTGTCGGAGATACCCTTTGATCTGGCGTTGTGGGGAAAAGTGGGATTTGAAGGGCAGAATATTTATTTTACGCTGTTTCTTTCCCTGATCATGCTGTATTTTTTGAAACATTTCCTGGAGAAAGGAGACAGAATCGTAAGCCGGACCGGCTGTCTGGCCGTTATTCTGACCGCCATGTTTGTGGCGGGGATCCTGCAGATGGACTACGGCTGTGCGGGACCGGTGCTGGCGGCTGTTTTTTATCTGCATGCATACAGGGGAAGGCCTGGATTTGATCAGGGAATTATGATCTTTTGTATGGCCGTCTTTGGCAAAAGTCTTTTGAGACAGGAGTTATCCTACGGGAGTATGTCTCTGGCCATAGCGGGAGAAAACATGATGATAGAATTATTCGCCCTGGGTGCGGTCCCGCTTTTGAACAGATATAACGGTGTGAGAAAGTACAAAAGGGGGAAACTTTTCTTTTACCTCTTCTATCCGGCGCACCTGCTCCTCTTATACGGCCTTTCCTGTTTCAAAATTTTTTCTTAAAAACAAAAAATATTTCTTGCTTATATTGGTAGGCTATGCTAAAATATCTCCCAGCGACGCACAAGTGTATGTGCTAAAAATACAAAGGGGACGGATAAAATGGCAGAGCCTACCAAATATTTTGTGGTAACAAAAAAAGCGGTGCCCGAGGTACTTTTGAAGGTGGTGGAAGCAAAGCGGCTTCTGGAATCCGGAAAGGTGCCCACCATACAGGATGCGGTGGATGAAGTGGGGATCAGCAGAAGTTCTTTTTACAAGTACAAGGATGATATTTTTCCGTTTCACGATAATACCCAGGGCAAGACGATCACGCTTTCCATGCAGATCGATGATGAGCCGGGACTTTTATCGGATGTGCTTAAGGTGATCGCACAGTTTGGGGCGAATATCCTGACGATCCATCAGAGTATTCCGATCAACGGAGTGGCATCCTTAAGCGTCAGCGTGCAGGTGCTGCAGACCACGAAGGATATTTCGGCCATGCTGGATGAGATGGAGACCAGAAACGGCGTGCATGGTGTGAAAATACTGGCGAAGGAATGAGGGGTGGATGAGATGATAAAAGCGGCGGTTTTAGGCTATGGAACAGTGGGCAGCGGCGTGGTGGAAGTGATCGAATGCAACCGCAGTCTGATTGAAAAAAGGGCGGGAGAAGCCCTGGAAGTGAAATATATCCTGGATCTGCGGGATTTTCCCGGGGATCCTTATGAGGCAAAAGTGGTGCACGATGTGGAGATCATTTTAAAGGATCCGGAGGTGCAGATCGTCTGTGAAACCATGGGGGGCAATGAACCGGCCTACACGTTTTCCAAAAGAGCGCTGGAAGCAGGAAAGAGCGTATGTACTTCCAACAAGGAACTGGTGGCCAATCACGGCGCGGAACTGATCGCGCTGGCAAAGGCCCATAACTGCAATTATCTGTTTGAGGCCAGCGTGGGCGGCGGCATTCCTATCATCAGGCCGTTAAACTGCGCGCTCACGGCGGAACGGGTGATGGAAATATCCGGAATTTTAAACGGCACCACCAACTATATTTTAACCAAGATGGAAAAAGAAGGCGCGCGGTTTGAAGATGTGCTAAAAGAAGCCCAGGACAAAGGCTATGCGGAGCGCAATCCGGAAGCGGACGTGGAAGGGTATGACGCCTGTCGTAAAATTGCCATTCTGACTTCTCTGGTGGCCGGAAAAACCGTGGATTTTAAAGAAGTCTATACGGAAGGGATCACAAAGATCACCCCGGTTGATTTCGCGTATGCAAAAGAAATGAACATGACCATCAAGCTTTTGGCCATGAGTAAAGAGGATGAAGACGGTTACCTGGCGGCGGTGGCTCCTTACCTTCTGGATCAGGAAAATCCGCTGGCAGGGGTGCAGGACGTTTTCAATGCCATTTTTGTCCATGGAAATACCCTGGGCGAGTCCATGTTTTACGGAAAAGGGGCGGGAAAGCTGCCCACGGCCAGCGCGGTGGTTTCCGACGTTGTGGACTGCGCAAAACATCAGGGAAAGCATATTATATGTCTGTGGGAGGAAGAAAAGGTTCATCTGAAGAATTTTGCCGATTCCCACGGAATCTATTTTGTGCGGGTGAAGGCATCGGAGGAAGCGGCGGCAGACGCCCTTTTTGGCCCGGTGAAAAAAATCCGCCTGCCGGAATATGCAGACGAATACGCTTTTGTGACGGAGAGGATGAGCGAACGGGAATTTGATTCAAAACAGGCGCAGCTGCCCGGTATGCTCACAAGAATCAGGATCAAAGACTGAAATGGGCAGGGGAGATGACGGGATGAAATATGTGGTTGTTTTAGGAGACGGAATGGCGGATGAACCGCTGCAGGAATTGGGAGGAAGAACTCCTCTTTCCTATGCTGTGACGCCGGCGATGGACAGACTGGCCAAAAAATCGGAAATCGGAATGGTGCGGACGGTGCCGGAAGGGATGGCGCCCGGTTCCGATACGGCAAACCTGTCCGTGCTGGGGTATGACCCGAAGATTTATTATTCCGGGCGTTCCCCGCTGGAAGCGCTGTCCATCGGCGTGGATATGAAGGATACGGATGTGGCCTTACGCTGCAACATCGTCACTGTTTCGGAGGATGACGTTGCGTTTGAAAAGAAAATCATTATCGACCACAGTTCCGGGGAAATTTCCACGGAGGAGTGCAGCGTGCTTCTGGAAGCGGTGCGAAAGGAGCTGGAAAAGCCGCCTTACCGTTTTTATACCGGAACCAGTTACCGGCACTGTCTGATCTGGGAAAACGGGAAAACGGTGGATCTGACGCCGCCTCACGATGTGCTGGGGCAGGAAATCGGCCCTCATCTGCCGTCGGACGAAACCCTCCTTGCCATGATGAAAAGAAGCTATGAAATTTTAAAGGACCATCCGCTCAATCTGGAGCGGAAGCGTCTCGGTCTTCATCCCGCCAACTGCTGTTGGTTTTGGGGCGCGGGCACAAAACCTTCCCTCACTTCTTTCTTGCAGAAGTACAAAAAAAAGGGTATTATGATTTCGGCTGTAGATTTGCTCAAAGGAATCGCCGTAGGAGCAGGCATGGATGTGGCTCACGTAAAAGGGGCCAACGGCGGTCTTGATACCAATTATGAAGGAAAGATGCAGGCGGCTTTTGACGCCCTCACCGGGGATTATGATTTCGCTTATATCCATGTGGAAGCACCGGATGAAATGGGGCACCAGGGCAGTCTGGAAAAGAAGATCAAAGCCATTGAATACCTGGATCAGAAAATCATCGGGCCTCTGGCGGAAAAGCTGACCCGGGAAAAGGTGGAGTTTCGGATGCTTATCCTGCCGGACCACCCTACGCCAATTGCCCTTCGGACCCATACCGGCGCTGAGGTACCCTGGCTTTTGTATGACAGCACAAAAACGGAGTCCCGCGATTGGAATTATAATGAGGCGGAAGCGATTTTAAGCGGAAACTATGTGCCGCATGGCTATGAACTGATGGAATATTTCTTGCAGGAAACAAGATAAGACAGGAGAGAGACGGATCATGAGAAAAGTAGTAAAATTTGGCGGAAGTTCCCTTGCCAGTGCAGAACAGTTTAAGAAAGTCGGGGAGATCATTCGGTCAGAAACCTCCAGAAGATATGTGGTGCCCAGCGCCCCCGGCAAACGTTACCGCAGGGATACCAAGGTGACGGATATGCTTTACAGCTGTTATGCGCTGGCAGAGGAAGAGAAAGAGTTTAAAGAAGAACTGCGCCAGATTCGGGAACGCTACCAGGAAATCATCGACGGTCTTTCCCTGGATTTATCCCTGGATGCGGAATTTATCAAAATAGAACATAACTTCAAAGAACATGCGGGGAAGGATTATGCGGCTTCCCGGGGAGAATACTTAAACGGTATTGTGATGTCCGCCTATTTGGGATATGAGTTTGTAGATGCCGCGGAGGTTGTGTTCTTTAAAGAAAACGGAGAGTTTGACGCGCTGCGCACCAACGAAGTTCTGGGCGAACGTTTAAAGAAGATGGAAAACGCGGTTGTTCCCGGCTTTTACGGTTCCAACCCGGATGGCAGCATCCGCACCTTTTCCAGAGGCGGTTCCGATATCACCGGCTCCATTGTGGCCAAAGCGGTGCAGGCGGACGTCTATGAGAACTGGACCGACGTTTCCGGATTCCTGATCGCAGATCCCAACATCATCCCCAACCCGGAAAAGATTGAAACCATCACCTACAGGGAGCTTCGCGAGCTTTCCTACATGGGCGCTTCCGTTCTTCACGAGGAGTCCATTTTCCCGGTGAGAAGTGAGGGAATTCCGATCAACATCCGCAATACCAATGAGCCGGATAACAGCGGCACCTGGATTGTGGAGAGCACCTGCCAGAAGCCCAAATTTGTCATCACCGGCATTGCGGGCAAGAAAGGCTTTTGCTCTGTCAACATAGAAAAAGATCTGATGAACACGGAAATCGGGTTTGGCCGCAAAGTGCTGCAGGCCTTTGAGGACAATGGCATTTCCTTTGAACATGTGCCCTCCGGCATTGACACTATGACCGTTTTTGTACATCAGGATGAGTTCATGGATAAGGAACAAAACGTGGTTTCCGCCCTTCACAGACTGGCAGATCCTGATATGGTGGATATCGAAGGGGAACTGGCCCTGATCGCGGTAGTGGGCCGCGGTATGAAGTCCACACGGGGAACAGCGGGGCGTATCTTCGCAGCGCTGGCCCATGCCAACATCAACGTGCGCATGATCGATCAGGGGTCCAGCGAGTTGAATATCATCATCGGCGTCCGCAATGATGACTTTGAAAACGCGATCCGTGCGATTTACAATATGTTTGTACTGGTACAGCTTTAAAAAGGATCCGGCCTGCCCCGTTGGGGAGGCCGGTTTTTTCATACGAAAGGAAACTTCGTTTCCTTTCGTATGAAAAAACACGCTTTGCTGTAGATGCGCACTCGCGCGAAAGGTAGATATTGCCTGTCGGCAATCGCGCTCGGCGCGAGTGTGCGCTAAAACGCGCACACTTTTTTTCCCTTTTCTTTTACAACGAAATGAAATCCGGTTTAAGTTTGGCAGATTTTCATAAAGCTTTTTTCACCGTTTCATGGTATCATAAAGGCAAGACTATGGAAGAGGATCTCTCAGAACAAAGATTGCGTGTATTTAAAAATTTCAAAAGGAGAAAAGACAAAATGCTGGAACAGAAAGATTTGCAGGCAATTGGAGAATTGTTTGAAAACGCGATCGCTTCGAGTGAGGTCCGTATGGTGAAGCGAATCGAAGAATCAGAAACCCGCATGGTAAAGCGGATCCAGGAAGAGATTGCGGAGTCAGAAACCCGCATGGTAAAGCGGATTCAGGAAGAGATTGCGGAGTCAGAGGCCCGTATGACAAAACGGCTTGAAGAGCGGATCACAAAATCAGAGGCTATGGTGCTGGATGAACTTGACAGGGTGCAGAGCCATTTGGAAAAAAGGATTGATACGCTCAAGGCGGACGTTGAAGAATTGCAGACAAATTACCGGATAGAAAAGATTCGGGAAGAGAATAACGCATTGCTAACCCAAAGAGTGGATGATTTAACAGAGAGGGTGGAACGGCTGGAGAGCAGAACCGCTTAGTACATGGAAAACAAATGATTTTATGAAAAGGACTGTTGCAGACAGTTTGACCGGCTGATTCTGCCGGTCCTTTTTTTGACCGTAATTTTACACACATGCGCTGATCGTGTGCTATAATGATTTTCAAAAGGACAGGGTGACCGGATAATAATGTAAAAAATTGTTTTCTTTTAAAACTTTTTCCTTAAGCTCTGCGTCTGTATAAAAAGTGACAAATTTCCACAGGATTAAATAAATCTTAAAGACATTCTGAAGAAGTGTGTGGTATACTGTGATATATTGCGGAAAGGAAACATAACTGTAAGTTTGCAAAACGGTTATATGGAACGAGTGAATGGCTGAAACGAGGAAACCTGTCATACAGGTGAAGGATCTGTATAAGGTCTACCGGGTCGGTGATACCAGGGTGCGGGCCTTAAACGGGGTGGATTTCAACATATATAAAGGTGAGTTCTGTTCCATCGTGGGCACATCCGGATCAGGAAAATCGACCCTTCTCAATATGCTGGCAGGACTGGAGAAACCGACAAAGGGTGAAATTATCATCGCCGGAGAGCATATGGAGAATAAAACGGAAAACCAGCTGGTTAAATTCAGAAGAGAGCACATCGGCTTTATTTTCCAGTCATTTAATCTGATGGGAACCATGAATGCGGTGGAGAATGTGGCGCTGCCGCTCACTTTTCAGGGAATCGGAAAAGAAGAGCGCATGAAAAAAGCGGCCGCGCTTTTGGATATGGTGGGATTAAAAAAATACAGGCACCACAGGCCGACACAGATGTCCGGCGGCCAGCAGCAGCGCGTGGGCGTTGCCAGGGCGCTGGTGGTGGATCCGGAGATCATTTTTGCGGACGAGCCCACCGGAAATCTGGACTCCAACACATCCCAGGAAGTGATGGAGCTGATGCAGAAGGTGGTGCGGGAAAAGCAGCAGACGCTGGTGATGGTAACTCATGACAATCATCTCGCCAGCTTTGCGGATCGGATTTTCCATATCATAGACGGGAAAATTGTGCAGATTGAAGATAATACGAAAAAGAAAGAGGGGTTAAATTAAGATGTACCGGAAGAAAAATAAGTGGCTGAAAATGATTTTATGCGCGATGTGCGCGGTAGTTCTTGCGACAGGATTTATGCCTGGAAAAGTGTATGCCGTTTCTGATAACGATGTGGACGAATCCATTTATATCGATGATGATGACCGCTGGAATGCATCGGCGGAAATGAAAAACTATATGGAGAGTCTGATCAGACGTGAAAATCCTGAGCAATACATCAAAGATGAGCTCAACGATATCATGTACAGTGGGATTTATTATATAGCCAATTCGGAGAGAATGACGGAATCCGAAATGTGGAGTTATGTGGGAACTGTGAAGTCCAAAATGGATTCAGCGATAACCAAAAGCGGTGAAGTGACCACCACTACGGAGTTCCTCACCCTTGCGGATAACTGGCGGACCCCTTCCGTATCCTATGGACAGAGCGTGAACGTGGTTCTGCCCCTGATTAATATGGGAGAAGAGTGGCTGACAGATCTTCTGGTAGAGCCTGTGGTGTCCAATGATGTAAAAGAATGGCCCTTTAAACCCGACACCACCGGATATACCCAGAACTTCAATGAAATTCCGGGCTGTGCCACCAAGCTGTATGAGGAGGCGGTATTTAACCGCCGGGAACTCACATACACCTTTACAGCCAGAGAAGATGTGTTGACCGGCTACTATCCTTTGAAATTTAAGGTTTGGTACAGCAAGGACAAAATCCGCTGCAAAGAGCCTGCGGAGCTTACTGTTTATGTTTACTGCCAGGGCAAACCGGGCACCGGGCGCATCGGCATGAGTGAGAATACCAATATTTCCCAGCCCAGAATCATTGTGACGGGATTTGAAACGGATCCGAAGGAAATTTATGCCGGAGATACCTTTATGCTGACCATCCATGTGAAAAATACATCCCCCGACACGCCGGTGAATAACGTGCTGTTTGATATGGAAGCGGTAGAAGGCGGAACGGAGACCAGTAACGGTACAGTGACCAACAGTTATGCGGCTTTCCTTCCCACATCAGGATCCAGTTCCATTTACGTTGACCGTATGCCGGCAGGCAGCAGCAAAGATTTGAAGATTGAAATGCAGGCCAAAGCCGATCTGTCACAGAAGCCTTATGTGGTGACGGTAAAAATGAAATATGATACGGATTTAAAAGCGGATCTTTCCGATGAAGCAAAGGTATCCGTGCCGGTGAAGCAGCAGTCAAAATATGATTCCAGCACGCCGGAGGTCAATCCTTCCGATATTATGGTGGGGGAACAGTCCAATGTCATGTTCCAGGTTTATAATACAGGTAAGACCACCCTCTATAACGTGCAGGTGAAATTTGAAGCGGACAGTGTGGAAGGCGGCGATACCTTTATCGGAAACCTTCAGCCCGGCGGAACCGGAAATGTGGACGCTATGGTGACAGGTGTTGCGGCAACCATGGACGACGGCACCGTAAAAGCGGTCATCACTTATGAAGATGAAGCAGGCAACCAGACCCGTGAAGAAAAAACGGTCACTATTTTTGTCAGCGATATGCCTGCTGACGGCGGGATGATGGATATGCCCATGCCGGATGAAAATATGGAAAAAACCGGTCCTTCCCTGGGTGTCATCATTGGGATCATTGTGGCTGTTGTTGTAATTGCAGCAGCGGCTGTTATAGCGGTTCTTAAAATCAGGAAAAAGAAAAAGGCTGCGAAGCTTCTGGCAGAGGATCTGCTGGATCTGGATAAGGACGAGTAAATATGAGAATTCTGGATTTGCTGCGGATGAGTTCCAGCAGCCTTTGGAAAAGAAAAATCCGTACCATTCTGACGGTTTTGGGGGTAGTCATCGGTACTGCCTCCATTGTCGTCATGATTTCGCTGGGCCTGGGGCTGAACAGGGCTACCATGGAACAGATCGAGCAATATGGCGGACTGACTACTATTCAGGTCAATGAAGGACACGGTGGAGATTCTTATAGCGGAGGAATCGGATATACGGTTATTAGCTCCTCGTCCTCTTCCTCTTCAAAGAATAAGGTGATGCGGCTGGATGACGCCGCCTTGGAGACATTGGGACAGCTGGAGCATGTGAAAAGCGTTTCTCCCATATTGCAGGTGAATGTGATCGCAAAATACGGACCCTATGAAGACAGTTACATGACCATCAGAGGGATGACGCCGGAGGGACTGGCGGAGATGAATATTGAGATCGGTGACGGCTATCTTCCGATGGAAAGCAAAGAACTGGAACTTTTTTATGGAAATATGGTCGGAGCCGAGTTTTATAATCCGAAAACTTATGAACAGCCCTATTACACCACCGGGGAATTTCCCGTGGACTTTATGAAGGACACCATTTTTATTATTTTTGACAGGGATGCCTATTATTCCAGTCAGGGTTCCGGGCAGGGAACGCCTGGCGGCTCTGGAAGCGGTGTTACCACAGCGCCGCCCAAAAAGTATATCATTAAGACGGCGGGCGTGGAAAAGCCGAATGATGAAAACAGCTGGAGCCCTAACGGCTATCAGGTTTTCTGTAACCTGGATGCATTAAAAACAACGCTGAAGCGGATCTTCCGCAACAAAGCCATTCCCGGACAGCCAACCACTTCCAGCGGAAAGCCTTATAAAGAGATTTTTTATACCCAGGCCAATGTGAATGTGGACGATATTGACCATGTGATGGAAGTGCAGGAGCTGATTAAATCCATGGGGTATGAGGCGTACAGCAATATCGAATGGGTGGAATCCACACAGAAACAATATGCCAATATACAGGCAATGTTGGGAGGGATCGGCGCGGTTTCCCTTTTGGTTGCGGCGATCGGCATTACCAATACCATGATGATGTCCATTTATGAAAGAACCAAAGAGATCGGTGTCATGAAGGTGCTGGGCTGTGATATGCGAAACATACAGGGAATGTTTCTGATAGAAGCCGCCTATATCGGATTTATCGGCGGTATTATCGGACTGGGTTTAAGTTATGGTATTTCGGCCATCATCAATAAAGTGGTGGCCGCCAGCGGTAATATGACGAGCCTTTCTTTCATCCCACCCTGGCTTGCGGGTGCAGCGGTGGTATTTGCCGTGATCATCGGTATGGTGGCCGGATTTTTCCCTTCCCGCCGTGCAATGAAATTAAGCCCTCTTGCGGCCATAAGAAACGAGTAAAGCAAAAGAACCGCCGTGAGGCGGTTCTTTTGCGCTATTTCTATCGCAAAGCGATTAGAAGGTTTTTATAGAAAGTATTCAATTTCCCTGGGGACAGAGCAGTTGGCTTCCAGCCATGTCTGGGTATCCTGAGCCTGGAAAGACCGGGCTTTTGCCGGACAGATCACCGTGCAGCGCATACAGTTGATGCACACGTCAGGATTGATTTCCAGGGTTTCACGGTCAATGGCATTGACAGGACAGGAACGGACACAAGTACCGCAGTCAGTACAAAGGGTACGGTCCAGAGTCTTGGGAATGTCCTTTTTGGGTTTTGCCTCCGGAGCAGGATTGCCGGGAACTTCAACAATTTCAAAGATATCCGTGGCAAATTTCGTTTTCAGTTCACTTGCAAAAGCGGCCAGGCGGCCGGTATCCTCTTCATTGGGGCGGCCGGCTGCAATTTTTTCGGAAAAAATATGGGGAATGACGCATGCGGCCGCACCGATACAGAGAAAACCCTGCCGCGTCAGGATCTGCTTCATTTGGGCCAGCGCATCGTCATAATGCCGGTTGCCATAGCAGGCAAGAAGAATGCAGGGCGTCTGATTTCCGTGCAGATTTTTAAACAGACCGTCCACAGGAGGAAGCTGGCCTCCGTAAACGGGAGCAGCAGCGATGAGAAGATCGCTGGAAGTAAAAAAGTGAGGTGTCGAACGGTTCTCGGGAACCGTAAGGTCAAGATCCCTGATTTTTTCACCCGCCAGGTTGAGGTCCATCTGTTCTGCCAGAAGCCGCGCGGCATGAGCAGTGCCCATGGTGGGGCTGAATACGGCAGTATAAATGGTGTAAGCGGTAAAATTGTGCATGTTATAAAATCCTCTTTTCTATAAGTAAGTGCTCAGAAACCCAGATCCTCTGCTACCAGGAAAACTTTGATCCTGCCCGCATGACGGGAACGTCTGGTGACCACGATCTGATTGCAGAAGCATTCGGGGGAGAAGCATTCCGCACATTTCCCGGTGAGTGCGCAGGGAGTATTCATATGAAGGCGCACAGCATTCGGGGGACACGCATTGGTGCGGACACGTTTTACGGCGGCATCCAGATCTTTTGTCAGTTTGTTCATGCCCACAATGAGCATGACATGTTCAGGACCATGGATGATACATGCCACACGATTGCCGTTACCGTCGATGTTAACCAGCTCGCCGTCGTATGTAAGCGCATTGGTACTGCAGAAGTAATAATTGCTCATTACGGTTTTTGCATAAATTTCACGGCGTTCCTGCTCGGTTTTCGCAGTCATACGGTCAATCAAGGTATAGTTGCCGTTTGTCAGAGCATCCATCATGCCGGACTGCGTGAGACTGGCGCTGCCGCCCCAGGAAATAACACTTCCTTCCGGCATCATATCAAGAATGGCCTGCACCATATCGCTGCAGTTTTCAAAGTAATAGCCTTCCATACCGCGTCTCTCAAGATTTTTGAGAATGCCGGGAACAGCCAGGGCAAACGCTTCTTTTTTATAATCCATAGTAAATCCCTCCCTATCCGGATAAAACAGATTTAGATTTCCTCCTTTAGTATAGCACAGAATGAGTGGAATGGAATAAAAAAATATGCGCCCGTATGTTGGGGCAGAGCAATGAAAGGGAATATATGATTAAATTATCTGATAATTCAGAAAATTGTAGTTAAAATATCTTAAAATAAATTATATTTTTTGTTAAAAACAGAAAATAAGTGAAAATTTCTAAAAAAGTCCGAAAATGTATTGACAAAAGTACAATTCTTTTCTATAATGAAGCCATAAACAAGAGAGATAAAGAAAAGAGAAAAAACGATAATAATAGAAAAGGAGGTAATTCCACCGAAAGCATAATTCAATCACCTTTTTAATTCCGAAAGGATCCCCCGGTAAACAGGATGAAGAGAATGAAATACGATAAGACCTGAGACAGAACATCAGGAGAGAAAGCGGAGGAGCACCAGGAAGGGAAGAGGTACAAGAAAAACTTCATAAGGAGTCTTTAGAGAGGAACGTGAAGTTCCGTAACTTTAAAGAGAATGCTTCAGTCAATGAGTAATATCGAGTACACAAGATGAGGTAACGAAAGGCAGAAGATGTTTTAGGACGACAGGGAAACACGATGGAACGGATAAGCCGTCAGAAGATGTCAAAGTATCGTTACAGTACGTAAGTACAAGTCGAAACAGTTGGAAAGATAGAGAAAAACGGAGGTTTAGTCCATTGGATGAAATAGCATAGGAGCGGGTATTGATCAAAAAAGATGATTGATACCCGCTTCTGTTTGTGTTAGTCTATTAGTGTAACGCACAGGCAGCGGAGACGATGCAGGCAGAAAAGAAATCGGGAGAATTTTCAAACCATGTCAGACAGGGAATCCAATAGAGAGAGCAGGAGAAAGAGAAGGGTCAGAAATCAGATCATTTCTTACAGCGTGATGGTGGTGATTTTGGCGGCGGCAGCAGTGGGCTGTACGGCCGGTGTACGGGCGGCGGCCAGCGCGCTGCAGGAGCAGAAGGCGGCTAAAGAAGAGGCGAGACAGGCGGCAGCCGAGGCCTCCAGGGCGGAAGAATCCGCACAGGCAGAAGCGGCTGTTGCGGCGCTTTTAGATGAAGAGAATACAGAAGAAACGACGACGGAGTATACCAGAGAGGATGCGCTCAATGAGATGGTGGAGGATACGGTTGCAGGAATGACGCTGGAACAGAAGGTGGCAGGACTGTTCTTTCTACAGCCGGAGCAGCTCACAGGAGTCAGCCAGGTGGTGCAGGCCGGGGACAGCACCCGGGAAGCGCTGGCAAAATATCCGGTAGGGGGCCTGATTTATTTTAAACAGAATATCCAGACGGAAGAACAGCTTACGGAAATGTTGTCAAACACCGTTTCCTATAGTTCGTTTCCTTTATTTTTAGGAGTGGATGAAGAAGGCGGCAGAGTGGCGAGAGTCGCGGATGCACTGAAGCTTGAGAATGTTGGAGCGATGGGCGATATCGGAGAAACGGGGGATACGCAGGCAGCCTATGCGGCGAATCAGAAAATAAGTTCCTATCTGGCGTCTTATGGATTCAATGTGGATTTTGCGCCGGTGGCAGATGTATTGACCAATGCAGACAACAGCGTGATCGGTGACAGATCCTTTTCCGGCGATCCCAATATAGCAGCCCAGATGGTTTCCAGTGCGGTGCAGGGAATGCAGTCCACCGGTTTGAGCGCTTGTATCAAGCATTTTCCGGGACATGGGGATACGGCAGGAGATTCTCATACGGGCGCGGCCGAGACCACCCGTACAAAGGAAGAGATGGAGGGGACAGAATTTCTCCCTTTTAAAGCAGGAATAGAAGCCGGAGCGGATATGGTGATGGTGGGTCATATCAGCGCGCCGGAGTTAAACGGCGGAGAGAAAATACCGGCCAGCCTGTCGGAGAATGTGATCACCGGAATCCTGCGCAATGAATGGGGATATGACGGTATTGTGATCACGGATGCCATGAACATGGGCGCGGTCACAGAATATTATGAATCGGATGTGGCGGCTATTATGGCGCTGAAAGCGGGCGCGGATATGGTTATGATGCCCGAGAATTTTGAGATGGCCTATGAAGGAGTTTTGAAGGCTGTACAGGATGGCACCATCAGCGAAGAGAGGGTGAATGATTCTCTGAAGCGGATTTATCGGGTAAAGTTGAGAAACAGAGTTGAATAGGACGGATGATAAGAGAAAGCGGCGGTTTCCTTCAGAAGAAGACCGCCGCTTTTATTAATTTTATTTCAATTTGTTTGCCATGTTATAGAACTGATAATAAATTCCCTGTCTGGCAATTAAAGTATCGTGATTTCCCTCTTCCACAATGCCATCCTCCGTCAGGACCAGAATGCGGTCGGAATTGCGGATGGAGGAGAGTCTGTGGGCGATGGTCAGAGTAGTGCGGCCTTCCGACAGGCGCCCCAGAGACTGGGCAACAGCGAATTCGCTTTCATTATCCAGGGCGCTGGTGGCTTCGTCCAAAATGATGATGGGAGGATTTTTCAAAAATACCCGGGCGATGCTGATGCGCTGTTTCTGCCCGCCGGACAGCTTCACGCCGCGTTCCCCTACATAAGTGTCATAGCCGTCCTTCAAGCCCATGATGAACTCATGCGCCCCCGCACGTTTGGCGGCATCGATCACCTCGCCCCTGTCTGCGTCCGGCCTGCCGTAGACGATGTTTTCATAGATGGTGCCGGAAAACAGATAAACATCCTGCTGTACGATTCCGATATTGCTGCGCAGGCTTTTTAGCGTGAATTCTTTAATGTTATGTCCGTCAATGGTGATGGTTCCCTCCGTCACATCATAGAAGCGGGGAATCAGATTGCAAAGCGTCGTTTTGCCGCCGCCTGAGGGGCCCACGATAGCCACTTTTTCACCCGGATGGATTGTCAGGTTTAAGTTTTTGAACACCTGGTTATGATCGTCGGGATATTCAAAACTCACATCATGGAAGGAAATTTCTCCTTCCGGAGCGCCCATTTCCACGGCGTTTTCTTCGTCAAAGATTTCAATGTCGGCATCCATGATCTGTAAAAAGCGTTCAATTCCGGTCATGCCGCGCTGGAACTGTTCTGCAAATTCGATGATGCGGCGGATGGTGGTGATCAGCGTGGTCACATATAAAAGGAATGCGACGAGATCCCCGGGCGCCACAAGCCCTTTCATCATAAAAAGACTGCCGAAAAGCAGGACGGATACATACATGATGCCGTCAAAAGCATGGGTGGTGGCGTTGAAGGCAGCCATCAGGTGATAGGAATCCCTCTTGATGTCAAGGAAACGGCCATTATCCTCTTCAAACTTTTCATTTTCCATTTCTTCATTGGTGAAGGCCTTGACCACCTTCTGTCCCAGAAGGCTGTCTTCGATGCGGGCGTTGAGTTCCCCGATCTGGTTTCTCTGCACTCGGAAAATTCCCCGCATTTTAAAGTTTAATTTCATACAGACCGCAACCATCACCGGGATGATTACAAAAATAATCAGGGTTAAAAGCACATTGATCCTGGCCAGAATGATGAAGGAAATCACTAGCTTTACGCCTGCGATAAAAAATTCTTCAGGGCAGTGATGGGCGAACTCCGTCACATCGAACAGGTCGTTGGTGATGCGTCCCATGATCTGTCCCACTTTTGTGTTGTTGTAATAGGTGTTGGACAACTGATGCAGGTGACGGTATGCGTCCCGGCGCATGTCCGTTTCGATTTTGGCGCCCATGATATGCCCCACTCCCGCCATATAATAGGTGGCCACACAATCCACCACCCGTAAAAGCAGGTAAAGGCCCACCATGATTCCGATGGTTTTCACGGAGAGGGCGGCCAGGTCCCTTAATCCTTCGTTGGTGATGTAGCGCATGATCATGGGAAGGACCAGCTCGCAAAGCGTAGTCAGTCCCGCACAGAACAAATCCAGCGCCAGGGTCTTCCAATAAGGTTTGAAATAAGGCGAAAACCTTGCAAAAAGCTCTTTCGTCTTATACTGTCTGCTTTCCATAAACTCCTCCTTAAAACTGTATTTCTCCTGAAATTTCAGGTAATATTTACAATGATATCCCATTTAAAAGGGTTTTTCAACTGTTACATTCATGTTATAATAGAACCGGATGATTTACGGAGACAGGAAATAAAAAACAGGAGGGATTTCAAATGAAAAAATCTGCAATTTTTACTTCACTGGCCGCTTTTTGTGTGGCGTTTCTGCTTTTTGGACAGACTGCCCTTGCGTCCGGTTTTGTACAGGATACCGGCGGGATAAGATACCAGAATGACGATGGCAGTTTCGCCGCTGATACCTGGGTACAGGTGGGGAGCCTCTGGTATTTTTTTGATGGGAACGGAATCTGCAGGAATCCGGAAGGAGCAGCAGCGCCTTCTACTGATGTTTTCTCAGACAATATTTTTGAAGCGGCGGGATGGCTTCCCTTTCAGACTGCGGATAAGAACGCTTTAGAGAATGGAGTTGCGGCCGGTCTTGTGGGTTTTGACGGCGTACAATACTGGGCGGCTCCGGCTTATTTGGACATGCTCAACGGGACGGGGACACAGACCCCTTCGGTGCAGGATGCAGCTAAAAATGTACAGGCAGCAGGGCAGCCGGCGGTTAAAAGTGAGCAGGTCCAAACCCCGCCCCTGGTCCAGTCAGCCTCTCAGGCCGCACAGCAGCCCGAAGTGACGCATATGGTGTGGATTTCTGCCACAGGGAAAAAATACCATAGCAAAAACAACTGTGGAAGAATGAATCCTGCCAAAGCCACACAGCTTTCTTTGGAGGATGCGCTGGCAGGAGGATATGAAAAATGCAGTAAGTGCTTTTAAGAAGCATTCAGGAATAGCCGGCAGGAAGGAGAATGACAGAGGAAAGTCATTCTCTGTGCCCGGTGGTTTCAGAGTTCGTTTTTATTTTGCAAAAAAATTGTGTAAAAATTTTGATTTTTTCTAAAAAAGGGCTTGCAGTACAATATTTTTTATGGTATTATAACATTCGTCGCTGGGGAACACGCAAAATGCCTCAGAGAAGAATGCGACAGTAGTACAGTTGGTAGTACGCCACCTTGCCAAGGTGGAGGTCGCGGGTTCGAGCCCCGTCTGTCGCTTTTAAAAAATTCAGTAAATAAGCGGCTTCCCGAACTTACGGGAGGCCGCTTACATTTTATTCTAAAGTTTCTTTCTAAAGTTTTTCACTATTTTCTTTATTTCGTTCCACATATATCAGTTAAATAATTATTTACAACCGCCGCATTTGCCTCCGGGATGATCTGGGCGTATCGTTCCATCATCACCCTAGGACTATTGCCCATAATGGATGCAACCTCCCTGATTGTGGCCGGAGTGGAGCCGCGAAGGGTGTTTGTGGCAAAGGAGTGACGGCAGTTGTACAGTGGGATATCTGGCAGTGTATCGTCCGGATGATCCTTGTTATAGCGGGCCAGAACCCGCTTAAAAGAATGGGAATAAACGTCCGGCGTAATCGGCGCTCCAAACTCACTGACGAAAAGAAAATCATTGTCGGCAAAGCCAGGATGCTTTATCCGCATCCGATCTTTCCAGGAAACATGCGCATCGATGGCCCGCACTACCATATCAGGGATAGGGAGCCATCGGTGACTGCCTGTGTTTTTCATGGCGGTCAGCTTCCCAAATTTATCGTATCCCCGGGAAAGGGATATCCCGTTCAGGTCAGGGTGATAACCCTCCACCGCAATGCCGCACACCTCCCCTGGGCGGCTTCCGCACGCCGCAGAGATCAAAAACATGGGATAGTAGTGGGACGTCTTTGCAAAGTCTAAAAATGATTTTAATTGCTCCGCGCTCCACACGGTCTTTGGTTTTGCGACAACCTTTTTACGGTGCACACTCTGCAGAGGCAGTTCCATCCCATAGTTTTCCATGCAGTACCGGGACAACACCGATAGGATATTAATAATTTTATTGACTGTCTCGGCGGAATACTTTTCTGCCAGCAGATCCACGTACTTTTTCATGGTCTGCGCGGTGAGATCAGCCACACGCTGATCATCAAACACAGGGCTTACGTATCGATCATAGTAATCTGTATACACCTTGTATGTTGCGTTTGCATACCGCTCCTGAGCGGAGGGTTTCCACGACTCATACAGCGCTGACATGGTGAGCCCCTTCCGTTTTCGGGCCTTATTGGCCTCATCGGCATTGAGTTTTAAAAGCTTATGCTCGTCAAGGATCCTGGCCTCATCTTTGACGGCATCCGACCGCTTTAATTGCAGCGGGCCAACATCGGTCTTCTTGGTTATCGGGTTGTACACGTTGGCATAATATTTTTTGATTACCTTTCCTGTCTTTTTCTGGGTGTAAGTTTTTGTTTGGATTGACATCCTGCATTCCTCCTTTGATTTTGGGTATAAAAATAACAGCTATGCAGCTGCCGGAAGAATGTGGTATAATAATCTTGTTCAGGGAGTATTATACCGCCTTCGGGCCGCATAGTATTCAAGATTTGGTCTCGGTTGGCGCCGGGGCCTTTTCTTTTATTTACCTATCCAACGATGACCGCAATCTTTACAGTAATATTCATTGTGCTTCTTATTATGGGTCCCCGTGACAAGGAGTGATGTTCCTCCGGTCATCATGGCGAGCCCGATTTTGGCCGCTGATTTCTTTTCTTTTTTTACCTCTTTTGTGTTGACAATCGTAAGAGGGTGTAAAGGGTTCAGATTTAAGGACGTTTTCTGTTTGACTTTCATATTGGCCGTGTTAGACCACAGGTCGATATTGTGTCCTTTACACTTAGGGCATTTAAGCCCGCCTTTGCTTTTGATCTCTTTAGGACGTTGACTCTTCTCGAGTTGATACCTGTCAGCTTCCTTTTGCATTTCAATCATGGTTCCCCAGAAGCCCTTCTTTTCCTTTGTGGGGGCCTCTCCTTCATCTTCGTCGTCCTCATCGTCGAGGTAATCTTCCTCAAAACATTCAACCTCTTCGTCAAAGTACATTTCGTCAGTCGGACAACCGCATTTCGGACATGCCGGAGCCCTGTCCGAAAACTCTTTGCCGCATTCGGGGCAAATAATAAGTGCCATACAAAACACCTCCTCATAAGTTTATAGTGTAAAAATTGGTATCAGAACATTTGTTCTAATATATTGAAAATATATAAAAGCTATGCTATTATATATGAAAACGAACTTATGTTCTGGTACTATCATAACCGACAAATTTTAGTTTTGTTTTACCGTTCAAGCCACGCTATATGACCGTTCGTGCCATGAAATTATATGCACTTTCCACAAAATTGCTGGTATCCACGACGCCCACTACGCGGATATGCCATTTTTTCCCAATGCAATTTTTGGATGAAATGCTATAATATACTTATAGGACGGGCCCGGACAAAACTAAATGAATACAAGCTTTGAAACGGGGGGCGATATTATGAACAGAAACCAATCCTTACAAGTAATCATTGAATTATTACAGAATGCAAGCGATCACGATTTTAAAAAGATCGAAGCGTTTATTAAAGCATATCTGGAAGCGGGCAAATAAGCCCGCTTTTTTCTATTTATCCTCTATCAAAAGTAAAGATATTTTCTCCAGCGACTCCCAGTCCTTTTCGTCCAACTTACTTAGCATGTTTACAAATCTTTTTTGGAACGTCATGTCTTTATTTCCTAAAACCGATCCTATCCACTGCATAAGGGCAATATCCTCATCAACTTCAATGAACATTTCCCCTTCACCAGTTCTTAGCCATTCTTCATTTACATTAAACTCACGGCATATGGATTTTATTACAGTATCCATAGGATAGTTCTTCCCAATCTCATAGCTTGCAACGCTATTACGCTTTAGGCCTATTTTATCAGCAAATTCTTGTTGTGTCATATCAAGCGCTTTACGCAGCATTTTTATACGTTCTTTCAAAATTTTTTCACCTCCCTTTCTTTTAATGTAATAATATCACGCGAAAGTCATCAGGTCAACAAAAAGTTGCGTGATCAACAAAAAATATATTGACAAATGTCGTTAGACATCGTACAATGATCTTGCAATCAACAAAGGAGGTGAGAAAAGACATGAGCGATACAGAAAAAAGAGTACTTGCAACATTCGGCCGCGTGCTCCCGAAACTTTCCGATGAAGGAAAGAAAACCCTGCTGATTCTTGGAGAAGGAATCGCCATCGGCGCGGGAGCGATGAGAGTAGAAGAAACGTCACTCGCTGAAAAAGATGAAAAAAAAGATCTTGAACCGGTGTAGGAGGTGAAAACGATGTGGAAATGGATTATTACATTTCTCAAATGCCGTGAAAAACCATATGCGCGATTTGTTACCGTAAAAGGTATCGCGTATACGGTATTCATAGAAAAATATATTCCGGTGGACGAAAGGCTTAAGAAATGGCAGGAACAGGTGGAAAGTTACGCCCCGAATGGCGAACATTCGGGGTGCGACGTTAAAAAGTGAGTTTGTCGAGTGTAGACAAACTCGGGCAGGAGTCTTTCAGTTTTTCGATGATAGAACTGTAAAGCTTTATTTCCTTATTGAGGTCCGTTTTACTGATCGTGCGGTCTGGAGAATTCTTCGCGTCTTCCAGGCGTCTGACCTCTTTAACGAAATGCCCATAAATAAATATGACATCCGCATTTGTAAATTTGATTTCCATAGCTGGTCTCCTTTCTTTTGTACTCGGCTGCGGCAACAGCCTAAGTACAGTATAGGAGTAGCAGCACGGAAAAACAAGTTACCATATTAGGAAGGTGGTGAGAAAGTGTACTTAGAAGAAAAAGTGAATCTGCTGGAGGAAGAGATTCAGGGCCTTAAAAAGGTGATTTCCAGCCTGCAGAGTGCGCAGCACGAAGATTTTATGACTCCGAACGAGACGGCGGCCTTCCTGCACTGCTCTGCGCAGACAATCCACAATCGGATAAAGGCCGGGAAGATTAAGGCCGATTACAGCACCGGTATGGCCCGAATCCCGAAATCCCAGTTTTTGGGGGACAACCCGAGGGGCGACGTGTGTGTAGCCCCTGCTCCGTCCAAGACCAAGCCGGTGGACAAGCGGGCCGCTCCTGTTGAGGGAGTATCAGACATCAGGAAATTATTATTCGGATAGGAGGGGACGGAATGATGGATCCGGTAGATATCTACATGACAATCGGCAGTGTGGCAATCCCCGCGGCAGTAGCGGCCTACGAACTGGGACACCCCATGACTGGCACTGTGCTGTGTATCGCATCTGGCGCATGTATGCTGATGGCGGGATGCAGGTGGACAAACTAAAAAAAAGCGGCGCCGAACCGACCAAAGTAACAGCGCCACACCAAACATATCCGCCCTTATTATAGGGCAGAAAGAAGGAAAAATCAATGGTAGAAGTAACGATTTT
>CABSCP010000035.1 GCA_902476265.1 uncultured Lachnospiraceae bacterium
CAAAAGAAAGACTGATAAACAGTGGCTTTTATGATTTAGCCACAGCCTATCAGTCTGTGCACGTCAACTGTTGAAACCGCCGTGTACCGAACGGTACGCACGGTGGTGTGAGAGGACGGCGGCTAATCACCGCCTCCTACTCGATTATTTACGGCCGCCTGCGCCGTTCTTTTTTTACGGGGCGCATTGACCTTGGAATCATCAAAATACCGAAGGCCAGCATCATGGAAATACTCAGTGCGCACAGCGCTGTATTCCAGGATACCCCCGGATCGTAGCTCCGATAACGGATCAGGCCCAGCGCCGCCGAAACCGGATACAGGGAACCGATAACACCGCTGCCGGTAAACATGCTCAGAAAGCCATAAACAAGAGATAAAATGACCCCGGCCAAAAAAGCGTTTTGCACCCGGCTTGTCAGAACAATAACCGGCAGCACAGAGATATAGAGAAACAGGGCGAGAAAGAGAAACTGCAGGGCTGTCCGGAAGGCGGCCGGCAGAGAAAAACCGGAATACCCCATTGCAAAGTTGGCAATCACCGTAAAGAGATAACAGACCAGCCCCAATAACAGGGAAAGGAAAGCGGATACGATCAGCTTGCCTGTCACAAGCTTTTGATAAGAAACCGGTATGGTCACAATGTTTTTTAAAGTATCGTCAGCGCTTTCACGCGCGATGATATAACCGGTAAGAAGCGTAATGCACATCGGAAATATGAGCGTTACAAAATTTTTTATGACCTGTTCCTGCAAGACCTGGAAATCCCACACCAGACCATCCTCTGCCAGAGAGGTGAATAAGGTCATAAGCACGGTAAGCAGCATGAGGGCTGCGCCGATCCAGAGGATAAAATACCGTTTCAGTTTTAAGAATTCCGTTTTTACAATTTCAGTCATTTTAATCTCCCCTTTTCTGATAATAATAAATTGCCCCAAACACGGATACCGTTCCGATTGCGCCCAGTGTCAGGAGCAGCTGAGGCGTGGATGGGATGAGACCGTTCTCGATAAACATCTGCAGATCTTTGGCGTCATTCGCAATGACATGGGCGGCTGTCTGAGCGGCCCCCCAGAGCATAAGGCTGGGCGTGGGCATAAGGAAAACCAGAGCCTTTGGCATCCAGGGCATGGCAAAGGTAAAAAGCAAATTAAACATGCTGTAGAATACGCACAGCAAAATGGAAAAGAGAAAGGATTTGTTAAAAAACACAATCAGCAAAACAAGCGGCAGCGCTCCCAGGAAGATCAGAATCCCTTCTGCCGCCGAAAATCCCAGCTTGTAAAAGATGCCCGTCACTTCAAAGAAAAAGCTGCCGCACAACAGGGAGGCTGCTGTGGAGGAAAGGCAGAACAATACGCTGAACAAAAGGAGCACAATACATTTGGAGATGACTGTCTGGGCGCTGGTGACCGGAATGGTCCGCAGATTTTTGAAGGTATCATTATCCCGTTCCATAAAAAATAAAATGGCGGCGAGAATTCCAAGAATACAGGGCAAAAGCATCAGCATGCCAAAACCGATCACAGACTGCCAGAGCGCATCGAAAGCGGCGGCGGAGGTTTCGTATTTTCCCAGCGCAGCATTATAATAGTAGACAATAACGGTAAGCGGAATGGGAAACAGAAAGGATGCGGCGATGACCAGCCAGACAAACCGTTTTCTTTTCAATTTTTGAAATTCGCATAAAATCAGCTTAAGCAATTCCCTCACCTCCCGTGATCTGTTTAAAATAGTCTTCCAGCGTGTTTTCACAAAGATGCGCCTGTTCGACTTCGATCCCGGCTTCCACAAAGGCGCGGTTTATTTTCGCTGCAGGGAAAGAGAGATCATAAAGATAGAGATGATGCTGCCTGTCACACCGGAAATTGGTACTCTGAAACCGGCTGCTGATAATTTGAGATGCCAGTTTCAAATCGGATACAACAAAATGGATGAACTTCGCATTTTTTTGCTCCAGTTCCTGTATACTTTCTTCTTCCAGCAATTTCCCCTTGTCAAGGATGCCGATATCATCTGCCAGGAGAGAGATCTCGGAAAGAATATGACTGGAAATGAGGATGGTTTTCCCGTTGTCTTCACATAATGCCCGGAGGAAGGAACGGACTTCTGCAATGCCGATGGGGTCCAGACCGTTGGTGGGTTCGTCCAGAATCAACAGCTTTGGGTCGTGCATGACCGCCAGGGCAATGGCAAGCCGCTGCTTCATGCCGAGGGAATACTGGGAAAACAGTTTTTTGTCTTTATAAGGGAGATTGACCAGTTCCAGCGCATTTTTGATGCATTTCGGGTCTTTCAGGCCGCGCAGCGTGGCAAATATTTTTAAATTCTCCGTTGCGGTCAGATTCGGATAAAAACCCGGTGACTCAATCAGATTTCCGATATGGGGTAAAAAAGCTTTTTCGTTGCCGGAGAGCGGTTTGCCGAAAATTTTTATTTCACCAAAAGTCGGTGAGGTCAATCCCAGAAGCATTTTCATGATTGTTGTTTTTCCGGCGCCGTTACGTCCGAGCAGACCGTAGATGCGTCCCTTCTTTACGTGAATATCCAGGTTGGAAACACAGACCTGGTTTCCGTATTGCTTGGTCAGATTGTGGGTTTCAATGATAAAATCGCTCATTTTGCAGAACCTCCTTTTCTTTTACCAATATCGTAACACGCCATGCTTGAGGGGAACTTGAGGCAACCTTGAGTTTTTCTTGAGATTGAAAGGAAGAAATGGGAAAGGGAAAGAAGGTGCGTTATAATGAAAAGAGAAAAGGAGAGGCCATATGACAAATAAAACGATTCTCATTGCAGACGATGAGGCCGGACTGCGGGAAATGCTGCGGTCAATTTTTGAACGGGCCGGCTATACGGAAATTTTGACCGCCGCTTCCGGCAGAGAAGCGCTTGGTATGTGGAAAGATAAAAAGCCCGACATGATCATACTGGATGTGATGATGCCGGGAATGGACGGCTTTTCTGTGTTAAAAGAAATACGGAAAGAAAGCCGTGTGCCGATTTTGATGCTCACCGCCCGGGGAGAGGCGGAGGACAGGATTGAAGGATTGGAAAAGGGAGCGGACGACTATCTGGCGAAACCGTTTTTTCCCAAAGAACTGCTGCTTCGGGTGCAGGCGATTTTAAACCGCGCCTGTCCGGAAAAAGAACGCCGGGTATTTTTGGAGGATGCTGTGGTCGATCTTGACTGTGCCCAGGCACGGCGCGGGGAGGATGTTTTTTCCCTTACGGCAAAAGAACTGGCCCTTTTTGAAAAACTTTATGAAAATGAGGGACGGATTGTGACGACGGGGATTTTATGTGAAACCCTGTGCGGGGAAATCTGGCAGGGGTATGAAAACACGTTAGTCACCCATATCCGCCATTTGCGGGAAAAAATCGAGAAAAATCCCTCCAGGCCCGTTTCACTGGTTACGGTAAAGGGACTGGGTTATCGGCTCTATATAAAAGGGGGAAGAAAATGAAACAGTTTCAGCTCTTTTGCAGGCGGTATATCTATTCCTGGGCGGGAATTCTGGCTTTTTTTTGTATCGCCAATCTTGTTTTGGTGGCAGGAGGCGCTTTTTTTCTTTACAGGAGCCCGGCAGCCGGAATGAAATTCCCGGTCGAGGAGTTCTCTGAGCTGCTTGACCGGGAAAACGGCAAGATTGCCCTGCAGCAGCAGGGATATAAAATGCTGCAGGATGCGGATGCCTGGTCCATGCTTTTGGATGATAAAGGAAATGTGATCTGGGAAGAACGGCTGCCGGAAGCGCTTGAGCGGTCTTATACGGCAGCCGATATCGCGCTGTTCAGCCGGTGGTATCTGGAGGGATATGCGGTAAATATCTGGAAGCGGGCAGATGGACTTCTGGTCATCGGATTCCCGCCGGGAGAAGTGGTCCAGGTTTATGCCTCCCTTCCGATAGGGTATATCCGAATGAGCCTGGTCACGATAGCAGGGGCCCTCCTCCTGAATCTATGCCTCATCCTATTTTTACTTGTGAGAAATGCCCGCCGCATGAAAAAGGTCATGGAACCCATCCTGCAGGGGATTCATGCCCTTTCCGCGGGCCGGCCTTTTTGCCTGGACGAAAGCGGAGAACTGGCGGAAATCAACGTCAGGTTAAATCATGCCGGCCGATGCCTGATGAAAAAAGATCATACCCGGGCGGTATGGATACGGGGAATATCCCACGACGTGCGCACCCCGCTGTCCATGATTTTGGGATATGCCAGCGAAATGAAGGAGAATGCTGCGCTGCCGGAAACGGTACGGAAACAGGCGGATATTATCTGCCGCCAGAGTGAACGGCTGCGGGATCTGATCGAAAATCTGAATTTGACCACAAAGCTGGAATATTCCATGCAGACGATTCAAAAAAAGCCGGTTGATCCGGTGGAAATTGTCAGACAGGTGGTGAGCGGATTTTTAAATGAAGGGCTGCCGGAAGGCTTTGAACTGACCGTTCAGGAAAGCCAGGGGGAACCCCTGCTTCTGAACTGCGACAGCTTTTTGATCCGGCGGATGCTCATGAATCTGATTCAAAACTGCATCGTTCATAATTCTTTGGGATGCAGCATAACCGTTTCCGTAAAAAAGGTGGACGCTGCCGTTATGTTCTGTATTTCGGATGATGGCTGCGGCATGGACAGGGCGCTTTTGACTTTGCTCAATAAGGGCTGTAATGCGCCGGACATGTTTGATCAAAAAGAAAATACGGAACATGGGCTGGGCTTGAAGATCGTGCGGCAGATCGTTAAGGCCCACGGCGGAACCGTCCGCTTTTGGCCGGCGGAACCAAAGGGACTGTGCGTCCAGGTCTTTCTGCCGGCAGAATAGCGTTCTGCCTGTTTGCGGGAAGCATCTTGTATCCGGACAGAGGATTTGGTATACTGTCTGTGGAAAGGGATGAAAGAAAAATGGCCAGAAACAAGGAGATAAAAACCAATGCGATGCGCATTTTGGACCGCATGAAAATTTCCTATGTACATCATACTTATGAGTGTGACGAGTTTATTGACGGGATGCAGATTGTGGAACAGTTAAAGCTGGATCCACAAACGGTTTATAAAACGCTGGTGACGGAAGGCGCCGCCAAAGAATATTTTGTATTTGTCATTCCGGTGGCTGCGGAGCTGGATTTGAAAAAGGCGGCGAAGGCCGTGGGACAGAAAGCGCTGTCCATGATCCATGTAAAGGAAATCAATCAGATCACCGGTTATATCCGGGGCGGGTGCACCGCGGTGGGAATGAAGAAGCAGTATGTCACAGTGATAGATGACACCGCGCAAAGGCTGCCTTTGATGGTGGTCAGCGGCGGGCGCATCGGTTCCCAGATCGAATTACGGCCGGAAGATCTGGCCAGGGCAGCCAATGCCCGGTTTGCAGCGGTGACTTTTTAGGGAGCTGCCGGGAAAGGAGATCATGTGGACAAGCAGGAAAAAGGGTTAAAAAAGCAGCAGAAGCTGAAAGAAAAAGAGAGAATCCGGCATCATAAGAAGATAGAAAGAGGGCTGGACCTGTGCCTGATCGCGGCCTGTTTTCTGGCATTTCTGACGGCTGCCCTGATGCGGGCCTTTGAAGAAATGCGAAACAGAAACAAATGACGGGAAAATGCAGACAGCAGAAAGGAAATGCAGGAGATCCTGCAGGGAAAAACCATGAACGGATCAAAAAACATAATGGATTATGAAACGGTAGCGTTGGATGAAGTGAAAAAAGAGGTTGTCATTATCGACCAGACAAAGCTGCCCGGAAAAACAGAGATCATTTCTTTAAAGACAGCCCAGGAGATCTGGGACGCCATTTATCTTTTGAAGGTGCGCGGCGCTCCGGCCATCGGCGTGGCGGCGGCATTTGGAATTTATGTGCTGGCAGAGGCGATCGATACCCGGGACTATGACTTGTTTTTAGCGGAATTTCAAAAACAGAAGGAATATCTGGATTCCGCCCGTCCCACGGCGGTGAATCTTTCCTGGGCGTTAAAGCGTATGGAAAGCATTGTGACAGAGAATCAGGATAAGAGTGTATCGGAAATCAAAGAACTTTTAAAGAAAGAATCCATAGCGATCAAGGAAGAGGATATTTGGGTTTGCAAAACCATCGGGGAATACGGACTGACCCTAGTAAAGCCCGGCGACGGTATCCTGACCCACTGTAATGCCGGACAGCTGGCCACCAGCAAATACGGCACAGCCACGGCGCCCATTTATTTAGGACAGGAGCGGGGGTATCATTTCCGGGTATTCGCGGATGAAACCAGGCCGTTATTGCAGGGGGCCAGGCTGACCTCCTATGAGCTGCATTCCGCCGGCGTGGACGTGACCTTAATTTGTGACAATATGTCCGCCACCGTCATGAAAAACGGCTGGGTGAACGCTGTTTTTGTGGGCTGCGACAGGGTTGCCGCAAACGGGGACACCGCCAATAAGATCGGCACCTCCGTGGTGGCGACGGTGGCGAAGCGCTATCAGGTCCCGGTTTACATTTGCGCGCCTACCTCCACCATCGATCTGCAGACGAAGACCGGAGCGGATATCCATATCGAGCAGCGCCCGGCCGAAGAAGTGACCGAAATGTGGTATCAGGAACGGATGGCCCCGGAAGGAGTCAAGGTTTTCAACCCCGCATTTGATGTGACCGATCACGACCTCATTGCCGGAATCGTGACAGAGTACGGCATCGCCCGGGCCCCTTATACGGAGTCCTTAAAAGAGATATTCAAAAAGAAGGAAGAAAGCCGGAAAAAAAAGAAGGCTGACTGACAAAATTGACCTGCCTGTATTTCCCTGTGTTCTTTGAGACACAGGGTTTTTTTAGGTACAAAAAATCTCCCCCCCAAAATAAAAAAAATGGAGTATTCTTACGAAATACGTTTTTCTATAATAAGATTAACAAAAGGGGAAGGGAGTGGAGGCTATGAAAAAGAAAAAGTTGACCTACCATAACTTTTATTTTTATCTGCTTCTGTTAGCGCCGATATTGATTGTATACCTGGTGTTTTTCGTATTGCCTGTGGTATCCAGCATGTTTTTCAGCCTGACAAATTTTAACGGGGTCAGCCTGAATGTGAAATGGGTGGGCCTGAATAATTACGCGGTGGCGTTTCATGACAAAGTGTTTAAAAAGGCAATGGTAAATACTTTTGTATTCGCTCTCGGGGCGACGATTCTGCAGAACTTTTTCGCAATCATTTTCGCGCTGGCGTTAAATGCCAAGCTGAAAGTGCAGGGATTTATGCGGATGCTGGTGTTTGCACCCTGTATGCTGTCTCCCATCGTAGTGGCTTTTATCTGGCAGTTCATTTACATGCCGGACGGTATTTTGAATCAGCTTCTGGGAACCGACATCACATGGCTGGGAAATAAAAAGACCGCGATGATCTGTGTCATAATCGCCCATGTATGGATGTGGATCGGTTACTCAGCCACGATTTATATGTCAAACCTGCAGAGTATTTCCACCGACATTCTGGAAGCGGCCGATATTGACGGGGCCGGGAGATGGCAGAAATTCAGAAGGATTATCCTTCCGATGCTGGCGCCTTCCACCACCATCAACATCACCCTGGCATTCACACAGTCGCTGAAAGTATTCGATATCGTGTATGCCATGACGGACGGCGGACCGCTCAATGCCACGGAAACGGTAGGCACCTACGTGGTGGATAATATGAACCGGGGCCTGCATGGGTATGCTTCCGCACAGACCGTACTTCTGGCCTTCGTGATCATATTATTCGGGGAAGTCCTGATCCGGGTTTTGAAAAAACGGGAGGAGGCTGTGTACGGATGAAAAAGAAAAATGTGGGGCACATCCTGTTTGAACTGTTCATGATTGTTGTATGTATTCTGGTATTTTATCCGATCATCATGATGGTGATCGTATCCTTAAAAGATGATGCGCTTCTGGCAAAGGAGCCCTTAAGTTTAAAGACGAGTTTCGCATTTTCAAATTATATTTATGCGATTGCGAAAATGAAATACTGGCGGGCGCTGCTTAACTCGGCGGTGCTGACGGCCTGCAGCGGAATCCTGGCCACATTTTTCGGAGCCTGCGGCGCTTATGCGATCCTGCGGGCGAAAAAAGGAAGGAAATTTTTCCTGGCGCTCAATGCGGTTTTCATGATGGGACTTGCGCTGCCCCAGCAGGTGGCGATGATCCCGCTGGTGCTCTGGATGCAGAAGCTGCACGTTTCCAATACGATTTTCGGACTGATCCTGGCATTCGTAGGCGCCAACGCGGCCTATGCGGTATTCTTTTTTGCGGGATTTGTGAATACGGTTCCGGTAACGCTGGAGGAGGCCGCCTATATTGACGGCGCCGGACCGATGAAAACCTTTTTAAAAGTCGTTTTCCCGCTGCTCAAGCCTCCGATGGTAACGCTTTTGATCGTCATCGCGCTTCGTGTGTGGAACAACTTTTTATATCCCCTGTTATTATCCCAGGGAGAAAGTTCAAGGACCCTGCCGCTTACGGTATATTTTTTCAAAGGGGACCTGTCGGTACAGTGGAATATCCTCTTTGCGGCGACTACGCTGGTTATCCTTCCTTTGATGATCGTTTATTTCATCTTACAAAAACAGATCATTTCCGGAATGCTCAGCGGCGCTGTTAAAGGGTAGATAGAGAGAAAAAAAGGAGGACTGAGTATGAAAAAGAGAAGTATGATGGCACTGGTTATGGCTGCGGCCATGGTGATGGGCACGCTGGCAGGATGCGGACAGCAGGCAGCCCCTGCGGCGACCGCACAGCCCAAGGAAACCGTCCAGGCAGAGAGCAAGGAAGAAGAAGCGAGCAAACCTGCTCAAGAACCTGCAGGAGAGCCTGTGGAACTGAAGGTATTCGGTTTTAAGACCGGAGCGGAAGAAGGGGCAATTCCGGCGCTGATCGAACAGTTCAATACGGAGAATCCGGATATTCATGTTGTTTATGAAGGCATCAGCAATGCCGGCGGTTATCAGGATGTGCTGACAGCCCGTCTGGCATCCGGACAGGGCGACGATGTTTTCTTCGCGAATGCAAACTATCTGGAACAGCTGATGGATGCGGGATACGTGGAAGATCTGACAGATCTGCCCGTGGTCTCCACTTACAGTGATCTGGTGCGCGATCTGCTCACCATCAACGGCAGGGTTCCCGGCGTAGGAATGGAAATTGCAGTGTTCGGTATGTTCTCAAACCTGGATCTGTTAAAAGAAGTGGGCATTGAACATGCGCCTACCAATTACAAGGAATTCCTGGAAGACTGCGAAATCTTAAAACAGGCAGGAAAGACTCCTATCGTAGCAGGCGCGAAGGACGGCACAGGCGTGGCGGTATTCTCCATGGCGAAAGCGCTTGATCCAGTTTATCAGGCTCCCGATAAACTGGAACAGATCGAAAAGATGAACAGCGGCGAAATTATGTTCGGCGATGTGGTAAGACCCGGCTTCGAACTGGTGGAAGAACTCATTACCAAAGGATATCTGGACGGAAGCAAAGCACTTGTTTATGCGGCAGGCCAGGATGACATTGCAGAGTTTGCAAAAGGCGAAACAGGCTTCATGCCCGGCGGCAGCTGGTTTGTAGCAGGATTGCAGAATGCGGCTCCGGATATGAACTACACATTGGGCGGCATCCCGGTAGAAGATGATGACTCTCTGATCCTGATCAACGCAGGCGTTCGTGTCTGCATCAATGCTGCATCCGAAAAGAAGGAAGCAGCCCGTAAATTTGTGGAATTTTTCACCAGCATGGACAGCATGAACGCATATGTAGCGAGCCAGAACAGCTTTAACCCCTGCACAGGCGGCAAGAGCACGGATAACGAAGTGGTAGCGCCCGCGGCGGAAAGACTGAATGCAGCCAGAATGGTTCCCTGGGTTGATGCGGCATATGATCCGACAGTCATCAGCACATGGGCAGATATCCGTACATTTACAGCAAATATCGCAGGCGGTGATTCCGTTGATAATGCGGTAAAGGATATGAACACACAGGTAGAAAATAACCTGAAACTGAAATAAAAAACAGGAAGCGGCTGTCATAGCTGCAGCCAAAGATGGCGGTCAATAAGAGGGCCGCTCATAAAAAGAGGAAGAAACGGCCGCGGGAATCATTCTTGCGGCCGTTTTGGCCCCGTGGTAGAATGATTGGTAAAGGGGGTGGCGTGATGTATAAAGTGCTGGTTGCGGATGATGAATACTGGGTGGGCAGATGGCTGGAGGAAGTTCTGATGCAAAGCCCGTTCGACCTTTCCGTAGAAGGCGTATGCAGAAACGGAGGGGAAGCCCTGGAGATACTCAAATGCGGCGGAATTGACATTCTGATTACCGATATCAACATGCCTGTAGTCAGCGGACTTGCCCTGATCCGGCAGCTGGAAGAGCTTCATATCCGCGTGCCCAAAACCATCATTATATCCGGTTATGATGAATTTGAATACGCACGCCAGGCCATCGAAATGGATGTGCTGGCCTATCTGCTAAAGCCATTGGAACGGGAAAAGGTGTATGAAGCGGTGGAAAAGGCCATCGGGATGATCAAACAGCAGCAACAGCTGGAAAGCGGGCAGGAGGATTTTGCCGGTTCCGTGGAAGTGGTGCTGGCGGAATATCTGAAAAATCCGGAAGGGGACTTAAAAGAAAAACTGGCGGAACTGTTCTTACGCAGGCAGGAGGAAGGCCATTTTGTGGTGGGCCTTTTGCAGACCAGCAGTCTGGAGCGGACGGAACTGAACCGGGAATTTTTGCGGAGAAAAATGGAAGAGGCCTGCCCGGGGAAAAAGATTTTCCTTCATCAGAGGGACCGTTTCACCTGGACCATTCTGATCACCGGAATCAAACATTCCGGCGGATTTTACGTCAACGAAGCCATGCTGTCGGCCATACTGAGAAAATACGAATTTGGGTTAAGCCAGCCTCACGGGGATTGGATGGAACTGGATCAGGCCGTACAGGAAGCCAGGGACGCTATCATCGGAAATCTGGAGGAAGAGCAGGACGGGGACTATGTGCCGCTGTCGGAGATGGAGCTTCATTCCGAGTTTCTCTGCGCCATACAGTCCCGCAGCCAGGAGCAGGTACAGGAATGCTCCCGGCTGTGTGCAGAACTGTTTGTACGGCGGGATTATGACCTGACGGGGTGTCTGAATTTTTATTTTGTGCTCACCGGAGAAGTGATCAAAATGCTCAATGACCGCTACGGAAAGGAAAAGGATACGGTGTATCTGAGCCTGATCGAAGAAGGGTATGAGCTGTCTGGCCGGCTGCGCAACCATTATAGTATCCGTTCCATCTGCAGCCGGTTTGAAGAATATACGAAAAAAGTGATGACAAGCCTGAAAGAGGACGAGTATATGGCGGTGTCCGATATCGTCCGCAAGGTGCTGTTTTTGATCCGGGAACGGTATGACCAGGATTTAAGTCTGGGACAGATCGCGGATGAATATGGAATTAATCCCAGCTATTTCAGCAAAAAATTCAAGGACGAAACGGGATTTAACTTCATAGACTATCTGACTTCTGTGCGGATTACCCAGGCCAGGGCTCTGTTGGAGAATACCGGGCTTTCCATAGCGGCTATCAGCGGCAGGGTGGGATTTAAAGAAGCAAAGTATTTCAGCAAAGTTTTTTCTTCCGTCATGGGAGAGAAGCCTACGGAGTACCGGGACCGGATGCGCAGGGAAGGAGAAGGGGCATGTCGCGAATAGGAAGATGGATCAAAAGCAGGCTCAACCGGAAGATTTTCATCTGTTTTCTGACCGTTTCGCTGATTCCGCTGTGTCTGGTATATGCCTACATCAATTCCAGTTATTCGGGAAGACTGCGCAGGGATGCGGTGACCCAGAATCAGCTGGTGGAAAAGAATACCTCCGTGCTTTTGGAGGATTATCTGACCAAGATAGAATATATTTCCAACCTTTTTTATGACAGTGATATTCAGGATATCATCCGGAAGGCTTCCGGTCCGCTTCTTAACTACAATGCAAAGCAGCAGCTGGAAAAAAAAGTGCGGGTGAATCTGGATCTGTTCCGTATTCTGGACGATGTGGATCAGGTCACTTTTATAAAAAAAGACGGCGGCAGCCTGGATATCATGAATGCCTACGGATACGGAAATGTGATTTTATTTGAGGGACAAAAGGACAGGACCCGGAACCGGTATAAAAATCAAATTCTATTGCCGATAGATGAGCTGGATGAAACCAGAACCGGAAAATATGTCTATATCCGCAGTGTGAACGATTTAAACTACTGGGGCGGCAGTCTGGGCACTCTCTATATCGTATTTGACAAAAGCAGGCTGGATAGAATCTTTGATGAGCTGGGCGGTTTGCTGGATACCAGAGTGGTGCTGTGGGCACAGGGCAAGGCGCTTTACAGCAATTTGCCCGAGGGAGAAAAAACGCCGGAAGAACTGGACCGGGAAGCGGCCTCTTTCAGCGCAGATGGAGAAATTCCGAAAAAAAGCAGTCTGATCAAATGGGGTTATACTGTGGACAGCCTGGGAATACGGGTCATGTTTTATGATCATATGGGTAAAATCGAAGAAAATGTCCGGCAGTTGAGCCGTTTAACCGGAATTGTCATTGCAATCAGTATTCTCGTGATCTTTTTATCCAGTCTGTTCTTTTCCCGCACGATCGTGCGCCCGGTGACCCGGCTTTCCAAAAGCCTGCAGCGGGTACGGGAAGGGGATTTTTCCGTGCGCGCCCGGGTGGAAACCAATGACGAACTGGGGGATATGTGCCATGCCTTTAACGATATGGCAAAAGAGATCGACCGGCTGATCAATCAGGTTTATGCCATACAGCTGAAAGAAAACGAGGCATCCATCAAAGCCCTGCAGGCGCAGATCAATCCGCATTTTCTGTATAATACACTGGATATGATCAAGAGCATGGCGGAGATTTACGGAGCAGGGCAGGTTTCGGAGGTGACCATGGCGCTGTCCGGGATGTTTCGGTATGCCACCCGCAGCAGCGGGGTTGTGGTCACGGTGCAGGAGGAACTGCAGAATCTGCAGAATTATATGAAAATTGTGAACATGCGGTTCGGGGGCGGAATCACTTGTCGAATGGATGTGCCGGAGGAACTGCTCTCGGAAAAAATCGTGCGAGTGTGCCTTCAGCCCATCGTAGAAAATGCGGTTTCCCACGGGCTTGGCAGAGGGGGGACAATCGGAACCGTTTCCATAAAAATCCGCCGGCAGGAATCCTGCATCCGGATCGAGGTGGAAGACGACGGCGCCGGTATGGAACAAAAAAGGCTTGAGGAAATCAGGAACAGGCTGGCGGAGGCGGCAAGAGCGGAGGACAGCGTAAACGGCGGCAGCGTGGGGTTGAAAAATATCCATGACCGCATCCGCCTCTACTACGGGACAGATTACGGCATACAAATTGAGAGTGAAAAAGGGAAAGGGACAAAAGTGACCCTGTGTTATCCCGCGGGACAGAAAAACGAAGAATTTCACAGGGATTTGGAAGGGAAGGATTGAAATGAAAAAAAGACCGAATCTTTTATTTTTAATGACGGATGAACAGCGTTATGATGCTCTCGGGTATGTAAATCCCCAGGTTCATACCCCTAATCTGGACGCATTGGCGAAGGAAAGCGTCTGTTTTACCCGCGCTTATACGGCGAATCCGTCCTGTATTCCGGCCAGAGCGGCCATATTTACGGGACGGTATCCGTCTCAGTGCGGCGTGCCGGGATACATGAGCTGTCTGCCCAAAAAAGAAACCACTTTCATGAAGCTTTTAAGGGAGGGCGGTTATTATACGGCAGTAATCGGTAAGCAGCATTTCTGGAAATCGGAGATCGAGCGGGGATATGATTATGAAGATATCGTGGATGAGCACGAACCGCCGGTAAAGATCAGCGACGAGCTGTATGAAGGATATTTTGGGCTTCCGGCCAATAAAACCGTGTCGGATCATGTTTCCAGCTATGTCACTTATCTGATGGAGAACGGATTTACCGAAGGCAGCCAGCTCTATCGAAAGATCAGCGATAAGGGGATTTTTGAATTTTTCGGAGAGGAGAAATTTCATGTGGACTCCTATATCGGTAACCGGGGCAAAGAGTGGATCGAACAGGATGCGCCCACGGACCGGCCCTGGTTTCTGACTCTTTCCTTCCCCGGCCCTCACATGCCCTTTGACGGCATCGGCCTGTCGGATGCAGCGCTTTATGACGAGGAAGAACTGGAAGTGCCGGATACCGATCTCGGAGATCTGTTTGAAAAGCCGCCTCATTATCTGGACATCGCGAAGAAGTTCGGGAGCCTGGATTTAAAGAATCATACTTCGCCGGACGGGATGACCAAAGAGGAAATCCGTCTGATGAAAAAAGCGTACTATGCCAATATGACGCTCATCGACCGCAAGATCGGAGAGGTAATTGCGCTTTTGAAAAAGAAAGGACTGTATGAAAATACGCTGATTCTTTTCACCTCCGATCACGGCGACTATATGGGTGATTTCGGAATTGCCACAAAAGCGCAGTATTGTTCTGAAGCGCTGATGCGGATCCCGTTTTTGCTAAAGCCGCCCGTGGCAGATTTTACCGGATATGAGGAAGATTCTTTTGTCAGTTCCGTGGAAATCGCATCCACTTTCCTGACTGCGGCGGGACTGCCTGTTCCGGAGAATATTTCCCGGCGCAGCCTGACCCAGTTTTATCGGGGGGACGGCAGAGAGATCTGGCCGGATATTTATATGGAAGCCAGAGATATCCGGGCCGTGCGGGATGAGCATTACAAGCTGATTTATTATCAGGGCAGGGATTACGGGGAATTTTATGATCTTGTGGCGGATCCTCACGAAAAATATAATCTCTGGGACGATCCGGCCGTTCAGAAAGAAAAGGCCCGGCTGATGTGCCGCCTGGCCGATCATATGATCAGCCTGGGCGAAAACAGCAGTCAGGTCTGGAACATCGGCGCGCCTCTGATCTGAAATGGCGGGGGGAGGCGAATTATGCTTCTTCCCAGCCCAGCACTTCCTGGATACATTCCACCGCATTTTTGATACAGTCGGGGCAGGAGCAGAGCATGGTTCCTGTTCCGATTCCCTTTAATTCATGGCAGCAGTCAGCACCGCATTTTTCCCTGAATTTTTCCGTCAGGGCTTTGGAAAGTTTATAGGTATCTGCTTTGCTGGCGGGAGCGTCCAGATTTCCGTCGCTGTTCACAAAACCGGCCAGCAGGACAGCGCCGGACAGCGCGCCGCAGGTGCCTTCCATACAGCCCATTCCGAAACCGAAGCCTTCTGCGGCCCTAAACAGGGTGAGGGCATCCACCCCTGCCTCCTGGGCAAAAGCGCAGGCCACGGACTGGCAGCAGTTGAATTTCCTGTCATGGAGGGCGATTGCAAGTTCTTTTTTCGTCATAATTGTTCTCCTTTTTGTAAGATCAGGTTAGAGCGTATTTGAAAATCGGACAAACATCCGGCAAAAAGCCATTTTCAAACACGTTCTAAGCATACCATATTTTGAAGACATTGGGAAGTGTGCGCTACTCCGCTGTATCCCAATAAATACATCAGCTTGGGGTCTCTCCCCTTGACCGGTGTATGCCAAAGTGTTATTATTTTAACAGTGAGCCACAATCCGCCGCAGGCGGTTCTGGCACGGGGAAAACATAGTGTTTTTCCAGCGAAAAAAACAAATGAGGTGCAGACAAATGATTACAAATTTTGCGGGACTTATTTCAAAAGTGAAAGAATGCAGCAAGAAGAAAGTGGCCGTTGCGGTGGCACAGGACTATGCGGTTCTGGAAGCGGTACAGGCAGCGAGAAAACAGGGGATCGCGGATGCGATTTTAGTCGGCGATGAAGCGAAGATCAGAGAGATCGGCGCATCCCTGAACATGGATATGGATGCTTATGAAATCATCAATGAGCCTGATAACTGGCAGGCGGCCCTTACCGCTGTAAAACTGGCCCATGACGGCGTGGCCGATATGTATATGAAGGGTCTGATCGATACCAAATCTTTCTTAAAGAGCATTCTGGACAAAGAAGTGGGCCTTCGTACCGGCAGCCCGCTGTCCCATGTGGCAGTATTTGAAGTGGAAGGGATTAAACAGCTTCTGTTTCTGACAGACGTTGCGTTCATGACTTATCCTACGCTGGAGGACAAGGTACATATCATTGAAAATACCGTGGAAGTCGCTCATGCGTGCGGTCTGGAATGCCCGAAGGTTGCTCCTCTGGCAGCAGTAGAAGTGGTAAATCCCAAAATGCCCGCAACCGTAGATGCGGCGGAACTGACAAAGATGAATGAGGAAGGAAAGATCTCAGGCTGTATCGTGGACGGTCCTCTTTCCATGGATATCGCAATTGATCCGGAAGCAGCGGCGCATAAGGGCGCATCCGACAGAAAGATCGCGGGCGATGCGGACATCCTTCTGTTCCCCGACATTCATGCAGGCAACCTGGTATACAAGACGCTGGTTCATACTGCAAAGGTGGAAAACGGTTGTATCCTGACAGGCACCAAGGTTCCGGCAATTCTCACAAGCCGTTCCGACAGCTTCCAGACAAAGGTAAATTCCATCGCATTAGCGGCAGTTGTTGCAGAAGGCTTAAAGAAATAAATCACAGGGAAAAGGAGAGTACCAACATGGCAGTGAAAAGCTTAATCATCAATCCCGGTTCCACATCCACCAAAATCGGTGTGTTTGAGGACGAGACACTTTTATTTGAAGAAACACTGCGTCATCCCACAGAGGAGATCGCAAAGTATGCTTCCATCATTGATCAGAAGGATTTCAGAAAGAATATCATCCTGGACTTCCTGAAAGAAAAGAACTGTGATATCAAATCCTTTGATGTGATCGTTGGCCGCGGCGGCCTGTTAAAACCCATTCCGGGCGGTACCTACACAGTCAGCGACGCGCTTCTGGAGGATTTAAAGATCGGCAAACAGGGACAGCACGCTTCCAATCTGGGCGGCATCCTGGCCAGAGAAATCGGGGATGAAATCGGTGTTCCTTCCTATATCGTAGATCCCGTAGTAGTGGATGAACTGGAGCCTGTAGCGCGTATTTCCGGCATGCCGGAGCTTCCCAGAAGAAGCATTTTCCACGCGCTCAACCAGAAGGCAGTTGCCAGAAGATATGCGAAAGAGCAGGGCGTAAAATATGAGGACTTAAACCTGATCGTGATCCATATGGGCGGCGGCGTTTCCGTAGGCGCCCATCAGAAGGGCCGTGTGGTTGACGTCAACAATATCCTGGACGGCGAAGGCGCTTTCTCTCCGGAAAGAGCAGGCACTGTTCCGGTAGGCGATCTGATTAAGCTTTGCTTCTCCGGCAAATATACGGAGAAGGAACTCTACAAAAAGATCTGCGGCAACGGCGGTTTCAACGCTTACTTAAATACCAATGACTTCCGCGATGTGCAGAAGATGGCGGAGGAAGGCGATGAAAAGGCTCAGGTGCTCAGAGACGCTTTCTTCTATCAGATCGCAAAGGACGCAGGCGCTATGGCCGCTGTATTAAACGGCAAAGTGGATCAGATCATCATGACCGGCGGGATCGCTTATTCTCCCATTTCCAAAGTGAAGCTGGAGGAAAAGCTGGGCTGGATCGCGCCCTTCACCGTATATCCCGGTGAAGATGAACTGCTGGCCCTGGCACAGGGCGCGCTGCGCGTGATGAACGGCGAAGAAGCGGCAAAAGAATATTGATTTCCTTGCAATAAAATAAAAAACGGGCCTCCGGGTGAAAAGAAGCGAATGTTTCCTTCTTTTCACCCGGAGGCTTTTTGTATGACAGAAAAAAGGGGACTTTTCGGAATAAATCATTTTCCGAAAAGTCCCCCCAACGATATGGAGGGAATGATTCAGCGCCGGTCTTCAAAATTTATCCTTGGATCGGAATTGTGGAGCATGTCCGCTGCAGTATCGCTTTGGGAAACGGGATCGATGACATAATCCCCGCTACCGCCTGCATAGTCCAAATGCAGTTTTACCACAGGAAGTTCCCTGCCGCAGCAGCCGCTTATCGGCAGACCTGCATTGCGCAGAACAGCCCTTGTTACCGCTTTAAAAGGGATGTACCGGGTGCCGGGGAAAGCGGGAAGATAGAAGGCCCGGCGGCTGATCCGGTATTGGCCGGCCTTTCGGGAAGCAGCGTAATCCTCTTTTACATCATCGAGTTCGTAACCGGGACATAAGGTTTTAGGGGTTAAGAGCAGCATGGGAACCTCCTTTAACAATAACTGTATTAATATTTGTTACAGTTAAAACATACCATAATTATAGGAATAATGCAAGCGTATCATGACAAAAAAATATTATTTCCGGGAATCATCCTCGGGATGAGAGAGCTTTTTTGCATGTTCCCGCTGATATTGTCCGGGGGTCATTTTAAAAAATTCCTTAAAGGCATAGTTAAAATGTTTGAGACTATAATAGCCGGACTTTTCGGCGACCGCGGATATTTTGGCGTTGGAATCCTCAGACAACAGGCGTGCGGCGTATTCCATCCGAAGCCTTGTGATAAATTTAATATAGGATTCGCCGGTTTGTTCATGAAACTGACGGCTTAAATAGTTTGGAGAAACATGCAGTTCATCCGCAATCTGGGAAAGCGTGATCGCTTCCGTAAAATGTTCAAAAATGTATTGGGTGGCTGACTGCACCAGAGTGGGGGCTTTGGAAGGAATGCCGGCGGAGGGTTTCAGAGAAGATAAAAGTGCCTGTAAGGTCTGCAGCTGCCTTTGATAGGCGTTTCGCTCCTGCAGACGAAGCTGGATTTTGGACAACACAGAAGAAAGCTCCGTCTGTTTAATCGGCTTTAAAAGATACTCCATCACTTCAAGCCTTAAAGCCTGTTGTGCCAGGGCAAATTCATCATAACCGGAAAGAATCACAATTTCCTGATCCGGATTCTTATCCTTTAAATGCTGTGCCAGTTTAAGCCCGTTCATGCCCGGCATTTTAATATCCGTAATGACCAGATGAACACAATGATAATCCAGATATTCGAGCGCTTCCTCCCCGTCGGCAGCTGTGCCGGCGACCTCCCATTCCGAATTTAGGGAAGGAATGATCCGGGATAAATATTCTAAAGTGAGCGGTTCGTCATCGACAAGAAAAACCTGATACATTTTAAACTCCTTTCTCGGGCAGGGGAAGTCTGATGCAAACGGTAGTTCCTTTTTGCAGAACGCTGTCAATCGTGATGCCGTATGCTTCCCCATATTTAATTTGAATTCTTTTGTTTACATTCATCAGGCCGATTCCGCTTTTGCGGCCCGTTTCCGGCAAAAGATCGGATAAGGGAACAGCGGAGGACAGTTTATTTCTGATTTTCTCAAGTTTATCCACAGGGATGCCCTCGGCGTCATCGCTGATCATGAAAAGCAGACAATCTTCAGAAACAGAAGAGGTAATTTTGATATGTGTTGCCCCTCTCTTCCTTTCACATCCATGGATAACCGTATTTTCTACAATTGGTTGAAATATTAATGAGGGAATCATGTAAGAATACAGTTCCGGCGGAATATCAACCTGATAAAAAAGCCGGTTTTTGTAGCGGTTTGCCTGAATGCACAGATAATCATCCAATAATGCAAGTTCTTCTTTCAAACAGATTTCCCGATCAAGATGTACCAGTTTCCTCATCAGATTTCCCAGTTTATCAATCATGGATACCGCCAGTTCCTGCTTTTGGGTCTGGATCATGAGACTGATCATATTTAACGTATTGAATAAAAAGTGAGGGCGTATCTGACTGAAAAAAGCATTCATCTGGGCTTCGTTCTGCAAAAGCTTAGCTTCATATACTTCTTCCACCATCTGATTGATTTTCCGCAGCATCTGGTTAAAGGTCATTCCGAGTTCCCCGATTTCATCGCTTCTAGTCTCCGGAAAAGCGACCTGCATGTTTCCTTTCCGTACCTCTTTCATCAGAGAAATAATCTGCATCAGCGGCATTAAAAAACTGTTGATGAACAAAAGCAAAATAATGCTGGCGGCGGCAGCACAGAAGAAAGCGGCCAAAAATGTAAAATTGCGGGTCATTACCGCATTGCGGTTTAGCTCACGGATTGATTTTACGGTCAGCACGGTCCAGTCGGCAGGAGATACCGAAGCGAAAGTCAAAAGATAATCTTTCACTTCCAGGGTGGGAGCGGGAAGCTGACCGCGGGCGGTTTCGATTTGATTGTAAAATGCGATAGGATCCAGTTCCGAAGTGCTTCCGAATACGATATTTTTGTTTTGATCGATGATGAAAATAGCGCTGCCCGGTCCTAAGTCTACATTTTTCAGGATGGATTCGATTCCCGTGTAGTTTGCATCTATCTTAATTACGCCGGTTGAAACAGATGGGTTTGAAATTTTGTTCAGCCGTTTGACAAAGGAAAACACTTTAAACCGGGGATTCTTGATCAGCTGTTCCATGTGGGCGGGAACAAAAACCGCCCTGTTGGAGGAAAGGGCTTTCTCGTACCAGGAGTATTGAGACGGCGCCGCCGTTTCATCCGTGCTCACGGAATATCTGCCGCCATGATAGATTTCATCGGAAATGATATATGCGCTGATGATATCTTTTCTTGGGGTAATCATCATTTCATTTAGATAATCTTCTATTTTTCTTCGCTTTTCCAGCTTTTCCAGAGCGGTGGCAGGGGCGGGCGCGGCGAGCAGGCGCATGAGGTCATCATTATAATAAGGTGCTTCCGATAAACGGAATATTTCATCCAGATAGGTGCTTAAATTATAAGAAACCTGTTTGGTGATCTGCAGGATATTCTGCACGGACTGCTCATGGAAATCCTGCGTATATTGGGAGTAAGAGAGTACGGAAACGAACAATACGGAACAAAAAATGAGAAGAATTGTGATGGAAAGCAGCCGAAATCGTATGGATTTTTTTATGGGAGCCAGTTTGCCGTTACCGTTCATATCAGATCCTCCTGCAACCGGATTGTGTTGTAATGATCATATCATATCTGCTTTCGTATGGACAGAAAAGGTCAAAAAATCGAACCTGAATCGTATAAAACGGGAATACAAATATGGATGCAGGTGAACTATACTATAATTACAAAAACCGGCCGGTTTTCATAAAAGATTTTGGAGGAGGAAAGAAGTATGGCAAAAAAACAGATCAGTCTCTTAGTGGCAGCGGCGCTTTTAGCAGCCGGTCTTGCAGGATGCGGTCAGACGGAAGGAAAGACAGAGGGACAAAGTGAAAAAATCCAGGAATCGGCCGGAACCGATAAAGCAATGGAAGAGGAAACAGGGAAAAAAGATCCGGTCACACTGACCTTTTTATTTGGGGATGCGGTGATGATGGACTGGTTTACCAGTTATTTTCCGGAGTTTATCAGCGGAGAAAATGAAGACGGCATCATTGTGGAAACAGAATATCAAAAAGAGGCAAACAAAGTTCTGCAGGTAAAAGCGGCGGCGGGGGAAATCCCGGATATGGTGAGCGCTGGGCTTCCGCAGGAAATGGTAGATCAGGGAAGATTCCTGGATCTGTCACAGGAGTCCTGGTGGGGAGACTTAAATCCGACGGCAAAAGAGCTTTCAACCGATGTCAAAAGCGGCAAAAATTATTATGTCCCTATGTGTATGGGGGCGGTAGGCTTCTTTTATAATAAGGACATCTTTGAAGAACTGGAGCTGAAAGAGGCCAAAACCTGGGATGAGCTTACGGACAATCTCGCGAAGATAAAAGAAAAAAGGCCGGATGTGGCGCCGTTGTACATCTGCGGGAAAGAAGCCTATACCTTTGGCCATATGATTGACTTTATGGTGGACGGCGTGGCAAAAGAAAAGCTTGGTTATGTGGGATTCGAAACAGCGGCGGCATCGAACGACCTGGATGCGCTGGAATGGAATGCGCAGGAGGACGGCATTCTGGCTGTTTTTGCAAAGGATCTTTTGGATTTGCAAAGACAGGGACTGTTGAATGAAAATATGATCACAGCATCTTACGACAATCAGATAGAAGCTTTTGTAACGGGAAAAGCGGCTATGATCAGCCAGGGGGTCTGGGCTTTGGCGGATATGCAGAAGAAAGCGCCGGATTTTGATTCCATTGGCTTTGCGCCCTATCCGGCCATGCTTCCCGACGGCAAAAGTATTGTGGGCAATACGCTGGATTCCTATATCTCCATCTCCGCTTCCGGCGGACATATTGACGCGGCAAAAAAGGTAGCGCAGGCAATGCTTGCTCCGGACGCGATCAAATCCCTGTGTGAAACAAGAAGTGCGATTCCTGCCAACCCTTCCGTGGATGCGGACTGGTCTGTCATGAAAGATGATGTGGCGGCGGTGCTGGAATCGGATGCGGTGGGAGTAACCTTTACGCAGAATCTTCCCGGCGCATTTAACGGGGATGAAAGAGGACGTCTGGTACAGGAACTGATGGTTGGAAAATATGGCAATACGGTTGACTTTGCTGCAGAGTATATCAAACGCTGGAATGAGGCCTATGAATCCATCCAGGATTAAGGAGCAGTTAAGATCATGGTGAGAAAAACGAAAAAAAGCAGGCGTCCCTGTTTTGCCTGGCATCGTCTGATGCTTCTTCCGGCGCTGAGTATTTTTCTGGTCTTTGTCATTCTGCCTATTCTGGAAGGGGCGGTTCTGGCATTTACCGATTGGGATGGTTTTCATACGCCCGGATTTGTAGGACCGGATAACTTCGTCCGGTTTTTGAAAGATGATCAGGCCCTGACGGCAGTGAAAAATACCGTATTTTTTGGAATCGGCGGAACGCTTCTATTGAATGTCATCGGTCTGGCTTATGCCCTGGTACTGGATTCCGGTCTGCGCTTAAAAGGGGTGCTGAGAACGATTGTTTATCTGCCTGCGATCATCAGCCCGCTGATCATTGGCTATATATGGTCTATCATACTGTCGGCGGAGAATGGGACACTTTTGAATCTCATGACAAAAATGGGGATCGGAAGCCTTTTTAAAAACGTTCTGGCCGATCCGAAATCCGCTCTTGTTGTCATTGTGCTGGTCCATGCCTGGCAGTACATAGGAGGCAATATGATCATTTATCTGGCAGGGCTGCAGAATATTCCGGATGATCTGACGGAGTCCGTCAAAATTGACGGCGCGGGTTTTGCCAGACAGCTGTTTTCGGTGAAACTGCCGCTTTTGGGACCTTCTTTTCAGATTAACATTGTCACCAATATCATTGGGGCGATGTCCATGTTTGATGTGATCATGTCGCTGACAAACGGCGGGCCGGGACATTATACGGAATCTCTGAGCGTTTTCATTTACCGGCTGAGCACCGGCAGCAGAGCCGGCTATACATCCGCGGTCTCTCTCATCATGTCCGTTTTGGTATTGATTCCTGCAGGAAGCGCTTTTTACTTGATGCAGAAAATGAATGTGGAAAAGTGAGGTGGAAGCGTGAACGATCAAAAAAAACAATATCCTGCAAAAATTGCATTGGTTCTGACAGCTGTTGTCATGGCCGCCGTTTCGCTGCTCCCCGTTCTGGTCCTCTTACAGCTCGCTTTTCATGAACCCGGGCTTATGCAGCCAAAGAGTCTGTTTTCATTAGAAAATATAACACTGGGAAATTTTACAACGGCCTTTCAAAAGGCGAATCTGTTTTTGGGGATGGGAAATTCGTTTGTCATTACGATATTTTCCCTGGTGCTGACGGTGGCCTTTGCGGCCTGTGCCTCTTATGAGATTGCCCGTTTTCCTACCGGATTCAATACCATTGCCTATGGAATGTTTATTTTCAGTATGGCAATTCCGGCCATCATCAGCACGGTACCGCTTTACATATTGATGCGGAAAATGGGACTGATCAATACCAGATGGGGAATGGTACTTTTAAATGTTGCATTTTCCATGCCCTTTGCCATCTTCCTTTATACCAGCTTTATCAAAAGTATGGCCAGGGATATGGAGGAGGCGGCTCAGATAGACGGGTGTTCAGCGTTCCGATGCTTCTGGCTGGTGTTGTTCCCTGTGATGAAGCCCGTTACTTCTACGGTGATTTTATTAAATACGGTAACCTTTTGGAACGAATACGGGAGGGCGGTCTTTTTTCTACAGAAGCAGAGCGTTTATACGATGCCGCTGTCGATCTCCTTATTCATCCAAAAATATGGGGCGGATTGGGAACTGATGGCAGCGGCAGCGCTTGTGGCGCTGATTCCGGCGGCGGCAGTGTTCCTGATATTCCAAAAATATTATATCAAAGGGCTGGCCGCCGGAGCCGTGAAAGGATGAACAATGGAAAAAGTGATCATGGTTTGTAACGCACATCTGGATCCTGTCTGGCTTTGGCGCTGGCAGGAAGGGGCGGCGGAAGCCCTTTCCACCTTCCGTACGGCAGCGCAGTTCTGCGAAGAACAGGAAAACTTTGTTTTCTGCCATAATGAAGCCTTATTATATGAGTGGGTTGAGGAATATGAACCGGAGCTGTTTTTGAAAATAAAGGAACTGGCAGCAAAAGGAAAATGGCGGATTATGGGAGGCTGGTATCTTCAGCCGGACTGCGTGATGCTGTCGGGAGAATCTTTTGTGAGACAGATTTTATATGGACGGAATTATTTTTGGAAACATTTCGGCAGCGTGCCTGCGACGGCCGTCAACTTTGATTCCTTCGGCCACAGTGTTGGCATGGTGCAGATTTTAAGGCAGGCGGGCTACGATTCCTACATCGTCTGCCGGGCCGGACGGGCGGAAACGCTTCCGGCCAATGATTTTAAATGGATCGGGCCGGACGAAAGCAGCATTATCGTCCATTATTCCGACGAAAATTATAATACGGTGAAGGGGGAGGCTGCCCTGGAACTGGAACGTTGGCACAACAGGCATAAAGAGGAAAAAACAGGTCTGTTTTTATGGGGGATCGGGGATCATGGGGGCGGACCTTCCCGGATCGATGTGCAAAGGCTGCAGGAGTATGCAGCCAAAAACAGCGGCTGTGAACTGAAAGCATCTGATCCGGAAGCATATTTTTCCGAGAAAGCAGGTGCGGTCCTGCCTGAATACCGGCTGTCCCTGGGGCCAGTTTCGGAAGGATGCTATACCTCTCAGATCAGAGTGAAGCAAAAGCACCGCAGTCTGGAAAACGAATTATATTCCTGCGAAAAGATGGCAGTGCAGGCAGCGCTTGCCGGACTTTGTAGATATCCCAAAAAAGAACTGCTGGAAGCGTCAAAGGCGTTGATGCGCGCCCAGTTTCATGACGCCCTTCCGGGCAGCGCTGTCAAGGCAGTGGAAGAAGATACCCTGGATCAGCTGGGCTTTGGCCTGGAGTTGGTTTCACGGATGAAGGCCCGGGCATTTTTTGCCCTGTGCGCCGGACAGAAAAGTGTGGAGGAGGGACAGTCGCCGATTCTTGTGTATAACCCTCATCCTTTTGCAATGGATACGGTGATCGACTGCGAACTCGTGCTGCCGCAGCAGAACTGGGAATCGGATTATATGGTTCCGGTAGTGTACCAAAACGGAAAACGGCTGCCATGCCAGGCGGAAAAAGAGGCCAGCAGTTTTGAAATTGACTGGAGGAAGCGCTGTGTTTTTGAAGCCCGCCTGGAACCTGCCGGGATGAATCGTTTTGACTGCCGTTTTGAGCGCCGTCCGCAAAAACCCCCGGTAGTATCCCTCCCCCGGAATGAAAAGATTTATTTTGATAACGGGCGGCTGAAAGTGATCCTGAACTGTAAAACCGGATTGTTGGATTATCTCGGCGTAGATGGGGTTTCCCTTTTAAAAGAAGGAGCGCTGCGGCCTGTGGTGATGAATGACCGGTACAATTCCTGGGGAGCCGGCTATGAAAGTTTTGAGGATACGGCAGGAAGCTTTACGCTGATGCCGCCGGAAGAAGGGAGCCGCTACAGCGGTCTTTTGGAGACGGACACGCCTTCCGTCAGGATTATAGAAGAAGGAGATGTCAGGACGGTAACGGAAAGCGTTTTCGGATATGGGAATTCAGCCCTTCGGATGCGCCTTTATCTGCCCCGCAGGGGAACGGAAATCCAGGTGGAAATCCAGGTATTGTGGCAGGAAAAGGATAAAATGGTAAAGCTGTGTATCCCCACCTTTTTGGAAAACGGCAGTTACCTGGGACAGACTGCTTTTGCCCGGGAAACATTGAGTGCAGACGGAACCGAAGTGGTCTCCCAGAAATGGAGCGCGCTGGTTTCTGAAAAATATGCCGTGGCCTGTATCAATGAAGGATTATATGGCTCCAACTGCATGAACGGAGAAATGCGGATCACCCTGCTGCGTTCCGCGGGCTATGCCATGTCCGACTGCAATGGAAAAATAGCGCGAAAGCCCGGGATTATGATAGACAGAATGGACCAGGGGGAGCGTTCCTATCGCTTATGGCTGGACTTTGGCGGGAGAGAGGCGGTCATGGGCGGAATCGATAATAAGGCGTTATTCCGAAATGAAGCCCCCATGGCATTGTCCTACTGTCCGCCTCAAAAGGGAAAACAGCCGGCGGCCGGTATTCTTGTGAAGGAGCCTAATGTTGTGCTTTCGGCAATGAAACAGCAGGAGAACGGGACTGGATATCTTCTCCGCGTCTACGAGTCAGAGGGAAAGTCGACGGCAGCACAGATCGAACTGCCGGTTTGCGGAATCATACAGAGGGTAGACTTAAAGCCCTATGAGATCAAAACGTTATCCATCGATCCGGCAAAAAAGGAATTGGTTGAGATTTTGCTGCTGGAAGATGACTTTAAAAGCCAAAAAGAAAAGGTGACAGAAACGTAAAAAAGCCCCGGTCCTTCGGGGCTTTTATAATGGAGACAACAGGACTCGAACCTGCGACCCTTTACACGTCAAGCAAATGCTCTCCCAGCTGAGCTATATCTCCATAGCGTCATTATACCAAAAATATGGCCGATTGCAAGAAAAATCTGCCGGGAAAAGGCAGAGACATGAAAAAAACAGGAAAAATATTAAAAAAGTGTTAATATTTTGTAACAAGGCATCGCCAGACCGGCCGCCTCCTTGCATTTTTAAAGGGAATCTGATAGAATATACTTCGGGTTTATTTTGGGCGCGGACGCGCAGTTGATTGGAGAATAAATACATGAATGTGATTGAAAAAGTTTTTGGAACTCACAGCGAAAGGGAACTCAAACGGATTGACGCTCTTGTGGACAAGATTGAAAATCTCCGTCCTGCCATGCAGGAATTGAGCGACGAGCAGCTGAAAGACAAGACAAAAGAATATAAGAACAGGCTGGCGGAAGGGGAGACTCTGGACGACCTGCTTCCCGAAGCTTATGCCACGGTCAGGGAGGCGGCCCGCCGTGTCCTGAATATGGAGCATTTTCGGGTGCAGCTGATCGGCGGCGTGATCCTGCATCAGGGCCGAATTGCCGAGATGAAGACCGGTGAAGGGAAGACCCTGGTTTCCACTCTGCCCGCATACTTAAATGCCCTGGAAGGCAAGGGGGTGCATGTGGTCACGGTCAATGATTACCTGGCGGCCCGTGACGCGGAATGGATGGGCGCCGTCCATGAATTCCTGGGCCTTAAGGTGGGCGTTGTATTAAACAGCATGAAGCCGGAAGAGCGTAAAGTCGCATATGCCTGCGACATCACGTATGTGACCAACAATGAACTGGGCTTTGACTACCTGCGTGACAATATGGCGATTTATAAAGAGCAGCTGGTTTTGCGGGACCTGCACTATGCCATCATCGACGAAGTGGACTCCGTTCTGATCGACGAAGCCCGCACACCGCTGATCATTTCCGGACAGAGCGGCAAGTCCACCAGCCTTTACGAAGCCTGCGATATTCTGGCGCGCCAGTTAAAGCGCGGCGAGGATGTGGGGGATCTTTCCAAAATGGACGCCATCATGGGCGTGGAACAGGAAGAGACCGGCGACTTCGTTGTGAACGAAAAGGATAAGGTGGTCAACCTGACCGCGGAAGGAATCTCCAAAGTGGAGCAGTTTTTCCACATCGAGAACCTGGCGGATCCGGAAAACCTGGAGATTCAGAACAATATCATTCTGGCCCTGCGCGCTCATAATCTGATGCACAGGGATAAGGATTATGTGGTGAAGGACGATCAGGTGCTCATCGTGGATGAGTTCACCGGACGTATCATGCCGGGACGCCGTTATTCCGACGGTCTGCACCAGGCGATTGAAGCGAAAGAGCATGTGAAGGTGAAACGGGAAAGCAAGACCCTGGCTACCATCACCTTCCAGAACTTCTTTAACAAATTTGAGAAAAAATCCGGCATGACCGGTACCGCGCTGACGGAGGAGAAAGAATTCCGGGACATTTACGGTATGGACGTTGTGGAGATCCCCACCAACCGTCCCATCGCCAGAATCGACCAGCATGACGCGGTTTATAAGACGAAGAAAGAAAAGCTGCACGCCATTGTGGAGGCTGTGAAGGAAGCCCATGCCAAGGGACAGCCTGTACTGGTAGGCACCATTACCATCGAAGCTTCCGAAGAACTTTCCGGCATGCTGCGCAGGGAAGGCATCCAGCATAAGGTGCTGAATGCGAAGTTCCATGAGCTGGAGGCGGAAATCGTTGCGGATGCGGGTATCCACGGAGCGGTGACCATCGCTACCAACATGGCGGGCCGTGGTACGGATATCAAACTGGACGAAGAAGCCAGAAAAGCGGGCGGCTTAAAGATCATCGGCACGGAGCGGCATGAATCCAGACGTATCGATAACCAGCTGCGCGGACGTTCCGGACGTCAGGGGGACCCCGGTGAATCACGGTTCTACATTTCCCTGGAAGATGACCTGATGCGCCTGTTCGGCTCTGAAAAGATGATTTCCATGTTCAATACGCTGGGCATTCCGGAAGGGCAGGAAATCGAGCATAAGATGCTCACCAAAGCCATCGAAAATGCCCAGAAGAAGATCGAAGGCAATAACTTCGGCATCAGAAAGAACCTGTTGGAATATGACCAGGTCATGAACGAACAGCGTGAAATCATCTACGCGGAACGCCGCAGGGTGCTGGACGGCGAAAGCATGCGCGATGTGATTTATAAGATGATCACGGACATCGTGGACAACACGGTGGACATGGTGATCGGGGAAGACGCGGCTGTGGATGAATGGAACTTTAAGGAGCTCAATTCTCTGCTTCTGCCCATCATTCCGTTGGAGCCCATCACGATTGAACGGGTCAGCAAGCCCAAAAAGGACAGCTTAAAACAGCAGCTCAAGGAAGAAGCTGTGAAGTTTTATGAAACAAAAGAAGCGGAGTTCCCGGAAGCGGAAATGATCCGTGAAGCGGAGCGTGTCATCCTGTTAAAAGTGATCGACAGAAAGTGGATGACCCATATCGACGATATGGACCAGCTGCGCCAGGGAATCGGCCTGCAGGCTTACGGCCAGCGGGATCCTCTTGTGGAATATAAGATGAACGGATATGAAATGTTTGAGAACATGACAGACAGCATCAAGGAGGATACCGTCCGCGTGCTCTGCCATATCCGGATCGAACAGAAGGTGGAGAGGGAACAGGTTGCCAAAGTGACAGGCACCAATAAGGATGATTCCGGCCCGAAGAAGCCCGTGAAGAGAGAAAATGTAAAGATCTATCCGAACGATCCCTGCCCCTGCGGCAGCGGCAAGAAGTACAAAAACTGCTGCGGACGGAACCGGTAAAGGAAGTGATTGGGGGAACTGCAATTCTTGTGGTTCCCCTGTGTAATGTATCCGGTGCGTGACTGACCGGAGATGACAGCCGCCCTGTTGGCGAACGTTTAAAATGAGGTGATGGAAAATATGGCAATTGTGGAATTGGATCAGATGAAATTTGAACTGCAGGGATTTGAAGAGACTCTGCGGGAAGTGAAGGAATCCCTGGATCTGGAAGGAAAGACCAAACGGATCGAGGAACTGGAAATGGAAATGGAAGCGCCGGGCTTCTGGGATGATCCGGAATCCTCCAACCGGAAGATGAAGGAACTGAAGAATTTAAAGGACACGAAGGAACTTTGTGAGAAGCTGGAAACCCAGTATACCGATATCCTGACGCTCATCGAAATGGGCCAGGAAGAGGAAGATCCGGAACTGGTGGGAGAAATCCGGGGAGAACTGGATGATTTTACCGCCGAACTGGAGGATCTGCGCATCACCACCCTGCTTTCCGGGGAATATGATAAGGACAATGCGATCTTAAAGCTCAACGCAGGCGCGGGCGGTACGGAGAGCTGTGACTGGTGCGGCATGTTATACCGCATGTATACCAGATGGGCGGAGAAAAAAGGATTTTCCGTGGAAGTGCTGGACTATCTGGACGGAGAAGAAGCGGGGATTAAATCCGTTACCTTCCAGGTAAACGGGGAAAATGCTTTTGGTTACCTGAAATCGGAAAAAGGCGTACACCGTCTGGTCCGCATTTCGCCCTTCAATGCCCAGGGAAAAAGACAGACTTCCTTTGTTTCCCTGGATGTGATGCCGGACATTGAAGAAGATCTGGATATTGAAATCAATCCCGACGATCTGCGTATCGATACTTACCGAAGCAGCGGCGCCGGCGGACAGCATATCAATAAAACTTCTTCCGCCATCCGTATCACCCATATCCCCACAGGGGTTGTGGTACAGTGTCAGAATGAGCGTTCCCAGTTCCAGAACAAGGATAAGGCAATGCAGATGCTGAAAGCCAAACTGTACATGCTCAAACAGGAAGCGAATGCGGAGAAGCTCTCCGATATCCGCGGAGAAGTGAAAGATATCGCATGGGGGAACCAGATTCGATCCTATGTGCTTCAGCCCTATAAGCTGGTGAAGGATCTGCGCACCAACCAGGAGGTTGCCAACGCTGACGGTGTGCTGGACGGCGGGCTGGATCCTTTTATCAACGCCTATCTGAAATGGATCAATGTGAAAAAGACAGCGGAAAATGTGTGAAAACAGAGTCGACTGACAGAAGGAAGCCGAAAAGTAAACAGGGCCGGCAAGGATTCGCAGCAAAGAAGAAATACTCTTTTGCTGTCGGGAATCCTTACCGGCCCTGTTTCTGATTTATTTCATGAAAACAGAAAGGGAATCACTCCTGGCTGTTGGCGATCAGATCCAGATAGAAATTCGCATAGGTCTGCATGCGGTAGGGATACACATATAAAAGCCCGATGCCGCAGGTCAGAACGCCCAGCAGAATCCAGGGGAGGAAGCTGAGCATGATATAAAGATACCGGCCTTTATTGCCCCGCATCAGCTTTCGGGAATAGCGCAGACATTCCACAGCGCTCATGTCGGGAAAATCCAGCATGATGAAGAAGACCTGAGAATACAGGATCTTCACAAACAGGGTCAGCGGCAGGAAAATCACGACGGCAGCCAGCGCATAAAAAGCCCACCGGAGATCGGAACTGGAAAAATATTTCGTTGCCATAAGGTCAGGAATCAGGTTGGGGATCAAAAGCAGGAGGGAAGGAAACAGCTGAATCTGCATGGCCTTTCCCGGATTGTGCCAGAACCCTGTAAAAACACCTCCTGCAAAGACCGGCTGCCCGCAGGCATTGCTCAGAAAAAGATAAGCCAGCCCCACCTTAAATATTGCAAAAAAGATCTGTATGCCAAAACTCACCGCATAGTACAGGATGAGGCCAAAGGGCGGCGCAATCTGTGCCAGGGCAGAGGGAACCACGATGATATATTCCAGCAGCGCCAGGGAAATAAATGCGCCGGACAGAGGCAGATAATGGCCCAGCAGGGCGCCCCTTGCCCGGGCCTTTAAATCTGCGCTGGTAGCATAATTCTTCATAAAAATAACCTCGATTTTTCTATTATTCGGGTGAAAAGAAAGTTTTCAAAGCGCGCTTTCTTATTTAATTACAGAAGGATCAATCCCGTAACCTTCCAGGATCTCGTCAAAGCCCATCCCGGTGAACTGCTCGTAAGTCTGATCAACCATGTTCCAGTATTGCTGCCTGGAGGCAGGGTCTGAAAAGACGGTATAAAAAGAAAAGAAACAAATGGCCACATTCATCACCAGAGCGCAGGCGGCAACCGCCACACCGGCAAGGGCATTATGATGCAGTTTCTTCTGACTGCCTCTGGATAAAAGCCCCAGGATGATGGAAAGCCCTCCGAAAAAGAAAGGCAGAATCAGCGTCATGCCCAGAGCGGTCAGAAGAGCAGCGATACCGCATACGAGAGAAGCTGTGGCAAATCCGCTGCCTGCAGGTTTGTATGCCGGCCTGCGGTATGGGCCCTGAGGCTCCTGGAGAGAAGGACCGTTCGGTCTCCAGTCCTGATTGTTATCATAATCCATAAAAAGACTTCCTTTCCGACGAAAATATCGCAGCAGACCGGAATTGGAAAACTGCTGCAAAATATCCACTTTGTGACATTCTAACACTTTTTGAGTATTCTTACAAATGAAAAAAGTATGAAACGGGAAGAAAGGCATCCGGCGGGCCCCTTCCGGCTTTTTTACAGGTGCTCTACGAATCGGCACGTAGGGCTGTAAAGCACACAGCCCAAATGCCGGCGTATTGATAACGGCCATTACAGGGACTGTCTGTCTCTGTCCTGCCGGGGGCTGTCGCAGCCGATGCAAAAAGCGCCTGGAAAAGAGCCGGAAGGGACCCGCCCAATGTCTCTCTTCCTGCTTGCGAAAACCGGGGCTTGAAAAATGGGTGGGTTTTCCACTATACTGGTAACGACAGGAAGGGCTTTTTGAAAGGCAAAGAGACTTTTTTAAGAAAGGATAACGCAATGGATATTTTAAACAAGTTAAAGGACGAACTTAAGGTGGAACGCTGGCAGGTGGAAGCAGCGGTAAAACTGATTGATGAAGGGAACACCATCCCTTTTATATCCCGTTACCGGAAAGAAGTGACGGGATCTTTAAATGACGAGGTGCTTCGTGATTTGTATGAACGCCTCAATTACCTGCGCAATCTGGAGGAAAAGAAAGAATCTGTCATTTCCGGCATTGAAGAACAGGGAAAACTGACGGAAGAGCTGCGGGAAAAAATCCTGGCGGCGGAAACCCTTGTTGTGGTGGAGGATTTATACCGTCCCTACCGGCCCAAGCGCAAGACCAGGGCCAGCGTGGCGAAGGAAAAAGGGCTGGACGGCCTGGCGGATTTTATTCTGGCGCAGGAAACCACAGCGCCGCTGGAAGAGGAAGCGGTCAAATATGTGAGCGAAGAAAAAGGCGTTGCGGATGGAAAGGAAGCCATCCAGGGGGCAAAGGATATCATTGCGGAGGCAATTTCCGACGAAGCGGACTACCGTATTTTTATCCGGAATCTGACCACAGAGGAAGGCAAAATCACCAGCGTGGCAAAGGATGAAAAGGCCCAGAGCGTATATGAAATGTACTATGCCTATGAAGAGCCTGTGAAAAAGGCCGCAGGACACAGAATCCTGGCCCTCAACAGAGGAGAAGCGGAAAAATTCCTGACGGTGAAAATCGAAGCCCCTGTGGAGCGCATTTTACAATATCTGTGCAAAAAAGTGATCACCCGGGAAAATCCGGTGACCGGGCCTGTTTTACAGGAAGCGGTACAGGACAGCTATAACCGTCTGATCGGCCCCGCCATCGAGCGTGAGATCAGAAATGAACTGACGGAAAAGGCGGAAGAAGGGGCGATCAGCGTATTCGGCAAGAACTTAGAACAGCTTCTCATGCAGCCTCCCATCGCGGGGAAGGTGGTGCTGGGATGGGATCCCGCATTCCGCACGGGCTGTAAGCTGGCAGTGGTGGACCCCACCGGAAAGGTGCTGGACACGAAGGTGATTTTCCCCACAGCGCCCCAGAACAAAGTGGAAGAGGCGAAAAAAGAGCTGAAAAGGCTCATCGACAAATATGATGTTTCCCTGATTTCAGTGGGCAACGGCACGGCTTCCAGAGAATCGGAGCAGGTGATTGTGGATCTGATCAGGGAACTGAAAAAACCGGTGCAGTATGTGATCGTCAACGAGGCAGGGGCTTCCGTCTATTCCGCCAGCAAACTGGCTACCGAGGAATTCCCCAATTTTGACGTGGGCCAGAGGAGCGCGGCTTCCATCGCCCGCCGTCTGCAGGACCCGCTGGCGGAACTGGTTAAGATTGATCCAAAGTCCATCGGGGTGGGGCAGTACCAGCATGATATGAATCAGAAAAAGCTGGGTGAAGCCCTCACCGGGGTGGTAGAGGACTGTGTGAACAGAGTCGGCGTGGACTTAAATACCGCCTCCGCTTCTCTGCTGGAATATATTTCAGGCGTATCTAAAACGATTGCCAAAAATATTGTGGAATACCGGGAGGCAAACGGCAGGTTCACCAACCGCAGACAGCTGCTGAAAGTGGCGAAGCTGGGGCCCAAAGCCTTTGTACAGTGCGCGGGCTTTATGCGGATTTTAGACGGGGACAATCCCCTGGACGCCACCAGCGTACATCCGGAATCCTATGAAGCGACCATGAAGCTTTTGGATAAGCTGGACATGACCATGGACGATGTGCGCACCCTTCAGGCGGAGGCGAAAAAGAAGAAACCTGCCGGCACGAAGGCAGTGCAGGGAGAAAAGGAAAACAGCGGCAGGAGTGCGGAAAAAGGCCGCGGCAGAAATGACAGAAGGCAGAACCGGTTTGTGATCCGCAATACCGATACGGCCATGGGCAAGGCGCTGGCAGCGGCCATGGGCGGCATCACATTGGAAGAAGAGGACAGAACAAAACAGAAAAATGCAGGAAACAATTCCAATATTTTACAGAATGCAGGAAAAGATGCAGAAAGAGGAGCTTCAGCAACAGCGCTTCTGGAACGTAAAATCCGGGATAAAAAGAAGCTGGCGGAGGAACTGGGCATCGGTGAGATCACCCTTACCGACATTTTGAAAGAACTGGAAAAGCCGGCCCGTGACCCCAGGGAAAATATGCCCGCCCCCATCCTGCGCAGTGACGTGCTGGACATGAAGGATTTAAAGCCCGGCATGATCCTGAAGGGAACCGTGCGCAACGTCATCGATTTTGGCGTATTTGTGGATATCGGCGTACATCAGGACGGACTGGTGCACATTTCCCAGATCACGGACCGCTTCATTAAGCATCCTCTGGAGGCGGTCAGCGTTGGGGATATTGTGGACGTGAAGGTACTGGATGTGGATGTTCCGAAAAAGAGAATCAGTCTGACCATGCGGCTGGATGCAAAAAAGGCATAAGTCCGGTTCTTTTCCCGATACTATTATTTCACGTTTTTCTCCATTGTCCGGCGGACAGAATCTATTATAATAGTAGAAAAAACCTAAGGGCAAAGGAAATAACATATGATGAAGCTGATCATTGATACCACAACAAAAGGACAGCCGATTTCCGATCTGTACGGCATTTTTTTCGAGGATTTGAATCATGCCGCAGACGGGGGACTGTATGCGGAACTGATCCGGAACCGGGCATTTGAGTTTGATCCCGTTGATCATCCCTCTTATGACCATCTCACCGGCTGGGAGCGGATCGGAACAAAAGAGGAGATAAACCTCCAAATTGTGACGGGCAATCCGGTGAGCTGCAAAAATCCCCATTATCTGGCCATGGATATCCGGCAGCCGGGAAGGGACGCAGGCGTGTATAACGCAGGCTTTCATAACGGCATTTATTTGAAAGAAGGAGAGGGGTATCTTTTTTCCTGCCGGGCGAAGCGGGAACAGGATTTGGCAGAACCGCTGAGGGTTTCCCTGCAGGACAGTAGCGGAAGGATACTGGCGCAGGAGAAAATCTTTTTGACGGAGGAATGGGAAAAATATGAATTTACTCTCAATCCCGCCCAAACGGTATCGGACGGAAGGCTTGCACTGATTCCCTGTGGAAGGGGAAAAGTATATCTTGATTTTGTATCTCTGTTTCCGGAGGATACCTATAAAGGAAGAAAAGGCGGCCTGCGCCGGGATATCGCAGAACTTTTAGAGGACATGCATCCCAAATTCATGCGTTTCCCGGGAGGCTGTCTGACTCATGACGGCGCGCTGGACCCGGATGCCAGGGATGCCCAGTACCGTTGGAAAAATACGGTAGGCCCCATTGAAAAACGTCCGGCCAGGAGAAACAACTGGGGCTATCATCAGACGCTGGGACTGGGATTTTATGAACTGTTCCAGTTTTGTGAGGACATCGGCGCCAAACCGCTGCCGGTCATTTCGCCGGGGTACGATCCTCATCATCACAGGGAAGCACCGCTGGAATCGATGCAGTATTTCGTGGAGGAAGCGCTGGATCTGATCGAATTTGCAAACGGCCCTGTCGACAGCGGATACGGCAGCCTGAGAGCGCAGATGGGACACCCGGCCCCGTTTGGAATGGAGTATCTGGGAATCGGAAATGAGGAGGTGGGCGAACCTTTCTTTGAGAGATACCGGATCGTGGCGGATGCAGTGCGGGCCCGCTATCCGGAAATAAAGCTGATCGGCACCAGCGGCCCTTTTGCCGCGGGCGGCGAATATGAGAGAGGCTGGCGTCATGCCCGGGAGGACGGCGCAGATCTGGTGGACGAGCATTACTATATGGCTCCCCAATGGTTTTTGGCAAACCATCACCGCTATGACGGATTTTCACCGGAGGGACCCAAGGTGTTTTTAGGGGAATATGCATCCTGGGGAAACACCTGGTACAATGCGCTGTGTGAAGCTTCCTTTATGATCGGGCTGGAAAAAAATGCGGGTGCGGTAGGGCTGGCCTGCTATGCGCCCATGCTCTGCAACGTGGATTATGTCAACTGGAAGCCGGATCTGATCTGGTTTGACAGCCACCGCTGTTTTGGCAGCGCCAACTATTATGTTCAGAAGCTTTTCATGGAAAACCAGGGCTGCCATACGTTAAAAATCATGCAGGAGGACGCGCCCAAACCGCTCTGCCTGACGGAGAAACCGGACCGGATTTGGGGCAGGATCAGGCTGTCCGGCGATAACAGTACGGTGGAATACGGGGAAATCGTCTTCTGCGATGAGGATACCGGGGAAATGATAACCTATGACGGCGGTCGGGTGAAGGCAGGGGAGGACGGAATATTCCTGCCGGACACAGAGGCCGCAAACTATTCTCTGTCCATGAAGGCAAAGGAAGTGGAAGGCTTGTGCGGTTTCCGGATTTATTTTGGGGAAAAAGACGAAAAGAACGGATTTTGCTGGTCACTTGGGGGATGGCAGAATCAGGATACCATTGTTTCCGAAATCACAGAGGGAAGAAATTCCGATCTGAGCCAATATCTGATGACGGTGGAGAAAAACAGGGAGTACGAACTGAAACTGCAGGTAAAAGGGCGCAGGATATGCACCTTCATCGACGGGAAAAAATATCATGACATCCAGGCCCGGCCGGTGACGGTGGAAGCCCTGTATCCAGCTGCGGCGATGGATGAAAACGGCGATATTCTGGTCAAAGCCGTGAATGTTTCCGGACAGAAGCGCAGGGCCGAAGTGCATTTGCAGGGGCTTTTTGCAGGGACACACCGGATGAAAGTGAGCTTTATGGGCGGCTTTTTGGGGGACGAAGAAAACAGTTTTGAGCACCCGGACCGGATTAAACCTTCCGTCACGGAGCGCTCTTTTGAGGGGGACAGCCTGGAATGGGAGTTCCCGGCCCAGTCCATCACATTTTTCAGAATCGGAACGGAGAAATAAGAAATATGGCAGGTTATTTATTTGTACATTTTATCGGGGAACAAAAGGATGGGGAACAGATTTATTTTTCCCTCAGCAAAGACGGGCTGCACTGGCAGGACTTAAACGGCTATCGCCCGATCCTGTATTCCGGCATCGGGGAGAAGGGGGTGCGGGATCCGTTCTGCGTGCGGGATGAGAAAAACGGGAAATTTTACCTGATCGCCACAGACCTGCGCATTGAGGCGGGAAAAGGCTGGGACAGCGCGGTGCACAGCGGCAGCAGGGATCTGATCGTGTGGGAATCAAACGATCTTGTACACTGGTCCAAAGAGCGCAGCATCACCGTGGGAGTGGAAGGAGCGGGCTGTGTGTGGGCTCCGGAAGCGGTTTATGATCCCCAAAAGGAAGCCTTTTTCGTATTCTGGGCTTCCCATGTGAAAAAGGAAGAGAACAGGGAAGGCAAGCACCGCATTTACGGGGCCTATACCAAAGATTTCCGGGAATTTTCCCCGGCAGCGGAATATCTGGAAAAAGCCTGTGATGTGATCGACACCACCATGCTGTATGAGAATGGGCGCTATTACCGTTTTTCGAAGGATGAAACCACGAAGCGCATCTGTATGGAACGGGCGGAAAGTCTGAGCGGAAGCTTTGAAGAGATCAAAAGCGGGGTTCTGGAGGATCTTTACGGAGTGGAAGGACCGGAAATTTATGTACTGCCCGACGGCAGATACTGCCTGATTGTGGATCAGTTTGCGGCAGGGAAAGGGTATCTTCCTTTGGTGACGACAGATCTGGACAGCGGGGCATTTACGATCCTGCCCAACCGGGACTATGATCTGGGCGTACTGAAGAAAAGGCACGGCGGGATTTTGAAGATTACGGATGAGGAATATGACCGCCTTCTGTCGGCATACGGCCGGACAAACCCTGTGCTGCCGGGGCTGTTCGCAGATCCGGATATCGCAGTTTTTGACGGAACCTTCTATCTTTATCCCACCACGGACGGCTTCGACGGCTGGGGCGGCACACAGTTTTTTGTTTTCACCTCCACAGACGGCCTGCATTACCAAAAAGGCCCCATGATCGTGGATGTGGCGTCAGAACAGGTGCCCTGGGCGGTGAGCCATGCCTGGGCGCCCTGCATTGCCCACAGAGGGGATACCTGGTATTTTTATTTCTGTGCCAAGGACAACACGGGTACTTCCTGCATCGGTATGGCATATGCGAAACATCCCGAAGGCCCCTTTACAGCGATGCCGGCTCCATTTGTGACCATGGCGCTGGCTGCGGAAAACGGCCTGAAGGTGAGTCAGACCATCGACCCTTCTGTTTACCGGGAAGGGGACGACTGGTATTTGCTTTTCGGCAACGGGGAAGGGGCGGTTATCGGAAAACTGACCGAAACCATGGACGCCTTTGTGCCGGGCTCACTCAAAAATCTGGAAGGTCTTGTGGATTTCAGGGAGGCTGTAACCGTGCTGAAACGGGACGGCATTTATCATTTCACCTGGTCCTGTGACGACACCGGCAGCGAAAATTACCACATCAATTACGGAACAGCCCAAAATCTCTACGGACCGGTCACCTATCGGTATCCGGTGTTGGAGAAAGACCCTGCCCGGGACATTCTGGGTACGGGACACCATTCCGTCACCCGCATTCCCGGACAGGATAACTATGTGATCGCTTATCACCGGTTTGCCACACCTACGGAAAGGTATCCGGAGGGCAAGGGATTCCACCGGGAAACCTGCATCGCGGCGCTGACCTTTGGAGAAGACGGACTGATGCAGAAGGTGAAGATGGCGGACTGAAAAAGCATAATTTTTGCGGTCCGGGATTGACAGAAGCCGGATTCTGCACTATGATAAAAAACAGCAGGAAAAATAAGAACCTCATTCCTGCGGAAAACAGAATAAGGCAAAGTTCTTCAGGGTCGGGTGAAAGTCCCAACCGGTGGTAAAGCCCACGAGCCGCAAGGCATGATTCGGTGACCGTCCGCGAAAGCGGTGGAATTCCGAGGCCGACAGTACAGTCTGGATGAAAGAAGAAAACCATAAAAGCGCAGGCGCAGGGACCGTTGCAGCCGTTCGGTTTCACGGCGGATGCCCTGTGTGGAAAACGGCGATATGGCCCGGAAGAAGCATTTTTCTTCCGGGCTTTTTTGCGGGCGGACGCACATGTTACCGGTCCGCCGTAAAAAAGCCGTATGAGAACTTTCCTTCGTATTTTGAAAGGAGAAAGTAAAAAATGAACACAGTATGGCAGACAATTTCCGAAAACGTGGTATTTGTCCTGGAATTTCTGGGACTGGTCCTCCTCATGTTTTTGATCTCCTATGGGATCGAAAAGCATGTGAAAAAAAAGAATGGGGATAAGGAACGGATCCTTGCCACCAGAAAAATCGCTTTTATCGGCGCCTTTTCCGCAGTTTCCGCCATTCTCATGGCGCTGGATTTCCCGGTCCCTTTTGCGCCGCCCTTTTACAAGATCGACTTTTCGGACCTTCCGGCGCTGATCGGGGCTTTTGCCTATGGCCCGGTTGCAGGCATTATGGTGGAGTTTTGTAAAATAGTGATCAAAATTTTTATTAAACCGTCCAGCACAGCCTTTGTGGGCGAGCTTGCAAACTTTGTAATCAGCTCTACGCTGGTGCTTCCGGCATCCGTCTTTTACCTGGAGAAGAAAACCAGAAAACGGGCGGTGATCGGCACCGTTGTGGGAACGGTTATCATGACCGTTTTTGCAACCTTCTTTAACGCCGTATACCTGATCCCCAAATTTTCCCAGCTGTATGGGATGCCCCTGGATTCCATCGTAGCCATGGGCACAGCCATCCACCCTTCCATTGATTCGGTGACCGGACTGGCGGTCCTGTGTGTGGCGCCTTTAAACTTATTAAAAGGAGTTGTGGTATCCGCAGTGACAATCCTTGTATACAAAAAACTCAGTCCCATGCTGAAAATGACGGCGGGACGTCAGGGGAAGTAAAAAGAGTTTCTCAAAGGGAAAACAGGATTTTTGAAATTCCATAACAGAATTGTGTTCACCCCGTCCGCTATGGAAAAGCGGCCGGGGTGATTTTCTTTTTTTGAAAAAATTAAGAAATAATTTAAGAACCTCACGGGATTTTTACAGGTTAAAAGATATAGAATAGTACAATCTCATGTATTTCCGAAATGACAGGTTGAGAGGAAATGCTTGACAAACGGTTTTAATAGTATTATTGTACTAGGTGATTAATACAGAAGGAGCAGGGAAGATATGGGTGCTTTGGTTGAAGTGAGGGATATCTGTAAAATTTATAACCCCGGTGAGAATGAGGTGAGAGCCCTGGATCATGTGAATGTGACGATCGATGAGAATGAATTCGTGGCGATCATCGGACATTCCGGTTCCGGGAAATCAACACTGATGAATATGCTCGGCTGCCTGGATGTGCCCACCAGCGGTTCTTATTTTCTGCATGGGAAGGATGTTTCCTCGCTGAGTGATGACGAACTGTCCGATATCAGGAATCAGGAGATCGGATTTATTTTCCAGGGCTTCAATCTGATTCCGAATCTGACTGCGGAAGAAAATGTGGAACTCCCCTTAATCTACAGAGGGGTGGGGCGCAAAGAGCGCAGGGAACTGTCTCAGAAAGCATTGGCGAAGGTGGGACTGGAAAACCGGATGCACCACAAACCTTCCGAAATGTCAGGCGGTCAGCAGCAGAGAGTGGCGATTGCCAGGGCTATCGCCCAGGCGCCTCCGGTGATTTTGGCCGACGAACCCACAGGTAACCTTGATTCCAACTCCAGCAAGGAAATCATGGGAATCTTAAAGCAGTTACATAAAGAGGGGCGCACGGTGATTTTAATCACCCATGACAATGAGATTGCGGCCCAGGCGGAACGTGTGATCCGCATCAAAGACGGAAAAGTGGAAGCTGATTTCATACAGGAGGAATCGAAATGAGTGAGATGATGGGAAATGAAGCAGTACAGGAACAGGAAAGTGCGGTAAAGCCCGATAAGAGGAAAAAGGAAAAGAAGCGCCGGGATAAAAGAGCGGCGGGATCCGGAAAGAAAATCAAGAAAAGATATATTGTGATCGGGATCATCGTAATCCTGCTTCTGGCGCTCTTTATTTTTTCGAAGGTGACTGCCAAGGATACAACGCTGCCCGTGGTATGCGCAACCGCTCATGTGGGCGACGTGGAAGAGACTGTTTCCGCCAGCGGCAAGGTGGGGAGCGCCAGGAAAGAGACTTACTTTTCGCCTGTGGCTTCTAAGATTGCGGAATTGAACGTGGCAGCCGGAGATGAAGTGAAAGCGGGCGATCTTCTGCTCACTTTTGACACTACGGATCTGGAACAGAGCAAAAAGAAGGCGGAACTGGAAGTCCAGCAGGCATCCAGCAGCTATCAGAGCGCCATGCAGGAAAGCGGCAAAAACCAGAGCAAATATGCCGACGCTTCCCTGGGGCTGGACGAACTCAAACAAATGGAAGCCGATCAGAAGCAGTACGTGCAGGGGTTAAAATACCAGCTGGAGGACGATAAGGCGGCAAAAAAGGAAGATTTGTATAACTGGGATAAGCAGCTGCAGCAGGAACTGAATTACCAGAACCGGAAATTGACGGAGAAGCAGGCGGCAGGCCGGGATACGGAGAAAACCGCCGAAATTATCGACAGCATCACCAGCCAGAGGGCGGATGTCCAGAATGAGCTGTCCATGATTGAGAATGATGAAAACATCAAGCAGAAACAGCGCCTGATCGACGCGGAAGAAAAGAAATTAAATGAGATGACGGAGGAAATCCAGAAGAGAGAATCCAAGCAGACTTCTTCCGAAGGCGGCATTTTAAACGGATACGCGAAGCAGGAGAAAGAGGTGACCGTGGAAAGCGCAAAGCTCACCGCACAGGCAGCGGCGGACGATCTGGCGGCAGCCCAGGAAGGCATTCGGGCTGAGTTTGACGGGATCGTGACGGATGTAACCGCGGTGGCAGGCGCAACCGTGACCGAAGGGGCTCAGCTGTTCACGATTGAAAGCAATCAGGATGTTAATGTTACGGTGGAACTGAGTAAATATGATCTGGAAAAGGTGAAAGAAGGACAGCAGGCGGATCTGACCATCGCCGGGGCAGTTTACCAGGGGAAAGTGAAAAAGATCAACCGGATGGCTCAGAATAATCAGCAGAATGCACCGGTTATAAAGGCAGACATCACAGTGGAAAACCCGGACGGAAACGTATTTCTGGGCGTGGAAGGAAAGGCCAATATCCATACGGCAAAATCGGAAGGTACGATTCTTGTTCCCTATGAAGCGGTGAATACGGACATGGAAGGCGATTTCTGTTATCTGGTGAAGGACGGCGTCATTGTAAAACAGAAGATTGTGACAGGCATATCAAATGATACTGAGGTGGAGATTAAGGAAGGGATTGCGGAAGGGGATACGGTTGTCACCGCTTCCAATCTGAATCTTATGGAAGGGATGCAGGTCACTCCTGTGATCCAGTAAGACAGCAGAACGGTCTGCCCTGCCGTGCCGATAACAAGGACGGCAGGCAGAAACCGGTCATAAAGGAGAGCAACATGTCACAGTTTTGGGAATATTTAAAGATTGCGCTGATGAATATCAAGGGCAATAAGGGAAGATCCTTTCTCACCATGCTCGGCATCATCATCGGCATCGCTTCCGTTATTTTGATCATTTCCGTCGGCAATGGTGTAAAAGCCGATATCAACGGACAGTTGAATGATATGGCAGGCGGACAGGTGGCGCTTTATACGGATAACAACCACAATGCGGAGCCCATCTATTTTACGGAAGAGGATTTTGATGCCATTAAGGAGAAGGTGGATCATGTGAAAGGGGTAACGCCTCTTTATACGATGTATGCCACCACGTCAACCAGAAAGGGAAGCTTTGATCTGCTCATGTCCTGCGGTACTGTGGGATTGGAATACTACAGCAAGGATCCCCTCGTCAAAGGAAGATTTTTTAACGAAAGCGAATATTATGCGGCAAAAAGAGTCTGCATTGTTACGGAGAGTACGGCAAGGCAGCTCTTCGGAAATACGGATGTGCTGGGGATGACCATAAATGTGGATGTTTATGGTATTTCACAGGAATTTGAAATCATCGGCATCCGGCAGGACAGCGCGGCGGGCATGATCAACAGTCTCAATACAGGCGGGATGCAGATGATGGAAGCGCCCCTTTCCACGCTGGAAACCTTTGGGTTTTATGTGAGTGATTTTGAACAGTTTTATATTATGGGGGAAGGCAATGAGTATGCTTCCCAAATCGCGAAGGAAAGTGTGAACCTGATGGAAAAACGCCACAATGTCAGAGGACAGGGCGCTATCATGGTACAGAACTTCAACGATGCGCTGGCACAGGTGAACTCCGTATTGGGCAGCGTCACGGTGTTCGTGGTGCTGGTAGCCGCGATCTCCCTTCTGGTGGGCGGCATCGGTGTCATGAATATCATGCTGGTATCCGTTACGGAAAGGACCCGGGAAATCGGGATTCGCAAATCCCTGGGCGCCAGAACAGCCTCCATCCTGTTCCAGTTTCTGTCGGAATCGGCTATCATCACGCTGGTGGGCGGACTCATCGGCATTCTGCTGGGAGTGCTTGGCGCTGTAGGCGTCTGCTCGATGATCGGGTACACGGCCCAGGTCAGAGTGAGCACCGTGCTGGGCGCATCCTTGTTTTCATCGGCGGTGGGCATATTCTTTGGCATTTATCCTGCCAGAAAAGCCGCAAAAATGAGTCCTATCGATGCATTGAGATATGAATAAAGGTGAGAAACCCGCTTTCCGGCGGGTTTCTCGTTTTTCATTTTTGGCTTGACCGGCCTAATTTTCTGTTGTAGTCTAATAATGTCCGGCCCGCAGCACTGCGGAGGCCGTCAGGAGGATGAAATGTTGGAATTTGATGTAAAAATAAATGCCGGCGTTCTTTATGACTATATGCTGCATCACACTTATTCGGGGGCTGCCGGCATTTTGGGAAGCGCTGTAGGCGCGCTGGGAGTGGTCGCCTTTTTTATGAACGGCTATCCTCTTTATCTGATTTTTGGCGTAGTTATTTTGGTATACCAGCCGGTATCCCTTTATTTACGTGCAAAGAAGCAGGCGTTAAGCCCTGTTTTCAAAGAGCCGCTGCATTATAAAATGACGGAAGAAGGCGTTACGGTTTCCCAGGGGGAGACGGAACAGTTCCAAAAGTGGGAAGATATGTATAAGGCGGTATCCACAGGACGCAGCCTGATTTTGTATACAGGCAGGATCAATGCCAGCATTTTCCCCAGAAAGGATCTGGGAGAGAAACAGGTGGACGTGATCGCCATGATTTCCAAACATATGCCTCCTAAAAAAGTGCAGATCAGATTTTAGAGGAAAGGAACGTTATGATAATAGAAAGCTTCTGTGCAGAAGACACCTTTTCTTTCGGAAAGACAATCGGAGAAAGCGCCGTACCCGGACAGGTATATACGCTGATCGGCGATCTGGGCGTGGGAAAAACCGTATTCACTCAGGGAGTGGCAGCCGGACTTGGCATTACGGAACCGGTGAGCAGCCCTACTTTTACCATCGTGCAGGTGTATGACGAAGGAAGGATGCCCTTTTACCATTTCGACGTATACCGCATCGGAGATGTGGAGGAAATGGAAGAAATCGGATACGAGGACTGTTTTTACGGAAACGGCCTGTGTCTGATCGAATGGGCCAATCTGATTGAGGAAATCCTGCCCGGCCATTATACGGAAATCAGGATAGAAAAGGATTTGGAAAAAGGATTTGATTATCGGAAAATTACGGTGACGGAAAAGAAAGGGCAACAAGAATGAAAATTCTGGCTTTGGACAGTTCCGGTCTGGTGGCCGGCGTGGCTTTGATACAGGACGATGTCCTGATCGCGGAATATACCACCAATTATAAAAAGACACATTCCCAGACCCTGCTCCCCATGCTGGATGAAATCAAAAAAATGGTGGAGCTGGATCTGCATACCGTCGATGTGATCGCGGTTTCGGCAGGTCCCGGTTCTTTCACCGGACTGCGCATCGGATCGGCTACCGCAAAGGGCCTGGGCCTTTCTCTGGGGATTCCCATTGCGGCGGTGCCCACGGTGGATGCCCTGGCTTATAATCTCTATGGGACCGATAAGCTGGTCTGTCCTCTCATGGACGCAAGACGCAGCCAGGTATATACCGGGATTTATACCTTTGAAAAAAAAGAAGATGCATACCGGCAAAAAAACGTCCTGGAGCAATGCGCGCTGCCGGTGCAGGCGCTGGCGGAAAAACTCAATACGCTGGACAGAGAAGTGATCTTTTTGGGAGACGGCGTGCCGGTTTACAAAGAGACTTTAAAGGAGTTGCTGCAGATTCCCTTCAGCTTTGCTCCTGCCAGCTGTAATCGGCAGAGGGCGGCCTCGGTGGGAGTGCTGGGCGCCCTTCTGGCCCGGGAGAATAAGCTGGTGAGCGCGGACGCTTTTGCGCCGGAATATCTGCGCATGTCCCAGGCGGAGCGGGAACGGATGGAAGCCGACGAAATGCAGCGGGAACGCATGAAGGCGGGGATCACTCCCCGGAACAGGGCAGGGAACTGAGATGGGAGAGATTCCTTTCCGATTGGAATATATGGAAGAAAAAGATGCAAAACCGGCGGCTCTTCTGGAGGCAGAATGCTCCAGAGAACCCTGGACCAGGGAAGCCTATCTGGAAGCGCTGCAAAATGAAAACGCGCTCTATGTGACGGCCAAAAAAGAGGGCAGGCTGATCGGCTGCTGCGGGATCTGGCAGTCATTTGAAACAGGGGATATCTGTAATGTGGCGGTAGCGCCAGACTGCAGACGACAGGGCGTGGCGGAAGAAATGCTGGGCTATTTGATGGAACAGGCCCGAAAACGGGGAATGGAGCAGTTTACCCTGGAGGTGAGAAGCGCAAATACCCCAGCCATCAGGTTGTATGAAAAGCTCGGTTTTGTAACGGAAGGCGTGCGGCGGGGATTTTATGATGCGCCCAAAGACGACGCCCTCATCATGTGGAAGAGATAGGAAGCGCATGGAAGATTTACCGGTACCTTTGGCGGCTGAAATCAGGTATACTTAGAAGAAACCGGCACAGCAAAAGCTGATGCCCCCCAATCCCGATACAGGGGTTTTGCGAAAGAAGGAGAGGATACCATGCGCAAGTTCCAGGAAGATCAGAAAACATTACAGGCTGTCATCTGTAACAGATGCGGCAGACAATTAAAGGTAGAGGACGGAATGTTAAAAGAAGGCTGTTTCGAAGGAAAACAGGTTTTCGGCTATTTCAGTTCCATGGACGGCGTCCGCCACAGCTTTGATCTGTGTGAGGCGTGCTACAAAGAACTGACGGCCGCCTTTGTGATTCCTGTGACAGAGGAAGAGGTGACGGAACTTCTTTAAAGCCGTCTTTGCCCATCGGTTTGAGGTAGGATAGAATATGCTGGAAGTTTGTCTTTTGGGAACCGGCGGGATGATGCCGCTGCCATACCGGTGGCTCACATCCCTGATGGCCCGTTATAATGGAAAAAGTATTTTGATTGATTGTGGGGAAGGCACTCAGATTGCCATGAAGGAAAAAGGCTGGAGTCCCAAACCCATCGATATTATCTGTTTCACTCATTTTCATGCAGATCATATCAGCGGCCTGCCGGGCATGCTCCTCACCATGGGGAATGCGGAACGGACGGAGCCGCTTCTTCTGATTGGACCCAAAGGGCTGACAAAAACAGTGAATGCGCTGCGGGTGATTGCACCGGAACTGCCGTTTCCCATTCAGTGTGTGGAAATCACGGAACCGGAGCAGACATTTGCGTTCGACGGCTTCTCTATCGAAGCCTTCCGGGTGAATCATAACGTGGTCTGCTACGGTTACAGCATTGTGGTGCCGCGTGCGGGGAAATTCCGGCTGGAAAAAGCCGAAGCGCTGGGAATCGAGAAGCGCTATTGGAATAAGCTCCAAAAGGGCGAAACGATTGAACTGGACGGAAAGATATTTACGCCGGACATGGTCATGGGCAGTGCCAGAAAAGGGCTGAAGGTTACTTACTGCACGGATACCAGGCCCACGGAAGGAATTGTAAAAAATGCGACAGGAGCGGATCTTTTCATCTGCGAAGGCATGTACGGGGAACCGGAAAAAAAGGATAAGGCGAAAGAACATAAACATATGACGTTTCTGGAAGCCGCGGATATGGCCAGACGCGCTTGTGCAGGAAAGCTCTGGCTCACCCATTACAGCCCTTCTCTGGTATATCCGGAGGATTTCATGGGCGGTGTGCGCAAGATTTTCCCCGGTGCGGTTGCAGCAAAAGATGGCAGAACGGAAGACCTGATGTTTGAAGAGGATTAAAAAATGACGGATACGAAAGAAAAAGATGTGTTGATTCTGGCAATTGAAAGCTCCTGTGATGAAACGGCTGCCGCCGTGGTGAAAAACGGAAGGGAAGTCCTCTCCAATGTAATTTATTCCCAGATTGACCTGCACACGCTCTATGGAGGCGTGGTGCCGGAAATCGCGTCCAGAAAGCATATTGAAAAGATCAATCAGGTGGTGGAAAAGGCGCTGTCGGACGCGGGAATCTCATTGGAAGAGATTACAGCGGTGGCGGTGACCTACGGTCCCGGCCTGGTAGGAGCGCTTCTGGTGGGAGTTTCCGCAGCGAAGGCGATTGCCTTTGCGACAGAAAAACCGTTGGTGGGCGTTCATCATATCGAAGGTCATATCTGTGCCAATTATATCGAAAATAAGGATCTGGAACCTCCCTTTTTATGTCTGGTGGTATCGGGCGGCCACTCTCACCTGGTAATGGTGAAAGACTATGGGGAATATGAAATCCTGGGCAGAACCAGGGATGATGCGGCCGGAGAAGCTTTTGACAAGGTGGCCCGGGCCATCGGGCTGGGATATCCCGGGGGGCCTAAGGTGGATCAGGTTTCCAGGGAAGGAAATCCGGATGCCATTCACTTCCCCCGCGCCAAAGTTGTGGATAACGTATACGATTTCAGCTTCAGCGGTTTAAAATCCGCGGTTTTAAATTATCTGAACGGCTGTCAGATGAAGGGGATTGAGATCAATCAGGCGGATGTGGCGGCATCTTTCCAAAAGGCGGTTGTGGATGTGCTGGTGGATCATTCCATGGAAGCGGTGGAAAAATACGGAATGAAGGAATTCGCCATAGCAGGAGGCGTGGCTTCCAACAGCCATTTGCGGGAAGCGTTGGAAAAAGCCTGCGCGCAGCGCAGCATTACCTTTTATCATCCGTCTCCTGTTTTTTGTACGGATAATGCGGCGATGATTGGTGTGGCCGGCTATTATGAATACAGAAAAGGCGTAAGACACGGCTGGGATTTAAACGCCGTACCGAATTTAAAGCTGGGGGAGCGGATCTGATGGAAAAGAAGTTTTGTACCGCGGTCGTGCTCGCGGCCGGTCAGGGAAAGAGGATGGGTACCAAAACTGCCAAGCAGTATCTGCAGATCGGAGAGAAGCCGCTTCTTTATTATACGCTGCGCGCATTTGAGAATTCCCCGCTGATCGACGCTGTCATTCTGGTGGTAGGGGACATTTCTCAGATTCATTATTGTAAAAATGAAATTATCGATGTATATCAATTCCAGAAAGTGGATACGATTACGGTGGGGGGAAAGGAACGGTATGATTCCGTTCTCCGCGCCCTGAACGTCATCCACGATGATATGCCGAAACGGGCGAGGGATGGCTATGTGTTCATTCACGACGGGGCCAGACCCGTGGTAACGCAGGACATACTGGAGCGCTGCTTTGCCGGAGTTGAGAGTAACGGGGCCTGCGTGGCGGGAATGCCTGTAAAGGATACCATTAAAATTGCGGATGAAAACGGTTTTGCAGCGGTAACGCCCAGACGGGATCTTGTGTGGATGATCCAGACCCCCCAGGCATTTTCTTTTTCGTTAATTTATCAGGCCTATTGTGAAATGGACAAAAGCAGGGCCCGGCTGGAAGCAGACGGAATTAAAATTACGGATGATGCCATGGTGGTAGAGACTTTTACCGATAAAAAAGTGAAGCTGGCGGAAGGCTCCTATGAGAATATCAAGGTGACAACACCGGATGATTTAAAGCTTGCGGAAGCTTTTTTGATCAACTGAAAAACGTGCTTTTATGTGCTTACCCCCTTATACAATGAGGGTAAGAAAACAAAATGAAAAAAAACTAAAATTTTTTGTAAAAATTGGTTGACACTGGGAATAGTTTTTGATAGAATACATCTTGCGCTGATGAAGTGCAGACAACACGAAAGACATGAAGTGTGACCCGGAGAGGTATCGAAGCGGTCATAACGAGGCGGTCTTGAAAACCGTTTGTCCGAAAGGGCGCGTGGGTTCGAATCCCACCCTCTCCGTTAGATTCAGATACGCAGTCTTGCGGAGCGCGGCTGTGATTTGAATCAGTTCAAACAGAATAGTTGATGTTAAATCAGCACATGTGGAGAAGTACCCAAGATGGCTGAAGGGACACCCCTGGAAAGGGTGCAGGTCGTTAATAGCGGCGCGAGGGTTCAAATCCCTCCTTCTCCGTTCGCTCGAAACGAGAGCGAAAAAGTTTAAAAAAGTTGTTGACAAACGACAGAGTGTGTGATAACATATACAAGCTGTCAAACACGACAACGAAATGATCCGAAAGGGTCGCACAGAACCTTGACAAATAAACAGTAATGCAACCCTGAAAATTCCAAGAAAACAGGA
>CABSCP010000036.1 GCA_902476265.1 uncultured Lachnospiraceae bacterium
CGCCGTTCTGCCTGCTGGATGAAATTGAGGCGGCCCTGGACGACAGCAACGTAGGGCGTTTTGCGGGATATCTGCATAAGCTCACCGCCCATACCCAGTTCATTGTGATCACCCACAGGCGGGGCACCATGGAGGCGGCGGACCGGCTCTATGGAATCACCATGCAGGAAAAAGGCGTATCCACTCTGGTGAGTGTAAACCTGATCGATAAGGAACTGACAAATTGACGGACGGCAGCAGCTGTAAACTATGGCGTGCAAACTGCCCGCTGCTTTGAGACGGAGGAAAGAGATGAGCGAGGAAAAGAAAGGCTTTTTCGCCAGGCTGAAAGAAGGCCTGACAAAAACAAGGAATAATATTGTCCACGGTATTGACTCCATTTTTTCGGGATTTTCATCCATTGATGATGAATTTTACGAGGAACTGGAAGAAATCCTGATCATGGGCGATCTGGGCGTGAACGCCACTTCCGAAATCCTGGACCGCCTGAAAAAACAGGTGAAGGAACAGGGGATCCGGGAACCGGAAAAATGCAGGCAGCTTTTGATCGACAGCATCCGGGAACAGATGCATGTGGGAGAAACCGCCTATGATTTTGAAGAGCAGCAGTCCGTGGTCATGGTCATCGGCGTCAACGGCGTGGGGAAAACCACTTCCGTCGGAAAACTGGCCGGAAAATTAAAGGGCCAGGGGCGGAAAGTGCTCATTGCGGCGGCGGATACCTTCCGTGCTGCGGCAGGCGAGCAGCTGGCGGAATGGGCAAACCGTGCGGGAGTGGATATGATCGGCGGCAGGGAAGGCTCCGATCCGGCCAGCGTGATCTATGACGCGGTGAGCGCCGCCAAAGCCCGTCATGTGGATGTGCTGCTGTGCGATACGGCGGGAAGGCTTCATAATAAAAAGAACCTGATGGAAGAGTTAAAAAAGATGAACCGGATCATCGACCGGGAGTTCCCGGGAGTCCACCGGGAAAACCTGGTGGTGCTGGACGGCACCACGGGACAGAACGCGCTGGCCCAGGCCAGGGAGTTCGCTCAGGTGGCGGATCTGACCGGCATCATATTGACGAAGATGGACGGAACGGCAAAAGGCGGAATCGCGGTGGCCATCCAATCGGAATTACAGATTCCGGTGAAATATATCGGAGTGGGGGAAACCATAGAGGATCTGCAGAAATTTGATGTGGACCAGTTTGTGAATGCACTGTTCGATGTCAAAACAGACGAAGAGCAGGAAACGCAATGATGGGAGCGGGAGTTTTTCGGAAAGATTTTTAAGCCGCTGGGCGGCAGAATGGAGTATAAGATGGAAGAGGAAAAGATGCTGACACTGGAGAAATTTGAAGAGGCGGCGGAAGTGGTCAAAAAGGTGACCCTGGAAACAAAACTTGTTTACAGCGATTATTTCAGTGCGCTGACCGGAGCAAAGGTCTGGCTGAAACCGGAAAACATGCAGTTTACCGGAGCTTATAAGGTGCGGGGTGCGTACTATAAAATGAGCACCCTTTCCGAAGAGGAAAGGCAGAAAGGCGTGATCACGGCGTCTGCCGGAAACCATGCCCAGGGCGTTGCCTATGCGGCCAAATGCTACGGAGTGAAGGCCACCATCGTCATGCCCACTACCACGCCGTTGATCAAAGTGAACCGGACAAAAGGCTATGGCGCGGAGGTTGTGCTGTATGGGGACGTTTATGATGAAGCCTGTGCAAAGGCCTATGAACTGGCGGAAGAACACGGCTACACCTTCGTCCATCCTTTTGATGATCTGGCAGTTGCCACCGGGCAGGGGACCATCGCCATGGAAATCGTGAAAGAACTTCCTCTTGTGGATTATATCCTCGTTCCCGTCGGCGGAGGCGGCCTGGCCACCGGCGTTTCCACGCTGGCAAAGCTGTTGAATCCCAAGATCAAGGTGATCGGCGTGGAGCCTGCCAATGCAAACTGCATGCAGGAATCCTTAAAAAACGGAAAGGTGACCACTCTTGCCGGCGTGAATACCATTGCGGACGGCACAGCGGTGAAAACTCCCGGCGAAAAGATTTTCCCTTATATCCGGCAGAACCTGGATGACATCATCACGGTGGAGGATGCGGAGCTGGTAGTGGCATTTCTGGATATGGTGGAAAATCATAAAATCATCGTGGAAAATTCCGGCCTTCTGACGGTGGCCGCATTAAAGCATATGGATATCAAGGGCAAGAAGGTGGTCGCCATCTTAAGCGGCGGTAACATGGATGTGATCACCATGTCCTCGGTGGTACAGCAGGGCCTGATTTTAAGAGACCGTATTTTCACGGTTTCCGTGCTGCTGCCCGACAAGCCGGGAGAACTGAGCAAGGTGGCCGCCGTGGTGGCAAAGGCCAACGGCAACGTGATCAAGCTGGCCCACAATCAGTTTGTTTCCATCAACAGGAGTGCGGCGGTGGAACTTCGCATCACCCTGGAAGCCTTCGGCACCCAGCATAAGAATGAAATTATGGAGGCCCTTGAAAAAGAGGGCTACCGTCCCAAGCTTGTGCGCACTAACATGTAGCCAAAACGGTCCGAAGGACTGTGAAAATCGAATTAAGAGAGACGCTTCGGTTGCAAATGAGACCGAAGCGTTTCTTTTTCGACAAAATCTCATTCATTATTTGCTTCTTTTTCTGCTTTATGGTAAAATGTAAAAAGATTGAACGGGTTAACAAAAATGTCTATTTTGGGGATAATGCATTTCTGACGCATATCAGAACAGATTCCGCCTGCGAATTCAAAATAATGTTAGGATGGTCAATTTTATGGAAAGTGATAATACGCTTGTTAAAATACTGGAAGCTTTTTGCCACGCCTGGTTTGTGGAACGAAACGCGGAGAAAGCGGCAGCTTTTTTAGCGGATGACGTGAGCTTTGTGGGGACGGGGGACAATGAATTCGCAAGGGGAAAAGAGGCCTTTTTGCAATATCTAAATCAGGATATCAAAGAGATCCCCGAACCTTTTATCTGCAGTTTTTCTGTGATACAAGAACGGAAACTGACGGAACAGGTGCGCAATATCTGTGTGGCGCTGATGCTGAAAAACACCCTGTATACCTGGAAGCTGCGGGGCTTTTTTACTTTTGTGGATGCCGGGACAGGCTGGCTGATCAAAAGTCTTCATTTTGCAGAACCCAGCAGGAATCAGCGGGAGGATGAACATTATCCGCATACTCTTGTGATGGAGAACATGATGCGCCAGCGGCAGGCGCTGTGGAATGATTCTCTGCCGGGCGGCATGATGGGCGGCTATATGGAAGAAGGGTTTCCCTTCTACTTTATAAACCGTAAAATGCTGGACTATCTGGGCTATGAAACACAAGAGGAATTTGTAGCCGATATCGGAGGGCTTGTTACAAACTGTATGCATCCCGATGACTGCAAAATGGTGGAGGATGCGGTTACAGAACAGCTTAAAGACAAAGAGGAATATGAAATTGAGTACCGGATGAAAAAGAAGGACGGTTCCTATATCTGGGTACAGGATCTGGGCAGGCTAGTGACGGCAGAGGACGGCAGAAAAGCAATTATCAGTGTCTGCATCGATATCACCACCCGCAGAAAAGCCCAGGAAGAGGTCATGCATCTGTACAACAATATTCCGGGGGCGGTATTCCGCTGCCGGTTTGACAGGGACTATTCCATCATTGACGCCAACGACGGACTGTTTGACTTTCTGGGGTATACCAGAGAAGAGTTTGCGGCCATGGGCAATCAGATGTCCGCGGTAATATATCCGGAAGATTTTGCTGTTATGGAAGATCGGCTGCGGGCCCAGCTGATACACGGCAATACGATACACAATGAAAACCGCCTGATCTGCAAGGACGGGACGGTGAAATGGATCTCCGTCAAGGCGCAGTTTATGAAAGACAGCGACGGAGAAGAATATTTTTACTGTGTTTTTGTGGATATTACGGACGAGAAAAAACTTCAGGAAAGAGTGCAGGAGCTATATGAAAAAGAACTGGCATATTTCGCAGTGAGGACTTCCGGAGAAAAATGTGTGCAGGGGCGTATCAATGTCACCCAAAACCGTGTGATGAGCTGCATGCCGGATTTGCCGGACCATCTCATACATACAGGGACTACTTACGAAGATGCGGTGATACATTTAACTTCCGCAGCCGTCAGGGAGGAGGATGCCCGTCTGATCCGGGAGCAGCTGGAGCGCGGCCGGGTCACGGAAAACTATGCGGCCGGGAAAACGGAGTACCGGTTTGAGTTTTTGGGAAATCGGGAGAACGATAATTTCTGGGAAGGACTGGGACTGCGGTTTTGCAGTGATCCGGCGACAGGGGATCTGATCGCTTTTTTTCATGCTTCCAATATCACCGAACAGAAGCTGCAGGAACATCTGATCAGCAGGATCAAAGATCTGGATTATGATGTGATCATGGAAATTGATATGCGCCACGACAGACACAGATGGATTGCCTGTAACAGCGGCCAGGAGAATACGGTGCCTCCCCAGGGCAGCTTCCGGGAAGGGGTCCGGCTGATCGCCGAAAAGTATACGGAAGGAAGAGAAAAAGAGGAATATCTGGAAAAGATGAGTTATTCCTATATGAAAGAACAGCTGGAAATGCAGGACACCTACACTTTTATGGTGGAGATGCGGGATGATTCGGGACTGCGGAGAGTGAAACGGTTTAAGGTATTCTATATCAGCAGGGAATTGGAATGCGTATGTATAGCCCGGGCGGATGTGACAGACATTATCAGAAAGGAGCAGAAGCAGAAAGAGGAGCTGGCGGCGGCACTCACCGCAGCGGAGCAGGCCAACGCCGCCAAAACCGATTTCCTTTCCAGGATGAGCCATGAGATCCGCACTCCCATGAATGCGATTATCGGGATGAGTTCCATCGCAGCCAGATCGATCGGAAACGAGGAGCAGGTGGCGGACTGTATTTCAAAGATCGGAATTTCCTCCCGCTTTTTACTGTCGCTGATCAATGACATTTTGGATATGAGCCGGATTGAAAGCGGAAAGATGCTGTTGAAAAACGAGAAGATTCCCACGGAGGAATTTCTCTGCGGGATCAATTCCATCTGCTATACCCAGGCATCGGCAAAGGGCGTGGAATATGAGTGTATCGTGGATCCGGTGCTGGATGACTATTACATCGGGGATGCGATGAAGCTGCAGCAGGTGCTGATCAACATTTTGAGCAATGCGGTTAAATTTACCCGAGAAGGGGGAAAGGTAACCTTTTCGGTCTCTCTTCATAAGAGGATGAAAAATGATGCTGTTTTAAGGTTCATTGTGAATGACACGGGAATCGGCATGAGTGAAGAATTTTTAAACCATATCTTTGAACCTTTTGCCCAGGAGTCTGTGGGTACCACGGCGCTGTATGGGGGCACCGGGCTGGGACTTGCCATTTCCAAAAACATTGTGGATATGATGGGCGGGAAAATTCTGGTCCGCTCCATCAGAGGGATCGGAACGGAATTTACCGTGGATGTCAGACTGGGCATTACGGAGGAAGAAAAGCTGCGGCATAACCAGAAAAAGCACAGCTATAACTTTTCCCACATAAAGACGCTGGTGGTGGATGATGATGTGACAGTGTGTGAAACCGCGGTTGCCACGCTCCATGAGATGGGCGTCCGGGCCGAATGGGTGGACAGCGGGTACAAGGCTGTGGAACGGGTGAAAGAGCTTTGGGGACAGGGAAAATATTATGATATGGTGCTCATTGATTGGAAAATGCCGGATATGGACGGCATTGAAACGGCCCGGCAGATCAGAAAGATCGTGGGACCGGAGGTTACCATCATCATCATGACGGCCTATGACTGGAGTTCCATTGAGCAGGAAGCCAAAGTGGCCGGCGTCAATATGCTGATGAGTAAACCCATGTTTAAATCCACGCTCATTTCTGCCTTTACAAGGGCTTTGGGCGAAAAGGAAGAGCAGGAAGAAGAAAAAGTCAAAAAAGAGTATGATTTTACCGGCAGGCGGGTCCTTTTGGCAGAAGATAACCAGATCAATACCGAGGTGGCGGAACTTCTTCTGACCAGCAGAGGATTTGAAGTGGAAACGGCGGAAAACGGGCTTCGGGCCCTCGAAAAATTCAGCAAGTCCGAGAGCGGTTATTTTGATGCCATCCTGATGGATATCCGGATGCCGATCATGGACGGACTTTCCGCTACCAGGAACATCAGACATCTGAGCAATGCGGATGCGGAGTCCATCCCCATCATTGCCATGACAGCCAATGCGTTTGACGATGATATCGAAAAGAGCAAAGCAGCGGGGATGAACGCCCACCTGGCAAAACCCATTGAACCGGAGCGGCTGTATCAGACGCTTTATGACTTCATATACAGAAAGGAGGAATGAGCAATGCCGGAAAATTTTTGCCCGACAGGACAGCGGACAGATGTAGATGCGAGGCTTGCATTATTCCGGGATATTCTGGATCAGATGGCAGACGGGATTTATGTGATCGATAAGGATGATTTTACACTCCTTTACGCCAATGAATCCAGAAATTTCCTGACAGGCGGTCAGAGCTGTCTGGGGGAAAAATGCTATGCGGCATTGCATAAAAAAACAGCGCCCTGTTCTTTTTGCTGCCTGAAAGAAGGGGGACAGGAGCTTACGGTTGAAGAAAACGGCAAGTTTTACAGCATCAGCTTCTGCGAAAATCAGTGGAATAGCAGGCCCGCTTATGTCAACATCGTGCGGGATGTGACAAAGGAGGTGTCGGCCCGCAGAGAAAAGGAACAGCTGGAGGAATATTTTAGAACGGTTTTAAAGTATCTGCCCGGCGGCGTTGCGGTGGTGCGCTATGAAAGGGACGGCAGCATGAAGCCGGAGTTTATGTCCGACGGCTTTGCACAGCTGACGGGAATGCCCATGGAAGAGGCCTGGAAAATATATAAAAAGGATGCCATGGCGGGCGTTCACCCGGATGATATGTCCTATGTGAGCGGCCGGATGGCGGAATATGTTGCCCGGGGAGAAAAACAGTGTGAGATCATCTACCGCATCAGAAAAGGGGACGGCAGCTACATCTGGGTAAAAAACAGACTCACCATGATCCATGGGGAAGGCGGAAGAGGCCGGGTATATGCGGTCTATCACGATATGAGCAAGGAGCTGGAGGAAAAGGCGGGACTCAGAAAGCAGTATAAGGAACTGCTCATGCAGCATTATCATACCCAGGATCCGAACGCGCTGGTGGTGGGACACTGTAATATTACCCAGAACAGGATTCTGGAAATCAGCGATCATACGGATTCCGGACTTTTGGATACCTTTGGATATGCCAGAGAAGATTTCTTTACCGGGATGGGAACTCTGGTGGTGGATGAGGAGGAACGGAAGAAATTTTACGGGAAATATCTGAACGATCCGGCAAGAAGGGCATTTATACAGGGTGAATTTGAACAGAAGATGGAGTGCTTTGTGCGGTTCCCGAAGGAAAAAACGGGCAGATATGTGCAGATTCTGATGAATCTGGTTTCCACACCGGATACCGGGGATATTACGGGCATTCTGACCGTGACGGATATCACCCGGGAGGTGATTGCGGATAAAATCCTGCGGCAGCTGTCCGTGAGCGGTTATGACTATGTGGCGGACATCGATTTGCTCACAGATGATTACCGGATTCTGTCCCATAATGAAAATAGTAGCTGTATGCCGCCTCTCCAGGGAAAATTTTCCTCCAATATGGCGCAGATGACGGATTTTTTTGTCGTTCCCAGAGACCGGGAGAAATACCGCAGGGAAATGGGAGCCGGCGTAATTATGAAACGATTGCGGGAAAACGGACCCTATACCTTTTCTTTCTCTGTCAGGAATGAAAGCGGAGATATCCGGACGAAAAGCATAACGGTTTCGGAAGTGGATCTGAGGATCTCGCGGATCTGCCTGGCGCGAAATGATATCACGGATTCCGTCAGGGAACAGCAGGGGATGCTGCGCCTGCTGGCCTATACCTTTGAACTGGCCTGCTTCATTAAACTGGGAAACGGAAATCTCACCATGTATACAAGGGAAACCGTGCTGGAAAATCTGCCTCCTTTCTATGCAAACCAGTATGAAGAGGCTGTCTCCAGATTTATCCTGACCTATGCGGCAAAGGAAAACCGGGAAAAGGTGATGCTGCAGTTTAGCATTCCGGAAATGATAAAAAACCTGGAAGAAAATCCGGGCGGCTATGATTTCCTGTTTACCCATGTTTCCGATGCCGGTCAGCGGTATAAGCAGATCAATGTGATGTGGGGGGATGTGAACCATACCACAATCTGTCTGGTGCGAGCGGATGTGACGGATATGCTGACCGCGGAACGCCGGAACAAAAAAGAGCTGGAAGATGCGCTGGAGCTGGCAAAGGATGCGAACCGGGCCAAAAGCGATTTCCTTTCCGCCATGAGCCATGATATCCGCACGCCCATGAATGCCATCATGGGAATGACCATGCTGGCCTCTGCCAATATCGGAAATCAAAAGCGGGTGGAAGATTGTCTGGAAAAAATATCCGTTTCTTCCAAACACCTGCTGAGCCTGATCAACGATATTTTGGATATGAGCAAAATTGAACGCTCCCAGATTACGTTGAACCGGATGCGGATTTTTCTGCCGGACCTTTTGGAACAGCTGTCCGCTATCATGGCGCCCCAGGCACGGGAGGCAGGGCTTACCTTTTCCGTGAGGAAAGAAGGCATCCGAAATCCTTATTTTTACGGGGATACGCTTCGGATTAATCAGATTTTAATCAACCTGTTGAGCAACGCGGTGAAATATACGCCGGAAGGGGGGAGCGTGGAGTTTCTGACGGAGGAAGCACCCCCTGAGAAAGGTCCTGATTTTGTCCGTTACCGGTTTCGGATCAGCGATACGGGAGTGGGGATGTCGGAAGAGTTTTTGACGCATGTTTTTTCGCCCTTCACCCGGAGTCAGAAAATGGAATGCATCGAAGGTACCGGTTTGGGCCTGAGCATCACAAAAGGCCTTGTGGAACTGATGGAAGGAAACATCAGGGTGAGCAGCCGGCTCCGCGAAGGAAGTGTCTTTACGGTGGAGCTGGAGTACGAAAAGGCGCAGGCTCCGGATTTGGAAGAGGAAAAAGACGGTTCCGATTCCGCCGGTATTTCCGGAAAGGGGAACGTGCTTCACAACCGGCGCTTTCTGGTGGCCGAGGACAATGCCATCAATGCGGAAATCCTCTGTGAAATCCTGAATATGTACGGAGCGGATGCGGTGGTAAAAAACAACGGTCTTAAGGCGGTGCAGGAATTTGAAAAAGCAGCGCCGGGCGTTTATGACGCAGTGTTGATGGACATTCAGATGCCGGAGATGAACGGGTACGAGGCCACCCGGGCAATCCGCAGCATGGACAGAGAGGATGCGGCCCGGATACCTATTGTAGCCATGACGGCCAACGCGTTTTCCGAGGATGTACAGGCGGCCCGGGAGGCAGGGATGACGGCCCACGTGGCCAAACCGGTGGATGTGGAAGTGCTGGTTCTGACGTTAAAAGATGTTCTGTCAAGAAAAAATACTTGACACCCGCTTTCACTTATAGTATACTGCCCAAAGTGAGGGACTGCTATGGAGAAAATCGTAGAACAGGGCCTGCTGTATGATTTTTACGGAGAGCTTTTGACAGAGCACCAGAAGCGGATTTATGAGGACGTGGTTTTTCAGGATATGTCTTTAAGTGAAATCGCGGAAGAACAGGGAATCAGCAGACAGGGTGTGCATGACCTGATCCGCAGGTGTGACAGGACGCTGCAGAATTATGAAGACTGTCTTCATTTGATTGAAAAGTTCCAAAAAGTGAAAAGTACGGTGGAACAGATCGAGCAGCTGAGCAGGGAAGACGAAGTAAAGCGGCTGGCCAGGCAGATACTGGAAGAGTTCTGAGCGGCCGGAGACGGCAGAGGGAAACCGGCTGTCCGGCAGAGAGAGGTTATAGATGGCATTTGAGAGTTTAACGGACAAACTACAGAATGTGTTTAAGAATTTGCGCAGCAAGGGCCGTTTGACCGAGGATGATGTCAAAGCTGCCTTAAAAGAAGTGAAGATGGCCCTACTGGAAGCCGATGTGAACTTCAAGGTGGTCAAACAGTTTGTGAAATCCGTGCAGGAGCGGGCCATCGGCCAGGATGTGATGAACGGGTTAAATCCCGGACAGATGGTCATCAAGATTGTGAATGAAGAGATGACCGCTCTGATGGGGTCTGAGACTACGGAGATCGCACTGCAGCCCGGCAAGGCGATGACTGTCATCATGATGTGCGGTCTGCAGGGCGCAGGTAAAACCACCACCACGGCGAAGCTGGCGGGCAAATTCAAATTAAAAGGCAAGAAACCGCTTCTGGTAGCCTGTGACGTATACCGTCCGGCGGCCATTGAGCAATTACAGATAAACGGCGAGAAACAGCAGGTGGAGGTGTTCTCCATGGGCGCCGGGCATAAGCCTGTGAATATCGCCAAAGCGGCTGTTGAGCACGCACAGAAGAACGGGAACAATATCGTGATTCTGGATACCGCGGGCCGTCTGCACATCGATGAAAACATGATGGCGGAACTGCAGGAGATCAAAGAAAATGTCACGGTGCATCAGAGTCTTTTGGTGGTGGATGCCATGACCGGTCAGGATGCGGTCAATGTGGCGAAGGAATTTGACGAGAAGGTAGGCATCGACGGCGTTATCCTTTCCAAAATGGACGGCGATACCAGAGGCGGTGCGGCCCTTTCCATCAAAGCCGTGACAGGAAAGCCGATTTTATATGTCGGCATGGGCGAGAAGCTTTCCGATCTGGAACAGTTTTATCCGGATCGTATGGCCGGCCGGATCCTTGGCATGGGAGATGTGCTCTCCCTGATCGACAAGGTTTCGGCAAATATGGATATCGACGCTGAGAAAGAAAAAGAAATGGCGGCCAGAATGAAGAAGGGGAAGTTCGATTTTGAGGACTACCTGGAAAGCATGAAGCAGATGCGCAACATGGGCGGCCTGTCCGGACTTTTGAGCATGATGCCGGGCATGGGGGCAAAGATGGGCGATCTGGAGTCCATGGTGGACGAAAAGCAGCTGGCGCGCATGGAGGCAGTGGTTTTGAGCATGACGCCGGAGGAACGGCGCAATCCCAAACTGTTAAACCCCAGCAGAAAGCACCGCATCGCCAAAGGCGCAGGTGTGGACATCAGCGTGGTAAACCGCTTCATCAAGCAGTTTGAACAGAGCCAGAAGATGATGAAGCAGCTCCCCGGAATGATGGGAGGAAAAGGCGGAAGAAAAGGTAAGTTCAGGCTTCCTTTCTGATAAATCGCGCACAATGCGCAAAACACTAAAACAATATTATTTAAGAATACCTGGAGGTAAGAAAAAATGGCAGTAAAGATCAGATTAAGAAGAATGGGATACAAGAAAAACCCGATTTACAGAATCATCGTTGCAGATTCCAGATCTCCCAGAGACGGTCGTTTCATCGAAGAGATCGGCACCTATGATCCCAACACAGATCCCAGCACTTACAAAGTGAACGAAGAGCTGGCAAAGAAATGGCTTAACAACGGCGCACAGCCCACTGAAATGGTAGGTAAAATCTTCAAGGCAGCAGGAATTGAAAAATAATTCAAGTAACTGTGGGAAAGCTTTTGGAGGTGGATTATGAAAGATTTAGTGGAAGTGATCGCGAAAGCACTTGTTGATAATCCGGATGAAGTGACCGTCACGGAAAAGGAAAACGGCAGAAACCTGACGCTTGAACTTCATGTTGCTCCCTCTGATATGGGCAAAGTAATCGGCAAACAGGGCCGTATTGCAAAAGCAATCCGCACTGTGGTAAAGGCTGCAGCAATGGAAGACAATAAGAAAGTGGATGTAGATATCATCTGAGAAGAAGGGGCGTTTACATGAGTGAGCGCCCCCTTTACTATAAACAGGGAAGGAAATATTTGTATGGAAAACAGGCTGCAGGTCGGAATCATTTCCTCCACTCACGGGGTGCGCGGGGAAGTGAAGGTTTTTCCGACGACAGACGATGTGAACAGGTTTAAAAGACTGAAAGAGGTGATCCTGGATACGGGAAAGGAAACCCGCATTCTGGAGATCGAAGGAGTGAAATTTTTCAAACAGTTTGCCATTCTGAAATTTAAAGGCATTGATGACATTAATGAAATCGAAAAATACAGGGGATGCAGCCTTTTTGTCACCCGGGAAAACGCGGTGAAGTTAAAAAAGGACGAGTATTTTATTGCAGACCTTTTGGGAATACAGGTACAGGATGAAAACGGAGATGAGCTGGGAATCCTTGAAGATGTCATAGAAACCGGCGCCAATGACGTTTATCAGATCAGGATGACGGACGGCAGGGAGCTTTTACTGCCGGCGATCCGTCAGTGTGTATTGGAAGTGAATGTGGAAGCGGGCTTCATGAAGGTGCATGTCCTGGAAGGACTCTTGGATTAAGGAGGCGGCATGCGGTTTCATATTTTAACTCTGTTTCCGGAAATGGTTACAGGCGGGCTTAAGACCAGCATCCTGGGACGGGCCTGCGAGAAAGGACTCATTTCCTTTCATGCGGTCAATATCAGGGACTATACGCAGGAAAAACATAAAAAAGTGGATGATTATCCCTATGGAGGCGGCGCGGGTATGCTGATGCAGGCGCAGCCTGTTTATGATGCCTGGAAGTCGGTAGCACAAAAGAGCGTTTCCGATAAACCCCTCCGGGTAATTTATGTGACGCCTCAGGGGAAGGTTTTTGATCAGGAAATGGCCCGGAAATTTGCAGAAGAAGAAGAACTGGTGTTACTTTGCGGGCATTATGAGGGGATTGACGAAAGGGTTCTGGAGGAAATTGTGACGGATTATGTTTCCATCGGGGATTATGTGCTCACCGGCGGCGAACTGCCGGCAATGGTCATGATCGACGCGATTTCCCGGATGGTGCCGGGGGTTTTGAAAAACGAGGAATCGGGGGAACTGGAATCCTTTCATGAAAATCTGTTGGAATATCCCCAGTATACAAGGCCGGAAATCTGGCATGATAAGAAGGTGCCGCAGGTTTTACTCTCGGGAGACCATAGGAAGGTGGAGCAGTGGAGAAAAGAGCGCTCCATCGAACGGACCTGTCAGAGAAGGCCGGATCTGTATGAAAAATATGACCTTCCGGGCCGGGCGCTGGAATATCTGAAAAAAGACAGACTTCTGCACATGGATATGATAGAGGATATCCGGAGGGGACAGGCGCAGATTCTCTCCCTCAGGCCCGACGGCGTGATTTTAAGAGACTGTGTCAGCGGCGTTTATATGGTGACCGCGGAGAATAAAGACGCCGGGGAGCGGCTGCTTTCTGCGGCGGATCCGAAAGCCGAAATGTTCACCTGCCACCAGGAGTTTCTGGCAGACAGTGTCAGAGACAGGTTTGGGAAAAATGAGATCAGCGAATGCTGGCAGGCAGTCTATACCAGGAAAACTCCGTTTCTGCCGGAACATGAGGTGGAAATCAGGCAGCTGGACGAAAGGTTTACAGATGTGCTTTTTGCCCACTACAATCTGATACAGGATAAAGAGTATCTGCGAAAGAGGCTGCAAAACGGCGTGATGCGGGGCGCATTTTGGCAGGGGGAACTGGCCGGCTTCATCGGTCTGCATGAGGAAGGTGCTATGGGAATGCTGGAGGTTTTTGAAGGCTTCCGGCGCCGCAGAATCGGAACCGCACTCGAAAAAAATCTGATGAATGAACTTTTGGAGAAGGGGGACACCCCTTATGCCCATATCTTTACGGACAACGGTATTTCTTTAAATCTTCAGAAGAATCTTGGATTGAAGATCTGCCGGGAAAAAATATACTGGATATCCTGATGATATAAGGTGGACGAAAATGACGGAATTGTCTTTGGCTGCGGAATACATTGCCATCATACTGGCAGTGATCATTACAACCAATTTTTACGAGGGAAAATATGTCCCTACGCCCCGGAGAAAGCTGTTTGAAGCCGGACTATTAATGGCGCTTCTCTATATTTTACTGGATGTGCTCTGTGTAAATCTTGAGGCATCCGGATTCAGCCTGCCTGTTATACCGATGTATATTTTAAACATGGTTTATTTTATGGCGGGAATCTGGCTGAGTTTTGTGGTGGGACTTTATGTTTTCAGCCTGCTTTTAGAGCATGTATATGATAAGTCCTGTGAGAAAAGGGCTCATGTGGGACTGTTGATTTTGACCATAACTTATACGCTGTTTACATTGGGCAATCCGTTTCATCATCTGATGTTTTATTATGATGAACAGGGCGTTTTTTGTGACGGACCGCTGGTTCATGTGGGATATGCAGTTCTGCTGGCAGAACTGGTTATGATGCTTTTATGCTACCGGAAAAACAAAAAAAGCATCAGCAAGGATCTTCAGACGGTAATGATCCTTCTGACCGCGGCGGTTCTGGTGCTATTTACCATCCAGCTGTTTAATCAGCAGATTATATTAAACGGAACGATTGCGGTGTTGGTTCTTCTGATTCTGTTTACCAATTTTCAGGGAATGAAGGGGGAACAGGATAATCTGACAAAGCTTGGAAGCAGGAAGTGCCTTTTTGAAGAGTTAAAGCTCAGGCTTTCAGGCGGACAGCATTTTCAGCTCATTTTGGTAATGCTGCAAAATTTTACGGCGGTCAATCAGTATTTCGGATACAGCAAAGGGGACGAATTTTTATACGCTGTAGCGGACTGGCTGGATGACTTTGAAAAAGGCAGCAAGGCATTTCGGTTCAGCGGGGTATGTTTTGCGATTTTCTGTCCCTATGGTTCGCAAGAAGAAGCGGAGAAAAAGGTCGGAAAGGTAAAAGAGAGATTCACGCTGCCATGGAAGCTGGGAGAAATGGAATGTGTTCTGGATGTGGGCCTGGGCAGCCTGCTTTATACGGGACAGGAGTGGAAGGCGACACAGGTGGTGGAACTGCTGGCACAGATGCAGGAGGAGGTCAAGACTGTCGGAAACGGGCAGATCTGTTACGGGAATGAACTGGTGGAGCTGCTGGAGCGGAGAAAGTATCTGTCAGGACTGCTCCGGGATGCGGCCAAAGAGGACCGTCTCCAAATCTGGTATCAGCCGGTTTTTGACTGCGCCCGCAACCGCTTTACCACAGCGGAAGCATTGGTTCGTCTGGTGGATTATGACGACGGACTGATCAGCCCTGTAGAGTTCATTCCGCTGGCCGAAAAAAACGGAATGATCGTGGAAATCAGCTGGATTATTCTGGATAAGGTGTGCCGCTTTTTAGGGGAAAATAAGGAACTTCCGATTGATTCCATATCCGTAAATTTTTCCATGCAGCAGTTTATGGATCCGCAGATTTATGACAGGATTGAAAGCTGTCTGAAGAAATATGGCGTGGCCCCGGGACGGATTAAGGTAGAAATTACGGAAAGAGTCTTTTTATATGACCAGGAATATATGTGCCGGCTCATGGATGAAATGACCCGAAAGGGGATCGGCTTTTATCTGGACGATTTCGGCACCGGATATTCCAATCTGGCCAGCGTCATGCACATGCCTTTTGAATGTATTAAACTGGATAAGAGTTTGTTTGACAGGGTCGGGGAAAACAGGAAAGATGAACTGATCGTGCGCACTATGACGGGACTGTTTGGAAAGATGGGAATGAGCGTGATTGCGGAAGGAATTGAAACGGCCAATCAGCTGGCGGTGATACGGAGATTTTCGTTGAACCGGGTTCAGGGATATGTTTATGCCAGACCGATGCCGGAAGAGCGGTTTATGGATTTTTTGCAAAATAATTCTTGCAATGAATAAAAAGGTATGATATAGTACTAATGTTGCGAAAACAGGAGATGGTCCTCTGTTACGAAAAAGCGTATTAAGAACATCCGGGAATCAGGAGGAAAGAGCAATGAACGAAATTATCAAAGAGATCGAAGCAGCACAGCTGAAAGCGGAAGTGCCCGAATTTGCGACAGGTGATACTGTCAGAGTTTACGGCAAGATCAAAGAAGGAAACCGTGAAAGAATTCAGGTTTTTGAAGGCGTTGTATTGAAGAAACAGGGCGGCAGCAACCGCGCAACATTCACCGTAAGAAAGTCTTCCAACGGTGTTGGCGTGGAAAAGACATGGCCTTTACATTCTCCTAACGTTGAGAAGGTTGAAGTGGTGAGAAGAGGTAAGGTAAGAAGAGCGAAGCTGAACTATTTAAGAGACAGAGTCGGCAAAGCTGCAAAGGTAAAAGAGATCGTAAAATAAGTTGTTTCAAACAATGCAGGAGAGGGGCATCCACGCTGGTGGCTGCCCTTTTTTGTACCCCGGAGGGTGACAGGCCGGGGTTGTACCGTGACATTTTTTGTGGTAAGATAAAGCTTGGGTCATAAAAATTGTGGATGAGGAATGACGATGAGACGACGGCGAAAGGGACTTAATTTTTATCAGAAGAGAAAGAAAATAAGCGCATCCGCTGTCCGGGAAGTGTTCAGCTGGGCGGCCGGAATTTTTATCGCGGTTTTCCTCGCTTTTATGGTGACCTATTTTGTAGGACTGCGCACGAATATGATCGGTGTTTCCATGGAACCAAGCCTGACGAACGGCCAGGGAATTTTAGTCAATCGGTTTTCCTATAAGCTTTTTTCACCGAAAGCGGGCGATGTGGTGGTTTTTCTGCCAAACGGGAATCAGAACGTCCATTATTATGTGAAGCGCGTGGTCGCTGTGCCGGGCCAGACTGTGCTCATAGAGAACGGCATTTTATATGTGGACGGTAAAGCTTACGGGGATGACAGTATGGATCTGATTTCTTCGGCCGGTATTGCGGAGAATGAGATATCGCTGGGAAATGACGAGTATTTTGTGCTGGGGGATAATTTCAACAGCAGTGAGGACAGCCGTTCGGCCAACATCGGCGCGATCCATAAAAGCACAATCGTAGGCAGGGCCTGGTTTCATTTCGGAAACAGCAATGAAGGATGGGGCCTGGTGAAATAAAAAGAAAAAGGAATCAATAATATGAATTATCAATGGTATCCCGGACATATGACAAAGGCCAGAAGGGCGATGCAGGAAGATATAAAGCTGATCGATCTGATCATCGAACTGGTGGACGCCCGCATGCCTCTTTCCAGCCGGAATCCGGATATAGATGAACTGGGAAAAAACAAGGCCAGGCTGCTGCTTTTAAACAAAGCGGATCTGGCAGATCCGGCGGTGAACCGGGAATGGTGCGCTTTTTTTGAAAAAAAGGGCTTTCATGTGCTGGAAATCAATGCGAAAACCGGCGCCGGATTAAAGTCCATCCAGGGCAAAGTGCAGGAGGCATGCAAAGAAAAGATTGAGCGGGATAGAAGGCGGGGGATTTTAAACCGGCCGGTGCGCGCCATGGTGGCGGGAATCCCCAACGTGGGGAAATCCACCTTCATCAATTCCTTTGCGGGAAAAGCCTGTACCAAAACCGGCAATAAGCCCGGCGTCACCAAAGGAAAGCAATGGGTGCGTCTGAATAAAGGGCTGGAGCTTCTGGACACGCCCGGCATTCTGTGGCCCAAGTTTGAAGATCAGGCCGTAGGGCAGAAGCTGGCCTTCATCGGCTCCATGAACGATGAAATCCTGGTAAAAGAAGAACTGGCACTGGAACTGATTCGTTTCTTAAACACCTGGTATCCGTCGCTCATAAAGGACCGCTATCAGGCGGAGGGGAATACGGATCTCGCCATACTGGAAGAAATCTGTGAGAACAGAAAATGTTATAAAAAGGGCGGCGAGGCGGATTTTGCCAAAGGCTGCGCACTTTTACTGGACGATTTCAGGAACGGAAGACTGGGGCGGATTTCGCTGGAGCGGCCGCAGGAAGGAAACGAAGAAGCATGAAGAACGTCGTGAAGGAAATTTTCAGCACTTTGGTATATATTCTGGTGGTTCTGGCAGCCACCTATCTGATCATCACATTTGTGGGGCAGAGGACACAGGTGAAGGGAAGCTCCATGGAACCGACCCTGAGCGATAACGACAATCTGATCGTGGACAAACTTTCCTATCGCTTTAAAGATCCCCAGCGTTTTGACATCATCGTATTCCCGTTTCAGTATGAAGAGAATACCTTCTATATTAAACGGATCATCGGCCTGCCCGGAGAAACGGTGCAGATTGATGAGAGAGGTACTATTTTTATCAATGGGGAAGAACTGAAGGAAAATTACGGACGGGAAGTGATGGTTTCTCCCGGAAGAGCTTCGGAACCCATCACCCTGGGAGCGGACGAATATTTTGTGCTGGGCGATAACCGCAACAACAGTTCCGACAGCAGGGATCCCAGTGTGGGAAATATTCATAAGGATAAGATCATCGGAAAGGCATGGGTGCGCATCTGGCCCTTCAGTAAATTCGGCGTGCTGCGCCACCAGTGAGAACAGGCCGGGGATCGGAATCTCTCCGCACAGCCTCCTTTTGAGAAACTCTCTTCACAGCCCGCTGGCAGGACAGGGACAGACCGTCCCTTAGAGGGCGCGCTTTCGCTCGGATCAACGCGCAGCGGCACATAAGTCTGCACAAAACGCAGCCTAAGTGCCGGCGCATTGATAACGGCCCTTACAGGGACGGTCTGTCCCTGTCCTGCCAGCGGGCTGTGAAGAGAGTTTCTCAAAAGGAGGCTGTGCGGACACATCCCGGCGCCGGTTCGAAAGGGAAGGAACGGTAATTTTGCGGTAACAGGAAAGAGGATGAGAAGATGGAGAAAATCGGGGAGATCAAAGCCCGTTTTGCAAAAAGTGCGATAGAAGAACTGTCTGCTCTGATGCAGGAATATAAAGAAGATGTCCGCAGCGGCGTACAGGCGGAAATTAAAAGGGCAGAGAAGAGGCTGCAGGCGCTGCAAGCCGAAAAGCAGCGCACCTGGCAGATGAAAGCGTTTGAACGGGAGTATGAGGCGTTTGGCTATGTCTGCGGCATCGATGAGGTGGGCAGAGGCCCGCTGGCAGGTCCGGTGGTGGCGGGGGCGGTGATTCTGCCTGCGGACTGTCAGATTTTGTATCTCAATGACTCTAAGCAGCTTTCCGCCAAAAAGCGGGAAGAGCTTTATGATGTGATCATGGAACAGGCGGTATCCGTAGGGCTGGGGTTCGTAGGGCCGGAACGGATTGATGAAATCAACATCCTGCAGGCCACTTATGAGGCCATGCGCCAGGCGGTGGCAAAACTGGACCCGGCGCCGGACGTGTTGTTAAATGATGCGGTGACCATTCCGGGCATTTCTGTCCGGCAGGTGCCCATCATCAAAGGAGATGCCAAAAGCGTTTCCATTGCGGCGGCCAGCATCGTGGCGAAGGTGACCAGAGACCGGCTGATGGAACAGTATGATCAGGTATTTCCGGAATATGGTTTTGCTTCCAATAAAGGATATGGCGCCCGGGCGCATATCGAAGCCCTGAAAAAATACGGACCTACGCCGATCCATCGCAGAAGTTTTATTCAGAATCTGCTCTGAAGGGCGCTCCGAAACGGGGGATGAAAATGAACAAAAGACAGGCGGGCGCTTTCTGGGAAGAAGCGGCAGCGCGGTATCTGACGGATGCCGGCGTAGCGATTCGGGAGCGCAACTTTAGATGCAGTCAGGGTGAAATCGATATAATAGGTTATCATCATGGCTGCCTTGTTTTTTTTGAGGTGAAATACAGAAAAGACGAGGCCTTCGGAAAGGCAGAAGAAGCGGTGGATTTCCGCAAGCAGAATAAAATCTGCCGCTGTGCGGATGTGTATCTGTATCTGAAAAAAATTGCGCCGGAATGCGGCGTGCGGTTTGACGTGGTGGCCATATGCGGCGGGAAGATCCACTGGCTGCAGAACGCGTTTGATTACAGGAGGGCAGGAAAATGGCGATGAAAACAAACCGGGCGGGAGAGATGGAATATCTGACTTTTCCGGCCTTTGAAGAGACGGGAATCGTCACCCATATGGTGAGCACCAGAACAGGCGGCGTGAGCAGGGGCATTTTTGCTTCCATGAACTACAACTATAAAAGAGGGGATGATCCGGCAGCGGTGGATGAAAACTTCCGCCGTACCGCAGCGGTGTTTGGGACCGGGACGGATGCCTTCGTCTGCGGGGAACAGACCCATATCACAAATGTGCGTATCGTGACAGAAGACGACCGGGGAAAGGGTGTTACCCGGGAAAAGGATTATACCGATGTGGACGGCCTGGTGACGGATGTACCGGGGCTGATTTTGTCCACCTTTTATGCGGACTGTGTGCCCCTTATGTTTGTGGACCCCGTAAAAAGGGTGATCGGCTGCTCCCATTCCGGCTGGAGAGGGACTGTGGCGGAAATGGGACGGGTCACCGTGGAAACCATGGAGCGGGTCTACGGATGCCGACCGGAAGATATCCTGGCCGGAATAGGGCCGTCCATCTGCAAAAACTGTTATGAGGTCAGCGCAGATGTGGCGGAAGCCTTTTTTGGCCTTTTTTCGGAAGAACGCTATGGATTTTGCAAAACGGAGGACATTCTGGAGAGGAAAGAAAACGGGAAATACCGGCTGGATCTCCGGAAAGCCAATGAGGCAGTGCTGTTTGGCTCGGGGATTTTGCCCGGGCATCTGTCCGTGTCCGGCCTGTGTACCTGCTGCCACCCGGATTATCTGTTTTCCCACAGGGCCAGTCAGGGAAAGAGGGGTAATTTCGGCGCCTTTATCATGCTCCGAAAAGAGCAGGGAACGACTTAATGAAATTTTAAGAAAATATGTGGACAGACATTCATTTTTATATGGTTTAATCAAAGAGGAAAGGGGTACAAACGATGACCAATATTTTAGTATGCGATGACGATAAAGAGATTGTGGAAGCCATTGAGATCTATCTGGTCCAGGAGGGATATCATGTGATCAAGGCCTATGACGGGGAGCAGGCGATAAAGGCTCTTAAAAGCAATGATATTCAGCTGCTCATCATCGATGTAATGATGCCCAGGCTGGACGGCATCCATGCCACCTTAAAAATCAGGGAGTACAGCAGCATTCCCATCATTATCCTTTCCGCAAAATCCGAAGATGCGGATAAAATTCTGGGGCTGAACATCGGCGCAGATGATTATGTGACAAAACCATTCAATCCGTTGGAACTGGTGGCCCGGGTGAAATCCCAGCTGCGCCGCTATACCAAACTGGGCAATTTAAACGCGGAGAACAATGCAGTGTTTAGGACCGGGGGGCTTGTGATTAATGATGAAACCAAAGAAGTGACCGTGGATGATGAACCGGTGAGGCTGACGCCTATCGAATATAATATTCTCCTGCTTCTGGTGAAAAACCAGGGCCGCGTCTTTTCCATCGACCAGATTTATGAGAATATCTGGGAAGAAGAAGCGATCGGAGCGGACAATACCGTAGCGGTACACATCCGGCATATCCGGGAGAAAATTGAAATTAACCCCAAGGAACCCCGCTACTTAAAGGTAGTCTGGGGCGTGGGATATAAAATAGAGAAACAGGTATGACGGGAAAAACGCAGCGGATATCCGGGATGCGCAGGAGGAATGGTTTATGAAAAAGCAGCAGGTCATGGGAAAAGGGAAAAGGGGATTCTGGCTCATATTAAGGCGGGTTTTTGCGGCGGCGGCAGCGGTGATCCTGGTGGCGCTATCCTGCAATTCCACCATTACGGTGGAGTCCAACGGAAGGGTGTACCGGCAGACGATTACGCCCTTTGAAAAGCGGGATTCCTTTGAAAATTCTACCCTGTTTAATGACATCCTGCAGGAAGAAATCCGGGGCGTTACCCGGATGGCGGTGATCAAAAGCCAGCTGGAGACAGATGGCTCCTATAACGGACAGAAGAAAATCGACATCGCCCAATATGCCCACCGGCAGGAGAATCTGCCGGACACCACAGCCACGGCCGAGTTTTTTCTGGATGATCTGGTGAAATGGGGAAACTATGGATTTGTGACGGAAACGGTCTATGGCACCGAGGATGAGCTCAACTCCTATTTCGCCCAGGGCAGCAGTGCTTTCTCCATGCAGAACGAGCTGATGGCGGGAGATTGGAAGAGCCAGTCCGAAACCACCCGGAACATGTTAAAACGTCTGGTGAACGAGCGGGAAGGAGAGACCCTTTCCCTGCGCATGATCAACGAACTGCCCTCCAGCCGGGAAGAGTACCAGCGGATGGCGGAAGAACTGGGAAAGCAGGTGGGGAGTTCGGAAATTCTGGAATTGAATGTGCTGGTGCCCCGGTATCTTTCCGCGGAAGGGATTGACCTGGCGGAATATGCCTCCGATGTGAATGAATATGTACGGCTGAGGGAAGATTTAAAGACCACCTCCAAAGAGCTTTTTTATAATTTTACGGAGTATTCCGAGAACAGGAATTTCTATTCTGCGGGCGCCACCAATATTCGCTACTGTTATCGGATCTCCATCGATGGGGAAAACCGTTATTTTACCAATCTGGAAGGCAGTTTCGAGAAGAAAAAGCTGGAGGAAATCACACAGGAATTTGAAAAATACGGGAAATATGTCTACTATAATGCGGACCGTTCCGAAATCGATACCAACACCCGGCTGAGCGCGGACTATCTGAAGCAGGAGCTGGGATATTATCAGTATGCCTTCGGGGACAACACCCGGGTGTGGCTGGCGGTGGATACCCGGTATCCGGCCAATGACGGCTTTCTGCTGGCGAGGGATGCCTTTAACAGGCTGATGCCCTATTACGGTTATCTGGCGGCGGCCTTTGTCCTGTTCGCATTTTTCAGCCTCCTGATCCTGGTGCGGATGACCCGGTTTGAAGGCAGAGTGGCATCGGAGGAAGGCGGATACCGGATCGGGCTGCACCGTCCGGACCGGATTCTGACGGAGCCTTTTGTCCTGCTGGGAGCTGCCCTTCTCGTCCTCATCGGCTGCGGAGGATATCTGGGATATAAGTTCTGCCTGGATACCTGGGAGGATGTGCTGCACAGCATATGGTTCCCCTTTGCGGCCGGCGCGGTGGTGTTTCTGGCGGATTATGTGTTCGTGTTTTTCTATTTGAGCCTGGTGCGCCGGGGAAAGGCTCATACCCTTTGGCGCAATTCTCTGATCCGGCTGATCCTGGTGAAGATCAAAAAATGTGTGCTGTCCCTCTATGACAACAGTCATATCCTGGTGAGAAGCCTGGTGCCTTTTATGGCTGTCCTGATCGCCAACCTGATTCTGGGGGATCTGGGAATCGCGGGCATTCTGACCGCTGCTGCGGTGGATGTGGCGGCGATTCTGATCCTGTATCATGAGAAGAAAGCGCTGCAGGAGATTGTGGACGGCGCAAAAAGGATCGGCAGAGGAGACTTTGACTTAAAAGTGGAAGCAGAACGGATGCACGGGGAAAACCGGGAACTGGCAGATGCGGTAAACGGGATCGGCGACGGGATCAAGACGGCGGTGGAAAAGAGTATGAAGGATGAACGCTTAAAAGCGGATCTGATCACCAATGTATCCCATGACATCAAAACCCCGCTGACCTCCATCATCAATTTTGTCAATCTGCTGAAGCGGGAAAAAATAGAGGACGAGCGCATCTGCGGTTATATTGATGTACTGGATCAGAAATCCCAGCGTTTAAAACAGCTGACGGATGATCTGGTGGAAGCGTCCAAAATCACTTCCGGAAATATTTCGTTACAGATGGAACGGCTGAATTTTGCGGAACTGGTGAACCAGACCTGCGGTGAATTTTCCGATAAGTTTCAGGAAAAATGCCTGGAAATGGTGGTGAATCTGCCGGAGAAGCCGGTTTATATCGAAGCGGATTCCAGAAGGATCTGGCGGGTAGTGGAAAATCTGTTCTCCAACGCTTATAAATATGCGCTGGAGGGAACCCGGGTTTACCTGGATGTGAAGGAAATTGTGGCGGACGGCAGGAAAGAAGCAGTTTTTTCCATGAAAAATATATCCGCTCAGGCACTCAATATCCGGGCGGAAGAATTGACGGAACGGTTTATCCGGGGGGATATCTCCCGCAGCACCGAAGGCAGCGGACTCGGCCTGTCCATCGCGAAGAACCTGACGGAACTGCAGAAGGGCAGCTTTGAAATCTATCTGGACGGAGATCTGTTCAAGGTGCTGGTCACTTTCCCCTGTCTGGAGGGAAAAGAGGAAGTTCCACAGTGAAAACGGTTCCGCCGGGAACATTGTCCGTGACTTTTATACGGCCCAAATGGGCTTTTACAATATCCTGTGCAATACACAGCCCCAGTCCGAAGTGTTCCTTCTGGCTGCGGGCTGTTTCTGCGCGGTAGAAACGTTCAAATATATGCGTTTTTTCCCCATCCGGAATACCGCAGCCGGTATCCGTCACATAAAGCGAAAGGAACTTTCCTTTCCTTGCAGCTCCCAGACCGATGCTGCCGCCGACGGGCGTATAGCACAGCGCGTTCTGCAAAAATACAGACATCATCTGGGTGATCTTTTCAGGGTCACAAAAAAGGGAGGGAAGGCCTTCTTCGGGAAGACCGATGGAGAGGGAAAGGCCCTTCTCCCGGGCCAGCGGCTCATACTCTTCATAGAGATTTAAAAGAAGGGTTTCCAGATCGGCTTCCTCTTTTTTTAAGGAAAAACGGCCCGCCTGGCTGTTGGCAAGGCAGAGCATATCGGAGATGAGACCCTGCATCCGTTTTCCCTCCCGCTTTATGCCTGCAAAAAAACGGGCCTGTTCCCCGGCAGGGGCGATTTCACAGGCGGAGGCACAGGCCAGAATGACGGAAAGGGGAGTGCGCAGCTCATGGGAGGCAGAGGCGATAAAGGCATTCTGCTGCACCTGGGCTTCCCGGACAGGCTTTAAAAGCCTTCCCGTAAAATACCAGGAAAACGCAAAAAAGAGGGCCGAACCCGCCAGATCCGCCAAAAGAAACACAAGGCGCTGATAAAAAAGCCTCTTGTGCAGCTTTTGCTGGGAGGCGGTCACCACTGCCGTGACGGGAACCTCATTTTTCAAGAAGGTCATACAGCTCGCAAAATGGCTGGAGGAACGAAACGAATCCGGCATCTGCTTTTCCTGTGACCAGACATATTCCGCATGAACGGACCGGTAGCTGTTTAAATAGGACAGCGCCGGTTCGTTTGCTTCATACCAGGAGAGAATCTGCCCGGCGGTGGCAAGGTCTTCTTCTGATAAGGACAGCCGGTTAAATAGATAGGGGACGCCGTCATCCAGAAGATAGATTTTGTAGGATTGGTTTTCCATTTTTTTCAGCCATATATGGGAGATCGTCTGTTGGTTTTCCAGGTTGGTGAGCAGGGAATTCATATCGGTTTGAAAGGCCGAAAAGGCCGTATTCCACTGGCTGTTTTCGGAGCTTATCAGGAAAGCGGCGGACATAACCCACAGAATGGCAGTGGTGAACAGCCCATAGAGCAGGGTGAGCTTTAAATGTAGTTTATGAAACATGGCATGTCCTCATTTCTCCAGGCGGTAACCCACACCCCAGACATTTGTGATCTTAGCGCAGCTTTTGATCGTTTTGAGCCTTCGGCGCAGAAAATGGATATAGTTATCCAGATTGGCGGACTCCACATCACTGTCCAGGCCCCAGACCCGGCTTAAAATGGTTTCCCGGGACAGGGTTTTTTCCGGGTTTTGCAGCAGGGTTTCCATGACCTTGCCTTCCTTTTTGGAGAGCATCAGACTACTGCCGGGGCCGGTGAGACAGAAATCCTGGATCCGGTAGGATAGATCGGCAAAACGCAGGGTCTGGTCGGCATCCATATCATAGTGCCGTCTGGTGACGCTTCTGATGCGGGCTTCCAACTCTTCAAACTCAAAGGGTTTTACCAGATAATCATCCGCGCCGCCGTCCAGCCCTGTGAGCTTGTCCGAAAGTTCCCCCAGAGCGGTGATCAGGATCACGGGGGTGGGATTGCCTTCCCGGCGCATTTCTTTTAAGAGGGAAACGCCGTCTTTGCCGGGAAGCATCCGATCCAGCAGGATACAGTCAAAACGCCCTTCCCGGATAAAAAATTCGGCCTCCAGACCGTCCTGACAGCAGTCCACTTCATATCGTTTCGCTGTGAGCCAGTAGGCGATGGCATCGCATAGCCCCTGGTCATCTTCTACAAGTAGTATCCGCATAAAAACCTCCTTTTGTCCCTGACAACTTACTGTAAGTATATCAGAAAAGTCTTTAGAAAATTTTTATTTTTCTCCAAATCCTACAGAAAGTTTAAAATATTTTCTGATAAGCTAAGGACAGAAAAGGAAAAAGGACATTGTTTCCTGAGTGGGAAAGGAGCCTGAAAAATGACATTGATCAAAAGAGGAAAACGGATTGCAGCGCTGATTCTGGCGTTGGCACTTGGGCTTAGCGGATGTGCAGGTCAGGATTTTGAAGGAAAGGAGACCTCCGGAGAAAAACAGCTTGGCCGCTATGTGGAAGAATTCTGGAGAAGCAGCAAAAACATGGACAGGTGCAGTTCCTTCACCCGGCTGGAGGACGGCAGCCTGGCGGTCTTTTCCTTTGACTATGGGCCTTACCGGTCACAGGATGAAGGAAAGACCTGGGAGAGCTGGCTGACGGAGTGGTATGAGGCAAACCGCAATGTCCGTTTTCAGTGTGCCGCCATCGCGCCGGACGGCCGCCTGTTTGCAGGATATGTGGACTACAGACAGACAGCGCAGACCGGACAGGAAAATGGGTTCTTTGTGCGATACCAGCTGGTGGACGCGCAGGGAAAAGGAAGAGAACTTGCGATTGAAGAGATGAGAGGGGAAGGGCGGCAGGAATGGATTATGAATTGCTGGTTTGCGCCGGACGGAACGCTCTATGGGGCGGATCATCAAAGCCTGTATGAGATTTCGGCAGAAGACGGCGGTCTGAAGAAAGTGCTGGAGGGAGAAAAAGCGGTGGAACAGCTTTGCTTTTGGGAGAATGATCTGCTGGCAGTCACTGCCAAAGGAGCCCTTCTTTATGACCGGGAAACGAAGGACTTAAAGGACAGTGACGCTGCGCTGGACGATTTTATCCGGGAAAAAGCGGCCGCCGGAGGAGAACAGATCCACTATGCATCGGGAGACTATAATGTTTATCTGACCTATGGGCCGGATGGCACGCTGTATCTGGCCTGTGCGGAGGGGATTTACGCCCATAAGATGGGCGGCGGTACCATGGAGAAGCTGTTGGAAGGTTCTCTGTGCAGTCTGGGCGATCCTGACCGGCCCGTTTACGGGATGCTTGTTTTGCCGGAAAACGGATTTCTGATGTTCTATCAAAACGGGATAGGGAAGATCACTTATGATGAGGATATGCCTTCCGTGCCGGAAAAGGAACTGAGGGTTTACAGCCTGCAAAAAGACGAAGTGGTGCAGAAGGCGGTGAGCCTGTTCCGTCAGGACCACCCGGAGGTTTATGCGAATTATGAAATCGGCATGAGTGAAAACAGCGGGCAGACCACCGAGGATGTGATCAAGGCGCTGAATACGGAAATCCTGGCCGGAAAGGGGCCGGATGTACTGATTTTAGACGGGTTTCCGATGAAATCTTACATGGAAAAGGGGCTTCTGGCTGACTTATCCCAGGTGTTGGAAGCGGCAGAAGAAAAAGAAGAATTGTATGACAGTCTGGCCGGGGCTTTCCGGACAGAGGGGAAAGTATATGCGATTCCCGTGCGCTGTAAACTGCCGGTCGTGATGGGCCCTGAGGATCTGCTTGAAAATGGGAATGGATTGGAAGCGCTTGTGGCAGGCATCGGTGTGCTGCGGGCCAAAAAAGAAAGCGGCTCTGTGATGGGCGGAATCACTCCTTATGGTGTACTGCGCATGCTCGCCCTTTCCAGCGCACCTTCCTGGGAGAAGCCGGACGGCAGCTTGGAGGAAGAAAAGATACGGGAATTTTTAGCGGCAGCGCAGCAGGTTTATGAACAGGAGAAAAAGGGAGTTACCCAGGAAGAAGTGGAGGAGTTTGGACAGGGCAGAATGTCCGGACCTGCCATAAAAGGGGTGCTGACGGAAGATATCTGGCTCATGGCAGATACGAATGCATTCCAAGTATTTATGGAAGAAAGCAGAATGGGGATAGGGATTGTGAATGACTGCTTTGCACTGGAAATCGTTTGCTCCGTTCCGCGCCAGAAAACAGGGGTGATGTATGACCGGTTCACCGGCCAGTCGGAGAATGTTTTCCTGCCCTATACGATTGCCGGAATTTCGGCATCTGCGGGGGAAAAGAAGATGGCGGAACAGTTTCTTGAATTGATGCTTTCAGAGAAAGCGGGAAGCAATTCGGGATTTTATGCGAATAAAGCGGTGAATGAAGGGAACATTTCGTTAAACAGAGAGGGAGACAGCCTCATTGGATCTATGACGATTGAGACGGAGGACGGTAACCTGGGAGCACTGGATGTTTACGGGCTCACCGAAGAAGATATGACCTGGTTTGATACCACCATGCAGTCTTTAAAAACTCCTTATCTGCCCGGCAGTATTCTGGAAAATGCGGTTCTGGAAACCGGGGTTAAGGTGCTGGAGGGAGAGATGGATATTCCGGAAGCCATGACGGAAATACAGGGAAAAGTGAAGCTTTCCCTGGCGGAGTGATTGGATAACAGACAGGGAGCAATGATTTTTTACTTTTTTGGAGTTTTAGAGATGAATTAAAAATTTTTCTGTTAAGATGCCTGTATGACAGGGCATCGGAAGGGAGCGTATCAAATGTCAGCTACGAAAAAAGGAAAGAGGACGGCAGCGCTTATTTTGACCCTGGCCCTGTTTGTGAGCGGCTGCGCCGGGGCGGACACGGCCGAGAAGCCGGTACCGGAGGACAAACAGCTGGGGCGTTATGTGGAGGAGTTCTGGGAAATACAGGATCTGGGAAGATGCGGTTCCTTCACCCGGTTAGCGGACGGCAGCCTGGCGGTTTTTTCCTTTAATTATGGACCTTTTCGTTCCACAGATGAAGGGAAGACCTGGGAGAAATGGCAGAACGAATGGTATGAGCAAAACAAGACCACAGCTAATTTCCAGTGCGCTGCTTTTGCTCCGGACGGCAGCCTGTTTGCAGGGTACTTCAATTACGGGGAAACCGCAGAGGAGGAGACAGAAGGAGAGCAGGAAGAGGATTCCGGCAGTGCTTTTGACTTTACGATGTCCTATCAGATGGTGGATGTAAACGGTCAGGCCAGATCCCTGGAAATAGAAGAGATGAACGGGAAAAATGACAGGCAGCGGATCGTAGATTGCTGGTTTGCGCCGGACGGAACACTTTATGCCGCCGATTATGAAAGCCTTTATGAGGTTTCTGTCGCAGACGGCAGCCTGACCAAGATTTTAGAGGGAAAATGGCGGCCGGAACAGGTCTGCTTTTCGGGAAATGATCTGCTGGCAGTGACCATCGGAGGCGTCCTTATCTATGACAGGGAAACGAACGAGTTAAAGGAAAGTGATCCTGTCCTGGACGATTTTGTTAAGGACAAGGCGGGAACAGGGGGCAATACGATCCGGTATACTTCAGACAATTATAATGTCTATCTGGCCTGCAGCAGTGACGATATGCTGTATCTGGTCTGTGACGAAGGCATTTATGCCCATAAAATCGGCGGAGGCACTGTGGAAAAGCTGTTGGAAGGCTCCCTGTGTACCATGGGGGATCCCGATCAGTACATTTTCGGAATGCTGCCCCTTGCAGAAGATGCCTTTCTGGTGCTGTATCGAAAGGGCATGGGAAAAATTGCCTATGATCCCGATATGCCTTCCGTTCCGGAGAAGGAACTGAAGGTTTACAGTCTGAACAAGGATGATGTGGTGCAAAAGGCGGTGAGCCTGTTCCAACAGGCTCATCAGGATGTCTATGTGAATTATGAAGTGGGAATGAAGGAAAACAGCGGACAGACCGCCGAGGATGTGATCAAGGCGCTGAACACGGAAATCCTGGCCGGGAACGGACCTGATGTTTTGATTTTGGATGGTTTTCCCATAGAATCCTACATGGAAAAGGGACTGCTTTTGGACCTGACAGAAGTGCTTTTGGAGGGAGAAGGGAAAGAAGAAATTTATGATAACGTGGCCGGGGCCTTCCGAAAGGAGGGAAAAGTGTTCGCCCTTCCCATGCGCTGTAAACTGCCCCTCATGATCGGGCCCAAAGACCTGCTGAAAGAAGGGGAGGGACTGGAAACCCTTGCGGCATGTACCGATGCGCTGCGGAGGGAAAAAGAAAACGGCAGCGTGATGGGCGGCGTGCTTCCCTACGCTACGCTGCGGCTTCTCTCTCTGGCAAGCGCGCCCTCCTGGGAAAAAGAGGACGGCAGCATGGAGGAAGAAAAGGTGGAGGAATTTTTGCGCATTGCAAAACAAATTTACGAGCAGGAGAAAAAGGGCGTCAGCGATGAGGAGATCGAAGATTTTGGCGGCAGCCGGTTCTCCGATCCGGTCACCAAAGGGATTCTGACAGTGGATACCTGGCTGCTGGCAGAGAATGCGGCGACGCAGGTGTTTTTGGATGACAACAGAATGGGGATGGGGCTGGCGGACAGTGACTGGTCCCTGGAACTGCTGTTTTCGGCCAAACGCCAGAGGGAAGGGCTCATGTGCGGCACGCTTTTGGGGCAGTCTGAGAATGTGTTCCTGCCCTATACCATCGCAGGGATTTCGGCTTCTGCCAGGGAAAAGGAAATGGCGGAGCAGTTTGTGGGCGTGATGCTTTCCAGGGAAGCGGGAAGCGGATCCGGATTCTCCGTGAATCGGGCGGTGAATGAAGAAAATCTGGCAGTAAATGGCGCAGGCGGCGGCTCCTACGGAGCCATGGTCATCACCGGTGATGACGGAACGGAAGCCACTCTGGATATTTACGGTCTGAGTGAGGAAGAACTGGAATGGTTTGATGAGGTCATGCAGTCCTTAAAAACCCCCTATCTGCCCGGCGGTGTTCTGGAAAATGCGGTGCTGGAAACCGGAGAGAAGGTGCTTTTGGGAGAACTGGACATTCCGGAGGCCATCACGGAAATACAGGGAAAAGTGAAACTGTCCCTGGCGGAGTGAGATGAGAAGAAAACGAAGAATTGCGAAAAAAAAGTGGATATGGATCAGCTTTCTGTTCCCCAGTCTTTGCGGCGTGTTCCTGTTTTATGTGCTCCCCTTTGGGGATGTGGTGCGCCGTTCCTTTCTGACGGCGGTGAGCGGCACCTTTGTGGGCCTGGAAAATTACCGTACCGTATTTCACAATCAGGCATTTTTGCTGGCGGCGAAGAATACGGCCCGGTTTGCCGCCTGCTGCCTCCCCCTTCTGATTGGTCTGGGCCTTTTTACCGCAGTGCTGATCACGGGAAACAAAAAATTTAAAACTTTTAAAATCGTATATCTGCTGCCCATGGCGATCCCTTCCGCCACGGTGGTTCTGGTGTGGAAGATGATTTTTGATAAGGCCGGGCTATTAAACGGGATACTGACCCGGGCCGCTCAGACGTTTCATTTTTCCCATGTGTTTTCCACCGATTATATGAACACGGAGGCCGCCTTCTGGGTGCTGGTGGCCAGCTACATATGGAAGAATCTGGGGTATACCGTCACCTTATGGATGGCCGGACTTTTGAGCGTTCCGGGGGAGATGAAGGAAGCGGCGGCCGTGGACGGCGCCTCAAAACCGCAGATTTTCCTGTATGTGGTGTTTCCTCAGCTTCTGCCCACCCTGTATACCATTACGGTACTCTCCTTCCTGAATTCCTTTAAAGTATTCCGGGAGGCCTATCTGGTGGCGGGCTCTTATCCCCAGGACAGCATTTATTTGCTGCAGCATTTGTTCAATAACTGGTTTGTGGACCTGTCTCTGGATAAAATGGCGGCAGCAGCGGTGGTCACAGGAGCGGTTATGATGGCGGCAATTTTACTGTTGCAAAGGCTTTGGGAAGGAAAATAGAGAGGATGTTACAGACGAGATCAGGAAGAAAAAGAAGAAAGCGTTATGGGGGGATCCTGGGAAAAGCAGCCGGGCGGCTGACCGCTTTTTGTGTACTTTTGGCATTTGGAATTGTGATTTGCCTGCCGGTAGGGCTGCTTTTGTCAGGCTCCATCACCGGCGCTTATGAGATGCACGAAATGCTGCTGCCCATGCTGCAAAAAGGAGACGCGTTCATTGCCTGGAAATGGCTTCCTGAATTTCCGGACTTTTCCGGATATGGAAAGCTGCTTTTTTCCACTCCCCAGTTTTTTGTTTTGTTCTGGAATTCCGTGAAGATTACGGGGCTGATTCTTCTGGGTCAGCTGGCGGTGGCGGTCCCTGCCGCCTGGGCTTTTGCGGTATATCCCATCCCTTTTAAAAAAGTGCTTTTTACCGGATATATCGTGCTGATGCTGCTCCCCTTTCAGGTGACCATGCTCTCCCAGTATCTGGTGCTGGACCGAAACGGGCTTTTAAACACCCATTGGGCGATCATACTGCCCGCCGTCTTTTCCACCTTTCCGGTCTTTTTGATTTACAGAAGCTTTTCCCAGCTGCCGGAAAGCCTGCTGGAAGCGGCGCGGATTGACGGGGCCGGAGAGTGGTATGCTTTTTTTCACATCGGTCTGCCGCTGACGGAGGGCGGCATTCTGTCGGCGATGATTTTAAATTTTCTGGAGTGCTGGAACTTAATTGAGCAGCCGCTGGCCTTTTTAAAGGAGAGATCCTTATGGCCGCTGTCTTTGTATCTGCCCCAGATCGGGCTGGAACAGGCGGGATTTGCCATGACGGCATCGGTCATCACGCTGCTGCCGGCGCTTTGCATATTCGCGTTCGGGCAGGATTATCTGGAACAGGGCATTTCCGCTTCCGGGATCAAGGAGTGAAACGATGAGAAAAACGGTTGGGACAGGAGGACTTTAAGAATATGGAACTTTGGAAGGGAAAAAGGAAAATTGTGATTGCAACGGCGGTACTTTTGTCTGTCATGCTTTTATTCACGCTGATTTCCAAGAGTGTTTACGCCTATCAGCTGCCTCAGATCACGGTGGAAGAAGCCGGAAAGCGGACGGTGGGAAAGCGTATCCGTCTTTTTGGGCATGTCTCCCAAAGCAGGGAATATGCGGTATCGGCTCTGCCCGGCATAAAAACAGACGCTGTTTTTGTGACCCCGGGGGATGAGATCGAGGAAGGGACGCTTTTGTTCACTTTAAATGAAGCGGACTTAAAGGAACAGATTGCGGCCCGGGAGCTGTCCGTCAAAAAACTGGAGGTGCAGATCGCCACGCTGGAATATAACCAAGGACTGGAAAACCAGAAAAAGGCAGATCAGACCAACCGGGCGCTGGAAGATTACATGGACTCGGTATCGGATAACAATGTGACACAAGACCGGGCGCTGACCAAAGAAGAACAGGCCAGGCAGGATCTGCAGAAACATCTGGAGGACGCCCCTCAGATCACCAAAAATTCCGACCGCCAGGCCGCCAGGGATGAATACGATCAGTGGGTGGAAAGAGGAAAGGAACTGCAGAAAGAAGTGGAGCGGCTGACCGATGAGCTCAAAGAGGCGGAAAAACAGGTGGAGGCGGCCCAGAAAGCTTATGATGAGGCGAAGGCTGCTGCCGGCGGAGTGTCCTTTGCGGAGGAAACGGTCTATCAGGCTGCCGATGAAAAAGCGGCAAAAGCGGAGGAGCATCCGACCACGGGAACAGAGGAACCTGTAGAATCGGCGGCAGAAGAGCCGGAAGAGGAGGCCGCGCCGGATAACGAAAGCGGGACGACGGAACCAAAACAGGAAGAGTCCCTGTCGAATACGGCCCCTTCTGCGCCTGAGGAATCCTCATCAGATGCCGGCCCTTCTACATCGGATGAGTCTTTGCCAAGTGACGAAACGGTTCCTTCGAATGAGACTTCTCCGGAAACGGGAGAACCTGACGGAGAACAAACGATTCCCGGCACAGATGGTTCTCAGGAGAATAAGATGCCGGGGACAGAGGATGATTCCAATCCATCAGGTGGGGGTACGTCTTCTGTGCTCGAAGAAGAGGATGGGCAGGAACTGGCTGAGTTAAAAGCTCGTCTGGAAAAAGCGATTGCCAGGCGGGATGCCTGCAGCGCAGAGCTGGAGAAGGCAAAACGAAAGCTGGAGGATCATCAGGCTGAAGGCAGGACGAAACCGGATTTTTCCGGAGAGGATGCAGAAAAGAAAAACTGGGAAGCCCAGTCGGAAACGTTGGAGCGGAATGTACAAAGCGCCCAGTGGGCCTATGAGGACAGCCTCCGTCAGAAACAAAAGGAGCTGCAGGAGGCGAAACGGAAGGTGGATGACGCCGCAGGACCGGAAAATATCCAGGATACCCTGACACTGTATCAGCTGGAACTTTCCTATGAACGGGAGGTGCTTGACCGGTACCGGACGCTGCAGAAACAGGGATGCCAGGTCATGGCGGATGCAGGCGGGATCGTCACCGGCGTCAATGTGTCCGCCGGAAACGATACACCGGACGGAGCGGCTGTAGTTTATGCGGCAAAAGACAATGACCTGAAATTTATCGCTTCCCTGTCGAAGGAAGATAAGGAGTATATCGGTCAGGGGACGGAAGGGACGCTGGAAATCGGCGACCGGAAGGAGAAAATCCCGGTAGATTATATACAGCAACAGGCGGACGGCAGTTACACCGCAGAATTTTTTCTCCCGGAAGGCCTGGGGAAAATGGGGTTAAACGGTTCCTTTACCGTTGAGTATCAGTCAAAATCCTATCGGCAGTGCATTCCGGTCAATGCCCTTTATGAGGAAAACAAGCGGTACTATATTTATGTGGTGCGCAGGCAGCAGGGCATTCTGGGAGAAGAGCTGGCGGCGGAAAAACGGTTTGTGGAGGTACAGGAGCAAGGCGACAGCTATGTCGCGCTGGGGGACAATGCGCTGGCGGAGGGCGAAGAAGTGATTGTCACCACAACCAAAGGGTTAAGTGACGGTGCGGTGGTCCGTTACCGTCTGAAGGAGCAGTCGGAATAGGCGGCCGGAATGGTTGCCGTGAACAGGTTCTCTGTGTTATACTGAATAAAAGGGCCGGTGTGTGAATCTTTTTTTCACCGCCGGCTTTTCGCCTGATTATGGGAAAAGGGGAGAGACTTGTGATGAATCTGGAGGAAATTTACAATCAAAAGTACGATATGCTCACCGCCAATGACCGGGAAATGCTCCATAAGATTCTGCGGGAAAAAGGGGCGGTCCGGGAAATGAACAGCACACAGCTCGCTTCCTTTTTACATGTGTCCAGAACCACCCTCGCGCGACTGATGAAAAAGCTGGAGATCGACAGTTATACGGAGTTTAAGCTGCTTTTGGACAGAAGAGAAGAGGCAGGACAGCAGACTTTCTTCGATATGCAGCTGGTGGTAAACAATTATCATCAGGTCATAGACGCGTTGAAGAAGCATAATTATGAACCCGTGTGCAGAGCTATTTACCGGGCCAAAACCGTTTACCTGTACGGAACGGGAAATGAACAGAAAGCCATTGCGGAAGAGTTTAAGCGGATTTTTCTGATCCTGGGGAAGTGCTGTGTAGACTTGTTCGATTTTGGAGAAATGATGTTTTCCAGAGAACGGTTTCATGAAAGCGATCTGCTGATCGCAATTTCGCTTTCCGGGGAAAGCCAGGAGGCGGCGAGGATTGTGCGGGCGGCCCGGGAGACGGGAATCGGGACATTGTCTTTGACGCGATGGGACAACAATACGCTGGCCAGGTTGTGCCGGGATAATTTGTATGTAGGCACGAAAACGGTCCGCCAGGCTCATTTTCAATCTTATGAGATGGTGGCGGCCTTTTATATTCTGCTGGATATTCTGTCCGTTCAGTATCTGGAATATGCCGGCAGGCAGAAGGGAGAGAACGCCGATGCAGATAGAAGAACTTCTGAATGAGCATTTTGAACAGTTCACTGAAAATGAAAAGCATGTGTGCCGTTATCTGGCGAATCACTATACGGAATGCGCGCAAAAATCCGTGGAAGAGTTTGCAAATTGCTGCAATGTATCGAAAACGCTGCTGGTACGGTTTGCAAAAAAGCTGGGATTGTCCGGTTATAGTGAGTTAAAGGCGCGCATTAAACTGGAAAGAAAAGAAAGCGTCCGCAGTACGCAAGGACTGCTTGCAGATGTCACGGACAGTTATCATAAGATGATGGACGATCTGCTGAAAAAAAATCTGACCCCGCTGTTTGAGAAATTGTATGGCGCAAACCGTGTTTTTATATATGCAGCCGGAGATTCCCAGCGGAGCGTTGCCGGTGAGATGAAGCGGATATTCCTGCCTGCCAAAGAAATGATTCCTTTGCAGGGCCCTGATATGGGAGAGGTCCTCTGCAGAATCGGTACGCCGGAGGATCTGGTGTTCATGATTTCTCTTTCCGGGGAGTCTGAAGAGGCAGTCAGGCTGGCGGAGGCGTTAAAGGTGAAAGCGGTTCCGGCCGTATCGATTACGAGATTGCAAAATAATACGCTGGCATCTTTGTGCGGAGAAAATTTGTATATCAGTTCGATTCGTCTGCCGATTTCGTTTCAGCTGCAATATGAAATCGCCACCCCCTATTTTATTCTCATTGAATTTTTGTTTTTGTCGTATCAGGATTATCTCTTCCGGCGGCAGTAAGGCAGAGACGGGCTTTTATAAAAGGAAGAGATTCTGGTGTGTACAAAGTTTTATAATACGAAAAAATGAACAAAAAGAGTACAACGATTTTAAAGAGGTCCATCCGGTTGATGGCCTCTTTTTTTTCTGCTAGGATATGGACAGGATGGCAGGGACAAAAAAGAACAGGGGAAAGGAGAGATATGGTAGAAATTATTTACCTTGATATAGACGGCACACTCAGGGATGAGCAGGAGGGAATTCCGGAAAGTGCAGTCAGAGCGATGAAGGAATGCAGAAAAAAATCCATCCGAATCGTCATCTGCACAGGACGAAATCCTGCTTCCATTCAGGCGGATGTACAGTCACTGCAAACAGACGGCATGATTTCAGGATGCGGCTGCTACATCTGTCTTGCAGGAAAGAAAATGAAAAAGATACAGTTTACTGCGTCTAAACTTCGACATATTTTGGAGGCCGCGGAAGAAAAGAACATGTTTCTATCCCTGGAGGGGGAAACACAGATTTATATGGATCGGCAGGCGGCACTTTTTTACCAAAGGGATTTTTCCCAAAAGATTATCAAATTGTCCCCCGGGGAAAAGGAGGCGGTGAAAGCGAGAAACCGGATCGGCTACCGGGAAGGCTTTTCTCTTTTCAAACCGGAAAAAGACAGAATCCATAAGATATGCGCCTGGGGCAGCCGGGAAGCGGCGGGACAGCTGTCGGAGCGTTTGAAAGAAAACGTGCAAGTGATTCAGAAAAAGGAATGGAACGGCCTGTGGTATCTGGAACTGCTGCCGAAAGGCTGCAGCAAGGGAAGCGCCGTGGAGTGGGTGAACCGGGAGCTGGGCGTTTTAAAGGAAAATACGATGAGCTTTGGCGACAGCGAAAATGACATCGATATGCTGGAGGCCACGGGCATCTCCGTTGCACTGGGAAACGGCGTTCCCGCTTTAAAAAAGATAGCGGATTGCGTATGCGAACCGCTGCTGGAAGACGGTATTTATAAAGAACTTATGAGAAGAAAAATAATCGGTTGAATTTCCCAAAAAGGAGGACAGGGGATGGAGAAGAAATGGTGGCAGGAGGAAGTGGTCTATCAGATTTATCCTAAAAGTTTTTATGACAGCAACGGGGACGGTATCGGGGATCTTAAGGGCATTACCCAAAAACTGGATTATCTGCAGAAACTGGGCGTTACCATGCTGTGGATTTGTCCGATCTACCGGTCGCCCATGGACGATAACGGCTATGATGTTTCGGATTATCAGGACATTGCGCCGGAATTCGGTGTCATGGAGGATTTGGATGAATTAATTGCGGCGGCAAAGGAAAGAGGGATTAAGATTGTACTGGATCTGGTGATCAACCATACTTCCGATGAACATGAGTGGTTTCAGAAAGCCCTGAAGGAGCCGGAGAGTGAGTTTCGTAACTATTATATTTTCCGGGAAGGGAAAAAGGAACCGAACAACTGGCGTTCCGTATTCGGCGGAAGCGTCTGGGAGAAGGCGCCCGGCGAAGAAGCATATTATTTCCATGCCTTCGGAAAAAAACAGCCGGATTTAAACTGGGAAAATCCGCTGCTGCGGGAACGGCTTTATGAAATGGTAAACTGGTGGCTGGACAGGGGGATCGCCGGATTCCGCATCGATGCCATCACTTTTATCAAAAAGGACCAGTCCTGGAAGGACAGGGAACCGGACGGGGCCGATGGTCTTGCCAAGTGTACAAAGGCATCCAGAAACCAGAAGGGGATAGAGATTTTTCTTCGTGAACTCAAGGAGCGGACTTTTGACAGACATGACTGCGTGACGATTGCCGAAGCGCCCGGAATCTCTTACAGCGAACTGGGACAGTTTATCGGGGAAAACGGATTTTTCTCCATGATTTTCGATTTTCGATATGCGGATCTGGATGTGGCTTCCGGCAGCGAATGGTTTAAAAGGACTGACTGGACCATAAAGGATCTCAACCGGAAAATCATGGAGAGCCAGACAGAGATCCAGAAATACGGATGGAGCGCAAATTTTATCGAGAACCATGATCAGCCCAGAGCGGCGTCAAAGTATCTGGGAGCAGCGCAGAAAAATCCTGACGCCGTCAAAACGCTGGCCGCCATGTATTTTTTCCTGAGAGGCCTGCCCTTCATCTATCAGGGACAGGAGCTGGGAATGACAAATTTTGCAAGAGAATCCGTGGAAGAGTTTAACGATCTTTCCAGCATCGACCAGTATTACCGCGCCCAGAAAGAAGGATTTTCCAAAGAAGAAGCTCTCGGGTTTGTAAATGTGAGAAGCAGGGACAATGCCAGAACTCCTTTTCCCTGGAACGGGGAAAAATACGGCGGTTTTTCAACGGTAAAACCCTGGATTGGCATGACGGAGGAATATCCTGCTGTCAATGCAGAGGCACAGACGGACAGGCAGGGAAGCATTTTGGAATTTTACAGGGAAATGATCCGATTCCGGCAGCACGGGCCCTACCGGGAATGCCTGATTTACGGAAAGATCGCCCCTTTGGAAAGTGCCGAAAAGGTGATCGCCTACAGAAGATATACGGATAAGGAAAGCCTTTGGTGCTGGTTTAACCTGGGGGAGGAGGCTGTCACGGAAGCGGCTTTGCCCAAAAATGGGCAGCCTGTCTGGCAGAGTTTTGGAGAGGCCTGTATGCAGGAAGGCGTTCTCAGGCTAAAACCTTATCAGGCAGTGATACTCAGAGAAAAAACATCTGAATGTGAGGGAGAGAAAATATGGGACAGATGAACTATCAGGATATTGCGGCACAGATTGTGAAGATTGTGGGAGCAGACAACATCATTTCCGCCACCCACTGCGCCACCAGACTTCGGCTGGTGGTGAAAGAAAAGGACAGGATTGATGAAAAGAAGCTGCAGGAAATACCGGCGGTGAAAGGAACCTTTTTCAACGCCGGGCAGTATCAGATCATTCTGGGAACCGGAATCGTGAATAAGGTATATGCCCAAATGGAGCAGCTGGACTTAAAAACGGTTTCCAAAGAGGAACAGGATACCATGCTCAAAGACGATCAAAAGGGTGTGAAGCGGGTGATGCGTATCATCGGGGACATTTTTGTGCCGATCATTCCAGTCATCGCGGCAACCGGTCTGTTTTTGGGATTAAAAGGCTGTGTTTTTAACGATAACGTGCTGCAGCTTTTTGGCGCATCCACCGCTATGATTCCGGACTATATTGTGACGCTGGTCAATGTGCTGACGGAAACGGCCTTTGCTTTCCTGCCCGCCCTCATCTGTTGGTCCGCTTATAAAGTATTCGGCGGAATGCCGGTGATCGGGATTGTGCTGGGGCTGATGCTGGTTTCCCCCATTCTGCCAAACGCCTATGCCGTGGCGGATCCGTCCAGCGGGATCGATGCAGTGATGGCCTTTGGGAAAATTCCCGTGGTGGGCTGTCAGGGCAGCGTGCTGACCGCCATCTTAACCGCTTTTATCGGCGCGTCGCTGGAAAAGAAGCTGCGCAAAATAATGCCCAATGCCCTGGACTTGATTATGACGCCGTTTCTCGTGATCCTGGTCACTTTTTTGATCACTATTCTGGGCATTGGTCCGGTCATGCACGTTATCGAATTAAAGCTGGTTGAAATCGTGGAGTTTCTGGTTCATATTCCCTTTGGCATCGGTGGTTTTGTCATCGGGGCTACCTATCCGCTGCTGGTCATTACAGGACTGCATCACACTTACACCATGATTGAGACTTCCCTGCTCGCCAACACCGGGTTTAATCCGGTGATCACCCTGTGCGCCATGTATGGCTTTGCAAATGTGGGATCCTGTCTGGCTTTTCTGGTGAAATCCGGAAAAAAGAGCATGAAGCAGACCGCCGTCGGCGCCATGCTTTCCCAGCTGTTTGGGATAAGCGAGCCGGTGCTTTTCGGCATTTTGCTGCGGTATAATCTGCGGCCTCTGATCATCATGCTGTGTACGTCAGGAATCGGCGCTGCGCTGCTGTCGATTTTAAATATTCAGTCCAATTCTTATGGATTGGCCGTGCTGCCTTCTTATCTCATGTATATTTATGAGTGGCGTCAGCTTTTATGGTACTTTGTCATTTCGGTATTTTCCGTGCTGTGCTGCTTTATTCTGACCAGCCTGTTCGGCATTCCCGGGGAGGTGCTGGAAAAAGAGGAGTAGCAGGGCATCCGGCGACGAAAGAAAACCGTAATCCCTGCAGGAGAGGTATCGCCTGTTTTCCCGTTTTGGTGTATACTGACAGAATAACGATGACAGCAATTTCCCTATCGGAGGGCATTGTGCTTTCGGAAAAGGAAAGGCTGTGGAAATAAGGAGAACCCTGTTTTGCACAAGGAAAAAGGAATGCCGAAAGAAAGCGCTGCAGAAACGGCCTTGCGGCTTCTGGGCGGAATAAAACTGCAGATTGTGCTGCTGCTGTTCCAAAAGCCCCAGACCGTGGAGGCGCTGTGCAGATATCTGTACGGCTTTCGGGAAAATGAAATCAAAGAGGCGCTGGAAGAGCTGTCTGCGGAGGGAATCTGTAAACGGCAGGCAGAAGGACAGCATTACGCCCTTACGGAATTGGGGCGGGAGACAGAACCTGTATTAACAGCGCTGTCAGACTTCGGGCGGCTGTATCAAAGACTGGAATCCCTTGGCATTGCCCCCGGGGCAGAGCCAGGATTTGGGCAGGAGCAACAGGAACCACAGGAAACTTCATCTGCCTATGCCTGCAAAGAGAAAACGAAGGCGGCAGAGACAGGTAAAGTGTCCGCAAAAGAGCGACATGACTGGCGGGAGCAGGAAGGCTGCTTTTCCTTCCGCAATCCCCATATCGGATATGAGGACTGGAACTTTTGGGGCACATTTGACAGGGCTTTGGGAAAAGCAACAATCCGGGTGGTCACAGAGGAAGAATACCGGATGCTTCAGGAAACAGCAAGGCAGGAGCAAATTTGGGGAGAAGAGCGGTGGAACGCAAGTCCGGGAATTATGTTTGACCGGGCGGAAGTGCTGCCGGAACTGGAAAGTTTTTACATCAGCGTGGAAGATAGAATCATCGAAAAGCTGATGGGAGAATGCTGAGGGGCTGTCATTGGACAGCCCCTTTTTGACTTACTTTTTGCGTGTTTTTGGCTTTGGTGCTTTTAAGCTGACCGCGTTGCCCTTGACGGTGATGTTGTCCATGCTGCGCAGAAAACTGGACAGGCGGCTGTAACCGTAATCCTTTAAATCGAAGGAAGGATGTTTCTTTTTGAGGTGGTCGTAGATCACGGAAAGGTTGTCTATGGCGCCGCCGTTTTTCTCAATCATAGCGGTGATTTCTTTCTGCATCTCCGCCACATTATTCAGCTCTTTGACTTCCACATAGTAGGAAGAATTCTCATTGATGATTTCCAGTTTGGAGCACTTGTCCCGGATGAAGGTGAGCAGCTTGGTATAACCATAGTTACGCACATCGAAATCGGTGAATTTGCTGTTTAAGCGGCTGCCGATTTCTCCCATATAGGTGGGCTTTCCCTTATTTTCATTATCGTTGACGATGGAAATGATGGCTTCCTCAATGTCCGTGATGGAGGTCACCGCATTAGCCTTTATGCTGCGTTCCGAGGTGTAATCATCATGAAGGTCGGAAGCGGTATTCTCAGTAGCCGAAGCGCTTGCAGGCTGTTCATAGATCAGATTTAAATGTATGAATTTATTGCATGCTTTGGTGAGGGAGACCGGGGTTTTGGATTCCCCCATGCCGATCACATACATATTCGCTTCCCGAAGGCGCATGGCAAGACGGGTAAAATCGCTGTCGCTGGTGACCAGACAGAAACCGTCCACGTTGCCGGAATACAGAATATCCATGGCATCGATGACCATGGTCATGTCGGAAGAATTTTTCCCGAGCGTATAGTCAAACTGCTGGATGGGCGTGATGGAATTTTCCAGAAGAATGTTCTCGTTCCAGCCGTTATTTTTGGTCCAGTTGCCGTAAATCCGGCGGTAGGTGGCAAATCCGTAGGTTTCTATCTCATTGAAAATGATCGGCGCATACCGGGAACTGACATTTTCCGAGTCGATGAGAACCGCAATCTGCATTTTCGCTTCATTAATATCCATATAAATACCCCCTGTTTTCTCTTTTATCAGTATACCTTTTTTGGAAAGGATTTGCAAAGATTTCTTTTGGAATGCGATAAAAACATAGATTGCATCTTTCTTTGCAGTGGAATAAGATGAAGAAAAAACGGGGGGACTGTAGATGAAAAATACAATCAATAAAAAGCTGTTTATTTACTTCCTGTTCGTATACATGATTACCGCAATCTATGGTTTATTAATGGCGGTTGCAGGAAAAAGGGGGCTGGATACCGGAGCATTTTCAGCGGCGCTTATGTTTCTGCCCGCTTCAGGGGTTATGTTGGGTAATTTATTGATTCCGGAGGCGGAAGAAGGGGGAAAATCCAGTCCTCCCAAGTTGTTTTTTCTGACGTTTTTGGCAGCAGCAGCATTTCTGGCAGCACTGGCGGCAGGGGGCATGATTGCGCGTGGAGAGGGAATGGAAGAAGCGGCGAATGGCCTTGTCGGCATTTGTTCGGCGGTTCTTTTTTTTGAATTGCTATGTCTGTCAGGAAAAAAGCGGGAAGAGTGGGGGTTGGTTTTTTCCCGCAGCTGGAAGAAAGGGCTTGTAGGAATCATTATTTTCATTGGATTGCATCTGGTGTGGTCGGTACTGACCACGTTGACGGTCTGTTTCAAGGATGGGAACTTACATGATTTTATCTGGAACATCCGGCCTGTACAGTATCTGTTTTTACCGATTGGCTTTGCACTTACCTATTCGGGATTTTTAGGGGAGGAGTATGGTTGGCGCTATTTTCTGCAGCCGGCTTTGCAGGAAAAGTTCGGCATCCGGAAAGGAATCCTTCTTGTGGGAATCCTGTGGGCCGTATGGCATCTGCCGATTGACTTGTTCGGCGGCGGATTTTCTTTTGGATTAGGGTGTGGATTTTTAATACGTCTGGCAGGATGTATGGGAAAAAGTATTTTTACCGGCTGGCTCTATATGCGGACAAAAAATATATGGGCGGTGGCAGCGGTTCATTTTTTGAATAATAATATAGCCATGATGGCTGTCCCGGCCGGACTGACCACTGACTGGAGAAACGGGCTGATCATTGCTGTGATGTATGTGGCGGTCTATTTCCCGTTTCTGTTGTTGATGAGGCCTGCGGAGGGACAACTATATCATTGACTTTTCTTTCCTTTAAAACAAAAAAACAGTGTACAGAACCCTGTCGGATTCTGGTATCAAAAATAGGGGAATCCACTAATATTCGGCAGCCGTTGCCTTTTGCAGAAAGGATAAAAGGCTGTACAATCGAAAATGGTATGGATTATAATAAGAATCAAAAGGAGTCTGCCAGGAAAACTGCGATTGTTTTTCTGGCAAAGACAGACAAGGGGGTATGAAAATGAGAAAATCGGAATTCACATGTGTGCGGGACGGACTTGTGATCAGGGGCACAGAGTTTCGGCCAAAGGACAGGAAAGATTCGGAGACAAAGATGTTTCCGGCGGTCATCATAAGCCACGGCTTCATGGCAAATCAGGATACGGTGGCAAAGTACGCGCAGCAGTTTGTGCGCTGGGGATATGCCGCTTATACCTTTGATTTTTCAGGGGGCTGTGTCAGCGGAAAAAGCGACGGGAAGACCACAGAGATGTCGGTACTCACAGAACGGGAGGACTTAAAAGCGGTGATGGCTTATGTGAGAAGCCTTGCCTATGTGGATGCTTCCTCCCTGGTTTTGATGGGCTGCAGCCAGGGCGGCTTCGTTTCGGCCCTGACAGCAGCCAGGCTTCCGGAACAGGTTGCAAAGCTCATCCTCTTTTATCCGGCGCTTTGCATTCCCGATGACGCCAGAAAGGGGCGGATGATGATGGCGTCTTTCCGGCCGGACAATATTCCGGAAACCATCAAATGCGGCCCCATGAAGCTGGGGCGGATCTATCCGGCCTCCGTGATGAAAATGGATCCCTTTGCGGAAATTTCGGCTTATCCGGGGCCTGTTTTGATTGTACACGGAACAAAAGATGAAATTGTGGATGTTTCCTATGCGCAGCGGGCGCAGAAAGCCTGGTGGGAGGCAGAGCGGCAGGCTCTTGGCAGACAGGAAGGCGCGCCCGGCAGCTGCCAGCTGCTTTTGCTTGACGGGGCAGGACACGGTTTTGACCAAAAGGCGGACCGGGAAGCTTTGTTTGCCGTACAGAGTTTTCTGACAGGCGGGCGGGAAGTATTGACGATAGATGTAAATCTGACCGGCACTTCGGTGACGAGAAAGGGGATTTGCAGCCGCGTAGCGGTCACCTTTTGCGGCAGTGCGGACAGCCCTTATTTTAAAGGGACGATTCTTCCGGGAGCGGTAGATGTACAGAACCGGATCGGCAAAAAAACCTTTCGTTTCTGTGCCGATTATACGCTGGAGGGCGTTGATTTTGCAGGGGAAAAGTGCAGGGTGCATATTGTAAACAGAAATCGGGGAAAGGAGTGGAAGCCTTCCGTATCCTGCGACAGTAAAGCGCTGGGATTCTTAAACGGGGCAGACTGCACCGCTTATCTTGAAATGAGAGAGAAAGGGCCGTTGGTGAGGATCTATACCAATACGGGCTGTTGAAGTATGCCGTTTCGCTTGCAGCCGTTGGCGTAAGTCCTCGCCCATGCCCCAATGGGTGTTACCGCTTTCGTCGCGGCCAAAATGACCGGGTAGGAGAATAAGCCAAAGAAACAGAATATTCCGTGGTGGTGGACAGGCTTTTTTGATAAAAAGGTTGTCGGTTTATGCCGATACAAAAAGAACATGGCGGCACCTCCTTGATACCGCCGTGTTCAAAGAAAAGAGTTACTTTAATGGGATTTTCCCTTAAGTATTTAACCTTTAATCGAAGCGATCCACGTTTCGATTGCTTGGGTCAATATATACTGCTGCTGTAAGACCGCCATACCTGTTTCGGGAATATCGGGTGCATTTTCTTTTTCCCGTATATTTTCTTCCAGATAAGTTTTTAGGGTTTTCACATTCCCCTCGATGTTGTCCAGACAGGCCCTTTGTCCTTCCGGCGGGAGGCTGGACAGATTTACAATCACGGCATTGAAGTCCAGGAAAAAGTGAATCGGTTGTGAAGCAATCTCATACATCAGGCTTTCAAACTCCTTTGCGCCAGTTTCCTTTAGAGAATAGATTGCTTTCTCCGGCATTTTTCCCTCTTTGACGATAGTGCTTTTAATCAATCCCTTTTCTTCGAGCTGTATCACCTTTTTGTAAATGGACGGCGTACTGATTTTTACCCACTTCGAAATATTCCGATACTCGACCAATTTCTGAATGTCATAGGCACTGAGCGATTCCCTTTTCAAGATTCCCAGCACGATCAAATCTATGGCGGCCATGCGTGCCTCCTTTTTTTACTCTTGACTTATACTATAATTTTATTTCCGCGTCAAGCGAAAGGAGAGTTAAACATGAACAAACCAGACAAAAAGATGGCGCTGTTGGGGAGCACGCCCATTCCAAAAGCACTATTGGCGTTAGGGCTGCCAACCATGATTGGTATGCTGATTAACGCACTGTACAACCTCGTGGACACCTATTTTGTGGGTGGGCTGGGAACCGGTCAGATGGGCGCGGTCACGGTTGCCTTTCCCCTCGGTCAATTGATCGTAGGTTTGGGTTTATTATTTGGGAATGGGGCCGCCGCCTATCTTTCAAGGCTGCTCGGACGGGGCGACAAGGAAACAGCAAACAAGGTAGCCAGCACCGCCGTATACAGTAGCATATTAATCGGCGCAATCCTGATTCTTTGCTCTGTCCTTTTCCTGAAGCCGATTCTTAGACAGCTTGGCGCAATCGAAAGCGTCATGCCCTATGCAATTTCCTACACCAGTATCTATATCACATTTTCAATTTTTAATGTATTCAATGTCACGATGAACAATATCGTGTCAAGCGAGGGTGCCGCCAAGACAGCCATGGGTGCATTGATGGCTGGAGCCTTATTAAATGTGGTATTAGACCCCATCTTCATCTATGCGCTTAACTTCGGAGTAGCCGGTGCGGCGATTGCCACGGCCATTTCACAAATGGTTTCCACTGTAGTCTATTTGTGCTATATCCTCCGCAAAAAGAGTGTGTTTAATTTCCGTATCAAAGAATGTTGTTTTTCCAAAGAGATCATGTCTGAAATTTTGAATTGTTTTCGGCTTTTTGAAGGGCTTTCAGCCAATCGCCGGATTTAGCTATGGGGCAAAGAAGTTTGACCGACTGCATGAAGCAATCAAGACCTCTATCCTCTGGTCAACCATATTTTGTGTGGTGTTCGGTTTGGTCGCTGCAATTTTTCCCTCGCAGATCATGGCCCTGTTTACAAAAGATGATATGGAGATGATTCGTGTCGGTTCGGTCGCTTTACAGGCAAACGGCCTCTCCTTTATTCTTTTTGGTTTCACACAGTATACTCCTTCCTTTTCCTTGTGATGGGAAAAGCGGCAAAGGGATGTATCCTTGGCGCTTGTAGACAGGGGATTTGCTTTGTACCTGTTATTTTACTTCTTCCGAAATTCTGTGGTTTAAGCGGTATTCTTTATGCCCAGCCGATTGCTGACGTTCTTTCTGCCATCGTCACCGCGTTTATGGCCGCACAACTTCACAAAGAGTTGAACGCAACAAAAGCAAGTTTCCTTGCCGCGCAAGTTGCACAACCTGAATCTGCTGGTACGAACGAAGCGATTTAAGCGATTTCAAGCTGCCATTTTCTTTCCTGAAAAAAGGTTTTACACGGTTGAAATAAAGGTTCTTGACAATTGTGGCAAGGTGGGGGGGACGCCGGAAAGCGTGTCAAGCAGTTTTTCAAGTTTTATCTCATACACAACCGGATAATAAAACGGTGTTTCTTCGCTGATACCGAGGGTTTCAGACCACTTAAACAGCTGTATTATCATTATCACCGCAGCGGCAATGATAATCGCAGCAACCGCGAGTATGATATACTTTTTATTTTTCATCGGAGCCTCCTTATGCAGCCTGATGTTTCTTGAACCCGATTCTTGCAAGAGCAAGCAAAATCAAAGTCAGTATCACATACAGAAGTCCTCTCATGGCAAAAGCGTCCAAAATGACCGGGCCCAACTGATAGGAAATGTAGGAGTTGAAGCGGGGAACCAACGATTGATACGGCGTCAAAAAAACAAGCGAGTTGTAGATTCCCGTGGTGCCATTCGGAGTAAGGAACATGGGAATAAAAAGCACCGGAACCATAACGATCAGCACAAGGTAAGGGCTTTTCATTTTAGCCGACAGGAAAAGGGTCAAGCCGATCATTGCGATCAGAACCAAATAAACGATCCCCCAATTGATAAGCGTCCCCTCCAGAAATGTGAGCGGATACAAAACGGTAGTACCGTTGATTTGTAAAGGCAGATTCCAGCCATCCGTCCCAAATGCCACAAGAGGAATACCAAATGCGACGAGAATATGGAGCGTAAATGCCAACACGCCAAATATGAGCGCAGCAACGATTTTAGCCGTGGTCAACTTAGTCTTGCCATACTTGCCGGACAAAATGACTGCGTCTGTGCCAGCCTGATATTCACCGGCAAATACTGGCGCAATCACAATACAGATCGCTAAAATAGCAAACATTAACAATTCAAAGGAAGAAATAATGATTTTCCATCCCCCGAAGTAGCCATATTGGAACGGTTCTTCCACATCGCTGTTCATGCTCCGCCAATAGTCTTTTTCTGCTTCCGATAGCCCATTGGAAGGGTCATTCAGTATGGTTTCGATTTTGTCCTGTCGTGCCTGATAGAAGTCTGTGCCATCCGAAACATCTAAATCGGTGAGTGCATGATACCCAACACTCACATTGGGAGCTGCATAGTTTCTTGCGATCAAGCCCAGCAGGCTTTCCCGTGGAGCAATCCCGTTCCAGTATGCGTCCTCAATCAAAAACTGCTCATTCCCGTCATAGCCTATATTGTCGGGGTTTTCAAATAGCGCCTGCACATTCTGAATGGCTTTTGTAACATATTCATTCGTCAAAGGAACAGAGATGTTCTCATACTGTTCTTTTTCGTATGCAATGCCTTCCGGTCCGCGGAGTACGCCATCTTGGTTATAAATCTGAAACTGTGTGATTGGCAGGCCGAAGAAAACGGCGGTTATGAGCAGACTTACCGCCATTGCAATCAAGGTGGATTTCCTGCGCAAGACCTTTAGAAATTCGTACTTAATCAAGGTTTTCATCATCACCACTCCTTTCGTCCTGCGCATCTTCGCTGAAGTGATACAGGAACAGATCTTCCAAACTAGGTTCCACAATACTGGCGTCCGGCGTAGGTGCTGTATCGTCTACGATACGCATACGAACCAAATTTCCTTCGTGGTGCAGGTTGACAACATGAAGGTTCCGGCTGTATTGAGCAGCTTTGCGTTCATCGACCATAACCTCCCACACCTTGCCTTGAATACTGTTCGTGACAGTTTCCATAGGCCCTTGAAGCAGGATTTTCCCTTGCTTCATCATTAAGATAATATCCGCAATATACGAAACATCTGAAACGATGTGGGTTGAGAGAATCACGATCTTATCTTTGGCAAAGTCGGAAATGATATTGCGGAAGCGAACACGCTCCTTTGGGTCAAGCCCGGCGGTTGGCTCGTCTAAAATCAGAATGTCGGGATCGTTCAGCTCCGCTTGTGCGATTCCCAAACGCTGTTTCATGCCGCCGGAATATGACTTGACCTTCTTAACGGCCACATCACGCAGGTTTACCAATTCCAGCAATTCCTCCGTCCGGGCTTTGGCGCGCTTTTTATCTAAGCCTTTTACTGCTGCCATATAGAGCATAAACTCGCGGGCGGTAAAGTCGGGGTAGAATCCGAAGTCCTGCGGCATATAACCCAAATGTGTGTAATAGCGTTCTCCCAGTTCTTGCATAGTCTTTCCATCCAGGCGGATGTTGCCGGATGTAGGCTTCAAAACACCGCAGATCATTCGCATTAAAGTTGTTTTACCTGCTCCGTTTGCACCAAGCAGGCCATATACGCCGGGTTTTAAATGGATACTTACATTATTGACAGCGCACTTTGTTCCATATTGCTTGCGCAAATTCTGTAATTGAAGTTCCATACAAAGCCTCCTGTTCATTTTGATAAGTTCTCGGAATTCTCAGCCCTCATTTTTCAAGGCTTCCCATCCCTTTATTA
>CABSCP010000037.1 GCA_902476265.1 uncultured Lachnospiraceae bacterium
TAATAAAGGGATGGGAAGCCTTGAAAAATGAGGGCTGAGAATTCCGAGAACTTATAAAAATGAAGGGGAGGAATATACGATGAAACTTGCCGAAGCACTGCAGGAACGTGCAGATATAAACAGGAAAATCGAGCAGCTAAAGGATCGCTTAAAGAATAATGTGCTGGTACAGGAGGGAGAAAAAACTGCGGAAGAGCCGGAAAAATTAAAGCAGGAGTTAGATATGGCGGTTGAGCGTCTGGAATATTTGATTTCTCATATTAACTTAACAAACTGTCAAGTTGAAGTTAATGGACAAACATTAACGGAACTTATCGCAAAAAAGGATGCGCTTTCGCTGAAAATCCATGTATATAAGGATACTGTCTATACCGGAAGCCAAACATCTTACCGTGCAAGAAATACTGAAATTAAAATAAAACCGGCGATCGTTGTTACGGATTGGCAGGCGGAAATAGACAAAATGGCTAAAGAACTTCGTTTGCTGGACAATAAATTGCAGGAAAGCAACTGGAATATAGATTTGATAGAGTAAATTATTTGTCGGTAGCAGAAGCAGGGCGAATGTCACGCGGCGACAGCGCAAGTCGTATTTTGGCGACACTCAGGAGCGGGTGTGGGGTTCGATTCCCCGAGAATCGTTATGCTCCAATCGTGTATATGTGCATCGTAATGGGTTATGATTATTACCGGATATTGACTGTGACTGTGAGGGTGGGAATGGGGAAGCTTTTGGATTACGAGCGGGCAGCAGAGAAATACAAAAACCGGATGGTGGTTTCAATGGGAAAACAAATTAATTATTGGATGGATTACGACAGCTTTTTGCTGGTAGCACAGAAAGCGGTTGATCTGGGCTGTACCATTGTTAAAGAAGACCGTGATTGCGGGCGGGTTACGGAGAGCAGAGAAATTGGTATGATTACGCCATACAAAAACAGGTGCAGCGCCAGCTATTATTTCCATCTGCAGGAAGCGGGGGAGATCGAGATTCAAACTGTAAATGGAAAGGAATTTTTATGTCATGGTTTCAATGCAGGCGGTAATGCTGTCATTGAGGCCGGATTTTCGGTTATCAAAGATGAGCCCACCGGTGTCTGCAAAACGAAGCGGAAAAAGGAAATACACAGAGCCAGATTATACTGTATCACCGGCTATTATGACGAAAATGGAGAATATATACCGCGGCCGGAATGTCTGACGAAAGTATTTGATTCGCTCGTGCGGTATGTAAAAAAGATAGCGCCTTATACAGAAATTGTTGAGGAACAGATCAGTATGAATGACGAAGATTACGGTGAGATCTATGAGTACAGACACAAGGAATACATAACGAAGACCTGTCTGGATCTGGTAAATAACGAAGGGTTCAAATTATGCTGAGAGAGAAAACTTTCCTTTTGGAAACAGAGAGATTAACCTTGCATCCTTTTCATGATATTGATTTAAAGGATGCCATTGTTCTGTTAAATAATAATGAAATTAAAGAGACATATATTATTCCGGATTTTTCCACTCGTGAAGATGCAGTTAAAATGTTTGATGCATTAAAGCGTATGTCAAACTCCGATAAACATTTTGTGTATGGTATTTATTTGGATCACAAATTGATCGGTTTTATAAACGATGTGGATATTGACGGTTGTACGATTGAGGTTGGGTATGTCATAAATCCAGACATGAAAAATCATGGATATGCAACGGAAATGCTATTGGCTTGTATTCAGGAACTTTTCAGAATGGGATATTCTGTTGTCAGAGCAGGATTTTTTGAAGAAAACAATGCCAGTAGACGGGTTATGGAAAAAAGCGGAATGACAAGAATTGAAAAAACGGATGAAATAGAGTATCGTGGAAAACTTCATCATTGTATCTATTATGAAATAAGGAAATAAATGAATGTTGAATAATTTGATTATAAGGCCGGAAAATCCTGCTGATTACAAAGAGGCAGAATTAATGACAATGCGCAGCTTTTGGAATAAGTACTGGCCGGGTTGCAGAGCTGGATGGCAAGATTGTGGGTGCTGTTTATTACACAAAAGCGTGGATAGCGGATGGGGATATCAGACATGAGGTTGTGACCTTCGGACCCCTGGCTGTTGAACCTACACTTGAAGGCAATAATATTGGCGGTGCATTGATGAAAGAAACGATAAAGCTTGCAAAAGAAGCCGGCATAGCCGGAATTGTTATTGCCGGAGAACCGAACTACTATCCGAGATTCGGATTTAAAAGATGTTCAGAATTTGGCATTACTGATATAGATGGAAATACTTATGATGCGCTGATGTGTCTGCCATTAAATGGGAAGTGATGTTCAGTTTATTTGGAATCATAAGGGAGATTCTGCAATCACGAAAGTATTCCGTAATTTGTTGGCGAATTGATTTATGTTACTTAACCTCAGTTGACAAGGGGACACGGAGATGATTCAATGAATAGAAATGAAAGATGGCTGGAGTGGGCGGTTGAACTGCAAAGCCTTGCACAGGCGGGATTGACCTACGGGAAAGATGTTTATGATAAGGAACGATATGAACGAATAAGGGATATTTCTGCTGAAATTATGTCTTATAAAACAGAGATTCCGTTTGAAAAAGTAAAAGATTTATTTTGCAATGAAACAGGATATCAGACACCGAAACTGGATACAAGAGCGGCTGTTTTTGAAAATGATAAAATTCTTCTGGTAAGGGAAAATAACGGAAAGTGGTCACTTCCGGGCGGCTGGGTTGATGTAAACGTATCAGTGAAAGAAAATGCAGTTAAAGAAGTCAAAGAAGAATCAGGACTGGATGTGGCTGCAGACAGAATAATTGCGGTTCAGGATAGAAACAAGCACAATTTGCCGGTATATGCTTATGGTGTATGTAAAATATTCGTCCTTTGTTCCGTTATAGGCGGGCAGTTTGAAAAAAATATAGAAACAACGGGATTTTGCTATTTCGATAAAAATGAATTGCCGGAACTCGCAACGGAGAAAAATACGGAAGAACAAATCGATATGTGTTTTAAAGCATACGATGATAAAAACTGGATAGTGGAATTTGATTAAAACTTAAAAATAAAACAGGGGTGCCGCAATGGTATATTGCAATCGACAATGACAGGATGATCGGCGGTATGGGGGTGATAGAATGATTTTCATGACCGGAAAGATTTGACTCCGAATGTCTGTGCGGTTTATGTGGAAGAAGAATACCGCTGCAGAGGGATCGCCGGGAAGCTGTTAAACGATGTATGCGAGGATATGGATGATGAAAAAGAATTTTAATTGGGCAGTTGGTTCGGCAATCGTCATGCTGCTCCTGCCCTGGGCAGCGGTTTCTTTCTTGCCGGGAGATGCGGGAATGGCAGTCTGCTTTCTCCTGTTTTATGCCGTAAATCCGGTCTGTTCTGTTGCGGCAGGAGTGTCAGCCGGAAAAAATCCAAAAGCATTGTGGATGCGGCCTGTTTTGCCGGCAGTCTTTTTCCTGGCAGGGGCATGGACATTCTTTGATCTGTGGGAAATAGCATTCGTTTTCTATGCCGGAGTTTATCTTACCATCGGGATGATATCCATGTTGTTTTCCATGCTGAAAAGGAGAAGCTGATATGGCTGACTTAATGATAATATGTGGACCGCATGCGGTGGACAAGAATTAGGAGGGAGGCCGAAGATGATCCGAAAATATCCCCAGGCGGTTTTCGTGGTGCTTTTTCCGTATGTGCTCCTGTTTGTATTTTATTGTATTCTGCACAGCGAATTTGTGAATATGCTGTTTAAGGACAGCACGGATGTGCTGTATGTGCCTGTGGCGGCATACATAGCCGCCTTTTTGGGGGCGGTATCCGTTCCGGTTATCAGCCTGAAAAAAAAGGCGGATGGGGCAGCGATTTGCCGGTTGAATCTGTTTGTGAAGCTGCTTCACATTCCGGCTTATGTGCTGTTTTTCCTGATGGCAATGCTCTGTCTGACCACAATTTTTACTTTTGCGGTCAGCATTGTTTTTGCAGCGGCGGATCTGGCAATGATTTCGGTCAGCGGGATCATCGGACTGGCCGCGGTCATCGGGAGCGCAAAGGAAAAAAAGATTTCAGGTGTGGCGGCGGTTTTCCACGGTGTCCTGCAGTTTATGTTCTGTCTGGATATGATCAGCGCTGTCATCCTTTACCGAAAAAATGAAAAAAGGGAGAAAAGAGTTTATGGAAAAAGCAGCATTGATCATGATTGACATGCAAAACGGGTTCCTTCACCCAAAATCCGCCCAGTGCATCCGCATGGCGGCGGAAACCGTACCGGCCTGCGCCAGAGCGCTGGCTTTTGCCAGGGAGAATGGGATTCCCGTATTTTTGGTGAAGCGCAGATACCGGGCGGACGGCAGCGATGTGGAGCTGAGCCGTTACGCGTCCTGGAGAGCGGGCGGAAAAGCGCTCTCACCCGGAGCGCCGGAAGAAATCGGGGAAGAATTTCCGCCGGAACTCAGCCCGGCAGAAGAAGATTATGTCATAATCAAACCCCGATGGAGCGCTTTTTTCCAGACGGAGCTGGATCTGCTTTTGAGAAGGCTGGATGTGCGGACCGTCCTGCTGGCGGGGACGACAACCCCGAACTGCATAAGGACCACCTGCTATGACGCCCTGGCGCTGGATTATAATGTGGTGGTGCTGGAGGACTGCTGTTCCTCCCAGACGCCCGAGATCCAGCGGGCGAACATGGAGGATATGCGGCGGGCAGGCGCCTTTTTGACAGATACAAAGGGGATTTTGGAAGGAATGCTGGAAACGCTGACAGATGAAAAAAAGGAATGGACGTTGTTATAGAGATGACTCCAAAATGGCCGCTGATATACGTTGATATATCAGCGGCCGTTTGCGTTCCGATGAATGCCAGGTCTAAACTGTCCTATTCCTGTGCCGTGGAACTACCCTGTTGTTCTTTTTCGATCTGCTCTAATGCAGCGTTCATTAACTCTGTCCAGGATGTAGAATACATGGCTTTTCCGGAGGAGTCAAAAAGGGTGATGGTGACATTGGCTTCTTCCGGCGGGACCCCGGCGACCAGCTGATACTGAAGTCCCTGAAACAGGAGATCCAGAACCGTATTGCCGTCTTTTTCCGGAAGTATATTGCCGTTGAAATAAAAGTCTATCCGGTCAACGGTGTCTGAACAGTAGATTTTTTTGAAAGAATAGTCAGGGTCTTCCAGATATTCGTTCAGCGTGTTCTCAAAACGGTTCAGATAATCTTCGGCAAGGGCATCCCGGGTAGAGGGGAGCAGAGTAATGATCGTGTAACCGTTCTCTAAAGTGACGGAACTGTTATATTTTTCGAAAAGTGCTTCGTCCTCTTCTAAAGGCCGTATGGTGTAGAGATTAAATGGAACTTTTATGATGACCAGGGTTTCCTCCGGTGCAGATTCGGAGACAGTTTCCGTTTCCTGCTGTAGGGACTGCGCCTGTGTTTCTTCCGGAATCTGACTTGCTTCTTCTGAAGTGATGGATTCGCTCTCGTCAGGTATGCCGGATCCATTCTTTTGATTATTGTTGTGCAGCCTGAAAAAGGCGAAAACAGAGACGGCTGCGATCAGAAAGAAAAGGATGACGCAAATCAGGCAAATATAGAAGACTCCTTTTCCGGCGGGTTTGGCGGGGCCGGTCCGGTAACGTTCCCATGTACCGGGCGCAGGCGGTGCGGAAGACTCTTTTTGAACGGGAAAACCACAGTTCGGACATTTAACAGCCTGATCTGAGATTTCTTTCCCGCATTCGGGACATTTGATTAACGGCATAGAAGTATCCTCCCTTTTTTGAAGTTGAAAATATGGTTATGATCTGGTTCCATTATAACTTTTCTTACCCTCAGTTGACAAGGGCATACACGCCCCAGACACTGAATTTTGGCGGATGGCAGCGTTAGCGTCAGTCTGGACGTACGCCGATTGACAGTAACGTAGCAGAATTACAAACCGGAGCGGTAAAACCGTGTGTCCCCATGTCAACTGAGGGGAGGGATCATGAACAGAACTTTTTAGGGAATCCTTGCTTTTTTTGAAACAGGTGTTATAATTAAATCGTAAGTAGTAAGTAGTAAGTAGTAAGTAGTAAGTAGTAAGTAGCAAGCGACCGGGCGGAAGGTATGGGAAAAGTCAAATGTATCCTCATTTCTGCCCATTTCATGATTCAAAGGCATTTTCAGGTGCAGGAGGCCAATATGAAAGAATACACGTTATCCCAACAATATGCGATTATCGGTTTGGACGGTCAGAGCAGCTCCCGGAGGACAACGGCCAAGAGCGCAGCGCTGCGGGCGATTGCGGCAGCGAGGCTTTTGGAGGACACGGTGCTGACAGAGTTTCCGGCTGAGAAAAAGAGCCGGCTGGAAGAGGGGCTTACAGAAGTCAGAAGACAAAATAAGAAAGAGGCGGAGGAACTGGAAAAAGAAACGGTGCGTTTTCTGGAAGCGGACGGCGCATTGGAAGAGGTCCCGGATCTTTTGGGATGTGATATGAATTATTACACAGCGGGCAACGATTTAAAGCAATATCGCAGTGACGGGGATCTTTACCGGAGAATGATAGAATCGGTACGGGGGGAGATTCTGGAGGAAGGCCCGGTGACGGATGAATGTGTTTGCCTGTTGTGGCTGTTTCGGGAGAGCGGATGTCTTCACGATATTTTTTCCACGGACGAACAGACGATTGTGGAAAGGCGGATGCTCGGTATGGCCGCGGAAAATGAGGTGGCGGGGCTTTTGTGGCCGCTGGAGTTTCACAGCGGCGTGGAAGGGGTTGTCAACACCTTTCTGAAGGGGAAAAACAAACTGTTCCGGAATCCGTATCTGCAGGGTGTCAACCTTTTGTTCCCTTTTCTGGACAGAAGACAGGCCGTTTTTGTGGATTTTGTAGTTTTTGGAACACAGGTACAGAGCCGCCGGATAGCCATGCTCACTTTTTTATCGGAAATGGGTCATTACGTGGAAGAAGTGAAAAACGGTACCGAGACGCTGCTTCGTATTGATAATGCTTATTATCGGATATGGCCCAGGGTCATTCAGTGCAACAAGGTGCCCATCCAGGGCGCGCAGCTGCTTCCCGTATACAAGTGAGGATTGTGATCAGGAGGAACCCCTATGTCAAGGCAGAGAAGTATGGAAAAAATCCTGGCTTCGGAATATGTTTCCATCGGCGAACTTTCCCGGTTGACGGGATGCCGATACAGCACGCTGAAATTTTATACGGAGGAGGGAATGTTGCCCTTTGAACAGGAAGAGGAAAATCTGACGAGAAGGTATAGAAGAGAGGACAGCATAAGCCGGGTAGAGCTGATCCGGGAACTGAGAACAGCAGGGAAGCCGGTTCCCGAAGTGAAGACAATCTTGAGAGATATGGATTAGAAAAGAATTAGAAAAGAGGCGTTTTTCCTTGACTTTTGTGGTTTCAGCAGTATAATTAAAACGGATGTTGCAAAACGAATGTTTTAATATTGTGGAGGACGCATATTTTGCCAAGGAAAGCAAAGTTTTCAAAAGATGAAATTATAGAGGCTGCACTGAAAATTGTGAGAGATAATGGGCCGGAAGCGTTGACAGCCAGAGCGCTGGGCGCGGAACTGGGAAGTTCGGCAAGGCCTGTTTTTACCGTGTTTCAGAATATGGAAGAAGTGCGCCGTGATGTTGCTGCAGCAGCCAGAGAAGTTTATAACAGATATGTGAAAAGAGGGCTGGAACAGATTTCTCCATTTAAGGGCGTAGGAGCAGAGTACATACTCTTTGCCATGGAGGAGCCAAAACTGTTCCAGCTTCTTTTTATGGCGGAACAGGAGAAGATACCGACGCTCACCGGGATATTGCCCTTAATTGATGGCAATTATGAGAGGATATCTGATTCCATCCGAAAGGATTACGGACTGAAAGGGGAAAACATTGAAAAATTATACCGCCACCTGTGGATCTATACCCACGGTATCGCGGTATTGTGTGCTACCCGGATGTGCAGATTTGAAAAAGAGGAGATCGGGAATCTGATGACAGAGGTATGTTTCAGCCTGATAAAAAACTGGAAGTCGGAAGAAGAAAACGGTTCCTGTTGACGGTTTTGGAGAAGGGAAGGTATTCCTATGAAAATTCTGGTGTTAAACGGCAGCCCCAAGGGGGAGGGGAGCAATACGCTGCAGCTGACAAAAGCCTTCTGCGAGGGGATCGGGCAGGTTATGGAGGCGCAGACGGAGATTGTGCCCGTCTATCAGAAAAAGATCGGGGACTGTAAGGGCTGCTTTTCCTGCTGGAGCATTACCCCGGGCATCTGTTGTCTGCAGGACGATATGGCGGAAATGATCGGCAAAATCCTGGCAGCAGATTTGGTCATCTGGAGTTTCCCTCTGTATTTTTTTGACCTGCCATCCCGGCTGAAAGCTCTGATGGACCGCACGCTTCCTATCTTTCTGCCCTTCATGTCCGGGGGAAATGAGAGCGGCGGACACCCCAGCCGTTACGATTTATCCGGCAAGCGTTTTGCAGTTATTTCGACCTGCGGGTTTTATACGCCCAAAGGCAATTATGATGCGGTGAAGGCCCAGTTTGACCGCCTGTACGGGAAGGATGGCTATACGGCTCTTTGCTGCGGGGAAGGAGAATTGTTCGGCATTCCCGCGCTGAGGGATCGTACCGGAGAGTATTTGAAACTGGTGGAGCAGGCGGGCAGGGAGTATGCGGCGGGAGGCGTCAGACCGGCTACGTGGGAAGCCCTGTCTCAGCTGCTCATCCCCAGAGAGGCCTTTGAGGAGATGGCGGATGCCGAATGGGGCATCCGGGCGCTTCGGGGCAGCGTCAGCACAGATATAGATGCGGCCGATTCTTCTTTGAATTTTACGCGCCAGATGGCGGCGCTGTACAACAAAGCTGCCTGGGGCGGACGGGACCGGGTGGTGGAATTTTGTTATACCGATGTGAACAAAACTTATCAGATTTTACTGGAAAAAGAAGGGCACCGGGTGCTCACCGGGCCGGAGGACTTTCTGCCTTATACCACCTACATCGAAACACCGCTGACGGTATGGCAGGGGATTGCCGACGGCAGGCTTGACGGCAGGCAGGCGATGATGGAACATAAATATTGTGTACAGGGGGATTTTGATCTGATGCTTCACTGGGACGAAGTGTTTGGGACCGGCATTCCGGCGGCCGAAAATGCAGCGCCTGTAAAAAAGACAAATATGTCCCTGATGCTGATGCCCTGGATCACCATATGGGTGCTTCTGGCAATTAACCCGACCCTGGGAGGCGTAGCCGGGATTTTAGCGGCGGCGGTTCTGCCGCTGGCTTTTTTGAAATGGAAACCGACGGTGTTTGAAGGGATCACAGCGGTGACGGTGACGGGCATATGCCTGCTGGCTTTGGCCGGGTGTCAGGCCATGCCGCTTTTACTGTCATCTTATGCGTTGTTCGGGTTGTTATGGATGGGGACGGTCTTTTGCCCGCTGCCCCTGTCCGCCTATTATTCAATTAACAGCTATAGCGGAGAGAAGGAATGGGAAAACCCGCTGTTTGTGCGCACCAACCGCATTCTTACAGCCTGCTGGGGGGCGCTGTATCTGGTGACTCCTGTGTGGACCTACTTTTTAATGCTGACTTCCTTTGGGGCACTGTCGGGAGCGGTCAATTCCATATTTCCGATACTGATGGGGATTTTTACCGCGTGGTTTCAGAAATGGTATCCCGCCCATTATGCGGCTCGGGGCGTTTCGGGAAGGAAAGTGAAGGAAAGATGAAAAAAATTATTTTTGCGCTGGTCGGCGCAATGCTTTTACTGAACGGATGTGCTTCAGACAGCGCCAAGACTGCTTCCGATACAATGAGGACAATTTTAAGAAATGATCAGGATTATTATTTGATAGAGACGGAGAAACAATTGACTTCTATCGGAGAAAAATATCCTCTTTCCGGAAATTATCTGCTGGATAGAGACATCACTTTAACAAAAGAGTGGAAGTCTCTCGGAAGCGCGAAAGAACCTTTTACCGGAATTTTTGACGGAAACGGTTATACAATTTATAACCTGACTGTAACCAGGAGAAAAGCAAATATGAGCTTTTTTGGCGCGGCGGAGGGTGCAGTAATCAAAGATCTTGTTTTAGAAGATGCTCATATTTTGGAAGATTCCCGGATAAATTTGGGTTCCGGTTTCGCAATCGTCGGCAGTGCGGTGGATTCTGAAATTACAGAATGTTCCGTAAGCCAAAGCAAATAGAAAGAAGCTTTGACAATATCATATCATATACAGGGAGGACGCTGTATGTCAAAAGTCATTAAAAATGAGGTACTCAATTGGCTTCTGGAAGACGAAAATCCAGAAGTGAAATACCGCACAATGATCGAACTCTTGGATATGCCAAAAGACAGCTCGGAAGTTAAAAAGGCTTATGACAATTTGTTAAACTCGGATACAGTCCGTTTCGTTATGGATAAATTCAATCACAATAAAAAGTGGGATGATGTCACTGCTTTCATTGCACTTGCCGAATTTGGCCTGACTCGCAGTGATATTTCAACGGATGACTATATGGAACGTATTATCAAGAGCATGGATCTGAAATATATGAAGTGCTCTAAAATACTTCTGCTGAGAAATTTAGTATTACTTGGCTACTATGAACATGAATGGGTAAAAAAACAAATATTTTTGTCCTTTTCGGACATACGGGAAGATGGTACTTTTCAATGTGTGGACAAAGGCAAGAGAACAAATGACTCTAAGTTGCCGGATATGGGTTGTTACAGACAAACAACTACCTATCTTTTACTTGCAGCAGAGCTTAAAAAAATCGGTGTTGTTTTACCACAGTTCGAGCAGCTGACAAACTTTTATATAAAGAACGGTGTAATATTTCACCCTGATCATCCTGAAAAGTTAATCATTGAAGAAATGGCAGGTACCTATTATCCGTTTGACCATGTGAAGCTGGGACTGCAAATGACAATGTACGGACTTTCGGTTCTTGGTGTTGCAAATCATCCAAACTGCGACAGGGCATGGGCATTGTTAGATAGCAAAAAAAACAGCCACGGTAAATATGTTCTTGATAAGTCTCACCCATATTTTGAGGTAGGAAAGGTGGGGGAAGCCAATAAGTGGATAACACTTTATGTGCTCCTATCGGAAAAGTATCGCATGTTATAAGCATTATAGGAAGTGATCAATCCCGGTTGTGCGCCCGGCTAAGGGGGTGTAACCGAGCAAATTGAAAGTGATGGAGGATATATGATCAGAATTAAACGGATACTCCCGGCGCTGTCGCTCTGCCTGCTCCTGTTTCTCTCCGCCTGCGGCGGGAACCGTGGCACAAACGCCGAGATCTATGATGATGCGCCCGTCTCGGCGGCGCCGTTGGATGTTTCTCCCGCCCCTGCGCCGGCTCCTCCGGCCTGGCCGGGAGTGGATGCGGAGGCGCTGGATATTCTGTCTCTTCCTTATGAACTGAACTCTACAACAGGTGAGGACGGCGCCCCCTTGCGCGGCTGGCTTTCCCTGCCGGCGCAGGGGGATGATCTGCCCCTGGTGATCATCCTGCATGGCAACCACAACAGCAAGGATCCCGACAGCCGCTTCTATGAGGGTTTTTCTTACCTCACGGATGCCCTGGCCGGCCGGGGGTGGGCGGCCGTCAGCCTGGATCTTCAGGAGGCCTATCGAAAAGGGGGGATGGACGACGGTCCTCTCTCCGCGGAGATCGCCAAAGCCCATCTGGAAGCACTCAAGCGGGCGGTCGGCGGAGAAGCCCTTTTTCCCGCCGATCTGACCGGGCGGCTGGACCTCAACAGAGTTGTGGTCGTGGGCCACTCCCGGGGCGGGGATGCCGCTCTGGAGTTGGCCTGTCAGCGGGAGGAGGTCATCGCCGTCTGCGCTGTCGCACCTAACCTGCGAAAGGCGGATAAGGAGTGGAGGGACATCCCCATGGCGGTCCTGGTGCCCGCACAGGACGGGGATGTGAGCACCCTGGACGGCTATGCCTATCTCTATCCCAGGTATGAAGCGGGCCTTCACAGCGTTACGGCGCTCACTTTGCTGGAGGGAGCCAACCACAATTATTTTAACGCCAAACTCACACAGGATGACGCGGAACACACCGGTGGGGCCGGCTGTTCCCCGGAGCAGCAGCGGGACTTCCTCTGCCGCTGGCTGGGGGACTTCTGTGACAGTGTCCTGGACGGGGCCGCGGTTCCCTTCGGGATGACGGAACAAGTCCCGCTGGAAATGTACGGTCTACCGGTGCGCAATCAATATTTTACCTCTGATATGGCGCTGCTCACCGACAGCGGGCGGGCGGCGGCAGTCTCTTCCGGCTGCCGGACCCGGCGCATCGGCGTGGACAGCCAGACCATAGACCTGCGCATTCCCCTGAGCTGGGGGACCGACCATTCCCTCACCTTCTGGGAACTCTCGTGGGAGCAGCCGGGCGGCATAGTGGACCTGCCACTGCGCGGCGGCGATCTCAGCGGATTTGAGCGATTGGCGCTCACCCTTGCGCCCATCGGGGAGGAAGCGCCGGAGGGACTGTCCATCATCTTGACGGATGAAAACGGGCACAGTGCCGTGGCGGGCCTGCCGAAGCTGGAGCCGTTCACAGCAGGGGATGGTTATACGATCTTTACCGAACTGAGCGTGCCGCTGTCGGCATTTCAGGGAGTGGATCTGGGCCAGGTTGCGCGGCTCTCCTTTACGGCCGGGCGCGGAACGGTTTGGGCCGCGTCGGTCTGGGGAGTCCCCGCTTCTCACTTCATGCCATAGGGGGAGGACACTCATGAAAAATCCTATTTAGAATTTGGGAGCACAAACAATGAAAAAATTATATGGTACTTTAAAAATCACATTGTGGTGTTTCATTGGCGTTTTCATAGGAAGCAGTATCTCTCGATATCAAGAATACAAAGCTTATCCTGGTTTATATGAAATGCAATCCACACCTTGGTATTCAGCAATTGTGATTCGTGGAATTTTTACTGCAATTCTTGTTGCGATAATTCTTGTAGCTATGTGGATAATCCGAAAGAAAATGAAATGAATAAATCCCAGCTTGCCGGGTAGAAAAATGAGAAATTGAAGGGGAAACTTATATGAAACATACTTGTATCGTATTATCGGTCGCTGACATCAATGCTGCCAGAAAATTTTATGAGGATTTATTCGGACTGGAATTATATCAGGATTATGGAATCAATATCTCTTTTACCTGTGGTTTGTCTTTACAGCAAGACTTTAATTGGCTGGTTAATTTACCCAAAGAAAGCATAATGAAAAAATCCAATAATATTGAAATATGCTTTGAAGAACAGGATTTTGATGTTTTCTTAAATAAGCTAAAAAAATATCCTGATATTGAGTATTTAGGTAATATTGTTGAGCATGATTGGGGACAGCGTGTCATCAGATTTTACGATTTAGACGGATATATCATAGAGGTTGGGGAAGATATAAAAATGGTGATAAATCGTTTTCTTGCTTCCGGCATGACGATGGAAGAAGTGTCTGCGAAAATGGACGCTTCTATGGAAGATTTGACAAAATTGCTAAACAGTTAATTATCAGTTTAGCAGGCTGAAAAATAGAATTCATTGGAAGCACTTAGATTTGTCGGAGGAAGGTTTTCCAAACATGAAGGCTATGTTTTCCTCCAAATTGCATACCTGCGACTCCTGACAATGCACCTTATACACACAGTTTCTTTGATGCAGGTGAATTGCCAGAGAAATACAAAGATTGGAAAATCATTTACCATCATGAATTTAATTAATTTTAGTTGATGAGACTTGAAGTCAGGAGAGGAAAATGAAGTTGAGGCTGATGGACATATTGAGCAGCGCTATTGGATACAGTTATAGCAATACCTCGTTGAATAATAGAATCTGTATTTAGGTAAGTCGGAAGTTACAAAGGAGAGCTATAAATGAAAAATAGGATTAGGAGTAGCAAATGAAAAAGTTAATTGTATCCTCCCCATGCTTTGAAGATGGGGGACTCATTCCTGTTAAATATACCGGACATGGAGAAGATGTATCCCCGGAGTTAGTATTGGACGATTTAAGTGAAATGGCAGAGTCTATCGCAATCATCATGGATGACATGGGGCATCCGATTCCGGCATATAATCATTGGGTAATCTGGAACATACCCGCCATATCTTTGATTCCTGAAAATATTCCGCATGGTGAGCGAGTTGATTCCTTGGGCGCTATACAAGGATGTGGATATGGCAAGCATCGATATCGGGGGCCTAAGCCACCATTTAATTGGTCACATATTTATCACTTTAATGTATTTTCTCTGGATTGTCGCCTTGATCTACCAGGCACTGCCAGAAAAAAAGATCTGCTGGCGGCTATGCAAGGTCATATTTTACAACAATCAGTATTGGCCGGACACTATCGCTGAAATCCACATTTTTGAATATGAGATGTACTTGATAGAATGGCATTTATGGACAGAAATGATACTGTATGGTGGCGGCGATAAATTCCAGTTATAGGGTTGGGAAAATTGAATTTGCGAGATAATATCCTATTAAACTATATTTAGATTCCATATAGAGGGGGGTACGATTGTGAGTCAGGGAGAACTTTTGGAAATGGTTCTTAAATCAAATTGTGAACGTTATACCAGTCTTATGTTCAATCTTTATGAGAATGAAAAATATGTTACATTTGAAGCCGTTTTTGATGATGAGGCGATCGTGATCGGCCGGGAAGAACCGGCGGTTATTTGCAAATCCGGTGAAGACTATGAATTGGCGTTAAGGCAGATTCAATTGATTCTCAAAGAGTTTTACAGGAATCATAAAGACAGTCTGGCAAATTTAAAAGAGATTTCTTATGGGTTTGTGGATGGGGATCTGTATTATATTAAGAAGAGGAGAGGGAAAAAAACGGCCCCAAAAGTGATTGAAAAGTTTACGGCGGAAAGTTTTATGGATTTTGATATTGTAAAACTAGATGCCTGGATCAGCGTATATGTGAAGGAAGAGGATCGTGAGAAATATAATCTTCCATTGTTTCCGCCGTCTCATCCGTCTGAAAAAACGCTGGAGTATTATAGAAACATACTGGCGGACCATTTTGACTATGATACATATTATCGTAATATATGACAGGCGGGAATTTGTATGACCTTATTTCTGTTACAACCCAATCAAAAATAACTGGAAATTTATGGAGGAATAATTGATAAAATGAAGGAAGTACGGTATGCTGTGCCTCTTATTGTGATGCTTTTGGTATACACGTTTACTGGAAACTTGGCATCGAAGCAATGGGGCAGTGCCTCCCGCAAGCGCGTTTATTATGGAATGCAAGATAAACTATTACGAACGCGCTGCAAAGGAAATTCACCAGGGGAAAAGAAAGCATGCCGGTATCAGCGGAGGGGAACTCGGACATGAAAATGTTGCGTTTTTTTCAGCACACATTTTCTGGTGAGAAAGAAGATTACCTCTATGAAGGCAATACATCTTATGTCACGAGTGACATCTACATTTTGTATTCCGAAGATGATGTCTGCGACATAGAGTTGCCCAGACATGAGCCTTCCATTTACTCAAATATAAAGCTGACTTCTATCAAGCCAAACTGGTACGAAATGACCGTTGACAGTGTTTGGAATCCTTAAAGGATTCCGCAGAAAAAAACGGAATTTGCAGCAGGAGAAAATATGGATTTGGAGGAGAAATAAATATGCCCATTTACGAATCAAAGGAATATAAGAAAGTGATCTCTCGTATTCAAAAAAAGGTAGTTGCAAAAAATATTACTCTGGGAGAGTGCCTTTCGGAAGAAGCTATTATATCTTTTGAAAAAAGCTGTAAAATCCAGTTGCCTCAATCATTCCGCCTGTTTTTGAAGTATATTGGAGATGGTTGTCCCAGCATGATTGATGGCTTTTGCCTCAACTGTTTAGATGATGTAAAAAAACAGGATTTATCTCATCCTTTTGCGCTTGAAGAAGCATGGATATGGGAAAATGATGACAGACCTTCAAGTATAGTTAATCAGGAAGTGGAAACTAAAGTTTACCAAGGTGAAATAGAGCTTATAAATATTGGCGATAGTATGAGTTATAACTTGATTGTAACGGGAAAATGCCGGGGAGAGGTATGGAATTTTACTGATGTAGGGGTTCAGCCCTGTTGCGAGCGGCAGGATTTCTTAGGGTGGTTTGAGTTATGGCTGGATTGTCAAGATGAAACAGACTATTTCAAAGATTATATATAGGAATAATCATCAACTGCCAGCTTGCCAGGCTGAAAAAAATAGGAGAGAATACTCATGAAAAATCCATGGGAAGATATTTCATTAGCTGATTATGAAAATCATATGAAGCATGATTCTGTTATGCAGTTGCAGACGATGAATGAAATGATGAAAGGTCAATTTTATGCCTACCATGTTTCCAATGTCATGATATTAGGCATTGCCGGCGGTAACGGTCTTGAACATATCCAGAAGGACAAATTTAAAAAAGTATATGGTGTAGATATCAATTCCTCTTATCTGAAAGAAGTTTCTAAAAGATACCCGGAGTTAGATGGACTGCTGGATTGCCTGTGTATCAATTTGAATGAGGGAGCTGAAAGGCTGCCTAATGCAGATTTGGTGATTGCAAATCTGCTTGTTGAGTATGTTGGATACGAATGTTTTCAGAAAGTAATCAAACAGGTAAATCCGAAATACGTTTCATGTATTATTCAGGTTAACATGGAAGATAAATGGGTATCAACTTCACCATATTTGCATGTGTTCGACAGGCTGGAACAAGTCCATTACCAAATAAACGAATGTGCTTTGAAAAAGGCAATGAGTGAGGTCAACTACCACGCAATCAAATCCCTCGAGCGCATGTTGCCCAACAGGAAAAAATTGGTGCAAGTTGACTTCAAAAAATGAATATTAATATTAGGAAGCAATGATTAAGGATTTACTATCAGTTTAGCCCTGGGTGTAGAAAGTAACAAGTTGGAAGTTATGATGGAGAGTGACAATACCATTGATTGGGAAAAAGTGGACTACCAAACATTTGCAAAAATATTATATATGGGAAAAATGATAGATGGAATGGGTATTGTTTTCTATTCGCCTGAAACAAATAAAAATATTTCAGAAGGTTGTAATTTCTTAGAAGAAGAATATTCAAAACCGGAGGATGTGGCAAAGCACGTCAGGAAGGGCGATGTAGTAGGTTTCTGTACAGGAAGCAGTGGTGAATTTATACTCAAGTTTCGAGAGGGCTACCCAGAAGAAAAATTACTGGCGGAATACCCGGTTGCGATCCGCCTGGGTATTGATATTCAAGATGAAAAATTATGTGTAATTGATTTGTTTTGGTTAATGGAGTGGAGTTCAGAGTGCCCCTTGGAACAGACCATTCCCATAGAGCCGGGATATTATCACATCACTTTATGTACAAGAAAACCTGATTCGGGAATTTGGGGCAATAAGCAGACCATATTTGTGTTTTTGAACAAATTGGATTCAATGCCAGAATTGAACTGGCCTGGTGTGCCTATGCTGCTTCCGGAATAGGAGGTCGCACAACTTTCAAGTTGTAGAGATAGAAAGTCCTCTGGCACGGGCCGGATTCCACACGTTCCGCCGAAACATGGCCACGGTGCGGATCTGGGATCGGGAGGAGCAGGAATAGGCATTCGTTTTCTCCAGAAAGCTCAGGCGTATGCAGGTTTTGGCTGCGCCGGACTTTGGAACAAGATCTGCTCCTGATTTGAACAGAACAGTGAGCCGTTTTCGGCAGAAAAACCTTGCGAGGCAAAATAGGAAAGGAAGAAGAAAAATGAAGAAATTGTTTACAGTCATTCGTCAGGGAAAGCTGGATGAAAACAAAGAGCTGAGAGCCTTTATGCAGGAATATTTCAGAAGCAGGAATTCATTGGAAAAGTGAAGGCTGCGGGGGGAATATATAATAAATGATAAATGATAAAAGTTGGCGGGATTCGTACCTGGATAGAATCAATATAGAATATGATAAATGCCTGATTGAACTAACAGACAGGATTGATAGATATAGAGTCATACTTTGCCAAAAGTTCTGTTCGATAAACTATATTGGGCAATTCCATGAAAATGTTATAAAAAACATAAGGGTTGTTGAAGATTCAGAGTTTATTCAGGAAACAAAAAGGGTAATTGAAAAAAGAAATTGTACTTCTGTTTCTTTAGAGTTAAAACAATTAGAGATAGAATTGCTGGATGGGGTTTTGATTCAGATTGTTGCAAGTGATTTTACAATAGCGTAATAGCTGCAAGATTGAAGTTGTGGAGGCGGACAGGAAAAAGAAATTTACACGGACTGAGGTACCGGGCAGTAGCTATAAAGAATTCAGAAAAAGAGGAAATGACAATGGAACTTGCGGTATTAAATCATGAATTTTACACATGTATCAGGGCTGCACTTAAGGAATTTAGTAAAACAGAGGAGAACCGTGAAGTGTATGTTCTGACCTTTGACTGTGATTCTGATGTGGGAATGATTTCGCTCCGTTATAACAATCGGTTACGTTTTCTGGAAAAGGTTCCGGAATACGAGGAGTATGAGAAAGAATATGGCTGGAAAGTTTACGGACTCTATGGAAGCGAATATGATGTGGGGGAATTTGGATTTATAAATTATAAGAATACAAAACTGGTGAAACACTTTAAGGATTCTTATTATTATCATTCCACGGGGGATTATTTTGGGGAAGACGAGCCGATGGAAGATATAAAGGAGAACCGGAAAGAAATATTATGGACAATGGTGACGGAAGCAATCATCAGGCTGAAAGAGGAAATAGGTGAATTAGGGATTGATACGGTAGATGACTTTATTTTCTTTGCCTGCGATCATGACCAGTCAGATGAAGAACGTATGGTAATGATGAGAAGAACAGTGGATCAGGAATTGGTGGATCAATTGACGAAGTAAAGTGAAATTGGTATATTTGGTGGAAAGCTTATGACAGGAATTTGTCTATCTTTGGTGTAAAGGGGAGTTAAGCCATGTCGGAACTGTCAAAAGAGGATAAAAAAGCATTACTGAAAAAATGGAAGGCTGCTCAAAACAAAAAATACATTCTCAGCAAAACAAAGGTTCGGAACCTCTTTCAATATTTGGAATCGCAATTATCAGAGACGCCCTGTGATAATACCTTGCATTTTACAGAGCAATGGCTTACAAACAATTTACCACAGGAAAAAATAGAAAGCGTAATTGCAGAGCTCAATGAAATGGGTGGATATTGCGATTGTGAAGTGTTATTAAACTGCTATGAAAAATATGATATTGAAAATTAGATATCTATTATGTACCGGCCTATTCTGATGCGGGGAGAGTTTCTTATAACAGCATTATGGATATTGAAAATCTGGGTATTATCTTTCACGGTTCGAATCAGGGGAATATGCAAATACTTATTTTCCTAAAAAATACGGAATGTCTTTGGCGGACGTACCAATGCCGGGGCTGTAATGGACAAGACATAACAAGATATAGCGCTTTAGACGCGGGAAATTCAGCTTTTATTTTCGCTGATTATAACGGCGTTTATTGTGAAAACGCTATTTTTCCAACAGAAATTTCAACGACGTATTATGAGGATGCCATGGCAAAACGATTATACGACGAACTGAAAAGGTCCTTCCGAAAGCAGGCTGTTAAAACAGTGAATGGCTATTATATATGCTCAAAAGCCTACGAACATAAGGAACAATACAGGTTCTGTACGATCAATATCAAATCTCCGCCGGAGTATGACCTGATTATCGAATGACCATTTCATATGAACGGCAAGGGGCGCACTCGATGGGGAAGGGCTATTCGATCAATCGGAATTTTGAAAGGTGAGGTAAATGACGGTATGGACCAGTTCCTGCAGCGATACATTGAGTTAAAAAATGCATATGTGCGGTCGGATGGCGATGCAGCCAGCGTTCAAGCGCTCTATGAATATAAGGACTACTTGGAAGAACAGTCCACATCAGAAGCCAAATGGGTTTTGGTAGATGTGTGCGAGACGCTGGAGTTATATAGGACCGCCTATGAAACGCTGCGCCCACTGGTAACGCGGGAAAACAAAAAAGCCCAGAAACGGCTGGGAAAGCTGCAGAGTTTTCAGGAGCAGGGAGACCATTTCGCCCTGCATCGTCCAAAAGGCGGTAAGGAGCGGGCGCGGCAGACGGCGCTTCTGGCGGGGCTGCCCTTTTTTCGGTATCATCCAAACCCGCTTGCTACGGAGGCTTTCCGCTTGGCGGATCCCCCTGTGTCCTGCGATTGCTGCGGGAAGCCCACGCATATTTCCTATGACGGTCCTTTCTACGCGGTGAAGGACATTGACCATCTCTGTCCCGCGTGCATTGCCGGCGGAGAGGCGGCCAAAAGATTTGATGGGGCGTTTCAAGACGAGGGTTCCCTGGACAGCGGCGTAGACAGCCCGGATAAATTGGACGAGCTGATCCACCGTACGCCCGACTATCAGGGGTGGCAGCAGGAACATTGGCGCGCCCACTGTGGGGATTTCTGCGCATTCATCGGCTATGTGGGTTACCGGGAGTTGAAACAGATGGGGATTGTGGAAGAAGTCCTGGCAGACCCCATGTGGGACGAGTGGGGAGAGGAATCAGTAAAACTGTTGATGGATGTGGTCAACGGAGGCAGTGTCCAGGGCTATCTGTTCCGGTGCCTGCACTGTGGGAAGCATCTCCTTTGGGTGGACTGTGACTGAACCGAAGCATCTTCTGCTATTTGTGGAGGCGCTGTCGCGCCTTTGGGAGATAAAAACTGTAAAATCAGCATTGAGAAAAGAGGTCGGAACATGTATGTTGAAAGATATTGGGGTAACTACATTGGCGGGACGGATGACAGCTTGACGCTGTTGGATTATTTCATGGATCAGCAGAAATGCGAGATTGCTTTGAAGGATATATTTACGGATACAGGCCTGGAGCAACTGAATTGGGACTTTCGCGCCACAGAACCGGGTCTGGAATATAAAAGCCGGGATGGCGGGGTGCATGAATTTGACTATGCCATTGACCTTGTCACCGATCTGGCGGCTTTGATGCTGGAATGCAAGGTGAATGGAAGTATTCCTTTGGGGCAGCTGTGTGATGATGCGGATGGCCGCACGGTCACAATCATCGCCACCAGTGAAGAACAAAACGCCTTGAACAAGGCATTGGCCGATTTCTATGCGGACCCGCTGGACTATGATCTCCATGAGATGGTATCGGACGAAGATATGCAGGAAATGGCCCAGGCCTGCGAAGACCTCCGCCGGGAACTGTTTGAATAATCCCTGATTGCCAGCCCGTTTGCAGGATATCTGATTGAAATAAAGGCGTGTGATGAATAAATGATACGTACCCGGCAGATCGGGAGCCGATTACCATTCGCGTGAAGGAGTGTGAGGGCGATATGCTTATTTGCAGAGGTCCTATTTTACTCTGGACAGAGAAGCCGTTTGCCTGCAAATGGCTACCGTCCAGACGCTGTGTTTTGTCATCAGAAAGAGCACTGGGGGATTACATTTGCTGAGCTTCCGATTGAAACATTTGATGTTGCAACCCCTGCTGCCATTAAATTTACATTCCAGGATTGCCATTATAAAGATATTGTGCCGGGACAGACGTTTGCGATTATGGAAGGCTCTCATCAGGTGGGGGAGGTAAAATTTATGATTGATGTGTTGGGGAATTTAAGCCATGCATTTCGGATCGCGGCGGCTGAGAGTGCTTCTGATGAAGAAACAGTCGCAAGTTTAATCGCATTTTCAGAAATTTTGGTGCCGTCAGAATACCTTAACTTAATTCGAAAGCATTCAGAAGTTGAGCTTATGGTATCTGGCACCCGAACGATACGTATATGGGGGGCAAGCGGCTGTATAGAGATGAATGAAGCATATCATATTCAAAAATACATTCCTCAATCGCTTGCTATTGGGGATGACGAGGGTGGAAATGCGTTAATTTATGCTACGGGACATGAAGGCTTTGGTGTTTATGCTGTTGCATTTAATGACCTTGAAGCAGACGAGATGAAATATATTTCCGAATCATTGTTATCATTACTTGGCAACGGAAAAGGGGTTCAGACATTGATGAATCTATAGCAGCGCAAATTGGAAGTTGTAGGGGGAAAGATAATGGTAAAAGAAAAGGTTTCATTCAAAGAGTTTCTATTGGAAATTGCGCCAGAACACCGGGCGTTTGTCGAGAAACTTAATAACAAACTTATTGAACAAGGCTGTAATCTTGTAGTCAAGGAAGCAAAGAGCGGTTTCGCTGCTTCCTATCAATTTGATAAAAAAACAGTAATGAATTGGGTTTTTAGAAAGTCAGGTGTTATGGCAAGAATTTATGGTGACAATGCGGGCAAGTATGAGGACATAATCGCCTCTCTGCCTGCTGATATGCAAAAGAAAATGACTACTTCTCGTGACTGCAAGCGGCTTATTGATCCTAATGCTTGCAGCGATACTTGTGTTAAAGGTTTTGTTTATGCCTTGAATGGCAATATACATAAAAAATGCCGGAATGCCGGAATGTTTTTCCTGCTGACAAATGAAACAGCGGAGCATATAGCCAGGCTGGTTTGTGCAGAGGTTACTGTGCGGAAGTTGGGTTCATAGCGGCTGAATAGTTAAACCAGATAACCCTCAGCATGTCGGGTAGAATTTGAATTTGAGGAGGAAAAGAAAAACGGTTATACAAGTTGAAAATGCGAAAGAAAAGGAAATAATATCTCGTAGAATATTAGAGGCTTTACCTGATTGGTTCGGTATTCCGGAAGCAAGGGAAGAATATATTAGGGATAGTGTAAATCAACAGTTTTTTGTTGCAATAGAGGAAGAAAAACCAGTAGGTTTTCTTTGTCTTAAAGAAACCGGAAAAGATACAGTAGAACTGGCCGTTATGGGGGTATTAAAAGAATTTCATCGTCATGGGATAGGACGGAAGCTGTTTCTGTCAGCAAAAGATAAAGCAACAAAAGACGGATTTTCTTTTATTCAAGTAAAAACCGTTCAAATGGGACGATATGATGACTATGACGATACAAACAAATTCTACATAAGTCTAGGGTTTAAAGAATTTGAGGTATTTCCGACTCTTTGGGATGAGTGGAATCCCTGTCAAATTTATGTAATGGCTTTATCATAAGTTGATCCCAGCCTGTCGGACGGAAAACGGAATTATATGTTCAAATTGGGGAAGAGAAGAAAAAAGGAAAACAAACGTAAAGGAGAAGAGAGTTATGATGCGTGATGCGGAAAAAACAATTGGTAATCTCATTGATAAGCAGGGGGTTTCGTTCATCGCCTCTGTATCGGAGGACGGCTTTCCCAATATGAAAGCGATGCTGCCGCCCCGTAAACGGGAGGGGATCCGGGAATTTTATTTTACTACAAACACATCTTCCATGCGGGTGTCCCAATACCGCAAAAATCCAAACGCCAGCATTTATTTTTGTGACAGGCGATTCTTCCGCGGCGTCATGCTGGTCGGCCGCATGGAAGTACTGGAAGACCCCGAAAGCAAAGAAATGATCTGGCAGGCAGGGGACACCATGTACTATCCCGGGGGCGTGACCGACCCGGATTACTGTGTTTTAAAATTTGTTGCGGTCAGCGGACGCTACTATGCAAATTTCCATTCGGAAACTTTTGAGATAAACTGAAGCTTTCTGCTTTTTTAATGAGAAAAACTGTCGGAGGAATGAGAATGTATGATGTGATTGTGGCCGGGGCCGGGCCCACAGGAAGTACGGCGGCAAAGACGCTGGCGGAAAAAGGATACAGGGTTCTCCTGGTGGAACGGCTGAAACTGCCCCGCTATAAATCCTGCTCCGGTGTTTTGATACAAAAATCATTGAATTTGGTAAAACAATATTTCGGCGGGGAAGTTCCGGCCTCTGTCATGTGTGAACCCACAGAAAACCGGGGAATGATATTCACGGATGATAAGGGCAGGGAATTTCCGTTTAAACAGCCGGGACGGAATGTGTGGCGAAGCTCCTTTGACAAATGGCTCGTGGATAAAGCAGAGGAAAGCGGGGCCGAAATCAGAGACTGTACCGCTGCCGTCTCCTGTGAAGTGCAGAGCGGTTCGGTCATGGTCACTCTGAAAGGAAAAGAAGTGTATACGGAAGAAGCAGGTTACCTGCTGGATTGTGAAGGCGTTACAGGCGCCCTGAAGAAGAAAATCCGCCGGATTGCACCGGAATTTGTCATGACCTGTCAGACCTTTAATGAGGGCAGCATCGATTTGGACGGCCACTATTTCTATGCGTATCTGCAGCCTGAATTGTCGGAGTATGATGCCTGGTTTAACGTGAAAGACAATCTTCTGGTTTTGGGAGTGTCCGTCAGGGAACAGCAGAAAATTTCCGGTTATTATGAACGGTTTTTAAAGTATATGACAGCAAATCATCATTTGCGGATTGAAAAACAGGTAAAAGCAGAAAAATGGCTGATGCCGCATATCCGGCCAGGATGCGCCATTGATTATGGATCAGGCAGAATCCTGTTTGCAGGAGAGGCGGCAGGCTTTTTAAACCCCATGGGCGAAGGGATTTCAGCCGGGATGGAAAGCGGATATTGTGCGGCAAATGCAATCTCCCGGCATTTTTATGATGTGGATTCCGTCATGGAAGCTTATAAGAACAGTACGGACGCCTTACATAACTATATGAAACGACAATGGAATTTCGTGGCAGGAATGGCGGATACATTTCAGGAAATGAAAATATGAGGGGACTTCATGAAAAAAATTGCCATATTCACGATGGGAACCCGGGGAGATGTGCAGCCATACATCTACCTGGCACAGGAACTCAATAAAAATGACTGCCAGGTTGTAATCGGCTCGCATCCCTGCTGGAGAGAACTGGTGGAATCGGAAAATAACAGGTTTGTGCCCATCGGACCGGACATTGATATTGAAAAAGAAGCGGCAGTGATCCGCGGCAAAAATAAAAACCCGGTTCTTTGTATGTTAAAGACCATGAAATTCATTTTTAAAATCATCGTAAACTCCACAGAGGACGTTTATGACGCTTGTGTCGGAATGGATCTGATTATCGTGTCACATTCCCAGATGGGAGCCACCGAAGCAGAAGTCCTGGGGATTGAAACAGTGAATGTCACCTTACAGACAGAAATGATCCCCCGGGAATTAAAGGAAAAAACGCTTGCGGAGAAATTGATCGGCGGGATCATAGCGGCGCAGATGGCCAGGCCCTACAATAAAATCCGGAAAAAGTATCACTTAAAACCTGCAAAAGATATCGGAAAGATCATGTCAAAGCGGCTGGACCTGATTCCGATCAGCAAATATGTGAAAGAGCCCGATCCCTATTGGGGGCCGCAGCATATTCTGACAGGCTTCTGGTATCAGGAATCAAAAGAATATCAACCCGATAAAAAGCTGGCAGACTTTTTGGAAAACGGAGAACCCCCTATACTGCTGGCCCTGGGCGCCATGTCATTTGAAGAGGAAGCAGAAACTGAAAAACTGGATCTGTTTGTCAAAGCATTTGAAAAAACGGGACACCGCGCCGTCATTCAGGGCTTCCAAAAAACATTAAAAGAATATGAACTGCCCGCTTCCATGCTTGCCGTGGGCTCCGTGCCCCACAGTTATTTATTTGAAAAATGCAGCATGGTCTTCCATCATTGCGGATTTGGCACAGCGGCGGCAACTCTGATTTATGGAGTGCCATCCGTTCCGGTCCCCCATGTTCTGGATCAGATCGGATTTGCCGATTCCCTTTTTAAACTGGGAGTGGCAGGAAAACCGATCGATGGAAATAAAGTCACGGAAGCAGACGTGACAGAACGTATTCGGGATATGGAACTGCATTATGAAGAAAGAGCGGCGAAAGCGCGGGAATTATCGAAAAAAATAAAGCAGGAGAATGGGCTGCAGAATGCTGTAAAATTAATAAAGGAAGCCGAAGGCAGCTGCTCTGTTAACCTTCAGGCTTCCAAACTCTGAAAAGGGTACGATTATTCTTTTCCCCCGTAATGATAGGTCTTTTTCTTTTTCACTAAGAAGAAAACGGAAATCACAAATCCCAGGATTTCAGCGGCAGGAACCGCCATCCAAAGCCCGTTTTTCCCAAGGAGTGGAGGCAGCAGCAGGATACAGCCCGCCAGAAAGATGAAGGTCCTGGCAAAAGAGATCACCGCTGAAATCAGGCCGTCTGAAAAAGCGGTGAACATGGCGGATGCAAAAATGCTGATTCCCATGAAAAGAAAGCCCGGAGCGTAATAAGGGAAACCGTCCATGGTTATCCGATAGACGGCGGAATCAGGCCCTGCAAAAAACGGCAGGGCCGCTTTCATGACCAAAAAGGACAGTCCAAAGGTTGCAGCGGAACAGACCGACACCAGAATCAGACTGTTTTTGACCAGCGTTTTCAGCTGGGAATGTTCGCCGTGGCCGTATTTAAAGCTGATGACCGGCGCGATCCCGCTGGAATAGCCGAAGTAAACGGCGCTGAATACGAACTGAAAATACAGCACGATGGTGATGGATGCCACTCCGTCTTCTCCATAATATTTTAAAAAAATCAGGTTGAACAAAAAGGTGGTGACCGCATTCGCCAGGTTGCTCACCATTTCAGAGGAACCGTTGGTGCAGGAACGGAGCAGCACCAGCCCGTCAAATTTCGGCACGGTAAAGTGCAGAGAGCCTTTTTTTGCGAGAAAGAAGTACAAAATCCCGGTGAGGGCAGGGATGGAATAGCCGATCCCCGTGGCCAGCGCAGCGCCGGCAATTCCCATTTGCAAAGGCACGATGAACACATAATCCAGCACCATGTTGGTGAGCCCGGCGAGCACGGTGACTGTCAGCCCAAGCACAGGTTTCCCGGCAGTGACGAAGAACGTCTGGAAAGCGGTCTGCAGAAAGAAAAAGGGGGAAAAGGCCATCAGGATGACGAGATAGGTTTTTCCCGTTTCAAACTGTGCCTCCGTGGTCCCCAGAAGATGCAGAAGGGGTTCCGCAAACAGGATGCCCAGAACCGCTACGAGAATGCCCAGAAGCAATTCCACAAGTACCAGAAAAGAGAAGTTCTCCTTCGCCGTCTGAAGCCTGCCTTCCCCAAGCCGGATCGCGATGATGGCGCTGCCGCCGGTGGAAATCATGATGGCGAGCGCCATTTCCACACTGATGGCGGGATAGACCATATTAATGCTGGAGAGGGCCGTGGTGCCCACAAAGCGGGATACGAACATCCCGTCCACAATGGTGTACATGGATAAAAAGAGCATCATGATCACATTTGGCAGGGTGAATGCCAACATGGACGGCAGATTGAATTTTTTGGAAAGTGAATTATTCATGATTTAAATCGGTTTCCTCCTGAAAGTATTCATAATATAAAACAGTGGTATGAACCAGCTGGGCGCTCAACCTGGGGCCAAGCCGTTCCATTGCCCGAACCTCCATTTTGTGAAGTTTTGTAAGGATCTCGTCGGAAAACGCTTTTCCGGCATCCGTCAAAACCACAACTTTTTCTTTTTTATTGTCCGGCGCTGCTTCCAGCGCCATATATCCCTTTTTCATAAAGTCCAGCAGGATGCTGTGGACCGTGGATTTTGGCAGCAGCAGCTCCTCACAGATCATCTTCTGGGTACAGGTCCCTTTTTCCTCCAGAATACAGAGCATCAGCAGGGAATTGTAATTCAGTCCCTGAGTCTTTGCCCATCTGCCGTAAGCGGCGCTGGTTTTGCTGTAGGCGGTGTTGATCTGTTCAATCTGTTCTAAATAACGGTTCATGACGTATCCTCCCATAACGGTTCAAAATAGTGCGAAATCGTACTGATTGTCAGTATAGTGCGATTTCGCACTATTGTCAAGGGGAAAGATAAAAGGCTTGTGCCGGGTTCCGATTTATGCTAAAACTGAGGGGAAGACAAACGAGAATAATGGGGGAATTCACTTGAAAACAGGAACGATTAACCGGGAGGATATGCTGGAACTCACCAGACGAATGACGCTGAAAAGAAACTGTTTCAGCAGGATTGCAGGGGCTTATCTGGACGGGGACGGCTTTGTGGACGGAACCTTTCACACGCATTTCGGAAAGCTTTCCGTCAGCGAGCAGCAGAGCAAGCTGGAAATTGCAAAAGCCATTCCATTTTCCAGGACAAATGTAAATCTGAAAGAATACGAATTTGGCCCGGAGGATGAGAAGGCGGGGAGTGCCTGGCAGCTCCTCATGGGGCTGAAGGAATGCGAACTGAAAAATGACGCCATGCTGGATGTATTTTATGAAGTGTTCGGAGAGAAATACCGGGCGTCGGGAGATTATGGAGTGTACTTTTTTTACGGGAGTTACGACGTGCCCATAAAGGCCGCCGACGGGGAACGGCTGTGGGAATCGGAAGAAATCTATCAATTCATCATCTGCGCGGTGTGTCCGCTGCATAGCGATTATGAGCCGGGAGAACCGGAGTGCGGGTTCCTTTTTCCGGCATTTTCGGACAGGAGCAGCGACATTCACAGAATCGATATATTTCAGTCTGACGCTATGCATCCTCATGAGGAACTGGTGGACGGCATTATTTTTACGCGGGGGAAATAACGTCGGAATCGGAATTAGGACCGCGGCAGAAAGAAGAACGGCAGGACTGCATTGCGGCCCTGTCTTTTTTTATGTTAATCCGCAACCAATGCTAACATAAAATGCCTTTTGGGGTTGGTGGTATCCGGTCTTTATCCGTGTTATGATCAGAAAAAGAAGGAGAGTGAAAAGTATGATTTCTGTGAATTTGCAGCATCTGAGGAGACTGAACGGATATTCCCAGGAGGAGGTTGCGGAAAAGATCGGCGTGTCCAGGCAGGCGGTTGCGAAGTGGGAGAACGGAGAAACGGCGCCGGATCTGACAAACAGTATGGCGCTGGCGGAACTGTATGGCGTGACCCTGGATGATCTTGTGAAATTTGATCCCAAACAGGAGGGCTTTCCCGTGCCGCCGAAGGGAAAGCATGTTTTCGGGACGGTGACGGTGGGGGACCGGGGACAGATCGTGATTCCCAAAAAGGCGCGGGATCTTTTTCATATCCTGCCCGGCGACAGTCTGATGGTGCTGGGAGATGAGGAGCAGGGGATTGCGCTGGCAAAGACGGAGGATTTTATGAAGCTGGCGGAAGAACTGATGCAGATGGCACAGGAAGGCAGAGAGAGGACAGGGAAAAGGCGGAAATGAAGAAGAAAATTTTGATCATCGGCGGGGGCATCAGCGGACTTACGGCAGGAATTTATGCGCGAAAAGCCGGATTTGAAGCGGAAATTTATGAACAGCACAGGGTGGCAGGCGGGGAATGTACCGGATGGAACCGACAGGGATTTCATATCGATAACTGCATTCACTGGATGATGGGAACTACGCCGGGCAGCGAACTGTACCGGATATGGGAAACGGTGGGAGCCGTGGGAAGCGGGATTCAAATTCATAAAGCAGACAGCATGTATACGTCAGAGTTAAACGGACAGCAGATTACGCTGTGGAAAGATTTGGATCGGACAGAGAAGGAACTTCTGGAACTTTCCCCGGAGGATGCGGCAGAGATAAAAGATCTGATCAAGTCCTGCAGGATGGCGCAAAAGGTGCAGATTCCCGCCAAAATGCCGCCGGAGCAGATTGGTCCGGTGGAAGGGATCAAAATGCTGTTCACCATGGGCAGCGCACTGAAGCTTTTAAAAAAGTATGAGGGGACGGATACACGGGATTTGATGAACCGTTTTTCCCATCCACTGATCCGGTGTATGATTTCGGACTTTTGTACGGCAGAGTCCCTGGCGAACAGTTTTCCCATGGCTTATGGCAATTTTGCGGGAGGGGACGGCGGTATACCAAAAGGCGGTTCCTTTGCCATGACACAGCGGATGAGAAAAACTTTTGAGAAGCTGGGAGGGCGCATTTTTACCGGGAAGAAAGTGGAACGGATCCTGCTGGAATCCGGCAGTCAAAAGGAAGAACTTTGTGCCGCTGGCATTTTGCTGGAAGATCAGACCAGGGTTTTGGGCGATTATGTGGTGCCCGCCTGTGATCTGTCCGTAACCTTTGGAAAGCTTCTTTCAAAGGATAACATGTCTCCTTTTTTAAAAGAAGTGTTTCAAAACAGGAAGGCTTATCCGATCTACAGTGCGTTCCAGACAGCGTTTGCGCTGGAAAGCGGAGAAAACCTGATCGGGCGGGAGGCAGTTTTGGATTGCAGCGGCCTGGAACTGTCGCCGCCGGTGGGAAACCGTCTGACCGTAAAAGTTTACGATTATGAACCGGAGTTTGCACCGGAAGGCAGACAGATCGTTCAGACGCTCATGGGCGGTCCGGAAGAGTTGTATGAAGTATGGAAGGAACTGTACCGGGATCAGGAGGCGTACAGGCAGAAAAAGGCGGAACTGGCGGGAAAAATCCAGGGCTTCCTGGAAGAACGCTTTCCGGCCTGCAAAGGGAAACTGACCCTGCTGGATGCCTGGACGCCCATGACTTATGAACGCTATATGAGCGCTTATAAAGGATTTTATCAGTCCTATACCATTACAAAAATGAGTGCGAAACAGCCTTATCCGTCCGCATTTGTGGAAGGCATCAGCCATCTGGTGCTGGCCGGACAGTGGCTCAACCCGCCGGGAGGACTGCCGGGAGCGGCGATAGCAGGAAAATTTGCGGTACAGCGGATCCAGAAGCTGGAAGCAGAGGGAAAATAAAAAGAGAAATGCGCAAATGAAAGTCAGGGCATGGTAATCTTTGTCCAATTATGGTAAAATATGATGCAGAACAGAGAAAAAAGGACCGCGAGTGAAGCTTGCGGCCTTTTTGAGACCGGATTTTATCGGGAAGGAAAAGAAATCAGGGAGTATGATCCTTATAAAAGCGGGAAATATCAAAATAACAGCGGCATTTTGTCCGGTCTGATGTATCGGGATTTTATGCGCTGAGCACGGACAGGAAAAGAAGATGGAATACAGGATACTGAGAGAGGAAGAAATAGAACTTCCCCTTTTTGAAAAATTTATCAGGCGTCAGGCGGTGGAGGACTGCTGGCGCAGGGAAGAAGGGAAATGGGTGATCCGCAAGGATCCTTTTATCGATGACTGGACAAAAAAGGATTATATTTTTCTGGTGGATTGCCTGAAAAATACCGTCCGGACGGGAGGCGTGGTTTTCGGCGCTTTTGAGGACGGCGCGCTGAAAGGATTCGCCTCCGTGGAAGGGCAGCCTTTCGGCAGCAAAAACCAATATCTGGATCTGACCTGCCTTCATGCGTCGGCGGATATGAGAAGGAAGGGAATCGGGAAAAAACTGCTGTCTCTTGCGGCCCGGTGGGCCGGGGAAAAAGGAGCGGAGAAGCTCTATATTTCCTCTCATTCCGCAGCGGAAACCCAGGCGTTTTACCGGGGGATGGGCTGCGTGGATACGGCCGAACCGAGGCGGGAGCATGTGGAGACGGAACCTTTTGACTGCCAGCTGGAACTGGCGGTGGATGCGGTCGGCAAAACAAAGATACGGCAGGGAGGTGCCGGTCAATGAGAGGCCTTGGGACGATTGTGAACGTGCTGGCGGTGCTGGTCGGCGGCGGGATCGGTCTTGTGGTAAAAAACGGTCTGAGGCAGCGCTTCTGTGACATTTTAAATCAGGCCTGCGGCGTGGCCACCATTTTTATCGGGGCATCCGGCGCGCTGCAGGGGATGCTGCACGCCGGACAGGACGGGACGATTGCAGCACAGGGCAGCATGCTGGTGATCCTTTCTCTGGTGCTCGGGGGTCTGGCCGGGGAGGCTCTGAATATTGAACTTCATATCGAAGGGCTGGGAACCCGAATCAGAAACATGATTCATACCCGGGAGGATTCGCGTTTTGTGGACGGCTTCGTTACTTCCACCCTGATCATCTGTGTGGGAGCCATGGCGGTGGTGGGGGCCATTCAGGACGGGCTGACGGGGGACTATTCCATGTTGTTTGCCAAAGCGCTGCTGGATTTCATCATCGTCATGGTGCTGGCAGCATCTCTGGGGCTGGGAGTCCTGTTTTCCGCCATTCCTCTGGGCATTTACCAGGGGGGAATCACGCTGCTTTCCGTGGGCATTGCAAAATATATGTCCGACGGGATGATCGCCGATCTGTCCTGCATCGGATCGGTATTGATTTTCTGTGTGGGAATCAACCTGACCTTTGGCAAAAAAGTGAAGGTGGGAAATCTGCTTCCGGCGCTGCTGGTTCCGGTACTGTATCATCTGTTGAAATTTTAGAAAAGGAAGAAAAAACAATGTATTCATTCTTACAACAGTATTTTAGTTCCAATCAAATTCTCATGCTTGGGATGCTGGTGACCTTTGTGCTCACCTTTCTTTTGTTAAAACATCCCTTCCCTTTCCTTCCCTGTGATCAGGGACGGGCTTTTGCGGTGAACGGGGAGCTTTCCAAAGGCAAGCTGCGGGGCGTGGGCTTTACCTTCGTGCTTTGCTTTCTGGCAGGCAGCTTTTTATTCCTGCCCGTTGACAGGGAGTATGTGATTTATGCAATTCTGTTGTTTGCCATGATGATGAGCGGCTACTTGGACGATGCTTCCGGCACGCCCTGGAACGAATATAAAAAGGGTCTGATTGATCTGGTGATCGCCATTGTGGCGGTGGCGACTTTTATCAATTTCAATTCCTCAACGATTGAGATCGGCACCTGGGAGGTGGTGATCCCGAAGGCGCTTTATCTGGTTTTGGGCGTGATCCTGTTCTGGGTGTCCGTTAACGTGACAAACTGCACCGACGGGGTGGACGGGCTGTGCGCCAGCGTCAGCAGCGTGACGCTTCTGTCTTTTTCGGTGCTTTTCGGAGGAGTGCTGGGGAAATACGGAATGGCGAATTTTTTGTTCATCGCTGTGCTGTTCGCCTATCTGTACTTCAATACATCCCCCAGCAGTATGCTCATGGGGGATGCCGGAAGCCGGGCGCTGGGTTTTTACATCGCCATTGTGGCATTGAAGTCCCGGCAGCCTTTTGTTTATCTTCTGCTGGCAGGGGTGCTGATCATTGACGGCGGCCTGGGACTGGTCAAACTGTTTTTGAAACGGTATCTGAAAATCAGCATTCTCAAAAATACCAGGACGCCCATCCACGATCATCTCCGGAAAAACAAGGGCTGGTCGGACACGCAGGTGGTGGTACGGTTTGTGATTTGGCAGGCGCTGCTTTGCGTGCTGGCCTATTGTCTGGTGAGCAGATGATTCAAAAGGATGCCTGGCGCGTTGCGTCAGGCTTTTCCTTTCAGTATTTCCTCAAGTTTTTCTATAGCGGATACCGGCGGCATACATTGGCCGCCGCTGCACAGATAGAACAGAGTGTCACACTCCGGCACGGGGTAATCTTCGGTATAAGGCGCAAGGCGGGCAAGTTTTTCCGCATTTTCCGCGGTTTTTACCAGAACGCACAGACCGGGTGTGGCTTCCGCAAGAAAGCGCAGCCGGGAAAAGATGTCCTGTTGTTTGCCGGCATCACAGGCGGGAGAAATCGTAACTACCAGTTCTTTTGAAGGGTAGTGCACATCCATCAGGGTAAGAAGGGCATAACTTTGACCGGAAGGGCTGCCCTGCATGGCGCCGGCCAGATAGCACAGCTGCTTTTCCAGAATTTTGGAAAAGGCGGGATCGCCGGTGATCTGCCAGAGTTTTTGCAGAACGCGGGCAGCGGCAGAATTTCCGGAAGGCATCGCTCCGTCATAAGTTTCTTTTGGACGCACCAGCAGCCGCTCTCCGTCTTTGGATGTGAGATAGAATCCTCCCCGCTCTTCATCAAAAAAAAGAGATACCATGGTCTTTGTCCAGGCAATCGCCCGGCTCAGGTAGTCTGCCTCAAAGGTTGCCTGATAAAGCTGTATGAGTGCAAGAATATAGCAGGCGTAATCGTCCAGCTTTCCTTCTCCGGCAGTGTGGCCTTCCCGGTATCGCACCGACAGCCGCCCGTTCTTTATGAGAGTGCGGGAAAGGAAGGCTTCCGCCCGGATCGCCATATCCGCATATTTTGGTTCGGCAAGCGCAGCGCCGGACCGGGCAAGGGCACAGATCATCCAGCCGTTCCAGGAAACCAGTATCTTATCGTCCCTGTGAAGTGACGTCCGTTTCAGCCGGTATTCATATAGCTCTTCAAAATCTTTCTTTCGTTCCTCACAGACTGCTGTAAAATTTTCGCTTTTCAGCAGATTCGGAATGCTCTTTCCTTCAAAATTTCCCTGCTCTGTGATCCCGAACCGCCTGCAAAATGATTCTCCCCGTTCTGCACCCAGAACCGTTTTGATTTCGGCCGGGGTGAACACATAAAAGCTTCCTTCCACCCCGTCGCTGTCCGCATCCTGCCCGCAGTAGAAGCCGCCCTGTGTATCGGTGAGCTGGTCTTTTACATAGTCGAGAATTTTTCGGACAACATAGGAATAGAGTTTTCGCCCGGTCAGAACATAGGCTTTTGTGTAGGCCATTGCCAGCAGAGCATTGTCATAAAGCATTTTTTCAAAGTGAGGAATCAGCCAGCTTTCATCCGTGGAATAGCGGGAAAATCCGCCGCCGATATGGTCAAAGATTCCGCCCCGGTACATCTGCACCAGCGTGGTTTCCGCCATGGACAGCGCCAGTTTTTCTTTTTCCCGGATGCTGTATTCCATCAAAAACAGCAGATTATGAGGCGTGGGAAATTTTGGCGCCCGGCCAAACCCGCCGTATTCGGGATCAAAGCTGCCCGCGAACTGTTTAAATGCCAGATGCAGCAGTTTGGATTCCGGTTTCCCGGAAACCACAGCCTGTTCTTGTTCTTTTAAATAGAGTGTCATTTGGGCAGCGCTGTCCAACAGATTGTTTCTGTTATGATTCCACTGATATCGGACAGCGTTCAGCAGTTCTTTCAGCCCCATCTGTCCGTAACGGGACTGAGGCGGGAAATAAGTTCCGGCAAAAAAAGGGCGGCATTCCGACGTCATGAGAACGGTCAGCGGCCAGCCGCCCTGTCCCGTCATGGCCTGACAGACGGCCATATAAACGGCGTCTATGTCCGGACGCTCCTCCCGGTCCACCTTGATGCAGACATAGTTTCGATTCAGTATTTCCGCGATTTCTTCATTTTCAAAGGACTCCCGTTCCATCACATGACACCAGTGGCAAACGGATTTGTAAAACACAACTAGGAGTACCCAATGCTTAAAAAAATCGGTTTATCTTCCGCCTTTGCTTTCGCAAACGCTTCTTCGCACCAGGGGAACCAGTCCACCGGATTGTAAGCGTGCTGAAGCAGATAAGGAGATTTTTCATTGATTAAGCGATTGGGCACAGCTTTCGTTGTATTCATGGGCATCACCTTCCTTTCCATACATGGCGGCAAAAAAAGAAATTTTCTGAGGCCATGCTATTTTAGTTTAGTTTGCCTCCAAACACGGATATTTATCGTAAAAGGATACAAATTAAATGGCTGACAGCAGGGATTTTACATTTTTATTTTGTATACACACACCCATACTGCGATGGCAACGGCAGAATGGCAAGAATTTTAACACAGTCATATTTGCTGCAGAATGGCAAGGTCGAGAACGATTCATCATCATTTATCCGGTTATTATACTTCATAAAGGGAGTCAGAATCGGTTCAAAAAAATGGAAAGCGCCGGATAGATCTTAGAGGATAACGAACTTTCGGCAAATCAGCGGCTGCTTTTAGCGAAAATGCAGAAACGGGGAAAAGGGGCAGTAAGACAAAGCAAGCGGAGGGAGTTGGATTCCCGCTCAATTATTTTTTTACTTAGAATTCTCCGTGATCAGAAAAGAATTGATGTAAGTTATATCTGATAAGAATATAAAAAAATAATTGATTATAGGATGTATCTTATGATGTGATGTATAGGGAAGGGGGATATAATAATGATCATACGTGAAACTTACTTGTCAAAAATCCGGCCATTCATCGGAAAAGACATCATTAAAGTATTGACCGGGATCCGCCGCGGTGGAAAAAGCGTCCTGTTGGAACAAATCCGTGATGAGATAAATAGTCCATACACCGTTTTTTTGAATTTTGAGGATTTGGGGAATCAACATTTGTGTGAATATAACGCTTTGCATGAATATGTCTCTGAGAGAATCGGCGATAGTAAAGAGAAATTTTATCTGTTTTTTGATGAAATTCAGGAAGTGCAGGGATGGGAAAAGGCGGTTAATTCTCTGAGGGTGAAATTTCACGCAGACATCTATATCACAGGCTCTAATTCACAGCTTTTATCCGGTGAACTCGCCACATATATAGCGGGGCGGTATGTTTCTTTTATTGTTTATCCGTTTTCCTATGCAGAGTTTAAGCTGATAAATGGGCAGTATACGTTGGAACAGTATATTCGGTATGGGGGAATGCCTTTTTTGTCCAGCATTGATTTTGAGCCGGAAGTCAGTAAAAATTACCTGCAGGATATTTTTAACTCCGTTGTGCTCAAAGATATCGTCAAGCGTAATAATATCAGGGACGTGGATCTTTTGGAACGCATTATTGCCTATGCTTTGGCAAATGTGGGCAGGAGCTTTTCTGCCACAAGTATATCGAAGTTTTTTAAGGCAGAGAACCGTACTGTTGCGCCGGAGACAATTCTGAACTATCTGAAAGCCTGTGAGGAGGCCTATTTGTTCTAACGCCTGAAGAGCCAGGATATTAACGGGAAGAAAATGCTGAAAGTAAACGAAAAATATTATGTGGTGGATCACGGACTGAGGGAAGCGGCTGTGGGTGAAAATCTGCAGAATATGGAATTAGTACTTGAAAATATCGTATACCTGGAACTCCTCCGAAGAGGATATAAGATTTGTGTGGGCCGTGTGGGAACAAAAGGAATTGATTTTGTAGGAGAGAAGAACGGCGATAAATTATATGTGCAGGTGTGCTATTTGCTGAATGACGAATCGACCATTCAAAGAGAATTCGGTCCCCTGTTGGAAATTAGAAATAACTATCCTAAAATTGTTTTGTACAGAGAAGGCTCGTTTCAGGGAAAATATGAGGGGATTCCCGCCGTCAGGATGGAAGACTGGCTGCTGGGGGACGATAGTACATTCCGGTAGAAATTCATCAGTGGACTTTTGGAAGTCTGGACGGATATTTTTGGCGAAAAGAATCCTCCTCTGTATTGCCGCAGAGGAGGATTCTTTTTTTATCCGATAGGGTGCGCCCAGCAAAGGGTTTGAAGTTCGGTGGGTGAAAGTCCCACGCTGTAAGGTATGAGCCGTACCGCAGCAAGCGAGTCTTGGGCAGGCAGTAGAGATACTGACTGCTAAGCGTAGACAGCGAAACTTGCAAGGCATAACTGCATATAGCCTCGATATCAAAATGTAATCGGGAAGGAAGAGGTGCTCCTATCCACTGAAAGCAATACGGCTGTAAACGATAATGGCGAGAATACAGCCGCTTCCCCGGGGTTTTAGGTTGGTCATGCAAGGAAGGATTTCAAATCAACTGGGGAGGTCTGTCTGGTTCCAGATAAGTTGCGAATATCTGGTATGTGGAACAACTGAAGAAGGGAGAACCACAAATGACCAGCAGAAGTCGGATGGCCGAATAGTACACAGCAGAAAAAAAGGCTGTAGAAGTCGAGAAGGACTTGTCCTCGCAGGTCTGCCATGTAAAGTCATATCAAAGAGGAAACATAGTCTGTACACAGAGACGGGAGAAACTATGGAAACGAAATTGGCGAGAATATCACAGCTATCAAGCGAAAATGCAGACATGGTGTTCACGTCCATAGGACATTTAATCAATAAGGAATTACTGAGAGAGAGTCACAAGGACATGGACGGAAAGAAAGCGGTAGGAATTGATGGGATAACCAAAGAGGAATACGAAGCAGAATTGGAAGAAAATCTGGAAAATCTGGAAAGGCGACTGAAGCAGAAGGCGTATAAGCCCAAACCAGCGAGAAGAGTGGAAATACCGAAAGAAAACGGGAAAACACGTCCACTTAGTATCTATTGCTATGAGGATAAGCTGGTACAGGAAGCGTTGCGTAGAATACTGGAAGCGGTATATGAACCAAATTTCTATGACGAAATGATGGGGTTCCGCCCGGGACGAGGATGCCACGAGGCGCTTAGAAAGCTCAATGCCATGTTGGAAAAAGAGAAAACAAACTGGGTATTGGACGCAGATATAAAAGGGTTCTTCGACCATCTTGACCATGAATGGATAGTGAAGTTCATAGAATCACGAATCAAAGACCCCAACATAACCAGACTGGTACGGAGAATGCTAAAAGCAGGAATTATGAAAGACTTCCAGTATGAAGAAACAGAAGAAGGATCAGGACAAGGGTCGGTCTGTTCTCCAATTATAGCAAATATCTATATGTACTACGTGTTAGTATGGTGGTTTATGGAGAAGGTGAAGCCCCATATGAAGGGATATGCCGGAATCGTAGTATATGCGGACGACTTTGTAGCATGTTTTCAATACAAGTCAGATGCAGAAGTATTCTATGAACATCTAAAACGCAGAATGAAGCACTTTGGACTGGAACTGGAGGAAAGCAAAACGAGGCTGATAGAATTCGGTCGATTTGCAGAAAGTAACCGGAAAGCCCGTGGAGACGGAAGACCGGAAACATTCACATTCCTCGGGTTTACGCATTACTGTTCCCACAGCAAGACAGGACGGTTCAGGGTGAAGAGGAAAACCAATAAGAAGAAACTTGCAAAGAAAAGCAAAGAAATCAATGCACTGATAAGGGACATGAGGAATCTGCCAATAAAGAAGATGGTGAAGAAACTGAATGAGATTCTGGTTGGTTACTATCATTATTATGGAATTACTGACAATTCAGCAAGCCTGAACTCGTTCTATAATGTAGTGCGGTACAGGCTGTTCTACTGGTTAAACAGAAGGAGCCAGAGGAAAAGTTATACGAAGACAGGGTATAAAGAACTGATGAAACAGTTTCCACTAGCCCTGCCACGGATATATGTCAGTATATACGGATAGCAGTAGATGTATAAGCTTTACAGGGAGCCGAATGCGGGAAAGCTGCACGTTCGGTTCTGAGAGGGGTAAGCCCCGTAAGGGGCTTATCTACTTACCAAACTTCAATTCCTATCGGATAAAAAAACACGCTTCGCTGTAGATGCGCACTCGGGCGAAAGGTAGATATTACCTGTCGGCAAGTCGCGCTCGGCGCGAGTGTGCGCTAAAACGCGCACACTTTTTCATCAGATCAGGTGATAGCGCCGGAGCAGATCTTCCACAACGGTGCCGTTCACTTTTTTCAGCGCCTTTTTCTCCACCAGATCGGCAGGGAAGGGCAGTTTGATGTCGGTGATCTTCTTGCCGTCCATCATCTTATTGGTGGCATCCATCAGGCAGCGCACATCATAGACGCTTCCCCAGACTTCCGGCACGCCGCGGTCCACATCCAGAAGGGTATAAACGGCTTCCATGGCGGTGCGGACGGAATATTCGATGGTGAAGATGGTGTCACGGGGTGTCTCCGCGAACTGGCCCAGGAATGCGAAGTTCACGCAGCCTTTTGGCACAACGTCCGGGCGGTCGCCTTTTTCACGGGGCATGAAGAAGGCGGTGATATAGGGCATCATGACGGGAACGCAAATGGCGGAATTGGCAGCCATGTCCTCGATCTGATCTTCCGGCACGCCCAGATGGTATAACCATTCTTCCGTGATCTCCACACCGGTACATTCCTTCATGGGCTTTTTGATGAAGTCGCCGGGGCGGTCGGTGTAGAGGCCGTAAACCCATACGCACAGCTGATCCTTGGGCTGAATGTGGAACTGAGGCTGGCGGTTGATGGTCCAGCTCATATACCAGCCCGAATCCTTCACAGTGACGATGCCGCCGGTGACCACCTTGCCGGAGAAAGGATCCCGCTTGCAGATTTTCTGAAGGTAGGGAGGAATCCTGTCATCCAGCGTGGTGATGGTAGCGGACTCCCAGTTGCTCTTCGCAATGTCGGAGCAGAATTTTTCCGGATGTCCGAAGGAAGGGTCCTGTGCGGCGATATTTTTCCAAAGCTGCCAGCATTCGCCTTCGCCGTCTTTTACTTTCAGTTCCGGAACATGGTTCTGATCGCCGTAAGCGGAACTTTCGGTGCAGCAGCCGTTTGTCACGAACACCAGGTCATCTTCGATCAGGTCGATGGTTTCTTCTCTGCCGTCCTTGATGCAGACGATCTGCTTTGCCACCTTTTTGCCGTCGTGGATGTCAAAAATGACGTTGGTCACTTTGGTGTTATAAGTGAACTGGACGCCGTGATCTTCCAGGTATTTGACCAGAGGAAGGATCAGGGATTCATACTGGTTGTATTTGGTGAAACGAAGAGCCTTGAAATCCGGCAGGCCTCCCACATGGTGGATGTAGCGCTGGATATAGAGTTTCATTTCCAGAGCGGAATGCCAGGTTTCAAATGCGAACATGGTCTGCCAGTACAGCCAGAAGTTGGATTTGTAAAATTCCTTGTCAAACACGTCGTCGATGGTCTTATTATACAACTCCTCATCCGGAGTGAAGAACAGCTTCATGATTTCCATGGCCGCCTTATCGGAAAGGGCGAATTTGCCGTCCGTTCCCGCATCCTCCCCGCGGTTTACCGTGGCACGGCAGAGGGAATAGTTGGGGTCATGTTTGTTGAGCCAGTAATATTCGTCCAGGACAGTGACGCCTTCGGTTTCCAGAGAAGGGATGGAACGGAAGAGATCCCACAGACATTCAAAATGGTTATCCATTTCCCTGCCGCCTCTCATGACAAAGCCTCTGGTGGGATCTTTGATGCCGTCGCAGGAACCGCCGGGCAGAGGACGCGCCTCTAAAATATGGATGTGTTCGCCCTTCATCTGACCGTCACGCACCAGAAATGCCGCAGCTGCCAGGCTGCCCAGGCCGGAACCTACCAGATATGCGCTCTTTTTATCAACGTCCTTCGGCTTTTCGGGCCGTGCAAATGCTTCATAGTTACCGCTTGAATAATACATGTGAATACCTCCTTGTTTTGCTTTCTGAGGTTATCATACGGTGTTTTTTCGGCTTTCACAATCGACAGAAAAACGGCCGTGTCGAAATTTTTGACACGGCCGGGAAAATGTATAAATTTTGGACAAATAACTGATTTTGTCACCTTTTGTCGGTTCGATAATGATCCAGCGCACGGGTGAAATCCCCATGGATTAACAGACTCAGACGGTCGATAATCTTCTGAGGGTCTTCTTTCATGCCGCCCTTGATCCAGTCCAGCATCAGTCCCACGAAGGCGTATTTATAAAAATGGGCGATAAATTCCTTATCTTCCTGCCGCACATTTTTGCCTGCAGCCTTTTCTTCCACCACGCCGATCAGCAGACCGTAGGTGACCTGGTAGAGATAGTTTTCCACCTGTTCCCGGCTGACGGAATGATAGACATTCATGATGAAAGGCTTGTTTTCCTCTACGGCTTCAAAAATCTGCAAAAAGCCCTGCTGCCAGGTATCGTAGGTCTTTTTCCCGTTTAAGGCCCGGGAAGCTTCATCCAGGCAGGTCCATTCGATCAGGTCGTAAATATCTTTGAAATGGTAATAGAAGGTCTGGCGGTTAACTTCGCAGTCCTCCACGATATCGATCACGGTGATTTTATCCAGGGATTTTTTCAGCAGCAGTTTTTTTAAGGACGCGGCCAGCGCCCTCTTGGTGGTTTGGGACAAGGTGTTACCTCCTTTTATGAATCCGCTCTGATCCAATAGTCAAAGCGGATGTCCAGCAAGGCGCGGACGTTTTCGGCAGCGGAAGGACAACAGGCGGTCACCCTTCCGGAATGGGCTATGAGCGGATCCATATATCTTTTCTTGGCGGGAATGCAGAACCAGTATTCTCCCTCCGGCCGATGTACCGCGGTTTTTACCGTGGAAAAAGAACGGTACTTTTGCAGCAGGGCGGCGGTCTCGGGCGCTTCCTCCAGCTTTCGTAAAACTTCGGGTTCGGTGGTATGCAGATCGTTTCGGGAAAGGATTTTTTTCTCCAGGGCGGTCTTTAAAATTTCCGCCAGAAATTGCATGCAGTAACGGTCCGGATCTGAAAGATACAGTCGGGAAAGGGACAGCGCGCTCAGGGTGAAGGAAAGGGCGCATTCCTCTGTTTTAAAAAGAAGCTCCTCCCGGTTATATTCATTCTGACCTACCGTAAGATCCTCATAATAACGCCTGATTTGGGCCTCCGTCTTTCCGCCGTAGCGGAACAGGTTGCGAAGCGTATATTCCAGACGGTCGGCAGACAGCTGGGGGGAGTCGTTATCCGCGATGGGATAGCGGTGGTAGTCAGAGACATCGGCTGTGGTGAGCCCGTATTTGTTCAATAAAGTCTGCAGCGTCCGGGAATGAGAGATGATCTCCTCCGTCTTTTCTTCAGTGGATTCCTGCAGCACATGATCATTATTGAGAAAATCGATGGTATGTGCAAAAACAGGAGTGCTGATGTCATGCAGAAGTCCCGCTACCGACTGGCGGATATCCCGGGTAAAATGCCAGATGATGAGAGCTGCACCCAGGCTGTGTTCATAACGGCTGGCTTTTGGGCGGTCGTGAAAAACAGGAAAACCGGAATATTCACAGCCACAGTCCATCCCCACATCTTTAAGCCGCCTGCAGACATCCGCAGAGGCAAATTCCAAAAGGAAATCCGGAATATCAGGGTGATAAACAGCGTTAAAATCCATAGAGGCTTCCTCTTTCATGATTCAGGAAAGTCCCAGACGGTCCATTTCCTGTTGAACAGACTGTTCACAGGAACGCATGGCCAGGATTGTTTTTTCCATCAGTTCTTCCAGCGTCCAACCCAGCCTGTCCGCGCCGTCTTTGATCACATCCCGGGAACAGCCGGCCGCGAAGCGCTTGTCCTTAAACTTCTTTTTCAGGCTGGAGACTTCCATATCCAAGACGCTTTTGGAAGGGCGCATTTTGGCGGCGGCCCCGATCAGTCCGGTCAGTTCATCGGCGGCGAACAGGACTTTTTCCATGGGATGCTCGGGACAAATGTCGCTGCACAGACCATAGCCGTGGCTGACAATCGCGTGGATCAATTCCGGTTCGGCTCCGTCCGCCTCCAGAAGTTCCACCGCTTTTCTGCAGTGCTCCCCCGGATAACGTTCAAAATCAATATCATGTAAAAGCCCTGCAACGGCCCAGAAGTTTTCCTCCTCTGCAAAGCCCAGCTCCTTCGCGTACCAGCGCATACAGCCTTCCACGGTGAGGCCGTGGAGGATGTGAAAGGACTCTTGATTGTATTTGGATAACAGGGCGAGAGCGGTTTCGTGCGTATATTTGGTTATCATGTGATTCCTCCTTTTGATTCTGTAACTATGCCGGTAATATCATCCAACAATTTTGTATTGGGCATCTGCAAGTGCTTTTAAAGCTCTGCCATAATTTTCTGCTTTAACGAGAATATAATCCGTGTTAAAAGTAGAAACAGCAAAAATACCGATTTTGTTTTCTGCTAATATACCGGAAATTTTTGATAGGATACCGATTAAAGAAAAATCAAGAACGCCCTGAATCCTCATCATTTTCCATCCGTCATCTCTGGCAATGGCATTTTCCGGAATATTTTCCGTGCAGCATACTACCGATAATTCGTCATCGGTTTTCCCGATAAAGACAAATTCATCATTTAGATTCACTCCGCTAAAATCAGATATCTTACACACTGAAAAATTTCTGTCATATCTCTTAATCTCCATTCGCTGTTTCTCCTCAATATCAAAATAATTTCTCTTAATCTTCGAATTGGATTTGTCAGACAACATGAAATCGTTCGGCGCCCCACCAATCGGGAATCAATTCTTTCAGACGTATTGTTTTTCTGCTTTCAAGGTCAAGTAAGATTTCTATTTCACCGCTGTCTTTATCAAGCTGCATCATATATTCACGGCAGGCGCCGCAGGGGGAACTCACCTTTCCATCAGGCATTACCGCAACTACTTTATCAATTTGGCTTTCGCCGTTTGTTATCATATTGGCAATCGCATTTCTTTCCGCACACATTCCAAGGGTGGATGCGGTGTCAATACATACACCGACATAAATATTCCCCGCTTTTGTCAAAACAGCGGCAGATACACCCCCTGCATCAATAAAAGGGGAAACAGTTCTGTCATTCTGCACTTTCAGGGCCGCATCATATAAGGTATTCCAAACATCCATTGATCTCTTCCCTTTCTATTCTTTCTTATTTACTCAAATAATTCCAATTCGTCGGGTTTGTCAAGCTTGGATTCGTCACTCTAAAATCAACGGCAGCAGAATCATTATGGCTCCTAACAGAGCAAACAAAATACCACCAAATTTTGTACTTATTAGATAGAGGTCAGACGGTTCATCCGCACGATAAGATTTCCATTCTTCTGTCAGCTTCCAAACCAACTGGGGCTTCAAAAAGAAAAATATGCCTAACACAAGGAATATTATTCCGCCACAAACAGACTCCAACACCTTCACTCTCTCCTTTATAATTTTAAATTTTTCTATCCGATAAGCTGGAATTTGTGGGGATGGTGAGGGGTGAACTCACAATCGCCGAGAGCCCTCATCTCGACCGCTTTACCACTTACGCCACATCCCAAAGTTGGACATTTCCGACTCGACAAATTGTTGCATAACCCATCTTCTTGAACTATCGTTCAAGAAGCATCCCTCGCTTTCAGCTCGGTCAATTCTAAATTGTTACATAGCCCATCTTCTTGACCTCACGGTCAAGAAGCATCCCTCGCTCTGCTCGGTCAATTCTAATTTACAATTTGTCAACTTGGAATTTATCCTCACAAGCAGATCTGCTGCAAGCCGAGCATTTACCATTAGCTATTTGCTCCTCTGTGTTGGATTTTATATCACGGCAACGCTTGTATCTTCCCGAGCGCCCTTCCAGACCACCTTAAATTCATTTTCGTCCCACATGGTTTTTTTAATCAGGCGCGGCCGGTTAATGTATCCGGGAATCGGAGTAATCCATTCTGATTTTATCGTTTCGTTTGTTTTGCAATTGTACAAATCACAACGGATACCTTCCCCAATTTCCTGTCCGATACATTGATAAAGGACTGCTTTATAAGCTCGGTTTTTCGATTTTTTGGATAACCGGTCTAAAGGGATCTCTTTATAAAAACGGGCTTTTTCAAGCCTCTCAAAAATTGCAGCTCTCTTATCCGCAAGTCCCGCTCTATTCTGATTCTCTCTATCAATTTCCACCAATATATCGAACAGCAGGTTCGCAGTCTCCCTTCGAAATTCCAGATCGTATTTTTTATACTGATAAAGGGAAAGCGAGGTTTCCCTGTCCAGATTATAAAAGGAAACCTTGAAGAACTTGTCACAGTTATAACCCGGCTTGCCATGCATGTCCTGTTCTATGTTTAAGTCAATGGTCAGCTTACTGTTTCCGTCCAAATCACAGGGCGAAAGTTCTGATAAAACCAGCTGCGCAACCGCATAGGTAATGGTATATATATGATTGCTGTCACAATAATTAGATTCCTCTTTCATACGATGCTCCCATATGGAATCCCCTGAAAAGCTTAAAATATCAAGCATGTCCAGCCCTCTCAATCCTATGTCATGTTTATCAAACAGACATTCGTTATCAAAATATACCGAAGGAACACTATTTTCACATCGAACTTTCACTTATTTCGGATTACCTGATTGAAACCTACGAAAATGTCTTGAAATAAAGTATAACATACAGACAGAAATTCGTCTACCATAGCAGGCGGCTTTGATGAACCGGTAGAAAAAGGGCAGGTGATATGGTAAAATAAAAATAATACCGAAAATTTTTATGGAGCTCGGGATGGAGAGAGGAAAAGCGTATGCAGGATCAATTTTTAATCAGGGAAGATATTCCCGCCTATATGGCAGATTTGAAAAAATGGCTGGCGGAAATCAGGGAACAGCCGCTGGAAGAAATGACGGAATTTTTTGCGGCCCGGTTGGAAGGGTATGAAGAGCACATGGCATTTTGGGCGGATGCCTACCGGCAGATGGGAAAGCTGATCCCGGAACATGCAAAGACCCTTTTGGACCTTGGCTGCGGCACGGGACTGGAACTGGAGGAAATCTTTCGAAGAACTCCGGGGCTGGCGGTGACGGGAATTGATCTGTCGGCTGAGATGCTGGGACGTCTGGGAGAAAAGTTTCCGCAGGTAAGAACGGTCTGTGCGGATTATTTTGAGGCGGATTTTGGGGAAAGGCAGTTCGACACAGCGGTTTCCTTTGAAACACTGCACCATTTTAAACCGGAGAAAAAGAAGGGGTTGTTTGAAAAAATCCTCCGCGCGCTCAAACCGGGCGGCATTTATATCCAGGCGGATTATTTGGCCTGCTGTGAGGAAGAAGAGCGGATTTTGACGGAATTTTGCCGGAAGAAGCGGGAAGAACAGGGAATCCCGGAAGATGTTTTTATTCATTTTGATACGCCGCTGACGGCAGAACATGAAATGTCGCTGCTGCGTCAGGCCGGCTTTTCCCGTGTGGAGTGGGACGGTTGTATCAAAGGCGCGGCCTTTCTGAAAGCCTGGAAAGAGTGTGATTAAATGCGCCTGATTTTACAGAAAATCGAACAAACTGAGCTGGTTGTTTTTCCAGCTTTCCTGTTCGGCGACGTGGATGCGGTCGTCCTCTTTTAATTCACCCACCAAAAAAGGAGACAGCGGATTATGCAGTTTCCGGTTCCGCATTACCGCATCTTCGTCGGCATTGGCGTAGCAATATTTGCATAAATGGGCGCAGGTATCATACTGGCCGATATCTTTTCCCAGCAGGCAGGCACATTCCGCCCGCTGGGATTTCATTTTCGGTGCATTCAGCCTGGCGTGGAGAGCGGTCTCGTAGGTTTTCAGCGTCATGCAGCCGCTGCAGTCCGCGCCGTATTCGGATAGCTCATCCCCTTCGGCGCAGGGCCTGATCACCATATCGTAATTTCGGGCGATTCGGATGAACTCTCTTCCGAGAAAGATCCGGTCCGCTTTTGACACTTCTACTGCCCGGGGAAAATTCCGACGGACTTTCTGATACAGATCGATAAAACTGATCACGCAAGTATGAGTGTATCCGGCAAGCGTTTCCGCCATTTTTTCAAAATCACGGATATGTCTTTCCGGGGAATAGGTTTCCGTGATCAGGATGGGGTCATAGCGCCATCCCATGCTGTCAGCGCCCACGATGCCGGACAGGGTGCGGAAATCTTCCATGACCTTTTCTTTCGGAGGCACATAGGGTTCCACATCGGTTCCGTATGGGGTGATGGTGACGAACCAATATTGTCCGTAGGGCTTTAGCAAGTCCATGCGGGGGAGCATGGGAGCGGGATTTTTGGTACAAAAAACGAGCAGATCCACCACATGGGGAGAGAGGCTGTATTTTGTCACCTGACCGGGATGATAAGGATTTCTCGTATAGACAAAGCCTTCCTTTAACCGATTGCAGAACCATTCGGAATAAAATGCCGGGATATCGGTCCTCATGCCTGTATTGATGATCATGACGCAGCCCCTTTCTCATGGAATCGGATCATTCGTTTCGCTTTTTTACGGCGTGGACCGGACACTTTTCAAAACAATTTCCACAGTGCAGACAGTGTTCTGCAAGGATTTCATAGGGAGTTCCCGGCCGGATACATCGCTGCGGACAGTTGTTCAGACATGCGCCACAGCGAATACATGCTTCAGTTATATAATACCCTTTTTCCTGTAATTGTCCACTCCCTAAGACATAAGTCCGGCGGAAAATGGGATTTACGCCCAGATTGAAATATTCGATTTCTCCGTTTTTAATGCAGAATACCATTCCGATCTCCCTGGTCCGGCCGGGATAGAGATTGGCAAGATAAGGTTGTTCTGCAAAAATGATATCAATCCAGGCTGCCTGTTCTTCCTCCGGGACTTTTTGGGCTTTGGCAGAAAGACGTATCATTTCCTTATACCTGGTATAGCCCAAAATCTGGACATTTCCGTCTGCCAGCAGCTCTTCGCAGAAATTTTTTCCTCTTGCGGTGAAAAAATACATGGAATCCGGCTCATAATGAATCGCGCTGATATTTCTGATTTGCGGTTTCCCATACCGGTCCACTGTCGCAAAATTCAATACACCCACAAACTCCAGCTTTTTTAAACAGGTTTCTACGTCCATCATATCTCCTTACTTTTTACGATATTTCTATGTCTTTCCAACACTGCGGATCGGACGCGTAACTGTTTTTTGTGTAGCCAAAAGCGACCGCAGGGCAGCCTCTGCAAAAGCCGCGCAGTTCGCAGCGGCCGCATTTTTCAAACTTGTCAAAATCCCGGTAGGCTTCCGCCGCTGAACCCAGGAATAAATCATATATGGGTGTTTCCAATACATTTCCCACCCGGCTGTCCATTCTCCGGCAGGCATACACATCTCCCGTGGGCAATATGGTCATATGGCTGATCGCGCAGTGGCAGCCGTCATAAATCATGTCTTTCCGTGCATTTTCCGGTATTTTAAAGATCCCTTTTTCATACAGGAAAAGAGTCCAGAGATGATCTTTTAACTGAAAAGTGGTGTGTCGGTCCCGATACTGATTGTATTTTGCCCAGCATTTTTCCAGAAAGGCTCTGTATTCCAACGGTGGAATATGATATTCTTCCGCTTTTTGCCCACTGGTGGGGCAGTAGCGTCCGAAGGCAAAAACATCCACGTTTTTTTCCACAACCAAATCAATCAGATCAGGAAATTCCTCTTTGTTTGCACTGGAAACGGTGGACATGATGGCGCAATACATTCCGGCGCGCCTGATACAGTCAATTTTTTCAACGGTGGCGTTAAAGGAACCGGGCTTTCTGAAACGGTCATGGGTTTCCTCCATTCCATCCAGAGACAGCTGGTATTTCCGACAGCCGGAATCGTGAAGCCTTTTACAGACCTCGTCGTTTAGGTGGAACGGATTTCCCAAAATAGCGAAAGGAATCGACTCTTTTTTTAACAGACTGCATAACTTCCAGAAATCCCTATGCAAAACAGGGTCGCCGCCGGTGATATAAAAATAGGGGGTACGGCCTATTTTTCTGCACATATCCTTACAGCTGACAAACACCTTTTCCATATCGGCATATGCCATCTGCTCCGGACGGATATTTTTATCCTCTGAAAAAATATAGCAATGTCTGCATCTTTGATCACATTCGTCAGTGATATGCCATTGAAAGGCGAAGAAGGGTTTCATTTCCGATATCCTTTCTTACTGGGGAATTTCCTGACCGGGATCAGCGGCGCCGCAGGCGGATGTCGGTTTCTCTTCGGGCGCAGGATCAGCGGCAGCGCAGGCGGAACCACAGGCGGATACCGGTTTCTCTCCGGGCGCAGGATCAGCGGCGCCGCAGGCGGAACCACAGGCGGATACCGGTTTCTCTCCGGGCGCGGGATCAGCGGCGCCGCAGGCGGAACCACAGAATGATGTTGCGAAGGCAGCTACTTTTTTGAGATGACTCATGATAAAAACCTCCTGTTTTGTATTATAAGTTCTCGGAATTCTCAGCCCTCATTTTTCAAGGCTTCCCATCCCTTTATTA
>CABSCP010000038.1 GCA_902476265.1 uncultured Lachnospiraceae bacterium
AAAAGCAGATGGAGAACCAGTATAACCAGCCATCAGATGAAATTGAAATTGACCTTTGGGAGGTCCTGATGGTTCTCGTATCCAAAATACCGCTGATGATTGCAGTGGGGGTATTTAGCGCACTGATCGTATTTATGTTCAGCAAATTTGTGATATCCCCCACCTATCAGTCCACCACCAAGATTTATATCCTGAACAAGCAGGACAACACCAATGTTACCTATTCGGATCTGCAGATGGGCACCCAGCTGACCAAAGACTATGCGGAACTGATTCAGAGCAGGTTTGTGCTGGAAGAGGTGATCCAGCAGCTGGGCCTGGATATGACCTATGAGGGACTGAAGGGGAAGGTGGATGTGGTTGCCACCACAGATACCCGTATCATTTCCATCACAGTCCGGGATGGAGATCCGGTACGGGCCATGGAAACCGCCAACGCGATCCGGGAAGCCTCTGCCATCCATATCACAAATGTGATGGACATCGAAGCGGTGAATGTGGCGGAAACAGCGGATATGCCTACCAGAAAATCCAGCCCCAGCGTGGGGAAGATGACGGTGCTCGGCGGATTGATCGGGGTTGTTTTAGTGGCAGCGATCGCGGTGGCCGTGTATTTGATGGACGATACCATTAAGACAGCGGAAGATGTGGAGAAATACCTGGGCCTGTCGACCCTGTCCCTGATTCCTTTAAATGAAGGGGAAAAGAAGGACAGGAAGAAAATCAGGAAAAAGGCCTGATGGGAAGGAAGGAACGGCAGGATGCAGAGTGTAATAATACGAGCGATCGAAAAACAGGATTTCAGGACAAAGGAAGCCTATAAGACCCTGCGGACCAATCTGGAGTTTGCGGGAAAAAATGTGAAAGTGATCTCCCTCACCAGCTGTACGCCCAACGAAGGAAAGACCAGCGTCTCCTTCCAGCTGGCATTATCCATGGCGGAGGCGGGAAAACGGACCATTCTGGTGGATGCGGATTTAAGGAAATCGGTGCTGCGGGGCCGTTATAAGGCCAGCCACGAAAAATACGGCCTGTCCCACTATCTGAGCGGCCAGGCCTATCTGGATGAGGTATGCTGTGAAACTAACGTGCCAAACTTCAACATCATATTTGCGGGCCCGGTGCCGCCCAATCCCAGTGAACTTCTGGGAAGCGATAACTTTAAGATGATGCTGGCATCGCTGAGAAAAGACTATGACTGCGTGGTGATCGATACGCCGCCTCTTGGAAGCGTAATCGACAGCGCGGTAGTGGCGCGGGAATGCGACGGAGCGGTGATCGTGATCGAGTCCAACGCCATCAGCTATAAATTCGCCCAGAGTGTAAAAGGACAGCTGGAAAAAGCGGGATGCCGCATCTTAGGCTGTGTGCTCAACAAGGTGAATATGAGCAGCAAAGGCTATTACGGCAAGTACTACGGGAAATATTACGGCAAGTACTACGGAAACGGGGAAAGCGAAGGGATACCGGCGCCGGAAGAAGCGCCTGTGAGAAAAGAGAAAAAGAAGGAAACCCCGGAGAATAAAAAAGGCGGATCCAACATGAAAAAAGGAAGTGCAGGGGAAGCCGGAGGGAAGACGGTCCCTGAGCCGGAAGCTCAGGGGGATGATGTGGATTATGAAATACTGCTGGAGGATGAAACGTGATGAAAGTAAAAGGGGTGGTGATCGGTTTTTGTGCGGCGGACTTGATTTTGTTAGTAGTATGCGCATTTCTGTACCTGCGCCTGGACCGGACAGCGCCCGTCATCAGCTTTGGGGAAAATGACACGGTTTATACGGAAGGGATGGATACGGATCTGCTGTTAAGCGGGGTTAGGGCTGTGGACAGCCGGGACGGAGATGTATCAGACACCCTTCTGATTGAAAAAATATCGGACACTGCAAAGGGAGACGTGATCGTAACCTATGCAGCGCTGGACCGCTCCAACAATGTGGCGAAGGCATCCCGTATTTTTCCCTGTGAGGCGGACAGAAAGCCGGAAGATGTGCAGGAACCGGAGACAGATAAGACCGCACCGGAAACTGAAACAGAGACGGATCCGGAAGAAAGTATGTCCGGAGATGACGGCCAGGAAGCAGACGGAGAACAGGGGAACCAGGACCGCCAGGGCCAGGAAGACGGCAATGCCGCGGGCCAGGAAGCGGATCAGCAACAGGAAAACGACAGACAGCAGGAGAATGACGAACAGCAGGAAGCAGGCGCAGACAGGAACCCGGAGGAAGTCCCCCGGGAGAATGCAGCGCCTGTCCTTAGATTGAGCAGAGAAACGCTGACGGTATCAGCCGGAGCGGAGAGCGTGAACTGGAATGACTGCATCAGAAGCATCACAGACGATAAGGACAGCAGGGAAGCATTGTTTTCCAACCTTGTGATGGAAGGAAATGTGGATTTGAATACACCGGGGGAATACCCCGTTAGGATATATACGAAAGACTCGGAAGGACTGGAGTCGGAAAGAAAGACGGTTGTTGTGAGGGTGGAGTAAAACATTGAAAGGGCATATGGACAAAAATCTTTTTTAGGGAAAACAAACGATTACAAGATATATTTGGATTCTAAAGAGCGGGAGTTCATGAGTGATGCAACATGTGTTTATCGTTGGAGCAAAGTCCCTCGGAGCCTATGGAGGTTACGAAACCTTTGTATATAAACTGACAGAATATCATCGAAATAGTAAGAAAATTAAATATCATATAGCTTGTAAAGCAAACGGTAATGGATGCATGGATGAGACAAAGGTGGAGGGAGTTACCAGGATCAATGACCTGGAATTTGAACTTCACAATGCACACTGTTTTAAAATACCTGTTCCGAATATCGGATCTGCTGTGGCTATTTATTATGATTTGGCTGCATTGAAGTATTGCTGTGAAGTCATATAGCTGAATAACACAGTGTTCAAATACAGGATTTTAACAGATAAGGGAGCAACAGATATGAATTGTATAGAATTAAAAGGCAAAACAATATTGGTCACAGGCGCAGCCGGATTCATTGGAGCGAATCTGGTCAAGCGTCTTTATGCCGATGTGGAGAATGTAACCGTCATCGGCATCGACAAAATGAATGATTACTATGATGTAAGGCTGAAGGACGCAAGACTGGCAGAACTGTCTTAAAATCCTTCATTTACTTTTATTAAGGGCAGCATTGCTGATAAGGCGTTGATTACAGAAATCTTTGAAACGTATAAACCGCAGGTTGTAGTCAATCTCGCAGCACAGGCTGGTGTTCGGTATTCCATTACGAATCCAGATGCATACATAGAGAGCAACCTGATTGGTTTTTATAATATCCTCGAAGCCTGCCGTCATTCTTATGATAATGGAGAACTTGGCGTGGAGCACCTGGTCTATGCAAGCTCATCCAGCGTGTACGGCTCCAATAAAAAGGTGCCGTATAGTACTGATGACAAGGTTGACAATCCGGTAAGCCTTTATGCGGCGACCAAAAAGAGCAATGAACTGCTGGCTCACGCCTATGCCAAGCTCTACAACACTCCGTCAACGGGCCTGCGCTTTTTCACAGTCTATGGCCCAGCAGGACGTCCGGACATGGCCTACTTTGGATTTACCAATAAACTGCGTGAGGATAAGACCATTCGGATTTTTAACTACGGTAACTGCAAGCGTGACTTCACTTATGTGGATGACATTGTGGAGGGCGTTATCCGGATTATGAAGAAAGCGCCGGATAAGGCGACTGGTGAAGATGGACTGCCGCTGCCGCCATACAAGGTTTATAACATCGGCAATAACAGGCCCAGAAAATCTGCTGGATTTTGTGCAGATATTGAGCGAGGAACTGGTTCGTGCCGGTGTGCTGCCGGAAGATTATGACTTCGAGGTGCACAAGGAACTGGTGCCGATGCAGCCAGGCGATGTGCCTGTGACGTATGCAGACACAAGTGCATTGGAGACGGACTTTGGCTTTAAGCCAAGTACGAGTCTAAGAGACGGATTGAGACGTTTTGCCGAGTGGTATAAGGCGTTTTATATGTAAAAGTGTTCTCCGCGGATAAAGCGGTAATTAAGTAGCCGGCAAGAGTTGGGCACCTACAGTGTGGGAGAGGAGAAAAACATTATGAGAAATTTTGAAGATTTAAAAATAGCTGTGGCCGGAACCGGTTATGTAGGTCTGTCTATCGCAACGCTCTTAAGCCAGCATCATAAAGTTACGGCTGTGGACATCATTTCTGAAAAAGTGGAACTGATTAACAATAAAAAATCTCCGATTCAGGATGAATATATTGAAAAGTATCTGGCGGAAAAGGATCTGGATCTGACTGCTACGCTGGATGCTAAAGAAGCATATACCGATGCTGATTTTGTGGTCATCGCTGCTCCTACAAACTACGATAGCAAGAAGAATTTCTTTGATACTTCCGCAGTGGAGGCCGTAATCAAGCTGGTCATCGAATACAACCCGGAGGCCATTATGGTCATTAAGAGTACCATTCCGGTTGGTTATACAGCTTCCGTGCGTGAGAAGTTCCACTGTGACAATATCATCTTCAGTCCAGAGTTTTTGCGTGAATCAAAGGCCCTATACGATAATGTCTACCCTAAAGCGTCAGTCCGTAAATCGTGGACTAAAATGACCGAAAAACTCATGGAAAATGAACTTTATGCGGCTTGAAATTCCTGTTTTGGATAGACATATAGGCGATAATGAGAAGCTCATTTGAACACGAAATAGGGGGTATTTGAACACGAAATCGAGAAATGCGGAAGATGATAAAATTATTGATTTTCTGTTTCGGGTAGAGATAAGTGATAAAAACATTCGGGTTTGAAAAGTACATAAAATATGGATTTTACAAGGGGTTATGTAGTTTTCAGAGTCGAGCGAGTAGCGAGAGAATCTGAGGAAAAGCTGTATGAGTATGACAATGTAGTTTATCCGAAAAGATTTAGTTGAATTGCGTATGAAAAAAACCGGGAAGCGACTTGAAAGACCGGATAAGTGTGTAAGCCGCACAGGCAGAAAAAGATAAAAATATGAGCAGTAGATTATGGAAAGATATTGAATAGAAAAGGACAAAAGAAGTTTATGAGCAGAATTGGTGTATTAGGAGTTGGAATCTGGGGAATGGCTCTAGCGCATATGCTATCAAGAACAGACCACCAGGTTACTGTATGGTCAGCCATTGAGAGAGAAATAGATGAGTTTTCAGAGAAAAGAGTTCACCCCAATTTACCTGGGATGACCATTCCATCGGAAATTGTTTTTACAACAGATGTACAAGCAGTCTGCTCAGATAAAGATATTTTACTTTTTGCAGTTCCTTCTGTGTTTGTCAGATCAACAACGCATGTGGCAGCTCCATATATATCTGAAGGGCAGATTATTGTTGATGTTGCAAAAGGAATAGAAGCTGCAACGCTTTCTACGATGACGGACATTATACGAGATGAATCAACACAGGTAGGTAAGAAGGCCAGATTGGTTGCGTTGTCCGGTCCGACACATGCAGAGGAAGTGGCACTTGATATGCCGACAACGATTATTTCTGCATGTGATGATCTTGAAACAGCTGAAATCGTACAGGATATTTTCACGATCACATGCATGAGAGTTTACACTAACCCGGACATGCGTGGTGTTGAACTTTGTGGGGCAATGAAAAATATTATTGCACTGGCTGCTGGAATCTTATTGGTAAAGGGATGACTCCAGAAGAGGCAATTAAACAGGTTGGTATGGTTGTCGAGGGAATCAATGCAATCCCTGCTGCCATGAGGTTGGCAAATAAGTATAAGGTAGAGCTTCCTATTGTTTCAGCTGTTGACGCTGTGGTTAATCACGGAGCTAATCCGACGGAAACCGTTCAATCTTTGATGAGTCGAGACAAGAAAACCGAATTGTCTCGTTCAAAACTAGATATCAGTTTCGAGAATTCGATTATTAAAAACAAGAGAGGTACAGGTATGAAACGCGTTATTACTTACGGAACTTTTGATCTGCTTCATTATGGTCATATCAATCTTTTAAAGAGAGCAAAGGCTCTTGGGGATTATTTGGTTGTTGCTATCTCTACAGATGAGTTTAACTGGAATGAAAAGCAGAAAAAATGCTATTTCACCTATGAACAAAGAAAAGCTCTTGTAGAGGCTGTTCGTTATGTGGATCTCGTTATTCCTGAAGAAAACTGGGAACAGAAGAAAACTGATGTACATGAGTATCACATCGATACATTTGTAATTGGTGATGATTGGGAAGGCAAGTTTGATTTTCTGAAGGAGGAAGGATGCGAGGTTGTTTATCTTCCTAGAACCCCTGAAATCAGCACAACCCAGATTAAGAAGGATTTGAAGTAAGTTCGGGAGAGAAATCAATGGACAATAATGAGATTTTGGAGCACATGCATAAACTCCATTTGATATTGGCGGATGAATTGAAACGAATTTGCGAAAAGCATAATATCAAATACTTTATGATTGCCGGAACTTTGTTGGGAGCAGTCAGGCATAAAGGATTTATTCCTTGGGATGATGATATGGATTTTGGCATGCTCCGGCCTGATTTTGAACGTTTCCTTGAAGTGTGTTCGAAAGAGTTGGATACAGATAAATTTTACTTGCAGACAGATAGAAACGATAAATACTATACCTTTAATTTTGCAAAGTTACGACTTAATGGAACTAAAGTTTTGGAAAATTTTTCGTCTAAGGTAAACACAAACCAAGGACTATACATCGATATTTTTCCGATAGATGCTGTTTCGGATAATAAAATGAAGGCCGCTGTTCAGTATAAAACGTTTTGGTTTTTCAGAAATCTTCTGTGGATTAAGTGTGGATACGGTTCTAATGAAAGACGAAAGAAACTTTCATCTAAATTAGCATTTGTATTGTCAAAGATTTTTACAATTGAACAGCTGAAAAGATATAAGTATAAGTCGATATCGAAGTATATTGGAGAGAATTCGATCAAAGTGGTTACAAGTGATGGTAACTATGGCTTGAAGAAAGAAACGTTGAAAGCAGAATGGTTGAAGCAGGTTGCAGAGTATGAATTTGAAGATAGGCATTATCCAGGAATTGCAGATTATCAATCCTATCTGACTTATTTTTATGGTGACTATATGAAATTACCGCCCGTTGAGAAAAGAAATCATCACGGACGATTAGAAGTGGATTTTGGTGATTATTAATTTTAGTAGTAAGAAAAGAGGAAGCTAATGGTTAACGTTGATCTGAAAGGAAAAACAGTTTTTGTTACAGGAGCAGCAGGCTTCATTGGTTCGAATTTGGTATTACGTCTGTTCAGAGACATTGAAGACATTACAATCGTTGGTATCGATAACATGAACGACTACTACGATGTGGCATTGAAAGATTATAGATTGGAACAGATTGAGAAGCACTCTCCGGGTGGTAAATGGTTTTTCGTAAAGGGCGACATTGCAGACAAGCAAGCCATTACAGAGATTTTTCAGACATACAAACCTACTGTAGTTGTTAATTTGGCAGCGCAGGCTGGTGTGCGTTACTCCATTCAGAATCCAGATGCATATATCCAGTCTAACCTGATTGGTTTTTATAACCTTCTAGAAGCATGCCGTCGCAATCCTGTTGAGCATCTGGTTTATGCATCCTCATCATCCGTATACGGTGGCAATAAGAAGGTTCCGTTCAGTACAGACGATAAAGTGGACAATCCGGTATCCTTGTATGCCGCAACTAAGAAAAGTAACGAGCTGATGGCACATGCTTACTGTAAGCTCTACAACATTCCGTCCACTGGTTTACGCTTTTTTACTGTGTATGGACCAGCTGGTAGACCTGACATGTTCTATTTTGGTGCGACACAGAAACTGGTCAAGGGAGAAACCATCCAAATTTTCAATTATGGCAACTGCAAACGTGACTTTACATACATCGACGATATCGTTGAGGGAGTTATCCGTGTAATGCAGGGTGCTCCAGAGAAGAAGAACGGTGAGGATGGTCTGCCTATTCCTCCATATGCTGTGTACAACATTGGTGGCGGCACTCCTGAGAATTTGCTGGATTACATCAACACACTTCAGGAAGAACTGGTTCGGGCAGGTGTTCTGCCAGAGGATTACGACTTTGATGCTCACAAGAAGCTGGTTGGAATGCAGCCAGGAGATGTGCCTGTAACATACGCTGATTCCGAAGCCCTTGAAAGAGATTATGGTTTTACACCGAAGATTGGTATTCGTGAAGGTCTGAGAGCTTTCGCTGAATGGTACAAAGAGTTTTATCAGGTATAAGAAAAAAATATAGAAAAACAAACCCGATCACACGTTGTGGCCAGATTAATTAATAGCCCACTGTGTGGGAGAGGAGTAACTGATTTATGAGAGATTTTGAGAATTTAAAGATTGCGGTCGCTGGTACCGGCTATGTTGGCCTTTCTATCGCAACACTGTTAGCACAGCATCATCATGTTACCGCTGTGGATATTATTCCTGAGAAGGTTGAACTGATCAACAACAGAAAAAGCCCAATTCAGGATGAGTATATCGAAAAGTATTTGGCTGAGAAGGAACTGGATCTGGTAGCAACTGTGAATGCAGAAGAAGCATACACTGATGCAGATTTCGTCGTTATCGCTGCCCCTACCAACTACGACAGCAAGAAGAATTTTTTTGATACCTCTGCTGTAGAGGCAGTTATTAAACTTGTCATTCAGTACAATCCAGAAACAATTATGGTTATTAAGTCCACAATTCCTGTTGGATATACCGCATCTGTTCGTGAGAAGTTCCACTGCGACAATATTATTTTCAGCCCTGAGTTCCTTCGTGAATCAAAGGCTCTTTACGATAACCTTTATCCTTCTCGAATCATCGTTGGTACTGACATTGAAAACGCAAGATTGGTTAAGGCTGCGGAGACTTTCGCTCGACTTCTCCAAGAAGGTGCAATCAAGGAAGATATCGATACTCTGTTCATGGGATACACTGAGGCAGAGGCTGTTAAGCTTTTTGCTAATACCTACCTTGCACTCCGTGTTTCTTACTTCAATGAGCTCGATACCTACGCTGAGATGAAGGGGCTGAATACACAGCAGATCATTAACGGTGTGTGCCTTGATCCTCGTATCGGAACTCATTATAACAATCCGTCTTTCGGTTACGGCGGATACTGCCTGCCTAAAGATACGAAGCAGCTCCTTGCCAACTATGCAGATGTTCCGCAGAACATGATGTCTGCAATCGTTGATTCTAACCGGACAAGAAAAGACTTTATTGCTGATCGTGTTCTTGAGATTGCTGGTGGTTATGGTTCTAATGACTCTTGGGATAGTAACAAAGAATGCGAAGTTGTAGTCGGTGTCTATCGTCTGACGATGAAGTGTAATTCCGACAACTTCCGTCAGAGTTCTATCCAGGGTGTTATGAAGCGTATCAAAGCAAAAGGCGCAACTGTGATTATCTATGAACCGACCCTCAAAGATGGTGAGAAGTTCTTTGGCAGTGTTGTTGTTAATGACTTGGAAGAGTTCAAGAAACAGAGCCAGGCAATTATCGCTAACCGTTATGACAGCTGCTTGGATGATGTTATTGAAAAAGTTTACACAAGAGATCTGTTTAGAAGGGATTAGCGACAAAGAATGAACTATTTATTGTTAAAATTAGTGTATATTGCACAAAAAAAGGCAATCTGATGCCACAGTGGTAGTGGTATCCTCGACCGAAACGGCATTGCTGGTAACGGCAGGGTCGGTTGCGTGAGGTGATGTCTAACTGCAACCTAGCATCCATGGAAGCAGGGGCTAGAGGAAATATGGTATGGATTATTCCGTAAGCATCGTAAGGAAAAGTGTCAGTTGGGATATGTTTGCTGATACATTACAGATAGGAAAGCGTGATTGTCTCGAAACGCAAGCTGCCACCCATAGGTCTGTCGGTGTAAAGGATGAGCCTAACCCGTATGTATCTAATAAGAGTTCAACTTAGTAAGCCTGATGTGGTCCGATAATCGGTAAGCTGACTGTAAAGAAAGCAGAATCCCACAGCAGGTAAATGGTATTGGAAGAAGCGAATGCCGTGAGGACGCAAGCCCACGGGAATAGAAATAACCGCACGGATAGAGAACATACTCACTCGAAAGAGGGCTGAATTCCGATGGGTAATCAACATGGAAAAACAACGAAACGCATGGTTCAAAAGGAGGATGACAGATGAGTAATACTTCAATAATTATGAAGTCCACATCGTCCGACGAATTTAATTGGAACACCATCAACTGGTTCCATGTTAACAAATATGTTGAAACTATGCAACAGCGGATTTACCATGCCGAAACTCTTGGAAATAAACGAAATGTTCGAGACCTGCAAAGGATACTCGTACACAGCAGAGCTATGCTATTAGTAGCAATAAGAAGAGTCACTCAAATGAACAGGGGTAAAAGAACAGCTGGCATAGACGGAATGGTGATTCATAATTCAGCAGAACGATGGCAGTTATTCAAACAGATGGAACACAATACGGAAATCAGCTGAGTGTAGAGCAAAGAAGACATTGCGAGAAAGAGATAAGAAATGTTCGACTCGCTGGAACAATTTAAGTTTATGAAAGAGAGTAAAGGGTGAAAGAGCGCTTGGGCTGTATGTCTTGAAAGGGACTCGTACAGCTCTGAGGGGGAAAAGAGGGAGTAATAACTCCGCTCTACCCGGATAAAAACTGTCTCCGACAGATACAGAAAAACCACAGGAATCTTACAGGGAGGTACGCGTACGGGCTCAATTCGGCCTGCGGAGTTAAAACGGTATGAAAAAGAAGATTTGTTTTGCTGCATCCTCAGGCGGTCATTTTGAGCAGTTAGTGATGCTGAAACCTTTGATGGAAAAATACGATAGTTTTGTGATTACGGAGGAAACTTCATATAAGGCAAAAGTCAAAGGACAGAAGATGTATTACATGAAGCAGGTCAATCGTAAGGAGAAGACCTTCATTCCTAGAATGATTGCTAACACGTTTCGTTCTTTGAAGATTTACAGAATAGAGAAGCCGGATGTTGTGATTTGCACCGGTGTTCTTGCCATGATTCCAATGTGTTTGATTGCAAAGCTTCATGGAAAGAAGCTCATCTACATAGAGTCCTTTGCAAAGGTAACTTCTGCAACTTTGACCGGAAAACTTCTCTATAAGTATGCTGATCAGTTCTATGTTCAGTGGCCGGAGATGCAGAAGATTTATCCAAAGGCTATTTACCTTGGCGGCATTTATTAATTGGAGGGGTGAGAGATGATCTTTATCACATTAGGATCACAGAAATTTCAGTTTAATAGACTCCTCCAGGCTGTGGATGAGTTAATTGAAAAAGGTGTCATCGATGATGAAGTATTTGCTCAGGTCGGATATAGCGATTACGTGCCAAAGCATTTCGAATATAAGAGGTTCCTCGATAGGGAAGAGTTTGCTTCCCAGGAAGGCAAATGCGATATCCTTATCACGCATGGCGGTACAGGTGCGATTATCGGTGCTGTTAAGAAAGGGAAGAAGGTTATCGCAGTTCCGAGATTAGCAAAATACGGCGAGCATGTTGACGACCATCAGATACAGCTGATCGAGCAGTTCAAAGGACAGAATCTGATCTGTGGGCTGGATGATACAATGGAGTTGGAAACTGGACTAAAATTCGTTAAGGAACATGAGTTTAATGCATACCAGAGTAACACAAAGACGATTATTGATAGTATTGATAGATTTGTAGAGGGAGTCTTATGATTAAAGTTTTATATACTGTTAATGGACTACGTGTAAATGGTATGAGTGCTGTGATTATGCAGTATTTGATTGGATTAAAAGACAAAGGATATGAGTTTGTAATATTCACAGATGAGGTTGCGGAGCAATACCATAGCATTATTCACAGATGTAATGCAAAATTGATTACATCTCAAGAAAGACGAAAAAATCAGTTGGCATATTTTGCTGAGTTATGTTCAATAATTCGAAAAGAGAAAATAGATATAATACATGCACATGGAAATAGTGCAACAATTGCAGTTGAGATGCTTGCCGCACTTGTGGGCGGTGTTAAAATACGTGTTGCTCACAGCCATAATACTACATGTGTTCACGCAACCGCAGATAAATTACTAAGACCGTTATTCAATATGACTTACACACATGGAATTGGATGTGGAGTTGAGGCAGGAAAGTGGCTGTTTGGTGAAAGAAAACATCAGGTTATTAAAAACGGAATTGCGCTTGAGCAGTTTGCATATAACCCTGCTGAAAGAATGAGAATTCGAGAGAGGATAAAAGTGGATGATAAGACATGTATAGTAGGACATGTCGGACGATTTACTGATCAGAAGAATCACGAAGCAATTCTTCGCATATTTAAACAGTATTTATTGCTGCAAAGCCAATCGGTTCTTCTTTTAGTTGGAGATGGCCCTAATATAGATTCAGTTAAAGAACAAGCTGATAAATTAGGGATTACCGAGAATGTTATTTTTTATGGAACGACTGCTGAGACTGCGGCAATGTATTCTGCAATGGATGTTTTTCTGTTTCCTTCAAAGTTTGAGGGCGTTCCACTGACTCTCGTAGAAGCACAAGCTAGCGGGTTACCTTGTTTTATCAGCGACAGAATAAGTAACGAAGTGATAAAGACTGATCTTGTAAAAGTATTGAGCTTAGATGAAGAGAAAAAGTGGGCGCAGTGTTTGAGATTCGATAAGGATAAAAGAAGAAATAGTAGCGAGAGGGCGATACTGAGTTTAACAGCGGCAGGATTTGAAATCGGTGAAGTGATAAAACAAGTAGACAAATTATATAGAACGGCTGTTACTCTGAGGCGGTGATGTTATGAGATTAGTTCAAGATTTTAGGGAATTTTCTGAAAATGGCGGCATAGGGAAAAAAGTTGCAACACTATTATTGAATCCCAATTTCCATTCAGTTTGCTTATATAGGCTGTCAAATTTTTTGTTTAGGATAAAGTTGTCACCGATTGCAAAAATAGTATGGTATATAAATAGATTGTTTTTCCATGTAGATATCGATTATCGAGCTGATCTTGCCGGTGGATTTGTTCTTGTTCATGGTCTAGGAACTGTTATTGGCAAAAATGTAGTTTCTAAGGGAAAACTTAAGGTATATCAACATGTTACCTTGGGTGGAGGAAATGGAAAACCAGCTCGACTTGATGAAGATGGCAAGCTGAGAGGTATGCCATTATTTTTAGGTGATTCAATTGTTTATACCGGCGCAATTGTAGTAGGTGGAATTACTGTTTCTGCTGGAACAATCATTAAAGCAGGTGAAATTATCTCAAGGGATATTTGACTATAATAAGGGAAGTAGTAGTGGAATGATGGAAAGCAAAAAAATAATGTTTGTCTGTCAATCATTAGGAAATGGCGGTGCTGAAAGAGTTGTTTCTATCTTAAGCGACGAACTGGTTTCGAATGGTTACGGCATATACGTTCTTGCCCTAACGGGGAATACCAAAAGTTACGATATAGATAAAAATGTAAATGTAATAAGTCCAGTTAAAAGAATTAGGGCTGGAGTTCTTGGAAAAATACAACGAATTTTAGAAATTAGAAGACAGATAATTAATAATCATATCGATACAGTAATTGCTTTTTCTCATTATAACGCAATGTTTACTGTTTTGGCGGCAGTTGGAACAGGAGTTAAAGTTATCGGGTCTGAAAGAAATGATCCCGCACAAATAAAAAACAGGCGCTTAACGAATTGGCTTCGTGAAGTGTTATATAAGAAATTAGACGCCCTGGTTTGCCAGACTGAGGATGCGATGCATTATTTCCCCGATTCCATTCAGAAGAAAAGTACTATTATAATGAATCCAATCAGTGGTTCATTGCCTGAACCTTATTGGGGAGAACGAGAACACAAAGTGGTTACTTTTTGTCGATTAGAAAAACAAAAAAATCTTCCTTTATTGATTGACGCTTTTGCAAAGTTTCATGCTGAGTATAGTGATTATAAACTGGAAATATATGGTGAGGGGTCAGAGAAGGATAAGTTAATTGAATTGATTTCTCAGAGAAAACTGAACGATAGCGCAGAGGTACTTCCTTTTTCAAAAGAAATTCATTTAGTTATATTAAAAGCTAATATGTTTGTATTGCCTTCGAATTATGAAGGTCTATCAAATTCCATGATAGAATCCCTTGCGATTGGATTGCCGACGATAGTAACAGATTGCCCTTGTGGCGGCGCAAGAATGGTTATACAGGATGGAATAAATGGGTTTATTGTTCCGGTAAACGATCTTCAAAATCTTGTGAATCGTATGGTTTATGTAGCGGAAAATCCACAGAAGATGGTGGATATACAGCGAAATGCTATTAACATTAGAAACGTGTTGAGTAAAGAGAAAATATGTCAAGAATGGTTACGTGTAATAGATCCGTAACAGGAGGTTACTTAAGAAAATGAGGGTAACATCTAAAAAATTATTAATGATAACAATAGCAATTTACATAATGTGTATTGTTATGTGGGATGATGGGCAAAATCATTTTTCGGCGATTGCAAGACTATTGGTTTTTGGTGCCGCTATAATGTATTTTTGCAAGAGAGGCTTCCCTAAAAGCAGGTATTTATTACAAACGGGTCTGTTTTTGGTTTATGGCTGGTGTTCATATGTATGGGCAATGAACCAGCACAATACTTTTGAAAATGCGCTAACTATTACATATATATTCATAATTGACAATGTAATTATTGCTTTTTTGTTGAAGAACAAAGAGGATTTTATATCCTTTTCAAAAGTTATGTTTTGGGCGGCAATACTTAAAGCTTTATCTGTTTTCGCAAAGAATGGTTTTTTGGCTTATGTATCGGCTCGACAAGGTGAGGGACTTGTGAACGCTAATAGCGTTGGATTGGCGTCTGCCACGGCTTTCTGTTTTGGTTTAATTATTCTTGAAAGTCTGGGAAGAAGTAATAAAAAGACTTTGTATAAGATCGGAATGCTAATTCATGTACTAATCATAGTACTAACTGCATCCAGAAAAGCAATTTTGGTATTAAGTATACCGATTATTATTTATCTGGTATTAAAAGAAAAGAACCCATTAAAAACAATAAGAAATATTATGGTTGTAATGGCTATAGGTATATTTGGGCTGTATTTAATGCTTCACGTTGAGTTTTTATATAATCTTGGAGGCAATAGAATTGAGAGCCTGATAAATTATATGTTCTTTAATGGGGCTACGGACGGAAGCACTAGTTTTCGAATGCACTTAATTGAATGGGGAATTGGGTGGTTTAAACAGAGGCCGGTTTTTGGCTATGGATTAATGAACTATAAAGCACTTTTAGGAACTATGGGGACATGGGCAGGTGTTGAAGGCACATATGCTCATAATAATTATGTAGAACTGTTGGTTGATGTTGGACTTGTTGGTACATTGATATACTATTTTCCGTATTTGTCAATTATTAAGAAAGGAATCCAAACAGCGAGAGAAAGAAATTTTACAAGATTAATTATGCTCGGTTTGCTTGTTTCGATTCTTATATCTGAATACGGATTAGTCACGTATTACGATAAGTACACACAGGTTACAATAGTACTTATTTGGTACGCTATATTTAATGAATTACCTGAACAGTTAGAACGAAGAGCACAGTGATGAGGACTTTTTATGAATGAAGTGAATTCAAAGGTTGGAAGAGCAGCAAAATGGTCACTGCTCACTGAGGTGAGTGCAAAACTTATAACTCCAATAACCAATATGGTACTAGCAAGATTACTTACGCCTGAGGCCTTCGGTATTGTTGCGACAGCAACCATGATTTTCAGCTTTGCGGATATTTTTACAGATGCGGGGTTTCAGAATTATATCGTTCAACATGAATTCAAAACACGAGAGGATCTTGAAAATTCTGCTACGGTTGCGTTTTGGTCGAATTTCATATTGTCACTTTTTCTCTGGGGGATAATCTCAGTTTTTAGCTCTCCCTTAGCAGATGTAACAGGGATTTCAGGTCTTGGCAGTGTGTTTATTGTATCATGTATTTCATTGCCATTAACATCTATTTCGAGTTTGCAAACTGCTCTGTATAAGAGAAAGTTTGACTTTAAAACGTTGTTTTATGTTCGAATAGTAACTGCTGTGCTTCCTTTGGTAGTGACAGTACCAATTGCGTGGATTACACGAAGCTTTTGGGCTCTCATAGTTGGCACTATTGCAGGAAATGCAGTGAGAGCAATAATCCTGACTGTAAAGTCGGAATGGAAACCACGTTTATTTTTTGATGTACTGTTGCTCAGAGACATGTTTAGCTTTAGTTGTTGGTCTTTGGCGGAATCGATATCAATTTGGCTAACTAGTTATATAGGCACATTCATTGTGGGTGTATACTTAACAACTTATTATCTTGGTATATATAAGACATCGATGAGTACGGTTAACCAGATTACAAATCTAATTACATCGGCTACATCACCAATTATGTTTTCGGCCTTATCAAGATTACAGAATGACAGAACAGAATTCGAAACGTTCTTTTTTAAATTTCAACGAACAGTAGCTTTAGTTCTTGTACCGATGGGAATGGGTATATTCCTATATAAAGATATTGTAACTGGTATTTTATTGGGGAAACAATGGGGCGAAGCCCAAGGATTTATCGGAATATGGGGATTATCTAGTTCTATTTCGATAGTATTAAGTTATTATTCATCAGAAGCTTTTAGAGCAATCGGTAAACCGAAACTTTCCGTTTTGGGACAATGGCTTCACATTATTGTATTAGTTCCAGCTTTAATTTATACGGCACAATTAAACTTTACCAGCTTATATGTCACTAGATCCTTGATTAGATTCGAAGGTGTTTTGGTTGATTTGATTCTTATGAAAATTTTTATTGGAATCAATCCTATCAAAATGATAAAAAATGTACTTCCTAGTGTGATATCAGCTATTGTTATGTTGTGCCTTGGAATGTTTATGCGGTCACTATCGCCGGCGAGTGTTTGGCAATATGCGGTGATCTTTATGTGTGTCGGAATTTATTTTGGAGTTCAGTATATTGTTTTTCCTAAATCTAGAGAAGATATTGTTTTGTTGGTAAGTACTGTGATGAAGAAGGTGAGGAAATGAAGAAAAAAAGGATTCTTGATAGGATTAATACCGTAATTCATGATCCGTGGAAAATTATTGTGAACTTGTCTCACCATAATCGTTTCCGTTGGATGAAAGATGAACCGTACCTAAAATTTACGTTTAGAGCCAAAATGCATCGAACGCTGGATCTAACTAACCCAGTCACATTAAATGAAAAGTTGCAATGGTTAAAACTGTATGATCGTAAGGAAATATATAAAACATATGTTGATAAATTTGCAGTGAGATCTTATATTTCTGATACCATTGGAAGTAATTATCTGGTTCCATTGCTAGGAGTATGGAAATCATTTGACGAAATCGATTTAAAAAATTTACCTGAAAAATTTGTGTTAAAGACAACTCATGACTCAGGTGGTGTTGTAATATGTTTAGATAAAAATAAATTTGACATCGAATCCGCTAAGAAGAAATTGGAGAGTAGCCTAAAGCATAACTATTTTTATTCTGGGCGAGAATGGCCGTATAAGGAAATTCCGCATCTTATTATTGGAGAGGCGTTTATGGGAAGCAAAGATAATAGGCCCCCGGATGACTATAAAATATTATGCTTTAATGGTAAGCCAGATAATGTCATGGTTTGTACGGGCAGAGAAACAGGTAATGTTCGTTTCTTTTTCTTTGATTTTGAGTGGAACTTTTTGAAATATCAATATACGGATGAAAATCTTCCAGACGATTTTACTTTACCTAAGCCGAAAAATCTTGATGAGATGTATAGGATTGCTAAGACTCTTTCAAAGGATATACCGCTTTCAAGAATAGATCTCTATGAGATTGATGGACGAGTTTATTTTGGGGAGATTACTCTATTTCCAGATAGCGGATTTGATAATGATATTACATATTTAACGGATTTGTTATTTGGAAAGAAGTTAAAGTTGCCAACGTGAGGAATGGAAATATGGAAGAAAAGACCAACTTGTTTTACTGTGATGTAATAAAGAATACTATGATGCTCTTAGTTGTTGCCTACCACAGTATGGCTCTTTGGAATCGTAATATTTGGCTTGTTCCACCGCTTGATCCGGCACCATATTTTACAATATGTGCAGCGTTTTTCAATAATCTCCATATATATACATTCACGTTTGCATCTGGATATATTTTCTATTTCACTCGATTTGAAAGAACATCAAAGTCCAATTTTTACGAGTCAATGATTAATCGAATAAAGCAACTGATTATTCCTTACATAGCAGGAGCTTTATTATGGTGTGTTTGGTTTGATATAAGTATAGATTCACTTATTATTAGCGATGTTGTACACAAATACATTTTGGCAGAAAACCCGTCTCAGTTATGGTTCTTATTAATGCTGTTTAATGTTTTCTGTATAACATTAGTGTTTAAGGATTTTTTTAGGAAACAAAAAGCGATAGTTGGAGTATCTGTTTGTCTTGTTTTGTATCTGATAGGTTTGGTATTAGGAAAAATAAGTCCAAACCTGTTTCAGTTCCAAACAGCATTAAAATTCCTTATTTTTTATTATTTGGGATTTAAGTATAGGCAGTTTAAATCTGAAAAACATCAGTTACCAGCTAATAGTGTATTATTAATGGCCTGCTTCGAAATCATTTTGTTCGGCATCTCGTATTATCTTGACGGATTGCAGGGACTTAACTCGGTTATGAAGGTGGGTGAAATGGCTATTAATCTTTTGCTGCACATAAACGGTCCTTTACTTGTGTTTGCCTTTTGTGAAAACAATGCTGAAAAGATACAATGTTTATTAGCAAATAGTGTAGTACACCGATGGTTAAAGCAAAGAAGTTACTTGATTTATATATTTCATCAACAAATGGTTTATATTGTTGTGTTTTTGCTGAATGGCAAAACACATCCAATAGTATTATTCTTGATTAGTTTTTCTATATGTATATTAGTTGCAGGAACGATTGCATCGATAATATTAAAGATTAAAACATTGAGAATCTTATTTACAGGGAGAACGTAATATGAAACTGATGAATAGATTAGAAAGATTTTTCGTTGATACAATTGCTCCATCCAATAAGCGAAAAAGAAAATACTTGTGTAAAATGGGCGCAATAATCGGGAGGGGGACTCGGTTTAATTGTAAAACAAACGCTTTTGGAACAGAACCGTGGTTGATCAGTATTGGAGAGGATTGTTTGATAGCAACTGATGTGCATTTTATTACTCATGACGGTGCAATTAAAGTTTTAAATACGTTGGGGTCTTTTGGGAATTCTCAGATGGATAAGATGGGAAGCATCAGAATAGGTAACAATGTTTATATCGGAATGGGCGCGTATATTATGCCAAATGTTGTCATTGGTGATAATTGTATCATAGGGGCTAGAGCGATTGTGACTAAAGATATACCGAGCAATTCCGTGGCGGTTGGTGTTCCTGCAAAAGTGATTGAAACAATTGATGATTATTATCATCATTGTAAGGATACTGTGTTGGATCTAAGCGCGATGACTGAAAGCGAAAAGAAGGAATTCTTAGTTCATAAATATATGAAGTAAAAGTAGATTGAGGTACTGTTTTGCAGAAAATAATAGAAGATGTGCTATATTCTGTGCTTTCCTCTTTATATCAACCATTTTGGCTGGCGCTTGTTTTAGCTTTTTGTGCTCTTGTAATATCTGATGAGGTTAGTAAGGTAGGTGCAAAGCATTTTATTAAGATATGGAAAGATAGATTCACTAAGAAAGATAATCGGTATAAATTCTATTTTTGGTTTTATGCGTCAATGATATTGTATCGTACAGTCTTGAATAGAACATTTTGGAAAAGCCCATTATCTGATGTAATCGGTGTGTGGGGATTGTATAATTCAAAAGGAGAATTCACAACAGAAATTATTGAGAATTTGTTGCTCTTTGTTCCCTTTTCATTCCTTTTTATGAAAGCATATTATAAGAAAAGGAATGAAAAGGTATATTATGGAAAAATGTTTTTTTTGATTAGCAAATTATCGTTTTTTACCAGTTTTGGAATTGAAATGATGCAATTGATATTTCGAGTTGGAACGTGGCAATTGTCGGATCTATTTTTTAATACAATTGGCGGCATGATTGGAGCAATAGGTTATCTTTTATTACAGACTATAAAATATAGAAAATGAAAGGGAGTTAAAAAAGGAAGCAACATTTTGGGCATTGGTGCCCCCGATTTTTGTAATTATTATTAGTTTGTTCACGAAAGAGGTCAATCTTTCTCTTATCGGGAGTTTCCCAAAGATTGTGTAAACCTCTAAACTGATGTAAGATAGAATTACTCAGTTTGGAGGTTTTATTTATGGCAAGGAAAAATGACACACCACAGAAAGCGGCAATGCGGGAACTTATGGGCGGTTGCCTGAAACAGAATAACGTCAAGATCATTACAGGTACAAAGCCTTCTACGGTCAGGACGCAGCTGACCCGGGCCAGGCGGAAACTGAAAGATATCATGGAGGGCGAAGAGGATGTTTGAAGAAAAGTACAGGCGTATGTACGAGCAGATTTCGCCGGATCAGGAAATGGTGCAGAAATTTCTGTGGGAGGCAGGAAAGAAAGGTAGAAGAGGAGAACGGTATCGTCAGAAAATCAGGCGGCTGGCAGTTTCCGCTGCGGTTGTGCTGGCGTTTTTTTTATCGGTTCCTGTGATGGCGGCTTATGTGCCGGGAGTCCATATGGCAATTTATACAGTGTTGCCCAACGCAGCCCGGTTTTTTACGCCGGTGAAGAAATCCTGCGTTTATGACGGAAGTGAGATTCCTGATCCGGATCCAGCAGTGGGATGGGGAAAAGATCAGGTCGAATAAAATCACTTTTTATTTCACTGAATTTCTCAGCCATAAAAAGAAGTATGAAGGGCCTCTGGATTATGACCTGACGAAAGCAGAACAAAATGCGGAGACAAAAACGGGATGGATTTATGGAAGCGGCGGCCTGGAATATAGGGCGGGGGAGACGGAACAGGAAAATTACGCAGAGTTTCTTGTGCCCCGAAAACCGCTGGAGAGTTTTCCGGTGGAGGGAATGAACATCACAGGCGCCGGATATGTGGATGGACGGCTCCACATACAGACGGTGATTTACAACAGAATGGAAACGGACAATCACGGTTATGTTTATCTGCAGGATGGAGAAGGAAATCGAATTTCTCACAGTTACAGCATTTCCACCGCTTTTAAAGAGCCTGCAAATAAAAAGTCAAGCTAAATTTTGAAGAACATTAAAATTTTATACAGATTGAAAAATAGGTATCAAAAAAAGACCGCCAGGTAATGCCGGTTTAGAGAAAAGGTGTATGAAGCTTACTCTGACATGGGCAGGGACGCAAGATATTCTTTCACCCTTCCATAGTAGATGCGCAAAAACTTGTTGGCGCCAGCAGTCATGTAGACGTAGTAAGGCTTGCCCTGTGCACGTTTTTTGTCCATGAACAGATACACTGCATCATCAGGTTTGGTTTTGATAAGAACGTCCATGACCTGAAACAGAGTTTTCCGTAAAACAGGTGAACCGTGTTTGGAGGCGTGAACACTCTTCTGGGAATAATCCCCAGATTCATTGACACCGGGATCTACTCCGGCAAATGCAGTGATGGCGCCTTTATGTGTAAACCGAGTAACATCTCCGATTTCTGCCATTAACTGTGGACCGAGAGATGGCCCAACGCCTTTCATCATCATTACAATCGGGTATTCCGGTAGCTGAGAGGCTGTTTCATTCATAAGGGAACGAAGCTGCTCTACGGTCCGGGAAGCAGCGTTTAACTGTTCTACCGCCTGTCTGATCAAGCGTTTGGTAAAGTCATTTTTCGGAAGTACAGGAATCAGCTCCTTAGCTGTTCCGTAGATTTCTTCAGCCTTAGATTTACTGAAGTTGTACTTCTTGCGACCGCACCACTTCTGATAGTGGTCGACAAATGCGTTTAATGACATTTTACGAACACAATCGACATGCCAGTAGGTGTCAAGGAAATCCACCCATTTTTGACTGCCGTCCTCGCGGGCGGGACTGTCAAAATAGGTATTTTCACCCGGATAAGTCTGGTCGATGAGACCAATGAGGTTGTTTTTCATTGCCGTTTTGTGTTTCGTATAGAAATCAAACTGGCGGTTCATTGTTTTAAGTTGAGCGCGTATTTCGTCCATAAGACTATACTGTTTCAGTTTTGCCCAACTGTCAAGTGCGTATCGCGCGATTTTTATAGAATCGGCTTTGTCTGTTTTAACTCTCCGGAGGGGATTATCCTGTCCCTGAAAGTTACGGATGATTTGTGGATTAACCGCGCTTACGAAGAAGCCTGCCTGTGATAACTCACGAGCTACCGGTTCATAGTAACGTCCGGTGCACTCCATGACGATACGTGATTCGCCATCCAAAGCGTTAATAAGATGAACCAAGGATAGGAAACCATTCGATAAGTGGGGAACATCAAACGGTTTTACAACAACCTTGCCACCCGGACGAAGAACTGCCACTGTGCTCTTTCTTTTGGAAACATCAATACCTACTGCGTTCAAGTTCATAAAAATGTCACTCCTTTATCTTAGGTTGCAATTGGTCAATACCAGTTTTACTCATTGCCTATTCAATCTACTGTGGTGTGACACGAACGCACCCCGAAGGGCGGCTCAACCTGCATAAAACGAATGCTGCGAATGAAGAGCTGGTTAGCAGACTTTTTTACGGGCGCAAAGCCCAAGGAGGAATCCGCTATACCGATTGCTCTTACATTCTAACAGCTTAAGCAACAAGATGGATAATTCCTTACTGGCTGTAAGGAATATTAACCATAAATATATTGTAGTAGGAGGAATTTGGGAGAAAGGATTATCAGGATTTTGTATTTGATGTATCCTGGGAGGAATTGAAAAATTACAGGCTGTATGGGCGGTTCGTCACCGGCGGAGAGTGGACGAAAGGATTCTGGCAGGTGACCTTCCCGGTGGAAGAAGCTCCGGAAGTGTCTGCAGTGCGGGAGTGAGCGGATCACTATTTTAATCCTTTCTTCTAAAGCTGCCTTTGTGAAGGAAAGTGCGCCGAAAGGTAGCGCACTCAGCCGGCAAAACGACGGACCATATCAGGAGAGCCAGCGGCCATGTACCGATCAGCGCAGCAATCAGCAGCATCAATAACGGAACCAGATATTTACGGGGATGATGCCATAGGTCGCTTTCGGTTTTCCAGCCGGAGAGGGGATATTTCCACTCCAGAATGACCGACAAAATGGCGCTTTGGAGAGCAAACAAAATCCCGGTTCCGATATCTGAAAGGCAAATTCCGCCGTTGATAAACTGCCAGCTGCACAGGTAGACGGCGGCGACAAAACCGTTGACGGCAAAGAGAAAAATGCAGTAATTCCTGAAAAACCGGCCTGCCTGCCCGGGGAGAACACGGATCGCCTGTTCTAAATCTGGGTCAGCGGACAGCAGCGTACAAAGCGGAGTGTTCAGGCAAAGAACAGCAAAACCGAAAGGCAGGATCGGCAGCTTCTGAAACTCCTTCAAAAGCAGCGGCAGGAAACAGGCGGCGGCGCAGAGCCCGGCAGTATTGATGCAGTAGTTTTTATTTTCCGTCAGATAACGCACCAGATATACAAATATATTTCCGTTTCGACCGGTATGTTGTACGGGGCTTTTGGACAGGGCGGCATGGCAGAAAAGGCAGGCATCAGAAAAGTACAGATACAGGACTGCCCCCATCATGCTGGCCAGCCCGGCAGTCAACACGGCAACCGTCTGGCGGATGAGTAAAATCACGGCAAGGATACCGGCCGCCCAGAGAGCGGGAAATATCGCGTTCCCTTTCCGGAGCATCAGAAAGGCTGCCGAAGTGACGGCGCAGGCCGTACAGCCGCAGAGAAATGCAGTGGCGATTTCCAGGCCGTTCCATGGGGCGGCGGCAATGAACAGCGACCAGACAGGCAGTGTTTTCGTGATCAGGGTATGGGAGCCAATCGCCATCACATAAGAAAATACAAAGTTGTGCTGCTCAAAGGGGAGCAGGAACATTCCCTGCAAAAGCTCTGCCTGTCGGCGTCCATTTAACATCTGCCACATAATTCCGGAAGTAAAAAAGGTGGAAGTCAGATAGAGAATGAACGGGGCGACGGATAGATTCAATTGTGCGGCATAGACCGCAAAAAACAGGAGGAAAGCGGCAGCCAGACTTTTTTTTGCACTTTCATAGTTCGCTCCGAACAATTGTTTGGAGAAAGCTTTAACGGTATTCATAATCGGTCAGCACCTCCCGGATATTTTCGGCAGCAATTTCCATGCCGGAGAAACATTTGTCGATTCTGCCATTTTCCAAAACCAGAACGTGGTCAGAGGTCAGGCAGATGCTTTCTAAGATATGGGAAGAAAACAGGATTGTTCCATGTTCTCTGTAGCGGTTCATGAGCTGATATAAAAATTCGGTGCTTTGAAAATCCAGTCCGTTGACGGGTTCATCCAGCAAAAGCAGTTTGGGCTGTAAGGCAAAGGCTGTTATCAGAAAAACTTTTTTCAGATTGCCGGTGGACAGCTCTTTTAGGAGAACATGAGTATGGTCCTCAAAGTGAAAGCCCTTCACCAATCCGGAAACATCCGGCAGCGGTACGCCGTAGGAGGCAGCCGCATACGCCAGATATTCCTGAAATGTGAAATACGGAAAAGACCGGTCTTCCGCAAATACAATATAACGGCTTCTTTTGAATGCTTCATCGAGAAAAGAGAATGGTCGGCCTTCCCACAGGGCGCGGTCAAAACGATAGCGGCGCTGTAATCCGGCCATGGTTTTGAGGAAGGTGGTTTTTCCGGCTCCGTTCAGTCCGATCAGCCCCACAATTTCATTTGTCCCTAAATCCAGTGAAAAATCGGAGAGTACGGGATAGCCTGCGCGATACCAGACGCTCAGATTGCGAAGGGAAAGAAGCGTGGGATTTTCCATACCGTATTACCTCCGTTTCTCTTTCTCTTTTTTCCGAAGCGAATAAGCCGAGAACAGGAATATACCGCCCAGCGCGAGATACAAAAAAGCAAACGGAATATTCGCCGTAAAGAAGCTGTAAAGCATACAGATCATGAACAGTGTTCCAAGCAGCAGACGAAAATAAAAGTGACGCATAAAAGTCATCCTCCTTCTCTTTGGGTAAAGTGTTTTTTGTTTACAAACAGAGCATACAACAAAAGGAGGCATTCTGCGGAGATGTCCACGAATGGAAGGTTTTTGACCGCGAAAAAACAGCAGGCCCATCGCTGTCTGCTGTTTATCGAAATTGGATTTTATTGCATTGTTATCGGTTGAAAAGACAGTGTGACCACAGACCTGAAAACGCCGTTCTCATACTCTGTATGGATGATTCCGTCATAGCGTTCAGCGGCGGTTTTGGCGCTTTTCAATCCCCATCCATGGGAAGCCTTATCGGTTTTGGAAGTCAGCAAATTTCCGTTTTCCTGTGCAGGGGCCTTTCCGTATCCGTTTTCCACTTTGATGAGGAGCATGGCATTGATGCGCCGGACAGTCAGTTTCAGAAAGCGCAGATGATCCGGGGCTGTCTGTGCCGCTTCCAAAGCATTGTCCAGCAGATTCCCTAAAATCGTTGTGAGGTCAACGCTGCGAATATTTGTGTTGTGGGGAAATTCGATATTCACCTTTGTTTGAATATGATTTTCCGCGGCCAGGGCCAGCTTGCTGCTGATCAGATAATCAGTGGCTTTATCGCCCGTCCAGACAGTTTGCGAAATCTCCCGGACGGGAGTGCGTAAATCCTCACAATACTGCAGGGCTTCCGGAATGTCGCCCTTTTTAAGGCAATGGTAAATTGCCTCGATATGATTATGCAGATCATGGTATAGCCGGGCGTTGCCTGAATAAGTCCGGCGCAGTGCCTGATAGTCCCGTTCCAGTATTTCCGCCTGCTCCTGTTTCAGACGCGCGATTTCGGCTTCCATTTCATGCTGTCTGTTTACGCGGTAAAACAGAATGGCGAACAATAAAACCGTAGATAAAATAATCCATAGACCCAGCGTATCATCCTCTAACGGCAGCAGTGTCTGTTCAGACAGCGTTATTGTGCTAAACAGTCCCAAGAGGGCGATGACGGATGCAAAACGGACGGCGTCCGGGGGCTTGTCCGATGTTCTTTTTTTCAGAAAAACGGCAATACCGGCCATGAGCAGGCGCACCAGCCAGGGGCCGATCAGAGATTCCGGCGCATTGGTACGGATAAAGCTTTCCGAACGAAACAGGATAGCCAGACCGGACGACAGCAGAAAATCCCATAGTCCAACCGCCACCTCATAGAAGAAAACAAGAAACAGGCAAAGACGTACCTGCTCCCGCCGGTAATACCAAGTGACGGCCGTTATAACCAATAGTTCGACAGCGATGACCCCAATATCCGGAAAAGAAACAACCTGCAGGACGGTGACGATACATCCGCCAAAAGCAGACAGCAGCAGGGCTTTTTTGCCGGGAGAAAATTCTGTCAGCGCTGCTATGAGGAAAAGGCCGAAAAGAAGGCGCAGTTCATTTGTTAAGAGAAAAGAAAGCATTTGATACCGTTCCGTCATATGTGTGCCCCCCAGAACTGATTGATCTGCTGTTTCACTTCCTGCAAATGAGAACGGCTGATGGGTAATTGCTCGCCGTTTTTCAGGAGGGCCATGCTGTCGCAGATTTTCATGATATGAATGATGTTGACGATATAGCCCCGGTCAATGAAGATAAATTCCGGCGTATTGAGTTCGGTGAAGACCTGCTGTAAACTCTTTCTCACTTTTGCCGTTCCGGTGTTAGATACGATGCAGGCATTTTTCCCGTCCCGCCGGATATAGAAAATATCCCGACAGGGTATTTTCTCCATACGGTTTGCGGTACAGATGGCGTATTCCTGTCCGGCCTCTAACTCAATCAGCCTGGCTGCGTCCGTAACAGCGGCGGCCAGCTTCGTTTCCAGGTTATTTTTCGGCACATAGCGGAAGATGGACAGCTCAAAAGCATCAATCGCATATTCCGTATGGGAAGTCACAAAAATAATTTTGACATTGGGCAGAAATTTCTTAATCCGCTGCGGAATTTCCATACCGCTGATTCCCGGCATTTCAATATCCAGTAAAATCAGATCATAGAAAAAACCATCGTCGGTTATATCATAGAGCAGATTGCAGCTTTGGGTATAGGGAGAAATTTCAAAACCGATCCCACATTTCTGAAGACTGTCTTTGACAATTTCCGCATCCAGAGCAACAGCTCTCTCTTCATCATCACAGATAGCGATTCTGATCACATCCATTACCTCATTTTTCCGCGCCTTCCCGTATTATAGCAGGAAGGGCATTTTTCGTTTTGCATCTGTCTCTTATAAAGTTCTGTGGTTCACAGGACACTTCCTTAAACTGCATTATAATTCTTTTGGACGGACAATACAAGAAACCGGATTTGAAACTTTCGGCGGGGATGTGAAAACGGTCCGGAAATTCGAAAACAAAGGCTCTTGTGTTGTTGCGGAGAAAGGGACGTGTTAGAATGATACTGTAAAAAGAAATTTAGAATTTCAAGAACCAATATCCGGGAAAACGACGAATGGAGTCAGGGGGAGACAACATGAAAAAATTTATATTATGGGCGGTAATTCTCGGAATGCTGATCGGGCTGACAGGCTGCGGCACAAAAGAAGCAGGCGCAGAGAAAGAATACGTTTTTACAGATGGAAAGCATCTGAGAAATGAACAGTATGGAGCTACCTTTCAGACGAAATTCGTGGAGGCAGAGGGTGTCACGCTTCATGTGGAAAGCGGCATCTACGAGGAAGAGACTGCTAAAAAGATTCTGGAGGCCGTACAGACGGATTATGAGGTTTTAAAGAAGAAGGGAAGCGGATCAGAAGGGAAAGTCACTCTTTATGTATTGAAGAGTACCGTAAAAGAAAATCCGCAGGCGGTAAAAAATGAAGTTTTCTGCACGCCGGATGAGATTTTTTCCGGAGCTTACCGGCAGGCTCTGGTCAAAGCGGCGTTTGGAATCACCGGCTATTGGAAGAAAGTTGGGCTGGAAGCGTTCTTTTTCGGGAAGGATGGCGACAGCGATTTGAAGAAACTGGAAAGCTTTTATCAGGAGAAAACCCATGCCAGAGTGCTTTCCCTCATGCCTGCCTACTTTAATGAAACCTTTGCGGATGCTGCTACGAGAAAGGCGGCGGAGGCCACAGCGTGCCTGCTGACAGAATACATGGTGGATACTTATGGCCTGCAGGCGTTTCTGGAAGAGAAAGAGATTTCACAGCGCTGTGAGGAATGGCTGGAACAGAAGGGAATCACACAATGCCGCCCTCCTGAGAATAGGGTGAATCTGGCGGAGATGCAGGCGGACAGTGATAGAGAACACCCTCTGATCCTCCAGTTTCAGAATTACACGCTCTATTTTGAAAAACTGGACTGGCTGGAAGACGCGGATGATATTTATGACTTTTTAAAGGAAACGTTTGAAGGATATGAAACACTTCTGAATCAGATCAAAACAGAAAAGCCGGAAATTTATGAGGATGTGATGGAGAATACCAAAAACCCCATAGCTTTCTACTTTGGACCATACAGACATGGGCTTTCTCACGGAAAGAATCAAGCTGTTTATATTTCTGACAGAAGAACCGTTTTTCATGAAATGTTTCATCTGTTGATACCGCGCCTGAAAGATCAGTCCCAGTGGTATTACGAGGGACTTGTAACGTATCTGACAGAAGAGATGACATCAGCTTATCAGGAGGGCTGGGAAAAACAGGCGTTTTATGACGGAATTACAAAAAGCGGTGTCTATCAGGAATTTTCACCGGATGACCAAAAATTTATGGACTATGTGAGCAATTACTATACCCTGTATCAACCGCTGCCAGAGGATGCCGCAAGTCTGGATAATTTCATTTTCCACCGGGCGGTGGGGATGGTCACATTAAAGTACCCCAAGCTTCCCACCACACTGACGATGGCAAAACTGAGCGTGAAGGAACGAAGGGGTGGAAACATTTATGATTATTCTGAGGAAAAAAAGCAGGAGGGAAACTATCTGACCTATGCGGAATCCATGGTATACATAGAATATCTGGCGGTACACTATGGGCTGGATACCGTTCTGGCGGTAGCGAAGGGAAGAGAAACCTTTGAGGAAGCGTTCGGAGGAACCTATCAGACAATTTTGCCCAGGGTAGTGGATTGGATACCGGCATTATAAAAGCGGGACGGTTTCTACAGCTGGTTCATACGGAAATGAACGATATGGAGGAGAATGATTTATGACAAGGCTGCAGAATTCCATGCGTAGGGCCTGACGTATTCTTTAAACTTATTTCGCTTTATGGCGCGGGCGGGTGTCTCCTTGTTCAATGAAGGTACGTAATTACATTAAAAATTTTTAAATTGAGCTGCCAAAGCAAGCTGGAGAAAGCGTGAAAAGCACAAAGAGACTTTTCACGCTTTATTAGTAAAAAATCGAGGGACCAAGATAAAACTTTAAAATAATTGATTTTATAATTAAAAATATTAATACAAATATTAAAAATATTAATATTATTATTGACATATATTAACTGTAGTGTTATAGTGACACTAAAGAAACGAACGCGAGGAGGTATGCCATGAAGAAAGTGATCAGCCGCTGTCCGGTATGCGGCAAAGACCTGACAGTTGCCAGATTGAAGTGCGATTCCTGCGATACGGTGATCGAGAATAATTTCAGCCTGAGCAAGTTTGACTATCTTTCGGATGAAGAGCTTAATTTTGTGGATGTGTTCATCCGATGCCGGGGAAATATCAAAGAAGTGGAGAAGGAGCTTGGGATTTCTTATCCCACTGTGCGGGCCAGGCTGGACGGGGTGATCAAAAGCCTTGGCTATGAAACGGAGCCGGACAATCAGGCGGCCAAGAAGGAAGAAATTTTAAGAGCTCTGGAAAATGGAGAGATCACCGCAGAGCAGGCGATCGCGCAGTTAAAGTAGGATCACAGTAACCGGGAAGGCACAGAGTGATTGAGATTCAGAAAAAGGAGATTTATGATGGATGAGAGAATGAGAATTTTAAAGATGGTGGAAGAAGGAACGATTACGGCAGAACAGGCGGAAGAGCTGATGCAGGCCATGAATGTGGAGCAGGCGCCACAGCGGATGGAAATCGTAAAGAACGGCTATGATAAGAAAATGTTCCGCATTGTGGTGGACAGTGTGGATGGGGATAAAGTGAAGATTCAATTTCCGGTGGGCGCTGTAAAAAAGATACTGAAGGCCACAGGCAAGCTTCCCATCCCGGAAAAAGATCTGGAGGGCGTTGATCTTTCCGGAATGATGGACGCGGTTTCCGAATGTCTGGAGTATGAAACAGAAGGGGATTTCGTGAATGTGGAAGCTTCGGACGGAACAACGGTGCGGATTTTTGTGGATTAAGAAAGCGGCAGAGAAAACATGATTGTGAGAGTCCAGACAAGTGAGATACGCCTGTTTCTGCCGGTTCCCGCCAGGATGATCGGATTGGTGATCAGAATGCTTCCCGCCAGAGTGATAGAGGATATGCATGAAAAAACGCCGGAACCTTACCGGGAGGTCATTACCAAAGAAGCAATCGTCATGTTGGTGGGAGCGTGCATGGATGTTTTGAAGGAGAATAAGGGACTGGAGATCATCCATGTGGAGATGGCGGATGGAACATTTGTATCCATAAGGTTATAAAAAAAGGAACTCATGTCAGAGGAAACGGTTTCCGAAAGGGACGGAATTTCCGGCGGCATAAGTTCCTTTATTTATGGAAAAAGAAATTTCAAAATCACTCCCGGGTTCCTTCCGGGGCACAGGCAGGATCGGTCTCGGGCGCTGTCCGCAGCGTATCCTTCTGCATCCATTTTCCTTTCTTATAATAAATGATAAAAAGAACGGAGGTGACGGTCCAGGTCAACGGATAGGAAAAAGCTACCGTTGACACTTCGTGCCTCAGCGGAACGGCCCAGAAGATCCAGCCGATGCGCAGCACACAGATGCCGAAGCAGGTCAGCAGCATGGGAATGAAGGAGTCGCCGCAGCCCCGGCAGGTACCGGACAAGATTTCGATGCAGATATAGGTGATATAGGTAGGGGAAACCACCCACATCATGCCCATGCAAATATCGATTACATTTTGATCCCTGGTGAACAAAAGCAGGATGGTATTGCCAAAACCCAGCACCAGGAAGCTTAAAATAACACTGGTAACAGCCGCAAGCCCCAGGCAGACGTGAACACTTTTTTTCACCCGGTCATATTTACCAGCACCGTAATTCTGACCCGCAAAGGTGGTGATGGAAACGCCGTAAGCGCCCATGATCATCCAGAAAATGCCGTCCACTTTTCCGTAAGCAGTCCAGGCAGCCACCGTGTCCGTGCCGAAGGAGTTGATGGAAGACTGGATCAGCAGGTTGGAGATGGAATACATGGCCGACTGCAGTCCGGCGGGAAATCCGATTTTAACGATGGATAACAGATGCTGTTTATGAAAACGGATTTTCCGAATAAAAAGCCGGTAGGAGTCCGTCGTCCGAACCAGTGCCACAACGGTCATGAGGGCGGAAATCGCCTGAGATAAAATGGTCGCGATGGCCACGCCGGCCACGCCCATTTTTAAGGTCACCACAAAAAACAGATCCAGTCCGATGTTGATGAAACAGGATGCGATCAAAAAATAGAGGGGGCGTTTGGAATCCCCTACCGCGCGAAGGATGCCCGATCCCATGTTATAAATCATGGACGGAATGATGCCGCAGAAATAAATTTTCATATAGATTAAGGAAGGTTCCATGATGTCAGCGGGGGTGGACATGGCTTCCAGGGAAAAACGGGCCGCTGCAATGCCGATGACCATCATGACCGCGCCCCCGGCGATGGCAAGGGCGATGGAAGTATGGACGGAATCGCTCACCTTCTTATGATCTCCCGCACCGTAGTGCTGGGAAATGATAACGGTGGCACCGGAGGAAAGACCCACAAAAAAGCCCACAAGGAGATTGATGATGGTGGCCGCCGGGCCGCCTACGGAAGCCAGCGCCTCTTTGCCAACAAAATTGCCCACAATAATGGCATCTGTGGTGTTATAAAGCTGCTGGAAAAAAGTCCCGAACAAAATCGGAAAGAAGAAAAAGAGAAGCTGTTTCCAGATGACGCCCTCTGTGATCTGGTTTGCTGATTGTGTTTTGACGGCCGCCGTATGTTTTTTCATAAAAGTATCCTCATTCTGACAGAAAAATGGCCGCCCAATGCCGAAATTCCGGCAGGGCGGATCTATAGAAATGATTATATCCGTTTTGGGAAGGAAAGACAAGCATTTGTTTTTTTGCGTACAAAGATTGACAAAATCTGCGTTTTTTGTTATGGTCAGGGGATGGAATACATAGGAGGAAAAGAATATGGTAACAACGGTATTGCTTTTTATTTTGGGGCTCATTCTGATCTGCCTGGGCGGCGACCGCCTGGTGGATGCGGCTGTGGCGATTGCCAAAAAGGCGGGGATTCCGCAGATCGTGGTGGGCGCAACGATTGTCAGCCTGGGAACCACCCTGCCGGAAATCCTGGTTTCCACCACGGCGGCGTTTGACGGTTCCGCGGCGATTGCGGCCGGGAACGCTTTTGGTTCCATCATCTGCAACACTGCCCTGATCGCAGGGCTGACCCAGACCATCCGGCCGGCCAGAAAAGTGGAGTTTTCATCCCTGGCCTGGAGAGGGGCCTTTTTCTTCATCGCACTGATCGCCATGAACGTATACGGATATATGACAGGAACCTTTAACCGTCCGGCAGGGATCGCCCTTCTTCTGGCGTTTGTACTCTATGCGTGGCTGAATGTGAAACGGTCCGCGGGCGAGGCGGATGAGGAGGAAAATCAGGAGGATGTGAGCGGCATTTCCATTCCCAAACAGCTGGGGATTCTGGTAATCTGCGCGATATTGTTATATTTTGGCGCAAATCTGCTGGTGGACAACGGGATTCTGATCGCAGGCGCGCTGGGCGTGCCGGAACGGGTCATCGCGGTCACCTTCATCGCCCTGGGAACTTCCCTGCCGGAACTGGTGACTTCCGTGATGTCTTTGGTAAAAGGATACGGCAATGTGGGTCTTGGCAACGTGATCGGGGCCAACATTTTAAATATGCTGCTGGTGATCGGCATTCCTGCTACGGTTGCGGGGATTCCGCTGGAAAGGCAGACAGTGATGGTGGATATGCCTCTGGCCCTTTTGGTAATGGCAGTGTTGATCGTGCCCATCCTGATCCGGAAAAAATCCTCCAGAGTGCAGGGAATTGCGCTGCTTTCCATCTATGCCGCATACTGTATTGTGTCTTTTATTTAACCCTTGTCAGGAAAAAGGGAATCTGTTATAATTTTAACGGAATGGGGCCATGACCGGATTTTTTCGGACAGGCTCTCAACATAAAAATAGCAAATTTAAAGGAGATGTCAAAATGAAAGGAAACATTGTAGTTGGACAGTCCGGCGGCCCTACCGCCGTAATCAACTCTTCCGTAGCCGGCGTTTTCGCTGCTGCAAAGAAGCTGGGCGTTAACAAAATTTATGGTATGGTACACGGTATTGAAGGATTCCTGGAAGATCAGATGATCGACCTGGGCGAATATCTGGATGATGAGACCGGTATCGAAATGTTAAAGAGAACTCCCTCTGCATTCCTGGGTTCCTGCCGTTTCAAAATGCCCAAGATCGAGGGCCACGAAGAAGTTTATGAAAAAGTATTCGAAATCATGGAAAAGCATGATATCGAGTGCCTGTTCTACGCTGGCGGCAACGATTCCATGGATACGGTGAAAATGCTGTCCGATTATGCGGCGGCTCACAATAAGCCTCAGAGATTCATGGGCGTTCCCAAGACCATCGACAATGACCTGCCCATCACAGACCATTGCCCCGGCTATGGCTCCGCTGCAAAATATATTGCAACTTCCATCAAAGAGATCATCCGCGACAACGAGTCCTTCGGCGCGAAGAAACCTACCATCTGCATCGTTGAGATCATGGGCCGTCATGCAGGCTGGCTGACAGCAGCGGCAGCGCTGGCAAAGGGCGACGACTGCACAGGCTGCGACGCGATTTACCTGCCTGAGAAGGATTTTGATATGGACGCTTTCATGGCAAAGGTAAAAGAACTGGCAGCAACCAGATCTTCCGTTGTGATCGCAGTTTCTGAAGGCGTACATCTGGCAGACGGCCGTTTCGTATGTGAACTGGCGGACGGGGACAAAGCGGTAGACGCTTTCGGCCACAAGCAGCTGTCCGGTACAGCGGCATACCTGGCGAACCTGATCGCTGCCGAGACTGGCTTAAAGACCCGTGCTATCGAGTTCTCCACTCTGCAGAGAGCAGCCACACACCTGGCTTCCCTGACAGATATCAACGAAGCGTTCCAGGTTGGTTTTGATGCGGTTATGGCTGCGGAAGAAGGCAAGACAGGCATGATGATCACACTGGACAGAAACGGAGACGCTCCTTATCAGTGCGGCACCAGCGCATACGATATTCACGCCATTGCAAACGTGGAAAGACCCGTTCCCGCTGAGTGGATCACAGAAGACGGCTGCGGCTTAAACGACGGCTATGAGAAATATGCGCGTCCGCTGATCATGGGCGAGCTGACACCTCTGTTCGTAAACGGCCTTCCCAGACATCTGGTAAGAAAATAATTTAAGGAAAACGGATCCCCGGGGAGAAATCTCCGGGGATTTTTGCATCGCGCGCCTCCTTTGTAAAGCAGAGGGTGTAGGAAGGTCTATCGCCTGTTGAGGGAACGGATTCTCACGCTCCGCGATTGGAAAAAGGATATATATGTGTTAGGATTGTTTTTGACGAGGAGGTATGTGATGGGAAAAATTCTTTTAAAAATCGGGGAATTGAGAAAACAGAAGAATATCAGCCAGCAGACGCTGGCAGCAGCTTTGGGGGTCGCCTTTCAGACAGTGAGCAAATGGGAGAATGGCGCGACCATGCCGGATATCACATTGTTGCCGGATATTGCAGCATATTTTGACGTGACTGTAGATCAGCTCCTTGGACTGCGCCCGCTTTCCGGGGAAGAATATGTTGCCGTGGAATCCGGCAGTAACGCCTATTGGAATGAACGGCTGGATTATCTGCTGCGGACCAGAAAATATATTTGGAATCAGGATTATCTGGAATTTTTGACAGCAAAGGTGTGGAAGCTGACAGAACCCGTTTCCGTGTTGGACTGTGGGTGCGGATGGGGCTTTCTGGCCTCCTTTCTGCTGCCTCTTTTGCCGGAAGGGAGTACATACACCGGAATAGACCAGTCCGAAAAACTGTTGGAAGAGGCAAAAAGAATACACACAGCGGAAAACATCCGGTTTCTTTCCGGGGATTTCATGGAGTATGAGATATCCAGGCCATATGATGTGGTGATCGAACAGACGGTGCTGCGTCATGTCGGTCAGCCGGAACAATTTTTGGAAAAAATGATATGCAGCTGTAAGCCCGGGGGCCTTGTAATCTGTATTGATGTGAACCGTGAACTGGAGAGCAGCGGGCTTTATATTGACGGCATGGACTACGGATATCTCTGTGAACGTCCGGGATTTCCCAAAATGTGGAAAATGGAGCTGGAAAAGCAGGACAGAGATTATGCGGTGGGCATCCGGCTCCCCTTTTGGATGGAGCTGGCGGGGCTGCAAAATGTGGGAGTCAGGATGAATGATAAAGTAAATTTTATCTCTCCGGCACAGGAGGACTTTGCGGCTGCGATGTCTGACCTGATGGAAACCAGAGGATGGGGACAAAATACAGATCCTGATGAGGAAGCGGCAATTGCGCGGTTTATGAACCATGGAATGACCCGGTCAGAGGGAGAGAAATATTGTCGCAGGCAGCGTAAAATCAGCGATTTTTTGAAGGAGCGGGGAAAGAGTGCCGCCATGGCTGTAACCGGCGGCCTGATGATTTCTTACGGATGGAAAGAACCGGCAGGCAAGTGAGGAGGAAATATTGTGGAAACGATACAATGGGTCAGACCGGCGCAGCAAAAGGATGCTTCCCGTCTGGCGGAAATTTTAATTTTTGCAAAAAGATGCGCATACCGGCCTATTTTTCAGAATGATCCGGTATCCTTTAACGAAATGCAGGTGCTGGATCTGGCGCTTTCTTTCCGGGACAGGGAGGAAGAACGCAAAAATATTTATGTCTATGACGACGGAATTGTCAGAGGCATGATGAAATGGACGAAAGAAGAGACTCCGGAAGGAAAATGCCGGGTTCAGCTGGAGCAGCTGTATGTGGAACCGTTTTTTCAGGGGATGGGGATCGGAAAGGCTTTGATGCAGGAATGCCTGAACAAAGCGAGGCAGGAGGGCGCTATGGAAGTCTGGCTGTATGTCCTGGAAAAGAATGAAAAGGCCAGAAAATTTTACGAAAAGTCCGGATTTGAATGGGACAAAACCAGATGGCCCGAGGCAGGGACACCGGAATATCTGCTGCGTTATCAACGAAAGACGGAAGCCTTATTTTAAGAAAAACGGCAAGCCTTTATTTGACGGCCCGCAGAGAATCTTTTATAATGAAAGAAAAGGGGGCATAACGTATGATTGAAATTCTCAATGGCATGCATGAAACGATCAATTATGGCGATTCCCTGGGAATGCGTCTGTACCATAACATGGAGTATGAGGATTATGGGGCGCACTGGCATACGGGAATTGAGATCATCATGCCCATTGAGAACTGTTATACGGTAATTGTCGGAGAAGAGCGCAGGGTGCTGGAAGAAGGGGATATCGCACTGATTAATTCCGGAGTGATTCATTCCCTGGAGGCGCCGCCTTCCGGAGAACGGATTATCCTGCAGTTTGACACGGCGCTGTTATATGATCTCAAGGAAATGGAAACCCTGCTTTTCATGATGAAGCCGCTGATCTATATCCCCAAAAACCCGGACTCGGATATATACCACTATGTGCAGGAAAAGCTTGTGAAAATCGTCCGGGAGTATGATTCCAGCAGCACGTTTCGGGAAGCACTGATATATGCCTGTCTGATTGAAATATTCGTAGAGCTGGGACGCCGGGAAGTTTACAGAATCGAAACGGCAGAGAATATTCCTTCTGTGAAGAAGCAGACCTATATAGAAGCGGTGATGGGAGCCTGCTCCTACATCAATCAGCACTATATGGAAAATCTTACGCTGGAAGAAGTGGCCGGAGTGAGCGGATTTTCCAAATTTCATTTCACCCGGATTTTTAAGCAGTATATGAACATGACTTTTTATGAATACCTGAATTCCAAGCGGGTGAAACGGGCCGAGGAACTGCTCTATAACCAGGAAATGAGCATCACGGACATCGCCATGAATTCCGGCTTCTCTTCACTGAGCGCCTTTAACAGAACGTTTAAAACATTCAAAAACTGCGCGCCCAGTGAATACAGGAAGCAATGGGAATGCCCGAAGAAAAGAAAGCCAGGGGGGGGGGGTAAATTCCGTACCGTAAATTCTTTGGGCGCTTACGGACGGGACGGCTCGTATAAAAACCAGTCAAAGTCGGCATAGTTATCCCGGCTTTCATGGTTGGAGGTGGCGTACATCCCCAGATAGGTTCCGGTAAAGCCTTCGTTTGTGACAGAACTGAGCAGGGTGGGATCGGCATTTTCATATACTGTAATAAATTCCCTGTCCGTCAGTCCGTAATAAAAATGATAACCCAAAGCAGTCGCGGCTGCGGTGAGGTAGATCCGTCCAGAGGCGGGAAGAGAAACTTCCGCCAGGATTGTGATCTGCCTTTTTTGTACGGCGCGGAGCAAAAGCCTGCGGGAGCCCTCCCCTTGTGTGACCGTAAAGGTGTAATGAAAGCGGTCATCCTGGATCAGGGCAAGGCCCGCCTCTTCACAGCTGTCTGCCGGCTGAAAATCCATAGCGGTTTGTATGCGGAAGGAAGCGTGCTGCTGGCGGCGGCCGATAAAGGCAGGCGTGGAGATTTCATGCAGAACCTCCGGGCGCAGATGCAGCCTTAAACAGCCGGGACGCTCTGCCAGAGACCAGAACGGGGCTGGGGCGGGATGAATCGTATTCCAGAGCAGATCCAGGGCGGGAGATTCAAAATTATCGCTGGAAAAGAACGGCGGCGGCAGGAAAACAGGCAGCTTCGGCATGCGCTCTTTTGCGTTGACCAGACCGTTATCGTTGTCTGCCATGAGCCAGCCGTCGGATTCCCAGCGGACCGGAAGCAGGAATGTTTCGCGGCCCAGATTGAAATGTGCCTGGGCATAGGGCCGGACGCCCAAAAGGACCATCCACCATTCTCCGGTTTGCGTCTCTACAATATCTCCATGGCCCACTACGGAAATCTCCCGTTCCAGAGAGAGGTGGCGGTGGGTAACAACGGGATTGCGGGGGCAGATTTCATAATCGCCGTCTATGGTCCGGCAGCGGGCCATCACCACACAGTGATTGGTAAAGGTGCCTCCTTCGGCGGCGATCAGATAGTAATATCCGTTTTCCCGGTATAAATGAGGCGCTTCAATCCATTTGCTCCGGCTTTTGTTCCCGTCCCAGATGATGTGTCGTTCTCCCTTAAATTGGAAGGTTTTAGGATCAAGCTCACACAGATAGATGCCGTGATGGCCCTCATACAGGCCCGGATTGGCAATGTAATTGCCCGTATACCACATCCGTCCGTCCTCATCGAAAAAGAGACTGGGATCGATACCGTCCGCGCCTTCAATGAATTGCGCCTTGCTGTAGGGACCGGCCGGGTCGCTGGCCGTCACAATGAAGTTGTCCCGCCGTGCTTCTCTGCCCTGGGATACAAACGTATTGATGATATAGAAGGTTCCGTCATGCCAGCGGATTGTGGGCGCCCATAGACCCAGGGAGGTTTCACAGTTTTGGTAATCCAGCTGATTCGGGGAAGAGATGGCATGGCCGATCTGCTCCCAATGCACCAGGTCGCGGCTGTGGAAAACAGGCAGGCCGGGAAAGTAGACAAAGGAAGAGGTGACCATATAATAATCCTCTCCAACCCTGCAGATGGAAGGGTCGGGATAAAATCCGCTTAGAATCGGATTTTCAACATAGTTTTGGATACACATTTGGGACTCCTTTCAGAAATGATCTTTTTATGGTTATTGTAACGGAGAAAAGCAGATATTGCTCGCTTTTGCTTGCTAAGAAATGTTCATATATTGCCAAATCTCATGAAATTTGCAATGTAAGGGAACTTTTGAATAAAAAGTTGGAGAAAAAAACGGGCTGATTTTTTGAAATAATGATGCCGACGGCAATATGTGGAGAGAATGAGGCAAGAATTGGGAGGAAATAGACGAAGCGGCATGTTATGATCAAAAAAAACGAAAAGGCGGGTGATTGCAGATGTTGAAACTGCCGCGACTGATCGGCGAAGGCTGCGTGCTGCAGCAGGGGAAGGCGGTCAGAATATGGGGATTTGACACACCAAAAGAAAAGGTCTCGGTTTCCCTGCAGGGACAGGAAAGAACAGGCGTTACGGATGCTTCGGGCCGTTGGGAAGTTTGGATGGAAAACTTAAAGGCAGGCGGTCCTTTTGCGATGAAGGCGGAAAATGACAAAGGGGAGTCCGTCCTTCTTTCGGAAGTTTATGTGGGGGAAGTGTGGCTGTGCGCAGGGCAGTCCAACATGGAACTTCCCATGGAAAGGGTGCTGGACCGTTATCCGGAAGAACGGACGGCAGAGCAAACGCCCTGGCTGCGCCTGTTTGGCATACCGGAGGACTACCGGTTTGACGCGCCCCTTGCAGATCACAGGGCGGGAGAATGGAAGGAATGCACGGCAGAGAATCTTCCCGGTTTATCGGCGCTGTGCTATTTTTACGGAAAAGAGCTGCAAAAGGCAAGAAGAGTTCCGGTGGGGATCATCAACGCCAGCAAGGGCGGTTCCCGGATAGAGGCCTGGATGGGACGAAATGCCCTGAAAGAATACCCTGCCCTTTTGGCGGAAGCCGACGGGCTTTTGGAAGAGGGCGCGCCGGAGCGCTTCCTTACCGAACAGGAAAGCGAAATGCAGCAGTGGCTCCAGGCGCTTGTAATGGAGGATGATAAGAACCGGCTGTCAGAGGCAGAAAACGAAACCGGGTGGAAAGAGATTACGCTTCCCGGATATCTGGAGGAGGCAGGACTGCCTGATTTTTGCGGAAAGCTTCTGCTTCGCAGGAAGATTCTGCTCCCGGAATCGGCAGCAGGAAAGCCGGCCTCTCTGTGGCTGGGAACCCTGGTGGACAGTGACGAAACCTTCTTAAACGGGGTGAAGGTGGGAGAGACCGGATATCAGTATCCGCCCCGGAAATATCCTGTTCCGGCAGGCCTTTTAAAACCGGGGAAAAATGAGGTGACCATTCTGCTCACCTGTAACGACGGAAAGGGACGGATGACGCCGGGAAAAGACTATCGCCTTTTTGGGGACGGTTTTGAAGCGGCGTTATCGGGAAACTGGCAGTACCGGGTGTTGTGTGAAAGCGGCAGAGCGCCGGAAATGGATTTTTTATGCCGAAAGGCAACGGGGCTGTATCATGCCCTGATCGCTCCCTGCCTGCCCTATACGATACAGGGGGTTTTATGGTATCAGGGAGAATCCAATGACAGGAGGCCGGAGGATTATGAGGATCTGCTGCGCCGTCTGATCCGTTCTTACAGAGAAGGGTTTGGGGAAGAACTTCCCTTTATTATCGTCCAGCTGCCCGGATTTGCCATCGATCTGCCACAGATCAGCGGATGGCCAAAAATCCGGGAAGCCCAAAGCGCTGTACAAACCCTTCCCCATGTGGCCGTTACGGTGAATCTGGATCTGGGAGAAGAAAACGATCTGCATCCTTTGAATAAAAAGGACGTGGCACACCGGGCAGCGCTGGCGGCGCGGCAGCTGGTTTACGGAGAAGCCGTATGCGGCGGCGGCCCGATTTTGAAGGAAAGCTTTGCAGAGGGTTCTGTGATGTGCCTGGTCTGGGATACCGGAGACGGCGGGCCGCTGCTGACAAAGGACGGCAGAGCGCCGGAGGCGTTTTACCTGGCGGGCGGCGACCGGAAGTTTTACCGGGCGCAATGCCGTCTGGAAGGAAACAGGACCTATTTGGAAAGCGAAAAGGTGCCCTGTCCCGAATTTGTCCGCTATGCCTTTTCCAACGCGCCTTCCGGAGGACTTTTGTGCAATGAATCGGGACTTTTGGCGGCGCCTTTTCGGACGGACAAAAACTTCGGACAGCGCCTTTTTAACGATGGCTGGGAATTTGCCAAACTGCCTTTATTTACGGAACTTTCGGAACTGGAGGACAGCAAGGGCGCGTTTCATCCGGTGGCGCTGCCCCATGACTGGCTGATTTATCAGGCGGACAGGCTCTATGAGGACGGCACGGGATGGTATCGGAGAGCCTTTTACTGGGAACAGGAAGAGGACTTATGCGCCGCGCTCCGGTTTGAAGGAATCTATATGGACAGCACGGTTTATGTGAATCGCAAAGAGGCGGCCCGATGGAAATACGGCTATTCCACGTTTGAGGCGGACATGACGCCCTGGCTGAAAAAAGGATGGAATGAAATTCTGGTGAGAGTGGATTTTCAGGCGCCCAACAGCAGGTGGTATTCCGGAGCGGGCATTTACCGGGATGTATGGCTGAAGCTGTTTCATGCCGCTGCCCGTCTGGAAAGCGACGGCACCTATGTTACGGCCCGGGAACGGGAGAACGGGCTCTGGGAACTGGAGGCGCAGACACAGGTATATGTGCGAAAAGAAGGGGACGCTGTCTGTCCCGGGCTTTTGGCGGCAGAATACCGGCTTATGGATCTGGAAACCGGAAGACCGGTATCTTTTGCGGACGGAAAGGACGTTGTGCGCCTTGCGATTTCTGCTGAAGAGGGAAAAAGCGCCGTAGTTTTACGGGAATCGGTAAAGGATCCTGTTTTATGGGATGTAAAAAGGCCGTACCGCTATCGGCTCACAGTCTGTTTGAAGGCCGACGGAAAACTGTGGCAGGAAGAGGAATATACCGTCGGATTTCGCAGCATTTCTTTTTCACCGGAACAGGGATTTTTGCTGAACCACAGAAAGGTGAAGCTAAACGGGGTATGCGAGCACCATGATCTGGGATGCCTGGGGGCCGCTTACCACAGCGCCGCCATGCGCAGGAAGCTTCTGACCTTACAGAAGATGGGAGTGAATGCCCTTCGGCTCACCCATAATATGCCCGCGCCCGATGTGATGGAGCTGGCGGATGAACTGGGATTTCTGGTGGTATCGGAAGCCTTTGACATGTGGGAAAGGTCAAAAACACCTTATGATTATGCGCGCTTTTTCCCGGACTGGTATCAAAAAGATGTGGAAAGCTGGGTGAAACGGGACCGAAACCATCCCAGTCTGATCCTGTGGAGCATCGGAAATGAAATTCTGGATACCCATGCCGATGAAAAGGGACAGGAATGGACAAGACGGCTGCGGGACGCGGTGCTGCTCCATGATCCCAAAGGGAATGGGGCGATCACCATCGGCTCCAACTACATGCCCTGGGAAAACGCGCGCAAGTGCGCGGACATTTTGGGGATAGCGGGATATAACTACGGGGAGCGGTATTATGACCGGCATCATCAGGAGCATCCAGACTGGATTATCTATGGAAGCGAGACGGCTTCCACCGTGCAGAGCAGGGGCATTTACCACTTCCCTTATGAACAGGCGGTGCTGGCGGATGTGGATGAGCAGTGTTCCGCCCTGGGAAATTCCACCACCAGCTGGGGCGCTGCGTCTTCGGAAAGCTGTATCATAGCGGAACGGGACCACTCTTTTTCCTGCGGCCAGTTTTTGTGGACGGGATTTGACTATATCGGGGAGCCGACCCCGTATCACACCAGAAATTCCTATTTCGGGCAGGTGGATACGGCGGGATTTCCCAAAGATTCCTATTATATTTACCAGGCGGAGTGGACGGATGATAAGGAAGAGCCCATGGTGCATGTGTTCCCGTACTGGGATTTCAATGAAGGGCAGATCATTGATGTGCGTGTCTGCTCCAATGCGCCGAAGGTAGAACTGTTTTTTAATCGGGAAAGTCTGGGAAGTTTTGCGATTGATCATCAAAACGGGACACAGCTGGCCGGGCATTGGAAAGTTCCCTATGCGCCGGGAGAACTGACGGCCTGCGCTTATGATGAAGCGGGCAGGGAAATCGCAAGGGAAAGCCGTAAATCCTTTCGGGAAGCGGTGAAACTTTCCCTACACGCGGATAAAAAAAGGATCAAAGGAGACGGCAGGGATCTGGCATTTGTGGAAATCGGGGCGTTGGACAGCGACGGAAATCCTGTGGAAAACGCTGCCAATGAGATTACGGTCCGGGTATCCGGCGCAGGCTATCTGGCAGGGCTGGACAATGGGGACAGCACGGATACGGATGCCTATAAAACGGACACAAGAAGACTCTTTAGCGGGAAGCTGCTGGCCGTTGTGGCGGCTGCCGCCCGGGCCGGAAAGATTTATATAACGGCCTGCTCCAAAGGGCTGGAACCGGCGCAGACAGTGATTTTGGCGGAAGAAGCGCCGGTTTGCGAAGGCATCGGGGAAGGCGCCGGAGGCCTGCTGCCGGAGAACGGAAACGCAAGGACGGAAACGGGCGCGGAAACGAAAAGGCAGGAAACAATTCCGGTGCGGGCCATACGGCTTTCTTCCAAAGAAGGGACCAGGCTTTCGGACCGGCTGCCCAAAGCCCATGTGAGTGCCAAATTGTGTCCCGCAAACGCATCGGACAGGGAAGTGAGCTGGTGTGTGGTGAATGATGCCGGCATTGAAAGTCCTCTGGTAGCGATAGAGGCCTGCGGTACAGAAGCAGTGCTCACCGCCAGAAGCGACGGAAAATTCCGCCTGCGCTGTATGTCCGGGTCAGGCACGGAAAAGATCCGGATCCTGTCCGAACTGGAATTTGAAATCACCGGAATGGGGAAAGCCTGGCTGGATCCTTATGGTTTCATCGCAGGAGGGCTGTATGACTACAGCAGCGGCAATGTGGGAAACGGCAACGAGCACGGTGTTGCCACGGCCAGGGACGGAGAAAGCCGGGTGGGCTTTCACGGAATTGATTTCGGAGCGTTTGGATCGGACGAAATTGTACTGCCCATCTTTGCACTGACGGATGATGCCTACCCCATACAGATCTGGGAAGGGATGCCCGATGAGGAGGGAAGCAGCCTGGCCGGCGAAATCGTGTATCAGAAGAAATCCATATGGAATGTATACCAGGAAGAAACCTTCCGCCTTGACAGGAGACTGAAAGGAGTGACAAATCTGTGCTTTGTCACCCGTCAGAAATTGCATTTGAAGGGATTCTCCTTCAAACGGCAGCAGAAGGCCTGGCAGAAGCTGCAGGCCATCGAGTGCAGCAGCGTATACGGCGACAGCTTTGAACGGACACAGGAGGGAATTGAAGGAATCGGAAATAATGTGACGATCCGGTTTGCGAATATGGATTTTGGAGAAGACAGGGCTGTTGGCATCAGGATCTGCGGTTATACGCCATTGGAACGGAATGCGATTCAGATCCGGTTTGAAACGCCGGAAGGGGAACAGGTCAGACTGGTGGAATTCTGCCACGAAGACCGGATTTCGGAACAGACATTTGCGCTGGAAGGGCTGCAGGGCAGCGGAACGGTCAGCTTTGTATTCCTGCCGGGCTGCCGCTTTGATTTCAGATGGTTTTGTTTCCTGAAAGAGTGACATTGCAAATATTGTGAAAAATATATGATTGGGAAGGATGTGCCTTAAATGTGCCACATCCTTCTTTTATTGCAAAAAATTAAAATATAAAAGCCTGCAAATAAAAAGTCAAGCTAAATTTTGAAGAACATTAAAATTTTATACAG
>CABSCP010000039.1 GCA_902476265.1 uncultured Lachnospiraceae bacterium
TCCTGTTTTCTTGGAATTTTCAGGGTTGCATTACTGTTTATTTGTCAAGGTTCTGTTGTCTGTCGCTCACAGGCGACTTGTTTATGTTATCACAAGTCCTTCTGTTTGTCAACAGCTTTTTTATTTTTTTCGACTTCTTTCGAAGTCTTTGTTGTGCTTTCGACAGCCGCAACAGTTTCATATGATACCAGATCCGTCTGTAACTGTCAAGCACTTTTTTTACTTCTTTTTTTAGAAGTTTCTGTCGCTTTTTGCGGCAACGAAGATGATTTTATCACTACATGCGTAAACTGTCAACCCCCTAATTTTCATTTTTTATTGTCAGAGTTCCCTCTCCTTTTCTACGTCCGGAGATCTGTAATTTCAAAACACATGATTGCCTGTCTTCTTATTTTACAGACAGGGGTTTTATGAGAATGGCTGCCGGGCAAAGAGCTTTCTTATTACACAAAAATATCGCCGGTAAATTACCGCCGGCGATATCATTATTTTTTCTTTACATTTCCGATTTCCGGATATGGTTTCTGATTTCCGTTTCATGCTCCTGGCAATAAACATAACTATTTTTCATGAAATCCGCAATGCTCTGGCTGTGATACATCTCATCCAGTGTATCAAGAATATACGTTCCGTTTACTTTCATATCAAAAAAATACGGATAAATGCAGCCGCCTTTCTCCCTGTCAAAATAGGGATTAATCGAACTCAGCCGGGCATCTTTCATGACAGATTCCACCACCATCTCGCTTAAAACCCACTTTAAGGAAGGCCTTTCATATTCCTCATAGCTGTCCCCAAAGATCTCATGCCAGACAGAGAACCAGACGAAATGGATGATTTCGTGAATGGCTCCGCCAATCGCGCCTCTCTCACTGTTCAGATAGAAAATGTCAAAGGAATGTTTGGAAAGATCCCGCGGTTCAATGGGATTCATAGAAATATTGCATACCATGTCATGAAACAGGCCGGCACAATCCACTCCGAATGCATCGGATAGGGCCGCCGTTATTTGTGGTTTGCAATTTTCCCAATGTCCGGAATACAGGCGCACTTTCCCATTTATGGTATCTTCCAGTTTCTCATAGACAGACCTTAATATTTTTTCAAAATACGCCTTTCTGTCAGGAAGAGATAAGGAATGCGCATAGTTCCGATCCAGCTGAGGGTAAAAATGATACAGCGGTTCCGACCAGAATGCGGCATCCTCTTCTGTCTGAAATTCCATAATACGATCCAGCATATATTCAAATCCCGGATTGATCACTTTTAATTCCAATGAGGTTTCCTCTTTCTCAAAAACACACCCATCACTCTTTATTCATAAAAAAATCAATTGCTTCCAGATATCCTTCCAGGCCATGGCCGTAAATCTGCTTATCGCATGCGGGCGCTGTCACGGAAACATGGCGGAACTCTTCCCGCTCCATGATATTGGAAATATGGACCTCTACCTTGGGCACTGTAATGCTCTCCAGCGCATCCCGGATGGCATAACTGTAATGAGTATATGCGCCGGGATTGATGATGATCCCTTCTGTGCCGTCAAAATAAGCGGCCTGGAGCCGGTCAATGATCGCGCCCTCATGGTTGCTCTGAAATACATCAATAAAAGCCCTGCACTCCATCCCTTTTTTCGCGATCAGATTCAGAAGATAATTATAGTCTCTGGTACCATAAACTCCTTTTTCCCGGATTCCCAGGAAATTTAAGTTAGGGCCGTTGATCACCAGAAGTTTTTTCAGACGCTTTTCCGGAAGCGCCGTTACTTTCCTGCTCTCAGAATCGGGATTCTCCGGGCGTTCATAACGCTGCTGCCTGTCATAGGGCTTTCTGCCCACAGTCTGACCGTTATAAAACGGTTTTTCCTGCTGCCCCTGAGACATCGTTCCCGGCATCTGGGGCTGCCGCGTCAGCGGACGAAGTCCCCTTTCTATTTCAAACAGAATCTGTCCGAAATTCTTCCCGTCCACATCCACAATCAGATCCGCTGCCGCTTCATAGGCTTCTTTTCTCTCTTCCAGCAGCTTTTGAATGCGCTCCATAGGATTTTCACACTGTAAAAGGGGACGGTTTGTGTCCTCTTTCACACGCTCGTAGATGGTTTCCGCCTTGGCTCTCAAATACACCACCTTACCGATTTCCTTCATGAGCGTCCGGTTTTCTTCCCGGACGGCCGCGCCGCCGCCGACGGAAATCACCTGGTTTTTCGCACTTTCCATCAACGCCCGCAGCGCTTCGGTCTCCAAACGCCGAAACGTTTCCTCACCGTCCTGTTCAAAAATCTCCGAAACGGTCTTCCCCTGTTTTTTTTCAATCCATTTGTCCGTATCCGTCATCGGCTGTTTGAGCCGATAGGATAATTTTACTGCCACACTGCTCTTTCCGCAGCCCATGAACCCGATCAGTACTACATTGCCCATGGTCGTTCCCTCTCTTTCGTACTCCCTTTTCCTTCTGTCATTGTCCTGTTTTCCGAGAAAGCATTTGATAAATCTGATGAACCAGCTCCTCCGGGACTGCCGTTGCGTTCCACAGTTCGAAAGCTTCCACCGCCTGATAAACCAGCATTTTCAGCCCGTTGTAGGATTTTCCGCCCGCTTCCCTGACGAGTTTCATGAATTTCGTTTCGGCGGGACGATAGATCAAGTCGTATCCCGTGTGCACTCTGCGGTAAAAATCCGGCTCTTCCACCGCTGCGGTCTCACAGTCCGGATAAAGGCCCACACTGGTTGCCTGGATCGCCAGACAGCTCTCACAGGGCAGCTTTCCTGCCGCCTCCAGTGCAAACGCCTGCACATGGCGGTGTCCTGTCTTAGCCCGTACTTCTTCCGCCACCTGTGCTGCCCTGTCCTGGCTGCGATTTAAAATCATGATGCTGCGGGCTCCCTTCAGCGCGCAAAGATAGGCTACCGCCCGGCCTACGCCGCCCGCCCCGAGCACCGCCACTTCTTCTCCCTGCAGCGAAACGCCGTCCTCCTGCATCGCCCGGTACAGGCCGCTCATATCCGTATTGTAGCCTTTAAAGCCGCCCGTCGTACGCACCAGTGTGTTCACCGACTCCATGGCCGCCGCCATAGGTTCCACATCCTTTAAAAAGGGAATGACATCCTTTTTAAAAGGAACCGTCACATTCACCCCCAGCGCATTTAAAGCATAGGCGCCGGCTACCGCCTCACCGAGGCGTATCTTTTCCACCAGAAAAGGCACATAGGCAATATTGATCCCACAGCCCTTTGCCAGCGCATGATGAATGTCCGGAGACATGGTGTGTTCCACCGGATTCCCGATCAGACCGCACAACCTTGTTTTCCCGTCAATGTGAATCGCAGTTTCCATTCCAAGACCTCACTGTTTTTGCTCTCTTCTATAAAAATATAACACAATTTTCTCCAATTGTCTCTTCAAAACAATCTGAATTTCTTCCTTTGGATGGATCGGTTTTACCAGAATGCTCTTTATTCCGGTTCTTTTTGCCCCCCACACATCCGTGAAGAGCTGATCGCCGATAAAAAGGGTGGTTTTTTCATCGGTCCCCATCCGCTCCATGGCTCTCCTGTATCCCTTTTGGGAAGGCTTATCGGCCTTAAAAATATATCCGGCATACCGGACATCCTCCGCAAAGCTTTTCACCCTGAGTTCCTTATTATTGGACAAAAGGGTGACGGCAAACCCGATTTTATGGAGTCGTAAAAAAAGCTTCTTCGCCCGCTCGTCCGCGGGCGCGCCGTGTGGCACCAGAGTGTTGTCCACATCATAAATGATTCCTCTGTATCCCTCCCGGTAGTAACCTTCATAGTCGATTTCATAAGCGGAATCCGCCGTCAGATCCGGATAAAAAGTTTCAAGCATCCTCTTCTCCTATCCCAGCTGCCTCCAGCAGCGTTTTTGTATATGCATGGCGGGGTTCAAAAAATACGGAATCCACACCGCCGCTTTCCACAATCTGTCCGCCCTTCATGATCATCACTCTGTCGCTCATCCGGTAAACCACCCGCATGTCATGGGAAATGAACAGAATTGCCAGCCCCATCTCCTCTTTCAACTGCAGCAGAAGATCCAGAATCTGGGCCTGAATCGTCACATCCAGAGCGGACACCGCTTCATCCGCCACCAAAAATCCCGGATTTGGCATGAGAGCTGCACCGATGCAGACACGCTGTCTCTGCCCGCCGGAAAGCTGACTGGGATAGCGCTCCGCTATCTTTTCATCCAGCCCCACCTTTTTTAACATGAGAAGCGCCCTCTCTTTTCTCTCTGCCGGGCTGCAGCCGCCCATAATGCGCAGAGGCTCTTCCAGAATCCAGCCGATCTTCTTAGAAGGATTCAGGGAGCCGTAAGGATCCTGAAATACCATCTGGGGACGGCTGCCAAAATGGATCACCTCTCCGGCATCCGGTTTTTCCAGCCCCAGGATCACCTTGGCCAGGGTGGATTTTCCGCAGCCCGATTCCCCTGCCAGCCCCAGGATTTCCCCTTCCTGCATGGAAAAGGAAATGCCTTTTAACACTTCTTTCTTCTCTCTTTTCGCCCAGGGCGCCCGTCGTTGTTGGGAAAACCCAATGCAGACATCCTGCACCCGCAATATTTCCTTTCCCATTCAACGTCCCTCCGGCCTTTTTTTCTCGCATTTCGGAATCGCGGCAATCAGCCTCTGTGTATACTGCTCCCTGGGATTTTTAAAAATCTCCTCCATCGTCCCGCTTTCCACAATGCGGCCGCCCTGCATCACCACAACCCGGCTGCACAGTCTTTTTACCAGGCTTAAATCGTGGGAAATAAAAAGGACCGCAGTGTGCCTGTCTTCATGGATCCGTTTGAGCAGTTTCACAATCTGGGCCTGGATGGTCACATCCAGAGCGGTGGTAGGCTCGTCCGCGATCAGAAGCTTCGGCTCACAGATCATGGCGGCCGCAATCATCACCCGCTGGCGCATGCCGCCGGAAAGCTGATGGGGGTATGCCTGATAGACCCTCTCCGGGTCCTCCAAATCCACTTCCTCCAGCATTTTGAGCGCCCTTTTTTTCCGTTCTTCCTTTGTCATCTCTTTATAATGGATGCGCAGCGGTTCCTCCACCTGCCACCCCACCCGGTAAACCGGATTCAAAGAAGTCATGGGTTCCTGAAATACCATGGCAATTTCGTTTCCCTGCAGCGCCCGCAGGGCATTTCTTTCACAGTTTAAAAGGTCTGTCCCTTCAAACAGAATCTGCCCTTTTTTCTTCATATCATGTCGGGACAAAAGCCCCGCAATCGCCATCGCAGTCATGGATTTCCCGGATCCCGATTCCCCTACCAGACCAACGATTTCGCCCGGCTGCATATGGAGATTGAAATCGTAGACCACCGTTTCCGGCACTATATGATCATGAAATTCGATATTTAAACCGATTACATCCAGCATTTCCCTTTTGCTCCTTTCAATTTTCGGTCCCTTTCAGGCCTTCTCCCAACAGGGAAAATCCCAGCACCATCAGGATCAGGAAAACGCCCGGAAACAGCGCATAGCCCGGCGCGGAAAACAGATAGGTCTGTGCTTCCGACAGCATCCTGCCAAGGCTCGCATCCGGCGGCTGCACGCCGATCCCCAGGTAGCTCATTCCCGCTTCCGCCAGCACCGCATTATTAAAACCGATCATCACGGCGGAGAGGAGCACCTGTATGGTGTTGGGCAGGATGTGTACGAACATGATGCGCAGATCTTTTGCCCCCGCCAGCCTGGCGCTTTTCACATAATCCATATTCCGGCAGCGGATGAATTCGCTTCGCACAATCCGGGCAAAGCTGGGAATAAACGCGATCCCCAGCGCCACGATCACATTATATTTGCCGCTTCCCAAAAGACTGATAAAAACCAGCGCCAGAAGAATGCTCGGGAATGCAAAAAGCGCATCGTTTACGCGCATCAGAATTTCGTCCAGAAGACCGCCGTAATATCCGGTAAAAGCGCCCAGCACAACGCCGAAAAAGGTGCCGATGGCAACCGTGCCCACCGCCACAAACAATGTTGTGCCGCCGCCTTTTAAGACCCGGCTGAAAATGTCTCTGCCGAAGTTGTCACAACCCATAATATGGGAAAAGGAGACACCGGCAAGCTTTTTTGCGCCGTCCATGGCTTCCGGGTCATAGGGCGTCCAAACGGCTCCTGCCAGAATAAACAAAAGCAGCACCCCGGTTATGGCCGCTCCAAGAATGAAATTTTTATTTTTAACCTTTTTCATAAGCATTCAATCCATTGTAATTCTGGGATCAATCACCTTATAAATGATATCCACCAGGAAGTTGATGAAAATGACAAGAAACGCGATGCAGACGATGACCGCCTGTACCACCGGATAGTCCCGGTTGGAGATGGAGGTCAGAAGAATCCTGCCCAGCCCCGGGATATTAAACACCTGTTCTATAATAATGCTGCCCGCCACCATATCCGCCAGCGCCATTCCCAAAAAAGTCACCACCGGAATCAGCGCATTTTTTAAAACATGGTGATATAAAACCGCTTTCGTTCTGTTCCCTCTGCTGTATGCCGTGCGGACATAGTCCAGCTTCATTTCAGACAGAACAGAGGTGCGCAGAAGCTTCACCGCCATGGCCGCCTTGGGCAGCGCAATCGCGGTTGCAGGAAAAAACAGATAACCGGCAAACTTATAAAAATTCACTGTATAAGAAACATATCCTCCCGGTGTGAACAGATGCAGAATCAGCCCGAACACGAGGGTGATCAGAATGCCTGAAAAGAAGGGAGGAACCGCCATGATGATCTGATTGACCACCATGATAAACCGGTCCAGCCGTCCTCCCGCGTGATGGGCACAGGTGATCCCCAGAGGAATGGAAATGAGCACCATGATCAGAAAAGACATGACCGTAAGCGTCAGCGTCACGGGAATCTTTTCCCCGATCATCGCTGTCACCGGCATCCGGTAACTGTAAGAGGTCCCGAAATCTCCCTGGATAAAATGGAACGCCCAGCTACCAAACCGGACAAGAAGAGGTTCATTCAACCCCATTTCTTCCCGCAGCGCAGCCACCTTCTCCGGCGTGGCCTGGGTCCCCAGCATCGAAGTGGCCGGGTCTCCCGGTATTACGGCAAAAGCCGCAAATACCAGGAAGGACACCACCAGAAGCGTCGCAGCAAGCCCTGCCAGCTTCTTTGCAAAATACTTCATAATAAACTCCTATTCCTCCACAATGTAGAGCTTCGCAATATTCTGTACATAGAGGGGATAAAATTCATAGCCGCCGAATTTCTTATTCAGGGCCACAAAAGAAGGCAGATCCTGGATATAGACATTCGCCGCATCCTGGGCCAGGATCCTTTCACATTCCTTATAGTATTCCGTTTTCTCGGCATCATCCACGCTGGCTTTTGCGTTGGCAAAAGCTTCGTCATAGGATGGGTTTTTATAATTGATGAAATTGTTGCCCGCAGTGCTGGTGAAACGTTCCAGAAGAGCGGCCGCCGTCAGGCTGGAGGCATCCACGCCCACCACGGTGGCATCATAATTCCTATCCGCATAAACCTCGGAAAGCCAGCTGTCCCATTCGATGAGCTGAATATTCGCCGTCACTCCGATCTGCTTTAACTGTTCCGCGATCACCTGTGCGGTATCAATATGCTGCTGATAATTGGAGGGGACGGTGAGGGTGAAAGAAAACCCGTCCGGATATCCGGCATCTGCCAGCAGTTTTTTCGCCTGTTCCACATTTGTGGCATACAGGTCATTTAATTCTTCCATATAGTATTTCCTGAATGCCGGAAACATACTGCTGCCAATCTGTGTGCCTTTGCCGTCGGAAACCATGTCCATGATCCCCTGCGGGTCCACCGCATAGCAGAGCGCCTGCCGCACTCGTACATCATCAAAGGGCGCCTTTTCATTGTTCAGATACATCGCCTGTACCAGATTCATGGTGCCTTCCAGCACATTGAAATCGCCGGACAGCTGCTGGGCCTGGGCCTGGGTGACCCGGGCAAACATGTCGATGGAACCGCCGTTTAAGCTGGTCACAATGGTGTCCGCATTGGCGATGATTTTTAAAGTAACATGCTCGATATTGGCGGGCGTCCCCCAGTAATCGCTAAATTTCTCCAGAATGATATTTTCCTGGGGAGAACGGGAAACGTATTTATAGGGACCTGTCCCCACCGGATTGGTGTCCGCATTTTCATTGTGCGCCGGGATAATGGCCGCCGTCAGGTTGGGTAAAAAATCCGTATCCCCTTCCCTTAGCACCACTTCCACGGTTTTTTCATCCACAATATTCACGCTCTCAACAGCAGAAAACGCCGGTACCAACGGTCCTCCGTTACTGGTATCGGCGCATTTATCTAGTGAATATTTCACATCCTCCGCCGTAACAGTAGTGCCGTCGTGGAACTTTACATTGTCCCGGAGCGTAAAGGTATACACTTTTCCGTCCTCCGATATCGCATGGCTTTCTGCTACAGCGTCGTACAAATTTCCTTCGCTGTCAGGATTCACAAGGCCCTCAAATAAATTGAACAATACCTCTTTCGTTCCTGCCGCCACCGCTTTGTGGGGGTCAAGACTGTCCTCAATGTCCTGAGGTATGCCAATGGTAATCTGAGAAGTATTCTCACCCGCCTTATCACCCGAGCATGCGCCCAGTGCAATAGTCAGTGCCGTGCACACCAAAGTCAAAAGAATCTTCTTTGCTGCTTTTGTCTTCATGTGTCTCTCCTTTTTTGATTTAAACTCTATTCAGTTGTCTTTCCGCATTGCGGCATCGCTGTCCACATGCAAAAGTAAAGCCCGGAAACACGAAACCCTTCTTTTTCCATTCCGTTTTCCATCGTGCCTATTGTATCCATTCTTATTTAAAAATGCAATACCTTTGTTAAAAAAAAATCAAACCTTTTCCAATCCAGTTCGATCGAAAGGGCTGCAACTGCCTGCCCATTCACACCGCCGTTTGCCGGGACTTTCACATTAAAAAGCCGGAGTCCTGTCCCGTCAAACAGCATACTCCGGCCATCCTGCCTTATTTTTCCTTCTCCATCACCTTTTTCAACTCATCCATAAAGGTGTTGATATCCTTAAACTCTCTGTAAACGGACGCGAAGCGGACATACGCCACCGCCTCCAGATCCTTGAGTTTATCCATCACCAGTTCCCCGATCACCGCGCTGGGAATTTCCTTTTCCTCCCGGCTGAAAATCTCCGTTTCCACATCGTCAATCAGACGGTTAATCTCATTGACACTGACCGGCCGTTTATGGCAGGCCCTCAGGACGCCGGCTTCAATCTTTGACCGGTCATACGGCTCCCGGTTATTATCTTTTTTTATCACGATGAGCGGAATAGTCTCAATCTTTTCATAAGTGGTAAAACGTTTCCCGCACTCATCACAGACGCGGCGTCTTCTGATGGAATTATTTTCATCGGAAGGCCTGGAATCAATCACTCTCGTATTCTCATGGCCGCAAAATGGACATTTCATGGTTTATCCTCCGCATCGTTTTTTCTGATCCTATCCAAACTGCTGTAACACTTCCCTATTGTATCATAAAACCGATATGAAATCCATAATTTTTCCGAAGGAGATTATTCGTTGTCTTTTTGTTACAACATATGTCGATGCCGGACGGCGCCTGCAGCATCCCCACAGCGGACAGCCTGTCCCTGTAAGGGCCGTTATCCATGCGCCGGCATTTGGGCCGTGTTCTTTACGGCCCTACGTGCCGCCGGGCATCGAAATTTGGGCAGTTGAGTATTACGGCACATCCACCATGATGATGTCCGGTCCGATTTGTTTGATGTCTTTATAGCAGATCGCATATTCAGTATCAGGGTGGAACAGACATTTCCAGTTCCACCCTGATACGCCGGGCACGATGATTTTACTGATACAGCCCGTACATTCATCAAATTCAAAATCAATCACATGGCCCATTTTCCTGCAGTCCCGCAGGTTCACGACCTCTTTGCATTTCAGTTCCGAAAACAGCATCTTTTGTCTCCCGCCGTTTTCTTCATTATATTCCGCACGGTCTGCCGATTTGCCTGTCCGCCCTGTTTCCGTTTTTCAGTCCGTCTGAATCAGATAAATTTTCCTGTTGACGATATCTGCAATATCCGTTCCGTCTTCATTCAGGATCACATCATCTTCCACAAAAACAGCCCTTTCATCCGGCAGGATACACAGGACGCCGCCGGCCGGAAGTTCGTACTGCGCCTTTTTTATAACCGCTTTTTCATCTCCCAGGTTATAGGAATAAACGCCGGCAGGTCCCCAGATGAGCAGATCCGAATCCATTCCCGGGCTTACCACATCATAAGCGCCCATGCCGGCCGGCAGGACCCCTTCCCACTTTTCCGCAATTTCTCCCTTTTCCACATCAAATCCGACTACGGCAGGATTCCAGTCATCTCCGTCCATGAGCACGCCATAGACCTGTCCGTTTCTACCGCGTCCCAGCCCGCGGATATCGCCGTTTGGATAATCGATTTTGTGGATCAGGCTGCCGTTCTGATCCAGGATGAGTATGGTCTGTTCCTTTTTCCCGGCCCTCAGTTCAGTCAGAAAATATCTCCCCTGGTTGTCCACCGCAAGGGCCTGGTATCCCATTCTGCTGCCGCAAAGATCGGTCACATCGATTTGCGCCAGCTGCTGGCCTTCCGGTGAAATCTTCCACAGAACCGACCGGGAGCGCTCCCTGTCAGATAGCAGGATGCAGAGATTTCCCTGCAGGTCGGTCGTCATTTTATGAGGGCTCAGATTTTCCGGCACCTGCACATCCATTTTGACCAGTGCCTTCTTTCCCGCATCCAGACGATAGATTGCTGCCTGATTGCCATTCCATTCCAGCCGCTCCTCTCCGAAATACACCTCTTTTGCCGAAGCCGCCGCAAACTCTGCCCTGGTCCCGCTGCAGACAATTTCCAGATCCCCGGCCTCCAGTTCAACAGAAACTTCCGCCAGTCCCGGCACCTCCGACCGGTCCAGACTTCCTTCTTCCACCTTCTGTCTGGTATCCTGCAGGCTGTACTCTCTCTTTTCCATAAAGTCAATGATCTGCAGGATTTCCTCATCGGTGAGTTCGGTTTCCGGCAAAAAATAGGTGCTGCGGGAAGCCAGGCAGGCTACGCCGCTGCCTTCATATTCCGAAGCCTTTTCGATTATTTTCAGCTCTCCCTGCGGGAAAATCCCCTCGTTTTGATAAGCCTGTCTCAGGCTTTCCATCCTTTTTTCTTCTCCCTCTGTCAGCTCTCTGGAGTAAAAATCAGCCAGGGAAGTATTTTGCGCCGCCTGATAATAGGAAAGCTTCTCTTCCGCATTCATGGCAGCCATCCGCTGTGAGACGTAATTCACGGCTGCTGTCACCGTTACGGAAAGCATGGCTGTCAGCGCCGCCGCAAGCACCAGCACTGTCTTCCAGTTCCTATGCTTTCTTCTCCTCTCCGGAAGCCTTCGCAGCATTTTCTCCACATCCCTGTCAAAGTTCTCCGGAAGCGCAGGTACTCTTTCTTTCTCCTTTTGCGCCATTTCCATAAGCTTCTGATCAAATGTATCCTTCATATGATTCTCCTTTCCCCTATGCCAGCATGACCCGCAGTCTTTCCTTCGCCCGGGACAGCCTGGATTTAACGGTTCCCTCCGTTATTTTTAAAACATCGCTGATCTCTCTGATTTTCAGTTCTTCATAATAGTATAAAATGATCACCGTCCTGTACTTTTCATCCAGACTCAACACAATCTCCCACAGATCATCGTGCCGGTCGCTTTGGCCTGCACTTTTGGAACCGGCGTCCTCTGTCAGATCGATCCGCTTCCGGTTGCGGTATATTTTTTTTGCCTCATTGGCCGTGATGCTCATAATCCACGGTCTGAATTTATCGGCATCCCGCAGTGTATGGAGACATTCCCAGGCTTTCATAACCGTCTCTCCCACCGCATCTTCTGCGTCCGCCTGGTTTTTCAGTATCCCATAGGCAAGCCGGTACATCGGGACTTTATATTCCTTGATCCGCTCGGCAAAACCGTCCCTGGTTATCCGCATCTTTGTTCACCTCTCCTCATTTTTTAGAAGCTTCTGCTTATTAGAGTATCACACTCTCCGAAAGGTTCCATGACATTTCAAAATAAAAGAATAAAAATCATATTCCTTGTCCATCCTTCTATTAACAGACAAGGCGGCCGTATATCTGCCAAAAAAGCGGACGGCCGCCGGACAAATAGGAGGCTTTTGCCATGGCACTGAATAAAGTGGAAATCTGCGGCGTCAATACATCCAAGCTGCCGGTGCTTACCAATGAAGAAAAGGACGCTCTGTTCGTAAAAATCCGCCAGGGGGACGAAAACGCCAGGGAACTGTTCATCAATGGCAATCTGCGCCTTGTTTTAAGCGTCATCAGGCGCTTCGCATCCACAAATGAAAATGTGGATGATTTATTTCAGATCGGCTGTATCGGACTGATCAAGGCGATCGATAACTTCAACACGGAGCTGGGCGTCCGTTTTTCCACCTATGCGGTGCCCATGATCATCGGAGAAATCCGCCGCTTTCTGCGGGACAATAATTCCATCCGGGTGAGTCGTTCTTTAAGGGACACCGCTTACAAAGCCATCTACGCCAAAGAAAACCTGATGAAAAAAAATCAGAAGGAGCCCACCATCAGCGAGGTTGCCGCTGAAGTGGGCATTTCCAGAGAGGATATCGTCTATGCTCTGGACGCCATCCAGAATCCCATGAGCCTGTACGAGCCTGTCTATACGGACGGCGGGGATACCCTCTATGTGATGGACCAGATCCGGGATAAAAAGAATAAGGAAGAAAACTGGGTGGAGCATCTTTCCCTCACAGACGCCATGAAAAAATTAAATGACCGGGAACGGGAAATCATCGGACTTCGTTTTTTTGAAGGGAAAACCCAGATGGAGGTAGCCGACATCATCGGTATTTCCCAGGCCCAGGTCTCCAGGCTTGAAAAAAACGCCCTGCGCACCATGCGGACTTATTTAAGCGCATGATGTACAGGACGTTGTCAGGGGGCTGTCTTATGGCTGAAAAAAGGATCATTCCTTCACCATTTCTTTTTTCAGCCGCTTCATAATTTTTTTCTCCAGCCGGGAGATGTAGGACTGGGAAATGCCCAGATAATTTGCCACTTCCTTCTGCGTCATTTCCCTCCCTTCCGGTGAATTTAAACCGAAACGTAAATTTACGATAGTTCTTTCCCTTTCGGATAATTTATCCACAGCCTTCCGCAGAATTTTGCGTTCGGCCTCATTTTCGATATCCTTATAAATCACATCTTCATCCGTGCCCAGAATATCGGAAAGAAGAAGTTCATTCCCGTCCCAGTCCACATTTAAGGGTTCGTCGATGGAGACTTCCATGCGGGTTTTGCTGTTCCTGCGCAGATACATGAGAATCTCGTTTTCAATACAGCGGGAAGCATAGGTAGCCAGCTTGATATTTTTTCCGGGATTGAAGGTGTTGATGGATTTGATCAGCCCGATGGTACCGATGGAGATCAGATCCTCCACTCCCACCCCTGTGTTGTCAAATTTCTTGGCGATGTAAACCACCAGCCGCAGATTATGCTCTATGAGGATGGATCTGGCTTCATTCCCATATTCCTCCGATGTCAGATCCTGGATCACTTCGGATTCCTGGGCGCTTTCCAGCGGAGGCGGCAGCACGTCGGCTCCTCCGATATAATGAATATCCCCTTCTTTTGCCATAAAAAAAGCCGGCTCCCTGCGGATGAGTTTAAACTGCATTTTCCCCGGCATCGCTACTTTCAATATCATGGTTTTCTCCTTTCTTTTCCTCCAGTAATGCAGGATGCAGGATCAGCTGGTAACGGCCGGCCGCAGACAGCTTCTGCGGGCTCACTGCAAGCATCACCTGTTTTATCCTTCTTTCCTGTCCGTCCTTTTCCAGATACATTTCCTCCACAGCCTCCGCCTGTAGCAGGCCGTGTTGTTTTCCGATGGAATGATATGGGATAATATGTATTTTTTCCGGCTTTTGCAAAAGCCCCAGCATCTCTGCCACTTCTTTTTCCACCAGGCATACCGGCTGTCCCGTAAACGGATCATACAGGCTGTTGCCGCTGTCCATCAGCGCCGTTCCTGCTGCCCGGCGGTTTCCCGCCTTCATTTCCACCTGCCACAGCAAATTTTTATTTCTCCTGCGCTCTCTGCCGATCAGTCCCAGTAAACACATTGCGGAAAAGGAGGCGGGAATCAGGATTTTTACCAGGGAAAGAGGGGTTCCTCTGCCGCATCCGGCTCCCAAAATGCCGCCCAGCACAGAGGCTGACAGCACATAAAAAAATGCGGCTCGAAACATGCTCTCCCATTTCCGGAATCCAAATGCCAGCTGCAGCGCAGCCAGCCCCGCGATCATGGATGCGGCATTTTTCAGCACCTTCACCCCCGGTATTTTCCCTGCCGGAATCAAAAGGATCGCCAGAAAGAAGAGGGCTCCCGCCGCTGCCGCGCCCAGCAGGCGTTTCCAGTCGGTCTGACAGGATGCCAGCTTCGCTGTCAGCAGCAGCAGGAGAAGGTTCATGATGAAATGCAGGAAGAAAATGCGGTCAACATATAAACTGTACTGCATCTTTGCTCCTCCCATATCTTTTCTCCTGAAATGTATGTCCTTATTATAGACAGAAGGGCGCGCGGATTTTGTCAAAACAAGGGCCGCCATCCTCATTATTTTCCGTCATTTTTCGACAGGAAAAGAGAGGCCGTTTGACATACAAAAAAAGCCCTTCCCTCATTCATAAAGGGAAAGGCTTTGAAAGCGTTTGTAGGAAAACACTATAGTAATTCTTATTTCTTCTGGAGGAAATCCGGAATCTTCAAGGACTTCTCTTCCACCTTGCTTCTTAAATTGGAAGGAGTCTTCTGAAGGCCCGTCAGGTTTGTCTTTAAATCGCTGTTGGTATGTACGCCGGGCTGCAGCGGGTTGGTATAAGGTCTTGTAGTGGTCATCCCTGCGGCGTTCACCGTGGTTCTCATGCCGGACATCCCTGCAGTTCCGGAAACGATGGGTTTCTTTGCAAAAGAAGAAGAAAACCGGGATGCGGGCGTTTCATCAATGCCTGTGGCGATCACCGTGATCCGGCAATAATCCGCCTGGTTGGAATCATACATCGCGCCGAAGATGATATTCACATCGTCCCCTGTGATCTCTCTCACATAATCAACCGCATCGGAAGCGTCGAACATGGAAATATCGCCGGATACGTTGATGATGATATCCGTAGCGCCTGCGATGGTGGTTTCCAGAAGGGGGCTCTCCACCGCTTCCTTCACCGCCTGCACTGCCTTATCGTCGCCCTTGCCCTCACCGATACCGATATGGGCAATCCCTTTCTCCCGCATGACGGTCTGGACATCGGCAAAGTCCAGATTGATGACTGCGGGAACATTAATCAGGTCGGTAATTCCCTGCACCGCCTGCTGAAGGACTTCATCCGCCTTCATCAGCGCTTCCGGCATGCTCGTCCGCTTATCCACAATTTCCAGGATCTTGTCATTGGGGATCACAATAAGGGTATCGACGCTGTCGCGCAGCTTCTCGATCCCCGACATCGCATTATTCATACGGGTCTTGGCTTCAAACCGGAAAGGCTTTGTCACAACGCCCACGGTAAGGATTCCCTTATCCTTGGCCAGCTTGGCCACAACAGGAGCAGCACCGGTACCGGTACCGCCGCCCATTCCGCATGTGACGAAAACCATATCCACGCCATCCAGTGACTTCGCAATCTCCTCCGAACTCTCTTCCGCCGCCTGTTCACCGATCTCCGGCTTCGCTCCGGCGCCTAATCCCTTTGTCAGTTTCTCTCCGATCTGTAAGTGTTTCTCCGCTTTGCAGAACTGCAATGCCTGTTTATCCGTATTAACTCCAATGAACTCCACACCGTCAATCTTTTCATCAATCATTCTATTCACAGCATTGTTGCCCGCGCCGCCAACGCCGATCACAAGGATCTTGGCTGCAGACTCAGCATCATTTACTTTAATTTCAAGCAAGGGTTTATCCTCCTTCATTCCTCAATAACTCCACAGTAAATATCATATAATCATTTTGACAAATGCGCAACCACTTTTTTTAAAATCTTTTCAATTATCCGTCCTTTTCAAATGTAATATTTTTCCGGTCGTCCGAATAACTTTCCATTTTCAGCACTCCGCTTTTTCCCTGAAGGCTCGGCAGTATCAACTGCAGACGCATGATTTTTTCCTCCAGGTTTCCGGTTCCCAGCCTCACCCGCACCCGGTCGAAATATAGCGTAATTTCAAAGGATTCATTGAAATAGATCTTGTCCGTGCTGATATCGTACTTGGACAACATTTGTGTGATGGAAAGGATCTGCTGGAAAATGGAATCATTTTCCACCGGCAGCGGCTCATACAAAACCACATGGTCAAATTTGACTCCCGTCACCTGGGGAACGCCCTGGGTTCTGGTTTCCGAGGATTCCACCACAATCCCCTCCCTGTCGAAATACATATATCTTCCCATGTATTCCACATACCCTGCCACTGATTTTTCGTATACCATGATGGTGATGGTGTCGGGCGACACCACCTTAACGCTCATCGTTTCTATAAACGGAATGTTTTTTATTTCCCTGTTCCTGTATTTTAAGGAAAGATAGAGGGAATTATAGGAAAGCCTGTCCGTCAGCACCATCTCCACAATCTCTTCTCTGGAGTAATGGACATTTCCCTCCACCTGTATATTTTCCACCCTGTAATTTTTCCAGATAAAAAAGACGACGGCAGCCAGCAGGCAGACCGCCCCCAGGCTTCCGAAGAGAACCGCTTTCCTCCCTTTTGAAATCCGGGAAATGCCGGAAGAAAGGGAAGTTCCCTTCCCTCCGTATGCGCCCGTGCCTTTTCCTTTGGAAACGGCTTTTCTGCCGGCGCTGCCCTGTTTATTCTTTTTACCGGACTTGCCTCCGGCCACCAGCTTAAAATTCTGTTTCCCTGCCAATGTCTGCTCCTAAACTCTTCAAATCTCTGACGATATCCTCGTAACCGCGTTCGATAAAATGGCGGTTATACACCTGTGTCACTCCCCGGGCACAGACGCCGGCAAGCACCAGCGCGGCCCCGCCGCGCAGTTCCTGCGCAGTCACGCTGCAGCCTTCCAGCTGTCTGCCTCCTGCCATTTCCGCCTGGTTTTCCCGCACTTGTATGCCGGCTCCCATACGGTTTAACTCCCCGGCAACGGCAAATCTGCCGTTAAAAATCCGTTCCCTGACGCCGCTTTTTGATTCTGCCTGGCATAACACCGTCAGAAGGGGCGACTGCAGGTCCGTGGGAAAGGCCGGATACACCCCGGTTTCCAGATAACCCGGGGAACGGATTTTTCCTTTTCTTTCCACCAAAATGCCGTTCCAGTCAGGTTCAATTCTGGCTCCCATAAACCGGGCCAGCTCCAGTACACTTGTCAGTTGTCCTGCCGGCGCATTCCGCAAAAAAGCGCTGCCTCCCGCCGCCAGCACACCCAGCAGATAGGTGCCCGCCACAATCCTGTCGGCTTCCACCCGGTAGGTGCTCGCGTGTAGTTTCTTCACGCCTTCCACCGTAATATGGCCGCTTCCTCCGCCCGTCACCCGGGCTCCCGCCCCGTTTAAAAAATCGCACAGACAGCGGATCTCCGGTTCCATGGCGCAGCGGTAAATCTCCGTCACTCCACGGGCCAGTACCGCGGCGAGTATGGTATTTTCGGTAGCCCCCACACTGGGAAAAGGCAGCACCACCGTGGTGCCTCTCAGCACATCCGCTCTGGCGGCCAGGTTTTCCTGCTCCCGATCCTCTTTAAAAACCGCTCCCAGCTTCTTTAACGCATCCATATGCATGTTGATGGGCCGGTCCCCGATCACGCAGCCTCCGGGATAATGCAGATAAATTTCCCCGCACCTTCCCAGCATGGGCCCTGCCAGAATCACAGAGGAACGCATCCTTGTCACATACTCCTTCGGAAGATGGTTTCCCGTAATCTGTGAAGCGTCTATGGTCAGCGTACTCCCCTGTCTGGACACTTTTGCGCCCACACACTTTAAAATCTCACACATACATGAGACATCTGAAATTTCAGGACAATTTATCAGTGTCGTAACGCCCGGCACCAGCACGCTGGCCGCCATAACCGGCAGCGCTGCATTCTTGGAGCCCTGGATGGAAACCTCTCCCGAAAGAGGGGTTTTCCCCCGTATCAGTATCGAATCCAACTGTCCACCTTCCCGCAATCGAAAATAAGACTTATCTTATTCTATGGGAAAATGGCGGATTGTTGCATCATTTGTCAAAAACTGTTCCGTAAATCCACAGCCGGTTTAAATATCCTTCAGCTTAATGCCCCTGGCCACGCTCATGACCAGCCCCATTTCTATCAGAAGGAACATGACGGAAGAACCGCCGTAACTGATGAAAGGGAGAGAAATCCCCGTGTTGGGGATCGTGTTGGTCACCACGGCAATATTTAAGATCACCTGGATTGCGATATGTCCCATGACGCCCACTACCAACAGGGCCCCGAACAGATCTGGCGCATTGTTGGCGATGACCATAAAACGCCAGATCAAAAGGACAAAGATCAGGATCACCGCTATGGCCCCAAAAAGGCCCAGTTCCTCGCAGATGACGGAAAATATCATATCGTTCTGCTGTTCCGGCAGATACCCCAGCTTCTGGATACTCTGCCCCAGCCCTTTGCCGAATATGCCGCCGGAACCGATGGCATAGAGGGCCTGAAGGGTCTGGAACCCTTTTCCGGACGCATAGGCTTCCGGATCCAGCCAGGCCAGGATGCGGGCGAACCGAAAGCCCATCCCTTCTGCGGAAGATGCTTTGGAGATCATGTATACAATCCCTGCAACTCCTGCCGCTCCAAGTCCGCCTAAAACCACAAACCGCTTGTAATCGGGACTTGCCACAAACAGCATCAGAAATGCAATGCCGAAAATGATGATGGCGGAACTCATGTTATCGGTAATCTTCCACACAAACAGGCAATGGGGCGCCGCGGATAACAGGATCAGCCAGAAGCCTTTGGCGGTTTTAACCTTTCTGCCCATTTTGCAGATCAGGCTGGCCAAAAAGAGGATCATGGCCAACTTCGCAATCTCCGCAGGCTGTACGGAAATTCCCAGATTCAGCCATCTTTTCGCGCCGTTTCGTTCCATTCCCAGCGGGCTTAGCACCAGCAGGATCAATACAGCGGAAACGAGATAGGCCAGCACCGCAAAATGCTCCCAGAAATGATAGGGAATCCTGGAAACCACAAACATGCCGAAAATGCCCAGGGCCGCCGCAAACCCCTGATGGGTCAGATAGTACATTTCATTCTCCATCTGCACGGCCGCATCGTAGGCGCTGGCCGAATAGATCATCACCAGGCCGAAGCCCACCAGAAAAAGGATGATGAACAGAAGGCTGTAATCAAAATAGTATTCACTTTTATTCCTGCCTCTTCGTCCTGCCACGAAATCACTCCTCTAAGCCGTTCACATAGTCTTTAAACATCTGTCCCCGCACCTCATAGTTGGGGAACATCCCCCAACTGGCGCAGGCGGGAGATAAGAGCACCGCGTCGCCGGGCCGGGCGTTTGCCACACAGATATCCATGGCTTCTTCCAGGCTGTCCGCCAGCACCACATCCTGTAAGCCGTGTTTTTTGGCGCAGTCCGCAATCTTCTCCCTGGTCTGGCCGATGAGCACCAGCAGCTTCACTTTCCCGTCAAAGGCTTCGATCCATTCATCATAGTCGCTTCCCTTGTCATAGCCGCCGCCGATCAGCAGCGTGGGCCAGCGCATGGCTTTAATGCCCTGAATGGCAGCGTCGGGATTGGTTCCTTTGGAATCGTTATAATAAACAACCCCCTTTTTGACAGCCACATACTCGATTCGGTGTTCCACCGCCCGAAAGGACTTCACCACGGAAAGAATGCGTTCCATGGGCGCGCCGAAAGCTGCGCTGACGGCGATGGCAGCCATCACATTTTCATAATTATGTACGCCCAGCAGGTTCATTTCATGAACGTTTAACAGTTCTTCCCGTCCCTGCCCCAGGTTGCGGCAGATCACATCCCCGTCCAGGTAATAGCCCCGTTCCAGCTTCCTTTTTGAGGAAAACCAGATCACTTGTGCCGGACACTTTCCGCCGAATTTTGCCAGCCTGTCATCCTCGTAATTTAAAATGCAGAAATCCTCTTTTGTCTGGTTTTTCGTGACCGCTTCCTTCACCGCCGCATAGTTTTCCATAGTATGATGACGGTTTAAATGGTCCGGCGTGATGTTTAAGATGGCAGACACCGCCGGATGAATGGTCTCCGTGGTCTCCAGCTGGAAACTGCTGATCTCCGCCACGGTCACGCTGTCCTCTCTCATCTTTAAGGCTTCTCCGGTGTAAGGTGTGCCGATATTGCCCACCACGAAAACGGAAGGGAAGCACTGTTTCATAATCTCCCCCACCAATGTGGTGGTGGTGGTTTTGCCGTTGGTGCCGGTGATGGCAATCACCCTGCCTCTGCCATAATGCCAGGCCAGCTCCACTTCCCCCCATACGGGGATGCCCGCCGCCCGGAAGCGTTCTATAAAGGGGGTATCCACCGGGACTCCCGGGCTCACCGCCGCCAGGGAAATTTCCTTTAAAAGGGCATCGGGAACCTCTCCCAGCACGATCTGCGTCTTTTCCGAAAGCCCTGCCTTTTCCTTCAGTTCCTCCTGATTCAGCTCTGTATTTCCGTCATATAAAACCGGCACCGCTCCCGCCGCTTCCAGCAGACCGGCCGCGCCGATCCCGCTCTTCCCGCAGCCGATGACCAGCACTTTTTTACCCTGTAAATCCATATTAAAAACCGCCTTTCTTTCTATTCTCAAAGCCCCGCCAGCGCCAGCAGGCACAAAAGCGCCGTGATGATGGAAAACACCGCCACGACCCTGGTTTCCGACCAGCCGCACAATTCAAAATGATGGTGGATGGGCGCCATCTTAAAAATCCGCCTTCCGCCGCTCACTTTAAAATAAACCACCTGCAGGATGACGGATAAGACCTCCGCCATATAGATGAATCCCACAATGGGAATGAACAGGGGCATCTGCAGAAGATACGCCGTCCCCGCCACAAAGCCGCCCAGCGCCAGAGAACCGGTGTCTCCCATGAACACGCTGGCAGGATGCACATTGAACAGCAAAAATCCCAAAAGCCCTCCGGCCACCGCACAGGTGATGGGTTCGATCCCGCTGTTTGTGCCGATGGCCACCACGGAAAAGAATACCGCTACCAGCACCGTCACGCTGCCGGCCAGCCCATCCAGTCCGTCCGTAAAATTGGTCCCGTTCACGGTGCCGATCACAACAAAAAACAGGATGGGAAGATTCCAGATTCCAAAATCCAGCATCTTTCCCGGCAGAAACGGAACTTTCATAGCGAGCGGCATCCCCAGATATCCGGTGATATAGTAGGCAAACACCCCTGTCACCACCAGCTGCCCCAGCATTTTCTGAGAAGGGGTCAGCCCCATGGAGCGCTTCAGTACCACCTTGATATAATCATCCAAAAATCCCACCAGGCCAAAGCCCAGGGTCAAAAACAGGATAGGGATGATCTTCGGGTTATCCTTCATAAAGAAGAGACAGGCGGCCACCACACCCGCCATGAACAGGATTCCTCCCATGGTGGGCGTACCGTTTTTCTTCAAATGGCTCTGGGGCCCCTCATCCCGTATGGTCTGCCCCACTTTCAGCTTTCGTAAAAAAGGAATCACAACCGGCCCTAAAACGGCGCTCACGCCGAATGAAATGAGAACCGGAAGTATGATAGATGTTTTCATTTTCTATTCTGTCCCTTTCCTTATAGAATAGCGTTTACCCTTGATTATACTCCACCTTGTCAAGATACGGAAGAATATTTTCAAAAAGCTGTCGCACGACGGGCGCTGCGATCTGTCCGCCGTAATAAACCCCTTTCGGATTGCGGATGATGCACAGCGCCAGCACTTTGGGATCTTCCGCCGGAGCGAATCCCAGGAAGGAAGAAATATACCTTCCGGTTCCCCGTGGCAGGGTTTCGCTGGTAGCCGTTTTGCCGCCCACATGATAGCCCTCCACCTTTCCGTTTTTTCCGCCTCCGTTTTCCACCACCTGAAACAGGATGGCCCGAAGCCTCTCACTGGTATTTTCTGAAATAATCCCTTTTTTTACCGGATATTCAAAGGTGTTTGTCACCTCTCCCGCTTCATTGACGGTTTTGACGCCGAAGTGGGGCGTGATCCTGTTTCCCCCGTTTATGAGGGAGCACACCGTGGCCGCCAGCTGGATGGGCGTAATCTGGAAAGACTGGCCGAAGGATACCGTAGCCAGCTCCACAGGGCCCATATTTTCCTTTTTGTGCATGATGGTGGAGGCTTCCCCGGGCAGATCGATGCCGGTTTTCTTTTTCAGGCCGAACTGCTCAAAATAGTGGTAATAGCGGTCCACACCCAGCCGCAGCCCTACCGTGACAAAAACCGGGTTGCAGGAATTCATGGTTCCCTGGACGAAGGTTTCCGCCCCATGTCCCTGTACCTTTGCACATCGGATTTTTCTGTCATCCACCACGATAAAGCCCGGGCAGCTAAAGGTGTCCTCTTCCGTCACCACCCCTTCCTCCAGAGCGGCGGATGCGGTGATGATCTTAAACGCCGATCCCGGTTCGTAAGTGTCATTAATGCATGCATTCCGCCACATCCGGTTCAAATAGTCCTGCTTTCTCTTTTCCGCCAGCGCGGCAGGGTCTTGTGCTGCCGTTTCCGCCTCCTGCTCCGTGGTTTCCTCCTGAGTTCCCAGCGCCTGTTCTTCCGCCTTCTTTTGCTCTTCCTTTTCCCTTTTTTCCTGTTCTTCTTTTTCCATGGCAGTGATCATTCCTTCCGAAAGGGTGAAGGGATCATTGAGATTGTACTCCGGCACATCCACCATGGCCAGGATTTCCCCATTTTTCGGCCGGATCACCAGAATGGAAACGCTTTCCGCTTCCTTGGCTTTCATCACCTGCTGGGCCAGCTGTGTGGCATACTGCTGGATATTGATGTCCATACTGATGCAGAGGTCATCGCCGTTTTGCGGTTCGATCCGGCTTTCCCCTTCTTCCGAAATTTCCACGCCTTTCGCGTCGGTCATTTCCAGAATCAGGCCTGCCTTTCCTTTCAGCTGCTCTTCATAGCTGCTCTCCAGGGCCAGAATCCCCTGGTTATCGCCGCCGGTAAACCCCAGCACTTTCGAGGCCAGTTCATCGTAGGGATAATAGCGCTTATAATCCTCGTCCACCTTGACTCCATCCAGTTTATAGGCGCGGATGGCATCCCCGGTTTCCTTTTCCACATTGCTTTTCACCTTTTCTATGGAAGAAACCTTTTCCACGCGCTTTCGCACCTTTTCTTCCGGCAGATCCAGCTCATCGCATAAAACAGCAATCACTTTTTCGGGATCTTTGATCTGGTTATGGATCACGGAAATTGTACAGACCGTCCTGCTGTCGGCCAGCACAGCGCCGGTGGCATCCAGGATCCTGCCCCGCCTGGCTTTGATTTTCCTTTCCCTCTGATGGAGGTCTTCCGCCATCTGGGAATAATGTTCCGACTGGAACACCATCAGATAGACCACTCTGACCGACAGCCCTGCAAACAGCAGCACACAGATCAGAAATGCGGTAACAATCTTCTTTCTATGGTAAGTTTTGCTTTTTTCCATAAAAAACCTCATAGACCGGTTATTATTATAATTTATTAACCGGTCTATGAGGTTATGCCAGGGGTCACGGGGAATATCCTCCTTCCCGGTTTCCGTCATCCGCATTGGGATTGCCTAAAATGCCGGAAACCGGAGTGTCAAATCCTTCCGTATCCTCCGTGATCGGCTGACCGGTGGCAGGATCAATCACCTGTCCCTCCTCGTTCACGTAAGGAGATTTGGTATCCTCCTGGCTTTCTTCCGTTTTTTGTCCGGTATTCTCTGTGCCGCCCTGCTCCTGGCCGCTCTCCTGGCCGTCCTGTTCTTCTCCGCCCTCCGGCACCTGACTGCCGCTGATATCATTGCCGCTGGCGTCTTCGCCTTCCGGATTTTTCGGTGCGGATTCGATCAGCTGCTGGCGGATCTCGATCTGCATGTTTTCCAGTTCTTCCTGTTCCTCTTCCGTCAGAGGCTGGGTCATGAAAATATTCAAATAAGGCAGTACTTCCGTCAGAATGTTTTTCGCGATGATGCAGGCTTTTCTGGTCTCCAGATCCTGGCTTCTCGCATTGGGCCTGTTTAACACCACATAGATCGCTATCTGGGGATCCTCTGCCGGGGCATAACCCAAAAAGGAAACCACATATTCATCCTTTTCACGCTTCCCGTTCTTGGAAACAGTCTCCGCCGTACCGGTCTTTCCGCCGATCCGGTAGCCCGCCGGTTTCGCCCTTTTCCCCGTACCGTGTTCCCCTTCCACCACCTGGAGGCAATATTGCCTGACCTGTTCCGAGGTTTCGGAAGAAATCACCTGTTTTAACAGACGGGGTTCGATATTCTCCACCACGGATCCGTCAGAGGCGGTGATTTTGCTCACCATATGGGGCTCGTAATAATAGCCGCCGTTGATCAGGGCGCAAAAGCCGGTGATCATCTGGATCATGGTCACATTAAAACCCTGGCCGAAGCTGGAAGTGGCAAGTTCCGTGGGCCCCATGGTGGTATCATTGAACACCAGGCTCGCGGTTCGGGCTTCCCCCGCCAGGTCAATGTTGGTTTTCAGCCCGAAGTTGAACTCCTGCATAAATTTCAGGAACTCGTCCTTTCCGATCACCTGGGCCATCCGGATCAGCGCGATGTTACAGGAACGCTCCACTGCCTCCCCGATGGTCAGCCAGCCTTCGGCACCGCTTCTGTAGTTATGGCACCTGATATCATGATCACCTACCTTGATGATTCCGGTGCATTCAAAGGATTCGTTTCCTTTCAGTCTGCCGTCCTCCAGGCCCATTGCCGTCACAAAGGGTTTCATGGTGGAACCCGGCTCGTAAGTGCTGTTGATACAATAATTTTTCCACAGAGCGTTTAAATTCTGAACCAGAAGTTCATTATCCTCCGCCATGGATGCCGCTATTTCTTCATTAATAATTGTATCGGTGGTATTTCCGGAAACATCGATCAGGTTGGAACCGATCAGGGGCTGCGTGTTTCTGGTATCATTCAAATCAAAGAAGGGATAACTGGCCATGGCCAGCACATTTCCCGTGTCCACATCCATAACAATGCAGGCCGCGTCTCTGGAACCGTTTCCTTCCCGGGCCACATTGGTATTCTCGTCATTGTATTTCTTTAAATATTTTTCCACAATTCTCTGAATGGTGACGTCGATGGTGGAATAAATGTTATAGCCGTCTACAGCCGCCTTTGTGGTTCGCTGCAGATTTTCGTCATCATCCAGATAACCATACTGCCTGCCGTTTACGCCGCTGAGCACATCGTTATAATATTCCTCCAGCCCATAGGTTCCCGTGCCGTCCGTTCTGGTAAAACCGATCACATCGCTGGCCAGGGAATTGTTGGGATATACCCGTTTATAGCTTTCATCAAACCAGATCCCTTTGATATTCTGGCTTTTCTCCTTTTGGGTTTCATCGGCCATCATACTCTGGAAGTCGCTGATTTCATCATAAGACATCCGTTTCTTGATCACATAATACTGGGTATCAGGATGTTCCTTGGCATGCTGGCGCACTTTCGCCGTATCCACACCGAAATATTCCTGCAGGGCGCTGATGGTGGGTTCCACATATACCCCGTCCTTGCCCGCATTCATCTGTTTGCAGTCCAGCACCAGATCGTACACCTTTTCGCTCACCGCCAGCTTGCTTCCCTTGGCATCCAAAATCTCCCCTCTTTTATAGGGAATCGTCTTGCTGGAATACTGTTGCTGGGAAAGCACCTGCTTTTTGTAGCTTTCGCCGTTGTCACGATTGATGGAAATCAGTTTGGCGCTTAATCCTGCAAAAGCCAGCAGTACAAGTCCAAACAGTACCACCAGCTTTTTCTGCATCTTTGTCGTAAATTTGTTCCGGCCTATATCCCGGCTTTTTTCCTGGGTTCCCATAACCCGGTTTTGGTTTTCATTTCTGTTTCTTCTATCCAATCCGGCACCTGCTTTACTTCTGAATCTCCGCATATTGTCTTACATAATCGCTTCCCTCGTCCGGGATTTCCACGATCTGTCCTTCACCGGCATAGGTCATGCCAAGCTCGGTGATTGCGATCCGCCTGATTTCTTCCAGATCAATGGAACTTTCGATCCGGCCCAGGGCTTCGTCATTCTGCGTCTTTAAATTGTTCAGCTGACTCTCCAGCGCCGCGATCTGCTTCACGCTTTTGGTAATGGAGGATTCCATCTGAATGTATCCAATCAGGATCACGCCTGTCACCGCCATCGCGGCCGACAAAAACAACACATATGCAAAATTCATATGATGCGCGCGTTCTCTGTTCTTCCGGGTGGTATGGCTCAGCTGCTTTTTCGGTTCTTCCAGCTGTTTTCTGATGTCTGTTTTCCTGACGGCAGATCCCTGCACATACGCGCTGCTTCTGTATTTGGTTGTGCCGGCTCTTCTGCCTGCTGTCTTTCTTGCTGCCATGCTCTCTCCCTCTGCCGGCTGTCACCGGCCATTTTCTTTCCTATGCAGCTGTCCGGCCTTTGCCGGTCCGACTGCGTTATCCCCTTTCAAAAATGCGCAGTTTCGCGCTCTTGGAACGGGAATTATGTTCCGTTTCTTCCTCTGTGGGAAGGATCGGCTTTCTGGTGATCACCCTTCCCCTGCTCTTTTGTCCGCAGACACACACCGGAAATTCCGGCGGGCAGGTACAGGGATTTTCATTTTTCTTAAATGCCGATTTCACAATGCGGTCTTCCAGAGAATGGAAGGTGATGATACAGAGTCTTCCACCCGGATTTAAAAGCTGTATGAACGCATCCAGGGAATTTTCCAGCACTTCCAGTTCTCTGTTACAGGCGATCCTAATCGCCTGGTACGTCCTCTTGGAAGGATGTCCGCCCTTCTCTCTCATCTTTGCCGGGATCGCCGCTTTGATGATCTCATTGAGCTCCCCGGTAGTCTCTATCGGTTTCCTTTGTCTCGCTGCCACAATGTGTTTCGCGATGTTTTTTGCAAATTTATCTTCCCCATAATCACGGATGCATCTGTATATTTCCATTTCGGGCCATTCGTTGATGATCGTCCTGGCCGTCAGTGTCTGACGCCTGTCCATCCTCATGTCCAGCGCCGTATCGTATTTGTAGGAAAATCCCCGCTCAGCATTGTCCAGCTGATAAGAGGAAACGCCCAGATCCAGCAGGATCCCGTCCACCTTATCAATGCCAAGTTCCCGGAGTACCGCCTGCATATTGCAGTAATTGTTCCGCACCAGCCGCACATTCTGCGCCCAGGGCTTGAGGCGTTTTCCCGCCGCTTCTATGGCCGCATCGTCCTGATCGATTCCGATCAGCATCCCCGTCGTAAGACACTTTGCAATACGGCTGGAATGTCCGCCTCCTCCGAGGGTCCCGTCCACATAAATCCCGTCCGGCCTGATATTAAGTCCTTCAATTGTTTCCTCCAGCAAAACGGATGTATGTGCAAATTCCAAAAGTTTCCCTCCTATAATCCGAGATCGTCCATTCTCTCCGCGATATCCTCCATGGATCCTTCCGCTTCCTCCTCCAGAGCTGTCCAGCGTTCTTCACTCCAGATTTCAATATGTCCTGCGGCTCCCACCAGAATCACATCCTTTGTAAGTTCGGCAAATTCCCGCAGCTTGCCCGGGATTAAAATCCGGCCCTGCTTGTCCACCTCCACCTCGGCCGCTCCGGCCAGAAAATGTCTGACGAACATACGGGTGTCCTTTCTGCTTATGGGCATTTCCCTGAGTTTTTCCTCAAAAGCACTCCATCCGGCGTTGTCATACGCAAATAAGCAGCCGTCCAGCCCCTTTGTGATCACAAATTTATCGCCGAGCGCTTCGCGAAATTTGGAGGGGATGATCAACCTGCCTTTCGTATCTACCGTATGATTGTACTCACCCATAAACATGAACAATCACCTACCGATCAAAGTGGCGCCATCCTGGCCGGTATCGGAAAAGCAAATGCAGGTTTCAGAGTTTCCCTGTCATGGAAAATTCCTCCACTTCAAACCACTTCATCCCACTTTTCACCACTTTTAAATCCATTTTAGTATAAAAACGTCTCGTTGACAAGGTTTTTATGCAAAAAACACAAAAAAAATATGCCCAGCAATCCATTTGCTGGGCATATTTCCCAATTTTCACAATATATTGTGTTTCATATCGTTTTAAAGCACTATATATAGTCCTTATACATTGAACCGGAAGAGGATAACATCCCCATCCTGCACCACATATTCCTTTCCTTCCATTCCCACAAGGCCTTTCTCCCTCGCTGCCGCCAGGGAACCCTGTTCCAGAAGATCCTTATAGTTGACAACCTCGGCCTTGATGAAGCCGCGTTCAAAATCCGTATGAATTTTTCCTGCTGCCTGGGGCGCCTTTGTTCCCTGTTTGATAGTCCAGGCACGGGTTTCATCCTCGCCTGCCGTCAAAAAGCTCATCAGGCCCAGCAGATGATAGCTGGCACGAATCAGTTTTTCCAGACCGGATTCCTGTAATCCAAGATCATCCAAAAACATCTGCTTTTCCTCGTCGTCCAGTTCGGAAATTTCCTCTTCGATCTGGGCGCAGATCACGAACACTTCACTGTTCGTCTCCGCAGCGTATTTCCGTACTTCCTGCACGCCCGCATTCTCTGCGCCGTCATCGGCAAGATCCTCTTCTCCCACATTTGCGGCATAGATCACGGGTTTTGCGGTGAGCAGATTTAAGGTCTTAAAAATCGCTTCTTCGTCCTCATCCTCCGTTTCAAAACCGATGGCCAGTTTTCCGTCCTCCAGACGCTCTTTGATCCGCTCCAGCATGGACAGTTCCTTGGCCTGGGTCTTGTCCATCCGGGCGCCCTTGGCAACTTTTGCGATCCTTCTTTCCAGGATTTCCAGATCGGAAAAGATCAGTTCCAGATTGATGGTTTCGATATCCCGCAGGGGATTGACGTTTCCGTCCACATGTACTACATTGGCATCCTCAAAACAGCGCACCACATGGACGATGGCATCCACCTCACGGATGTTGCTCAAAAACTGGTTGCCCAGCCCCTCTCCTTTGGACGCGCCTTTCACAAGGCCTGCGATATCCACAAATTCGATGACGGCAGGGGTCACCTTTTTGGAATGATACATATCTCCCAGAAGCTTCAGCCTCTCATCCGGCACCGGCACCACTCCAACGTTCGGATCAATGGTGCAGAAAGGATAGTTGGCGGATTCCGCCCCCGCCTTTGTCAGTGAATTAAATAATGTGCTCTTGCCCACGTTTGGCAGGCCGACAATACCTAATTTCATTTTTACTTATACCTGTCCGGAAAACCTTGATTTTCAAGGGTTTCTGCCTTTCGTCAAATTTCTTTTACGCCCTTTTTACGCCCTTTTTGAAACTGGCGGCGTAACTTGTTGAAACTGGTGTACTGCGTCTACCAGTGATTCGTCCGTAACATGAACATATCTGTCCATTGTTGTTTTAATACTTGCGTGTCCTAAAAGCTGTTGCAGCACTTTAGGTTTTACGCCGCGCTCAATCGCGCGTGTAGCATAAGTATGTCGCAAGGCGTGCATACAAAAGCGTTTAATACCAGCTTCATCACACAATTTGTATAAGTGTGTGTCATAGGAACTGTTTTTTGCGGGTTCTCCTGTTCGCCAGTTGACAAAAACCAAATCCCGCATAATAAGGCATTTATTTTCTCCTGTCCGGCTGTCGATATACTCCAAAATCTGTGACAGTGTTTCAGACTCTTTCCGGCTGTCTTTTTCATCATAACAGCTTTTGAGAATAGTGTATGCCTTATCTGTAAGAGGAATGGTGCGATAACTTTTCTGCGTCTTAGGTGGTCCCGCCCGCCAATAGCCCTGGCTGTGTCGATACTCCAAACTTTTGCTTACTGTCAACGTCCGCTTTTTCCAATCAATAGCGTCCCAAGTCAAGCCAATCATTTCAGCCGTTCTCAATCCTGTTTCTAGTAATAAGGCATATTGCCTATAATTATGAGAGCGTTCCGCTGCTTCCAAGAACTTCTCCTGTTCTTCAACAGTTAAATATTTAATATCATCTACCGCACGAACTGGTTTCGTATAACGAACACCATTCATAGGGTGCTTTGCAATGATATCATTCATAACTGCTGATTTGAACATAGTTCCCATTGTGATGTAAGCTTGTCGAATGGTTGACCCTGCATAGGTAGTTTCCATTCGGTTCAGAACAGCTTTACAGTGCATAGGCTTTACATCTGCTATACACATGGCTCCAATTACAGGTTGAATATTCCATTTGTAACGCTCCTGATAATTACGTTTGGTGTTCGGGGCAAGGTCACAAACAATATTATCAATCCAGTAAGTAAACCACTTGTCTACCGTCATATCAGGAGAAGTGATGATAAGGTTATGCCGTTCTTCATATCTTGCGTCAGCAAGCCAGTTTTTCGCTTCCGGCAATGTTTCAAAATATTTTTCTTTGCGTTTGCCGTCTTTCGCGTAGTATCTTGCGGAGAATAAACCGTCCTTTCTTTGGTAAATGCCTTTGCCGCACTCTTTACCTTTTAGATTTTTTCCCATATCTCGGACTCCTTTCGTATCTCAAAAAAGAGTCCAACGCGAATATATATTATAGCACCAAGACTCTGTTTTTTCAATCTTTCTAAAAGGAATTGTTGATTAGATGTTTATATCGTCAGCTCACGCCGGATATATTCCTCAAATTCACGGCGTTTCACTAATTTTCGTGTGCCTACATATAGCACAAATGGACAATTAGGCTGCTTTAACATAGTGTCAATCTTATTTATTCCGATATTGCTATATTCAGCAGCTTCTTTTATTGTCAATGTCAGTTTAAGATGTATCGGTACTCGTACTTCATCTTTTAGAGGAGAAAGTTCATTTTCTCCGTTGTCAATTTTATTCATAGGAATATTTCCCCCTTTTTGTTTTTAGAAAAAGGGGCTTTAATCGGACGGCTTTTGGCAAAGCTCCACGGGAATTTCACCCCTGCATGGTTCTCATGCAGCCCTACCCATTGTCTGCGACGCTTCTAACGCTCGGACTGTGGCGATAAGGGAGTATCATTATCCTTTTTGTGTGGTCGTCGCCCGCAAGCCGCTACACTTGCTTTCCGGCGCGGTGTTGATCGCTCATTCCCGGTAAGAGGAAGTCATGGCGCACCCGCCGTATAGCTCGGCACAAAAAGAACGTATCCGATTTGCCCTATGCTGCGCCGCCGTTATCTTGCGCCGCTTTCTTTATCAAGGTACAAGGTAGGTCAGACAGGACAGACAAAGCGGAAAGGGGGACGCTTCGCCTATGCCCTTAGTAGTCTGCCTTGAAGTTCAGGATAGCCCGCATGAGTTTGGCTTGCAGCCGTTGGCGTAAGTCCTCGTCTATGCCCCAATAGGTATTACCGTTTTCGTCACGGATTTTCTGCATGGACAGGTGGGCTATGTAGCTCTGGTAATGCTGCAAGACAATTTTCATAGCGTCCGGGTCGCCCTCTGTCGCGGCTAAAATGACCGGATAGGGTAATAAGCCGCGCTCGTCGTCGTTACAGTTCGTCCCATTCATCAGCGCGTTCCTCCAAATATCGTTTTAGCAGTTCAAAAGAGCTTGTCCGGCGGTACTGTACTGTGCTGCGGGGTATCTTCATTGCTTCCGCAATCTCAACGTCGGTCATGTTGAAAAAATAGTACAGCAACACGGCTTGCCGTTTATCCTCCGGCAAGGAGTGCAGGGCTTCGGCAAGCAGCTTCGCGGTTATCTTCAAATCTCCCACGCAAAAGGCTTCTTCTTTATCCTCGTTGACAAAATACTTGTCCACGGTATAAAGCTGCTTTTCCTCATGCGGGGTAAGGTCTGAAAAGGTCACTTCGCGGCGTTGCCGACGTTTGCGTTCCCGGCTTGCGTCAATCAGTTCATTGCGTAACGTGCGTTTGCAGTACGCATTAAACTCGCACCGGGTCTGCCATTCAAACCGAGCAGGGTTCATGTTCTCACCCCCTTTCCAATCCGGGGGTCGGAGTAGTGTTATCCCCTTTCGGCAGCCCTCCACGACAGCGGCGGGAATATGCCAAAGAAAACAGCAAACTTTTTCAAAAAAGTTTTGAGGAAAACAAAATGCGCCCGACTGCAAAACGCAATCGGGCGCAAAGGAAATATAAACAGTATTATTAGGATGTGTGTATTCATCTGTGAAACCAGAATATCCCGCGGTGGTGGGCGGGCTTTTTTTGAAAAAAGATTTGTCAGTTTATGTTGATACAAAAATAACACGGCAGCACCTCCTTGGCACCGCCGTGTCCTAAAAAGGGCGACTTTAACACACCCTCCGTACTCTAATTCTTCAAAAAGAAAACGGCGGCTTTGATTGTTATTTCAAAACCGTCGTTTGATGTTCAGAACGCAATACTGTCAACAAGCAACGGTTTTGTGTTCGTGTTGCAATCTGTCAGCAATCGCATAGCATAAAGAGTTGTCAAAAAGAAAGAGCCGATAACCGCAAGTTAAATCCTGCGTGTTATCGGCTCTGCGTCTTTGCGTCTGGCTCTTTGATAACTGATATATTAAATTGTTGGATACTTATTAGTGTTTCTTGTTTGCACTTCGGACAGAATAAAGGGAAGTTTTTAAGCACTGTATCCCTGCGTATCCGCAATCTTGTTTTATTTCCACAAATAGGACATAATATCCATTCTAAATCTGCCATAGTATCACCCCTTTCAATAAAGGGCATAATTACAAATTAAGTATCACTTTCTACTGTAATTAAAATATTAAATACGTTGTCTGAATATGCAACACTAAGAATAACGTTATCCTTTTGAAGCATTGTACCAACAGAAACTTCATTACCTTTAGAATGTATTTCAGAAAATCCTTGCTCTTTCAATTCGTCCACATAAATACCTGACTGTTCTTTTGTTATATCGGTCAAGACCAGCGCATAACGCCCTATATCGGAATAATCGTACACATAATCCATGGTTCCGTATTCTGGTTTAGGTATTAGTTCCGTATATTCATTTTCGGGCCATTCGGAAATATACTCTGGTGCTACTGTGGGAAAACTCGATAATGCGCTATCGGAAGTTTTAGAACTGTCACTCTGCGAACATCCTGTAAGGATTGCCAATGTGCATACCAGAGTTATCGCAATCAGTACATACCATGATTTGTTTTTTACCATAATTTATTTATCCTTTCTATTTTCATAATGTTTAGTGTAGATATATTTTATTGAGAGAATAATCGCAACAATCAAAAATACAATGCCCAGAATAGCAATTAAAAACATAGGGTTGAGAACAAACAGAGCTTCAACTTTAATCTCTGTCATACTGTCAGCCTGCCCAATTACATTCTTAGGTGTTTGTAAGGCTCTGACAATAAAATATATTACAAAAAGCGCTAAAGCACTTGTGAAGCTACAAACAATCTGTATCAGCTTTTTCCTTTTCATATATTTCAATCGGTCGAATCCTATTTGTTCTTCAACATTTTCGGTGAAATCCTTTGGAGAACCTAAACGTTCGATTACCTGTATTTCACTCTCTCCATGTTCTAATGCAGACGCAAAAACTTCTTCCAAATCGCGCACAATTTCTTTTTTGGCTTTGCGTGATACAGACAATTCCTTTTTAACTTGATTAATGTAGTCTTTTTTCATTTTGCTTCCTCCATATATGACGTAATGAAACCATTTACGCAATCAGAATAATTTTTCCAAAAGCAGATTAGCTCTTTCAATACGTCCTCACCTTTAGGGGTCAATGAATAATACTTTTTTGAACCTCCATTTGCCGCTGCCGGAGCCAAACGACATTGAATTAACCCAGCGTCCTGCAAGCGATACAAGATAGGATAAACGGTTCCCTCTTTGGCATAACCTAAAATGGTGGCACTGCTATTTAGCGCTGTGATGATTTCATATCCATACGTTTCTCTGCGACCTATTAAACATAAAAGTATCATTTCAAGGGAGCCTTTTTTAAATTGTTGAACATATTTATTATCCATACTCTCTCTTTCCCTCTCATCAATTACACTACTTAGCATTACTAATTAGCAATGCTATTATAATCCATTTTTAGCTCATAGTCAACGAGTTTTTAAAATGTCAGTTTCTTTATGTGATTTATTTCTGTCAATACTATGATATGTACAATCATATCCCACAAGAAAGATGAACGCTAAACTGTAATAGGGTGAAGAATATGAAGCAGGACAAAGTGAAGTATGATTTTAAGACTTTCGGGCAAGCCATAAAAGAAGCAAGAAAGGCAAAGGGCATATCGCGCAACCAGTTAGCGGACAGGCTAAACATTGCGCCGCGTTATATCGCGTCTATTGAGAACAGCGGACAGCACCCAAGCCTACAAATCTTTTATGAGCTTGTCACCTTTTTAGATGTGTCGGTAGACCAGTTCTTTTTCCCGAACGAGGAAACCGATAAATCCACACAACGGCGGCAGCTTGACAGTCTGCTTGCTAATATGGACAGTCGGGATTTAACGATTATGATGGCAACAGCAAAGGGAATACAGGAAGTGAACAACAAAGAAACGGGGGAATAAAATCCTCCGTTTCTTCGTCTATACCACCGTTAGAAACGTCGCAAGGTGCGGCGTTTTTTTCTTTTCCGGGAATAAGTTGGCATTTCCCCGTCTTTGACGTGGAAGTATGCGAAAAGAAGAATAGCAAGCATAGGAAAGGGGTACTCTTTCCGTATTTTTGCCCGACCGCGCCCTGCGGCTGCACGCGATAAATCGCGGGGCAAAAATGCTTGTTAGGAAGTGTCCCAAACCCTCTGAAAACGGAAAGGAGCGATACAATGGCAAATAGGACAAGACCGCTTATCCTACGTGTCCCGGTCAACGAACAGGAACGGGAATTGATAGAGCAAAAAATGAAGCTGATACCCACGAAAAACTTTGCGGCATACGCCCGGAAAATGCTGATTGACGGGTATATCATTCAGATAGACCATAGCGACATTAAGGCTATGACGGCAGAGATACAGAAAATCGGGGTCAACGTCAACCAGATAGCGCGGCGCGTGAACGCCACGGGCAGCGTCTACCAAGAGGACATAGAGGAAATCAAGGGGGTGCTGAATGAGATATGGCGGTTACAAAGATTAAGCCTATTAAAAGCACTCTAAGCAAAGCCCTTGACTATATCCAAAACCCGGAAAAGACGGACGGTAAAATGCTTGTGTCCTCGTTCGGCTGCTCCTATGAAACGGCAGATATTGAGTTTGAATATACCTTATCGCAAGCGTTGGATAAGGGCAGCAACTTAGCCCATCACCTCATACAGTCCTTTGAGCCGGGAGAAACAACGCCGGAACAAGCCCATGAAATCGGGCGGCAGCTTGCCGACGCTATAACCAAAGGACAGCACGAGTATGTTTTGACAACGCACATTGATAAAGGTCATATCCATAGCCACATCATTTTTTGTGCTGCTAATTTCGTAGATCACCATAAGTACATTTCCAACAGACGGACATATTACGGCATACGGAACATGAGCGACAAGCTGTGTCGGGAACATGGCTTGTCCGTTGTCGTTCCGGGCAAAGGCAGCAAGGGAAAAAGCTATGCAGAATACCAAGCGGAAAAGACGGGGACGAGTTGGAAAAGCAAGCTAAAGATTGCCGTTGACGCGCTCATTCCCCAAGTAGCAGACTTTGAGGAATTATTGCGGCGGTTGGAAGCGGCGGGCTATGAAATCAAACGGGGCAAGTACATATCCTGCCGCGCTCCCGGACAGGAACGGTTTACTCGCTTGAAAACTCTCGGCGCGGACTATACAGAGGAAGCCATCACCAAACGGATAAGCGGCAAGCGCATACGCGCCGCCAAAGCTCCACGGGCAGAGAAAAAGGACGTGTCCCTGCTGATTGATATTGAAAACAGTATCAAGGCGCAAGAGAACCGGGGCTATGAGCAATGGGCGAAAATCCACAATCTGAAACAGGCGGCAAAGACGCTCAACTTCCTTACGGAAAGCAAAATAGAACAGTATGTGGATTTAGTCAGCCGGATAGAGGAAGTTACGGCGGCAAGCGAACAGACTTCCGGCGCATTAAAGGACGCGGAAAAGCGGCTTGCTGATATGGCGTTGCTGATTAAGAACATCACGACATACCAAAAGACAAAGCCCGCTTATGACGCATACCGCAAGGCAAAGAACAAAGAGCAGTACCGTACCGCCCATGAGGGCAATATCATTCTTCATGAAGCGGCAGCAAACGCATTGAAAGCGGCGGGCATATCCGGCAAGCTCCCGAACGTCACTGCCCTGCAATCCGAATATGGAAAGCTCCAAGAGCAACGGGAAACCCTGTACGCTGATTATGGCAAGCTGAAAAAACAGGTAGTGGAATATGACGTTATCAAGAGGAACATTGACAGCATTTTGCGGCAGGGCAAAGAGTTGGAACGGGGAAAAGAAACAGAGCGCGGATAAGTCACATATATAGACGAGATAGAAGAATTGTGCTATGATTCTATTAATAAGAAAACCATACCATTTTGGATAGAATGTATCATTCTCATTGAAAGGGGATAGAATATGAATAGCAAAGAGTTTGAGGAACGCTTACAATTAGAGAATTTTGAAGAGTTAGAAAATGAATTTCAAAAAACAAAAGATTTTTTCTTGAATTTGCAGGAAAAAATTACTTGTGAAGAGGTGCAACAAAGGTTTCCGGCATTTTGCTTCTGTAAACAACAAATAAGGGTAAAATTCCCAACTTATTTTATCAGAATTATTGATAACCAAATTTCTTACTCAGATTTAGAAAGTCTTTTATCTGGTCAAGGCAATTATTTCATTTACGAAGAAACTAATGTTGTTAGAATACCTACACTTGAACCAGTACATTCTCTTGCTATACATTGTTTGGAAACATCTTTGACGGAAAATAAGAAACTAGCAGAAAAAATAGAGAACATTTTAAAACAGAACAATATAGTTTCGGAACGATGTGTGTCGTCTGGACACTATTTAATACCCATTAAAGTAGATGATAATGGATTTGTCTGTATATCAAACAAGAAAATTGAGGGATAACTTTTTGTTGAAAATAGCAAGACCGGGCGCGGTAGCCAATCACTGGCCACCGCGCTCGATCTTTTCGTGGGTGCTGTTTTGAAACGTCCTGTCACGCGATAGAACGCCGTTTTTAAGGAGTAGGTATCAATCCCTTGCCGCTTGATTTTCATGCCCGGAAATCCCCATTATACAAGAGCTTTTTCGCCCCTACTGCGTGACAGTTGACGCTGTTTCCGCTTGCGTTCTGCGGCTTGTCTGCGCTGTATTCGTTTCCGGCAATCCGGGCAATACTTGACGCTATTAGAGCTTGAAGCAAAGGACGCGCCGCACACGGCACAACACCGCCTGTCCTCTGGAGCGTAGAGATCTGCATACAGTTCTTTGTCAAGGGGCAGGACAGCGGCGCGGAACCACTTGCAGAGCAGGGAAAAGGAAATGGTCTGCGGGCAAACGCACTCGTCCCCGTCGTCCAGAAGAATACACTTACCGTCAATGCAGTTGCAGCACTCCCGGCGCACAAGGGCGTTCACCCTGCGGCTATGGGGCGGCGCAAGCCGCCTTATCCCGGTCATACTTCGTCAGCGGCGTAAACGGCAAGCTCCGCGTACTCCGCTTCGGTCAGCGCGTCGATTTTGGCAAGGGTGCGCCCTGCAAGCTCTTTCATGTCCTCGTCCATGAATGGCAGCGCGGCGTTGATGTTGCCGACAAGCTCCTGTCGGCTGCTGTCATGATAGATGTGTAAAAGGTTCATTTCCTCAACGGTAAATCTGTTCATGCTCATACCTCCATATCGTGATGTTTTGATTTTGCCGCCGCCTTTTTCGGGGCAGCTTTTTCCTTGTCTGCGGCAAGCTGCGCCCGGATTGACTGGCGGGGCTTGCGTAAGCTCTTGTCCCGGTTTTCGTCCTTTGGGAGAAAGGCATAAATGCCGTGACGCTCTTTCAAGTTGGAAAGGGACAGCTTCTTAAAGGGCAGCATGGATAACAGGCGGTCGGTGTCCCTGCTTGACGCTATTTCTGTAAAGTACGGCGACAGCTCCACCATGAAATGCGTCTTGTCCGGGCTGTTCGGCTCTTTGAGGTCTTGCAGCTTCGATAAAATACGCTCTACTTCCCTTGTTATCAAGCTGTCATGCAGGGCGGCGGTATGCTCCTTAAAGTCGCCCGGTTTCAGCCGTTCCCGTTCGCGTTGCTCCTGCTGAAGCAGGAAGCGCAAAGCGTCGGGGTCGTTGGGCTGTGTTTCGCCGCGCACAAACTCCCCAAGCTACGGGTCGGGGTAGCCGTCAAAGCGTTGTGTCGTGGGCTGTGTCCGGCTCCCATGCTCATAATGCAGGGTAACGGTATCGGCGGGCAATGCCTGTTCCGCGACGTGCTTAAAATGCTGCGGGTAGTCCAGTTCGTAAAGGTCGCCTTTGATTTTCCCGCCCTCTGTGCCTGTGATTGTGACGGCATAGGCAAGGACATTATCACGGGTCTGCTCCCCGTAAAACCTCCATGTGTTGTGCTGCCTTGTGTCTTTCAAGAATACGTCCCGTTCCCGGAAGCAGTACGTCCCAGACGGGCGGGACAGCCACAAAAGCCGCTTGTCCTCGGCGGCGGGGCTTGCCGCCGCTTTTTGGATAATCTCTTTGTCAATCTCAAAATCACTCTGGTAAAATGCGGTGTTCTGCCGCATGATAGCGTCAAGGGAAGCGATTATATCCACGTTTTCAAATTTGTTCATGCGGTCAGCTCCTTTCCAAATCCTGTGACTTGCTCCTTGTCGTTTTCTTCTGTGTCCGTTCCTTATCGGCTTTAAGCTGCGCCCGGATAGAGGGCTTCTTTTCCGGTTTCGTTTCCTTTCCGGCTTTCCGGTCTGCCTTGACAGCGGCGGCAAGGTCGGTCAGAGAAATCTGCTCCCCGGCTTTTACCTTTGCTTCCAGTTCGTCCACGGTGGGCGTGTTGTTTATCTGCCCGTCAATCATGTTATAGTTCTGCTCGGCGGCTTTTAAGTGATTTTCCGGCTGCTCCACGGCGACGGCAAAAGCACTTGTGCCGTTCCCCATGATGTAATGCTTACCGTCCTCCGACTGGTGCTGAAAACCATATCCGGCGGTTTCCATTTGTTCGCGGCTCATAGAGGTAAGGCTAAAGCTCCCGCGTGGCGTTGTGATTTTCTCCCCGGTCAAATGCTCGTCGGGGATAAGCTCCTGCGGCTGTTCCTGTAAAAACTCCGGCACTTGACGGAAGCCCGCGCCGCTGTCTGCATAATAGGCGGTGTCCTGTCCATTCTGATGAAGCATTATCACGTCGGAAATGGAAAGACTATGCCCCTTAAAATCGGTGGGGTGGTCGATATTGAAACGCTCAAAAATGCTTCCAAGTGTCATATCCGGCGTGAGGGGCGCGGTATAGATAAGTTCATAGTTTGCCCGGTCAACGGTAAGTCCCGTCGCCTGTAAACGGTCGTAAGGCTCATAGCGGAAGTCCCGCGTTTCGTCGCCGCGCTTTAACTGATAAATGGAAAAGGTATCTTTGTCCGGCTCGGCTTCCTGTGTGGGCTGCTCCGGCTCTGCGGTCTGCTCCTGTGCTTGCGGTTGCTCCTGCGCCTTTGCATACAGTTCCTTGACCTGTCCCTGTGTCAGCTCCCCGACGTTCAGTTGCCCCATCAGCTCGCGGCATTTCTCCGGCGTTCCCACATACAGCACGTCGCCAATCTTCGCCATGCCGTTTTCCTGTGTCAGATAGGCTTGCAGGAAATAGAGGTTTTCCCGGCTGTCGCTGCGGGGGGTGGCGTGTACCTTGTAGATGTATTCCGGGTCAGTGGTCTTTATCTGTTTTGTCTTTTCTGCTCGGATATGCGCCCTCTGTAACTCGGTGGGTTTTTCCCCGGTAAGCGGCTGAATGGCTTTTACATAGTTCGCGGCATAATAGGCGTTATCGGTAAGCTGCCGTTGCCAGGCTCCCTCTTTGGGCGACCAACGGAAGCCGTTACTTTTAAGCTCTGCCCGCGTTGCTTCATCAGGCTTTTCATCAAAGAAAATTTGCAGACGGTTGGCTTCGGTGTTTGCGTCAACCCTGCCGCCCTCAAATTCCCAACCGACAAAGCCGACTTCCTTTTTCTGTGAAAGGTCTTGAATACGGCTTTTTATGCGGCGTATTTCCGCGCTGTTGTTGGATAAAGCCCATGTAGGATAGGGCTTATCTTCCAAGTGCCAACTGCTTGACATACCCGCTTTTAGTTTCTCGATATTCTCCGGCGACAAATGGGGGCAACCGTCAAGGGTTTTGTGCTTACGGTAATAGGCATTTACCGCTTTCATGGTTTCCTGTGACTTCTCCAAATCAGCAAGTTTGCGTTGCAATTTCTGGGCGGCTTGCGGGTCGTCCGCGCTGATACCGCCCATGCCTGTACTGCGGATTTTATCAAGCAAGCCCTGTATCTCCCGGTATTCCTCCATGTTCCTGTCTGCGGCGGCGTTCTGCTTTTCCTTTTTACGGACAGGGAAGTTAGAGCCGCCCGCAATCAGAATAGAGGGGACGCGCCCTGCAATCTCATAGCCTTTGTTCATGTTCTCCGCAAGTTTCCAGGCGTAAGTATCAAGCAGACTGTCGATTTTTTCATGGTACATGGGGTCTACCCGTTTTTTCTGCCGCGCCGCAAGCTCGGCGGCTTCGTCTACATAATGCCTGTACTCGGCTGTCGCGCTTCCGGGCTTGTAATCATAAAAGCTGTTCGCGTCTTTTGCCCGTCGTGCGGCGGTTTCGTTGATAGGGTAATAAGTAACATTGGTCGGTCGTGTGGCTTCTGGTGGCTCCGGGGCGGTAGACTGTTGCGGCTGTTCTTCTGGCGGAGTTTCCAGTTCTGCGGGCTTATCCGGCGTGACGGTTTCCTGCTGTATTGCCTGTGCTTTTTGAAGCTCTGCAAAATGTCCGTCCACACTGTTGATAATCTCGGCGGCGGTGCTGCGTATTGTTTCAAGGGAATTTTTCAGTTCCGTAAGTTCCTTGCCGCTGCTCCACCCGGCGACGTACCCAAAGGAATAGTCCGACGTATCAAGCCCGTAGTGTTGGCAAACGGTATAAGCGATACTTTCCGCTTCGACTTCGCGGGTGCGGCGGTCGGGGCGGTTCGGCTGTTCGTCAAGAGGGATATTCAAGTCAATGCTGTGCAGCTTCGCATGGGCGATTTCATGTATCAATGTTTTAAGGCTCTGTAACTGGCTTTCGCCCTCGTTCAGCGCAATGCGCTCTTCCTCCAAATGATAGTAGCCGTGTGCGCCGCCCTCGATTTTCTCAAAGCCGACAGGAACGGGGGAAGTCTTTTCAAGGGCGGCGAAAAAGTCCTTGTATTTCTCCACGTCGCCCGTCAGCGCGTCCATGGCAAGGTTGGGAAGCTCTCTGCCCTCGGTCTGCGACACGTCAAAAACAGCTACCACCTTAAAGGCGGGGATAGTAACTTCTTTTTCCTCGGTGACGGGTTTCCCGTCCCTGCCGATTATGGGGCGTTGCGTTGTGGGGTCGATTTTCTCCATTTCCTTTTTTACCTTGAACGGCGACGGGGCAATGATACGGATACCCTTTTCGCCCCTTTTGACGTTGCGCCCAAACTCATTTTTCCAAGCGTTAAAGCCCGCGATAAGGGAAGCGTCCGGCTTCTGCATGGCGATTAATAACGTATTGTTGAAACTGTAATTATGAAACTTCGACATGACGCTTAGATACTCTTTGTAGCGGTCACTTTCAAAGAGTTCTGAAATGCCCTGCTCCAAACGGTCTGTAATCTCTTTGAGCTTTTCGGCGGGCTTGTCTGCGGTAAGGACAAGGGGGATAACCGGGCGCGGTTCGGGCGGCTCTGTGGTCAGCGTCGCCGTCTGTCCTGTGGTGGCAGCGTCCATTTCCACCTTTGACGGGTCGGGTCGCGTGGGCGGTTGCGGGTAACTCATAATGCGGTATTCCTCCGGCACGTCCTGTCCGTCGTACCATTCCGTAAAGGTGTTTTTGTTGTTGTAGATGTAGCCCTGTTCGGTAAATCTGCCGCCGTCATTGATAGCTGCGTCCCGCCCGTATTCCTCGTACATGAAATACTTTTTTGCTTCTTTGGGAAGCTCTAACTCGTTTAGTTCATCAATGAGATAATAGCCGTAATCTTTCTCGTTCTGGACGGTGGGATATATCCAGTAGCAGTCAAGATTTTGTGCCAGGTTAATAAGGTCTTTCAAGTTCCCGGCGCGTTCCCCAAGCGTGACCGCCGCTGTGAATTTACTTTTGTCCTCGTCGCTTTGCATAGAAAGCAGCTTGCCTAAATAATTCAGCTCGTCCATGCTGCCGCGCTGTATCACTTCAAGCGGTACGTCAAAGGGGCAATCCTCGGTATTGGTAAAACCATTGATAAAAAAGTCCTGCGGGTTATCTGCGGTAATGCCGACGCTTTTCATAGCTTCGTGTAGCTGCTCTGTGGTGGCCGGCATGGGAAGCCACACGCCGCCCGGTTCGCCTGTTTCAAATCGGCTGCGGCTGTCAATCAGGACAGAAAACGGTTCACTCATTCGTCCACTCCTTTCTTGCGCTATCATGCGGTGCATAAGCTTGTAATCTTCAATGCTCATGCTGCCGTCAAATACATAAGGGTCAAAATCTTCGTCGCCCCGGTAGGGTTTTTCGGAAAAGGGAAGCCCTGCGGCGTGAGCGATTGCCCGCCCTTTTTCTATTTCCTCCGGGGATAGCCTGTCGTCATGTGCTTCGATAAATCCGGCGATATTGTTTGTGCCGTTTTCATAGTGGCTTCGTACTACTGCGGTCAGTTCGTCCAAGCTCATTTCTGCGCCAAGCTGCCCGCTGTAATAGCCGTTCACAATCACGGCGGCAGGGTCGGTTTCCCGGATTTCTTTTAAGCGGGTTGTGTCCTCCGGGTAAAGGGTATCGTTCAAATCAAGGCTGAAATATTCAGCGTTCCAAGAACGCCCCTCCCGCCAGAACGCCACCCAAGCAATGCCGTCCCGTAGTTCTTCCTGATACTGCTTTACGGTGTCCCGCAAACTTGCCATGTTATCAGCTCCTTTCTTCTTGATTTTCAGAGGGTTTGGGAAACTTCCCAACAAGCAAAATCCCCGTCCGGCGCATAGCGGCAGAACGGGGGTTTTACGGAAGTGTGGCTACACTTCCTATGCTTGCTGCGTAACTTTATTTCTTCGGTATCTCAATGCGGTAGTTGACGTATTTTCCGCCTGTGTCGGCTAAAAGCACCGTCCCGTCATAGGTTTTGCCCGATTTCGGGGAATACAGTTTTTTCACCTTTGCCCGCCCGTCCTTTAAGAGCGCGGCGGCAATCTTCGGGGTAAAGGCGGTTTTGCGTTCCTCGAAAAATCGGTCGTTTTTCCACATCACAAAGACGCAATCCCGGTTCCCGCAATAGTAGTTTTTCTTGCCCTCGTACACGTCGCCGCCGCAACGGGGACATTTGCCAAGTGCGGGCTTTTCCTCTTTGAATAAATCTTTTTTCCCGTCCAGAACGGCAGAGTAGGTTTCCACAAGCACCCGCGCCATTTCTTCAATGCCCTGCATGAAGTCCTCCGGGTCGGCGGCTCCCTTTGCTATCTGCGTCAGGGCGTTTTCCCATTCTGCGGTGAGCTGCGGGCTTGTCAGGCTGTCCGGCAGGACGCAAACAAGGTTGTTCCCGTCTTTGGTGGGGATAAGCTGCTTGCCTTTGCGCTCGGCAAATCCGGCAGACACTAACTTTTCAATCACGGCGGCGCGGGTGGCGGGCGTTCCAAGCCCCCGGCGTTCCGCGTCCTCGTTGGTTTCCGCGCTCCCGGCGTGTTCCATAGCAGACAGTAAACTTGCTTCGGTGTGCTGCTTCGGTGGGGTCGTGTCGTGCGCCGTTACCCTTGCGGCGGGCTTGTCAAAGGTCTGCCCCTCGGCAAAGGGCGGCAGAATGTTTTCCGCGTCCCCGTCCTCCGGGTCGGGCTTTCCTTTCAGCGTCCCCCGGTAGCGGCGTTCAAGGTCTTTCCACCCGGCGCATAGCACCGTCTTTCCCCTTGCGGTAAACTCGCTGTCAGCACATGAAAAAACCGCCGTAACCGCTTCATAGGTGTGCGGCTCGGCGGCGGCAAAGAGCAGACGCGCCCCGGCAAGGGTGAGGATATTGCGCTCGCTTTCCGGCAGCGTCGCAAGGTCGGTCTTTGCAAGCTCGGCGGTGGGGATAATGGCGTGGTGGTCTGATACCTTTTTGCTGTCAAGGGTGCGGGCAATCTCCGGGGTGAAATCCGCGCCCTCCATGAACGGCAGCTTGCCGCAAAGCAGGGCGGCGGTATTCGTTGCCGTGTCGCCCATGTCGTCAGTGAGGAATTGGCTGTCTGTCCGGGGATAGGTCAGCAGCCGTTTTTCATAAAGGGCTTGTGCAAGGTCAAGGGTCTGCTTCGCTGTGTAGCCGTAGATTTTATTTGCTTCCCGCTGCAAGCTCGTTAAGTCAAAGAGCTTCGGCGGCGCGACAGTTTTCTTCTCTCTGGCGACGGAAACGCAAACGGCCTGTGAGGTTTCACAAGCCGTTTTCAGTGCGTCCGCTTCATGGGC
>CABSCP010000040.1 GCA_902476265.1 uncultured Lachnospiraceae bacterium
TTGTATACTTTCGGATCACCTCCCGATTTCGCCTTCTGCCATATTGGCAAGAACGATCCTATCAATCACATACGATATCCGATTTCTTATTGTGATCGGTCAGGAAATCCGATACAATAGAACTATCAAACAAAAGAGGAGGGTTTCTTATGGCACTTATCAAATGTCCCGATTGCGGGAAAGAATTTTCAGATCAGGCATCGGCTTGTCCCAACTGCGGAAGGCCAAATACACCGATGACAGATCCGCTGTCCCAAAACAGGGAGGGCTCCTTAAACCAACGGTATCGCTCCCCTGATTCCATGCCGGACAAAAACTCCGGACTGAGCATTGCCGCTCTCGTGCTTTCCATTCTGGGCTGCACCTTTCTTATAGGGGCAATCCTCGCCATCATTGATTTATCCAAAAAAGACACCTCCAAAAAACACGGATTATCAAAGGCGGCGCTGATTATCTGCGGCGTTTGGCTGATCATCTCCGTTATCGGCTCCTTCAATAGCGTTAAAAATCCGCCGTCTCTTTCTTCGAGCGTCACTGTGGAACAGGAAAGCACGGTGATAGAGAAAACAGAGGTCAAAAAAACCGCACCGGAGGATACGGACAAGGGTCTGCCGGAAAAAACTCCGCCATCAGATGCCGAAACAACGCAAGGTACTGTTCCCTCTGAGACTCTTCCTGAAGGTAATGCAGAAAGCGTTCCCGATACCGCTGCAAAAGAAACGGTGGGACAAAAAAATGCGCTCCGTTCCGCAAAATCATACCTTGATTTTTCCGCCTTTTCCTACAACGGGTTAATCGGTCAGCTGGAGTATGAAAATTATTCCCACGAAGATGCCGTTTATGCGGCGGATAACTGTGGCGCGGACTGGAACGAACAGGCTGCGAAATCCGCGAAGTCTTATTTAAACTTTTCCGCCTTTTCCTATGACGGTTTGATAAAACAGCTGGAATATGAAGGCTACACCCATGAACAGGCGGTATACGGCGCGGACAGCTGTGGCGCAGACTGGAACGAACAGGCTGCGAAATCCGCGGAATCCTATCTCAGCTTCTCCTCCTTTTCAAGAGACGGTCTGATTGACCAATTGGAATATGAGGGTTTTACCCATGATCAGGCAGTATACGGCGCAGAAGCAAACGGCTACTGAAAAATGCCGATCATTTTTTGAAAGAAAGGTTTTGAAACGATGAACGCCCATTCCTTCCTCCCGTTAAAGCGGATTTTTTTGAGAATGAAAAAGGAGCCTGTTCTCACAGCCTCCGCATTCTGCATGTTAATCTCCATGGTTTTCGTGCCGCCGTCTATGACATATCTGACCTACATCGATTTCCGGGTGCTGGCGCTTCTCTTCTGCCTCATGGCGGTGGTGGCGGGCTTACAGCGCTACGGGCTGTTTACCTGGATGGCGCAGATTTTGCTGACCGGGAAAAAAAGACGGCGGCTTTTGTTTCTGTTACTGATCCTGCTGCCCTTTTTCACCTCCATGCTGGTGACCAATGATGTTTCCCTGATCACTTTTGTCCCCTTTGCCATTCTGATTCTGGAACTGACGGGCCAGCAGGAATACCTGATCTTTGTGGTGGTGATGCAGACCGTTGCCGCTAATCTGGGCAGCATGGCTACCCCGGTGGGCAATCCGCAGAACCTCTTTCTGTATTCCCGGTTTGAACTGTCGGCAGGCGCTTTCTTCGGAACCGTCCTGCCTTTTGCGCTGGCAGCTCTCCTTCTGGTATCGGCGAGCGTGTTTTTCTGCCGGGACCGGGAGTTTACCATTTCCTTTCCGGAGGATGAAACTCCCAAAAACGCAAAACGGCTGTTTCTGTATCTGGCGCTGTTCGTCCTCTGTCTGCTGTGCGTTTTTCATGTCCTGGCCTATGGCGCGCTGTTTTTGATCGTGTGCACCGTCCTGTTGGCAGCGGATCAATCCTTGTACCGGAAACTGGACTATGGACTGCTTTTGACCTTTGTCTGTTTTTTCATCTTCGCAGGGAACATCGGCGCTGTGCCGGTAATCCGGGGTTTTCTGCAAAAGCTGTTGTCCGGCAGCCCGCTTGTGACAACTGCTCTGGCAAGCCAGGTCATCAGCAATGTGCCGGCCGCCGTTCTGCTTTCCGGATTTACGGAAAACTGGAAAGCGCTGCTATTGGGCGCCAACATCGGCGGTCTCGGCACTCCCATCGCTTCTCTGGCAAGCCTGATCTCCTTTCGGCTGTACATGAAAACAAGAGACGCTTCCGCCGGAAAATATCTGGCTTTTTTCACCGTCATAAATGTGGCCGGGCTGGCGCTGTTTCTGGGGATTGCCTGTCTGACGGGGGGTGACCTGTAAAAATCCTATGCCTCCTTTGCCATAATCTTGCTTCCCCAGCGGAATTTTCCCGCCGTGATCCCTTTTCTTTTGGCAAGACAGTCCGCCAGCAGCTGAACCGGCACGATCTGACAAAGCGGCGCCAGGTATTCGTCCACGGTTTCCAGCCGGATGACAAAAAGGCCGGCCCTCTCTTTGACCGCACCGGCTTCGTCCGTGATCAGCACCGCCATGCCGCCCTTTTCTACAATGCTTTCCGCCATGGCGATATTCATTTTGGCTCCGGGACCGGAAGGGGCAAAAATGACCGCCCGAAATCCCGGTTCCGCCATTTCCAGCGGCCCGTGCTTAAACTCCGCCTCATCAAAGGCCATGGCCGGAATCTTCACAATTTCCCTTAGAAAAAGCGCTCCGGCCTGTACGCTTCCCAGGCTGTAGCCGCGTCCTAAAACCGCGGGCGCTGTACAGTTCTCTAAAAACGGCTTCAGTCTGTCCGTCAGCTTTTCCGGTTCCGCCAGTGCCCGCTCCAAAACCTCTGCCGCGCCGTAGAGCGCTGTGAGCATATCAGCCGTCCCCTCTCCGGAAAACTGAGCCGCCAACAGCATTGTGAGGCAGACTGACGCCAGATAGGTCCGGGTGGTGACCGCTTCTTCCTTTCTCACATAAAGCGGAAGCACGATCTGTCCCCGTTTTGCAAGCGTGCTGTTTTCGTCGTTTGTGACCGCCACAACCATCCTGTCTTTTGGCAGTTTTTCGATCAGCCGCACCGTTTCCGCGCTCTCTCCCGATTGAGAAACCAACACCAGCAGCGTATCTTTTGTGAGACATTCCTTTTCGTAATAAAGCAATTCCCCGGTGGAAATCACCTGATTATCCACCCCATGCTGTTTCAGATAAATGCCCGCGCCTATCGCGCAGAAATGGGAGCTTCCCATGCCGGAAAAAATCAGTTTTCCAAATGCAGCCTGGCCGGCCTTCTCAATCTCTTTTAAAATACCGGCTTCCTCATACCGTTTTAAAGCTGCTTTCAGCTCTGCAGCCTGAGCGCAGACATCCTCCAGATAAGTGCTCATATTTTCACTTCCTCCTATCTTTCCATCCGATTTTCCCATTTATAATATCGGCGCTTCCCAATCCTGCCCGCTGCCGATATAGATTCCCGCACTGCGGTTGCCAAGCTTTAATGCTTCCTGCAGGCTGATGCCCTTTAACAAACCGCTGCAAAAGCCTGCGTTAAAATGATCTCCTGCGCCGGTGAGGATCTTCGGTTTTTCCACAAACGCTGCTTTGTCCCGGAAAGTATTGTCCCCCTGAAAGCACTCCGCGCCCTCCCGTCCGTGGATCACAATGATTCCGCCGGGAATGAAAGCGGCAAGCCGCCTTCCGGCTTCTCCGCAGCTGAGCGCTTCCCCAAAGCAGCGCTGTCCCAGCAGGACGGCCTCTTTTTGATTGCATCCGATCACCACCGTATGCCTCTTTGAAAAATCCTGCAAAAGCCCTGTCAGCTCCATCACGTCCTCTCTGCTCCTGGCCGAAAAATCCGCCAGATCAAAAAACAGGATTCTGTGCCTGTCCCTGATTTCTTCCTCCAGGTGAAGCAGAATATCGTTCATATGCAAAAAAGCGCTCCAGTTCACAATTCCGATCAGTTCACAGCCCTCCGCAAGACTGCGCAGCGTATGCGGCGCAATCCGTTCCCGGATCTCCTGCCAGGTCAGTTCCATGCTGTTTAACTGCCCAAGCATCAGCTTTCCGTCCGACAATTCCAGCGCCATACACTGGCTGGCCGGACCGATACTGATCCATTCCACCCGCCGCTTTCCGGTTTCCATCAGATCCTCACAGCCGTCCAGCAGACCCACACAGGTGACCTCTGCGCCCAAAGCAGCCATGGCTCCTGCCATGAGCGGCCCGTTTCCCCCTAAGGCCGCTCTTTCCCTGCAGATTTCCATATCCGCGCTCCTGCCGCGGTTTTCCTGTAAAAAAGCGCCCAGCTGTTCCATCCGCTCCCAATACCGAATGCCCGATGCCGTCCTTTTTTGAACCGGACGGAAGATCTCATCCCGATATCCGTCAAATCCGATCAAACACTTTTTCCTCATCTTCCTCCCTTTTTCCCTCATCCTTTGACAGAACCCACCATGACGCCCTTTACAAAATACTTCTGCACAAAAGGATAGACTACAAGAATGGGCAGAGTCGTGATCACAATGGTGGCGGCCCGAATGGACTGGGACGGCGGCACCACGTCCAGGGAATTATAGGCTTCCGCCCCCAGATCGCCCACACTGGACGCGGCAGTGATGATATTGCGCAGAATATTCTGCATCGGCAGAAGCGGCGTCTTGTTAATATAGAGCATCGCGTCAAACCAGGCATTCCAGTGGCTGACCGCGTAAAACAGGCCGATTGTGGCGATGGAGGCCTGGGAGAGCGGCAGCACCACTTTCCAAAGGATCTGTATATCATTGGCGCCGTCGATCACCGCCGCTTCTTCCAGGCTTTTGGGTATCGCATAGAAGAAATTCCGCATGATAAGCAGATTCCAGGTATTGATCAGACAGGGCAGCACCATGGACCATCTGGAATCGATCATTCCCAGCCCCTTCACCAGAATGAACGTGGGGATCAGGCCGCCGGAAAACAACATGGTAAAAAACACCAGCGCGGTCAGAACAGTGCGACCCTTCAGATTCTCCCTGGAAAGGCCATAGGCCAATGTGATAGTGAACACCAGGTTCAGAACCGTACCGATAATTACCCTGAAAAAGGTATTGCCATAAGCGCGCAGAATATTTTTCCCGCTGGCAAACAACATCTGATAAGCGGAAAAATCAAATTCCTCCGGTATGATGATAAAGGTGCCCCTCCGCGCGATTTCCGCCTCGCTGACGAAGGAAGTCATCAATACGGTAAAAATGGGCACAAGGATCAAAAACATAAACACGCACATGACCAACACGTCCACCATCTGAAAAACATGTTCGCCGGAAATCTTCTTTTTCATCACCAGATGCCCTCCTGTCCCAGTTTTTTCGTGATTCTGTTCGTCCCCAGCACCAGGATCAGCGAGATCACCGAAGTGAACAGATTCACCGCCGCCGCAAAGGAATAATTCTGATTCACCACGCCTTCCCGGTATACGTAGGTGCTGATAATATCGGCCGTGGAATAGATTTGCGGAGAATATAAGAGCAGCACCTTTTCATAGCCGAGGTTTAAGATCGTGCCTACCCGGAGAATCAGCATGATCGTGATGACCGGCATGATTCCGGGAATCGTAATGCTCCACATCCTCCGAAATACCCCTGCGCCGTCCACCATCGCCGCCTCATACAGTTCTTTGTCGATTCCGGTCATTGCGGCAATAAACACAATGCTGTCCCATCCGATGCTCTGCCATACCTCCGATACCGTATAGATGGTGCGGAACCATTCCGGCTGCCCCAAAAACGGGATCGCTTCTCCGCCAAAGGCCGCGACAATGGCATTCACCAGGCCCCCGTCCACAGAAGTGAGCGTCCGGATCATGCCGCAGACAATCACTGCCGACAAGAAGTGGGGCAGGTAAGAAACTGTCTGCACCGTCTTTTTGAAATGCTTTCCCCGCAGCTCATTGATCAGAAGCGCCAGCAAAATAGCAAACGGGAAACTCCATATCAGGGAATAAATGCTTAAAAGCAGCGTGTTTTTGATCAGCCGCAGACAATACACCGACTTAAAAAATTTCAAAAAATGCTTCATTCCCACCCAATCGGATGTAAAAATCCCCTGGATTCCCCAAAACGGTTTATAATCCTCAAAAGCAATGACGATGCCGAACATTGGCAGATAGCAGAAAACGAGATACCACAACAGGCCGGGCAGCATCAGCAGATAAATAAACCGATCCCGTTTCAAATAGTACCATAAGGGTTTTTTTCTCTTTTGCCTCATTTCATTTCTCCCTTAAACATACAGGCAGCCGATTGTCCGACTGCCTGTACATGATGAATGTTGCCCGGCAATACGGCCGGCCTCCGGCAGGTTACTTTTGCTTGAGTTCATTGTACTGTCTGGTATATTCGTCAATATAAGTCCCCAGCCCCATCTGGTAGCATTCATCGATAAATTTATCCCAGGTGTCAAAAGAACGTGTGCCATACACAAATTTCATCAGCTCTTCATCCTTATAGGTGTTCAGATCATTCAACGTGGGAATATTCTCCGCCAGCGCCACCGTATCCCAGTTGATGCCGGTCTCTATTCCGGGCGCGATGGTTGCGTCGAAATCATCCAGGTGCTCCTGCAGCCAGAGATTTTCTATGGTCTGAATGCCTTCATCATCATATTCCGTGGTCTCAATCTCCAGCGGAAGCGCCAGTGAAACCAGGAAATCACGGGCATAGGTAGGGCCGCCCTCCAGCGGAATCACCGCCTTGTTTTCTTTCGCATTTTCCACATCCGGATTGTATTCCCAGTACCTTCCTTCCGGGCCGTACATTTCAACCGTATAATTTTCCCAGTCAAAAGACCAGTCCACAAATTTCATCAGCGCTTCGGGATGCTTACATTTGCTGCTCACCAGCATACCGCTGGTGCCGCCCAGCGCCCTTGTCTGTATCAGATTTCCGTTAGGTCCGATAATGCCGGGTTCGTTAATCCCGAAAACATACGTATGCTTGCTTCTGTCGAAATCTTTAAGATTTTCCCGCAGAACCGGCTCATTTACCATGACTCTGGAATACCAGACAGCGGATGCTCCTGTAGCGCCTTTGGCAATCTGCTGTTTGATGGTATCCACATCCATGGTAAAGCCTTCTTTATGGATGATGCCGTCCTTATACCACCGATTGAGCTGTTTTAAAAAATCGGGATAGCCGTCGGCGATCCATTCCGGCTTCACCTTACCGTCCGTCTCATCCAGCCATTTTCCGTTACCGGTTTTTACAAAACCGCCGAGGAAAACGGATTCCACCCGGTCCAGCGCATCTCCGGAACCGCCTTTCTCCACAATCAGCGGAATCGTCTCTCCGTTTCCGTAAGGGTCCAGTTCTTTGATTTTATACAGATAGTCGTTGAGCTCGTCAAAGGTTTCGGGCATCTTCATTCCTGCAAGATCCAGCCAGTCATTCCGCACAAATACCTGATAAGGCGTGGTATCCGTCATTCGCGGGACTGCCCATATCGTACCGTCTTTATCCGTCATGCCGCTCCATGCGCCCCAGGAATCCCAGAGATCATACATCTCCTTTGCCTCTGGCGCCTTCACATAATCCGTCAGGGGCAGAATGATGCCGTCCTTTGCATAGTCGCTCCAGTTTCCCCACCAGGCGTCGATCTGATCGCCTCCTGCCAGCAGCAGATTCAGCTTTTCGGTTGCGGCCGCGCCGTCGGAAGGGGGCATGATGATCTCCACTTTTACGCCCGTCTGCTCCAGAATGTAGTCCTGCATTTCCTTATAGATGGCGGTATCGCTGCCCGCCTCCGCGCCCACATTGGAAAATGCGCCGGAATTGTTATAAATGACCACCGTAGGTACTTCCTCATCCCCCTCATTTTTTTCCGCCTGCTGCGCGCCGCTTTCCGACTTTGACGCTTCCGTCTGTGCATCCGGCGCCTTCTGCCCGCATCCTGCGGTCAGACCTGCAGCCATTGCCGCTGCTGTCAATAAAGCCAATACGTTCCTTTTTTTCATCCAAATACCTCCTTTTACCATTCAAATTTTTTCATCTGTAATTCGCGGACTTTCCCGGCGATCCCCCTCTCATAAAATACATAAAGTCCGGTGTCATCCGCCGCAATATCCGCATAACCGCCGTTTTCATCCACAAGGAACAGTTTCTCCCAGGAAATTCCTTCGTCCCTGCTTTGATAAACCGTCAAATGAATCCTCGGCCCATAAAGATGCTTCGGATCGGCATTGGCGCAGTTCACAAAATAAATTCTGTCTCCTGCCCTCGCCATACTTCCAAAGCAGGTCGGGTCCGGCAGCGCTGCTTCCGACCATACCCGCTCCGGTACGGAAAGGGCCTTGTCCACAATTCCCAGCACTCTGCACTTTTCATACCGTTCATTGCGGAAGTTAAACAGGAAACTGCCGTCCTTTCTTTCCGCTGCCGTAGTCTCATTTGCATTTTCTATCCCCTGTGTCATAAATCCGGGCTTCCAGCTTTTCCCTCTGTCATCGCTGTAAATACAGCCCGCCGCAGAAGGGAAATGGTCCTTTATCCTCCCGGAAACTTCCCTGTCCGTTCTCACTTTTCCCATCGCCAGCCATATGGGCACCACCAGTCTGCCCGAGGATGCCCTGATCCCGTGCCCCGGCCCGGATGCGCACACATTCCACTGCCAGGGCAGCTGTCGGAAGCACTCCGTTATTTCCTCCGGTATGCTGAACGTTTCCCCTTCATCCCAGCTGACACAATACCATGCCTTTTCATAGTCCTGATGAAAAAGCAGATGGACAAGTTCATGGTCCGCAATCAGCACCGGATTGCTCCAGGTAGTTTTTTCTCCCTTTTGCCCGTGGATTTTTTCGGCCGGATATTCTGCCGGCCCAAAAGATTTTCCCCCGTCCACACTCCGCCTGACTGTCACATGCACCTCGGCCCAGTCATTGCCCGCTTCCATACGGGATTCATACGCCGTCAGCACGGTCCCTTTCTGCGTCACTGTTACGGCCGGAATCCGGTATTCCTGATATTCGCCCTGTCCGTATTTTTCAATTACCGTCGTCTCTGTCAGTTTCAATTCATATCCCCTAATCCATCCAAAAGCTGTTTTTCCTGTTCCGTAATCGGCTGAAACGGGAGCCGGCAGCTGCCGCAGTCAATTCCCTTTTTCCCCAGCAAATATTTCACTGCCGTGATGTCCCGCACACACAGCAGCGCATCGATGATGCGGCAGGCTTCGTGCTGGATTTTTTCGGCCTCTGCCATATTTCCCTCCCGATATGCCTCCAGAATCCTTTTATACTTTTTCAGCATAAAGTTATAGGTACTTCCAATGGCGCCGTCCACTCCTACGGGAAGCGCATACAGGAAAGCTTCATCCTGTCCGAACATGATTTTCAGTTCCGGATACCGGGTTCTGATCCGCTCCAGTTCATACAGGTTTGCATCCGTATATTTCAGTCCGCCAACCCGGCACCTTTGCATGATCTGTTCCAAATTGGACGCATTGATGGTCACGCCGGAATACTGCGGAAAATTATAAACCACCACAGGCAGATCCACCGCATCCGAAATCGCTTCATAGTAATTGACGATCTCGCTGAATTTAAAATCATAATAAAAAGGCGGCACGCTGGAGACTGCCGAAGCGCCTGCTTTCTGTGCCTCCCGGGCCAGTTCTGTCGCCTGCCGGGCCCCGATTTTCCCCACATGGGCAATGACAGGTACTTTGCCTTCCGCCGCTTCTACGACGGTTGCCGTAATCCGGATCCGCTCCTCATCCGACAGCAAAAAGCATTCCCCGGTGCTTCCGGTCACATAAAAACCGTCCGCCCCTTCCTCCAGCAAAAGCTTCACCAGTTTTTTTAATTCTCCATAGTTCACATTCTGATCCCGGTCAAAGGGTGTGACCAGCGCCGGAACAATTCCTTTTAATTCCATATCGTTTCCTCTTTCTCATTCTCAATTTTCTCTGAAGCAGCCGCCGTTACAATCCTGTTTTTTCTTCTTCCCCGCCGGCTGCGCTGCTCATTCTGGGAACCAGTCTGGGATGAATCAGGCGCAGGATATCCTCCGTCCCGCTTTCGTCAATCAAGCCCATCAGCATTCGAATCGCCTCCTTTCCCATCTCCAGGGCCCTGGGAGATACCGAAGAAAGCGGAACCGAAAGAATATTGCATAAATTGCTGTCATCATGTCCCACAATCCTGACATCCCTGCCGGGCATCAACCCCTTTTCCTTTAATATTGCATAAAGCACGGTGGCCATCGTGTCATCAAAACAGAGTACGCCATCGGGCCAGCCATTTTTTTCGTACACCGCGCCGACCCTTTTTTTCAGCTCTTCCTCTCCAAAATTGCCCAGAACAACGATATCCTCTTCCAGTCGCTCCTTGCTGTCCTGTATTGCGGTTTCAAATCCGTAGTACCTTTCAATGGCGGTGGAATATTTGCGCTGGGAAAAATATGCCAGCCGCCGGCATCCCTGTCCGATCAGGTGCTTTGTGGCCATATACGCCCCATAATAGTTATTTACCCCAATAAAGGGGGCGTCCAGCCCGTCTATGCTTCGGTTGCAGACCACAAACGGAATTCCTCTTTTTTTCAACTGCCCAAACGCTTCAAAACTTCGCTCGGAATTAATGATCGGAATGATGATGCAGCCGTCCGCTCCCATATCAATGGCGCGCAGAACATTGCTCATCTGCCGTTCCGGAAAATTATCACTGCTGGAAAGCACCACGTTGATGTTGTGTGCGGAAGCATATTCCTCGATACCGGAAATAAACTGAGGATAAATATCTCCCATAATGGATGGTAAAATGACGCTCACATTCATCATTTTCTGCAGCCTTCTGCCCGACACATAGGTGCCGCTCCCTTTTACACACCGAAGATACCCTTCCTCCTCCAGTTCTGCGATGGCTTTATCCACCGTATTGCGCGCCACCTCATATTTTCTGCTCAAAAAATTTCGGGAAGGAATCCTGCAGCCTGATTTTAATCCCGCAATTGTCTTTTTGATTTCCTGCTTCACTTCCTGATATCTCAGCGGCATTTTTTGTACCTCCCTGAAAAGGCGCAGTATTATTGTGCATGTAGCACAATTGTATTGCTATATTTCTATGTGTTTTTATTAATTTTATCCTATATTGCCATTCTAATCAAAGACTGTCATAACGTCAATATCATTGACGTTTATTACACAGCTTCTTTTATTTCTAAGCAGATTTATGACATTCTGCACTTTTTTGAGCAACTTTTTGATTATGCACAATTATTACCGTTTTTTCAACTATTGTGTGATTTTAAAGGAATGAACCATTCTGAAAAAACAGGGAGATGCAAAAGAGAATGCCGGAACCATGCCGGAGCAGAGAACAGAATAAAAAGGAGATATCCATAAGGATACCTCCGTAATAAAAAGGTGTGCGTACCCACACCGAAGCGTAATTGTTTCTTTAAATCAATCCATAATGGACCAGCGCCTTTTCAATGCCGTCCTCCATCACCTTGTCCGTATGGTAACTGCAATGCGGAAGGATCAGGGGAGAGCAGGTTCCCATGGCGATGGAATTGGGCACCGCTTCCAGCATGGGAATATCGTTTTCACTGTCCCCGATGGCATAGCAGTTGTCCAGCCGGATGCCGAAAGTTTCCTGCAGAAAGCGGATCCCTTCCGCTTTGGAACGCCCTTTTGGCACCACTTCCAGGTGTCCTGTTCCCTGGGGCGTTCCCGTGAAATCATCCCGGATATATTCCTCCAGGCCTTCCACGTCACTGTCCTCTTTAAACAGGCAGAAAAACTTATCAAACGTGAATTGGCCGTTTTCCAGATCTTCCGGAAAATCCTTCACGTTGGAACCCACACTTTGGAAATTGGACACCGATTGGCTCAATTCCGGGCTCGCGCACCTGCTGTCATAATAGACCGTGTCCGGCGCTTCAAAAAATGCGGGAATTTTGAATTCCCGGAGCTTCTTTATGATTTCCACGCACTTCTCATGGGGAATGGAGCAGGCATAAAGCACCTTTCCTTCATAGTAAATATGGGTGCCGCATCCACACACAAAACCGTCAAAACCAATATCCCGGATTCTTCTTTCAATGCTCACCAGCGTCCGCCCCGTATTGATAAAGGCCAGATGCCCGTTCTCCTGCAGTCTGCGCACCGCCCGGACCGTGCTCTCCGGAATTTGATGGGTAGGCCCGTCCACAATCGTTCCGTCTATGTCAAAAAATACGATTTTCTTTTCACTGTAGTCTACTTTCTTTTCCGGGACGGGAACGCTATTCATCCGGTCCGCCAAACCGCCCCCTGCCCGGCAGGAGGAACAGCCGTTTTCGGCTGACGCGCACCCTAAGCAGCAGGAACTGCCATCGGCCTCCCGCTTCGCCCGATATCTGATCACGAAAACCACTGCTGTGGCAATGATCAGAAGAATAATGAAATCCGTCATTTACAATAACTCCTTTTCTTTAAAAAATGTTTCTATCTTCTCTCTGGATGCCTGCAGGGCGCCCTGGATCATGGGATTTTTCCCTCCGCCCCTGCCATCCAGCGCCCGGTTCAGCTCTTTTCCAAAAGCGCTGACATCCAGACTCCGGCTGCAAATCACATACTGATAGCCTTCCCCGTCGCCTCCGCAAAAAACCGCTGCAAACTCCGCCTTTTCCTGAAGCCTGTCCGCAAGTTTTCTCACCTCTACGGGAGTCAGTCCCTGTTCAAATAAAACCGCCGCCTTTGCGCCGGCCGGAATTGCGTCCACCTTCTGTTCCAACAGCTTCATTTTCAGCGCGCCGTATTCCAGCTTCAGATTATTCATACTTTCCTGCAGTTTTTCCACTGCTTCCCCAATATGTTCGGGTTTTACTGACAATAATGTGGATATCTTCCTGGCATTTTCAAATTTCTGTGCATAATCTGCCAGCGCTTTTTCTCCGATCAGGATATTGAGACGGATTCCGTTTTTGTAATGCTCGCTGCCGATCACCTTAACAGGGCCGATTTCGCCGGTGCGCTTCACATGCGTGCCGCAGCAGGCACAAACATCCGCACCGGGCACCGTTACGATCCGGATGGCCCCGTCCAGTTCTTTTTTGCTGCGGTAATCCAGCGTTTTTAAAGTTTCCTCATCCGGGTACTCTGCCAGAATCTCTGCATCCTCCAAAACCTTTTCATTGGCCGCTCTTTCCGCTGCCGCAATTTCCTCCTCCGTCAAAAGCCCGGAAAAGTCAATGGTCACACACTCTTTTCCCATATGAAAGCCGATGTTGGAATAACCATGGGTCTTACAGATAATGCCGGAAATAATATGTTCTCCGGAATGTTCCCGCATGTGGGTCAGCCTGCGGCCCCAGTCAATCTTTCCGTGCACCCGGGCTCCCGGCTCAAGCCATCCGCTGCAAATATGGCGCACCACATCTCTGCCTTCCTGCACATCCTCAACCTTCCAGCCTCCCAGAGTGCCGAGGTCACAGGGCTGTCCGCCCCCTTCCGGATAAAATGCCGTGCGGTCCAGAATCACCTCATAGCCTTTTTCAACAGGCGCACAGCTTATCACCTGCGCGTCAAATTCTTTGAGATAAGCATCCTCATAATACAAACGCTGCGTCATTTGCATCTTTCCTTTCTCTTCTCATGCGCTTTCAGCGCTTCTTTCACAAATCGTTCAAATCCACGACCGTCTGTCTCCACTGCATTTTGGCCGCCGCCTTCATAAAAATGCCGGCCGGTTTCAAAATCTGCGCTGATAGAATCCAACGGAAACCCGGACATTTTCTGAGGTCTTTCCTCTGTGGTGAGATAAAATTTCCCCCAGCACAAATCCTCGTCTTCACTCTCGTAAATCTCGTTTTCCGAAAAAACGAGGCAGACCGCGTTTTTATACTGCGCTGTGCATCTTCCGCCCAGACGTTCTGCGATTCCCTTATAATAGGCCCTCATTTCCTCATCTGTCAATTGTTTTCCCTTGGCCCTGCGCACGTGAACGCCCGGCTGCTCCTCATCGGAAAGCCCTTCTATAAACAGGCCGCTGTCAGCCGACATGACGGGTATCTGGCAAATCCTGTGATAGGTCAGCGCTTTACTTCGGGCATTTTCCAGCGGAGAGTTTCCGTTCTCCTCCGGCTCTGTCCAGCAAAAAGGCAGCTCCCTTAAACCAATCAGTTCTACTTCCTCCACATTTTCCAGATATTTTTTCATTACGGCCAGTTTTCCTGCATTTCCTGTCCCGAAAAGCAGCCTTATTTTTTCCCTCATCGCATTTCCCTCCATAACGGCCCTCTTTCCGGGCGGCTTTGGCTCACCATTCTTTTTTGATTTCTTCCGGGGAAATTCCGTATTCTTCCAGAAAATCACTTCGTTCCTTTTCGGAGCGGATGCACATGACTTCCCTGAAATGCCCGGTCTCCTTATCCTTAAAACCGGCCACCTGCTCTCCCGTACAAATGCTGCTTCTGATTACCGGAAATTCCTTTTCCCGGTCAAACCCATTCTGTGGTTTTTCCTTCTTTTTCAGAAAAAACATGCCGTCACCTCCGTAAAAAACATCGAACTTTTTCAATTGACACTTTCTTTTGCTTTCAATTAAAGGTATCATATTTTACAGCTATTTGTAAAGGCGCGGCAAGTCCGTGCCCTATCTAAGGAGGAGTTCAATTGAAAACCATTATACCTGCCGATTTCCCGGACCTTCCCAGAATTCTGCCCGTCTACGAACGGGCCAGGACCTTCATGGCCGCAAACGGGAATGCCTCTCAGTGGGGATCTTCCTATCCCCAAAAAGAATTGCTCGAAGACGATATCCGAAAAAAACAGCTTTATCTTTTGCAGGACGACACGGGAAACATTGCCGCTGTATTCGTCTTTTATATCGGAGAAGATCCCAACTACAAAATCATTGAGGACGGCTGCTGGCCCGATGAGCGGCCCTACGGCGTCATCCACCGGATCGCTTCCTCCGGCCTCATCAGATGCGCTGCCGACGATTGTATCCGCTGGTGCCTGGAACAGTGCAGACGTTCCGACGCCTCCCTGCGCGGGGATACCCATGAAAACAACCTGCCCATGCAGCACGTTTTTGAACGAAACGGCTTTTCACGCTGCGGCATCGTCTATATGGCCGACCACACGCCCCGGATCGCCTTCCAAAAAGACCTGACATAAGGTATAAAAAAAGAGGATCAGCCCCTTGTCTACCTGACAAGGGGCTGACCGAGCTATTGCCGTGACGCAACTCTCTCATACATTTTAATACAGTTTATCCACTACGGCTTTCGAGGTTTTATGATTATTTTCTTTGGAAACAACCATATTCCTTCTGTAATATTCGTGGAACAAAATATCGATGATATACAGCTGGGAAAGCTTCGCCCCCATGGAACCGCCTTCCAGAGGACCTTCATTGGAACCGCACAAAAGCACCGTATCGGCATAGGATGTCAGAGGAGATTTTACAAATCTCGTGATACAGACAATTCCCGCGCCGGAGCGCCTTGCGATTTTTGCCACATAAATATTATCCTTTGTCGCACCGGAATAGGACACGAAAAAGATCAGGTCCTTTGGTCCCGCCATGGATGCGGTCATCGCCTGCATATGGGTATCTTCAATACAGCTTACTTTGGGCATAATGCGCAGAAACTTATTCCTGGCTTCCATAGCTGTCAGAATGCTGTCTCCCACGCCAAAGAAATAGATGCGTTCCGCCTCTTCCATCATGCAGACGGTCCGCTCCAACTCTTCTACGCCGAGAATCATCCGGGTTTCTTTCAGTGCGCTGATATGGCTTTCCAAAACCTGATCCAGCGTATACTGCAGCGAATCAACCTTATAGCCGCTGAACTTTTCCCTCTCCTCTTCTTCCGGCGTAAGGCTTAAGGACAGCTTCATTTTAAATTCCTGATACCCTTTCAGGCCCATGGTCCTGCAGAAGCGGTGCACGCTGGCATCCGCCACCCCGCACGCTTCCGACAGGTCCGAAATAGACATAAATAAAACCTGGCTTACATTTCTTACCACAAAATCAGCAACCTTTTTCTCCGTCTTGGTCAGCTGATTATACTTTAATTGGATTTCAACCAGAAAACTGGACGCCGGCACTATACATTACCTCCGATATTTTCATTCCGGTCATGCGCGGCAGCCCTTCCTTTTCTCAGCAGTATCTGCCGACGGCCTCTGAAATCATCCCTGCGGCATCTGCTGCAATTTTCAGGTCATCCTGTGCCAGAGGCGCAAGCGGCAGACGCACGCTTCCCACATCAGGCCCTCCCTGAATCCTCAGGATTTCCTTTATGACTGCATACATGTTCCCGTGACCGGAACACATTTTATAAATGATCCGGCAAATGTCATTCTGTATGACTCTTGCCTCTTCCATCCTTCCTTCCAAAAAGAGTTCCCGTACTTTTATACAAAGCTCGGGCATCGCCGCATAGGTTCCGCCAATGCCGCCCACCGCGCCTGCCGCCAGCCCGGAAAGAAGCTGTTCGTCCGGACCGTTAAATACGATCAGGCCTTCATCGGCAAACATTTGAATGTCCTGCACCGGCATGGAGGAATTCTTCACGCCGATCACCCGGGGATTTTTCTTCATTTCCCGAAGAAGCGGAATCGTCAAAGCAACTCCTGCCAGCTGCGGAATATTATAAATAATAAAATCCGTCTCAGGCGCGGCGGCAGAAATATCATTCCAGTATCCGGCAATCGCGTGCTCCGGAAGATGGAAATAAATCGGCGGAATTGCGGCGATGGCATCCACACCTACGCTCTGGGCATGGGCTGCCAGCTCACAGCTGTCGGCCGTATTGTTGCAGGCCACATGCGCAATGACCGTGACTCTGCCATCGGCCTGCTTCATCACATTCTCCAGGGTAAGCTTACGCTCCTGTACGCTCTGATAAATACATTCTCCCGAAGAACCGCCTACATAAAGCCCTTTTACCCCTTTTCCGATCAGATATTCGGTGAGGTCCCGCACTCTCTGAGCATCCACTGCCCCATTTTCATCATAACAGGCATAAAATGCCGGAATAATACCTTGAAATTTAGTTATATTCATAATAACCTTCCTTTCTGAACGTGTCAACCCTTGACTGCCCCCATGGTAATTCCCTGTGTGAAATATTTCTGAAACATCAGGAATATCACGATAATCGGAATTGCGCCCAGCGCTGCGCCGGCCATGATCAGCCCGAAATCGTTGGACATTTCTGCCTGCAGCTTTGCAATTCCCAAAGAAATCGTCAGTGTATTTTTAGAATTCAACATAATCAACTGCAGGAAGTAATCGTTCCATGTGCTGATAAAGGTGAAAATTGCCAGCGCGCCGATCCCCGGTTTGACAATCGGCAGGACGATCGTCAAAAAGGTCTGCGTCTCTCCTGCACCGTCGATTCTGACCGCCTCCAGCATTTCCGTGGGAATGGTCTCCGAAAACTGCTTCATCAGAAAGATTCCGAACGGCCAGCCCACCGTAGGCAGTATCACCGCCCATATGGTATCATGCAGGTTAAGGAAGGACATTTCCTTTAACAGCGGCACCAGCACCACCTGCTTGGGAAGCGCCATGGCACAGATCAACAGGGAAAACAACAGAGTCTGCCCTACAAATCTCTTTTTTGCAATCGCATAACCCGCCATTGCAGCAGTGATACAGGTGAACCCCATGGAAAGCACTGCGATAATCACGCTGTTGAACATCCATCTTAAAGCCGGATTTTTAAACAGTCTGATGAAATTGTCCATCGTCGGTGATTTGGGGAACCACTGGGGAACTGCCGAATTTATGGCTGCCGCATCCTTGAAGGAGCCGGTGATGATCCAGTAAATCGGGAAGATGAACAGGACCGCCAGCACGGCGAGGATGACCCAGCTTATTACATTGTAAGTGTTTATCTTTCTTTTCATCCTTTCACCCCCTAGTCAACGCTGCCGGATTTTGTCACTTTAAACTGGATCGCAGAAAAGATGGCAATGACCACCGCCAGGAAGATACCCATGGCATTTCCGTATCCGTAACGGTTCAGTTTGAACGCTTCATAGTAAATATAGTACATAATGGTATCCGTGGAATGATTGGGTCCGCCGGAGGTCAGCAGCTGGATCAGTGCATAACACTGGAATGTGTTGATGGTTGTTATCACCAGGATATACAGTGTTGTGGGCATGATGGTCGGCCACTTGATTCTCCAGAAACTCTGGAATTTTGTGGCTCCGTCCACTTCAGACGCTTCTACCAGTGAAGTATCCACATTCCCCAGCGCCGCCACATAAAGCACAATGGGCTGTCCGATGGAGGTTGTGAACAAAATCAATATGATACATCCCAGCGCAAATCTTTCATCTCCCAGCCAGCTGATGTTCTGATCTATGATTCCTGTGGATGTGAGCACATGGTTAAACAGTCCCGTATATTTGTTAAACATCCACTTCCAAACCACCGCAACAGCCACGGTGCCGGTAACTACCGGCAGATAAAAGATGCATCGGAAAAAGGATCTGGCCGCGGCCTGGATCGGATAGATCGCCGAACTCACCCACAGGGAAAAAATGGTGACTGTAGGCACTGCCACAACCACGAGGATGACCGTATTTTTAAAGGCTTTTAAAAAGATGGGATCCCCGAACATTTCCTTATAATTCTGCAGCCCCACAAATGCAAAGTCTGTCATCGTATAGTTAAAAAAGCTGGTAACCAGGCACATTCCCATAGGAATTACCACAAATCCCACAAAGAATACAAGACTGGGCAGGAGAAATAAATAGGCAGATATCGTTTCTCTTCTGACCAGCACCTTGCTTCGCTTTGTCTGTTTATTTTTCATATCCGCTGCCTTTCTACCGACAGAACCCCCTCATGGGTAAAGCCGGTTTTGGTATTGTTTTATCCTAAAAGGAGCGCCCGCCTGTATTCAGGCAGGCGCTCCAGCCTCTCTGCAGGATCTTTTATTTGGACGCTGCTGCTGTTGCTTCATTACATGTTTTTGCATAATTATCCGCCGCGGTCTGTACATCTTCGCCGCCGAAGATCTGCTGAAGCAGATTCCACCATGCTGTACGCTGTTCCGCCCAGCCAAGTGTCACATTATAGTAATCGCTTAAGTAAGGCATGAAACCGCTGAATACTTCCATGCGGGCTTCGTCTTCCGTGCCTGCATATACATTGCCATAGGAAGCGCGTACCGGGAAGAATCCGGTTGCCTTTACACTTTCAATTCCCTGTGTTTCGTCGTCACAGATAAATTTGATGAATGTCTTAGCCGCATCAACCTTTGCCTGGTCTCCGTTATTGAAGATACCAAAGCCCCAGATACCGCCTGCCAGTTCCGGTTTTCCGTCATCGGAAGGGAATGCTACCGGATAAGGTGTGAATGCTACGCTGGAAGCATACTGCGCTTCATTGGAAGCATTCCAGCAAAGAGTCATGGCGATGGTGCCGTTTGCAAACAGCTGAAGTTCATCGGATGCCTGTGCGCCTGCGTCATAACTGATCAGCCCGGCCTTGCTCCAGTCTACCAGCTGCTGTAATCCCTTGACGCCCGCTTCACTGTTCATGGTCCATTCGGTATGTTCCGGATTGGTGAATTCCGCCCCGTAAAGGTTCATTGCAAGCGCCCGTGTGCCCTGGTCGCCGCCCTGGCCGCCGCAGTATACAACGCTCGTTGTCTCAACGCCGCTGTCTTTTAAAGCCTGCAGCGCTTTGGCAAAGTTCTCCGTGGTCCATGTGCGGTCCTCATTGATGTACTGCATTGCATCTGCCTTTTCAAACATCTCTTTGTTGACTGCCATACAATGTGTTGTCATGCAGAGGGGATACTCATAATAAGAGCCGTCCGCCGCCTTACATGCATTTACAATCGCCTCACTCGTTTTGGAGATATCCGCCAGTGCGTCCGCATCCCAAAGATCGGACAAATCAACCATCTTGCCCTTGGCTCCCCAGTTACTCACCAGACGTTCCGGTCCTTCCATAATCAGATCGGGAGTTGTGCCGGCTTCAATCGCCGCAGTGACCTGATCGTCGCCGGACTGATAATCCAGATATTCCACCGTCACATGGATGTCGGGATATTTGGCATTAAAGTTGCCGATAAACGTATTTACCGTCTCTGCATCCTGGAACTTCCCTATAGGATATGTCCACAGAGTAATATCCGCTGCCGCTGCGGCGGTCTCCCCTTCGCCGACAGGGGCCTGAGATTCCGGCGCCTTCGACTCCTCTTTCATCGTATCAGCCGGAGCCGCGGTCGTTGCCGCCGGTTTTCCCGTGCCGCAGGCTGCCAATGACAGCGTCATGGCACCGGCCAGACATAATGCAAGTAACTTTTTCATAAAAAATGCCCTCCTTTTTCCTTCAAAACTTAACTTTAGTATATTTGAATTTTACAATGGGCATGTTCCTGTGTCAACATAAATTTAAAATATTTTTCCAAATTTATTTTTATATAAAAATTTTTTCTTTTGTATCGACAGTGAGTTTTTAGCATGATATAATGAGAACGAAGTCTTTATCCCTTTATTTACAAGGGTTTCACAATTTTTTACCTTTCAGTAACAGATATCGCTTAACTGAAAATAATTTTCATTATAACAGAAAGGAATACCGCTTATGAAAACAGAGCTGAATGAAATCCTGTCGGCAATTCATCATTCCCTCATCGTATCCTGCCAGGCGCTGCCCGGGGAACCGCTGTACTGCGAGGAGATGTCGCTCATGCCTTTTATGGCAAGAGCTGCCAAAAAAGCCGGCTGTAAATGTATCCGCACAAACAGCGTACGGGATGTCATCGGAATCAAAAAAGAGACGGGGCTGCCCGTGATCGGACTGATTAAAAAGACATATGAAGGGTATGACTCCTACATCACTCCTACCATGAAGGAAATTGATGAGCTGGTCAATGCCAAGGCTGATATCATCGCTCTTGACTGCACCATGCGCAAAAGAGGGGACGGACTGACGATCAATGAATTTCTGGCCTGTATCCGCCAAAAATACCCGGACATTTCTCTGATGGCCGATATTTCTACTTATGAGGAAGGCGTCAATGCCGCCTCCTGCGGTGTGGATCTGGTGAGCACTACCATGAGCGGTTATACTCCTTATTCACCGGTTTCGGACGGGCCGGACTTTGAACTGGTATCCCGCCTTTCTCAGGCCCTTACCATTCCTGTTATCGCCGAGGGAAAAGTTCATTTTCCCGAGCAGGCAAAGCAGATGCTTGAGGCAGGCGCTTACGCCGTTGTGATCGGAGGCGCCATTACGCGGCCTTACGAAATTGCATCCCGCTTTTATGCGGCAATAAACCAATGAGGACAACGCTATGATTTATGACAGAATTGAAAATCTCTCCTGCTATATCGGAATTCATAAAAATCTGGATAAGGCCATCCGTTTTCTGCTGGAAACGGACTTAAACACGCTTCCGTCAGGGCGCACCGACATAGACGGGGATGCCGTTTATGTGAATATCATGTACGCCGAAGCGCGTCCGGCGTCGGATCTGCGCTATGAGCGCCACGAGCACCATCTGGATATCCAGCTGGATCTGTCCGGAACCGAAGCCATTCTGACAGGAGACGGCGGCAGGAGCCTTGTGACGGAATCCTCCAATCCGGATACGGATTTTGCATTCGTTTCCTGTGATTCTCTCGCTTCCTGTACCATCGGCCCCGGCCGGTTCATCATTTGTATGGCCGGAGAACCCCATATGCCCGGCGTACAGGTCACTTCTGACACAGCCTTAAAAAAATGTGTGGTCAAAATTTCCGTTTGAGGGACAACGCTATGAAAATAATGGTTTTTGATATCGGAGGCACCGCAATTAAATATGGCGTCTGGACGAAAAATGCGCTTTACTGCATCCACGAAATTCCCACCGAAGCGCATCTGGGAGGAGAGCATATTATGGAGCGCGTCTCTTCCCTGCTTTTGGAGGAAGAGGGTTTTGACGGGATAGGAATCAGCACGGCCGGACAGGTGAATGCCGATACCGGTTCCGTTATTTATGCCAACCGCAATATTCCCGGCTATACTGGCACGAAGATCCGCAGTATTCTTGAAGAACGCTTTCATGTTCCCGTGATGGTGGAAAACGATGTCAATTCCGCCGCCATAGGCGAAGCGGTCTATGGCGCGGGCAAAAATTTTGCAAGCTTTCTCTGCCTGACTTACGGGACAGGTGTAGGCGGCGCGATTGTCGAACAAAAGAAAATTTACCACGGCTCCTCCTACTCTGCCGGAGAGTTTGGCGCCATCGTCACACACGGGCCGGAAAAACTGGCCGGAGAGGATGTATTCGACGGCTGCTATGAACGTTACGCCTCCACCTCCGCTCTGGTTCGGGCCGCTATGAACCTCGACCCTTCGTTATCCGACGGCCGGCGCATTTTCAAACGCCTGTCCGAGCCTGCCGTTCAAAAGCTGGTGGATGCCTGGATCGACGAAATCGTGCTGGGTCTGACCAGCATCATCCATATTTTCAATCCTCCCTGTGTCATCCTGGGAGGCGGCGTTATGGCCCAGCCTTATGTACTCAATTCCATCCGGGAAAAAACAATACGTTATATCATGCCCAGTTTTTCTCATGTGCAGCTTCATTCCGCCATGCTGGGCAACACGGCCGGCCTTTTGGGCATACAGTATCTGACCGCACAGTATATGGAAAAATTTTTACACTGAATCCAATTCTCCGTTTTGTTCTTTTTTATATACAGCACACGGATTTCTTGCCGCTTTCGTATGACTGTGATAAAATAATAACAAATAAAAAACAAGTTCCGCCGGCAGGATGCCAACATGTCCACATCCTGCCGGCGGAACTTTGACAGAGGAGAATATTATGCTTTCACCTGTACAGATTGCAAAAAATTATGTGGATGTGGGCGCCGGAAAAACCAAACTTCCCGCCGCCAAAATGTTTGTCCTGGCTGTTTTTGCCGGTTTGTTCATCGCGGTTGCCGGTTCTGCCGCCGCCATCGCTTCCGCCACGATTCCGGACCCTTCCGCGGCGCGGCTTGTCAATTCCCTGGTTTTTCCCGCCGGACTGGCCATGGTCGTCCTTGCCGGAAGCGAGCTTTTCACAGGAAACAGTCTGATCATCATTTCTGTCCTGGAGAAAAAGGCGAGTATCACAGGAATGCTCAAAAACTGGGGCATTGTGTATCTGGGCAACCTGATCGGTTCCCTGTTTCTGGCCCTGCTTTTCGTATACAGCCATATCCCCGATCTGTATGACGGCGCGCTGGCGCAGAATCTGGTCACTATCGCCGCTGCAAAGACCTCACTGAGTTTTTCCGATGCTTTTTTGCGGGGCATCCTTTGTAATATTCTGGTCTGCATCGCGGTCTGGATCTCCATCGGCGCTCCCTCGGCTCCCGGTAAAATCCTGGGCCTTTATCTTCCCATCGCAGTTTTTGTGCTCTGCGGATTTGAGCACTGTGTTGCAAACATGTTCTATATCCCTTCTGCCCTTTTCATCGGCAGTACATACGGCATTACCGCCGAAGGGCTCAACTGGATCGGTTTCTTTCTAAAAAACCTGCTGCCTGTTACCCTGGGAAATCTGGTGGGCGGCGCTGTCATCGTCGGATGCGGCTATTGGTTCGCCTACCTGCGCCAGCCAAAACGCAGTTGAGGTCAAGCCGGGATCAAACGGTTCCATAAAAACAGCCATTGGATTTTCCTGTATTCGGAAATCCAATGGCTGTTCTTTTATCCGCGTTTAAAAATCAATTTCTGTATCATAGTAGCAGGCCTTCAACAGCTTCTCCATCTCTTCCTGTGTCGGAATGCGGGGATTGCTGCCTGTGCAGGCATCGTCAATCGCAAGCGCCGCCACTGTGGGCAGCTTCTCCAAAAATTCCTTCTCATCGATGATGGAAGTATCTGCAATCAGTCCGCCCTGTCCGTAATTCTTGATCCCCAGCGGGATATTCAGCTCTCTGTTCATCTTGCGCAGTTCTTCGATCAGCGCGTCAACCAGTTCTGCCGTCGTATTGCCGGGAAGATCAATAAATCTTGCGATATCCGCATAACGCTCTGCCGCTTCTTCATTTGCCGCATTAAACCGGATGACCTTAGGCAGATACATCGCATTCGCACAACCGTGGATAATATGTCCGCCGGTAAACGCAGCGCCGGTCTTATGAGCCATGGAATGTACGATGCCCAGCAGCGCGTTGGAGAACGCCATGCCGGCAAGGCACTGTGCGTCGTGCATTTCGGCACGGGCATCCATATCGCCGTCATAAGATTTCTTTAAATAGGTATGGATCATCTTGATCGCATGGAGTGCGAGCGGATCCGTATAATTGCAATGTAAGGTGGACACATAAGCTTCAATCGCATGGGTCATGGCATCCATACCGGTATGTGCAACCAGCTTCGCAGGCATTGTCTCAGCCAGGGAAGGATCAACGATCGCTACATCGGGTGTAATATTGAAGTCAGCCAGCGGATATTTGATTCCCTTCTGGTAATCTGTAATTACTGCGAAAGCGGTAACTTCTGTCGCGGTGCCGGATGTGGAAGGAATTGCACAAAAATGCGCTTTCTGTCTCAGCGTCGGGAACGAGAACGGTGTGATGAGATCTTCAAAGGTCACATCAGGATATTCATAGAAAGCCCACATGGTCTTGGCAGCATCAATGGGGGAACCGCCGCCCATAGCCACGATCCAGTCCGGTTCAAACTCCTGCATCAGCTTTGCGCCGCGCATAACGGTTTCCACGGAAGGATCCGCTTCCACGCCTTCAAAAAGCTTCACTTCCATTCCTGCTTCTTTCAGATATTCTTCCGCCTGTCCTAAGAAGCCTCCCCTCTTCATGGAACCGCCGCCCACTACGATAACAGCCTTCTTCCCCTTCAGATTCTTCAGCTCTGCCAAAGATCCCTTTCCGTGATACAGGTCACGCGGTAATGTAAAACGTCCCATTGGTATACCCTCCTTAAATTTTCACTCTTTACAATAGCAGTCTATTGTATTCGCCGGAAGCGCTGTCCATGCATCTGCATCGGGCTCCCAACTTGTTAATATTTTAACACATTCTTCCAAATATGTCAATTTTAATGTGACAATTTAACTGCATTTTAATATTTTTCCCAAAAATTTTATACATTTTTACCAGTTATTCACCGCATGTTCTGCAAACGAGACAACGTCCTTCACCTCCAGCACTTTTCCGTCATCCAAAACCGCCCTTCCGGAAAAAGAACCGAACATCTGATGACAACAGTTGTCCACCCACAAAAGCTTTATGGCTGTGGTGCGGTCATAAACCGGCGTCAGACAAAGATCCAGACGTCCCTCCCGGTCCCGGATATGCCAGGGCTGCATATATTCCTCTCCCAGCACGAAGTCCACTTTGCCCAGCTTATGGGATTTTCCGCCGTAAAAAAGCATGTTCTCGCTGGCCGTATCCGTATTTCCAAAGCCGCATCCCAAGTTAAAGCCGAACATTTCTCCATCCAGATATCCGCTGCCGTTGCTCCAGTACCATTCGTTGTGAAACGGCCACACGCCCCGGCCCCAGTCCAGGATCCCGAAGGAATCCGCCCTGTCAAAGCGCCATTCCTCACCGTCGTTTCGCACATAGCCCTCCGCCGTCATGCAATTGATTTTATGGTTATAATAAAAAGCGTGGTCATATTCGTCAAAAGGGAGGTTGATCACCAGGGAATCCGGGTTTTTGCGCTCCAGGCGGATCACGGCTTCCGCCTTCCCCCAGTGGCAGGTCAGCGTGCGCGCCATTCCTTTCGTTTCAAAGCTCATGAAAACGCCGCCCTTGTTATAAGTGAGCACGTGATCCTCTTCCGCATTTTCCGGCATATGCAGAGAACCGAAAGGCAGCGCCAGGATTTTATTCAAGTCCAGCAGCTTCTCCCCTTTTACAAAATCAAACAGCATCAGGCTGACCTGCCCCGCATAGGCCGCATGGCCCACGGTAAACTGCAGGCACAGATTCCGATTGGAAATCTGGTAAAAATCCCATTCCTTGATCCGCCAGGGCGGCGCTTTTATCGCGCTCCTGTCATAGACCAGTGTGCTCCTCCTGGAAAATCCCGGTATGGGACGGCCCTTTTCATCCAGCACCGGGCCCCTTGTCCGCATTTCTTTTTCCAATTCTACATACCCCCTTTTCTTATGCCTTCTCCTGCTTCTGACGTTTCGCGCTCATTTTTCCGGCCACCGCCAGCGGAATCAGCGTGAACAGGGTCAGCGCCGCGGAAATCAAAAACAGGCTGGGCGAAGGAACCATCCCCGTCACGCCGCTGACTTCCATTTTCACACCCAGGCGGTTGATGACCTGTGTGGCGACAGCCGGGCCCACGATCATCGGAATGCATACAAAGAAAATCTGCTTGATCCCTTCAAACTGCCCCCTCTGTTTTTCCGGATACAGATTTTTCATCCAGGCGGTGAGGGACTGCAGCACCAGAATATAGCCGATGCCCGCCCCAAAAACGCCCAGCAGCAAAATGATCAGGTTCTGAGAAAATCCCACCAGCACCAGGCCCAGGGTATTGCACAAAAGGGCCGCCAGAATGACCGCCGCCGTCTTGCCCCTGTCGATGAAATGCGCCGCCGGAATGGTCAGCCCTGCCGCTGCCAGAAGGCCTGCGCCCTGGATGATACCGGTCATGCCATAGTCATATCCCAGATAATTGACAAAATAAATGGTGATATAGGGAAAATACACATTAAAGCCGATGAAATAAACGGTCATCACCAGGAATACCCAGAACAGCTCCCTGTTGCTTTTGACGGTCCTCCAGTTAAAAACGGATAAAAACTGATGCCAGAACCCTTTTTCATCCCGCTTGGGCTTCAATCCCTCCGCATCTTTTAGCGTAAACAGGGCCATTATGCCGACCAGGCTCACCAGCGCGCCCATCAATCCGAAAAAAGCGAAGAAATCAATCTGTTCAATGATAATGCCGGAAACCACCGCTCCGAAAATCGTGGCGAACACAGGCATCACCGCCAGCGCTCCTCCCAGCTTTCCTCTGTTTTTCTCATTGGAAATATCCGTCGTCCAGGGACTAAATCCCCCGTCATTTCCCACGGATCCGAAAAAACTCATCACCGCATCCGCCAGCACCACACAGGCCGCCGCAACAAAGATCGGATTTTTGGGGATCATCTCCGTTGCGCCGAACAGAAAAGTGAAAATTCCCCATAAAATATATCCCACACAGATAAAAGGTTTTCTCGTCCCCTTCCGGTCTCCCCAGGTGCCGATCAAAAAGGTGCAAAAGGTGGACACCGCCGCGCTCACGCCCACCATCCAGGACACGATGGCCGGGTCCGGCGCGATTTTGTCATACACAAAGGTATTGAACCAGGAATTTTCAATGTTCCAACAGATCTGCCCGGTCATCCCAAGGACCCAGATCAATATCCAGTTTTTGCGGTCGATTTTATTCATTTGTCTTCCCTTCCCCCAAAATGTTCTGCCTGCCAATGATACTTTCATTGTACCACGCTGCCGCCCCGTTTTGTGAAAATCCGCGAAAATAAAATCTTGACATCTTTAAAAATTCATGTTATTTTCAGGACAGTATATCAGAGAGGTGAATTTTTTGTTAATTGTATCTGGAGTGGAAAATAACTAATTGAAGATCCGACACACTTTCCCGGCTGTCCGTATGAATCGGATGACGCCGTTTATTTGTTGTGTCCGCATCCACGCCAGATTTTTGCTTCGTGATCCTGTCTAAAGCAGGGTCCATATGTCTATGTTCGTATAAAAGCAGATCCGTATGGCATCCTGGATGCATACGGATCTTTTTTTGGTGACAGGGCAGCCTGTACGGCATCCGGTTTTTAAAAGATCGGCGCTGTTCACACAATAACAGATTCCCCTTATTTTCCACTCCGCCTGAAACAGTACCCTTACAGCATCCGTCAATATCAGAAAGGAAAAAGAACTACAACATGCAGACTGTTTTTGAAATAACAGGTTACAATCAAATTTTACAGCAGCTTTCCGATCTGGCCGTTACGGCCAAAGCCAAAGAAGCCGCTTTAAACTTAAAACCCTCATTGAAGGAAATCGAACTGAATAAATGGCTTTCGGAAACGGCGCAGGCAAAAGAAATGATCGAAATTTTCGGTGGGCCGCCCCTGCCTGCTATGGAACGCATCGAAGAATCGATCCGAAGGGCAGATACCGGAGAATTGCTTTCGGCGGAAGAAATCGAAGCCGTGGGCAGCTTTTTAACAAACACAGGGCGTATGATGCGCTATCTTGACCGGGGCTGCGAACGGCAGATCAGCCTGGCCTTTTACCGGGAAAATCTGAATCCGCTGGAGGCCTTGTGCGAAGAAATCCTGCGCTGTATCCGGAACGGCCGGGTGGATGACGCCGCCTCCCCCACGCTGCGGGATGTCCGCCGAAAGTGTCTCCAACTGGAGGAAAAAATCCGGGTGAAAGCAGAGACGGTGCTCCGTTCCCAGAAAAGCTGTATGGCGGAAAATTTCACCGTATACAGAAGCGGCCGGCTGTGCCTGCCGGTGCGCAAAGACTGTAAGGCAAAGGTGCCGGGACACCTGGTGGACAAATCCTCCACCGGCTCCACCCTGTTTATTGAACCGGCCTCCGTCGCGGCGCTCAGAGAAGAATACGAACAGTGCCGTCTGGAAGAGGAAAACGAAGAGCGGATCATCCTGTATACACTGCTTTCCCGGATCGCGGAGGACAAGGAAATCTTTCTTTCCAATATCCGCACGCTGGAAAAGTTGGATTTTGCTTTTGCAAAAGCGAAACTGGCGGTGGATCTGGAGGCGGTGGCACCCTCTGTCAACACCGAGGGCCGCATCCTTCTGGAAAAAGCCCGGCATCCCGCCCTGCCAAAGGAAACCGCCGTCCCTCTGGATTTTTCACTGGGAGAAAAAGAGCGGGGTATGATCATCACCGGCCCGAATACAGGCGGAAAGACCGTAACCATAAAAACCGTGGGACTGCTCACTCTGATGGCCACATCAGGCCTCTTTGTTCCATGTGAGCGGGCCGATATCTGTATGCGCAGCCAGGTGCTGGCAGATGTGGGGGACGGCCAGAATATAACGGATAACTTATCCACATTCTCCGCCCATATCACAAACATTATCAACATTTTAAACCATATCGGCGTGGAAAGTCTGGTTCTTCTGGATGAACCGGGTTCCGGCACGGACCCGGCGGAAGGGATGGGCATCGCTGTCGCCGTACTGGAAAAACTGCGGGAAAGCGGGTGCCTGTTTTTGGTCACCACCCATTATCCCGAGGTCAAGACCTATGCGGAACAGACGCCCGGCATTGTAAATGCCCGGATGGCTTTTGACCGGGATAATCTGAAACCTTTATATCGACTGGAAATGGGAGAATCCGGCGAAAGCTGCGCCCTCTATATCGCCAGGCGTCTGGGAATGCCGGAAGATGTGTTACTTACCGCTGCCCGGGCAACCTATGGAGAAAAAAGCGGCCCTGCCATCGCTTTGCTGGAGCTTTCCGAACTTTCCGGCGGCCGGGCAGACAGACAGCAGCGCTTCTCTGGTCCTTCCGTCGAAAAAAAGAAATCCTTTCATAATCCTCAGGAGAGCATTTATCCTTATCAGAGGGGCGACAGCGTAACCGTACTGCCTGACAATGTGATCGGCATTGTGGTAAAACCGGCAGACTCCCGGGGGAATATACTGGTTCAAATCAAAAAGGAAAAAACGCTGATCAGCCATAAAAGGCTGCGCTTAAAGGTGGCGGCCACAGAACTTTATCCGGAGGACTACGATTTTTCCATTGTATTTGACTCGGTAGAGGTCAGAAAAGCCCGTCACCAGATGGAACGGAAATATCAGAAGGACCTGAAAATAGAACTGGAAGAATAAGCGCTGCCCTGTATCGTATCAGGATTCTCTCACCCGATGTCAATAGACAATGCTTCCCTTAAAATGGCTATGATTTTAAGGGAAGCATTGTTTTCTTAAGGGCATTTACTTCAATCGAAGATAACAGGTTGATTTTCCTGTGCCTTCCCGCTTTAATTCACCGGACTTTACCAGCTTTCGCAGGGAGCCTTCAATGGAACTGATGCTTAGGGACGGGCATAACTCTCTGATGTCCTGCTTATTAAATCTTCCAATTTTGTTTTGCGTTGCTTTTCTCACCATATCAATCGCAGGTAATTTCGTTTCAACGATAGAAAATCGATCTTCAAAATCCTTATATGCCGCCAATATGATACTGAACAAGTACTTAATGAAAGGAAGGGGATCTTCACAGCCTTCGTGCCATCCATCCTGTGACCGTCTCAGAGCATCATAATAAAGGTCTTTCTCCTGTGCAATTTTAGCCTCCATAGAGATGTATTTTCCAACATAAAAGCCATTTCGATATAAGAGCAGCGTTGTGAGTAAGCGGCTCATTCGGCCATTTCCTGTTCGTCACGGTTTTTAGGCGTGGTTTTTTCTTCTACCAACTGCCTGATGCGGGTGTTGGTGGTGACGATACCTTCGATTGCATTCGATGCCTCGGTCGCGGCCCATGACGATAAATAACAGCGCCTGTCAGGATTCCCTCACCCGGTATAAATAGGCCTTGCCTTTTTTCCCGTCCTGTTCTATCACTTCCAGGTAGTTTAAAATGTGACACACGGTCCCTGCCAGCTCTTTCCTGATGTGGACGGCTTTTCCAAAGGCAGCTGCGGTAAAAGGCTCTTCCAGTTCATAGGGAACCAGCTGCAGATAGTCCCTGGGGCAGGAAAATTCCATCTCATTTTCAACAGATACGGGGATCCGGTCAAAACGGCTGGATCCCTTTTTTTTATCCCTGCTCCACCCGTTTAACAGCTTATACTCTTCCATGTTCAGAAAAATAAGCTTAATACGCAGATTGGGATTTTTCAAAAACATCTTGATTTTATAAAGCTCCGGAAACGCCATATAGGGATTTCCTTTCAGCGGCGACTTTCGGCCTTTTGAAATTTCCCCGGTCTCTTCATCAATCCAAAACAGCATTTTCACATAGGGGATGGGATAGACGATGGTGACCGGATACAGGGGCAGGAACCGTTCCAGCTTTCCCCGCATCCGGTTAAAGCTTCTGGTCTGGATTTCCACAATTTCTTTTCCTGTATAAATATCCGCCACACAGTTTTCAACAGGAATTTCGTGCATATCCTCATCCGGCGCATAATAATTTTTCAGCACTGCGTGCACCGTTTTTTCCGCCAGCGTCCCGATCCCTCTGCGGTCCCGGTTCTGCCCGATAATTTTATTTTTTGCCGCTTCAAAACGGCGGATTTCTTCTTCTGTCACCGCTCTTCTTCGGGATATTTCATCCCCCATTCCTTTCGCAAATCCGTCATGATCTCCATCACGTCCCTGGTATACTGCAGACACATATCACTGCCGTTTCCCAAAACCGCCGCTTCCATATCTTCGATCTCATAAGAAAGGGCTTCTCCGGTGCTTCCGGCTTTTATGATTTCCCTTTTCTCCTGATCCACATATTGAATAACCGCTTCTTCCCCGCGGGGATATTCCCGGATTTCCACATATCCTTTTTCAAAAGAAACCGTTCCCCGTTTGGGCTGTTTGGCATGCAGGGACAAAATGACCGACGCCATTTCTTCTTCCCGGTTTTTCAGCAGAATGCCTGCCTGCTCGTCCACCCCGGTGGGGGCAAATTTTACCTGTGATACGATTTCATCCGGTTTGGAGGTCATGAACCATCTGATGAAGGAGAGCGCATATACACCGATGTCTAACAATGCGCCTCCCGCCAGGTTCCGGTTAAAGAACCGATTCTGCATATCGTACTCTTTATAACTGCCGAAATTCATCTGGATCAGTTTTAAAGCTCCCAATCTGCCGGAATCCATGATTTCCTTCAGTCTCTTATACAACGGCATATGGTAGATCGTCATGGCTTCCGCCAGAATCAGCTTCTTTTGTGAAGCCAGCTGCACCGCCTCATCCAATTCCTCCGAATTTAATGTGACGGCTTTTTCGCACAAAACATGCTTTCCGGCGCAAAGTGCCTTCCGGATATATTCCATATGGGTATTATGGGGTGTGCAGATATAGACGATATCCACCTTTTCATCCGCAAACAATTCTTCCATATTCCCGTATATTTTCTGTATGCCATACTTTTCCGCAAAGGCCGCCGCCTTCTCCCGGGTCCGGTTTGCCACGGAATAAATCTTTCTGCCGCTGCTCTCCATTGCCTGTGCGAACTCATTTGCAATTGCCCCGCAGCCCAACACTGCCCAATGAACTGTTTTCATAAGCGAATCCTTTCTCTGATTGTGTATTTTCCTGATAACAGAGTAACATCCCCGCCTGAAAATCACAAGTATCTCTATTTTCAGAAATATTGTAAGATAAATACAGTTGGCGCGTCTTATTGGCAAAGGAGGTGAAACCGTGGAAGATTTTGAAAGCATCTATCGAACTTATTTCCGGGATGTTTTCCTGTATATCAAAAGTTTGTCGCACAATGAGGCAATTGCCGAGGAAATCACAGCCGAAACTTTTTTCCGGGCGCTGAAATCCATTGATCGTTTCAAGGGTGCCTGCGATATCCGGGTATGGCTTTGTCAGATCGCCAAAAACTGCTATTTTTCCTATCTGCGCAGGCAAAAACGCGTTGTAGATTTTGATTCCGTAAAAGAGCAGGCCGATCCTTTTGATATACAGCAGTTCATCTGCAATGCCGACCGGTCGACAAAAATCCACACGCTTGTCCATCAATTGGATGAGCCTTATAAAGAAGTCTTTTTACTGCGGGTTTTCGGAGAACTTTCCTTCCGGCAGATCGCCGATTTGTTTGGAAAAACCGCGAATTGGGCCTGTGTTACTTTCCACCGGGCCAGAATGAAAATTAAAAATGAGATGGAGGATAATTCATGAAAATAACCTGTGATGTAATCCGTGATCTTCTGCCGCTTTACGCGGAAAATCTGGCATCCGATGCCACCCGCAGGCTTGTGGAAGAACACCTGGATACCTGTGAAGCGTGTCAAAAACAACTGGCGGACATGAAAACTTCTTCCGGGCCGGCGCCGGAAATGGATGTTGTTCCTCTTCGAAAACTGAACCAGAAGTATCAAAAAAAGAAATTTTTTACGGTTGCTGTCTCCGTAATGCTGTCTCTTGCTGCAGCCGTGATTGTGCTGGGTTTTCTCGTATCGCCAAAATATCTGCCCTATACCCCTGATCTCGTCACCCTTACCGAAAGCAGCGACGGCGTCATTTATGCCTCCTTTGACGATAGGGTTTCCGGCTGCGGCGTAAGTTCCTTTTTTACGGATGAAGGCGATGGTTACGCCTGTCACATCGTGGCCTGGGACAGCATTTGGAACCGATATCTTTTAAAAAACAAAACCCAAAACGTTGTCTTAAATCCCGACGGAGAGCAAATTAAGGCCGTTTATTACTATGAAACAAACGGAACCGGAGAAATTCTCCTTTACGGTCAGCAGCAGAATCCCTGCGGCGTGATCATTCGTCAGCCCAAACTGGCTCTTATTGCCGGTTTTGCGGCGGCTCTTGTGTTCCTTTGTATTTTGCTTACCGCCATTTTTCATCATGATCCCCGGGCGGTCCGCTGTTTTCTTTCTGTTCTCCCGCTGCCTGCATCTTACCTGATCGGACATCTGACGGTAAAAGGATTTTCTTTTTCCTCCTATATGGCTGCACACGATTTTTATGCCAATCTTATGGTGGCGATTCCCTGTTGCGCCCTATTGTACGGGATTGTTCTGAAATTTTTTTATCGCCGCACTTTTCCCCGAAAATGAAAGTGCTGCTTTTATTCCTCCTTCAGCCACTGCAGATTGTGTGCCCGAAAAAATCCCTGGATTCCGTCATAAATATATTAAACAGTCTCATTGCATGAATAAAAAAAACAGGTTATCCTTAAGGCAGGAGGTGACACTTATGGCAAATGAAGAGAAAAAAGATTTTAACGCGATGCTCCACAAAGAAACCGATATGCCCAGGATACAAATTTTAACGGACGCGCCTTCCATCCAAAAATATGGCGGCGAAAGAATGTACTTTGCGCCGCCCATTGATTATGACAAAGTTATGAAACAGGTTCCCGTTGGAAAGCTGCTGACGGTGGGAATGATCCGGGATTACTTCGCCCGGAAAAACAATGCGGATTTCACGGACCCCATAACCGCAGGAATTTTCGTTTCCATCGCAGCATGGGCCAGTCATCAGCGCGATACCGACAAAACGCCCTATTGGAGAACCCTGAAAGCAAACGGAGAACTGAACCCCAAATATCCGGGCGGCGTTGAGGCCCAGAAGGAAAAGCTGGAAGCCGAAGGCCATACTATCATTAAAAAGGGGCGGACCAATATCCGTTACTATGTGCAGGATTATGAAAAGGCGCTGTTTGAACTGAAGTAGTGTTTTATATGCAGAATGCGGCATAAAGCGGAATGGAAAAGATATTTTCCGTTCGCCCAAAATTCTTTTCAGAAAAACGGATCGAATATGCAGGTTTGTATTTTTGTATAAATACATTCAGGCTTTTTGAATGGACCTTTATTCCCTTTTTGACTTCAATTCCTATAATGTCTTCCCCTTTTTGCAATACAAAATCCAGCTCAGCGCTGTGCTCGCTTGTCCAGTAAAATAAGCTGTGACCGTTGGAAGCCAGCGCCTGGGCCACATAATTTTCCGTGACTGCTCCCATAAACAGGTTGGGCTCTCCTGTTAAAACTGTCTGCTGCGGCATTCCTGATTTCATAACCAGGAGTCCCACATCACTCATATAAAGCTTAAATGACGATAAATCAGAATAAACGGCAATCGGATTTTGGGCATGTTCAATCTTCTGACATTTCAGCACAATACCCGCCTGGGCCAGCCATTCTATTGATTCTCCAAATATTGCAGCACTGCCGCCACGCTGAACAACTTTATATTGAAACTTTTTATTTTCTTTCGCGAGCTGGGCAGGAATAGAATGAAAACAGCTGCGTATTTTTACTGTTTCTGAAGTGGTCGCGTATTTTGCCATATCAGCTGCATAGTTATTGGCAATTTCATTTTGTACTGCCGGTATCAAAACCAGTTTTCCGTTCGCGATAAATTCCCTGACACAGGCTGGCATCCCCCCGACAATCAAATAATACCTATATAATTCCAATGCCTTTTTATGAAGTGCTTCCGGAAACGCTTCCATGGTATCAAATGCGTTTCGGATTTCCTGTGCCAGACGATCTTCATCATTCGCCCACAAAAATTCTTCAAAATCCAGCGGATAAAGCGTCATACTTTCCACTTTTCCTACCGGAAATGAATAACGTTCCCGATGCACCGCTACTCCAAGCAGACTTCCAGCCGCCACAATATGATATTCCGGAGCCAGTTCACAGAAATATTTCAGGGAAGTCAGCGCTCTCTCACAGGACTGAATTTCATCCAGAATAATCAATGTTTTTCCCGGTGTAATCACTTCATTTACCGTCGTTTCCCAAAAACGAATCAATCTTTTTGGAGATATATCATCCGAAAAATAAGAGGCAGCAGACAAATTCGTTTCCAGATTAATATAAACTGTATTTTCAAAATATTTTTCACCAAATTTTGTCAACGCATATGTCTTTCCTACCTGTCTTGCTCCATAAAGCAAAAGAGGCATTCTATTTTCTGTCCGGTCCTTCCATTCAATAAGCTTCTCTTCAATTTTTCTGCGCATAATATCCTGCCTTCTTCTCTTTCACAGTTAGCTCTGCAGTCCTATCCTATTTACTTATTATACTATGCGCATTATATTTTTATGTCAATAAAAATAAAGGTTTTTCCTATTTTCTCAGACATAAAATATATTATTTTGGGACTGTCAACAGAATTTTTAAACTGCTTGCCCCATATCATACGCTTTTTTCAAAGCAATCGATCCACCCGGTTAACCCGCTGACCGCTTTATTAGGCACCTCTTGGGTCGTCTTTTATGACACATTGCTGTGTTTTCTGGCAGGCGAGACAGCCCTTACAAAAAGCCAGCGTTTTGTCTTTGAGCGTAATCCTTTCCACATAATTTCCGTCCGCCTGCGCCCCGGCCAGAAAAGCGTCTGCCGGCGCTTCGGAATTCGCGGGTCTCCGGGATCCGCAAATTCGGCAATGGGGAAATCGAAGCCCTTCGTCTCATCGAGTGCCTGAAAAAATCAGCCATGGAGATAAAAGATATCAAAAAGTTTATGGAATGGTGCAGTCAGGGACGCGAAACCTATCCGCTGCTAAGGAAAATGTTTTTAAAACAGAAAGAAAATGTAGAAACCGAGATAGAACGCATGAACCGGGTTCTTGACATGTTGAAGTATAAATGCCGGTATTATGAGCAGGCCATCAAAGACGGCAGCGAAGAGCGGCTCAGCTCCATGACGCCCGAAGAGATGCCCGAAGAAATCCGAATTGCATACGAAAACACACATTAAAATATATTCGGGCGGAAGCAAAGATGCTTTCGCCCGTTTTGCAATGCCATTTTTAAATTTTTCAGCGTTTCCACTTTTCCAGCTTATGGCCTCCCTGCTCCAGCCGGGTCCGCAGTCCTTCCAGGAAATCCAGAAATGCTTCCCTCTCTTCCTTCTGGACCAGATTGGAGATTCCGTAAAGCGTTTTACTGCCGCTGTCCCCGATTTTCAGGAGTTCCCCGTAACTGTCATACCCTTTCCTGTAGCGCAGACAGGCCTGGAATATTTTGGGATCGTAAGTGACATCAACGACAGCCTGCATGTCGATATAAAAAGCTTCGCTATGCTGGGTTAAATCACGGTCAGTCTGAACCAGGACAATGGTTTTATCATTCCGGCGGTAGCCGACAATGTAGTAGTAAAAAGTTGTGGTATTCGTATTGAATACGAAACCTTTTTCAAATTTTGAGGTGGTCTCCATGGCATGTAGAATTTCATAGCTGTTCCCATATTCAACCGCTTCATTGAATATTTCACGCATGCGGGCTTTCTTACGCCGACAGTCCTCCGCATCATATTCCAGTTCTTTTGGCTTTCTCGAAAATAATCCCATACCGTTTTCCTCCTGAACGTACTTTTTCATTTGCCGTTTTATCTTACTACGATCAGTTTTAAAAGGATAGAACGATATGCGCCTGTTACTTCTTTTTTTCCGTCTGTTTTCACGGTCAATCTTACCGTCCGATCTTTTGTTCGTACTTTTTCATTTCTTCCGAAAGAATCTTCTCCGCCAGCCTTTCCATTTCTTTCTCTTTTTCCTTTTTGTTTTCCGGCGTCACCAGCCAGGGGGAATGAAGGCTGGCCGCCTCTTCCACCATATAGTGATTGACATCGGCAGAAAAATGAATCGGGTCCATGTAATTTTCCAGATTGAGAACCACATTTTCATCTGTCTGAAAATCAAACAGCTTCACATTCTCATATCCGGACAGTCTTTCCATGGCAGCGCTGCGGGCGTAGAAATATTCCTCCAGCCGTCCGTTTCCGTTAACGCTGTCCCACCAAAGCAGGGAATAAGGCGGCAGGAAAAAGTAAAAGCTTGTCTCACCATGATTTTTTACCATCTCTTCCAGCAGATCCAGATTCCCGTCCACTCTGTGCTGATATTCTTCTTTTGCCAGCGGCGGAGAAACCGTTTCCGGCCTATCATAGTGCTTCAATGTTTCTTCCTGAGAGAAGATTTTGTACTGCCACCAGTTGTAGGAGGTTCCCTCATCGTAACCTCCCGCCAGATTCATGGCAAGAAGATAGGGGATATCTTCAAAAATAACATCTTTGTTGAGAATGTATTTCACATCATTAAACGGGTTTTTATCAAACAAATACAGCGGCATGGATTCATTGACAAAATTAGTATCCGGATCTCCGTCCAGCGCGAAAAGATCCAGACTGTAAAATACATTTTTGATCTCATGGGTGGCAAAAGCTTCGTCCAGATAAAACTTCAGATCCGCCGTGGTGCCGGAGCTTTTGATGGCCTTTACGGTAGTACAGCCAAAGGCTTCGTCAAACCAGCGGTTGTTATAATTTTCAGCAGTGGAGGAGCCTGCGAGCACACTGTCATATTGAAAATTGCGGATGGTGCCGATACACTGGTATTCGGATTTGGTGACCACCGCCTTCATCCCCGGCAGCGGACCGTGATAATGGTAAAAAGGGTCAAAAAGCGCCACCAGTCCTGCTGCCAGAAGGAGCAGGACCAGGGATGCCGCTAAAAATAGTTTTATGAATTTTCTGTATGTTTTCTTTTCCACACCGGTCTCCCTTATTTTTACTTACGATATTTTATATTTTAAGTAGACCGTTATCCGATGTCAACACCTATCGTATGGGATCATAACGGTTACTGTCCAAACTGTTTATGACGCGTATCATGTCATGTTATGATTGCTAATATTGTTCTTATATCTTGATATACTTTTTTACACATGATATACTTTTGGCAGACAGGAGGAATAAGGATATGACTTATATGAATGTAAAGAATGCCGCCCGGCAATGGGGGCTGTCCGAACGCCGTGTAACACTGCTCTGCCGTAACGGCAGAATTCCCGGCGTTATTAAGGAAGGACGCAAATGGCTGATTCCTGCAGGAACTCAAAAACCGGAGGATCTGAGGACAGCAGATGGGGCGATACAGGAAAAGATTCTGAAAAAGCGTCCGCTTCCGGTTGGCGTATCCGATTTTGTCAACGCTTCCTGCCATTTTTACTATGTGGATAAAACTCTGCTGATCAAAGATGTTCTGGATACAAGAGCGCCTGTCACTCTTTTTACAAGACCCCGGCGTTTTGGAAAGACGCTGAACATGGATATGATCAGGGTTTTTTTTGAAAAAACGTCAGAGGATACTTCCGTTTATTTTCTGGATAAAAAAATTTGGCACTGCGGAAAAGAGTATCAAAAAAATCAGGGGCAGTATCCTGTTATTTTTCTTTCCTTTAAAGATGTGAAATACGGCACCTGGCAGGAAACAAGAGATAATATTGCTCAAATACTGGCTTTAGAATTCGGACGTCATTCCGAGCTGGCCGATAGCAGGGAATGTCTCGATTTTGAAAAAGAATTTTATCACCGCATCACCTATTTAAAAGCTTCCGATGTGGACCTTTCCATGTCTCTGGCAATTTTGAGTCTGATGCTGCACAAACACTATGGTATAGCTCCGGTGATCATTATCGATGAATATGACACGCCAATTCAAAACGGTTACTCCATGGGCTTTTATGACGATGTGATCTCCTTTATGCGTAATCTGTTTTCCGGCGGCTTTAAGGATAATAAGCATCTGTCCTTCGGTTTTCTTACCGGGATCCTGCGGGTGGCAAAGGAGAGTATTTTCAGCGGCCTGAATAATTTGAAGGTGAATTCGATCCTGGAAACCCGATACAGCGAATATTTCGGCTTCACCCGAAATGAAGTGAGGGATATGCTTTCCTATTACGGACGGGAAGAGAAGTTTGATGAACTGTGCGCCTGGTATGATGGGTATCTTTTTGGACAGACAGAAATTTTTAATCCCTGGTCTGTCATCAACTATATGGATGAAAACTGTTTTCCCAAGGCCTTTTGGCAATCCACTGGCAGCAATCGGATCATTGGTACTATTTTAGAGGATGCTTCCAATGAAATTAAGGAAAATCTTCAGATTCTGATGCAGGGAAAGCCGATTTCCACCTATGTAGATACCGCGGTTATTTATCCGGAAATTCAAAACAATCCGTTTACCATTTACAGTTTTCTTCTGGTTGCAGGATACCTGAAAGTTGTGAATGCCAACGTCCTGCATGACGGCAATACTCTTTGCGAGGTAGCCATTCCGAACAAAGAAATTTTTTATGTGTATGAAAAAGAAATCCTTGCAAGCCTTTCCGACACCATTCCGGTCTCCACTGCCCTGGAGATTCAACAGGCTGTTATACTTCAAGATGTTCCGAAACTTCAAAGGCATCTTCAGGAATTTCTCCGGCAGACCATTAGCTTTTATGATACCTCTCAGGAAAGCTTCTATCATGGGCTAATGCTTGGGCTTTACGCCATTATGAATAATTTATACAGCGTTTCCTCTAATCGGGAAGCCGGCAGCGGCCGGTACGATATTCAGATGAAACCACTGAATCCGGGAATGCCGGGTATTCTGGTTGAATTAAAGGTTCTCCGTCATCCCTCTTCCCAGAAGCAGGTAACAGAAGAACTGATTGCACTTTCCAAATCTGCTCTGGACCAGATCAATCGGAAAAACTATGCCGTGGATATGCAGAATTGCGGTATTACCAACGTGATGAAGATGGGGATTGCCTTTTACAAAAAAGAAGCTGAAATTGCTTATGAGCTTTCATAATCATGAGCCTTTGACGCAAATAGCCACTGTCTCAATTGGAAAGGGGATTGTTGTAAAATCACTGCCTGTTCAGCGATTCTGTAACAATCCCCTTCTTATAAAAGTTATTTCTTTTCCTACACCCGTCTCCTGTCATTAATTTCCCGGATCCGGCCGCTGTCCACTTTCGGCTCTCGTTCCATGGTCAGAAGTCCGTTCACTTCCTGATACACGTCCGTCAGCTGTGTGTAGCAAAAACCGACGATTTGGGGGATTGCCATGATGGCTTTTGTCACATCTTCATATCGGGAAATCAGCGCGTCTTCTCCCTGTTCCGCCTGTCCATAGCCCCATTTTTCTCCGTCCGTGTCCGAGGAAAGGGCAATGCCGCCATACTCCGTCACCATAAAGGCACTTTCGCCTTTCCGGTACGTCTCGCCAAAAGCGAACAGCCTTCTCCCTCCCGGGAAAATCCCTTCGGGATGTTCCAGCGCTTCTTCTGTATATTTACCGGTAATGGACTGCCCTTTGGAACTATAGTCATGGATGCTGACAATATCGCCTTCCACATTTTCCCAGCCGTCGTTGGTGCTGACCAGCCGGGTAGGATCCATGGCTTTTGCCATATGATACAGCGCCTTTCCAAAATGCTGCTGGCAGCCGTCCACAAGAATTTTCCGCACGCCCCAGGATTCATTCAGCGGCACCCACGCCATAATGCTGGGATGATTGTAGTCCCGGATGATGAATTCCTGCATATCCCTCGTCACATTCCGAATTTCCTGATCACCGTATTCATAGGCGCTGGGAATCTCCCCCCACACCAGAAGGCCCAGGCGGTCTGCCCAGTAATAATAGCGGGGATCCTCTATTTTCTGATGCTTTCTGGCGCCGTTGAAGCCGAAAGCTTTGGTCATCTCAATATCTTTTTTCAACGCCTCATCATCGGGCGCGGTCAGGCCGCTTTCCTTCCAGTATCCCTGATCAAGAATCATTTTCAGATAAACCGGCGCATTGTTTAGAAGAATTCTGCCTTGATCGATGCTGATTTTCCGCATTCCGAAATAGGTTTCCACCGCGTCCTGTTTTTCCTGTCCCCGATATAAAGAAACCTTCATATCATACAAATTCGGCCGGTCCGGCGTCCAGTAATGAATTTCGTCAATAAAATCCTCCGGCAAAAGGGCGATGCTCACCGTTGTCCGGTATCCGTCCACAGAAGCGGTGAGTTTTTTCACTGTTTTTCCCTGATAGGAAACTTCTATTTCCAGCTGATCGCCGTTTTGATATTCCCCGATGGTCACAATCGCTTCCACCGTATTGGTATCGATATCCGGCGTCAGTTTTATATTGTCGATAGGACTTCCTTCTGTGGCTTCCAGCCATACATTCTGCCAAATCCCCGTATTCTGGATATACCAGCAGCGGTCCGGCTGCTGCTTCCAATACTGTTTGCCCCTTGGCTGTGTTGTATCCGCATAGTCCGTTGCTTTTACAACAATCTCATTTTCGTCCTGCAACGCATTTGTCACTTCAAACGCAAAAGGCGTATATCCGCCTTCGTGACTTCCCAGACGCACGCCGTTAAACCACACCTCGGCCCGATAGTCCACCGCGCCAAAATGCAGCCAGATTCTTTTTCCCTTCATGGTCTCGGGAATTTCCACCCTGCGTTTGTACCAGACGATATCGTGCATTTCACTGATGCCGATTCCGCTTTTTTCACACTGATAAGCAAAGGGAACCTGAATCCGGCCGGGAAAATCCTCCTTCAGCCACTGCTGTTCTCCTGTCTTGCGCTCTTCGTCGAAAGCGAACTGCCATGTGCCGTTTAAATCATACCAATTGTCTCTGGCAAAATCCGGTCTGGGTATAAATGTTTCTCTCATGCTTTTCTCACACTCCTGTCTGCGTATTTTCACAGTTACTGTTTCCTTCCATTTCATTATATAAAACCTGTAGTATTCGTCAATATATTTGCTTTATAATAGGTTTTTTATCATTTTCCCTTGTTTTACTACATCTTCTATGTAATAATCTATTCATTGTCAGCGTCGGTAAAAAGGAGATGGAGAAGATGGAAGTGAATCAAAAGAAAAATGTACTTTGCACCCTGGAAGATACGGAAACCACGGCCCGGATCTGCCGTGCCCTTTCCAACGAAACCCGGCTTGAAATTCTCCGTCTTCTGGCAGACCGCGCCATGACCATCAGCCAGTTGGCGGATGCCTTTTATCTCCCCATGTCCTCTATGTGCCTGCATATCAAAATCCTGCGGGAAGCGGGACTGATTGCCACGATTTCAAAACCGGGCATCCACGGCACGCAAAAACTCTGTACCATCAGCGCCCTCCAGGTAAATGTGGATCTTTATGCCCATAAATCCGAGTCCGGCAGTCTCCCGGCGGCCTATGTGGAAATGCCCATAGGTCATTATGCTTCCTGCCAGGTGACGCCCCCCTGCGGCCTCGCCTCTCCCGATTCCTATATTCATTATGAAGACAGTCCCTACGGGTTTTACGCTTCCAACCATACCAATGCCTCTCTGATCTGGCTGCACAGCGGGTTTTTGGAATACCAGTTTTCCAACCATGATCTGCAGCGCGGCGCCGTAAAGCAGGTGGAATTCAGCTTTGAAATCTGCTCCGAAGCGCCCGGATACGATAACAACTGGCCTTCCGACATCACGCTGGAGATCAACCGTCATCCCGTCCTCACTTTTACCACACAGGGCGATTACGGCGGACGGCGCGGCATCTATAATCCTGACTGGTGGAGCGATTCCAATACCCAATTCGGAGAATATAAAAAAGTGATTCTGACGCGGGACGGCTGTTATCTGGACAAGGAAAAGAGGTCTGATACCACCATCCAGTCACTTGGTATGGAGAATGGATTTTTCTTTTCCTTCACGCTGCGCACAGAGGAAAACAGCCCTCACGCAGGAGGGCTGAATCTTTTCGGCAGATATTTCGGCGATTACGCACAGGACATTGTGATGAAGGTGGTGTATGAATAGTCAAAGCGTTTTAATCTAACAGGTATCCTTCTCTATAAGAGCATTCCAAGTAACTCGGATTCTGGTAGTATAAACCTGTTTTAAAGTTGGATATCTCATCACTGATGAAAGAAGTAAATATTTTCAGCAATTCCGAGACTTCTTCTCCGGGCATTGCGCAATCCTGAATCATTATCGTATATAGTTTTCCGATATCCTGAAATCCTGGAATTGTGTACTTACAATTTGTGATTGTATCAAAATCGCCCTGTGGTATTTTATAAGCTTTTACCACTTCGTCACAAACCTGCTCAAATGTAAGACAATGATTCACCTCGGCATCATACAATTGTTTCTTTATGCCTTTCTCACCTAATGCTTCCTCTATAACGCCTCTCCTGTTTTTTGTCCTTCGGGCGATATACTCGATCAGAGAACACACATTAAAAAAATCATTTTATCTTTATCTGTCATATATTATTTCACTCCCGCTAAATGTCAGACAATTCAAGGCATCTAAAGTACGAAAGTTGATCTGATGCGTAGGATATTTAAACTCCGCTTCTTTGCTTGCGTGGTACAGTATCATGTTTTTCAAGCAAAGCTGTAAGTGTATTCGCTTCACAAACTGATATTCTTTTAACTGTTTCAATTTCTAAATGTCCATAATAATGTTGGATGGAATTAAAAGTCCCACACGCGGACTGGTGTGCCAGCACCCCACTGGCGTCGCCAGGGGGATTGGGGTACTTTTCCCCGCAGGGCGACGCTCGAAATGCCCTGTAGGCATTCCTCGCTCGCGGGCTGTCGCCCGCCTTAAAAAATGACAGGCACGGACTGGTGTGCCAGCACCCCATCCTGGCGTCGCCAGGGGAGTTGGGGTCCTTTTCCCCGCAGGGCCACGCTCGAAATGCCCTTCGGCCATTCCTCGCTCGCGGGCTGTCGCCCGCCTTAAA
>CABSCP010000041.1 GCA_902476265.1 uncultured Lachnospiraceae bacterium
GTCAAGCGGTTAAGACATCGCCCTTTCACGGCGGTAACACGGGTTCGATTCCCGTCGGAGTCATTTTTTAAGTGACAGCTGCATATTATTAAATACATGGCGCGATAGCCAAGTGGTAAGGCACGGGTCTGCAACACCCTTATCACCGGTTCAAATCCGGTTCGCGCCTCTTAAAAAAGCTCAGGAGTATGAAACTCTTGAGCTTTTTTAGTTTTCCGTGCTATACTAAAAAATAGATTCCGGAGTTTTAAGATTTTTATGAATAAATTGTTGGGAGATAATAGATATGAATCTCATACTTCCTATCATTAATGATGTACTTGTTATAATATTTGATTTGTTTCTTTTTACCAGACTGGTGTCTCTTAAAAATGACAGAAAGATAGATCGTATTATCATGTATGGAGGCTGCGCACTCATCTGCGCGTTCTATTTTGTCGCTCTCTATCGTTTCCATGTAGCGGCCGCAATGGCGGCTGTATCCGTTATGACGATTCCCAGTCTCATATTGTTCTGGTGTCTTTCCCGTTATAAAGACTGTCGCTTCTTCCTTACCTTTTGTTTTATTGATACAATTACGCTGATCGTGGCTTTTCTGAGCAGATGTCTGGGTATTTTAGGAGGGAACTGGGGCTATGCAGCTTCAATTGCATTTGTTTTGCTTCTTGCTTGTGCTGTTTGGAAAAAGGGGAAAAAGTATTTTAAAGATTACCACCAGCTTTTAGAAGTGGTGGATGCCGGTTGGCGCAGCATGACGGTATCTACGGCACTCATTTACTTTGCGCTTATTTTCTTTGCCGTTTATCCGTATCCGCTGGTGGAAAGAACGGAATATATCCCTGTATACCTGGTATTCTGCATCATTGTAATTTCCTGTTATGTGGTATTGCTCATGTCTGTGGTTAAAACCCGGCAGATACATGAACAGAATAAGGAACTCCAGAAAAAGCAGGAGCTTTATCAGCTTGCCTACACCGACCCGCTGACCGGCCTGCAAAACCGGGCTTCTTATGTGGAAAGGGTACAGAAAATCAGATCCGGACAGGAGAAAGGCAGCTTTTGCTGCATCATGCTGGATATGAATAATCTGAAGGAAATCAATGACAGGAAAGGGCATCAGGAGGGTGATCATGCGCTGATCGCTGTGGCGGATTCACTGAGAAAGGTTTTTGCTCCCGGCTGGAATGTGGTTTATCGTATTGGCGGGGATGAATTTCTGGTTATTTTGAAGGAACAGGATGGGGAACATGTGGAAAAGTTACTCTGTGAATTTAACAGTGAAATGAAGGGAAAAGAGAAAGAAATAGGATTCCCCCTGTCAGTGGCGGCCGGATATTTTATACTGAAGTCCGAGCAGAGGAAAGACATTGAGTATGCCATTGATCAGGCTGACCGGAAAATGTATGAGGCCAAAAACAGAATGAAACACAGCTGATTTCTGAAAAATGAGCGGTTGTCTTTTTGGACCCTACAAAAAAAGGCAGAGGATACAGGAAAATTAAGAACAAACGTTCGGGAAAAGGGTTGCTCCGGCGATACAGGGCTGGTATAATGAGAATCAGGGAACAGAATTGAGCGGAAAGAAGGAACGCAGCATGGAATACATTCTGATTCAAACGCCGGAAGAAGGGCAGCCTTATTTGTTAAAACTGAAAAATGCCGAGGTTCTGGCCGTGGATACGGAAACTACCGGCCTGGATGTCCACAAAGATATGCTGCGAATGGTTCAGATTGGCGCACCGGGACTGCCTGTGCTGCTGTTTGACTGCTTCTCTTTTTTGAAGGACGGCAGAGGAAACCGGTTTTTGCGGGAAGTGCTGGGGAGCGCCGGCGTGATTATTTTTCACAATGCCAAGTTTGATCTGCAGTTTTTGAGAAAGGCAGGCATACGGGTTGCCCGTGTATTTGACACCATGCTTGCAGCTGAATTGCTGCGCCCCTGCGGAGGACCCAGGAAGGTGAGTCTTGCCGCTGTAGCGTCCCATTATCTTGGGGAAGAGATGGATAAGACGGAACAGACCGGAGACTGGAGCGGAAGCCTGACACCTTCCCAACTGGAATATGCTGCTTTGGATGCGGAAATTTTGCTCAGGCTTTGGGACTGCCTTGGGCAGCAACTAAGGCAAAACGGTCTCGAGCGGGTGTCGCAGATTGAATTTGACTGCGTTCCTGCGCTGGCCCGGACAGAATATGACGGAATATACCTGGACTCGGAGCAGTGGAAGAAGCTGACCGAAGATGTGGAAATACAGTACGAAAAGGCTCTGCAGGCTCTTTACGCCTTTAGTGGGCAGCCTTTGCGGCAGATGACATTGTGGGGAACCGAGGAGGCCTGGGACGTTAACTTTGACAGCAATGCGTATGTGTTGAAGCTTCTCCACGAAAACGGAATACCGGTGACCGCCACTTCTCATTACAGTCTTGCACCTTATCATGATCATCCTCTTGTGAAGGCGCTGACGGATTACCGGAGATATGCCAAGCTGCTTTCGGGGTTTCTCCATCCTGTGCCCGGACAGATTCATCCTGCTACGGGACGGCTGCATCCCAGATACGGGCAGATCGGGGCCTATAGCGGCAGGATGTGCTGCTGGGGGCCAAATATCCAGCAAATTCCAAGGGAGACGCGTTTCCGGCGCTGTTTTGTTGCGCCTGAGGGCAGAAAACTGGTTTTGGCGGACTACTCCCAGATCGAACTGAGGGTAGCAGCCCAGATTTCCGGGGATGTGAGGATGAAGAACGCATATGCCCGGGGAGAGGATTTACATAGGCTGACTGCATCACTGATTTCCAATATTCAGGCGAAACAGGTGACGTCTGAGCAACGGCAGGCGGCCAAGGCGGTGAATTTTGGCCTGATTTTCGGCATGGGCGCGGCAGGGCTGCAGCAGTATGCGGCGCAGTCATATGGCGTGGATATGACGCTGGAGGATGCGAAACGGTTCCGGGACAGCTTCTTCAGGGCGTATGCGGGAATCGGGTGGTGGCATCATGACTTGAAGACAGGAAGTTTTACAGAAGGAAGGACGCTCACGGGAAGAAAGTTCTTGTTTTCTCCACAGTCCGGCGTGGCGATTCTGGCCAATACGCCGGTGCAGGGGACGGCGGCGGATATTCTTAAGCGCGCTTTGGGTCTGCTGTTCAGACGGCTGGAAGGAAAGGACTGGAAGATTGCAGGAATCGTTCATGATGAAATTCTGATGGAGGTGCCGGAAGCAGAGGCACAGGAGGCCGCGGAAACTTTAAAAGAAGTCATGGAACAGGCCGGCAGAGATATTCTGCCCTCTGTTCCATGTGTGGCGGAAGCGAAGACTGCCGACAGCTGGGCGGCGAAGTGAGTCCGAAACGGGAATCGAAAATCAGCCGGTCAAAAGTAGAAGAGATCAGTTTACCGGTATCGTCCCGGGTTCCTTTCGGAACTGGGAGGGTGTAATTCCAAACTGCGCTCTGAAATGATGACAGAAGGAAGCGCTGTCTGCAAAGCCGCAGGAATTGGCGATTTCGGTGATCCGCAGGTTTGTGGAGGACAGCAGGCGTTTTGCCATGGACAGACGGTAGCCGATCAGGTATTGCTGGGGGGAAACTTCCATTTCCCGGCAGAAAAGCTTGTACAGATAGGTGCGGTCAATTCCCACATGCCGGGCTACATCCTGGATTTTGATATCATAGGCATAATTGTGCTGCAAATAGTCCAGCGCCTGCTGCAGATAGGCGCTGGAATTTTTTTCGGTATTGCCGGGCGCCGGGGCGAGCAGAGAAAAGAATCGGTAGAGATGGGACAGATGAAGATAAATATTCCCGGGTTCTCTGCACAGTGCCCGGTCAATGGAAAGCAGGCAATCCGCCAGGGGACCGGAGGCTGCGCTGCAATGGTATGTGGTGCGAGAAGGAGCATCAGATCTGCCGGACAGATAGACAGGCGTTTCCGCAGTCAGGCCGCAGGAGGACAGAATTTCCCCTGCATCCCGGCCGTCAAACCCGATCCAGCAGTATTCCCACGGATCTTCCCGGTCGGCGGAATAGGCGGAAATAACGCCGGGGATGATCAGAAAAGCGTCCCCGGCAAAAAGCTGCCAGCTGTGGCTGCCGCTCTGGAAAGTTCCCTCGCCGGAAAGCACATAGTGCAGCAGATAATGGGGCCAGATTCCGGGGCCGCAGGTATGGAAAGGCGGTGTCTGTTCATGACCACTGAAGTAGAGACGTACCGGCGGTTCAAAGTCCGGTAGAGTTTTAAAATCTGACATGGAATATCCTCCGTAAATGCCGCCGGCGGACAAGGAAACCGTTTTTCCCTGACCATTATCAGGCAACATAAAGACAATAAAAGGAAACAGGAATAGCTGTTCTTATTTCCATTATAAAGTATAATGAAGAAAAAGCAACTCTTGAAAAGCAGTAGAAAACAATAAAACAAAAAGCGGAGGAAATGAAAATGGGGATTCAGGTTTTGGAGGACAAGAGGATATTTCAGATAAATACGCCGAATACCACCTATTTAATGGGCGTTGCTCTGGAAAAATATCTGGGGCATATGTACTATGGAAGACGTATGGATGATATGGATGCCTCTTATCTGCTGCGCGTCAAAAATACGCCGGAAGCACAACACAGTCATCTTAAAGACAAAGTTGCATTTTTGGACAGCTTTCCGTTTGAGTATCCGGTCTGGGGCACCGGGGATTTCAGGGATCCCTGCCTGCGGGTTCGCGAGGAAGGCGGTTACAGGGCCTGCGAACTGCATTATGACAGCTATGAAATTATAGAGGGGAAACCTGCGCTTGCCGGAATGCCCGCCACTTTTGCCGGAAAAGAAGAAGGACAGGGTGCACAGACGCTGGTGATCACATTAAAGGACAGCGTATTGGGCTTAAAGGTATTGCTGCGCTACAGTATTTTTGAAGATTCGGACGCTATCATCCGCAGTGTGGCGGCGGTGAATGAAAGCGGGAAAAAGCTGTATCTGGAGAAAATCCTGAGCGCCTGTCTGGATATGGACAATGAAGAGTTTGAGCTGCTCACGCTGCACGGATGCTGGGCAAGAGAGCGGCACATTACACCCAGGAAGGTGACGGAAGGAAAGCATATCGTCTCTTCCCTGCGCGGGGAAACCAGCCATCACATGCAGCCCTTTATGGCGCTTACCACAAACGGGACGAGCCAGAAGGACGGGGATGTGTACGCCATGAATTTCGTATATTCCGGTAATTTCATTGCGGAAACGGAACTGGATCACAGAGAAAGCGTGCGTATGAGTCTGGGACTGCATCCGGATGGTTTTGAATGGGTGTTAAACCCGGGAGAAACTTTTGAAACGCCGGAAGCAGTGCTGGTCTATTCCGCGGAGGGGCTTGGTAAAATGACCCGGACCTTCCATGAGTTGTATAAAAATCATCTCATCCGCAGTAAATTTTTACATTCCAAGCGCCCGATTCTGATCAATAACTGGGAGGCCACTTATTTTGATTTCAACGATGACAAACTGGTGGATATTGCGAAAGAAGCCAAGAAGCTGGGAATCGAAATGCTGGTCATGGATGACGGCTGGTTTGGAAAACGCAATAACGACGAATGCGCGCTGGGAGACTGGCAGGTAAATGAAGATAAGTTAAAGGGCGGTCTGAAATCGCTGGTGGACAGAGTGAATGAGGCAGGCATAAAATTCGGGATCTGGTTTGAGCCGGAAATGATTTCCCCGGATTCCGACCTCTACCGAGCTCATCCGGACTGGGCGATACAGGTGCCGGACCGCACCGCCAGCATGGCGCGGTTCCAGTATGTGCTGGATCTGACCCGACAGGAGGTTGTGGATTACGCTTATGAGTGCGTGGCTAAAATATTGAGAAGCGCCAACATCGAATATGTGAAATGGGATATGAACCGCCCTCTGACAGATGTCGGCAGCGCAGCGCTGGACAGCGAGCATATGGGAGAATTTTACCACCGCTATGTACTGGGCGTGTATCAGATGCAGGAGCGCCTGTTACAGGAGTTTCCGGACCTGCTTTTGGAAAACTGTTCCGGCGGGGGCGGACGGTTTGATCCCGGCATGCTTTATTACAGCCCTCAGATCTGGACTTCCGACGATATGGATCCGGTGGAACGGCTTACCATCCAGGAAGGGACTGCGCTCATCTATCCTTTGAGCACCATGGGAGCCCACGTCTGTGTCTGCCCCAACCATTCTGTGGGCAGGGTGACTCCGATGGAAACCAGGGCCCACGTAGCGCTGGCCGGCACCTTTGGGTATGAATTGGACATCACAAAACTTTCAGAAGAAGAAAAGGCAAAAGCGGCTGCCTTCAACCGGGAGTATCACAAGTATAACGATCTGATCCGGGAGGGTGATTACTACCGAATTGCTTCTTACCGGGAAAACAACAGCCACGACTGCTGGCAGGTTGTGGACAAGGAACAGAAGCACAGCATTGTGACCTATGTGCAGGTCCGTTATGAGACCGAACGAAAGTCCAGACGTCTGAAACTTTCCGGACTGAATCCGAAGGCGCGCTATAAACTGGAGGGGACCGATGAGGTTTATTCCGGCGAAATGCTGATGAATGGGGGCTACCTGCAGGATATGATCTTTGGAGATTACGGCAGCAGACTGCTGTACTTTACGCAAATATAATAAAAGCGTTTAAACTGCCTTTCAGGTACATGACCTGGCAGGCAGTTTTTTATACGATAGGGAATTTCATTTCCTTTTGTATAAAAGTCTCCGACGGATCGCACTGCGGCGATAGGGAAAGTGTCGCTGGCGCGACCCGCCGCAGGCGGAGAGTCCTGCGTAACAGGATTCTTTTTTCTGATAAAGTTCCGTATTCACAATCCGGTCAGCCTCTGAAACAATTGCTGCATACGATCTCCAGCTTGGCGAACAGAGTATGCTCTAAAAAGGTGGCATGCATCAGGGTGGAGCGGACCGAACAGTTGATTTTCAGTAATTCTTCAACGCTGCAGGTCAGGCTGACGGCTTTTTGCAGCTTTTCGCCTTCAGCATTTAAAATATGAGCCAGGGCGGATTCCACAAGCGCAATGGATTCGATCAAATCTTTCGTACAGTCGCAGGGATCGGGGCAGGGACAGCCGCATCCTTTTTTATTTCTTTCACAGCAGGCGCTGTTTTCCATATATTTTTCATAGCATTCATCCGAATAGCGGACGGCATCGTCAAAATAGGGCGCTTCCATAGGAATTCCTCCAGGGTACCTGATTTTGTCTAAGATATTTTATGTCAAAAAGCGGGAGAAGTTCCGTAAAAAGGGGATTTTGAACCCAATGGAAGGGGGTGAATATGATATGTTGAAGAGATATTTGGGAAGAGGAAAACAGAATGGGAATGCCAGTTATAACGCCGGGGACCGGTACCAGAGAAGAAGCGGTGACAGACATTATCACATCTGTGGCGCTTCTGGAATCGGCGCTTTCTCACATTTTAAATGCGGAAGGTGAAAAAATGCAGAGAATCATCGGCATGGAAGAGGTTACCGGAGAAGAACTACTGTGTCTGAACAGATCAACAGAGCTTATGGTAGATGTCATTGCAAGATTCGAAATGATACTTCAGGCAAAAATGGAAACCGTTCTGCCGCCGGTATCGTGTGTGGAGAGGATTTCTGCCGGAAGGAAAAAGGGGAGGTAAGCGATGGCTGCGATATCGGGAAGAGTTGTTTTTGACCGGGACAGGAGTGCAACAGTCAATGCCGGAGATACCGGAATAGCCGGCGTTTCTGTGGTGTTACAGAATACGGCTACGAATCTGCGGCTTGTTGTACTCACGGATGAAGCCGGGAATTATGCGTTTTTAAACGTACCGGACGGTTCCTATCGAATTGTGGAATCTTATGGAACGCCGGGAGGGGTGGCGTCCCCCGGTAATTTTGGAAATGCAGTGGCAGGGAATGTGCCGTTGGGAACGGATCCCCCTGCAGGGGCGGTGACAAATCCGCCTGCAGGGACCACAAACCTGGACTCTCTTACACCGGACACTCTGTTTGTAACCGTTACAGGAGAGAATATAGGAAATCAAAATTTTTTGGATGGCCCTGTAATTTATACGCCGATTGAAGAAATTTTGGATCCCTGTGCAGTGATATCGGGGGAAAATCTGATCACCGCAGCGGACCGGGGAACATTTGGAACCTTTCCCCCGGGAACGCCTGCCAATACCGGGGCGCCTCAGGAGCCGTATCCGGATGTAACGCCGGATTTCACCTACGTTCTTCCTGATCCGGAAGTATTTGCACCCATGGGCGGCGAGTACACGGTTCAGAATATCATGACTAACTCCATGAGTTCGTCGATTGGGGCATGGTGGCGTATTTCGGACCATACCTCCGGAAATGAAACCGGCCGGATGATGATCGTGAACGGGTTCAACCCCGGAGCAGTATTTTTCAGGGAAACGGTGGCGGTGACGCCCAATACGAACTATTTATTTACCGCATGGATTTTAAACCTGTTTAAAGTGACCGGATATCCCGATCCCCAGCTTGGAGTGCGGATCCTGGATGAAGAAGGCAATGTTTTATACAATGCTGATTTGGGAACATTGATCCCGGTGAATACCGGTGCGCCCGAGTGGAAACAGGTGGGAAGCGTGGTCAATTCTCAGGACAATTCCAGCCTTACGGTAGAATTTTTAAGCCAGGGACCGGAGGTGATCGGGAATGATTATGCAATAGATGATATTTCTTTCAATGAGATATTAGTACCTCAGTTTATTCCGGTGAAAACGGTCAGCCGGTCAACCGTCAGTCTTGGGGAGACAATACAATATACCGTAACGCTTCAAAATACCTGTTCACAGCCGCTTACGGACGTATTTTTCCGGGATATAGTTCCTGAGGGACTGACTTTTGTACCCGGCAGTGTGATCGTAAACGGAACGATTTTGCCCAACGTAGACCCGGAAACCGGATTTGCGCTGCCGGATATTCCCGGAGGACAGGAGGCTGAAGTGACATTTTCTGTGCGGGCGGATTTTATTCCGACACAAAACCCTATTTTGAACAGTGCGGATGTCACATATTCCTATACTCCGGTGGAAGGCGGCATTCCTCTGGTAGAAACGGTCACGTCAAATGAGGTGGCGGTTTTGGCTGCTGTGGCGGCGGATCTCTCTGTTATGAAAACAGCCAATCCCACATCCGTCAATCCCGGAAGATCCATAATCTATCGGATTGCAGTGCAGAACAGGGGCCCCTCTACAGCGGTCAATGTGAGGCTCACAGATCTGATACCGGCACAGATTACAGGCGCGGAATTCTCCACAGACGGAGGAGAGACTTTTGCACCCTGGGAAGGAAGTCTTATTCTGGGAGACATGGAGGACAGAGAAACCAGGATTGTTTTCATCCGGGGCATTGTAGATCCGGAAGCTGTGGGAACGATTGTGAACACAGCAACTGTCATTTCCGATACGCCGGATCCCGACCCGGAGAATAATACTGCTATGGTGTCGGTAGGAATTTTCACGCAAAGATGCCAGGCCTTTGTGGATGTGATAGAGTCTGTGGCGCTGCAGGAAGCCGCTCTGGCTCGTATTTTGGATGCGGAAGGACAGAAAATACAGGCCTTTACGGGGATGGAAGAAATTACGGCAGAAGAACTTTTGGAAATGAATGAAACCGTGAGAAGCCTTGTGGGCAGCGTCACAAGACTGGAGACGATACTTCATGATAAATTAAAGTTTGCTTCCAGAGAGTTGAAAGACTGCGGCCCGGATGATGTGTGATAAGAAACAGTGAGTAAAAGCTCAGCCCGGAACGCATCTGTATCACAGACGCGGCGGGCAGTCCGTAATCAAAAAAGAGCGAAAGACAAAACGTTATATTTGAAAAGTTTGAAAGATGGAACAAAACTATTTGATATATTGGGGAAAATGTCAAAAAGCTGTAGACATTACAGAAGAAAGAATGGTAAAATAAACAGTAACAAATGAGAATAGATACTCCTGCCAGCTTGAGATAGGTATTATGATTACGGAAATCGGCAGAGTACCCTTTGACGGCCGGAGGAAAAATGAAAAACTTAAAAACTGCCAGAAAATTAACGATATCATATGTGGTCATTCTAATTCTTCTTATTGTATGTAATATAGTTGCATTGGTAAATCTGAACGCCTTTAAATCACAGATCGAAGAATTTTATGACGGTCCTTTTTCAGTGAAAGGGAGCGCCAATACTATCAATTCAAATTTTGAGGCGTTGCAGAAGGCTGTATATCGGGGCATTTCAAATTCGGATCCTGAAATTATAACGGAAGCGGTTCACAATGCGGATCTGGCGGCAGCCCGGATACAGGAACAGCTTCCGTTTATAAAAGAGCATTATCGGGGGGATAAGGAGATCATCAACAGGCTGGAGGTAGATTTAGAGGAATTAAAGCCGATGTGTGAGACGGTTCTGGAAATGGCTTTGGAAAACCGGAATGAGGAAGCGGCCGCTTATATGGAGAGCAACAATATCGTTGTCGTCAAAAAGGCACAGAAAGAGCTCGACACGCTGATTGAGATGGGAAACCGGAAGGGAGAAGAGCTGATCGAAAATCTCAGAAATGATCAGACCGGGGCCGGTTTTATTTTAATGGCGGTGGGAATATTGAGCGTCGTAATCAGCATTGTGTTTGGCATCTATATTACGCGAAGCGTTACAAAGCCCATCCGGGAGCTGGAGGGAGTGGCGAAGAAACTGGCCGGGGGGCATTTGGATGCGAGTGTGATCCAATATACTTCAGCCGATGAACTGGGATGTCTGGCGGAGAATATGCGCAGCATGACGGCATTTCTAAAGAATGTCATACAGGATGAGACTTATCTGCTTGATGAGATGGCGAAGGGGAACTTTAATATCACCAGTAAGGCGGCAGACAGTTATATCGGAGATTTTCGGGAGGTATACAATTCCATTCAGCGAATTAATGAAAGCCTGAGCAGTACCCTTTCACAGATCAGCCAGTCCTCCAGACAGGTGGCGGCGGGATCGGAGCAGGTGTCGGAAGGCGCGCAGTCGCTTGCAATGGGAGCGAATGAGCAGGCCGCATCCGTGGAAGAACTGGCGGCCACCGTTGAAGAAATTTCCGGTCAGGTAGACCGCAATGCTCAAAATGCGAAAAGTGCCAATGAGAAGGCCGGGATTGTAGGGAGCAACGCGGAGGAAAGCAAAAACCACATGGAGGATATGCTTTCTGCCATGTCGGATATCGAGCAAAGTTCCGAAGATATCAGGAAAATTATTAAAATAATACAGGACATTGCTTTTCAGACCAATATTCTCGCGCTGAATGCTGCAGTAGAGGCGGCCAGAGCCGGCGTAGAGGGGAAGGGGTTTGCAGTGGTTGCCGGAGAAGTGAGGAAGCTCGCGGGCAAGTCTACGGAAGCTTCAAAAAGTACGGAGGCATTGATCAAGACTTCTCAGCAGGCGGTTAAGAGAGGCAGAGAGATCGCGAATGAAACGGCCGGCGTGTTAAATGAAGTCGTGAACGGTGTGACGGAGGTCACTTATGCAGTGAATCAGATTACGGAGGCATCCACGCAGCAGTCCGAGGCTGTGCGTCAGATTATGCATACTATAGATCAGATTTCCGATGTGGTGCAGAGCAATTCCTCCACCGCAGAGGAAAGCGCCGCCGCCAGTGAAGAGTTGTCAGGACAGGCATATTTGCTGGAAAATCTGATCAGCCAGTTTCAGATAAAGGATGCAGTCGTGTTGACGGAACCCTGAAGGACAGATAAAAGAAGCCTTCCGCAGGAAAGAAAAAGCGGGGATCGGCACGAGAAAGGTCATACTTTTCATGCAAGTATGAAAAGTATGACCTTTTTAAACCCGGCATTCAGTTATTTTACAGGATGGGCTTTCATATCACAAAAGCCGATGCATACGGTCCACACATAAGCACAGGTTTTGGGAATCATCAGCATGCCGATGAGGGGAATGCTGTCGGCGAGCAGAACCACCGGAATATAAAAGGCAAAACTCAGTACGATTGTCAGCCACATGTGGCGGAAGGAGCGGTCGTGCTGTTTTTTTGCCTCTTGATAGAAGAGCACGATGACCAGAAGCCCCAGAAGAGCAAAGGGAATATTGCGGTTGATTCCCCAGCTTAAGGGCGCATCCGGGCTGGTCCAGGCGTTCTGCGGGAAAAGGCAGAGTGCAATACGCACGGCGGCGAGAACATAAACAGAGGCGGTCAGAATTTTCCGGTCCTTGATTCCATAGCGGAGCCGCCACACATAGTAGAGCAGCACATAAAAGACCGTCATGGTGATGGATGTGATGAACTTTCCGATGCCAAGGGCAGCGGTATAGCTTTCCAGGCCGGTGGTGCACAGGGCCACAGCCCGGGGGACCAGGTGGAAGGAATCCCCTGCGCCCAGGGTAACTGCCATGATTCCGAACAGCAGGTACTGCTTTCGTCCTGCGCTTTGGCGGATCATCATTATGCCAAGAGTGATGACGGTACACAGATAAACGATGTCAAAAAGTGTTTCCATAATAGCCTGCATTGTAAAACCTCTCTTTCTAAAGTGAACATTGTTCATAACGGTGTGAAATTTTTCCCGCACCGGAATGCGGGAGAATTCAGTAGATGCAGCGGCCGGCCATTGTAAGGAGCGGAGAACTGTCTGTACAGCCGGAAAGCAGCAGGGACAGGAGCAGGGAGAATACCATTTCCACAAAGACATCCCGGGAGAAAGCTTCTCCAAAGGCATCCTTACGGACAAGGGGATCCTGCTCCAGCACTTTTAGCAGGCCCTCTTTCATATGGCCCCAATAATGTTCCATTGTACGCTGCCCCGTTTCCTTTTCCTTCTCTGCAAATCCTACGGAATGCAGGGTAAAAAAGCCGGGATATTTGACACAGCCCTTCCGGATGCTGTCAAACAGCCAGGAGAGACAATCTGTGAAAGAGGAGAAAGCAAAAGCGCTGTCGGACATATGAAAAATATCCCGCCAGACATCCTCCACCGCTGCATTGATGAGATCGGCTTTGGAAGGGAAATAATTATAAATGGAACCCACGGCTACGCTGCAGGCATTGGCTACTGCGCGCATATTGAGAGCCGGAATTCCCTGCTCCATAATAATTTCCCGGCTTTTGGCCAGAATTGCTTCTCTGGAAGTAATTGTTGTATTCAATGGAACCGCCTCCTTAACTGAACAATGTTCATTATGCGCCCTTTATCTGTTTTTGTCAAGCAAATGTGGGACTTTTTGTAAAAATACGCGGCCTATAACCCGCCGGACAATTTGACAGACCCATGTGGGAACGTTATAATGAAGATTACAGGCGGTTTTTAAGACCTGCCCCTAAATGATGGGTGCGCTAAAGCGCACAGATAGGAGCAAAGGATGAAATTTCAGATTATCAGTGACAGTTCCTGCGATCTGCCAAGGGAGCGTGTACAGGAATTAGGCGTGGATATAGTTCCGTTTTATGTATCTTTTGAAGAAGAAAACTATATGAAGGAAGGCATCGATATCAGCGTGGAGGACTTTTACCAGCAGATGGCGGATCGGGAAGGGGTGTTTCCAAAAACGTCCATGCCTTCTGTACAGGATTATGCGGATGTGTTTTTAAAGTATGCGAAGGAAGGGGTGCCGATGCTTTGTATTTGTTTAAACGGCGCTTTTTCCGGCTCCATTCAGTCTGCTATGAATGCAAAATCCCAGGTTCTTGAGGATTATCCCGAAGCGCAGATCGAGGTGATGGATTCGGAACTGGTTACTTTGCTGCAGGGAATGTTTGTGGAAGAAGCGTGCCGGCTGCGGGGAGCTGACTACAGTGTGAAGGATGCGGTGAAGAAATTGGAGGAAATCCGTCATACGGGACGCATTTTCTTTACTACCAATGACCTTGACTATTTGCAGCACGGGGGCAGAATAGGAAAGGCGGCGGCCACCATTGGAAATGTGCTCAAGATCAAGCCTCTGATCGAATATGTGAACAGGGAGCTGGTGTCTGCAGGCGTCGCCAGGGGAAGAAAGAAATCCATGGTCCAGGTGACGGAAAAGGCGAGGGCTTATATAGAGGCGGATCATATTGATCTTTCCGAATACAGAGTCGGACTGGCATGCGGTCTGGATAAGGAGGAATTTAAAAAATATAAGGAGTATGTAAGGACCGCATTGAAAGAGAAAGAGAATCAAATTAAAAGGCTTGAAGAATTCCATGTGGGAGCCACAATCGGGGTGCATACAGGGCCTTATCCCACAGGAATTGCAATTCTGAAGCGCTGCAGGATCTGATCGGCGTAAAAGGAGCGGCCTTCTTAAAAGGGGTTAAAGGCAATGGCTTTGTTTGGGGCAGGAAGGAAAGGGAGAACAGAAGAAAAGAGATACCTTATTGCGGGAGTGCTGACAGGAATCGGGGTACTGACAGCGCTTCTTTGGGGCTTGCGGATGATGGAGCAGGAGCAGCTTCGGGATGCCCAGACACAGGGGCTTTGGGCCGCCCGGGAGCTGGCGCTGTTGTGGGAGCAGGAAAAAGGGAAGGACGGAAAGGATGCTATGGCGGACAGCGGCCCGGTCCTGCCGGGAAACATCGGTCTTCCGGATGACAGCATCTGGCTGATTTTAGACAGTGACGGCAATATCATCTGTCAATATCAGGAGACGAAAACGACGCCTCCTGTCAATACGAAGGATGTGCGGGATATGCTGGGCGGAAAACGGACAGAAGAGCTCGCCGGGACCAAAACGGTTTACCGGGATCCGGGAGCGGGCAAAAAGGCAGTCTGCTTTGCAGAAGCCGGAAACGGCCGGCTATCCGTGATCCTGATCCCGGCGGGCGCTGCCAGGGAAACAGGAAAAATCCTGCTTTGGACCTCTTTTCTGATCTGCGCTGTTTTTCTCGGCCTGATATGTTATCTTTTCCTGACGTACTTTAAGAAGGTGCGCAGGAGAGGAAAGCGCGCCGAGATTATGGCTGTTTTGGGAGATACCTATTATGCGGTATATGTGATCAATCTGGAGACGGGGCGGTGCGGCATGATAAAAGGGCCTTCTGATATGGCGGAATGTTTGAAGAAGAAGGGGACTTATCAGGCGCTTTTTGAATGCCTTTCCGGCCAGATTTATCCTACGGAACGGGAAAAGTTCAGGGAAATGTATCATCTGGATGCGATCCGAAGCCTGCGCAACAAGCAGGGAGATAAGGCGGAAAGTGAATTCCGGCGCAATTTCGACGGAGCGTATAAGTGGGTTTGTGCGGAAATTTCTTTTGTGCCGACCGAAGATAAGAGTAAATCCAGGGAAGAAGCCGTTTTCGCATTAAAGTACATACATGAAGAGAAAGTCAGGGAACTGGAGCAACAGAAGCTTTTGGCCGAATCGCTGGCCCTGGCACAGTCAAAAGGGGAAGCAAAGAGTGACTTTCTGGCGCGGATGTCTCACGACATGCGAACGCCCATGAATGCCATCATCGGCTTGACGGAGCTTGCGGGAAAGCATCCGGAAGATACCAAACAGGTAGAAGAATATTTAAATAAGATCAAAATTTCTTCCGCACAGCTGCTCGATCTGGTCAATGACGTGCTGGATATGTCCAAGATCGAGCAGGGGAAAATGGAGCTTCATGAAACGGTTTTTCATCTGGAGGAAGCGCTTGCCGAGAACTTTTCCCTGTTTAATCAACAGGCCGAAAAGGAGGGAAAAACTTTCCGTACCAGGATTTCGATCCAAAATAAAACAGTGGAGACGGATCGTTTACATATCAATCAGATCTGTAACAATATCCTCTCCAATGCTTTTAAATTTACGGCCAGTGGAGGGCGGATCGAGGCTTCTGTCCGGGAATTTCCGTCTGCTTATAAAGGAAAGGCTGTGTATCGATTTGTTTTCCGGGATAATGGCGTAGGAATGTCGAAAGAATTCCGGCAAAAACTGTTTCAGCCTTTTGAACGGGAATATAATTCCATGACCAGCCAGATCTGCGGAACCGGTCTGGGCATGCCCATCGTGCAGAGTATCCTGCAGCTCATGAACGGGAAGATTTCGGTCTGGAGTGAGGAGGGAAAGGGAACGGAGGTCACCATCACCATTCCCATGAAGGTCTGCGGGCAGACAGAGGAGAAGCCGGCCCGGCTGCTGGCTCAGGAGCAGGACAGTCTGTCGGGTAAGCGGGTGCTGCTGGTGGAAGATAACGAAATTAACATGGAGATTGCAAAGGAACTTCTGACAATGCAGGGGCTGGAGGTGGAATGCGCCTGGAACGGACAGGAGGCGGTCACGCGCTTTGAAAACAGCGCGCCCTGGCATTATGATGTGGTGCTGATGGATCTGCAGATGCCGGTGATGAACGGATATGAGGCAGCCGCCAGGATTCGGGGAATGGAACGTCCCGATACCCTGGGAATCCCGATCATCGCCATGACGGCCAATGCCTTTTCCGAAGATATTGCCCGGTCCCTGGAGGCCGGAATGGATGCTCATGTTGCAAAACCCGTTGATTTTGAAAAGCTCAAAAAGGTCATGCTGGAAAAAATGCATGAAAAGCGGCATATTTGTAAATAGCTTGGCGGTTGTGTTCGGATTTGCAACGTGATATAATCCTCAACGAGAGGTGAAAAAAATGCCCGATTCCAATATTACAAAGAATGCGCTGGCCGCATCGATGAAAAAACTGATGAAGGAAAGGCCGTTTGCGAAGATCAGCATCGGGGATATCTGCGATGACTGCGGCATGAACCGGAAGAGTTTTTACTATCATTTTAAAGATAAATACGACCTGGTGAACTGGATTTTTTATGTGGATTTTATCGGGCGCATTGACCTGAATTCCTATCAGAACGAGTGGAACCTGCTGGATGATCTTTGCAGATATTTTTATTCGGAGCGGTCTTTTTACCAGAATGCGCTTCAGATTGAGGGGCAGAATTCCTTTAAAGAGTATTTTTTTGAAACCCTGGAGCCAATCATCCTTTATTTTATGAAAAATATGGTGGATGAAGGAGAAAGGAAGGATTTTTATGTGACCTTTTTCTGCGACGGTTTTCTTGCGGCCATCATGCGGTGGCTGAAGGAGGGGTCCCGGATTCCCCCGGATGAATTTTTAGAGGATCTTCATATGATCATCGTTGTTCTGGCAAAGCGGGTGGTCAGTGAAGTGGAAGAAAAAAAGGAATAAAACGAAAAAAGCTGTACGGTCATTGAGAGGCCGTACAGCTTTTTTATTCCTCAGGACATGACGGTGCGGTAGGGAGGTAAATCTGACTGCAGAGGGGTGGAAATGATTTTCTGCACCCGGTCGATATCTGCGAACCAGTCAATGAGAATAGCGGGATATTTTTCGTTCAGCCGGGCGGCAAGAGCGAAATCCCCGGCCTTTTTTCTGCTTTCGCCGCTGCAGTCCGGGCGTGCGGTCATACAAAGAATTTTGCTGCCGAAGGGAAGAAGGTCATACACCCATTTTCCGGTCAGAATATTTTCCATATCCCGGTCGCTGTAAGCCAGAGAGACTGCATAGAGGGACTTTTGGGCTTTCAGCGCGCCGGAAAGCTCCAGGCAGCCGTCTTTGGCAGAGGGAAGCAGAAGCGCGGTATTGGGGCATTCCTTTATGGCCGCCAGCTGTGCGGCTGTGAGCCGGCAGTCCGATTCCGTGAGATCCAAAATAAAAATACAGTCGGGAAAATTCCGGAAAACGGAAAAGATTTCCGTATTGCCGGCAAGAGATCCGTGGGTGGGAATCCAGTAGGCATATACGCCGTTTTTGCGGTTTCCTGTAACCAGCGCGTTGATCTCCGCAAGCGACAGTCCGTGTTGGGAGGAAGGGGACCATACAAGCTTTAAAAGCCAGGGAAATTCCGTTCCCGTTTCCTGCTCCTTCTTGCGGATCTGACAAGCCCCCCATGTCCATGCGTTATAACCGATATTGATGCCGAAACGTTTGAGCGCTGCTTCATCAACATTGTCAAACAGGTTTGCCATTATATCATAGTAAGGACTGTTCTCGTTGGTCAGAAGTTTTTGAAACAGGGTAAAGATCTGTTCCTGAAAGCGGCCTTTGGAAAACTGCCGCCCGAGATCCGCCATCCTGCGGATACTCCTGTGGGGATTTTCCTTCATACCCTTCATACCCTGGTCCACGGCCAGCTCGATCAGAGTCCTGGTAAAGTCCTGTTTATTCATTACGAGCCTCCTTAATGATAAAATCTTTTTTGTCATACTAAGAGTAGCTGATTGGAGTCCCGAAAAAAAGGGACAAATTCCGGATTATGTCCTAATTTGGGACTGGAGAAAGGTTCTGACCAGTGAAAAGCGGGAATTCTTCCGATAGAATAAAAATGAACAGAGAGAGGGAGGAACTTTTACACAGGAAAAGGGAGGAAAATAAAATGGATGTGAAACATGCGGCAACCAGAGCGGCTTTTAGCGCGGCAATTGACGGAACGCTGAAATATGTGAATAAGGATCGGGAAAAGCATCTGATGACGCTGGTGGACCTTTCGGAAAAATTTCTGGGAGATACCTTTAAACCCGCCGTTTTTGAAGGGGCCAGAAATCTGATTCGGGAAAACGGAAAATGGATGCAGTACATCAACAGGGCATTGGATGAGCTGGACCCTCATGTGGTGAAAATGAATGCGCTGAATCTGGGCTTTGAGGCCGGGTTCTCCGGATTTAAGAAAACCCGGAAGGCGCCTGAAAAATATGGCTGCCAGATTCCCTGGATCATTCTGATGGACCCCACCAGCGCCTGCAACCTGCACTGCACCGGATGCTGGGCGGCAGAATACGGGAACCGGCTGAATTTAAGCTATGAAGATATGGACAGCATCATCACCCAGGGAAAAGAGCTGGGGATTTATTTCTATATGATGACCGGCGGGGAACCGCTGGTGCGAAAAGCCGATATCATCCGTCTGTGTGAAAAGCATCAGGACTGTGCATTCCATGCATTTACAAACGGCACGCTTGTGGATGAAGCCTTTTGCAGGGATATGCAGCGGGTGGGCAATCTGACGCTGTCCCTGTCTTTGGAGGGATTTGAAGAGGCCAACGACGGACGCCGGGGAGAAGGAATTTTTGACAAAGTTCTTCATGCCATGGATCTGTTAAAAGCGCACGGCCTGATTTTCGGTACTTCCATCTGTTATACCAGAAATAATGTGGAAGTGGTGACCAGTGATGAATTTCTGGATATGATCATTGAAAAAGGCTGCCGGTTCACCTGGTATTTCCACTATATGCCCGTGGGAAACGAAGCGGCCCCGGATCTGCTTCCCACGAAGGAACAGCGGGAATATATGTACCACAGGGTGCGTGAAATCCGCGGAAAGGAAGGCGGAAAACAGATTTTTGCCTTTGATTTCCAGAATGACGGCGAGTTTGTGGGCGGCTGTATCGCAGGAGGAAGGTTCTATTGTCATATCAACCCCAACGGCGATGTGGAACCCTGCGTGTTCATCCATTATTCCAATGCGAATATCCATGAAAAAACACTGCTGGAATGTCTGCAGCAGCCGATCTTTCAAGAGTACCAGAAAGAACAGCCCTTTAACAACAACCACCTCCGTCCCTGCCCCATGCTGGAAAATCCGGAATACCTGCAGGAAATGGTGGCGCGTACCGGAGCGAAATCCACGGATCTGCAGTCACCCGAGTCAGCGGAGCATTTGTGCGGGAAATGCAGCGCCTACGCGGCCTGCTGGCAGGATACTGCGGACCGTTTATGGGCCGAAGGGGGCAGTAAACACGCCAAGAACCAGAAAGCCTGAAACGGGAAAGGATGTCCGGATGTAAAAAACACGGGAAGGCAGTTCCGAAAATCGGTCTGCCTTCCCGTAACGGTTCCGGATTTTTGACATATGCCAAAATCAACCGATGCATTTCCAGTGTTTCTCCACTTTGTTTAATATTTCACAGCCCTCCGCGGTCACAAGGACCAGATCTTCCACGCGGACGCCGAATTTGCCGGGAATGTAGACGCCGGGCTCGATGGAAAAGGTCATGCCTTCTTCCACCAAAGCGGTGTTTGTACTGCTCACATCCCCGGGTTCATGGTCCTGCAGGCCGATGGAATGTCCCAGACGATGGGTGAAATATTCCCCGTATCCGGCTTCCGTGATCAGATCCCGGGCCGCTTGATCCAGATCGCAGAACCGCACGCCGGGACGGATGAGGCTTTCGGCCTTTTCGTTGGCACTTCTCACCAGATCGTGGATTTTCGCATAGTCCGGATCCGCTTTTTGGCAGAAAAAAGTCCGGGTCATATCGGAACAATAACCGTCTTTTTTACAGCCCATGTCGATCACGATACAGTCGCCGGGCTGCAAAACCGTTTCATCAGGTTCGTGATGAGGATCGGCTGCGTTGGGACCGAAGGAGAGGATGGTGTCAAACCCTTCTTCACAGCCGGCCTCCCGATAAAGGGAACGGATATAGTCGGCGCACTGCTTTTCGGTCATGCCGGCTTTTAGATAAGCTGCGGCTTTTTCCATACAGGCGTCATTGATGCGGGAGGATTCCCGCATTTTTTCTTTTTCAAAGGAATCTTTGACGGACCGGATCCTGTCCACGCAGGCGGAAGCATTTACATAACGGACGCCCGGATTGCATTCCATGAGGGAGAGCAGGAAATGAGCGGGCCAGCTTTTATCAATACCCATATCCGCTTTTTTATCCACATGATCCGCCAGGATTTGGATGCAGTCATCTGTGTCGGACATCCATACTTTTTCCATATCGATTTCAGGAATCACGAAAAGATTGTTTAAAAAGAAAAGGTGTTTTCCGTCGGTACGAAGGCAGAGAGCGAAGAGCCGTTCATAAGGCTCGATCCAAACCCCCGTCAGGTACCGGATGCTTAAGGGATCGCTGACGATCATCTGCGTCAGTCCCATTTTTTTGAGTTCTGTACATGCCCGGTCAAGCCGGTTTTCAAACATTTTATCCATAGTGCATTACCTCCCGTGCTATTATAGCATTCCGGGGAGGATCTGTCACGAAACGCGTTTGCAGAAAGGGAAACAGGAGTAAAGATACATATTGCAAAAAAAATACATATGTAAAAACGGGAGTATTACATAGAAAATGAAAAACGCTGATTGAGAAAACGACATGGAATTGTTAAACTTGGAAAAGAAGAAAAAGAGAAAAGGGGAAGAGAGAGATGGACAGACCTGCTGTTGTATTGATTACCTGTGACGAACTGAATAAAGAAGTGCTTGGCTGCTGTGGGGGAGAAGCTGTGACCACGCCGCATATTGACAGTATTGCAAAGCACGGAACAACCTATGAGAATTGTTATACGGTAAGCCCCTGGTGTCTGCCGGCCAGATGCTCCATCCTGACCGGACTGTATCCGCACAACAGCGGCGCATACAGTAATTTCCGTAAATGCGCGCTGGATCAGGGAATCGGCAACCTGTTTTTTTCCATGAGAGACGGCGGTTATCACACCAGTGTGTTTGGAAAGTGCCATTTTGCACCGGTGCCTTATTCGGAAACCAGACCGGATAAAACATTACCTTATGACCGGTTTAAAGAATATTATGAGAGTCTTGGCATTCAGCATCTGGAGTTGGAAGATGACAAACAGGTATCCGTCTGGTTTTATGACGACTATAGCAAACAGCTGGATCAGGCCGGATATTTAAAAGCTTACCGGGATGCGGTGTGGAACCGGGAATATCAAAAAGTTTTTCCTTTTCCGGGCCCTAAAGAGTGGCATCCGGATGCCTGGGTAGGAAGAAGAGCCGTGGAATATATAAATGCTTATGAGAAGGACCGTCCGCTGTTTGCCTGGATATCTTTCAGCGGACCCCACTATACTTTCGATGCGCCAAAGGAATATCTGAAGCAGGTGGACGCTTCAAAACTGCCGCCCAGAAAATACAGAGAAGGGGAACTGGACGGCCCGGACAGAATCCATCACGACAGTTACTTTGGCGGAGAGAATGCGAATATTGACGGCTGCGGACAGGCGGATTCCCATGCCTGCAAAAACTATACGGAGGGCTACTGGGACCGGCTGCGTGTCAGTTATTGTGCAAATGTGAAACTGATTGACGATCAGGTAGGAGAAATTCTAAAGGCAGTGCGCACAAAGTATGGCGAAAACGCGTTGATTATTTTTACGGCGGACCATGGGGAGATGCTGGGGAATCACGGCCTTTGGGGAAAACATAACTGTGCCTATGATGAGGTGTGGAAAATTCCGCTTTTTATGCAGTATCCCGGACAGAAAAGAGCAGAAAAGGATAACCGTCTGGTCAATTCCACAGATTTTCTGCCGACCTGCCTGAGAGCGGCAGGCATTCCGATCCCGCCCTGTGACGGAAACTGCCTGCAGGATACCGACTGGACCCGGGCATACACTTTTGCGGAAGGAGAGGGATATCTTGCGGTAACGGACGGAACTTATAAGTATGTGCATGTCCAGAAGGGAAAGGAACAGGGCAGGGAGCTTCTGGATCTGTCCCTTGACCCCGGCGAGTTTGAAAACCGCATAGGGCGGGAGGAATACCAGGCAAAGCTGGCTGAACTGCGCAATCAGGCGATTGTACATATTCTGCCTTCTGTCCTGGCATAGACAGACCGGGACAACGCTGGAAATCGGGAGGATGGGATGAAGAGTATCAGCTGGAAAAAGAGACTGTTTCTTTCCTATATTTTTGTGGGAGTGATCCCGCTGTTTGTGCTGGGCGCTTTCTTTTACTATGCAAACCGGTTGTCCATGAGCCAGGAGAAGGAGAAGACGAACAGTTCCATGCTTTCACAGGCCATGCAGAAACTGGACTATGTGACGGAGAAAATGAACAGCGCCGCTTATCACTTTTCAGGGACAGAGATGGCGGAACAGTTGAATGCCGTGCGCAATCAGGCGGTGGATATTGATGAGGGCATGGTGCTTTCCCAGCTCGCAACGTATTCCAATATTGTGGGGGATGAGGAAAGCCCTGCATCCGCCATTTTGTATCTGCGGGGAGACAAATATATTTATGCGCCGGGCGGCCGGGTGACATATTCTGACTTTGAAAAGGATATGGGGCGGTTCGGAGACTTGAATCAGGTATCGTTTTTCACCTCGCTCAATTCGCTGAATAATGAAACATCCATAAAGATCGGCGGAGGGATGCCGGACCAGGATGCGGTGGTCTATTTTTTGTATGCGGTTCCTTACATGAACAATATTCCGGTGGCAACCATCGGTTTTGGATTTGATCATCAGGCGCTGGAAAATATGATCAGAACTTATTTTCCGCTGCCATCCGCCATTTATCTGTTTAACGAGAAGTTTCAGAATATCTATGTCCAAAGATCAGGGAGGGAATCGGCGGAGGATCCGGCGGCCCTGGATGCGGCAGCACTGGCCGCAAGAAAGACCGGGGGCAGGTTTGCGGAAGAAAAAATCAACGGAAAAGACTATGTGATTCTAAGGGAGATTTCAGCCAATTCCGGATATACTTTAGTAGCGGTTACAGAGAAAAATGATTTTTACCAGTATCGGAATCCGCTTTTTTTCTGGTTCTTTTTTCTGGCGCTGATTTTGTTTGTCAGCGGCATTTTCCTGTCCCTGCTGGTGTCAAAACGCACATACCGGCCGATTCAGAATCTGTTGGATAAGGTGATCAGAGAGGATGGAAATGTCTCCTCTGTATTGGAGGAGAGCAATGAATTTGAGCTGTTGAATAACCGCTGGAACGATATCCGGAATAAAAATGAAGAACTGAACGCATTGGTGAACCGGCAGAGACCCATGGTGGTAGCGTCCTGTCTGCGACGGATTCTAAAAGGAAAATTCAAAACCCGGGAGGAAATGGAAGCGACATTGAAATCCGCGGCAGTCAATCTGGGGTACCGGTATAATTTTGTGATTTTACTGCCCATTCCCATGGAAGAAGGCGTGGACCAGGAAAAGAGCATCCGAATCCTCTCCGTGCTGGCAGACAACATGCAGCCCTGGCTGCATATGTACGGCCTGGATATGTTAAAGGATGACGGGATAGCGATCATAGTCAACTGTCAGAAACGGGAATCGGGCCCGGAAAATACGGATATCCGGAATCTTGTGGCGGAGCATCTGTATGAAAGACTGCAGACAGAGTACGGGATCGAAATGCCCTTTTATATCGGGAGAATCTATGAGGACCCGATGGAAATCTGTCGCTCTTTTATCGAGGCTGCCGCCGTGGCGGATGATTACAGAATGCTGGGAAATCAAAAGATTATATTATTTGAGGAGATTGGAAAAGAAGAACAAAATTTGCAATATCCTGTGCTGGAACAGGCCGTCTATATCCAGTGTTTGAAACAGGCAAACGAGGCTGCGGCGCTCACTGCGCTGGACAATATGATCCGGGGAATCGCACCGTTAAAATCCTTTGTGATTACGCAGTGTCTGTGTTTTGATATTATCAATATGACAATAAAGACACTGGATCAGATGAAAGGATTTGAGTTGAAAAATGTGGATTTGAAAAAGATCTGTACCTTTGGAAGCCTGTCGGAATTTCAGGAAAAAGCATCCGGTCTCACATCGGAGATCTGCAGACAATTCGCACAGTTTAAGGACAACAGGAATGATGCGTTAAAGGCAGGAATCCTGACCTATGTCAACCAACACTTCGGAGAGAGCGGAATGGGGCTGGATGCGGTGGCGGATGAATTTGGCGTATCCTCCAATTATCTGAGCCGTTTCTTCAAACAAGAAACGGGATGCACCTTCATCCAGTATGTAACGATGATCCGGATGGACCGCGCCAAGGAGCTTCTGATCAACAGTGATATGCAGATTAAGGAGATCGTGGCGGAAATCGGTTACATTGATGTGGCCAATTTTGTGCGGAAGTTTAAAAGCTACGAGGGGGTGACACCGGGACAATACCGGGAGAGAATGCGAAAAGGGATGGATTAGAGAGGATGGAATGTAAGAAAAAAGGTGTTAAATCAGCGCCGAAAGGCTATAATATTCTGCTGATCACTACGGATACCCAGCGGACAGATACCCTGTCCTGTATGGGCAGTCCGTTCGCGCATTCTCCCTGCCTGGACAGGCTGGCGGCGGAGGGCGTACTGTTTGAAAGGGCTTATACGGCAGCGCCGGCCTGTATGCCGGCCAGATGCAGCATTTTAACCGGTCTGCATGCGCCGCTGCATGGTTGTGTGGAAAATGGGGTAAAGCGGTATGACGGCCTGCCGGTTTTTATGGACGCACTGAAAGAACTGGGGTATCGGAATATGATGTTTGGCAAAACGCATTTCGGTCCGATTCCGGCATCTTTTGATATTGCAGAGACTATAAACGGGGAAAAGGGGCAGAGCAGACAGGATTTTTATTCCCGCTACTTTGCAGAGTCCGGTTATCCGGAGGCGTCCGGCTTCCCCAACTCTACACCGGAAGCTCACTGTCTGGACAGCCTGATTGTGGATAGGACGATTCACCACATTCGGGAGGCGGAGAAAACGAAAACCCCGTTTTTCGCTTTCTGCTCTCTTCCGAGCCCTCATTCCCCGCTGGATCCGCCGCCGGAATGGGAAGACTGTTACCGGACGCAGGACATTCCCGCGCCTCATTGCACGAAAGAGGAGTGGAAGACACTGCCGCCTTCTTTACAGGAATTGTGTAATCTTGGGAAGAAGGGGAAAACGGGAGACTGGATTGCCGACCTTGTGGAAGGGGAAGGAAATGTGGCTGAGAATACAGACATAGAATCAGTAAAGCGTTACAAGGCCCTCTATTATGCCGACGCCGCTTACTGTGACGCGCTGGTGGGACGGCTGCTCGCCTTTCTGGATGAGAGTGGGCTGCGGAAAAGTACGCTGGTGATCTTTACCTCCGATCATGGACAGCAGTATTTTGACCACGGATTTAATGATAAACATAACTTCTATGAGGAAACCTGCCGGATTCCCCTGATTTTCAGTCTGCCCGGCGTTCTGCCGCAGAAAAAACGCTGCAGCTTTGCCAGTACCGTGGATCTGGCGCCCAGTATAGTGGGCGCGGCGGGGGGCTGTTACAGAGAGGCCAACGGGTTTGATCTTTTTACACCGCTTGTGCACAATGAGAATATGCCCCGTACCTGCGCTGTCTCTTATATCCAGCACAGTATGGCGCTGATCACAGAGCGTTTTTCGTTGGAATATTATCTGGATGACAGGTGCCTCCGCCTGTTTGACAGGCAGAATGATCCGGTCCAGGATAAAAATCTGGCGCAGGAACCGCGCTGGAAACAGTTGAGTCATGAATTGCTGGAAGCGCTGCTACTCTGGTATCTGGAACTGACCGATATAAAGGAGCTGCAGGCCAGACTTTCGTCAGGGGGGCCTGTGGCGGCAAGGGCTGTCAGACGTCTGCGAAAGGTGGAGGGAAATGACGGAGACAGAAATCTTGGAGACGCCGTGAACAGAATAATGGTTGAGAGTGCCATCCGTTGATCCCGGATGGCTCTTTTTTGCCTAAAACAGGAAAAGACATATTGCAAAGAAATGACATGTTGTGCAAATTGCTTTTTTACATACGAAATAGAAATCACAAATTGTAAAATATGTCTAAGAATAGTAAACTCCAAATATCGAAAGACACAACGACGAAAGGAAACAGATATGAAACCAAAACAGAAAATGTCGGTGAGATTAAGAAGAAATTTCATACGATACAAGTATATTTATCTGATGCTGATACCGGTTCTTCTATATTATGCAGTGTTCTGCTATGGACCCATGGGCGGTGTGGTGATCGCATTCCAGAACTTTAAACCGGCGCTGGGTATTGCGGGAAGCAAATGGGTGGGGATGAAGCACTTTGTGGATTTCCTGACAGGTCCCTATGCCTGGAGACTCATCCGGAATACGCTGTTGATCAATGTGCTGCAGATTCTGTTCGCTTTTCCGGTACCGATCATCGTAGCGCTTCTGATCAATGAGATCCGCTGCAAAAAGTATAAAAAGGTAGTGCAGACCGTCAGCTATATGCCTCATTTCATCTCGCTGGTTGTTATGTGCGGGCTGCTCGTCACCTTCTGCCGGTCAGACGGAATCTTCAATGATTTTCTTTCTTTATTCGGGGTGGAGCGCAGTAACCTTCTGGCAAATGCGAGACTGTTCCGGCCGCTGTATGTGCTCAGCGGAATCTGGCAGGAAGCTGGCTGGGGCAGTATCATTTATCTGGCGACGCTCTCCACCATTGATCCGGGACTGTATGAGGCGGCAACGATTGACGGAGCCAGCCGCTTTCAGAGAATGCTCTATGTTTCTTTTCCGGGATTGGTGCCGATCATTATCGTACAGCTGATCATGCGCGTGGGAAATATTCTGACCACCGGATTTGAAAAAGTGTTCCTGTTGTACAGTCCTCTCACCTATGATACCGCAGATATTATTTCTACCTATATATACAGGCAGGGGCTGGAGTTGAGTAACTATAGTTATGGCACAGCTGTGGGGCTGTTCAATTCGGTCGTCAACCTGATCATTTTAGTGCTGGCCAACTACATCAGCAAAAAAGCGACGGAGGAAAGCCTGTGGTAAGGCATGGAGGAAGAGATGAGAAAAAGAAAAGCGACAGGCGACAGAATATTTATCGGAATTGTATATGTGTTGATGGGGCTGATGGCGCTGGTCTGCCTATATCCCATGTGGCATGTGGTGATGGCATCTTTCAGCGACCCTATTGAACTGATGCGGCATACAGGCGTAATTTTAAAGCCCCTGGGACATTCGTTGGAAGGTTATAAGGTGGTCATCCAAAATCCCAACATCCCCAGGAGCTACTTAAACACCATTTTTTATGTGCTGCTGGGAACCTCCATCAATATGTTTCTCACCACGCTTGGGGCATATGCGCTTTCCAGAAAAGGATTTATGTTCAAGAAGACCATGACGCTTCTGATCGTTTTCACCATGTATTTCAATGCCGGGCTGGTTCCTAACTTCCTGTTGGTAAAAGGCCTGGGAATGTATAATACGGTCTGGGCGATGGTTTTACCGGGGGCGGTGTCCACCTGGAACCTGATTGTGATGAAAACGGCTTTTCAATCGGTGCCGGTGAGCCTGGAGGAATCCGCCCGGCTGGACGGAGCCAATGACTTCACCATCCTGTTTCGGATATTTCTTCCATTGTCGAAAGCGACGGTGGCTGTTATGATTTTATTTTATGCGGTTGCACACTGGAGTTCCTGGTTCAATGCAATGATCTACCTGCGGGAACGGACAAAATTTCCGCTGCAGCTGATCATGCGGGAAATTCTCATTTCCAATTCCACCAGCGGTAATTCCATGGCGGATACGGATGTGATGTTTTTGCAGGAAGTGGTGAAATATGCCACAATCGTGGTTTCCACGGTACCAATTCTGTTCATTTATCCGTTTGCCCAGAAATATTTTATGTCAGGAGTGATGATGGGCTCGGTGAAAGAATGATAAATTTTACAAAAAGGAAAGGAAGGGTAAAAATGACAAAGAAAAGAGTGCTGAGTCTGCTGCTGACAGTGACCATGCTTGGGCTGACGGCATGCGGGGACGCCGGGAAGGCGGCGTCAGGAGAAGTGCAGAACACGGAGACGGCGAAAACGGTGGAGACAGGAAGCGGAAATACGGAGGAACCGGTCACATTGACCTATTGGGTGCCGTTAAACGGCGCCGCAGCCAAATACATCACCAGTTATAATGAAAATACGGCCTATCAGGAAGCAATGAAAAAACTGGGGATTCAGATCGAATTTATACATCCGGCAATCGGGCAGGAACAGGAAGAATTCAATCTATTGTTTTTAGGAGATGAACTGCCGGATATTATCGCTTTTGCAGACCACTACACCGGCGGTGAATTCCAGGGAATGCGGGACGGCGTGTTTCTGGATCTTACGGACCTGGTGCCGGAGTATGCGCCGGACTATTACAAAATACTGACGGAGGATGAAGAGTTTTACCGGGAATCTACGGATAACGAAGGGAGGATTGCTACCTTTAACAACTATAAGCCGATAGGGGATCCTCCGCATCGCAGATGGATTTTAAATCAGGATTTGCTGAATGAACTGGGATGCGAGATCCCGCAGACGGTGGCAGATTTTGAGGTTATGTTTGAGAAGATGTTGGAAAAGGGAATTACGCCTTATCTTTTGGACAGGACCGGATATGAAGTGCAGCTCATGGGGATGTATGATCTGTATATGAACATCGGAAACCGTTTTTACCAACAGGATGGCAAGGTGAAATTTGCGCCCATGGAGGATAAATTTAAGGACTATCTGGCTCTTTTGAATAAGTGGTATACAAAAGGATACATCTCCAAGGATTTTTCCAGCATTCAGGGCACAGAGTCGGATACCTTGTTTGATACCGGCCAGATCGGTACTTATCTGGCAGCCATTGTTGCCAGCTATAACCGTGGACAGGCCCAGGGAATCAATGTGGTTTCAGCGCCTTATCCGAGATTGGAAGAGGGGCAACAGCTGCACTGGGATGACTGTGACGTATGGCCGAGAACCAAATTCAACGAGACTACGGTTGCGATCAGCAAAGACTGTAAAAATGTGGAAGCAGCAATGAAATTCATGAATTTCGCATACACGGAAGAAGGCGCAGAACTTTATAACTGGGGTGTGGAAGGCGTGAACTGGGACTGGCAGGGAGATAAGAGAGTTTATAACGACACAATGCTCAACAACGGGAAATTCGGCACGGAGGAAGCCAGCTACATTTACAAAGTTCATTTTGCGCCAAAGGTCAACTATCCTGATGTGGAATGCCATGCGAACCTTTTAAAGAGCGAAGGAGCTTTAAACAGCCGCCTGATGTGGTCGGATGATGATAAATCGGACAGTTCCCTGCAGCTGCCCCCGTTCCAGCTGGATGAAGAAGATCAGCAGACGGTAGCGGAAGTTGGAACGCCCATCTATACGTATGTGGATGAGATGACTTTAAAATTCATCACGGGAGCGGAATCCCTGGATCATTTTGATTCTTTCCGGGATACGGTGAAATCCATGGGAATTGAAGAGGTTCTGCAACTGGAGCAGAAGGGTTATGAGGAATATATGGAGAAAAAGACGAAATAATTGAAGGAAAGGGAACCCCACTTATACGATTTTGCAATAGGGTGAAATATGCGGACATTAAGTGTTTTGATCAAGCCGGTTTCCGGGCTCTGCAATTTAAACTGCAGCTACTGTTTCTATGCGGACGAGATGAAGAACAGAGAGCGGGCGAGTTTTGGCAGGATGGACCTGGAAACACTGGAACAGTTATACAGAAAAATCGCAGAAAGCGCCCCTCTGGAATGCAATCTTGCATTTCAGGGGGGTGAACCCATGCTGGCGGGAATTGCCTTTTATGAGGAGGCGGTCCGCCTGCAGAAAAAATATTTGAACGAAAAGTGCAGCGTCCATTATGCGATACAGACCAACGGTATTTTCATCGACCGGCAATGGTGCGCATTTTGGAGGGAGCAGGGGGTTCTGGTGGGTCTTTCCCTGGACGGCATCAAGGCGACGCACGATGTGTATCGGAAGGATGCAGCCGGAAACGGGACATGGGAAAAGGTGATGCGGGGGGCGCGACTGCTTCAGGAGCAGGAAGTACCGTTCAATGTTCTGACGGTAGTGAATGCCAGAACTGCGCCCAGAATTCGCCGGATCTACGAAGCTTTCCGAAAAAACGGGTTTCGCTGGCAGCAGTATATTCCCTGTCTGGAACCGCTTAAGGAGGCGGACAGGGAACAGTCTTATTCCCTGACGCCGGAACTTTACGGGCACTTTCTGGTGGAGTTGTTTGATCTTTGGGATCAGGATCTGCAAAAAGGGAAGCAGCCTTATATCCGGCAGTTTGAGAGTTATATTGCACTGCTTTTGGGACAGCAGCCGGAGGCCTGTGAACAGCGGGGCACATGCAGTTTCCAGAATGTAATCGAGGCGGACGGCAGCATTTATCCCTGTGATTTTTATGTGCTGGATGAGTGGCGGTCAGGCAATGTATGGGACCCGGATTTTACGTTTGACAGAATGCCGGAGACCGGCAGCATTTTTTTAAAGGAAGAGACATTACCGCAGAAATGCAGGCAGTGCCGTTATTATGCGCTGTGCCGAAACGGATGCAGGAGGCTTGGGACGCAACAGCCGAACGGGGAAAATAGGAATCGATTTTGCAGTGCATATTTATATTTTTTTGAACGCCGCCATGACAGGCTCAGAGAGATCGCCGCAGCCGTAAAAACCTGCCGTTTTTGTGAAAATTAGCCGATTTTTGTGATAATTGGCGTTTCAATTGCAGGGAGTAACCCTCAGTAGTATAATAATTTACACGAAGAAAAAGGGGGCTGCAATGATGGCAAGAGAAAAAAACGGTCAAAAAAAGCATGTCGTTAAAAAGGTTCTGTTAAGCATTCTCATCATTTTTGTGATATTTTTTGCGGGTTTGGGGATCTATAAACTATACGTTCATATGGTGACACCGTCTGAATTTATGATAGTAGATGATAATTATTTTGATTATCAGAAGCATTATGAATGTTCGGGTTATTCTTCCGCCTATGTGCTCCGGAGTCTGGGGGAAGATGTGACAGGATTGGAACTGCATGGGAGTTTTACCGGGAAGAATCCTGACGGGTCATTGGGGCCGGTCGGATTGCGGAAAAACCTGAACGCAGCAGGTTATCGGTGCAGCATCTTATCCGGCAGTCTGGAAGATTTGAAATATCGGGTGAGCAGGGGAACTCCTGTGATTGCGCTGATCAGGGTCAATACATTCCAGCCCTATCTTCATTACGTTCCTGTTGTAGGATATGATGACGAATATATTTATGTTGCAGAATCCTTGAAGAATCTGGCAAATGCGGAAAACGAAAATTATAACCGCGCGATAGAAGTGGAAGACTTTTTGGAACTGTGGAAAACATCGAATTCACTGGATAATGTTTTTTTGACAATTAAAAACGATTGAATTACATAGTCTGCCTCGTTTCAGGGAATACTTAAGCTGTATGAAAGGAGGCTGAAAAAATGAGCAAAACTTTGGATTATATCGCTTTGATCATCGTGTTTATCGGCGCGGTAAACTGGGGGCTGATCGGACTTTTCCGTCTGGACCTGGTGCGGCTGATTTTTGGTGATATGAGCTGGATCAGCCGTATCATCTACGTCCTGGTCGGAATCTGCGGCATATATCTGCTGACATTCCTGGGCAGGATTGACAGAGAAGCTTAAAACTGCAGACATTGTGAGAAAGAACTGCTGTCAGACGGGGAAAACCTTCGGACAGCGGTTCTTTTTTCTTGAAAGAAGGGGTGGGGCATAGTAAAATAGGAATACGGAGTTTTGAATATCTGCGGATTGGACAGGCAGGACAATCCGCACAGGATAAGGGAGGAAGGGGCATGGAAATTATACGGGATGTATCAAAGGAGCAGATGAGGGAACAGGGAAAGCGTCTGTGCATTGCGGTGGGAGGGGCGGCGATCTATTCCGCCGGGGTGAACCTGTTCATTGTGCCCGCCGGACTTTACAGCGGAGGAATGATGGGTATGGCCCAGGTCATCCGTACTCTGCTCGTGAACTATCTGCATCTTCCGCTGCAGAACTTTGATATTGCGGGGTTGATTTATTATGCGGTTAACATACCGGCCCTGATTCTGGCGATGCGGCATCTTGGAAAACAGTTTTTTGCGAAAACGATCATCTGTGTTACCGCGACCACCGTATTTCTATCGGTGATTCCGATTCCCCGGACGCCTCTTCTGCCCAATGATATTCTGGCAGGCAGTGTGATCGGTGCGATTGTATGCGGCTACGGCATGGGAGTGGCCCTGCGTATGGGCGGATCTTTGGGCGGCATGGATATCATCGGTATGCTTCTGACAAAATGGAAGCCGAATTTCAGCGTGGGGAAAGTGAATCTGATCACCAATGTGATTCTGTATTCGGTCTGTCTGTTCCTGTTCAATGTGAGCACTGTGATCTATTCCCTGATCTATGCGGCGGTCAGCTCCTTTGCAGTGGATCATGAGCACTCCCAGAACATCAATGTGGAGGTACGGATCATCACAAAGAAGGACAACCATCAGCTGGAGACGGAGATATTTAAGGAACTCAACCGCGGGATCACCAGGCTGGACAGCACGGGCGCTTATACCAATGAAAAGTCCAATATCCTTTACATACTGATTTCCAAGTATGAGGTGGCAAGACTCAAACAGATTGTTTTAAAATATGATCCCCAGGCGTTCATTGTCATGAACGAGGGCGTGAACATTGTGGGACATTATATCAAGAAGCTTTGAGGAAAAAACACCGGTCTGCAGCAGACCGGTGTTTTTGATTAGTCATTATCTTCTTTGGCTTTTTCTTCGGTTTTGGGTTCACAGGTAAGGTGCATGTCCAGCTTCTTGAAAATTCCTTCGTCCACGGAAGAAAGAAGCACGGTGGAATGAACCTCACAGCCTTTCAACAGCGGCAGCGCGGCAAGCGCACGGGCGGCATTTTCATCGGCGGCAGCGCTGATGGAAAGCGCGATCAGGATTTCGTCCGTGTGCAGTCTGGGATTGATGCTGCCCAGATATTCCGTCTTTAAAGACTGGATCGGACGGATGGCCGAAGGGGAAACCAGATGAATTTCATGGTCGATTCCGGCCAGTATTTTTAAAGAGTTTAAGAGGCAGGCGGAAGCTGCGCCCAGCAGTGGGGAAGTCTTTCCTGTGACCAGCGTGCCGTCGGGCAGTTCGATTGCCAGGGCGGGCGCGCCGGTAAGCGTTTCCCGTTCCATGGCGGCAGCGATCACTTTGCGGTCTGCCACGGAGATGCCGGCCTGCTTCATCAGAAGTTCCAGTTTATATAAAATGGACTGGGAACTGTTGCCCCGCTTTAAATCGCAGAGACAATTGTAATAGCGGCGGATGATTTCCTGATTGGAGGCCTCCCGGCAGATACCGTCGTCTATGATGCAGTTTCCCACCATGTTGACACCCATATCAGTGGGGGACTTATAAGGGCATTCGCCCAGAATCTGCTCAAAAATAGCGCTCAGCACAGGGAACACTTCCACATCACGGTTATAGTTGACTGTGGTGACGCCGTAAGCTTCCAGATGGAAAGGGTCGATCATATTGACATCGTTTAAGTCGGCGGTAGCCGCTTCGTAAGCCAGGTTGACCGGATGCTTTAAAGGCAGATTCCAGATGGGAAACGTCTCAAATTTGGCATATCCGGCCTTGATCCCCCGTTTGTGCTCATGGTAAAGCTGAGAGAGGCAGGTGGCCATCTTGCCGCTGCCGGGACCCGGCGCGGTCACCACCACCAGCGGGCGGGAGGTTTCGATATAATCGTTTTTGCCGTAGCCTTCCTCGCTGACGATCTTCTCCACATTGGTGGGATAGCCTTCTATGACATAATGGATATAACAGCGGATACCCAGGGTTTCCAGTTTTTTCTTAAACAGGTCCGCAGCGGGCTGACCTGCGTACTGGGTGATGACGACGCTGCCCACCATCAGACCGATCTTGCGGAAGGAATCTGTCAGCCGGATAACCTCCAGGTCATAGGTCAGACCGGAGTCACGGCGGGTCTTATTGCTTTCCAGGGTGCCGGCTGAAATGGCGATCACGACTTCTGCCTGGTCCTTTAACTGCAGGAGCATTTTGAGCTTGCTGTCGGGCTCAAATCCCGGCAAAACCCGGGATGCATGGTAGTCGTCAAAAAGCTTGCCGCCAAACTCCAGGTATAATTTATCTCCGAACATGGAAATCCGCTCCCGGATGTGTTCGGACTGCATCTGAAGATATTTTTGATTATCAAATCCGATGTTCATTTTATATGCCTCTTTCATTTGTTTTTAGGTTACCCCATGATTATATAACGTATACATGAAAAAAATCTACCGTTTCGGGAAAAAAAATTAAGAATAGTTTAATGGCTGTACACAACAATTTCACGGTTTATCTATTGATTTATCGCCGGCGAATGTCTATAATTATTAGATAATTGTGCAATTCTATTGATAAAGAAGAAAGGTTAATTTGGATGGATAATAATATGAATTCCTATAACGGAGGCCCGGGAGGCGGACAGGGCAGCGGCGGCGGTCCCCAGGGGCCGGGAGGACCGGGAGGGCCGGGACAGAATCCCAAAAAGACGAGCCTGATTTTATTGGCGGTGGCAGCGGTGGTCACACTGCTGAGCATGAGCTTTTTTATGAAAATGTTAAACGGCGCCACCAATCAGGAAATTTCCTTCAACGAATTTGAACGGATGGTGACGGATAAGGAAGCCGGAAAGGTTACCTGGGACGATGAAAAGATCTACATCATTCCCAAGAGCGATAAACCGAAGAGCATTTTGAATACCATGCCGGAAATGACATATTTTACCGGAAAAGGGATTTCGGATGACAAACTGACGGAATTTCTGCAGGCAAACGGCGTGGAGGAGTTCGGAAAAGATATTCCCGACAGCTCCGGATTTTTGCTCACTCTGATTTTGACCTATGTCCTGCCTGTAGGACTGATGTGGATTCTGCTCACTTTCCTGTTCAGAAGAATGGGCGGCAGCGGCGGGCCCATGGGCGTGGGAAAGAGCAACGCCAAGGTCTATGTCCAGAAGGAAACAGGGATTACTTTTAAGGATGTGGCGGGGGAAGATGAGGCGAAGGAATCCCTGCAGGAAGTGGTGGATTTTTTGCATAATCCCCAGAAATATGTGAAAATCGGCGCGAAACTGCCAAAAGGCGCACTTTTGGTAGGCCCTCCCGGAACCGGTAAGACACTGCTGGCAAAAGCGGTGGCAGGGGAAGCGAAAGTCCCCTTTTTCTCCCTCACAGGTTCCGATTTCATTGAACTTTATGTGGGTGTGGGCGCTTCCCGTGTCCGTGATCTTTTCAAGGAAGCCACCAAAAATGCCCCCTGTATCATTTTCATCGACGAGATTGACGCCATCGGCCGGAGCCGGGATTCCAAGTACGGCGGAGGGAACGAAGAGCGGGAACAGACCTTAAACCAGCTGCTTTCCGAGATGGACGGTTTTGATACCTCCAAGGGAATCCTGGTGATAGGCGCAACCAACCGTCCGGAGATTCTGGATAAAGCGCTGCTGCGTCCGGGCCGTTTTGACAGGCGGATCATCGTGGATAAACCCGATTTAAAAGGACGTGTGGATATCCTGAAGGTTCATGCCAAGGATGTGAAGATGGATGAAAGCGTGGATTTTGATGCCATCGCCCTGGCAACCAGCGGCGCGGTGGGCTCCGATCTCGCCAATATGATCAATGAGGCCGCCATCAATGCGGTAAAGGAAGGCAGGGAATTCGTCTGCCAGAAGGATCTTTTTGAGGCCGTGGAACAGGTACTTGTGGGCAAGGAGAAGAAGGACCGCATCATGAGCGCTGAAGAACGCCGGATCGTTTCCTATCATGAGGTGGGGCACGCTTTGATCTCGGCCCTGCAGAAGAATTCCGAACCTGTGCAGAAAATCACCATTGTGCCCAGAACCATGGGCGCGCTGGGATATGTGATGCATGTGCCGGAGGAAGAGAAGTTTTTGAATACCCAGGCGGAAATCCATGATATGCTGGTGGGCTATCTGGGCGGCCGCGCAGCGGAGGAAATAGTTTTTGATACGGTTACCACAGGAGCTGCCAATGATATCGAGCAGGCGACCAATCTGGCCCGTTCCATGGTAACCCGTTTTGGCATGAGTAAAAAATTCGGACTGATCGGGCTAGAGTCTGTGGAAAGCCAGTATCTGGAAGGGCGTTCCGTTCTGAATTGTTCCGACGCTACGGCGGCGGAAATCGATCAGGAAGTGATGCGCATCTTAAAGGAATGTTATCAGGAAGCGCTGGAGCTGCTTTCCAAAAACCGGGAAGTGATGGATCAGCTGGCTGCTTTCCTCATTGAGAAAGAGACCATTACCGGTAAGGAATTTATGAGAATTTACCGGAAGATCAAGGGGCTGCCGGAGCCGGAAGAGAAGAAGGAAGAGGGCCCGGCTAAAAAAGCTGTCGTATTGCCGAAACCTGCCCTGTCCGATGGAAAGACGGCAGAGGACAGCACTGTTTCTGCAGAAGGCGGCCGGGAGGGAAATGTGCCTTCCAAAGAAGAGCAGACTTTAAAACCCTGGGAGCAGTTTGAAGCCCGGCAGCAGAAACAGGAAGATGGGGCAGAGGAAAAGCAGGACAGCGGGCAGGAACGCTGGATGCCGCCCAATCCCGGACCGGGCGCCCAGACAGAAGGACCGGTGGGCAGATTTTCAGGCGCCGCGCTCCGCAAAGATGAAGAGGAAAAAGAATAACCGCCATACAGGATGAAGATTGAGACGTCCGGATGGCGGAGCAGGGAAATGCCGGCGGCAGCAGAAAAAAAGATTTTGCGGCCCCGGCATTTTGGCGGTATCACGGATAAAAGAGACTGTGGAAGCATCCGGAGGAATATATGGGATTCAATTTTGAAGAGGAATTGAAAAAACTGCCCGCTAAGCCGGGCGTATACATTATGCATGATGCGCAGGACAATATTATTTATGTGGGAAAGGCGATCCGCCTGCGCAACAGAGTGCGTTCTTATTTCAGGGAAAGCACGGCCAAAAGTCCCAAAATTGAAAAGATGGTTACTCAGATCGCCCGCTTCGAATATATCGTTACAGATTCGGAGCTGGAAGCCCTGGTGCTGGAAAACAATCTGATCAAGGAACACAACCCCAAATACAATACCATGTTAAAGGATGACAAAACCTATCCTTATATCAAAGTGACGGTAGCGGAAGATTATCCCAGGGTGTTGTTTTCCAGGCTGATGAAAAAGGACAAATCCCGCTATTTTGGGCCGTTCACATCGGCAGCGGCGGTGAAAGATACCATTGAACTGTTAAACAAACTGTTTAAGCTGCGCACCTGTAACCGGGTTCTGCCCAGGGACTGCGGCCTGGACCGCCCTTGCCTGAACTATCACATCGGACAGTGTCTGGCTCCCTGCCAGGGAAATGTGAGCCGGGAACAATACCGTCAGAATGTGAATAAGGCACTGGAATTTTTAAACGGGAATTATGCGATGATCTTAGACGACCTTCAGGCGAAGATGGAGGCCGCAGCGGAAAATCTCGAATTTGAGGAGGCCGCCCGATACAGGGATCTGTTTAACAGTGTCAAACAGGTTTCCCAGAAACAGAAAATTACGGACAGCGACGGGGAGGACAAGGATATTATCGCTCTGGACAAAGACGGCGGTGAAGCGGTGGTGCAGGTTTTCTTCGTGCGAAGCGGCAAGCTCATCGGACGGGAACATTTTTATATGACCCGGGTGGAAGATTCGGACAAATCTCAGATTCTTCTGGATTTTGTGAAGCAGTTTTATGCGGGGACCCCTTTTGTGCCCCGGGAACTGATTCTACAGAAGGAAATTGAGGAGATTGAAATCCTGGAGGAATGGCTGTCCGCCCGCAGGGGAAGCAAAGTCCACATCCGGGTGCCCAAGAAGGGGCAGAAGGAAAAGCTGGTGGAACTGGCCGAAAAAAATGCCCGTATGGTGTTGGAAAAGGACCGGGAGAGAATCAAAAGGGAAGAAGCCAGGACCGTGGGCGCGGTACACGAGATTGAAGCTCTTTTGGGACTGCCTCTCCTGGACCGGATGGAAGCCTTCGATATCTCCAATATCAGCGGTTTTGAAAATGTGGGTTCCATGGTGGTATATGAAAAAGGAAAGCCAAAGCGCAGTGATTACCGGAAGTTTCGGATCAAAACAGTGGCCGGACCGGATGACTATGCCTGCATGAGAGAAGTGCTGACCAGACGATTTGTGCACGGCCTGAATGAAGCAAAGGAGCTGGAGGAAAAACAGCTGGCCGGGGAATTCGGCAGCTTCACAAAATTTCCGGACCTTCTTCTGATGGACGGCGGCCGGGGACAGGTTAATATCGCCTGTCAGGTGTTGGATGAACTGGGGCTTGCCATTCCCGTATGCGGTATGGTCAAGGACGATAACCATCGTACCAGGGGACTATATTATCATAATGTGGAAATCCCCATTGAGAAGAACTCGGAGGGATTTAAGCTGATCACCCGGGTACAGGATGAAGCCCACCGCTTTGCCATCGAATATCACCGTTCTCTGCGCAGTAAGGACCAGGTGAAGAGTATACTGGATGAGATTCCGGGAGTCGGACCCGCCAGGCGCAAGGCCCTGATGCGCAGCTTCCCTTCCATCTACGAGGTGCAGGAGGCTACGGTGGAGGAACTGGCGCAGAGGGCTGACATACCGATTCCCGTGGCGCAGGAAATTTTTGATTTTTTCCATAAACCCAAACAGGAAGATTGTCTGACGGAAGAATCTATGTTAAGATAAAGAATAAAGACACGGCCTAACGGCCGGGATGAGTACATTCCGGCCGCTTGATGGTGTCAACTTTGGGAAAAAGAGAAGGAGAAGGGTTATGGCAAGCATCAGTCTGACTAAAATCATTGATAAGATGAAGCTGGAAAACCTGACACCTGAAATCGAGGTGAAGGGCATTAAGATTACGCAGCCGGATATCAACAGACCGGCACTGCAGATGGCGGGCTATTTTGAGCATTTTGAAGCGACGCGCCTGCAGATCATCGGTTTTGTGGAGTATTCTTATATCGGCAGTATGCCGGAAGATCAGGAACGGGAGATGCTTTACAAACTGCTTTCCTATCCGATCCCCTGCATTATTTTCTGCCGGGAGCTGCATCCCGACGAGATTTTCCGGGAAATCGCCGTTGAAAAGGGCGTGCCGCTTCTGATGACGAAGAAGGCCACCAGCGCCTTTACCGCGGAATTGATCCGCTGGCTGAATGTGAAGCTGGCCCCCTGCATCTCCGTGCACGGCGTTTTGGTGGACGTTTACGGGGAAGGGGTGCTGATCACCGGAGAGAGCGGGATCGGAAAATCCGAAGCCGCGCTGGAACTGATCAAGAGGGGACACCGCCTGGTTACCGATGACGTGGTGGAAATCAGGAAGGTGAGCGAGGACACGCTGGTAGGATCGGCCCCGGATATCACAAAGCATTTCATCGAGCTGAGAGGCATCGGCATTATAGATGTGAAGGCGCTGTTCGGCGCTTCCAGCGTTAAGGAAACTCAGAATATTGACCTGGTCATCCGTCTGGAGGACTGGGACAAGGATAAAGAATATGACAGGCTCGGCCTGGAAGAGGAATATACGGAATATCTGGGCAACAAGGTGGTCTGCCATAATATTCCGATCCGTCCCGGCCGGAATCTGGCCATCATCTGTGAGTCTGCGGCCGTCAATCACCGTCAGAAGAAGATGGGCTATAATGCGGCGCAGGAACTTTACACCAGAGTACAGAATTCTCTGGCACGCAGAAGAGAAGAAGACGATGAAGATTGAACGGAAAAGGAAAATGAGGTATAAGTTCTCGGAATTAGATAAATCTAATTCCAATGCAGATTGAAAATTGAATAT
>CABSCP010000042.1 GCA_902476265.1 uncultured Lachnospiraceae bacterium
AAGATAGTTGAAGCATAATAACGATAAGGAGAACGTCCTTCGGGGCGTTCTTTTTGTGTCAGAAAAGGAGGCAAATATGTGGAAAGGAATAGATGTAAGTGATAATCAGGGAGTGATCGACTGGGGCGCGGTCAGTGCTGCCGGAGTAGAGTTTGCGGTATTGCGGTCCATCCGGCGGTCCGGGAAGGCGGATAATCAGTTTGCGGCCAATCTGGCCGGATGCGGGGCGCATGGGATTCCGGTATCGGTGTACAAGTATACCTACGCAACGTCTCCGGCGATGGCAGCAGAAGAGGCGCGCCAGGTGGTGGCACTCCTTCAGGCCAGCGGAATGACCGGTACAATTGTCTGGTGGGATGTGGAGGACCGGGAGACGCTGCAGCCGCTTGGACGGGTGTTATTAGGAGAGTGCATCAAGGCGGCCCAGACTGTCGTACAGGCCGCTGGGTACCAGTTCGGACTCTACGCTGGGTGGTATGTATACAATGAACGATGGTTTGATTTCGAACAGTTTGCGGCGTGTCCTCTGTGGGTGGCCCGGTATTATGCCGGATACAATATCATGCAGTTTGACATGGCCCCCAGGGAGGATAAATCCCCGGATGTTGGCCGCGATCTGTGGGGCTGGCAGTATACCAGCACAGGCAGAGTGCCGGGGATCAGCGGTAATGTGGATCTGGATGTGTGCTATGAGGATCCGACCGGTGAGCAGTCAGCGTCGGCGGAAGAACCTGGAGTGATTTATACTGTTTCCGTGGCGGATGTCTGGACCAGAGAGCAGGCCGAAGCGGTACAGATGCGGTTTGCAAAAACGGGAATTGTAGGTGTGATTCACAAGGTTAAGATTTTGTATATATAAAAGTATTATACTTTCTGAAAAAATAAGGTGAATTGAGTGTTGATACCAAAAAGGGATACATTGAATTTTGTCGAAAAATAGGTTACTATAAAATAAAAAGTAGAGGGGAGAATAAGCAAATGTTATTGAAAGACTATCAATTTGGATTTGCAGACGCAACTAAGGAATATTCCAGAATTCCAGAATTATTTGAAATTGCTTTTTGTGATCCAAGGAATATTATCAACAAGCTGTTACATTCATACGAATTTTTACTGATAGGAAGAAAAGGAGTGGGAAAATCGGCATATTGTTCAAAAATCCAGTCTTTATCGGATAAAAGTGAAAGCCTATTTGCTTTTCCTATGAATCTTAATGAATTTGAGTTTTCTACATTTGCTAAAACCGGTATTGACAGTGATGTGGTAGGAACACAAAAGTATAAAACCTCATGGGATTTTTTACTTTTACTATCTGCATACAAATTTTTATTTAATACATTGCAAATGACGGAATCACAAGAAGTGAGCGATATGGCTATACTTTTAGATAGCTTGGGATTTCAATTAGATGCTGGAATTAAAGCAGATGTTTCTAAGCTTACAAAAATTAAAGTTGGTGCAGAAATTGCTAAATTTGATTTTGTATTTGAGCGGGAATTTAAAGTAATGCCAAAAACATTTTTAGAGCGTATTTCACTGGTTAACGAAAAAATGATAAATAATTTATGCAAAATAGAGCTTAATGACAGAGAAGTTGTAATAATTATTGACGGGTTTGATGATATTCTACGCTATAAGAAAAATAAAATGGAAATTATTGCGAGTTTAATAAGAAGTGCAGATTTTATAAATGATAAATTATTTTCAAAAAAGGTTCATATTAAGGTGTTGTTATTAATAAGAGAAGACCTTATTTCATTGGTAACTGATCCAGACTTGAATAAAATTATTCATGACAGTTCTATTACAATATCTTGGACGAAACATTTAGGTGATTTGAAAGATATTGTAAACCTAAGGTTCGCTATGTCTGGAGCGTCGGAAGATAAGATATCTACTTGGTGGTATAATATTTTTCCAAGAAAGATCAGAGGAAAAGATTCTTGGGAATATGTATTGGATTTTACATTATTTAAGCCAAGAGATGTATTGCAGTTTATGAAATACTGTCAGTCTGAATATCCAAATAATGAATCATTATCATTATCTGAAATGCAAAATTCATTGAAGGTTTACTCTAACAGATATTTTATTGAAGAAATGAAGAATGAATTATCAGGATTTATAGATGATGAATTGATTATTTCAATTCCATCAATTTTTAGAAGACTTGGAGGAAGAGCATTTAGCATTACTGATATAAATAGGCTTACAAATGAGCAAAATCCAGGGAAAAAAGTTTCGATAGAAGAAACAAAAATGATGTTGATGTATCTTTTTGAGGCAGGATATATAGGACAATTAATTTCAAACGGTAAAGATAGAAAAAGATCAGTAATTTTTAAATACAGAAATCCTACTGCCAGGATAGATTATTATCAACAATTTATCACTCATCAAGGTTTGCATAGTGGACTAGGGGTAAGAATGTAAAAAGGCTCCCCGGACAAACCGGACGGGAGCCAAGAGTAATTACTCAATATCTATTATATTCTATTATATAAAAAAAATACAAATTTAGCAATAAAAATTATAAGATTTTCAGGAATTTTCAAAAGGTTTAGTTAATTGATTCTTATAATACTATTTGCATTAATGTCCTAAAGTATACCCCCACTCATACGTCATCAGCAGCACGCTGTCCGCCGCCTTTCCCAGCCCGGAATAATTCTTGCCTTCATACAGCACGCCCGGCTGTCCGGCGTAGGTTTTGGGCGCCAGGGCTACGGAAACTTCATACCCCAAGGTGTTGACTGCTTCCCGGACCTGTCGGACAAAATCCACATAAGCGTCTCTGTCGGCTGCCAGAATATATTCAAAATCGATGTCCACGCCCTCAAAGCCTTTTTCCTGCACTGCAGCGAGGAGATTTTCGATCAGTGTCTGTATGGAAGCCTCATTATTCACCAGCTCATGAATCAGAAAATTGTTGAAGGAACCGTCTTCTCCCAGCGGAGTCAGGGTGAGGATCGGCCGGGTATTGTACTCTTTGGCGAGTTCAATCATGAAAGCGTCATCGGGAGTCGGCGGCAGCAGGATTCCGTCAGGGGTGAAGCCGTAAGAAAAAACATAGAGGCCGCTGAGCCAGGGGAGTGTCTGTTCCAGTGTATCCCGGGCAACATATGGATAGGCGTAACCGCCCGACCATACAGGACGTTTGTCCGGATTTTCCTCCCCGGAAGGAACCAAAAGGGCCTGACCGACGGCCAGCCTGTAAGGTGCCGAAAGCTGATTATTATAAATGACGGATTCCACGGGGACACCGAAAGTTTGGGCGATGCTGTCCACCGTATCCCCCTGTTTTACAATATAAATTTCCATAAAAAGCCTTTTTCTTTACTATATGCAATTTCGGTTATAAATTCCTGTTGTTTTTTTTGAGGGTTTTGGATATAATAGAGATAACCTGAGATGTTCGATAACCCTTATCGTTTTGAACCTACATTTACTTTAAACGGGATTCCTATATTGCCGGGTCGATGTCAGGCCCTCATTGCGCAGGGGAAGGCAGAAGCGCCGGTTGCGGTTACCCACCTGGCTTAGGCTAGGAGTCAGAAGATAGGGGGCGGCATTTTGGGGATAATCGAGCAGGTTTCCTGCCCGGTTTAGCGGAGCAGTCCGCATACGAAAGAAAAGGGCAGCCCTTGTGGCTGCCTTTTACATTTTAGGAAAACTTGTCCGGGAGGGTTACATGGCAGAACGGCTTTATGTACAAAACCGCAGGAAAAGGGAACAGAGAAAGCGAAAGATCAGGCTGCTGTGCAAAATTGCGTTGATTGTGGCCGGCTGTTTTGCGCTTTTATATCTGATCGGCAGGACGGTGGTAAAAATTGTCCGGCCCATGCAGGAACAAAACGGTACCTATATTTCTCTGCAGGAAGCAGGTAACCTTGTCTGGCTTTTGGCGGATACGGCGGCCGCCGCAGACGGCGCACCCGAAACAGATGCGGACGCTGTGCTGGCCGCCTTAAAGAAAATGGATGCTTCGGAAGGAAACGGGTATCTCACCGGAGGGCAGGCGGAAACGATGCTGTCCTTTCTGCCGGAGAGCCTGGAGGCTTTCCCGCGCAGTACATATGGGAAAAAAGAATGCGTGGAAGCGCGAGACTGGTATGACTGGTTCGATGCCGCAAGAAAAAGTTACGATCCTCAGGGCAGGATCAGGGATATCTCTGTCACCATACTGGCCTTGGAGGATGGAGTGAAGGAAAATGACGGAAGCGCATTCAAAGAGGGACAGCTGGCGGCGGTGGACCGGAAATGGGATTTTTTTGCGGAACAATTCCGGGAACAGGAGAACTGGCGCAGACCCATCACAGCGGTTTCCAGGGACGACGGACTCTATGCGCTCCGGGAAAAAGGAACGGAGAACGGTTTTACCCTGTCCAATGTATGGGTGATGGAAATGGAAGAAAAGGGGATCCGGTGTTTCTGGAATGATTTTGAAATCCTGTTGAACCTGCCGGAGGAAAAGCCGGAAGAGACGATGCGGGTGAAAATGGAGAAATTGTTAGAAGAGGGAAAGGGAATCCGTGATCAGGTCGCGGATCTCACCTTTGAAAACGGCTGTGTTACCAAAGCACTTTTTAAAAATCACAAGGTTTCCGGACGGCTTTTGCGGATTGCGGACAATGGTGCGGAAATCGAAGGACAGGGATATTTTCCATTTTCAGAAAAGTTGAAAATTTACCGGCTTTACGGACGGATGAAAAAGCTGTACACGACTGATCTGCGCATCGGCTATGCCTTTACGGATTTTGTGATAGAAAACGGCGTGATCGAAGCCGCTCTGGTGCCCCGTGAGGAAAAGATGGAAAGCATCCGCGTTCTGGTGAAAACCTCCGGATTCGGAGGCGCTTATCATGACCGGGTGGAGCTGGTGCCTGATTGTGAATGTACAGTGGTTTCGGGAAAATATGGCAGTACGAAAACGGTAAAACTGTCGACGGGGGAAAAACTTGTTCTTTCAAAGGACAGCAGTCTGTTTGAGGAAGGCGACAGGGTCCGGATTAAGCCGGACATTTTAACCGGACACATCAGCCTTCCCAATGTGGAGCGTACCCAGGGGACACCTTCTTATCGGGGCAGTCTGGAGTTTATCAAAAGCCGGGATGGGATTGTGGTGATCAATGAGGTGCTGTTGGAAGAGTATTTATATGCGGTGGTGCCCAGTGAAATGCCCGCATCCTATCCGTTGGAAGCGCTGAAAAGCCAGGCTGTGTGCGCCCGCACTTACGCTTTTTCCAAAATGTGTCATGCAGGGCTTCCTGCCTATGGGGCCCATGTGGATGACAGCGCCGGTTTTCAGGTTTATAATAATATCGAAGAGAATACGGAAACTACCCGGGCGGTGAAAGAGACAAAAGGGCAGGCGCTTTTTTACGGGGATGATCTGGCGGAGGCTTACTATTATTCCACATCCTGCGGCTATGGCACGGATGCGGGAGTCTGGCTCAACGGCACCGTGGAAAAATATCCCTATTTAATGGCCCAGGCGGTCAATACCGAGAATATGGAGCTGTCACAGAGCGTTGCCGGCAAAGAAGATGTGGCGGAAGTGATGTCGCCCTTGAAAGATCAGGCGGCGCTTCTGACGGACAACGCGGTATTTGGCAGTTTTCTAATGGAGAAAAAGGAGAATTTCTACGAAAGTGAAGAAGCCTGGTATCGATGGAACTATCAGGTGGAAAGCCTGGATCCGGACGTGATCAACAGGGCCATAGCCAAACGTTATGAAGCAAATGCGGACGGAATTTGGACCAGACAGGCGGACGGTACCTGGGGAGCTTTGAAACCTCCTTCCACCGGAAAAATAAAAGAGATCTCGGTGACCAAAAGAGGGCCCGGAGGTGTGGCAAGCGAACTGGAAATCATCGGAGAAAACGCTGATATCCTGGTGAAAACAGAGCATAATATCCGTTATGTTCTCTGTGACGGAAATACACAGGTGATCCGTCAGGATGGCAGCAGTGCCAATGCATCATCCATGGTGCCCAGCGCATTTTTTACAATCGACACTTTAAAAGAAAACGGGTTTGTGATAGGATATACCCTGTCCGGCGGCGGCTTCGGCCACGGGGTTGGCTTATCCCAGAACGGAGCGAAGAATATGGCGCTGTCCGGGAAAAATGCAGAAGAAATATTGTCCTTCTTTTACAAAGGATGTAAAATGAAAGATATTTATGAGATTTCAGACGAAACGTGACTGTATCAGAGAGGAGGGGTGACATGAAAAAGTTGATCCGTATGGCGACCGGATTTGCCCGGCATATGTCAAAAACCAACGTGAATGCCTATGCATCCAGCTCTGCCTTTTTTATTTTTCTGTCTTTATTCCCCATCATTATACTGGTGTGTTCTCTGCTTCCCCTCACACCGCTGCAGAAAGAGGATTTGATCACTGCAGTAAAGATGATGCCGGCGCCCATGGTGCCGTTGATGAAATCGCTGGTGGATTCCCTGTATAACAGTACGGTAGGGGTCATCAGCGTGGCCGCCATCGTGACTGTGTGGTCGGCCGGAAAAGGAATGCTCGCCCTGATGCGCGGGCTGAATGCCATGAACGGGGTGGTGGAAGACCGCAATTATGTGGTGCAGCGGATCATGGCGTCCTTTTATACCATCATCATGCTGGCGTTATTGCTGATCTCTCTGGTATTGATGGTCTTTGGCAACACCATCGTCCGGGTGCTGAGCGAACATATTCCCGTGCTGGAAGAGCTTCTGGCGTTTCTGATGCATTTAAAACCCCTGTTTACCTGGGGCATTTTAACAGCGGCCTTCATGATGATATACGCCTTTGTTCCAAACATGAAACTGAAGGTGAAAAACCAGCTTCCGGGAGCGCTGTTTTCCGCCGTTACCTGGAACCTGTTTTCCTGGGGATTTTCCATTTATATTGAAAATTTCAACGGCTTCGGCGTTTACGGAAGTCTTTCCACCATTGTCGTGATCATGCTGTGGCTGTATTTTTGTATGTATCTGCTCCTGATCGGCGCTCATATCAATCGGTTTGCTGCTCCCTTCAGAAGGGAAATACTGAAGAAATAGGCTTGACTTTTTTTGCAGAATTACATAGAATATAGGTTAGCTGTTAGTCCGTGAAAGAGGCGGGCAGCCGGATGTCCCTGCATGAATGGACAGGGAGAGACCGGCAATAGAGAAAGGCTGTGAAGGTGCCAGTAGCGCATATTTTCCCATGCAGAGAGGAAGGGTCATTGGCTGTGAGCCCGTCCGGGTAAAGGTATGGCGGCGAAATTCCCACCGGAGCTGTCCGGCCGAAGTATTCCGATAAAGCGAAAGTGAGTCGGGCAAAATAAGCCGGAACGTATGAGCACGTTACGCTGGAATGAAGAGCCTGCTTTATAAAGGAGCAGGAATGAGGGTGGTACCGCGGAAACTTTTTCGTCCCTGGTTTGGAAACAGACCGGGGATTTTTTATGTGTGAGGAAAAGGAAAGGAGTTTGCTGTGAAAGAGAAATTAGCGAAGATCAGGGAAGAGGTTTTAAAACAGATTGAAGCTTCCGAAAATCTGGAGAAGCTCAATGATGTGCGAGTCAGCGCGCTGGGGAAAAAGGGCGCTTTGACCGAACTTTTAAAAGGGATGAAGGAAGTTGCGCCGGAGGATCGTCCCAAGGTAGGACAGATGGTCAATGAGGTGCGCGCGGAAATTGAAAAGGCGCTGGAGGCGGAAAAAACAAAGCTGGAGGACATCGTCCGGGAAGCCAGGTTAAAGAGCGAAGTGATCGATGTGACGCTGCCCGCGCAGAAAAATAAAGTGGGGCACCGCCATCCCAACACCATCGCGCTGGAAGAGGTGGAACGTATTTTCGTGGGTATGGGGTACGAGGTTGTGGAAGGCCCTGAAGTGGAAAAGGATTATTATAACTTTGAAGCTCTCAATATCCCCAAGGATCATCCGGCAAGGGACGAACAGGATACTTTCTATATTAATGAGGAAATCGTGCTGCGCACCCAGACCTCTCCGGTACAGGTCCGCAGTATGGAAAAAGGGAAGCTGCCCATCCGCATGATCGCTCCCGGCAGAGTGTTCCGTTCCGATGAAGTGGACGCTACCCATTCCCCTTCCTTCCATCAGATCGAAGGGCTTGTTATCGATAAAAACATTACTTTCGCGGATTTAAAAGGGACGCTTGCCGAGTTTGCAAAGGAGCTTTTCGGGGAGGATACAAAGGTCAAATTCAGACCCCATCATTTCCCTTTCACAGAGCCCAGTGCGGAAGTGGATGTGAGCTGCTTTAAGTGCGGAGGCAAGGGCTGTCGATTCTGTAAGGGTTCCGGTTGGATTGAAATTTTAGGCTGCGGCATGGTGCACCCCAAGGTGCTGAAAATGAGCGGTATCGACCCGGAGGAATATTCCGGTTTTGCTTTTGGTGTGGGCCTGGAACGTATCGCATTGTTAAAATATGAAATTGACGACATGCGCCTGCTCTACGAAAATGACGTCAGATTCTTAAAGCAGTTCTAAGGGGAAGGAGAAAAGAAAATGAATACAGCATTATCCTGGATTAAAGCATATGTACCCGACCTTTCCTGCACCGATCAGGAATATTGTGATGCCATGACTTTGAGCGGCACAAAGGTAGAAGGGTTTGAAAGGACCGATAAAAATCTGGACAAGATTGTGATCGGGCAGATTGACAAAATTGAAAAACATCCCGATGCGGACAAGCTCATTGTCTGTCAGGTGAACGTAGGCACCGAGGTGGTACAGATCGTGACCGGCGCTCCCAATGTGAAAGAGGGAGACAAGGTGCCCGTTGTGCTGGACGGCGGTATGGTGGCGGGCGGTCATGACGGCGGCCCTCTGCCGGAAGAAGGCATTTTGATCAAAGCCGGGAAGCTGCGCGGCATTCCCTCCTGCGGCATGATGTGTTCCATTGAAGAACTGGGAAGCAGCCGTGAAATGTATCCGGAAGCGCCGGAATACGGGATTTATATTTTCCCGGAGGACGCCGAGGTTGGCGCGGACGCCGTCGAGGCTCTGGGGCTGCATGACACTGTATTTGAGTATGAGATCACCAGCAACCGCGTGGACTGCTACAGCATTTTAGGGATTGCCAGAGAAGCGGCGGCTACTTTCCGCAAGCCTTTTGTTCCGCCTGTGGTAGAGGTACATGACAACGGGGAAGATGTGAACGATTATATCAGCGTGGAAGTGAAGGATACGGATCTGTGCAGCAGATATTGTGCGAGAGTCTGCAAGAATATTAAAATTGCGCCCAGTCCCAGGTGGATGCAGAGAAGACTGGCGGCGGCAGGCATTCGTCCCATCAACAATCTGGTGGATATCACAAACTATGTGATGGCGGAATACGGACAGCCTATGCACGCCTATGACCTGGATACCATCGCAGGCCATAAGATCATTGTGCGCCGTGCCAAAGACGGAGAGGAGTTCCAGACTCTGGACGGACAGATGAGAAAGCTGGATTCCGAAGTGCTGATGATCTGTGATGCCGAAAAAGAAGTGGGCATCGCTGGCATCATGGGCGGGGAAAATAGTAAAATTACCGACGATGTAAAAACCGTGCTGTTTGAGGCGGCCACCTTTAACGGACCCAACATCCGGAAATCCGCAAAGCGCATCGGTATGCGTACCGATGCTTCCGGCATTTTTGAAAAAGGACTGGATCCTGTCAATGCGGCGGCGGCCATCGACCGTGCCTGCCAGCTGATCGAAGAGCTGGGCTGCGGAGAAGTGGTGGGCGGTATGGTGGATGTATGCGAACCCATCAAACCCCTGCGCCACATCGCATTCGAGCCGGAAAAGATCAACCGTTTCCTGGGAACGGAAATCTCCCGGGAGGACATGCTCAAAACTTTTGAAATGCTGGAATTGAGATATGACAGTGAAACCAATGAAATTGAGATCCCTTCCTTCCGGCAGGACCTGGAAGGTTTTGCGGATATCGCGGAAGAGGTGGCAAGGTTCTTTGGCTATGATAAGATTCCCACAACCCTGCCTTCCGGCGAAGCCACCACAGGTAAGATTTCCTTTCAGGGAAGGGTGGAGGAAAAAGCCAGGGATATTGCGGAATTCTGCGGTTTTTCCCAGGGGATGTGCTACTCTTTTGAAAGCCCCAAAGTGTTCGATAAGCTGTTGATTCCGGCAGACAGTGAGCTGAGAAACACCGTGACCATTTCCAACCCCCTGGGCGAAGACTATTCCGTGATGCGCACCACCTCTTTAAACGGAATGCTCACAAGCCTTGCTACCAACTATAACCGTCGGAACAAAGATGTGAGGCTGTATGAACTGGGCAACATCTATCTGCCCAAGTCTCTGCCTCTGACGGAGCTCCCGGATGAACGGATGCAGTTCACCTTAGGATTTTACGGGGAAGGAGATTTCTTCACCATGAAAGGCGTGATCGAAGAGTTTTTCGAGCATGTGGGAATGAACAAAAAGCCAGCTTATGATCCGGCTGCCGGAAAACCGTTTTTACATCCCGGACGCCAGGCGGACATCATCTATGACGGCAGGACAGTAGGCTATCTGGGGGAAGTCCACCCCAAAGTCTGTGACAATTACGATATCGGGACCAGAGTTTATGTGGCCGTGATCGATATGCCCTGTATTGTGGAAATGGCATCTTTTGACCGGAAGTATGAAGGAATCGCAAAATACCCCGCTGTGACCCGGGACATCAGCATGGTAGTTCCCAAAGAAGTGCTGGTAGGACAGATTGAAGCGGTGCTGACACAGCGCGGCGGAAAAATTCTGGAGAGCTATTCCCTGTTCGATATTTATGAGGGTTCCCAGATTCGGGAAGGTTATAAATCCATCGCATATACGATCACCTTCCGCGCAAAGGACAGGACACTGGAGGATGCGGATATCACGGCGGCCATGAAGAAAATCTTAAACGGACTGGAGAGACTTGGAATCGAATTGAGACAGTGATGGAGGGGAAAAATGGAGAAAAAATCTATCATTTCCGGACCGGTAAATAATGAGGTTGATTTTTGCAAGGTATATGATATGGAAACGAAGGAGAAGATCGAAAAGATCCTTCTCAAAAACAGGATTTCCTATTGCTGTCATTTTGAGGACGAGGGGCTTTTGCAGAAGTTTTTCTTCATGAAACCAGGCGGCAGGTCAGTATGTATCTTCCGCATTCACGATGAGGAAGTGCCCAGGGCGAAGGAACTGGTGCGTTCCGTACTGGGGGAAAGCAAAAGAAGACGAAAGGAGAACAGAAAATAATGGAAAGAAATAACGCATGGAAAACATATGACGAGGAAAGGCTGGCGCAGGTGGATGCGCTGGCCAAAGAATATATGGATTTTCTGGACAATGGAAAAACGGAGAGAGAATGCGTGGACACCATTGTCAACATCATTGAGGAGGCAGGCTACAGAGAGCTTCCCGAACTGATCAAAGAAGGGAAAAAACTTTCCGCCGGGGATAGAGTCTATGCGGTTTTGATGAACAAGGCCGTGGTCATGTTTCAAATGGGCACAAAACCCATGACAGAAGGCTTAAATATCCTGGGCGCTCACATCGATTCTCCCAGGCTTGACGTAAAACAGAATCCTCTTTATGAGGATACCGATTTCGCATTGCTGGATACTCATTATTACGGCGGTGTAAAAAAATACCAGTGGGTGACGCTGCCTCTGGCGATCCACGGTGTAGTGGCAAAAAAGGACGGCACCATCGTGGAAGTGAACATCGGGGAAAATGAAGAGGATCCGGTATTCTTTATTTCCGACCTGTTAATCCATCTGGCAGGAGAACAGCTGGAGAAGAAAGCGGCCAAAGTGATTGAAGGGGAAGCACTGGACATCATCATCGGCAGTAAACCTTTGGCAGGGGAAGAGAAGGATGCCGTGAAAGCGGGCATCATCAAATTGCTCAAAGAAAATTATGACATTGAGGAAGAGGACTTCATTTCCGCGGAACTGGAAGTGGTACCTGCCGGGAAAGCCAGGGAAGCAGGATTTGACCGCAGCATGGTGTTAGGTTACGGACAGGATGACCGGGTCTGCGCTTATACGTCCTTAAAAGCCATGTTGGAAGTGGGACAGACAGAACGTACTGCCTGCTGTATTCTGGTGGATAAGGAAGAAATCGGCAGCGTAGGCGCTACGGGCATGCAGTCCAGATTCTTTGAGAATACGGTTGCCGAAGTGCTGGAACTGGCAGGAGAGTACAGTGAGCTGAATGTCAGAAGATGTCTGGCGGCTTCTAACATGCTTTCTTCCGATGTGAGCGCGGCCTTTGACCCTTCCTATGCATCCGCTTTTGAAAAGAAAAATGCGGCTTATTTCGGCAGAGGGATGGTATTCAACAAATTCACCGGCGCCAGAGGAAAATCCGGTTCCAACGATGCTAACGCGGAATATGTTGCCCATATCCGTTCCGTCATGGAGTCTTCCGGCGTGGCTTATCAGACAGCGGAACTTGGCAAGGTTGATGTGGGCGGCGGCGGAACCATCGCTTATATTCTGGCGCTCTATGGCATGAATGTGATCGACTGCGGCGTTGCTGTGCTGTCCATGCATGCGCCCTGGGAAGCTACCAGCAAAGCGGATATCTATGAGACAAAATGCGGCTATGTGGCCTTTTTGGAGAAAGCGTGTCTGTAATGGATGGTTTAAAAACTTCCGACTATTATTTTGACCTGCCCCAGGAGCTGATCGCCCAGGATCCCTTAGAGGACCGGAGCGCTTCCCGGCTTCTGGTGCTGGACAAAGAGACAGGAAAAACCGAACATCATGTGTTTAAGGAAATCTGCAGCTTTTTAAAACCCGGCGATTGTCTCGTGTTAAACAATACCAAGGTCATTCCCGCAAGGCTTCTGGGAACGAAAGAGGATACCGGAGCAGCGGTGGAGGTTCTGCTGTTAAAGCGCCGGGAAAAGGATGTCTGGGAAACGCTGGTAAAACCCGGTAAAAAACTGCGTCCCGGTGCGAAGATCGTGTTCGGGGACGGCAGACTGCATGCCGAAATCCTGGATGTGGTGGAAGAGGGCAACCGTCTGGTGCAGTTTTCCTATGAGGGAATCTGGGAAGAAGTGCTGGATTCTCTGGGAGAAATGCCGCTGCCCCCTTACATCACCCATAAACTGCAGGATAAAAACCGTTATCAGACGGTGTATGCGAAGTACGAGGGGTCTGCTGCGGCGCCTACTGCAGGACTGCACTTTACCCGGGAACTGCTTGCTTCGGTGGAAGCCATGGGCGTGGACCTGGCTTATGTGACCCTCCATGTGGGCCTTGGCACTTTCCGCCCGGTGAAAGTGGACAATGTGCTGGAACACCATATGCACTCCGAATATTATCAGGTATCACAGGAGGCTGCGGATAAAATCAACCGGGCGAAAGAGAGCGGCCACCGGGTAATCTGCGTGGGAACCACCAGCTGCCGCACGGTGGAAAGCGCTGCCGATGAAAACGGACATCTGGAAGAATGCTGTGACAATACGGAAATTTTTATTTATCCGGGGTACCAGTTTAAGGTTCTGGACGGGCTGATCACCAATTTCCATCTGCCGGAATCCACGCTTGTGATGCTGGTTTCCGCGCTGGCGGGGAGAGAACATGTGCTGGCGGCCTATGAAGAAGCCATCAAAGAGCGGTATCGGTTTTTCTCTTTTGGAGATGCTATGCTGATTTTATGAGGATTATCAACATATTTTACAGCCAATGATTATATAAAAAACCAGGATATCTCATTTGCAATTGTAAATGAGATATCCTGGTTTTTGTTTGGAATCAAAAAATAGGAAGCGCACTTGTTCCTGGTTCGGAAAAATATTTTTTGTTGCATCTCCAAATAATCCATGCTATACTGATACCTAAGTGAACAGTGTTGCGCGAAATATACGTACTGTACTTGGGGGATTGTGATGGGAAAGAGAATTCTGGCGCTTTTTTTGGCTTCGGCAGCTGTCTTTTCGCTGCTGACGGGATGCGGAAACCGGAATCAGGTGGTGTCTCATGGAAAATCAAAGAGTGAAGTTACCAGGATCACCTTTTTCGGAAATAAATATGAGCCGGAGAATGTTGCGGTGATAGAGGAGATCCTGACGGGATTTATGAAAGAGAACCCGGATATTCAAGTTTCCTATGAGAGCATGAAAGGAAGCAGTTATCAGGATACTTTGATCAAACGGATGGCCGCCGGAAAAGGAAATGATATTTTCATGGCCAATCACGACACTTTGCTGGAACTGGAGGAAAACGGCCAGGCAGCAGATCTTTCCGGGCTTTCTGCAATTCCGGAATATACGGAGCAGATGCTCGGCCAGATGAGGGAAAACGGGAAAATTTACTGGGTGCCCACCACCGTTTCAGCGTTTGGACTTTACTGCAATCTGGACCTGCTGAAAGAACACCGGCAGAAAGTTCCCGAAAATCTTGCAGAGTGGGAAGCGGTCTGTGACTATTTTGTGGGCGAGGGCATCACTCCGATCATCGCCAATAATGATATTTCCCTTAAAACACTGGCCATTGGACGGGGATTTTATTCGGTATATCAGGAAAACAGGGAGTCGGAAGTGTTTGAACGCCTCAACAGAGGACAGGAGAAGCTGAGCGATTATCTCACAGAAGGATTTTTACTGGTAAAGGAGTTCATTGATAAAGGATATGTGGATGCCAAAAAAGCGTTGAACACCCGGAAAACCTCTGATGATCTGGCGGAATTTGTAAAAGGGAAGTCGCCCTTTATGCTGACCGGAGTATGGGCGTCGGGAAGAGTGGAAGAGATGGAACCCGGGTTTTCCTTTCAGGTGGTTTCCCTGCCTGTCCTGAAAGACGGTTCCATGCTCGTGATCAACGCGGATACCAGACTTTGTGTGAATGCGGATAGCAAGAATTTGGACGCAGCGCTTAAATTTGTGGAATATTTTATACAAAAAGAGAATATAAGAGAATTTGCAGATCAACAATCCTCCTTCAGCCCCATAAAAGGAGGCGGACCTTCTTCCACACAGGAGACCCGGTCGCTGATTTCGGTCTATGAATCCGGGAGAACGGTAATCGGAACGGATGGGCATCTGAAACTGCCAATCTGGAATATAACAGCCGAAGTGACACAGATGCTGTTATCCGGGGAGTCACTGCAGGATGCCATGGACTGGATGGACCGATAGGGAAAGAGGTAGGTAGAGATGGATCAAAAAGTGAAAAGACTAAAACAGAGGGTCGGGATCACTGCCCTTATCATATCTGCCGTTTTGGCGGGAATGGCCGCCGTTTTTGTGACAGAGGTCCGGGAACAGTTATGGCAGCAGTCCATAAACACAATTTTGGAAGGAACCCGGCAGGGGAGCAATACCCTGCGGGTACAGCTGCAGGACGGCTACCGGTCAATGGGGATTGCCGCCGAATATTTAAACTCCCTGACAGCAAAGCAGACAAATCAACTGGAAAAAATAACGAATAGTTATGGGCAGGAAGACAGGAGTATACGGTTGTATCTTGAAGACGGTTCCTGCTATCCGTCCGCTTTTAAAACAGAGGAAGCGGTTTTAAAAGGGCTGGACGCCGAGTCTGACAGCGGTATTATTGATCCCCATATCAGCAGTATTACGGGCGTCAATGTCTTCAATTTATACAGGAAAGTCCGGTTAAAGGACAAAACGGAAGGATATCTGATTAAGGAATTTGAAGTGGATCAGATCGTGGACAGTTTCAGCATTTCTTTTTATGACGGAGCCGGTTTTTCTTATGTGATGGATACGGACGGGGATATCCTGATCCGTCCGCCCCATCCTGACAGCAATAAGACGGTGCAAAACCTGTTTGATATGCTGCCGGAGGAGAAAAATTCGGCAGACAGTCTCCGGCAGTTTCGGGAGTCCTTACAAAACCTGGAGACCGGCTGGGCCACATTCACATATATGGAGGAAGATACCGTTTTCGGATTTATTCCTCTGGAACTTGGTTCCGACTGGTATTTGGTGTCAATAATTCCGCGGGATGTGGTGGATGCACAGACAAAGGATATTCTGATCCGGGCATTGGTATTGAGCGTGAGTATCCTTGCCGGAATCACCTTGCTGGTGGCAGAATACTTTCAGTATATCCGTTCCACGAACCGTCGGCTGCGCAGTCAGGCGGATTATATCGGGCATCTGTACAATGCGGTGCCGGTGGGAATTGCCCTGCTGACACTGGAAGAACCCTATTGTTTTCTTCAGCTGAACCGGGAGGGAATGCGCCTTCTCGGATATGAGAAGGCAGAAAAGAGACCGCTCAGGGACGCGGTTGTTTTGGAGGACTATGAAAGCCTGAGCGCTGTTTTGCATCAGACAGCCGTTTTCGGACAGAAACAGCATTTCGAAAGCCGGGCGGTAACGGCAGAGGGCTGTGTTTTCTGGATGGCAGGTCTTGTGGAGAAAACACTGGATGAGACGGGGAATCCGATTTTAATTGCCACATTTCATGATATTACGGCAGAAAAGCTGGCGGAGGAGACAGCGGAACAGGAGAAGCGGCAGGAGCGCATTATGCTGGTTGGCGCAATCTCCAGCGTGTATCCGGTGATCATCAGCCTGAATCTGACAAAGGATCAGATGAAATTCATTTATGTGGAGAAGAATCTCATGGTGAGACTGGGATCTGAGGATCGTTACAGCAGGCTCTATCAGGAATTTTGTAATACCCTGCATCCTGATCATGCGGCAGAGTTTCAGCGTCGTTTTAAACCGGAAAATATTCTGAACGGACTGAAGCGGCGCCGGGAAATTTCCCAGGAAGCCAAATATATGCTGACAGACGGACAGTATCATTGGATTTCCACGCAGATTGTTTCCGTAGAAAATCCTTATTCCGATGACAGACTGGCAATCCTGTTGTCAAGAAGGATTGATGATCAGCGCTATGAAGAGGAACAGAAACGCTGCGCACTGCAGAGCGCGCTGGAAAATGCCAAAGCGGCGAGCGTGGCAAAAAGCCGGTTTTTATCCAATATGAGTCATGATATCCGAACGCCTATGAACGCGATTGTAGGGATGACAGCGATTGCGGCATCCCACCTGGAGGACCGGGAGCGGGTATCCGAATGCCTGAAAAAGATCAGTTTTTCCAGCCAGCATCTGCTCAGTCTGATCAATGATATTTTGGATATGTCCAAAATTGAGAGCGGTAAGCTTTCCGTGAAAGAAGAGCCTTTTAATCTGGCGGAACTGGTTTCCAATGTTGTGGAACTGGTGAGGCCCCAGGCGCAGGAAGGGGGACTTGATCTGCAGGTCCGCCTGCCGGTTATGCAGGAGGAAAAGGTGATCGGCGATCCGCTGCGGATCCGGCAGGTTTACCTGAATCTATTGAGCAATGCGGTGAAATATACGCCGGAGGGCGGAAGTGTTACGGTTGAAGTCCGGCAGGATATGAGCAGGCAAAAAGGGTATCAGAATTATGTATTCTGCTGTGCGGATACCGGAATCGGCATGAGTAAAGAATTTTTACAGAAATTATACCAGCCTTTTGAACGGGCGCAGGATTATGCGGCCGGAAAAATCTCCGGAACAGGACTGGGTCTGGCGATCACGAAAAATATCGTAGACTTGATGGGCGGTGACATAACGGTGGACAGCCGGCCAAAAGAAGGCTCGGTTTTTACCGTTACGATTCCCCTCCGATTACAGGATGCAAAACAGGAGGAGATTGTGGAACATTGGATCGGCGCACGCTGTCTGATTGTGGATGACGATAGACCGACCTGTGAAAATACGGCCGAACTGCTGGAAACCATCGGGCTTAAAGCAGAGTTTGTGACAAACGGAGCGACGGCTGTACAGCGCGTTGTGCTGGCAAAGCAGACGCCGGATCCTTTTTCGATTATTATCGTCGACTGGAAACTGCCGGATATGGATGGAGTGGAGACCACCCGACAGATCCGCAGGGTGGTTGGGCCGGATATTCCGGTCATCATCCTGACAGCCTATGACTGGGTGGACATTGAAGGAGAGGCGCGCAGGGCAGGCGTGACGGCATTTATGGCGAAACCCTTTTATCGTTCTAAAATGTGTTATATGCTGAACGAACTGAGCGGGGAGAAAGAGATACAGCAGGAAGAAACAAAAGGCCCTGTAGAAGAACGTTTTGGCGGAAGGGTTCTGCTGGTGGAAGACAACGCCATGAACCGGGAAATTGCGCGGGTTTTGATCGGAGAAACAGGAGTAATGGTGGAGGAAGCCTGCAATGGAGCGGAAGCAGTACAAATGATGGCCGATTCTGCCGAAGGATATTATGATCTCATTTTAATGGATATCCAAATGCCGGTGATGGACGGCTATGAGGCGACAAAGATAATCCGGAAGCTCAAACGTTGTGATGCGATGTCCGTTCCCATAGTGGCCATGACGGCCAACGCCTTTGAAGAGGATATCCATACTGCCATTTGTGCCGGAATGAACGCCCATTTTTCAAAGCCGGTCGACATTAACGAACTGATGAATTTGCTGCATCGCTATCTGAACAGACCCGGGGTGAAAAATCAGGGGGAATGATTTTAGAGGTTGACAAATATAGACAGTGCTTCCATTCTATTTTATAATAGTACCGGAATCCTTTCTCTTTCAGGGGCTGCGCTACATCGGAATACGGTGTGAGCAGCTGTTGAAAATACAGAAAGAAAGATTCCGGGAGGTAAAGAATGGAAAAAGATATGGGTCTGCACAGGCTTGTATTTGATTATTATGAAACCCGGATCTGTTTTGGATTTTGCCGATGCGGCGAAAGCCTGCCGTCCATCCCCCAGATTTGTTCTGCTTTTCATCTGGGGAGAAGGACGGTAAGAGCTGCATTGGCTATGCTGGAAAAAGAAGGCTATATAAAAACGGAGGAAAGAAAGCCGGCGGTGGTTGTCTTTCAGGCAGAATCCGCACAGATAGCCGAAAATCTGGCGAAATATTATGTGCCGCGCAAAGAGGGAATCTTCGATTTTGTAAAGGCGGGAGAGATTCTTTTCGTGCCGCTCTGGGAAGCGGCAATGCGGCAGATGGACAGGAGTGACTGGAAAAAGATGCAGCGGGATTTGCAGACTGCTGACATCGATGTTACGCCGTTGTCATTGAAATTTTATGAAGGAGTGCTGAAGGCATGGAACAACCGGCTGCTGATCAATCTGTTGTCGGAGGGGATCCGCTACCTGCGTTACCCTTATCTGATTGAGAATAAACCGCCGGTGATCACTTCCCCGGAGCTTCGGGAAATGTCACAGGAAGATGCAATTTCTTTCATGAAAGATAAAATAGAAACATCAAACCGCCGCCTGTTGCAGGATTTATATGATTACATAGATAAAGCAGCAAAGGAGTATGATTTGGAGACTGTTTGCCCCATTGCCTTTCACTGGGATATCTACCGGCAGAGACCTCAAATGCGGTATACGCTGGCCTCCCTGATCATTCGGGAAATCATGACGGGAGAATTTTCTGTGGGAAGTTATCTCCCTTCCCTGCCGCAGATGGAAAAGAAATACGGGGTTTCGCTGACGACGATCAGAAGAACACTTCTTTTGCTGGAGGAACTGGGGATCACGCGGTCTCATCAGGGAAAAGGAACGCAGGTATGCATGGAACCGGTAAAAATGGATTTCTCAAAACCGGAGATTCGGGAAGGAATGCGGATGCATCAGGAAAGCCTCCAGATTCTGTCTTTGACAATCTGCCAGGTGTCCAGGTTTACGCTGGAGTCTGCAGGACAGGATAAATGGGAGGAATTGAGAGCGGAGCTGAAACAGATTCAGACGGAAAAGCATTGCTATTTCTGCTTTGAACTGTTTTTCCGTTTCATATGGAAAAACTGTCCTCTTGCCGCTATCCGGGAATGTTACGGCAGGCTGGCCGGACTGGTGTCCTGGGGATATCCCTTCACCCTCCTGTATTTTAAGGAAGAAGGATTAAACCAGGCTTATAAAGAGCCGGTCAGCCGGATGGAGCAGTATTTAGGACAGAAAGACCCGGCGGCATTTTCGGAAGAATGGAAGGCTCTTATGGAGGCAGAGGAAAAAAGGTGCCTGGACTTTGCCGGACAGGCATCAGGTAGAGTTGACTGAATTCTATGATAAAAAACGGGGAGATCTGTTTCATGCAGGATTTGCCCCGTTTTTTGTGTGAAAAGTCCGGCAGAGTTTCCAAAAGTTATTTTACAATTTAGAAAATATTTATATATATTATTCTATCAATTATATGTTATAATGACAGGGGGATTTCTATCTGAGACAGGAGGTGCACGATGGGGGACAAAATCATAAAAAAAACGCAAAAGGCGGTCAGACGCCGCGCGGTATGGATTGTTCTTGCGGGTCTGACACTCTCCGGCATTGTGGTGGCATTCCTGCTGCAGATGTATCAGAGGGAAAACCAGCGGATTTTTTCTTCTCTGGTTCAAAAAAGTCTTCAGTCCGGCCATCAGAGCCAGGTTTCGGAAATCAGAAGAATCATCGCAGAAAAAACGGATCTGCTCAATACCGTTGCCGTAGCGGATGAGTCCTTTCAATCCTTCCCGGAGGAGGTCTGGAATGAAGTCTATCTCAATGTGGCCGAATCTCTCAAAAAGATGTACGATGTGGAATATTTCCCGGCGGATACGCTGAGCAATCTGACGGATGCAAAAGCTTTGGGCTTTCGTCAGGAGGACACTGCGCGCCTGCTTGGAGGGGAAACGGTCATTTCCGATGTATATCAACAAGAAGACAGCGAAGACGGGTGCGTTTTCAGCATAACGGTTCCGGTCCTGCGCGAAGGAGCCGTTATCGGAGCGTTTCGCAGCATTCAGGATGCAGACCTTTTGATTTCCCCGCCCGGTCTGCCGGCATTGGAGGAAGAGTCCAATATACTGATTTACCGAAACGGGGATCTGATCATGGACAACTCAGAGCGCCTGGAAGGAAATCTGCTGGAGGAGCTGGAAGAACTTGGGATGGGGGGAAAAGCGGTTGAACAGGTGAAGGATAGCCTCGGGCAGGAAGACGGTAAGGCGGTCTATCTGAAAGGAAAAGGGAATACCCAGCTTTTTTTGGTGGTCTCAAGCCTGGGATATAACGACTGGATGCTTTTGTCGCTGGCTTATCCCGGGGAACTGAATACCTATTCTGCTCCGATGATGAAAAACGGGGCCAGACTTTCCGTCTCTCTTCTTCTGTTCCTTCTGGCGCTGTTTGGCACATGCGGGTATATTTTTCTCCATCAGCGCAGAAAAATCTTAAACAGCCAGGCGCGATATGATCTGTTGTCCCGGTTCTCGGATACCATATTGTTTGAGTATGACTACCGGACCAAAACGATGACTTTTACGCCCAATATAGAGGTTTGTTTTGACCTGCCGGCGGACAGGAAAATAGGTATATTTGAAAAGGGGTATCGTTTTAATGTGCTTCATCCGGATGATATTCCGGTGCTGCAGAAAGCGTTGGACGCATCGGAACATATGAGGACAGACCAACCGCAGGATTTGATGGTCCGGTTCCGGAATCTGGAAGGAGAGTACCGGTGGATGGGCTGCCAGGGACAGATTTTACGGGATTCGGCGGGCAAACCGCTCTCTCTGATCGGAAAAATTTCGGATGTGCATGAGCAGAAGAAAAAGGAGCAGAGACTGTTGGAGAAATCTTCACTGGATCCGCTCACGGGAGCGTTGAACAGAGAAGCGGCTCAGCGGAAAATCAGCCGGAAGCTGGAAACCGGGAAGCCGGGATTCTTTTTCATGGTCGATGCCGACAATTTTAAAATGATAAACGACAGTATGGGACATGCGGCAGGAGACAATGTTCTGGCCGGGATTGTCAGAGAAATCAAGCAGGTGTTCCGGCAGGAAGATGTGGTGGGACGCATCGGCGGTGACGAATTTATAATTTATATGAACGGAACGGATGATTTTGCGGTGGCGCGCAGCAAAGTAGAGCAGCTGCTTAAGAGACTGGATCACAGGGATGGGATACCGGTATCCGTGAGCATCGGCATTGCGGATTTTCCCGGGCAGGGACAGGATTATGGGCAGCTTTACGAAGCGGCGGACCGGGCGATGTACGAGGCCAAGCACCTGGGAAAATGCCGGTATTATTATGAAGGCAGTGATTTGTGTAAGAAAGCCGACCGAAAGGAGGCGTCCCCTCTCTTTTGACGGCGGTACATACGCAGAATATTATTTCTAAAAATTTAAGAAATTGGTAAGGGTTTTGTCAGCGACAGTTTTTTCCCTTTATGGTAGGATTGTGATCATGGATGAAAGCCGGGCATAAACTAAAAAAAGAAACAAAAGGGTGAAAAAAATGCAAAAGAACGTGTCGCAGAAACAGGAAAATGAAAACAGGGAAAATGTGCTGATCAAATTATTCTGGCTCTTTTTGCTGGCCTCTTTTCTGGGCGCCATAGTGGAAATCATATTCTGCTATCTGACCACGGGGCATTTTATGAGCAGGAGCAGTCTTGTCATCGGGCAGTTCAGCCTGGTTTGGGGGATGGGAGTGGTCTTGTTCACCATATCGTTATATTGGATGAAGAACCGGACGGACCGGTATCTCTTTTTGGCGGGAACGGTGCTGGGAGGGATTTTTGAATACCTCTGCAGTGTGGTCACAGAGACTCTTTTCGGCAGCGTCTTCTGGGATTACAGCGGATTTCGGTTTAATGTGGGAGGACGGATCAATCTGATTTTCTGTTTTGGATGGGGGTTGGTGGCCCTTTTGTGGGTGAGAAATATCTATCCGGTTGTTTCGAAATGGGTGGACCGGATCGTGCGCCGGGCCGGAAAGGCTGCCACTTTGGCGCTGGCGGTCTTTATGCTGGGAAACATCATGCTGTCGGCGGTTGCGCTGGAACGCTATACACAGAGGCAGTGCGGCGAAACCCTGGAAGAGACGGAGGTGGAAGCGGTGCTGGATCATTATTTTCCGGATAGTCTGATGGAGCGGCGGTATCCCAGCCTGAAAATACGGTGCAAGGACGGCAGTCTGGTTTATCCGGGACAGCCTGCGGGCGCTACTTTGGAGATGGTGGCAGGAAAGAAATAAATAAGTTGAGGATGAAAATGGACTATTTGATAACAGTGCCTGATCTTAAGGAGGAAGAGGAGATTGACGACGGACTGATGGCTTATAATCTGAGCATGGTCCCCCCCTCTCAGGAAGAGCCGTTTTATAAAATATGCCGCTGTGCAAAGGATACAGACGGGAAAGTGATCGGCGGGATTTTAGCCTGCAGTATGCTGTGGAATATCCTTTCCGTGGTCACGCTGTGGGTGGCAGAGGAATACCGGGGAAAAGGAATCGCCGGAGAACTGCTTTTTCAGGCGGAAGAGGAAGCAAAGGAAAAGGGATGCTATCTGTCTCAGCTGGATACCTTTGATTTTCAGGCCCGGGAATTTTATGAAAAAAGGGGATATCAGGTGTTTGGCACGCTGCCGGATGCACCCAGAGGACATGAGCATTATTACATGTATAAGAGGCTGTTATAATATCTTTTCATTAAATTCACAAAAAAACATGCATTTTAGCAAAATTTTTATGGATTTTTCTTCCGAAAATGTTTATAATGAAGAAAACGTATTGTTACAGGAGGTAAATTCCTATGAAAATGATTTTTGCTATGCTGCATTCCGAGGATGTGGATGAAACGGTAGAAGAACTCAACAAAGAAAAATACTGGGTGACACGGCTTTCCACAACAGGCGGCTTTTTAAAAAATAAAAACGTGACACTTGTGATCGGCACAGAGGATGAAAATGTACCCGGAGCGGTGAAAATTCTGAAGGAATGTGCGGGCGCGCGGCAGTCTGTAAAATATACCATGCCGTCCATGTCCTCCGGAAGCATGGGGCCGGGCGCCAATTCCATGATCCCCATCGACATGCAGGTGGGCGGCTGTACAATCTTTGTGGTAGATGTGGATCAGTACGAGAAGTTTTAAATATGGGCAAAAATGGCAGGCCGGAGAAATCTCTCCGGCTTTTTCGTTTTGATGTAAAGTTTTCCTAAAAAATGGGAAGATTATTTGTAATTTCTCCGTCAATGATTTATAATGCCATTGTGCCCTGATTTTTTCTCATGGCATAATACCAGGGAGAAAACACATGGAGGTTTGGTGAAAAGATGCTGGAATTGAAAAATGTGTCCTTCGGCGTGTCCCAGGACAGCAGACAGAAGGATATTCTGAAAAATATCAGCTTTAAGCTGGAAGATAACAAGTTTACGGTGATTACAGGACCAAACGGGGGCGGTAAGTCCACCCTGGCTAAGGTGATCGCCGGGATTGAAAAGCCCACCACAGGACAGATTCTGTGGAATGGGGAGGACATTACGGATAAGTCTGTCACGGAACGGGCGAATCTGGGAATCAGCTATGCCTTTCAGCAGCCGGTCCGGTTTAAAGGAATCACGGTTTTTGACCTGATCCAGCTGGCCAGCGGCGATAAGGTCAGCGTGGACGAAGCCTGCCAGTACCTCTCCGAAGTAGGGCTGTGCGCTAAGGATTATGTCCGGCGTGAAGTAAACGGCAGCCTTTCCGGCGGGGAATTAAAAAGAATTGAAATTGCCACGGTGATGGCGCGAAACACGAAAATGACCGTGTTTGACGAACCGGAGGCGGGAATTGACCTTTGGAGCTTCCAAAAACTCATCAGCGTGTTTGAAAAGCTGCATCAGTCGAACCACGGTTCTATTTTAATCATTTCCCATCAGGAACGGATTCTGAACATTGCGGACGAAATTATGATGATTGCGGACGGACAGCTGGTAGCCAGAGGGAACAGGGATGAAATTCTTCCTGAAATTCTGGAAAAAACGCAGGCCTGCAGCTGCAGGTTTATGGGCGGGGAAGCATAAGAATACGCGGAGGTTTTAGGAATGGATCAGATTACACAGCACATGCTGGAAGAAGTGGCCGGGCTGCATGAGATACCGGAAGGCGCTTATAATATCAGGGAAAACGGGAAAAGTATCGGGAGAAGCTCCACGGACGAGATTGTGATTGATACCAGGGAGGACGGAAAAGGGCTTGCGGTGAAAATTAAGCCCGGCACCAAAAATAAAAGTGTTCATATTCCTGTGGTCATCAGCCAGTCCGGTCTGACGGAAGTGGTTTACAATGATTTTTATATCGGGGACGGTGCGGATGTTACAATTATCGCAGGCTGCGGGATTCATAATGCGGGCAATGACGCCAGCAAGCACGACGGCATCCATAGCTTTTTTATCGGGAAAAATGCCCGGGTTAAATATGTGGAAAAGCATTACGGTTCCGGGGACGGAAACGGGGAACGCATCATGAATCCGGAAACCATCGTGGAAATGGATGAAAACAGTTTTATGGAGATGGATACCGTGCAGATCAAAGGCGTGGATTCCACTGTCAGAAAGACCAGCGCAACGCTGGCGGACGGAGCCAAGCTGGTGGTGATGGAGCGGCTGATGACCCATGGAAAGCAGAGGGCGGAAAGTTATTTTGATGTGTATTGTAACGGGAAGGACAGCGGAGCGAATGTGGTTTCCCGTTCCGTGGCAAAAGAGGATTCTTATCAGAAGTTCTGTTCCCGGCTGATTGGCAATGAGGCCTGCAGCGGCCATACGGAATGTGACGCCATCATCATGGATCATGCGAAAATCAGCGCAGTTCCGGAACTGGAGGCCAATCACCCGGATGCCGCTCTGATTCATGAGGCGGCTATTGGTAAAATTGCGGGAGAACAGATTACCAAACTGATGACGCTGGGGCTTACGGAAGCGGAAGCGGAAGAGAAAATTGTGGAAGGATTTTTGCGCTGAGAAATGGAAGATGAATTATATGGAAAAATAGAGAGAATTGCCTTAGCCGGAGCACCCAATACCCGGGATCTGGGAGGAATCCCGGCAGAGGGCGGACGCAGGATCAAAAAGAAAAAACTGATCCGCAGTGGGGATCTGCATGAAATCACAGCCCGGGACAGGCAGGTCCTGACAGAAGAATATGGCCTGAGAAAAGTGATAGATTTCCGCACACAGGAAGAGCGGCGGCAGCGTCCCGATCAGGTGATGGAAGCAGCAGAGTATCTGCATATCCCCATTCTGGATGAAACTACCCTGGGAATCACCCGGGAAAAGGAAGCGGACCGCGATATGCTGGGACAGATGCTTTCCATGCTGCAAGGGGAGCAGAACTGCAGGACGGCGGCTGAAGGATATATGCGTCAGCTGTATTCCAGTTTTTTGCAGCAGGAATTTGCCAGAAGGGAATACCGGCGGTTTTTTGAAGAACTGTTAAAGGAAACCTCCGGAAGCATCCTGTGGCATTGTACCGCCGGAAAGGACCGGGTGGGAATCGGAACCATGCTTCTTCTGGAAGCGCTGGGGACGGACCGGCGCATCATCATGGAGGACTATTTGAAAGTCAACGAATTTTCCAGATCCGTGGTGGAAATCCAAAGCAGAATCGCGTTTGAAAGAACCGGACGCAGAGAAGCGGAAGAACTTGTGAAAAAGTTGTTTTCTGTGGAGCCTTCCTATCTGGAAGCAGTTTATGCGGAAGTGGAACGTGATTTCGGTTCGATGGAAGCATTTTTGGAGAATGAAATGGGACTGGATCCGGAAAAGAAAGAACGGTTAAAGGAACTTTATCTGGAATCCTGAGAAGAGGGCTGTAGAAAGCAAAGGAAACCGATTTGGTACAGAAAAGGACATGCCGGGACAAATCCTCTGGCATGTCCTTTTTCTTACTCGGATGCTGTTTCCGGCTGGGGAGCAGCGGTTTCGCCGCCATTCCAGTCTGGTTCATTTTCTTCTGTGATAACGGTGATGTTATCATCCTCGGGAATCCGTCCCTGCAAAAGGATTGCGATGTAATTAACCCGTTTCATTGCCCGGTTGTAATTTTCCCAGGCGGCCTGGGCAATCGATTCGTCATAACCGCCTTCCGCATATGCTTCGTGATACAGCTGATCGGCTCCCGCCATATATTCCGAAGCCTGGTCTGCAAGCTCCGCCACATTTCCGAAGTGTTCTTCCATCTTGGCAGGAACCTCAATGGCAGCCAGCTGCTCAAACAGTACATTCATTTCATCCAGATCCGACAGCATTTCGTCTACTGCGGTGTCGGAATCCGCATCGATGGATTCCAGATCATTGACCAATGCGGACAATGAAGTGTAAAACCCATCCATCTCATCATGAAAAGCAACCATTGCCTGATCACTGCCACACCCCGAAAGCAGAAAAAGGCAAAGGTATACCATCACAAAAATGATACCTCTTTTCAAAACAATTCCCCTCCAACCATAGAATACTCTTCAAACTTACCATAATCCGACAGGAAAAGCAAGATAAAGCATGTTCCGGAAGAATTTCTTCCTTTTTCCTTTCATCCGTGATAAAATACTAGAAACTTTAAGAAAAGTATGATGGAGAGATTGTATGACAAAAGAACAGTTCAGACAGTTGACAACAGGAAAATTTTTATTTCTGGACGGGGCTACCGGGTCAAATCTGCAGAGGTGCGGAATGCCCGCTGGGGTCTGTCCGGAATTATGGATATCGGAAAACCCGGATGTGCTGATCCGGCTGCAGAAAGAATATGTGAAGGCCGGCAGTCGGATTGTATATGCCCCTACATTTTCGGCAAACCGGGTGAAACTGGAGGAATACGGCCTTGCGGACCGGATTGGGGAGCTGAATGGAAGGCTTGTATCCATTTCCAAAGAGGCGGTGGGAGAAAGTGCCTGGGTGGCGGGAGATCTGACCATGACCGGGGAGCAGCTGGCGCCCATCGGGAAAATGGATTTTGAGGAACTGGTCTTAGTCTATAAAGAACAGATCGGCTGTCTGCTGGAAGCGGGCGTGGATCTGCTGGTGGTGGAAACCATGATGAGCCTTCAGGAGTCCCGAGCTGCGCTGATTGCGGCAAAGGAGGTTTGCCCGGATGTTCCGGTGATGGTCACCATGACCTTTGAGGAAGACGGCAGGAGCCTGTTCGGAACGGATGCCAAAACTGCGGCGGTAGTGTTGTCCAGCCTGGGGGCGGATGCCATCGGAGCCAACTGTTCCACAGGACCAGAACGGATGGCAGAAATCATCCGCAGCATGTCGGAGGTGACTGACCTTCCCCTCATCGCAAAGCCCAACGCCGGGCTGCCTTCTTTGAATGAAAACGGACAGACCGTGTACGACATGGGGCCGGAAGCATTCGGAGAGGGGATGGCTCTTCTTGCAAAAGCCGGGGCTTGTGTTCTGGGAGGCTGCTGCGGCACCACGCCGGATCATATCCGGGAAATGACCAAAAGGGTCAACGAACTGATCCCGGTCAAAAACGCTCTTTTCGAGAAGAGCTGGCTGGCTTCCGAACGTGCTTGTGTTTCCTTCGGACTGCAGGATCCGTTTTTGATTGTGGGAGAGCGGATCAATCCCACCGGGAAAAAGAAACTGCAGGAGCAGCTGCGGGAGGGTAATTTTGACCTAGTCACCCGTTTTGCACAGGAGCAGGAGGAGCACGGCGCTTCCATTCTGGACGTGAACATGGGGATGAGCGGCATTGATGAAAAGGTCATGATGCTTCAGGCATTGGAAGAGATTGCGGGGGTGACGAACCTTCCCCTTTCCATTGACTCCAGCCATATAGAGGTACAGGAAGAGGCTCTCCGGCGCTATCCGGGCCGGGCATTGGTTAATTCCGTTTCCCTGGAAAAAGAAAAATTCGAAAAACTTCTTCCTCTGGTGGCAAAATACGGTGCCATGTTCATCCTCCTGCCGCTTTCCGACAAAGGGCTTCCCGGGAGCCTGGAAGAAAAAAAAGAGATCATTGATAAAATTGTGGCCCGTGCATTAGAGCTGGGCATGAAAAAAACGGATATTATTGTGGACGGTCTGGTGACCACTGCAGGCGCGAATCCCAGGGCAGCGCTGGACACCCTGGAGACCATCCGGTACTGCAGGCAGCAAGGGCTGGCCACCACCTGCGGCCTTTCCAACATCTCATTCGGCCTGCCGGAACGCAGCTGTGTGAATACGGCGTTTCTCACCATGGCAATTTCGGCCGGCCTGTCCATGGCCATCGCCAATCCGGGGCAGGATCTTCTGGTGGCCGCCGCGTTTGCTTCGGATCTTCTTTTATGCAAGGAAGAAAGCGATATCCGTTATATCCATTTTGCCGGAGAGATGAAACAACGGCGGGAGAAAGAAGCAGTAGAGAAAGAGAAAGTCCTGCTGAGCCGGGCAGCCGCCGGAGAGCAAAGCGCAGGTGCAGCGATCGGCGCTGACGGTAAAAGGCAGGCCGGGGACAGAATGGGGGCCGCTTTTCAGGAAGACTCTGCCGATCCCGGAATTCGTGCGGCGCTGAAAGTGAAGGAAGCGGTGCTGAAGGGGAATCGCAGAGCGGCAGAGACCCTGACCCGGGAAGCGCTGGCTGCAGGAAACGGCGCACAGGCACTGCTGAATGAGTATCTGCTGCCGGCCATCAATGAAGTGGGTGAACTTTTTGACAAAGGGAAATATTTTCTCCCCCAGCTGATTTCCAGCGCGGAAACGATGAAGCTTTCCATTTCGGTTCTGGAACCGTTATTGTTGGAAAAAGGAGAGAAAAAGGAGATGCCGGTGGTGGTGATCGCCACTGTGGCAGGGGATATCCATGACATCGGAAAAAATCTGGTGGCGCTGATGCTGAAAAATTATGGCTTTCATGTGATTGATCTTGGGAAGGATGTGTCCCGGGAAAGGATCGTGGAGGCAGCGTTGGAAAATAAGGCGGCCGTCATCGCTCTTTCCGCACTGATGACCACCACCATGCAGGAGATGAAGCATGTGGTGGAATATGCCAGAAAATGCGGCGTTACGGCGAAAATCATTATCGGAGGCGCCGTCACCACTCAGGAGTATGCGGATGAAATCCGTGCGGACGGCTATTCAAAGGATGCTGCGGATGCGGTGAAACTGGCAAAAAGATTGCTTGACATTCGGGAATAAGGAGAACAAAATTATGATACAGGATAATCAGGGTGTGATGGAACTGCTGGACCGGATGGCGGAGGACAATGCCGCACAGAACCGGTATTTGCGAAAACAACTGTTTTTTACCCGGATTCTGGCAGTTTCCTGCTGTGCGCTTACGGTTGCGCTGCTGGTTGTTCTGCTGAAAGTGATACCGCCGCTTCTGACGACCATGGGAAAAGCCACCGATGCGCTGGATCAGGCGACCCAGACGCTGGAGGTCATGGATGATACCATGGAAGAAATCCAGGGATTGTTTGAAGAAGGCGGACTGGTGGGCCAGAGCAGTGAAGCACTCCGGCAGGCCACGGAAAAAATCAGCCGGATGGATATCGACAGCTTAAATGCCGCCATTAAGGATTTAGGGGATGTGGTGGAGCCCCTGGCTGATTTCTTTGGAAAGTTTAAAAGGTGAGACAGATAAAGGAGGAGAGAATGGTATGAATGGTGCACAGGCTATGGTAAAATGCCTCGAAAACGAAGGCGTTGAAATGATTTTCGGCTATCCCGGCGTTGCGATCTGCCCTTTTTATGACAGTATACTGGATTCGGATATCCGGACCGTTTTGATCCGCACGGAGCAGAACGCGGCTCATGCCGCCAGCGGCATGGCAAGAGTGACGGGGAAGGTGGGGGTATGCGCCGTCACCAGCGGCCCCGGAGCCACGAATTTGATCACGGGAATCGCCACTGCATTTGCGGACAGCATTCCTTTGGTCTGTATCACAGGGCAGGTCAACAGCGAGCTGATCGGCAGCGATGTTTTCCAGGAAGCGGATATCACCGGAGCGGCGGAATCTTTTGTAAAATACAGCTATCTGGTAAAAGATGCAGAGGAGATCCCCCGGGTTTTCAAGGAAGCTTTTTATATTGCCAATACGGGGCGAAAAGGTCCTGTATTAATCGATGTGCCCATTGATGTGCAGAATGCGGCCGTAAAGAAATTTAAGTATCCGGAAACCGTCAGCATGCGCACGTATAAGCCTACGGTGAAAGGCCACGTGGTACAGATCAAAAAGGTGATGGCGGAGCTGGAAAAGGCAAAACGGCCGGTCATCTGTGCGGGCGGCGGTGTGCTTTTGAGCGACGCACAGATGATGCTTCGGGAATTTTCCCATAAATACCAGGTCCCGGTGGTGACCACCATGATGGGCATCGGCGCCATGCAGACGGAGGATGATCTGTATTTCGGCATGGTGGGAAACAACGGCGCGCCCTGTGCGAACCGGGCGATGAATGAAGCGGATATGGTTATCATGGTGGGAGCCAGGGTGGCGGACCGGGCGGTGAATCAGCCTGAAATCATCACCAAAGGCAAGGTTTTGGTACATATGGATGTGGATCCGGCGGAGATCGGAAAGAATGCCGGACCCACAATTCCGCTGGTGGGCGATGCGAAACATATTTTTGAGGATATGCTGCAGCAGGAAATTTCCTGTGATCATGGGCTCTGGGTCCAGACACTCTATGAATACCGGCAGACCATGACGGAAAAGCGCAGCGTAAATCCGGATTATATCGATCCGGCCGATTTTGTCCGCCGTTTATCCGAAAAAATGGCTCATGATGCAATCTATGTGGCGGATGTGGGACAGAACCAGATCTGGTCCTGCCGCAACTGTATTATCAGGGACGGCAGCTTTTTGACATCGGGCGGTATGGGAACGATGGGATACTCCGTTCCGGCCGCCATGGGGGCCAAACTGGGACAGCCTGCAAAGCAGGTGGTTGCGGTCTGCGGGGACGGTTCTTTCCAAATGTCCATGATGGAACTGGCCACCATGTGTCAGTACCATGTTCCCGTAAAGATCATTGTGATTGCCAACCGCTATCTGGGCATGGTGCGGGAGTTCCAGCATAACGCTTATCAGGGCAGATACTCGGTGGTGGATCTGGCAGGCGGCCCGGATCTGTCCAAGCTTGCGGAGGCATACGGCGTGAAATTTATCCGCGTATCCGCCAGGGAAGAAGTGGATGCCGCGCTGGATGCCTTTTTGGAAAAGGATGAATCCGTTTTGATGGAATGCCTGGTTGATCCTTTGGATACGGTGAAATGAGGAGGAAAATAGATGAAAAAAATATATTCTGTTTTAGTAGAAAACCGTTCCGGCGTGCTCTGTAAGGTAGCCGGGCTTTTCTCCAGAAGGGCGTTCAATATTGACAGCCTGGTGGTGGGAGAAACGGATGATCCCACCGTATCCTGTATGACCATTGTTTCCAGCGGGGATAACCATACGCTGGAGCAGATCGAGAAGCAGCTGAACAAAAAGCTGGATATCATTAAAGTGAAAACTTTTGACGAACAGGCCAGCATCAGCCGGGAACTCATGCTTGTAAAGGTGAAGTATAACCGGAATAACCGCCGGGATATCATGGAAATCTGCGGAATTTTAAAAGCCCAGATTGTGGATATGTCAAAAACCCAGATGATGATCCAGATCTGCGATGTGCCCGACAGGGTCCAGCTGTTTTTAAAAATGCTCAATTCCATCAGCATCGTGGAGGTTGCCCGCACGGGGACCGTCGCGCTTCAGAAATGCCATGACCAGGAAGGATGACGGACAGGATATAACATATATTTTTAATAAGATAATATGCTATAACCTGCAGTTATGAATTGCATGAGCGAAACTCATACGTTGACATAGGAATGGAATGTTGCTAGAATTAGATTCAGGCAACAGGGAACTGGGCGGATTTGGATACCGTCTGAGGGGAGGAACCAGAATGCATAAAAAAGCATTTCAGCTGATTGTAGATAATACGTCGGGCGTTTTGAGCCGGATTTCCGGTCTGTTTTCCAGACGCGGATACAATATTGAAAGTATCACCGCCGGACTCACTGCAGATCCCAGGTTTACCAGGATCACCATTGTGGCCAGCGGGGACGACGAGATTCTGGATCAGATAGAGAAGCAGGTTGGAAAGCTTGTGGACGTCCGGGATATCCGGGAACTGGACCCGGAGGACAGCGTATTCCGGGAACTGGCGTTGATTAAGGTGAAGGCGAAAGCGGTAGAGCGTCCCGGAATCATCGCGGTAGCCAATGTGTTTCGAGCCAACATCATTGATGTGGGCGCGGAAAACCTGATCATAGAACTGACGGGATCCCAGAGCAAGCTGGAAGCATTTTTGAAGCTGCTTGACGGTTATGAGATCCTGGAACTTGCGAGAACCGGTATCGCGGGTTTGAGCCGCGGCATTGACAAGGTTGTATACATAGAGGATGACGAACAGGAATAAAGGGTCTGCCTCAGCCATACCTATAGAACGGATATCACACACAATTGCTGCTGTTAGGGATTCATCCAAGACCCCTTTTAGTATACAAAGCAAGAAGAAAAGAACATGGAGGGAAGCAATATGTCAAAGATTTATTATCAGGAAGACTGCAATCTTTCTTTACTGGAAGGAAAGACAATCGCGGTGATCGGCTATGGCAGCCAGGGACATGCGCATGCTTTAAATGCAAAGGAGTCTGGATGCAACGTTATTATCGGCCTTTATGAAGGATCCAAATCCTGGGCGAAAGCGGAAGCACAGGGATTTACCGTATATACTGCGGCGGAAGCTGCAAAGAGAGCGGATATCATCATGATCCTGATCAATGATGAACTGCAGGCTGATATGTATAAAAAGGATATCGAACCTAACTTAGAGCCCGGAAACATGCTGATGTTTGCACACGGCTTTAACATCCATTTCGGATGCATCAAACCGCCCAAGGATGTGGATGTTACCATGGTAGCGCCCAAGGGCCCCGGCCATACCGTTCGTTCCGAATATCAGGTCGGCAAGGGTGTTCCCTGCCTGGTAGCTGTTGAGCAGGACGCTACCGGTAAAGCGCTGGATCTGGCGCTGGCATATGCGCTGGCAATCGGCGGCGCGAGAGCAGGCGTTCTGGAAACCACATTCCGCACCGAGACAGAAACAGACCTGTTCGGCGAGCAGGCAGTCCTCTGCGGCGGCGTTTGCGCGCTGATGCAGGCAGGATTTGAAACCCTGGTGGAAGCCGGTTATGATCCCAAGAATGCATATTTTGAGTGCATCCATGAAATGAAGCTGATCGTTGACCTGATTTATCAGTCCGGTTTTGCGGGAATGAGATATTCCATCTCCAATACCGCGGAATACGGCGATTATATCACAGGCCCCAAGATCATCACAGAAGATACCAAGAAAGCCATGAAGAAAATCCTTTCCGACATTCAGGACGGTACCTTTGCAAAAGACTTCCTGCTGGATATGAGCCCTGCAGGCCGTCAGGTACACTTTAAAGCGATGAGAAAACTCGCAGCGGAACATCCCGCTGAAAAAGTAGGCGAAGAAGTCCGCAAACTCTACAGCTGGAACGGCGAAGACAAACTGATCAACAACTAAGCAAAAACCGATAAGGGGAATCGTAAGATTCCCCTTATCGGTTTTTGCGCTACTTTGCGATTTCCAGAGGAAATTGCAAAGGTTCCAATTTTCAGACAATTTGCCAAAAGGACTCACTTATCCTGCCATTCAGCCATATTTGTTTGCGAAGGCAGAACTTTTTGCATTTTAGATGATTGCAACTTTCAATTTTCCTTTTTTGAACATGACATGCTGCTGTCATATTTGATGTTGTATAAGAGTATAAAGGGAAACCATAAAATGGACGGATATTTTCCCTATGTAGTGCCACCGTTGAAAGGACTATGGTGGCAGCCTGATACAGATGGAATTGATTACTCTCACAAAGAGAATTTTGAGTGGATTTCCATGATCCGGCTGCCGGTGAAAAAGAGAGAATAGATATTTCATCGCTACAGGCTGGCCTTTATTTTTTCAATTGCCGCTTTATACTGGGGATATTCCAGCAGGGGTTTGTACTCCTCAGATTCCAGATTTTTTAAGAGCATCTCACGAAGTTCGTTAATCATTGCGGGCTGGTGCTCTTTTAAACTCAGACCCGGTGTAAAAAGAAATTGTTTTGGCAGATTGGCTTCCCCTGTCACTACATCGGCATACCGGGACAGGCTGTCCGCCGCATCCTGATAGCGGTGCATCCGCATGTAAATTTCCATGAAAAAGCCGTCATACATTCCGCCCAAACCGAATAAATCATCCATCACTTTCAACACCTCACAGATTTTCAGCGCAAGGGTGTCATCAGCAGTAATTTGAGGATTCAGCATCATGGTGAGGCAGGACTGTACTTGTCTTACGATGAGATACAGTCTTTTTTGTACAGTCTTCAGAGCCTCCTGCGGTTCCTCTTTTTTTAAATGAAGAAGTGCCCAGGCTGCAGAAGGGTCTTCCTGTTGTTCCGGCAGTTCTTTTAACAGAGCTTCTCCCTGTTGGATATCGCCTGCGGAAATGGCCATTTCCGCAAGCCGAAGAGTGGCCATTTCCGCAAGCCGAAGAGTGGCTGTCTGCCAGTAGACTGATGCCCCCGAAGAACGAACCTCGGTGAGAAGTTCTTTCCGATAAACAGTCCATTTTTGGCGGAGCTCATTGCTGACAGGCGGAAAGAACATTTGAAAAGAGTTCCACACGATAGCCGCGTTATATTTTAAGGCGATTGAATTGGGGTATTTATGTAAAAGCTGTAATAACTTACTTTCTCCGGCTTCATATCCGTCATGCCGGGCAGTTTCAAGCACCTCTTGGATTTTTTTCGTCATTTCCTCATCGGACAGGTTTTCTTCAAACTGCAGCAAAGTATCAACATTGGTGTCCAATGCCCTGGCGAGAGGGCAGAGAAGCGTGATGTCCGGGCAGGAATGGCCCGTCTCCCATTTGCTTACAGCTGCCGGGGATATGCCAAGTTTTTCTGCAAGCTGTCCCTGTGTCAATCCTTTTTTTCGGCGAAGATCAGCCAGTTTTTTTCCGATATCCATCTCCATACTTTGGGTTCCTCCTGTCATTTCCTAAATTGATTATAGTTTGTAAAGTCGGTTTACTCAAGAGAGGTGCGGTGAAATAACAGATACTTTTTCTTAACCGGCGGTTGATTTTTACTTTTAGAAGTAAGGAACTGAAATGGAACTGAAATGAGATTGATTCTTGCATATTGCAAATTAACGGATTATACTGAGGATAAGGCTGTTGCAGACGGGCGGCCTTATCCAAATTCTGTCTTAAAGATCCGTATCTGTATTTCTACCGGGAGCTACTCTGGCTTACAATCCGGTATCTGTAAAATTTCGAGGCATAATCGCCGTATTTTACACTTTTTAGAACAATTGAAGGAGGACCATGAATGGGAAGAAAGAACGATGAATTGTCGTGGTATTTGAACCGGACGGCAGTGCTGGCCGATTTTTTCAACGGGAGTATTTACAACGGAGAAAAAATAATTAAAGCGGAACAGCTGGGAGAAATTCAAAGGACATATCAGGAAGCGATCCGTGACAGAAGCGGAAGAGTGCGTCGAAAACGCCGGGAGCGGGATGTGGCCGGAGTGCTGCAAAAAGAGGGACACTTTGTGATTCTGGCAGTTGAGAATCAGGAAAATCTGAACTTTTGTATGCCGCTGCGAGGGCTGGAATATGATGTGGAGGAATTTGCAAAACAGCTGCGCCGGATGCGAAGACAGTATGAACAAAAGGGACAACTGGAAACAGGAGCGGAATACCTGTCCGGCATTCGGAAAACAGACCGGTTGATTCCGGTAGTAACGGTCCTTTTCTACCATGGGAAAGGAAAGTGGCAGGCGCCGGTGCAATTACAGGAAATGCTGGACATGAATGGAATGGATGAAACGCTGAAAGCTATGCATATGAATTACCGTCTGCACGTCATTAACCTGACTGAACTGAAAGAAGAAAATTTTGAAACCGGCCTGAGGGAGCTGGTGGGAATGATGAAGCGAAGAGATGATAAAGAGGAAATGGGCAGATACTGTAAAGAAAATGCAGAGCGTTTTGAAAACATAGACGATGAAACCTATGATTTGATCTGTACGATGTTAAATCTTAAAACACTATTGAAAAAGAAAGAACAAAACAGAAATCAGCCTGCAAATAAAAAGTCAATAGGAAAATGAAAAATTTTTAAGATTTATTAT
>CABSCP010000043.1 GCA_902476265.1 uncultured Lachnospiraceae bacterium
GGTATTACTACATGAACTTTTGTATGGTAGCTTCAACTAACACTGGAAAGAGCCGTCAAACCTCCCGCCTAGATATTTTTCAGATTCTATGGCAAACTTGAAAAAACTCAAAAAACTACTAGTTTTTTCAAGGAGGGTGTAAAGTTGGATACTTGTACTCATGAGGAGTATTTTGCGTGGGTAAAAAACCAGCTTGAAAATACAGCAGTACCTCCCAAAGGGAAAACAGCCGAAGGACTGAAATACAGCCTGAATCAGGAAAAATATCTGAAGGTATTTCTGACTGACGGGAATGTACCCATTGATAATTCGGCAAGTGAACGTTCAATCAGAACTTTCTGTATCGGCAAAAAGAACTGGATGTTCCACGACTCTATACAGGGAGCACAGGCAAGTGCTATCATCTACAGTATTTCGGAAACCGCAAAGCTGTAAGCGCTTAAATCTTGGGTAGCTTTACCATTTACGTTTTTGAACTCATAATGATAGTAAATAGATTTTTACTACACTCCGCTTGATAGGAGATAGAAATTCATTACATTTGGAGGTTTCATTATGAGTGATAAACGTGCGCCAGGGCGCTCCCTGGACGAATGGATGGATCTGGTGACCGAATGCAGGCAAAGTGGACTGACAGATGCTGCATGGTGTAATGAACACGGGATTTCTCCCAGTTGTTTTTACAATGCAGTTACCCGTCTCCGCAAAAAGGCCTGCCAGATACCGGATCCAGTCGGAAAAGCCAGCATTCTTGATTTTACATCCCACAAACAGGATGTGGTCCAGATCGCTATAGAACCGGAGTCTTCCCTGGCAGAACTGATCCCGGATAATGGAAGCGGCTCTGTGCACCTTGACAATTCACATACGATTGAAATCGAAGCAAACGGATTACTTATACGCATGAGTAATGAAATCAAGCCGGTGCTTCTGAAGATACTCATGGATGTGCTGAAGGTGCCATTATGTTAGCGGATATATCAAGTGTTGATGCAATCTACATCGTCTGTGGCAGAACAGATATGCGCAAGTCTATTGATGGATTATGTGCGGTCATCCAGGAACAGTTTTCAATGGAGATCGACCATGCGGTCTTTCTTTTCTGCGGGCGCAAATGCGACCGGATCAAAGCCATTTTAAAAGAACCGGACGGGATCGTTATGATCTACAAAAGACTAACTGCCCAGGGTTCCTATCGATGGCCCAGGAATAAATCCGAAGTCCGGAACCTTACATGGCGGGAGTTCGACTGGCTGATGTCAGGCATCGATATCGAGCAGCCAAAAGCTATTAAAACCACATGAAAAAGATGCATATAAAACTTGTGTTTTTTCTTGTATTTTCAGCACTTTCAAGTCCCGGAAATCCGCTGTTTTACTGGGAAACCCCTTTGTTTTCTGGTATAATAGAAACATCAGAAACAGGAGGAAAAAACAGTGGCAGACAGTTCCAAAGATATCCAGCTGCGTGAGCTGAAGGACATGATCAACGATCTCAAAAAAATGATAAAAACACTTCAGGCAACTGTCGATGCTGCCAATAAACGAGAAGAAGCCCTCACCCAGGAAAAGGATAACCTGAAAGAAGAAATAGACCTTCTCCGCAAAAAACTGTTTGGCACCTCCAGTGAGAAAAGAACGCTCGACATTCCAGGCCAGTTAAACTTTTTCAATGAGGCTGAAATGGAACAGGATCCAGAAGCTGTAAAAACAGAAGATCTTGAGGCATTTCTTCCAGAAAAAACAGCACAGAAACGAAAAGCAAGAGCTACGGATGCGGAGCGTTTTAAAGGTGTGCCTGTTGAAAAAAAGTATCTGGACCTTTCTGAGGAATACAAACTCTGTCCTGTCTGTGGTACCCCTCTGAAAGAGATCGGGGAGGAATTTGTCCGCCGGGAACTGGTTTTTATCCCGGCAAAACTGAAAGTATATGAGTACTACAGCAAAAACTATGAGTGTCCGCAGTGCAAACTTGAGAATCTTCCAGTTATCAAAAAAGGAAAAGATGGCAGCGCCCATATGCTTTATGGAATAGCTTCTGCCGGCACGGTTGCCTGGGTAATGTACCAGAAGTTTTGTAATGGCCTCCCATACTGCCGCCAGGAAAAAGACTGGAAACAGTACGGCGTGGCGGTCACCAGGGCTACTATGGCAAACTGGGTGATCCGGAATTCAGAGGCATTCTTTCTACCCATGTATGAATACTTCCACAGGAAACTTCTGGAACGGGAATTCGCAATGGCAGACGAAACGCCTTTGCAGGTTCTGCATGAACCGGAGCGCCGTGCACAGACAAAGTCATACATGTGGCTGTTTCGCAGCGGCGAAGACGGGGGGCCGCCGATCATCCTTTATAAATACTCGGAGACCCGGGCTGGGGATAATGCTGTTGATTTCCTTCACGGCTTCAAAGGCTATCTGATGTGTGATGGCTACAGCGGATACAATAAAGTTCCGGATGCAAAGCGTACAGCCTGCTGGGCACACATCAGAAGATATCTGACAGATGCCATTCCAAAGGGAAAGGCTCTGGATTATACCCAGCCATCTGTGCAGGGAATGCTGTACATCAACCAGCTCTTCCATATGGAAGATATGATCAAGTCAAAGTATTCTTCCTTCGATGCTATCAAAAAGGCACGTCTTGAAAAAGAGCAGCCGGTAGTAGAAGGCTTTTTGTCGTGGCTTGACCAGCAGACCCCTATCCGTGGGACCAGAATGGATAGAGCTGTCACCTACATTCAGAACCGTCGTTCTTATCTTTCCACCTATCTGGAAGATGGACGCTGCAGTTTTTCTAATAATCTTAGTGAAAATGCGATTCGTCCGTTTACAGTAGGCCGTAAAAATTGGCTGTTCTGTGACACACCGAATGGAGCCCAGGCCAGTGCCATTGTGTACACAATGGTAGAAATGGCCAAGTCCAATGGAGTAAACGTCTATCACTATCTTACCTATTTGCTTGAAAAACTGCCTGATGATAGGATAAGTGATGATGAATTAGAACTTCTTGCACCGTGGAATGAAAGCGTCAAAGCGGAGATCGAACGTCGTGCAAACGAATCAAATCAATCATATGTGAACTGTCAAGGTGCTCCGGCTGCTAAAAAGTAGTCGGGGATTTTTTCTAACATACCTGAAATCTAAGCGCTTACGCAAAGCTCAATAACCTGAGGCCTTATTATTATTTTAAGTATTTACTCACAGAGCTTCCCAAACTCAGTGATGAAAAAGGAAATATAGATTCTGCAAAGCTGACTCACTTATTGCCATGGTCAAAAGAGTTACCGGCTGAATGCAGAAAACCACGCCGCTGATATCTGTTAGCGGCGTTCATTTATAGGTAAGCGCAGGATTTGACGATTACCGTTTTCCGGAGGCAAAGGTAAAATGTATCACGCCCCCTTTGACAAGTACCTGGAAAGCTGCTATTTACGGGCCTTTTTCAATGCCTAAATGCGTAGAATAGTAGTATCTTTTCCGCTGCCTCGCGGCCTCCTTGCGGCGGCGCTCCCGCTTGGCGCAATCCGGGCAATACTTGGCCCGGTTGGAGCCGGGCAGGAATACGGCCCCGCACACGGCGCACCTTTTGCCCTCGCCCCGGTGGAGCAGGGCCGTTTCCAGCGTCTTATCCAGCGGCAGGACGGCGGCCCGAAACCAACGGCACAACAGGGAGTAAGAAATATTCCGGACGCAAATGCACTCGTCCCCGTCGTCCATGATGGGGATTGTTTCACGCTGCCTGTTCATCTGTTGGCCGCTCCCGTTCCTCCGGCTGCATGGCGGCCGCTGCGGGCGTTGGCGGTGTCGGCGGCAAAGGCAGTCGGATAGTCATGGTGATGGTGATATTCAAAATCGTTTCTTTCATCGGTCGGGTTCCCTCCTTATGCTTCGATTGTTCGGTTTTGGAAAGCTGTTCAGCGGCCTTGCGTAGCTGCTCCACGGCTTTGATTTCCTCCCGCATGGCTCGCATATCTTGATAGAGCGCGTCCTTTTTGGCGGTGAGGGTGTCGGCCTCGGCCCGCCATTGTTTGGGTGTGATGGCCTCGCCGGTGGCCTTTAGGTTTTGAAGATAACGGGCGGCGGTGTCGAATAGGGCAAGCTCCGCGCCGTGGCGCTCTTGAAACTTTTCACGCTTGCCGGGCTTTAGGGTGTCGAGCTGGCGGCGGGTTCCTTTGTGCTGTTCATACTGCGCCCACATTTCCAGCCGTTCCGTGAGGGCGGCAATCCGGCGCTCGGCGGCGCGTATCTCGCCCCGCTGGTCGTAGTAGGCGCTGTTCATGGCCGACACTTTTTCGTGCAGCTCACGCATGGACGTGATACCGTTAGCCTGTAAGAAATTGAACAGGGCGGCGCTCTCTTTGAGGGCCTTTACCTTGCTGTATTGGGTGGCTGGTTTCCCGGCCTCCTGCCGGGCCTGCCATAGCTGCGCCATGACGCTTTCTTTCGCCTGCGGCTTGGCGGCCTCCGTTTTCGTCCAGTTGTAGAGGCGCGTCACGCGGGCCTTGATTTCTTTTAGTAGCTTGTTGTCGGCGGCGATCTGCCGGTTGACGTTTCCCTTGTCGGTGGCGATTCCGCGCCGCTCCATGCGGGTTGCCGCCACTCCCATGTGGACGGTGGGTAGCTGCGCCTTGCCTTGCCGCTTGTAGCTGCGGTGGTCTATCCGCTCCGGGCGGCCTGTCTGCTCCAACGCTCGGTTGGCGTATTCGGCCCACGCCGCCCGCCATTGTTCGGCCTTGTCCTTTTCGTTCCAGTCTGTCACGTCCACGCGGCAGCTTTTGTAGCCGCCTTTGCCGTCGGGGATTCGCTGGTCCCGCTGGTCGGTCAAGTATTCCTTGCGACACTTCGCGCCCCACTCGCCGGATTGCTCCAATGGCCGCATAGTCAACATGATGTGGGCGTGTGGGGTTTCCGTCGCCTTTGTCGTGGATAGAGAAGTCGCGCACATACCGGCTGACACAAAATTATCCCGAACATAGGCGCGGACAAGTGCAAGCTGCGCCTGCCGGTCAAGCTCCACGGGCAGGGCAATTTCTATCTCACAGGCAAGCTGTGACTTGCTGGATTTCTCGATTTCCTCCACGCTGTTCCAGAGAGTGGAGCGGTCTTGAAAGGCCGGGGGCACATGGGCTGGCAAGAGGATTTCAAAATGGACAATGCCGCCTTTGTGGGTGTAGTCGTGGGTCATGCCGTCCCATTCGTTGGTTAGCTTCTGGCCGCTGCGGTAGGCGGCGGCTGCAACGGCGGAACGGCCCTCGCTGCGCTTGATTATCTTGATGACACAGTGATAGATTGCGATAGATAGCACCTCCCTCCGGGTAGAGGATAATCAGGCCGCATGGGACGGAATAGCCGCAACGCGGGTGTTCCGTCCCGTGTGGCTCACTGGGGGTTTGGGGCGAGTAGCGCCCCATCGCGGCCAAAGGCCGCAACAAGCCTCGGCAGCAGGCGCGTTTCGGAGCGCAACCGCCGCAGGTGGCTCTTGGCGCGGAGATGAGCGCACACACCGGAACGGTGTATAAGTGCGCCCTTGCAAGCAAGGGAATTATGGTGCGTCCCCGGTTTCGCGTAGTTTGGCGGCGGCTTCTCTGGCTCCGGGCAGGTGGGAGAGGGAGAGCAGAAATGCCTTGACTTCCTCTCCGGATTGCCCGGCAAGGGCAGGAAAGACGCTTTCCAGAATGGCCCCGCGCTCGATAAGGCGGCGTGTCCGGGCCTTGCGCTCCGCGTCGGCTTTCTTGTTGAGTAAAATCTTCTGGCGGTTTTCAAGCTGCCGGATTTCTGTTTCCAGCTTGTGATTTTCTTCTTCCAGCGGGTTCATAGGCGGCCCTCCTTTAGCCACTTCCTTTTCTTGAAATAGTTTTGCAGGCGTTTCACGGCCCGCCGCACGGAATCACTGGCCTGTGTTGGGCTGATTCCCTCGGCCTCGGCTATCTCCCGATACTTCATTTTCAGCATGTAACGCATGTGCAGGCGGCGGGCTTGTGTCGGCGTGAGCTGGGAAATGGCCTCCTGTAAATGCTCCAACAAAAGCTCGTGGGCCGCTTCTTCCTCGGCCTGTATCATCAGTTGTTCCGGCGACGGCTGTTCCCAGCCGATAGCGTAATTCTCAATGCCGTCCTCGCAATCAAGGGAGAAATACGCCTTGTGATACCATATCTTGCTGGTGCGGTTGTTTTCCTCCTGGCGTAGGTGGAGCAGCGCGTCCGTTACCTCGTCCGGCACTTCCACAAACATGTCCGTTTTCACAAGGGGGTAGTAATACTTGCGTAGATTGATGATTGTCATAGGCTGACCTCCTAAAATGGCAAGAGGGACAAGCAGCTCATAACTGCCTGTCCTTCTCGGTGATGGGGCGAATGTCCCTCACTTGGTTAGCCCGAAAATCGCGTTTAGTGGGCTCTGTTTTTGAAAAAGTCTTGAAACTTTTTTCTGGCCGCCTCTATGGAATCCCTCACGGCATACTTGGAACAGCCGTCCAGCCGGGCGATCTGTTCAAAGCTCAATCCGTCCAGCGCGTAGAGCAGGAACCGGCGGCGCAGCGTGGCGGTGCAGCTCTCCAACATGGAAAGAAGCTCGTCCAGCGTTTCCCTCCGGCATACCCATTCCTCCGGCGTTTCTTGGTAGCTGCGGCCCTCGGTGGCGATTATGTACTCGTCAAACTCCCGCATGTCCCAATGCCGCCGTTGCTCGTGTGCAAGGTTTTCCTCCTTGTGGTCGGCCCGGTCAAGATACTCGTAGACCTCGACGCTGACCTCCACGGACAGGGCTTGTCCGTTTATTTTGATGGTGACTTCCATCTGCCTTTCCTCCGTTTCGATTGGGTTTGGTGCGAATCGAAACGGGGCAGGCGGGGAGCGGCACCGGGGCCGAACATCGGGCCAAGTTGGCCCGAACTTTACCGGCTGGAAAAGGGATGTTTTCGGCCCTCCTATGCCGGATTTTCTTAATTTTTTATAAATTGGCGACCCGGAAAAAACAGGGACGCGGAATCTCTGCAAATATCCCTGGCGTTCGTCTGCAATCGCAGACGAACCACAACGGAATAGCTCTTGTTTTGTCGCATGAAAAAAGGGCGCAAGTGATTGATTTTTCACTTGCGCCCTTTTAGACGTTTTCGCTATTCTGTTGTGGCTTGCCTCCCGGTTAGGGGGAGGGACAAAAGGGATAATTGCTCATTGGCGGCCCTCCACTGGCCGCATAAAAATAACGGCCTTGATTTCTCAAAGCCGCCGTTGACAAAAGTATCAGAAAGCCGTTGATAAAATGCAGAGCCGACGACCATGAGATATAATCTCGTTGGTTATCGGCTCTGCGTCTGTGCGTCTGGCTCTTTGATAACGGATATATTTAATTGTTTAACATTGATTAAGGTTTCCTGTCTACACTTCGGACAATAGAGCGGAAAGTTTTTGAGTTCAGTATCTACCCGTATTTTTACTCTTGTCTTGTTGCCGCAAACCGGACATAAAATCCATTCTATATTTTTCATCGTCCACCTTTATATCTTGCAGTTATTCTCTTTCTAAAAGGATTGCAATAGTATCACTTTCAGCTCGATAAGCATCTCCTACAACATTACTAAATATTTCACATACCTTGAATCCACTATTTTGTACTTCGCTAGTCAAAAATTCTTTTGTAAAGTACGTATTCCACAAATAATAAGTGCTGATTTCTTGTTTTGAAATAATCGAAAATTGCTCTAATGTAACATTATCTAAATATTTGTAAGAGCCATTCAATGCAATATATTCGTCTGCACGCCAAAATCCACCAGCATGGCAGACCTCCCAAGTTTGCCTTTCTTGAAAGCCATAAAACTTTTTCATAGAAAATACATCCAATAACAATTTTCCACCTGGTTTGAGATGATGATAAATTTTTCTCATAATAACTTGCCGATCTTTGGTTGATAATGCTCCATAATCGCAATATATCATTGTAGTAAAATCAAACTTTTCTTCTAAATCCATCTTCAAATAGTCCTGATACAAGTAGGAAATTTCTAATTTCTTTTTTAAGGCGGATTGATTTGCATAATTTATGGAGCGGTTTGAAAAATCTATGCCTGTGACATGGAATCCCATTTGAGTAAATTTTTCGGCGTATATGCCGGGACCACACCCAACATCAAGTAGAAAGGGATAACTGGACGGCGAAACAAGTTCCACTATCCATGAAACGGATTTTTCAATAAAATCCAATCTTCTACTCGCTCCATCAAATTCTGGATTAAGGTGCGCTTTAAGCATTTGTTTGGAAATATGTTCATCGTTCCAAAATTCACCCTTTGACTTTGTGTAAACTGGGGGCTTTTCTAAGGCCATAATAATGTTGCTGTTCATTTTTATCTCCTTTCATGTGCAAAAGAAAAAGCCGTAGATTTTACTCTACGGCTAATCTCTCATAAGATGAAGAATAGTTAAGAGTAAAATAAAATCAAACATAGGTACAAAAAACAAGCTGGTTTAACAGCTCTTTTTTGCCTATTGAATTGATTTTATCTACTCTTTTCCAGTCATATCCATGTTGCCGATTGTGCAACATCTGATATGCCGGACTAACATCACCTTTTTCTATTAAATTTACATGTCCATAATACTATATTTTTCAGGTGCTGTCAACATTCGCTTGCTTAACATAAATGGAGGGCACGTAGAAGCCCCCCCCCATTTAATGCCATATTTTAACCTATGGCAGGGCGGGCAGGCAACATGCCTTTCTGTGGCTCTTGCCTTGGCAAGCTGGCGACGGTAGTATAAATGCCCTTTGCCATATCCTCGGCGCGTAGGGCGGCTTTCTTAGCCTCCATCTGCCGCCGCTTCTCGGATTTTATCCTGTCCTCGTATTCCTTTTGCTTGCCGTTGGCCTTGCGGCGTAGATAGTTCTGGTGCAGCCTGTCCTTGCGTTCCTCTTTCTTCCGTAGGGCCTCCTGTTCCTCCGGGGTTAGGGGAACAGGTTGCATGGCGGGTGGCACATACCGGCCAACAAAGTTAAAATAGATTTCTACTTCCTGCGTGGTTTCTATACTGCCTTTTCGGGCGCGTTCATGCACAAGGATTTTCTCGACAAACTCGTTTAACATGGTCGTCGTCATGGCGTCAAAGTTTTCGTACTTCTCCACAAGGGCGATAAACCTCTCTGCCGACTTCCGGCTCTGCTCATAGCCGCTGATGGCCTTTTCCAGCCCGTCAATCTCGCTGGAAAGCTCGTCCTGCTCTTTGGCATATTGCGCATCAAGGGCGGCATATCTCGCGTCCGGCAGTTTCCCTAAAGCGTTGTCCTCGTAGATTTTGCATATCAGCCGTTCCAGCTCCCCGGCCCGCTTCTGCGCCGCTGCAAGCCGCCTCTTTTTCTTGTTGATGTCGGTGGTCTGCTGCGCGGCCTGCGCCTCCTGTACGGTCTTGATAAACTCGGCCCGGTCGGTCTTGGTATACTCCGCGATAGCTTTCAGCATATCGGCAATCGAGGTCATTACCACACTGGCGTTGATACGGTGCTGTGTCTTGCATAGCGTCCCTATGGGATATTTGCCATATTAGGAACAGGTGTATTGCGGGATTCGTTGGCCGTTGTAGGTGCGGTGGACGTACATCTTGCCGCCGCAATCGGCGCAATACATGAGGCCGGTCAATGGGTGGATTTCTCCGAAGCCGTCCGGGTAGCGCCGGGCGTTCCCCCGGATTCGCTGCACATTGTCAAAGGTTTCTTGGTCGATGATAGCCTCGTGGGTGTTCTCGAAAATCGTCCATTCGCTTTCGTCCACATAATGGCTTTTTTTGTCCTTGAAGTGCTTGCGGGTCTTGAAATTGACCGTATGGCCTAAGTATTCGCGCTTTTTCAAGAGATTTACAATCGTGGACGAACTCCAACCATAGGGATCTTTGAAGGTCTTGGTTTTGTTCACGCCCTCTCCATGCCGGGCAAGATGGACGGAGGGGATTTCAATTTTCTGCTGTTTGAGCAGTTGGGAGATTTGATAGGGGCCGAAGCCCTCCATTGTCAAGCTGAAAATCTGACGGACAACGGCGGCGGCCTCGTCGTCAATTACCCACTGTTCCCGCTTTTCATCGGCCCATAGATAGCCGTAGGGGACTTGCCCGGTCATGTGCTTTCCGGTCATGCCTTTGGCCTTGAAAACAGATTTGATTTTCCGGCTGGTGTCACGGGCGTAAAACTCGTTCATAATGTTGCGGAATGGGGTAAAATCGTCTTCGCCTTTGTCGCTGTCAACGCCGTCGTTGATGGCGATCAGCCGGACGCCCTGCTACCGTAAAATCTCCATGACTTGACCCACTTTGAGATAGTCGCGCCCTAACCGGCTCATGTCCTTGACAATGATTGCCTCCACGCGCCCGGCCTCCACTTCCTCCATCATGGCTGTGAAGCCCGGACGGTCGAAGCGGGTTCCCGAAATACCGTCGTCCGTGAAATGTGTAGGATTGGGAAAGTGATTTTTGCGGGCGTATTCCTCCATCTTTCTGGTGAACAATGCTGTTTGAATCGCCTTGCAGCTCGTCGTCACGGCTCAATCTCTCGTAAAGCGGTGTTATTTTGTCGTTTCTCATATTTGCGCCCTCCTGAAATGAAATATGCTCTAAGCACTTCACTAACCATGAGAAAAATCATGATTAAGAAGTTGCTTAGAGCATATAACACCAAAGACTGGCACAAGCCTGCTGTGGCCAAGGATCTGGCAAGGTATGAGGAAGCGGAGAATCCGGATACGGAAGCAGAAGTGCTTTTTCAGCCAAGAGGCGCACAGATAGAGGCATTATATGCGCTGGAAAACAGCCGGGAGGAGGGCGCTGTAAAAGGGCTGGTACAGGCGGCAACGGGAATCGGAAAGACTTATCTGGCAGCTTTTGACTCCGTAAACTATAAACATGTGCTGTTTGTGGCTCACAGGGAAGAAATACTGAAGCAAGCCGCGGCTTCTTTTAAAAATGTAAGGCATTCCGATGATTATGGATTTTTCTCGGGAAAGCAGAAAGATACCGGGAAAGCGGTCATTTTTGCATCCGTGGCAACGCTTGGACGAACCGAATATTTACAGGATACCTATTTTGCGCCGGACTATTTTGACTATATCGTGATTGATGAGTTCCATCATGCGGTGAATGAACAGTATCAAAAAATCGTCAGTTATTTTAAACCGAAATTCCTGCTGGGATTAACGGCCACGCCGGAACGCATGGATGGACGTAATATTTATGAAATTTGTGATTATAATGTGCCCTATGAAATTTCCTTGAAGGATGCGATTAACAAAGGGATGCTGGTTCCCTTTCATTATTATGGGGTATATGATAAAACGGATTATTCTTCTCTGCACCTGGTAAGAGGACATTATGACGAAAGAGAATTGAACGATACTTATATCGGTAATGCAGAGCGTTTGGATTTGATTTTTAAATATTATCGGAAATATCCTTCGGAACGGGCTATGGGATTTTGCTGCTCCAGAATCCATGCGGAAGAAATGGCAAAAGAATTCTGCAGACGGGGCATCCCTTCCGCAGCTGTATACAGCAACGCGGAGGGAGAATATTCTGAAGACAGGGACAGAGCAGTTGAAAAGTTGAAAAAAGGGGAGATTAAGGTCATTTTTTCGGTGGACATGTTTAATGAAGGCCTGGATATCGCCGATTTGGATATGGTGATGTTTTTAAGGCCCACGGAATCCCCGGTGGTTTTCTTACAACAGCTGGGACGGGGACTTAGAAAAAGCAGGGGCAAAGAATACTTAACCGTACTTGATTTCATCGGGAATTATGAAAAAGCCGGAAGAACCCCGTTTTTATTGAGCGGCAACGCTTCTGTTGCGGACAATCAGGCTGACGGCGTGGAAAGACTGCACTATCCTGACGACTGCATCGTGGACTTTGACATGCGTCTGATTGATCTTTTCCGGGAAATGGAAAAGAAAGGCCTTACATTGCAGGAACGGATCAAAAAAGAGTATTTTCGGGTAAAAGAACTGCTGTTTGGAAAAGTGCCGACCCGAATGGAGTTATTCACTTATATGGAAGATGACGTCTATGCACTTTGCATGAAAAATGCGAAAGAGAATCCTTTTCGGAGATATCTGGAATACCGGAAGGAATTGGGAGAGTTGTCTGCAGAAGAGCAGAGCATTTATGACAGCCTCGCCCGTGAATTTTTAAACCTTCTGGAAACCACCGATATGCAGAAAGCTTATAAAATGCCGGTTCTTTACAGCTTTTATAATGCCGGAAACGTGAAGATAGAGGTGACAGATGAAGAAGTGCTGGCTGCCTGGAAGAAATTTTTTTCAACGGGAACCAACTGGAAGGATTTGGGCAGAGACATCACCTATGAGGAATATTTACATATAACAGATCGGCAGCATTTGAGCAATGTGAAAAGAAATCCTATCCGCTTTCTGAAAGCATCCGGGAAAGGATTTTTTGTAGACAAAGAAAACTGTGCCATTGCGCTGAGAGAGGAACTGACATCGGTGATTGGCAGCAAGGCCTTTGCCGAACAGATGAAGGACATTATTGAATACCGGACGATGGAATATTACCGGAGGAGATATCGAGGAGCCTGAATTCAAAAAGTTGAAAGGAAGGAAAGAGTGGATAAGAATACGATATCCAGCCTTTCATCTCACCATGCACTGCTATTTGTGTAAAGTGAAATCAGATGAATCAATCCCTCACCTTATCCTATTATAACAAAAATGCGCAAAGCTTCATTGAGCATACAATTTCTGTAGATTCTAAAGAAACCCAGGACCGATTTTTGGAATTTCTGGCGCCGTTGTCGGTAATACTGGATTTTGGCTGTGGCTCCTGACACGACACAAAGTATTTTCCGGGAAAAGACTGTCATGAAGAGGGGAAGAACAATGGCTGAATGTCATTTTACGGAGAATTTGAATCAGAAAAAAAATAAAAAGGCAAAGGTCCGGAATTAGTCCCTGTCGTCATATCATAAATAAAGAATCAAAGCAGGGTAAGATATGCTGACTGAAACGGACTATGACCGCAGGGCGGCGTTGGATTATGCGCAGAAATGGGCGCTGGGCAGGAATCCTGCCTGGCTGGACTTTGAACATTTGGGAGGGGACTGCACGAATTTTGCCTCCCAGTGCCTTTATGCCGGGAGCAAAGTCATGAACCCCACACCTGTCATGGGCTGGTACTATAACAGCGCCCGGGACAGGACCGCCAGCTGGACCGGCGTACAATATCTGTACAATTTTCTGGTGAACAACCGCAGCACCGGCCCATATGCAGCGGAAACGGATTCGACGGGCATAGAGCCCGGCGACCTGATACAGCTGGGCAATCGCCTGGGATACTACCACACACCGATCGTGGTGGCCGTGGAAAACGGCCGCATCCTGGTGGCAGCCCATACCTACGATGCCTGGAGAAGACCCCTGGATACCTACCTCTATGAAAAAGCGCGGTTCCTGCACATACTGGGCGTTCGGAAAATGCAGGGAAGCTAAGCGAAGAAATTTTGTTGAAAAAAGTTAGACCTTGCCAAAACCAGAACTACAGGCTTATGATAAGAAAAGAAAGATAACCGGGGGAAATGCGATGAAAGCGGTAGTGGCAATGGATTCTTTTAAAGGCAGCCTCACCTCCCTGCAGGCAGGGCTGGCGGCGGCCGAAGGAATACGGCGGGGATACCCGGAAGCGCAGGTGGTAGTGCGCCCCCTGGCGGACGGCGGAGAAGGGACGGTGGAAGCCCTCACGGAAGGCATGAAAGGCACACGGCAGCAGGTGACCGTAACAGGCCCCCTGGGCAGCCCCGTGGGTTGCGAATACGGCATTCTGCCGCCGGAGGAAAAAGGCGGAAAGAGCACGGCGGTGATGGAAATGGCGGGGGCAGCAGGCCTTACGCTGATTCCCGAAGAGAAAAGAAACCCTCTGATCACCACCACCTACGGCGTGGGAGAAATGATACAAGATGCCATGGAAAAAGGCTGCCGCAGATTTTTGATCGGCATCGGCGGCAGCGCCACCAATGACGGCGGCGCAGGAATGCTGCAGGCCCTGGGCTTCGGACTTTTGGACCGGGCGGGAAAACAGATCGGCCCCGGCGCAACAGGACTGGCACAACTGTGCCAAATTACAAAGGATGGGATCGACCCAAAACTCAGGGAATGCGAATTTCGGATCGCCTGTGATGTGACCAATCCCCTGTGCGGCCCTCTGGGGGCCAGCGCGGTATTCGGCCCCCAGAAAGGGGCCGGGCCAAAACAGATCCGGGAGATGGACGGCTGGCTGGCACGCTTTGCAGAACTGGCCGCACAAACCTGTCCCCAGGCGGACCCGCAGGCCATGGGAAGCGGCGCAGCGGGCGGACTGGGATTTGCATTCCGCACGTTTCTCCATGGGGTCCTGGAACCCGGAATCGAAATCGTGCTGAAGGAAACCCGGCTGGAAGAATATGCTGCCTGGGCGGATGTGGTGATCACCGGAGAAGGCAGACTGGACGGACAGACCGCCATGGGAAAAGCGCCGGCGGGTGTAGCGGCGTTGGCCAAAAAATACGGGAAACCGGTGCTGGCCTTTTCCGGAAGCGTGACGCCGGATGCCGGCGCCTGCCTGGCCCGCGGGATTGATGCCTATTTCCCCATCATCAGGGAAATTACCACCTTACAGAAAGCCATGGAACCCGCTTATGCGCAGCGCAGCCTGACCGAAGCGGTGGAACAGGCATTCCGCCTGTGGCGGTTATCGGAAGACAGAGGAGGGAACAAAGATGGAAAAACGGGATGAAACATTGGAAAAAGCGGTGCGCAAAGCTCAGGCGGATGAAGAAACAGGGGCTGTTTTATATGCCTATCTGGCGGCAAAACAGAAGGACACAGCCAACCGCAATATATTTGAACAGATGGCAAAAGACGAAAAGAAACATGCAGCAGTGTGGAAAACCGTCACCAAAGAAGAAATCAAACCCAGAGGCTTCCACATCTTCTGGCTGAAGCTTCTGACGGTACTCCTGGGCTTTACCTTCGTGGTGAAACGCATGCAGAAAGATGAACAGATCGGCGTAGATGCTTACGAAGAAATGAAACAGCAGCTGCCCCAGGCGGCAAAAATGCTGGAGGATGAACGGCGGCATGAAAAGGAACTTTACGGCATGCTGGATGAAGAACGGCTGCATTATGTGGGGGCCATGGTGCTGGGCTTAAACGATGCGCTGGTGGAACTCACGGGAGCCATCGCCGGCGTGACCTTCGCCCTTGCCAACACCCGTCTGGTGGCGATGACCGGCATTATTACGGGCATCTCGGCCACCCTGTCCATGGCGGCTTCCAACTACCTGGCGGAGCGGGCCGACGGCAACGAGAAAGCCCTGAAATCCAGCGCCTACACGGGGGCGGCCTACCTGGTCACCGTGGCCCTCCTGGTGCTGCCTTACCTGCTGTTTCCTACACAGATGTATGGGGCGGCCTTTTGCGTCATGATCGTGACGGTGCTGTTGATCATCCTGTTTTTCAACTACTACATCTCCGTGGCGAAAGAAGAACCGTTTTTGCGCCGGTTTGGGGAAATGGCGGTGATTTCCCTGTCGGTGGCGGTGATCTCCTTTGTGATCGGCATTATCGCAAAAAACGTGCTGGGAATAGACACCCTGTAAAAGGACAAAAGCAAACGCTGCATCTGTGCATAAAGAAACCGGAATACCGGCAGACTGATCAAAAGAGTCTGCCGGTGTTTTTTTTGACATTTCCCCCACAAAAACGAAGAAAGTATTGACAAAACAAACTGTAACTAATATGATTACAGTATACGGAAAGGCAGGACAGCAAAATGACGGAAACCGAAAAGAACAAACGGATGACAACAGGCTATATCGGCACATACGCCTCCCCGGAAAGCAAAGGCGTCTACCGGTTTACTTTTGACCGGGAAAGCGGGAGAATGACAGAACCCACGCTGCTTTATGAAGCGCCGGACGCAAAATGGATCTCCCTCCTGGGGAAAAGACTGGTTTTTCCTGTGAAAAGAGAGCGGGGGGCCGGCGTTTGTTTTCTGGACACAGAGGGACAAAGTGCCTGTGAAATACTGGAGGAAACCCACACCCCCTGCCATATCCTGCAGGAAGGCAAATTCGTCTACACGGCAAACTACCACGACGGCACCGTGATGGTCTATGACACAGAAGGCAAAAAACCGGTGACGGTGTCGAGGATAGAAAACGGGAAAAAGGCCGGCTGCCACCAGATCCTCCTGCATGAAAACCTGTTGCTGGTGCCCTGCCTGGAACGGGACAAAATCTGCTTCTATGATCGGGAAAAAGACTTCGCCCGGGCCGGCGAAATCCCTTTCCCGAATGGAGCCGGACCCAGACACGGAACTTTTAACCGGGAACATACCGGATTGTATGTGGTCAGCGAACGGAGCAAAGAACTCTTCTGCTACCGGGTGCGGGGAAAGGAGTTCACCCTGTATAAAACCCTGCATCTCCTGCCGGAGGGGGAGAAAAACGGGGCAGCGGCGGCAGTGCGTCTGACCGGAGACCAAAGCTTTCTTTACCTGTCGGTGAGGGGACAAGACCTGCTGATTTGTGTGGATATGCGGGGAGAAGAACCGACTCTGCTGCAATATGAAAAAAGCGGCGGCGTCCACCCCAGAGATTTTATTTTGAGCGGGGACGAACGCTTTATGCTGACGGCAAACAGGGAGGACGGCGCCATCGTCTGCCGGAAACGGGACCGAAAAAGCGGACGGATTTTAGAAATCGTGAGCCGGATCCGACAGCCGGAATGCGTGTCCCTGGCTCTGGAACCGGAAAACTGAAAATAAGAGAAGAAAAGAGGAAAAATTTATGCGGAAAACAGACATCGGCGTGATCGGACTGGCAGTGATGGGCAGAAGCCTGGCCTTAAACATGGCGGACCATGGATTTGTGGTGGGCGGCTATAATCGCAGCGGGGAAGTGACCAAAGCCCTGATGGCGGAACACCCCCATGAAAACCTGATCCCCTTTTATGACCTGGAACAACTGGCACACTCCCAGCAGCGGCCCCGGAAATTTTTGATCATGGTAAAAGCGGGAAAAGCCGTGGACATGGTGATCGGACAGCTGCTCCCCTTCCTGGAAGAAGGAGACATCATCATGGACGGCGGCAATTCCTTCTTTGAAGACACCAGAAGAAGGGAAAAAGAACTGAGGGAAAAAGGAATCTTCTATTTTGGCACCGGCGTATCCGGCGGGGAAAAAGGGGCCCGGTTCGGCCCGTCCATCATGCCCGGAGGCGACAAAACGGCCTACCGGCACATCGCCCCGATACTGGAAGCTGTCTCCGCCAAAGCGCAGGGAGAACCCTGCTGTGCCTACATGGGGCCGGACGGCGCGGGCCACTATGTGAAAATGGTCCATAACGGCATAGAATACGCGGACATGCAGCTGATCGCAGAAGCCTACCTGCTGCTCAAATACGCCGGCGGTTTTCAGAATGCAGAACTGGCGGACACCTTTGAAGAATGGAATCGGGGAGAACTAAGGAGCTACCTCATCGGGATCACGGCGGAAATATTCCGGGAAAAAGACGACTTCAAAGAAGGGGAACTGCTGGACTATATCAAAGACAGCGCGGGACAAAAGGGAACGGGACGCTGGACCAGCCTGGAATCCTTACAGCGGGGCGTCAATGTCTCCATGATCACGGCCGCCTGCAACGCCAGAATCATGTCCAACCGGTCAGCGGAAAGAGCGGCGGCGAATGCCCTCTTCACAGCGCCCGAAACAAGGACAGTGACGGCGGCCTCCAAAAAAGAATTTGCCCTGCAGGTGCAAAAAGGACTGTACGCGGCCAAAATCGCGGCCTATGCCCAGGGCTTTGACCTGCTTTCTGCTGCATCGGCAGAATATGGATGGGAACTGGATTACGGCAGGATCGCGGCCATATTCCGGGCCGGCTGCATCATCCAGGCGGCGTTTCTGGATGACATCACAAAGGCATATGAAGACAAAGGACAGACGGGAAATCTGATGTTCAACCCTTTCTTTGTGAAAAAAATCAATGAAGGACAGGAAAGCCTGCGCAGCATTGTGAGCCGGGGAATCCTAAACGGCATCCCCCTTCCGGTTTTCTGCCAGGCGGTATCCTACCTGGACGCATTCCGGGCGGCGGCGCTGGGAGCGAACCTGATCCAGGCCCAGCGGGACTGTTTTGGAGCCCACACCTATGAACGGATCGACCGGGAAGGGACCTTCCACCACGACTGGAGGATGACAGATGAAAGATAACCTGATCTTTACCATTTTCGGGGGCACCGGAGACCTGACCTTCCGCAAACTGCTCCCCGCCTTTTATAACATGGAAATGACCAAAGGGGAAACCCTCTGCACCCGCATCGTGATCGTGGGCAGACGGGACTACACCAGTGAAAGCTACCGGCTGCTGGCTAAAGACTGGGTGGAAAAGTTCGCCAGACTCCGCTTCCGGGAAGAAACCTATGAACGGCTGGCCCAACGCATCCTCTACTACCGCATGGACTTCACCGACGAAACCGCCTATGCCGGACTGGATGCCTTCATACAGACGCTGGGACAGGGACAGCGCATCTTTTATTTTGCGGTAGCGCCCCGTTTTTTCCCGGTGATCGTAAAAGGCTTACAACAGGTGAGGGGGGCCAGAGAGGGAAAAGTGGTGCTGGAAAAACCCTTCGGAGAAAATCTGGAAGCGGCAAAAGAACTGAATGAAGCCATGGAACGCTTCTTTACACCGGAACGGATCTACCGGATCGACCACTACCTGGGAAAAGAAATGGTGCGCAACATCCAGACCATTCGGTTTGCCAATCCCATTTTCAGCAACGTCTGGGACAGCGCCCACATCGCCTGCATCCAGATTTCCGCCATGGAAGAAGTGGGCGTGGAAACCAGAGGAGGCTACTACGACCACAGCGGCGCGCTCAAGGATATGATGCAGAATCACCTCTTCCAGATTCTGTCCATCGTTGCCATGGAAAAGCCCGAAAACCGGGAACCGGAAGCCATGCACAAAGAACAGATGAAAGTGCTCCATTCTCTGACCCTGCCGGAAAACAGAAAAGACAGCATGGTGCTGGGACAATATGAAGGCTACCGGACGGAACCCTCCGTGAACCCGGCGTCCGAAACGGAGACCTATGCCGCGGTACGGCTCTTTGTGGACAATGACCGGTGGAGAGGAATGCCCTTCTACATCAGGACCGGGAAAAAAATGAAAAAAAGGGAAATGCAGGTGGCCGTCATCTTCCGGCCCCCGGCTCCTGGAGTGGAACCGGATATCCTGAATATCCGGATACAGCCCACGGAGGGCATCTACCTCCAGTTTAACATCAAACGCCCGGGAGAATCGGAAGAAATCATCCAGGCAAAAATGGATTTCTGCCAGAGCTGTGTGCTGGAACATCACGTGAACACCCCGGAAGCCTACGAACGGCTGATCGGCGCTTGCATCCGGGGGGAAAGATCCTGGTTTTCCCAATGGGACCAGGTGGAAACCAGCTGGCGGTTTGTGGACGCCATGCGGGACGACTACCGGCAAAACCGGCTGCCGGTTTATCCCTATAAACCCGGCACAGGCGGACCGAAGGAAGCGGAAGAACTGCCCGAAAAATACGGATACGCCTGGTTTGAACATGAAGAAAACAACCGATAAACCCGGACAAAAAACATCTTTCTTTCCGACAGGAGGGGAAGATGTTTTTTTAAAGTAGAAAGTACTAAAATAATGTGATAAGATAAACAAAAGAACGAACATCGGAGAGCGGACGATATAGGAATAAAATGAAAAGAAAGAACATCATCCTGTCTGCGGCTGTACTGGCGGCTTTAATCCTCACAGCAGCGGCGATGCTGTATGAAACACAAAAAACCATATATCGGGAAAGCTCCGGACACCTAATGGAAATCTCCTATCAGCTTTCGGGCAGATTTGCGGACCAGTGCGAAACCGGCTGGAATGTGCTGGATACCTTCACACAGGACTACCGGCTGCTCAGACAGGAGGGCAGCGGCGAAAGCGTGGCCCGTTTCCTGCAGGAATACCAGAAAACCTGGGGCTACTCCCACCTGTTCTTTATCGACGAAAACGGCGCCTTTCTCTATGAAACGGGGGAAAGGAACAAACTGCAGTTTGACAATTCCGGCAGCATATACCGGGTGATCATAGGGAAGGAAAAGGTGGTGGCGCCCGCCACGGACTATGACGGAACAGAAATGATCCTCTTTGCAAAACCCCTGGAACCCTTTTGGCTGGGCGGACAGAAAATAGCAGGAGCGGGCATCGCCTATGACGTACAATCCATGCTGGAAGACCTCAACATCAATGCCTTCAGAGAATCCTGTGACGTATACCTTCTCAATGAAAACGGCATAACGGTGGCCCGCTCCATCCATGAGGGAGGCATCGATGCATATAACGTGGTCAGCGCGGTGGAGAAAGAGAACCCGAAGCTGGGAAATCTGGAAGCACAGATCCTTTCCCCAAACAGCGATGCGGTGATCGAAATCAAAGCCCGGGGAAAAGACACCTATCTAAGCTGCACCGATGCCGGAGTGGAGGGCTGGAAACAGCTCCTCATGGCTCCCGTGGATGTGGTGAACAATGAAATGCACAGCTATACCCGGGTCACAGGAATCCTCACGGTAGTGCTCATTGTGCTGGTGGTGGCGGTAATCGTGGCGGCCCTCCGGTTTTTCTACAGAATCAACGCCGAAAGGAAACAAAAAGAAATAGAACTGGCCTACGAACACAAGGCGAATGAAGCCAAAAGCCGTTTTCTGGCCAATATGTCCCATGATATCCGGACACCGATGAATGGCGTACTGGGAATGGCTGGCCTGGCGGCGGCCAACATCGATGACCGGGAGAAAGCGCTGGAATATATCGGGAAAATATTGATTTCCGGGAAATACCTGATTTCTCTTATCAACGATATCCTGGACGTGTCCAAAATCAGCGAAGGCGCTTTTGAAATTTCTCCGAAACCCATGAACATGCGGGACTTCATCGACGACATCAAAGTGGTGATAGAACCGCTTGCGGCGGATAAAAAACAACATTTCACCGTGCAGGCGGATATCCGGAACGAAAACGTGATCGGGGACAGCCTCCGGTTAAACCAGATCGGGATCAACATTCTTTCAAATGCGGTGAAATTCACGCCGGAGGGCGGAGAAATCTGTCTGACCATCACGGAAAACCCGGGAGCATCCGACGGATACGCCCGCTACCACATGGAATTTCGGGACAACGGCATCGGAATGAAAAAAGAGTTCCTGGGACGTATTTTTGAGAGCTTTGCGCGGGAAAAGGATTCCACGGTAAACGCCATTGAAGGCAGCGGCCTGGGCATGTTTATCGTAAAGAACCTGGTCTCTTTGATGCAGGGGACCATACAGGTGGAAAGTGAACCGGGAAAAGGCACCTGCTTTACCGTGGACCTGGAACTTCGGATCAACACAGATACGATCCCGGAAAAAGACGAACACGAGACGGACAGAGCGGCGGCTATTGCCGGAAAGCGGATCCTGCTGGCCGAGGATAACCCCATCAACCGGGAAATTGCGGTGGAAATGCTGCAGGAAATGGGAGCGCTCATGACTACCGCTGAAAACGGACAGGAAGCGGTGGAAATCTTTGCACAGAGCGAACCGGGATATTTTGATGTGATCCTGATGGACGTGATGATGCCGGTGATGGACGGCTATGAAGCCTGCCGGAGAATCCGGGAACTGGACCGGGAAGACGCTTTGACCGTCCCTGTGATCGCGATCACGGCAAACGTATTTCAGGAAGATATTGAGGAAGCCAAAAAAGCCGGGATGAATTCCCAAATGCCTAAACCTTTGGACTTCCATGCCCTGGACACACAGATTGGCAGTCTGACCCGTCAAAGAATGCGGGAAGAAAAGGAGAAAAGGAAATGAAAAGGAAAAAAGGGCTGGAAGGGGCCGTCATCGCCTGTCTTACAGTGGCCCTGACAGGAGGCCTGTGCGCAGGATGCAGTCTCAGAAAAGAGGAGGAAAGCAGGATTTTTACCATCAATGGCTGCATGACGCGGTACGTTCCCCGGGACATCTTGGAACAGGTCAGAGAGGAATATCCGGATATGGAGATCCGGATGGACATGTACGGCGGCGGTAATTTTACGCTGGATGTGGCGGAGCGGATGGAGCATCATGATGTGCCGGACCTGTTTGTGACAACAAGAAACGATATGGAGATGGATACCTTTGCGGATAATTTCCTGGATCTGTCCTCCTATGATGTGCTCAATAAGTATATCACCCAGGCCATAGATTCCATGAACATGGACGGCTCGGTTTATTTCATTCCCAATTTTACCAGTCTGCTGGGGATCATTTATGATAAGAATCTTTTTGAAGCACATGGGTGGAAAGAACCCCACAGCTATGAGGAATTGGCAGAGCTGTGCAGACAGACGGAAAAAGCGGGCATAGAAGGCGCGGCAGCGCCCTGGGATGAGCCGGGCACATGCGCCAATATCCTTTCCTGCACTATGGCGGCAGACTTCATGTCCGGGCCGGAAGGGACGGAATGGTTTTATAATTTTGTCCGGGGAAAGGCAAAATGTGAGGGCGTGATCGAGCCTTATCTGGACAGCTATATGCAGTGGTATGAGGACGGAATTTTTGATCTGGAAGACAGCAGGGGACGGACGAAATTGAGAGAGGCATTTCTGGATGGGAAAATCGCCATGTTTTTCGGACTGATCGGCAGTCTGCATCAGGATGAAACCCATGATTTCGGCCTGATCCCCTTTTTTAAGACGGGCACAGACGAAGCGTATTATCCCACCGCAACCGCCGGCTATTTTGCCCTGAACAAACAGCTGGGAGAAAAGGGAAATGAAGACAAACTGGAGGTGGGCCTTCGGATTCTGGAACTTTTGAGCACTCCGGAGGGACAGAAGGAACTGATGCGGGGGGATGCCTGCTATTCCTTTTTAAAAGGGTATCAGGCGGATCTTTCCGGAGCGACAGCGGCATATGAGGATGTGGTGGAACAGAACCGTTTTGCGCCCATGGCTACGGACATGAACACCATGGCGTCCACTGCGGTGGAACTGAAAAAAATGGTACAGGGAGAGATCACCCGGGAAGAGTATGTGAAACGCTGTGATCAGTATAAGGCAGAACAGGTTACAGAGGCCTGTGCCGGAGAATATCTGTTCACCGCGAAAGAGGATTTTACGGAGGAACAGACAGGACAGTACTTTGCGGCGGCCATGCAGGATTATACCGGCGCGCAGCTTGCCATGGTATCTTCTCTGGTGAATGAAAAAGGAGAATTCAGCAACCCCAAGACCGGTGTGGGCGAACGGTTTTATGCGGGAGATATCCATTCCTGGTCCATAAGCCGTTTTGTGAGACAGGCTATGGATGGAAGCAGCGGCTGGGCGAAAGTGTATACCGCAAAAATTTCAGGGGAAACGATTTACGATCTGCTGGAAAACGGGATCTGCTGGGAGCAGAATGATATTAAGGACCAGAATTATTATTTCTATGATAAAGCCGGAATGACGGCCCCTTTCTATTATCAGACTTCGGGGCTTGACGCTGAGTACACGGCGGATCATCAAATTGCGTCCGTACGGCTGGAGGACGGGACGCCTGTGAAAAAGGATGGCCTTTATACCATCGCCTATCTGAATGAAAACATACCGCAGCGATATCTTTCGGACGCTGCCATGGTGGAAGAGGCGACGATCATGGAGATTGCCCAGGCATATGGGAAAACAGGAAAAAAGGGGTACCGGGACAGCCTGCCCCTTGAGCGGATGGCGGATAAAGTCGAAAAGAATTGAAGAAATACAGATAAACTGGTACAATGGTATCATTGACGGCAGCAGGAGGCATAAATTCAAAGCCGTCAACGGTACCTTTTTTAACGGTTTTATAGATGATAAGAGAGAGGACATGAGTATGAATCAGGGTTTTAACAGAAACAATCCCTTCGGGAATTTCTCCGGGCAGTGGAAGAAGGAAAACCGCACGGAAACCTATGACGCAGGCGGAAACCGGGTGAGGAGAAAATTTCCCTTTAAAACAGTGTTGGTTGTGCTGCTGGCGCTGTTTCTGGTAATTGTGGGATTAAACAGCTATTATATGCTGGATGAGGATAACTACGCGGTGGTTACCACTCTGGGGAATCCTTCGTCGGTATCCCAGGCAGGGCTGCATTTTAAAATCCCCTTCATCCAGAAGGTGAGAAAGGTTTCAAAGATCATCAAAGGGATGGCCATCGGCTATGACATCGAAACGAGGGAGGCGATAGAAGAGGAATCCGTCATGATTACCAAGGATTTTAACTTTGTGGATACGGATTTTTATCTGGAATACAGAGTCAGCGACCCGGTGAAATATCTGTATGCGTCCCAGGATCCGGAAGGAACCTTAAAGATGCTGGCCCAGTCCTATATCCGTGATACGGTGGGCATCTACAACGTGGACGATGTGATCACCACCGGGAAGGCGGCGATCCAGTCGGAAATCAAAGAGAAGCTGACAAAGCGCATGATTGAGGAGGATATCGGGCTGTCTGTGGAAAATATCATCATTCAGGACGCCTTCCCGCCCACCACGGAGGTCATGAATGCCTTCAAAAATGTGGAAAATGCGAAGCAGGGAAAGGAAACCGCCATCAACAATGCCAATAAGGACCGCAGTGAGAAAATCCCTCAGGCGGAAGCACAATGCGACCAGATTATCAAGGACGCAGAGGCGGAAAAGGAATCCAGAATCAACGAGGCCCAGGGACAGGTGGCCCGTTTTGAGAAGATGTATGCGGAATATACCAAATATCCGCTGATCACCAAACAGCGCATGTTCTACGAAACCATGGAGGAATTGCTTCCCAGCCTGCGCATCTTCATTGTGGATGAAAGCGGGACCCAGAAGCTTCTGCCCCTGGACAATTTCGGCGGTCAGGCGGCAGAGGGAAAAGCACAGGATTCTGCCGGGAGTAAAACACAACAGAATGACGGTGAGAAGCAGGAAAAAGAAACGACGGAGTCCAAAGAGGAGGATGCAGAATGAAAAAAGGCGGTAAAATAGTCGGCGCCATAATTGTGATAGCGGCGGTCATTTTGATCGCATCATCTCTTGTGGTGACCTATCCCAATGAATATATGCTGATCAAGCAGTTTGGAGAAATTGTGAAAGTGGTCGAAGAGCCGGGGGTATCCTTTAAGGTGCCTTTTATCCAGGAAAGTGTGACCGTTCCCAGGGAACTGCAGCTGTATGATATCCCGAAATCGGATGTCATTACAAAGGATAAGAAAAGTATGATAGCGGATGCCTTTGTGCTCTGGAGAGTCACCGATCCGATTCTGTTTACCAGGCATTTGAACGGGCAGATGGCCCAGGCCCAGTCCCGGATTTCGGCCACCGTATTTTCTTCCCTGAAAGCGGTGATCTCCAACATGGATCAGGCGGAAATCATCGAAAACAGGGACGGCAAGCTGGCGCTGGACATCAGCAGCAACATCGGCAGTTCCCTGGACGAATACGGGATCACGGTCCTGGCGGTGGAAACCAAATCCCTGGATATGCCGGACGACAACAAACAGGCGGTTTATGAACGCATGATCTCCGAGCGTAACAACATCGCGGCTTCTTTTACGGCGCAGGGAAAATCTTCCGCCCAGAAGATCATCAACGATACCTCCAAGGAGGTTTCCGTCATGAAGTCCGAAGCGAAAGCGGAAGCGGAAAAGATCAAGGCGGAAGGGGAAGCGGAGTATATGCAGATCCTTTCGGAAGCCTATAATGATGAAAGCAAAGCGGATTTTTACAACTTCGTGCGCTCTTTGGACGCGGCGAAAAATTCCCTGGCAAACGGGGAGAACACGCTGATTCTGGATAAGAGCTCACCTATCGCACAGATATTCTACGGATATTGAAAACCGTTTGGAGAAAGGAAGAGACAGAATGTATCAGGCGAAGCAGGAAAGATACAGCGCCATGGCTTATCACCGCTGTGGTAACAGCGGGCTCATGCTGCCGGAGGTCTCTCTGGGGCTGTGGCATAACTTCGGGGATACCGGGGTTTATGAAAACATGAAGCAGATGTGCTTTACGGCCTTTGACAACGGCATCACTCATTTTGACCTGGCGAATAATTACGGCCCGGCGCCGGGCAGCGCGGAGAAAAATTTCGGGCGGATTTTGAAAGAGGAACTGGGGGCATACCGGGATGAAATTCTGGTCAGCACCAAAGCCGGATATGAGATGTGGGACGGCCCTTACGGCAACTGGGGAGGCAGGAAGTACCTGTTGGCCAGCCTGGATCAGAGCTTACGGCGGATGGGGCTGGAATATGTGGACATTTTTTACCATCACCGGATGGATCCAGACACCCCTTTGGAAGAGACCATGGGGGCGTTAGACAGCGCGGTGAAGAGCGGAAAAGCCCTGTATGCCGGCCTGTCCAACTATGACGGGCCGACTATGGAGCAGGCCTGCCGGATTCTGGAAGAATTGAAATGCCCCTTTGTGATCAATCAGAATTCCTACAATATTTTTAACCGCACCATCGAAGAAAACGGGCTGAAAGAAGCTGCTGTGAGGGAGAAAAAGGGGATCATTTCCTTCAGCCCTCTGGCCCAGGGGACGCTCACCGACCGGTATTTAAACGGGATTCCTGCAGACAGCAGAGTGCGCACGGACGGCCGTTTTTTAAAGGAAAGTCAGCTTTCGGAAGAAAAGCTGGACAAAATCCGGAGGCTTAACGAAATTGCGGCGCAGCGCGGGGAAAGCCTGGCACAGATGGCGTTAAAGTGGGTGCTCAAAGACGGCGCGGTGACCAGCGTCCTCATCGGCGCATCCAGGCCCGGACAGATTCTGGACAATTTAAAAGTGTTGGACAGCGCTCCTTTTTCGGAAGAAGAACTGAGAGAAATTGACGCTGTGTCCCCGGGCGTATGATCACCATACAAAATCCCCATTTTCAGATTTCCCAGATCTGTGATTCCGGCCAGTGTTTCCGGATGCGTCCCATAGAAGACGGTCGTTACAGCCTCGTGGCAAAAGACCGGTATCTGGAAATTTCACAAAAGCAGGACCGGATCACGTTTTCCTGCAGTCCACAGGAATATGAAGAAATCTGGGAAGACTATTTTGATCTGAAAACGGATTACGGCGCATTTTTAAGAGAAATTGACAGGACGGACATTTATTTGGCAAAAGCCGCGGAGTTTGGATGCGGAATCCGGATTCTGAAACAGGATTTGTGGGAAATGATCATTTCCTTCCTGATTTCCCAGCAGAATAATATCAAACGGATCCGGCGCTGTATTGAGCTGATCTGTGAGAGGTACGGGGAAGAAAGGCAGTCGGAAAACGGGATTTTCTATCATGCCTTCCCCACAATACAGGCGCTGGCCGAGAGTGCAGAGGAAGATCTGCGGGCCTGTAATCTGGGCTATCGGGCGCGTTATCTCAAAAGGAGTGCCCAAAGCATTTTAAACGGAGAGGCGGATCTGGAGGCCGTCAGAAAAATGCCTTATCCACAGGCCCGGGAAGCGCTGATGAAGCTCACCGGAGTGGGCGGTAAGGTGGCGGACTGCATCTGCCTGTTCGCTCTGCATCAGCTGGAGGCGTTTCCGGTGGACACCCATATCCGGCAGGCCATGGAGCGGCAATACCCGGCGGGGTTTCCTCATGAAGTATACGGGGAATGCGGCGGCGTGATGCAGCAGTATATCTTTTTTTATGAACTGAAAGGAAATCCTCAAAGAAATCAGTAGTAAAAAGAACGTATGTGTGGTATGATAATAGCAGCGCCGGTTGAGTGGATTTTTCCGATCAGCCGACGCTGCATTACATAAGAAGGGAAATATATCATGGAAAAGAGACATCGGAACGGAGGATTTTCTTCCTCCTTTGGTTTTATTATCGCCTGCGTGGGGTCCGCGGTAGGGCTGGGGAATATTTGGATGTTTCCCTACCGGCTGGGGCAATACGGCGGAGCGGCCTTTCTGATTCCCTATATCCTTTTTATCGCTCTGTTCGGGCTGGTGGGCCTTTCCGCGGAGTTTGCCGCGGGCAGGCGTTCGGGCACAGGCACCATCGGCGCTTATGCCGCCTGCTTTGGCAGCAGAGGGAAGCCGCGCGTGGGAGCGGCTCTGGGCTGGCTGCCGCTGATGGGATCTCTTGGTATTGCCATCGGTTACGCGGTGATCATGGGCTGGGTACTGAGGTCCCTTTGGGGAAGTCTGACGGGAGAACTGTTTTTGGGGGCGCCGGAGGTTTACTTTGGACAGGCTACCGGAAGCTTTGGCAGCATACCCTGGCATTTTGCCATTGTGGCTGCGGTTTCCCTGATCCTTTTGACCGGGGTGAGCAGAGGGATCGAGAAAGTGAGCAAGGTGCTGATGCCCCTGTTTTTTGTCCTGTTTCTGCTTCTGGCAGTTCGGGTTTCCCTGCTGCCCGGCGCGGCAGAAGGTTATCGGTTTCTGTTGATCCCCCGCTGGGAGAAGCTGTTGCAGGCGGACACCTGGATCATGGCCATGGGACAGGCATTTTTTTCGCTGTCCATCACGGGGTCCGGGATGATTGTATACGGCGCTTATCTGGGGAAGAATGAGGACATTCCCAAAGCCTCCCTGCGGACGGCACTGTTCTATACGCTGGCAGCCCTGCTTTCCGGCTTCGCCATTATGCCTGCGGTTTTCGCTTTTGGGATTGATGTGACAAAAGGGCCCACGCTGATTTTTGTGACGCTGCCGGAAGTGTTTAAGCAAATGCCCCTGGGGCGGCCGTTCGCTGCATTTTTCTTTTTATCCGTCATTTTTGCAGGGATCACTTCCCTGATCAATATGTTTGAAGCGGTGATCGAGAGCCTTCAGAGTAAGTACGGTATCAAACGCTGGTGCGCGGTTTTTGCCTGCGGGCTGATCACTTTTCTGGTGGGATTGTTTCTGGAGGCGGAACCGAAGGTGGGAAGCTGGATGGACTTCATTTCCATCGTAGTCGTGCCCATCGGCGCGGTGCTGGGAGCCATTTCGATCTACTATGTGCTGGGATACCCGAAAATCAGGGAAGAGTTAGAGCAGGGGCATGGGAAGCCGCTTCCGCCGGCTTTTGGCATTCTGGCCAAATATGTGTATGTGCCGCTCACGGTGCTGGTATTGATTTTAGGATTCCTCTATAAAGGAATCGGATAAGGACGGGTAGGAACAAATGGAACTATTCAGAATATTATGGGACAGGCGGGCGTTTTTTTTAACCTGCCTATTGGAGCATGTGAGAATTTCCCTGACGGCGGTGGTGATCGCAGGCGCTCTGGGCATTGTGATCGGGGTGTTGATCGCCCGCTACAAACGGGCGGCGGGTCTGATGCTTGGCATCGTGAATGTGATCTATACGATCCCTTCCATTTCCTTACTGGGTTTTTTGATCCCGTTCACCGGGATCGGGAATAAGACGGCCATCATCGCGCTGACGGTTTACGGGCTTTTGCCCATTGTGCGCAATACCTATACGGGGCTGACCAATGTGGACGAAAGCGTTCTGGAGGTGGCCAGGGGGCTTGGCAGTGACCGAAAGCAGATCCTTTTTAAGATTCAGTTTCCGCTGGCGCTTCCCGTGATCATCAGCGGCTTCCGGAACATGGTGGTGATGATCATCGCCATGGGAGGCATCGCTTCTTTTATCGGGGCGGGAGGCCTGGGCGTAGCGATTTACCGGGGCATCACTACCTATAATATGGCCCTGACGGCGGCCGGCTCTCTTTTGATCGCGCTGTTCGCCCTGACGGCGGACTGGCTGCTGGGACGGCTGGAAAAAAGGGTGCGCAGGAGGTATGAAGTTGAGTGAGACGATAGAGATCCGTAACTGCAGCGCAGATTACGGCCAGGGGAATGTGCTGAAGAATGTTTCGTTTACGGCCCATGAGGGGGAATTTGTGGTGATTATCGGTTCCTCCGGCTGCGGAAAGACCACGCTTTTAAAGCTGGTAAACGGTCTGTTAAAGCCTTCCGGCGGAGAGGTTTTTGTGGAAGGGGAAAATGTGGGAACCTGCGACCGCATCGCGCTGCGCCGCAGGATCGGCTATGTGGTACAGGGGGCCAAGCTTTTCCCGCATATGACGGTGGCGGATAATATCTGCTATGTGCCGTCTTTGGGGCGCAGGTTGTCAAAGGAAGAGAAGAACAGGCTGGTGGAGGAAATGCTCACTCTGGTGCAGCTGCCGCTGTCCTTTGCGGAACGTTTTCCCTCTCAGCTGTCCGGCGGACAGCAGCAGAGAGTGGGAATCGGCAGGGCGCTGGCATCCCATCCGGATCTGCTTTTGATGGATGAACCTTTTGGCGCGGTGGATGAGATCACCCGCCGGGGGCTGCAGAAGCAGGTGAGGGCGCTCCAGCAGGAGATGAAGATCACAACCCTGTTTGTCACTCACGATATCCGGGAAGCCTGTAAAATGGGGGACCGCATTGTGGTGATGAATGAGGGGAAGATCATTCAGGAAGGAAGTGCGGAAGAGCTGAAGCAAAATCCGCAGGACGAATTTGTGAAACTGCTGCTGGAAGATTTTTGACCGGCGGCCAAACATAGAACAACAGACACGGGAGGTAAGAGTATGAAAAAGAGGAACAGGGCCGCAGCACTGCTGATGGCTGCAGGAATGCTGGTTTCGACGGTATTTTTGGGAGGCTGCGGACAGGAGAAGGTGATCCACATCGCATCCAAACCCATGACGGAGCAGTATATCCTGACGGAAATGATGAAAGCGCTGATCGAAGAGAATACGGATTATAAAGTGGAAATCACCAAGGGCGTGGGCGGCGGCACCACTAATATCCAGCCGGCCCTGATGAAAGGGGAATTCGACCTGTATCCGGAATATACCCGCAGCGCATGGCTGAACGTCCTGAAAAAAGAAGAGATGGAAAAGGATGACCGGAAGCTGTATGAGGCGCTTTTGGCCGGTTATGATGAACTGGGGCTCACCTGGACGGGACTGTATGGCTTTTCCAATACTTACGGTCTGGCGGTGCGACAGGATACCGCGGAAGAATACGGGTTAAAGACCTATTCGGATCTGGCGGCGGCTTCTTCAAATCTGGTGTTTGGCGGAAATCCGGATTATATCGAACTGGAAACGGGATATCCCCGCCTTTGCAGCGCATACGGGATGAACTTTAAAGATACCAGACAGATGGAAATCGCACTGAAATATGAAGCCCTGATCAACGATGAAGTGGATGTGATCAATGCTTTTACCACAGACGCCCAGCTGGCGGCCAATGATCTGGTTTTGCTGCAGGATGACGGTGGTTTTTTTGAAACCTTCATGGCGGGCACTGTGGTCAGGAAGGACGCGCTGGAAAAATACCCCAAGCTGGAGAATGCGCTGCAGCTGATGAACGGCCTGATCACAGAGGACGAAATGCAGCAGATGAATTATGAGGTGGAAGTCAACGGCAGAGAAGACGTGGATGTTGCACGGGAATTTTTGCAGAGCAAAGGACTGATAAAATGAAACTGACGGTACTCACCGAAAATACGGCCAATCAAAGAGGAATGCTGGCGGAGCATGGCCTTTGCGTACTGGTGGAAGCCAACGGGCGAAAGATTCTATTCGATACCGGGCAGACGGATGTGTGGCTTAAAAACGGACAGAAACTGGGAGTGGATCCTCTGGCGGTGGATGCGGTGGTTTTAAGCCACGGCCACTACGACCACTGCGGAGGCCTGGAATATGCTCCTCTGTGTGAAGCTTTTCCTCCCGTTTATGTGGGAAAGGGCGCCCTGGAGGAGAAATGCTGCCGGGAAAAAGACGGCAGTCTGCAGGAAATCGGCATTCCCTGGCAGAGAAGCTTCAGAGACAGTGTTAAGGTGACAGAGAAGGAAGGGAAAACGGAGCTTTTCCCCGGCATCTTTTTGGCAGGCGGCATTCCGAAGCTGACAGAATATGAAGGGGTTGCGGATATTTTTATCCGGAAAAAAGACAGCGTTTATCTCAAAGATGACATGCAGGATGAACAGCTGCTCGTGATTCGGGAAAACGGAAAGCTGCATGTGGTGGCGGGGTGTTGCCACGTGGGAATCGTGAGCTGCCTTTTGTATGTGCGTTCGCTGTTTCCGGGAGAGCCCTTTGGGGTAATCTTTGCGGGAATGCATTTACGGGGCGCTTCCCGGGAACGGATTACAACCACGATAGAGGCCATCCGGAAACTGGATCCGGAATGTCTGGTTCCGGTGCATTGCACGGGAATGCCCGCGATTGCGCAGATGAAGCTGGCTTTCGGAAAAAAGTGCAGGCTGGCGGAAGCGGGAAAGATATTGGAGATGACATGAGACACGGCCGGATATTTTAAAAGAATTTGTATATGATAGAAAAAAAGGATGATTGCAGATAACGATACAGGAAACGGATAAAACTGCGATCAGGGAAAGTATGGCCGATGGGAAATATAATTGATTTTTTGAAAGAGTACGGCAGCCGGACCTTTGCCGAATACCGTTTCTGCGAAGTGGATGTGCTGCTTTTGGCGCAGCTTTCTTATCTGAAATTCGACGGTGTTGTACCTACTATCGGAGAGCGGAAGCGGGCGGTTACGCTGGCTGAGATTGATGAAAAAATGGACCCGGACCTGGTTTTTGCGGATAAGTGGTATGAAAAGCAGAATAAGGAGCTTTGGGCGGTGCTGCTTGGCTGCAAACGTTACAGCACTATGGGCTGCAATTATTACCGGGTGCGTCTGGAAGAGGAAAATGAAACGCAGTTTGGGGCCATCACCTTTTTCCCGGAGGGCTGTGAACCGGTGGTGGCTTTCCGGGGAACGGACGATTCCATTGTGGGTTGGAAGGAGGACTTTAATCTGGCCTTTAAGCGTCCGCTGCCTTCCCAGCAGATGAGCGCGGTCTATTTAAACCAGGTGAGCTGTAATGTGCCGGGTACTTTTTTGGTGTGCGGACATTCCAAAGGAGGAAACCTGGCAGTTTTTGCTTCTATCTGGGCGGACGGCGGCGTACAGAATAAAATTACGGACGTTTACAGTCTGGACGGTCCGGGTTTTCTGCCGGAAATCCTGTCCGGCAATTCCTACGAAAGGATTCGGGACAGAGTGCATCGAATCCTTCCGTATTCTTCTCTGGTGGGGATGCTTTTACAGAATTATGAGCAGTATGAGGTGGTGAAAAGTTCTGCCTTCGGCGTGCTGCAGCATGATTGTTATACCTGGGAGATTGAAAACGGGATGTTAGTGAAGGCACAGGATATCGAAGAGAAGCAAAAAAGGATGAATGAGGTTTTAAACCGCTGGATTTTTGCGCTGTCGGAGCAGGAGCGGGAAATGTTCGTGAACACTCTTTTTGAGGTCATCGGGGAGACCAGGGCGACCACTCTGCCGGAGTTTGCCGGGGACTGGAAAAACAATTTTAAGATATGTCTGCGATGTCTGCGCAGCCTGGATGGTGACACCAGAAAACATATCCGTCAGATTTTAAAGGTATTGATTGAAATTTACGGCAGTGTGATGGGAGCTGCCGTCAAACAGGAGCTGAAGAAAAATGCGGACAAAGATCGTCTTTCACATTGATGTCAACAGCGCTTTTTTGAGCTGGAGCGCCATAGAAAGGCTGCGCCTGGGCGTTGATACTGTGGATCTGCGCACGGTTCCTTCCGCTGTGGGAGGGGATGAGGAAGCGCGCCATGGCGTAGTGCTGGCAAAAAGCACGCCGGCGAAGAAATACGGTGTAACCACCGGGGAACCGCTGGCAGCGGCAAAGCGGAAGTGTCCGAACCTGATCGTCATTCATCCGGACTTTCATGTGTATGTGGAGCAGTCCAACCGCCTGCGCGCGCTGCTGGCCAAATATACGGACCGGGTGATCCCTTACAGTATCGATGAAGCCTGGGCGGAATTTGAAGGCTTTGAAGGGTTGTACGGCGACCCGGAGCAGTTCGCCAACCGTCTCAGGGAGGAAATCCGGGAAACTCTGGGATTTACGGTGAACATCGGGGTATCCACCAACCGTCTCCTGTCCAAAATGGCGGGGGACTTTAAAAAGCCCGACCTGGTACATACCCTTTTTCCGGAGGAAATCGAAAAGAAACTATGGCCGCTGCCCGCCGGCAGCCTGATTTTTGCAGGTCATGCGGCCACGGAAAAGCTGAAGAGCCTGGGTATTTTTACCATAGGGGATCTGGCCCATGCAGATTTGGGAATGCTGCGCGCTCACATGAAAAAGCATGGGGAAGCGCTCTATGAATATGCCTGGGGCAGGGAACCGGCGGATATGTTTGACATGCAGGAAGAGAACAAGGGGTGCGGCAACAGCGTGACCACGCCGGAGGACGTGACCGGCACAGACTATGCAAAGCAGATTCTGTTGTCCCTGTGTGAAACGGTGGGAATCCGTCTGAGAGCTGACCACAGAAAGGCCGGCGGCGTGTCTGTGGGGATGCGCACCAGCTCCTTTGAAAACAGCAGCCGGCAGATGCAGCTGGATTCCGCCACGGATGTGACGGAGGAAATCTATCAGGCGGCCTGCACACTTTTGATGCGGATGTGGGACGGCCATAAACCGCTGCGCCTTCTCAATGTGACAGCCACCCGCCTCACCGGCGAAGAATATCGGCAATACAGCCTGTTTGATCAGGTAGACTATGAGAAGCTGGAAAAAGCGAATAAGGCCATCGACAGCATCCGGGCAAAATTCGGAGAGGACAGTGTGATGCGCGCCAGCTTTTTAAAGAGCAGAGTATCTCCCACCAGCGGCGGCCTGAATAAAGAAAAGAGAAACGAAAAAAAGCTCTGAACCAAATCAGAGCTTTTTTTGAAGTGCAGGAAAAGAGACTTGAACTCTCATGGTATTACTACCATACGGACCTGAACCGTACGCGTCTGCCAATTCCGCCATTCCTGCGCGACAAATTGTATTATAGGGGAAATGGAGGAAAATGTCAATGCTTTTTATAAAGTTTTGAGAAAATTGAAAGGAGGAAAAGAATATCAAGTGAGATTACATTCTTTCCATGAACTCTTCAATGGATTCGGATCCCGCGGCTGTTTTCAGCCATTTTTGCAGTGAAACCTTATCCGTCTCATGCTCAATTCTGCAACGCAGGGAATTCGAAACCTCACCCAAATCCTCCAGAAGGGTGAGGATAGCTTCAGCCATTCCAAGAGACTTTCCTTCAGCCAGCCCTTCCGTTTTTCCGGCTTTGTAATTCGCATCACCTACTTTTCTCATTTCCTCTTCTTCGTTGTATTCAAAGATTGACATGGCGATTACCTCCGCTCTTTGAGATGACAGGAAATCAGCAAGAATTCCGTTTTTGATACAATGGGATACCGCATGTTCTACTGCTGTAGCTATGGGGTCTGCTTTTGCGTATTTCCGGATGCAGGCTACAAACTGACTGTATTCCCGCAGTGTCCTGCATTTTTCCATTAGTTCTTTGTTACATCCGGCGTTGATGTTGAGCATCATAACTTTCAGTTCCAGTTCCGGGGAGGCGACAGGTTTTTCATATGCGTCTGACAGTTTTAAGATCCGGCGTTCCGGCTGCTTTTGAGTGCCGTTGTAAAATACCACAAACCGCGGCACCGGAATTTTTGTGAGCACCGTGGAATAGAGGGTTTCATCCTTTATATATTTCTCCAGCTGCCTTGCAATATAAAGCAGATCCCGCAGGGGCATGTTGGGATTGAAGGATGCCTGATGTTCATACAGGTTTAACTCCGGCCCCAGCAAAAAAGAAACATCGTTTTTCATAGAAAGATAGATGGCATTTTCCAGAGTATAAACCTTGAGACTATCGGCATCCTGGTAATGTGTATCATTCAGGGCATTATAAAGCTCGAGAAGTTTGGATTCGTCCCGGTATAACATCCTGAAAACGGTGTCCTTGTGATTCCTGATTATGTTTGGTTCTTCCTTGTGCAGTTTTTCTTCCATAAGCTGCTCCTTTCCTTGTCGGTGTGCAGGGGACAGCTTATTTTTGCCCGAAATGGTACAGACTTTCCGCATCTTCAGCAACCTCTGCTTTATTTGTAGTGAAGGGTAAGCATAGAGTTCCTGAAATGAATGTAGAAATTCTGACGGCCCTGAGCCTGGATTCTTAGAAAAATATGCTTGTTTTTATCTTACCATGAGACGTTACGAAATTCAAGAGAGATATAAAAAGCGAGAAAAGGAATGAAAATTTGAATGAAATTTGGGGTTGACAATTATGGCATTTTTCTTTATAATAACGATTGTCTCGCAGGAATGGCGGAATTGGCAGACGCGTACGGTTCAGGTCCGTATGGTAGTAATACCATGAGAGTTCAAGTCTCTTTTCCTGCATACACAATGAGCATCATCCTTTAGTGGGATGGTGCTTTTTTAAGTATGACGGGCATGCCGTCAGTCTGTGGTGAAAGTCCACAAGGGGCGTAGTTGCC
>CABSCP010000044.1 GCA_902476265.1 uncultured Lachnospiraceae bacterium
GGTCCTCCATAATTTTTTGGAAGAGGATATCATCGATGCCGTTAAGCCGGTCTATAATATCCTTCTTTTTTTCTAATTCGTCCATGCTAGTTTCCTGTCCATATATTATGAGAATGGGATGGGCAGAAAAACGGGAGGCGGCCGGGAGCATAAGGGGATAAATGTAGTATAAATTCTGTACTCCTGTTCTGGCAGTTGGTTGGAAATGAAGAGATCCGGTTATGAATGCGTTTCTTTGAAATGGTTTATGATTCGGAAATAGATTCCGTCCCACGATAAAGGGAGGGATAAAGTGTCTATATTCAGTATAAAACAGCACATCAGGAAATACAAGAGGAAGAAATAAAAAAGCACGTAGAAAAAAAGAGGAAAAAATTAAAAAAAATAGAAAAAAGGGCTTTTCAAATGAGAAATCATCTGTTATAATAATCATCACGCAGATGTAGTTCATTGGTAGAACATCAGCTTCCCAAGCTGAGGAGGCGGGTTCGATTCCCGTCATCTGCTTTTCCTATGCGCCGGATATGGGAACCTGAATACCGAATAAAAAAAACAAAATTAGGTATTGACTTCTTTGGAAGATTAAGGTATTATATCAAATGTCCGGTTGAGACATAGAGAAATCGGGGTGTGGCTCAGGTGGTAGAGCGCTTCGTTAGGGACGAAGAGGCCGCAAGTTCAAGTCTTGTCACTCCGACTGGAAAGATTCAGCTTTTGCTGGATCTTTTTTTATGTAAAAGGCTGATATCAGTTAATGTAAATGAAGCCCTTCCAATTAAAAGTTCGACTAAAAATAAAAAATAGAATGTAACTTTTATGGTACCTGGTGGAATATATCAATGGAGAATGTCTTTTCAGACTTTTACATTAATATTTTACATAAGGAGGTAGATTACTTTGCCTGACGAGAAACATTCCAAATCCGAATGTCAGATACTGACAGAAACACTGATTAATAACATTTGTTACCAGCTTGCCCAGAGGAACTGGTCCTTAAAGATGCTGTCCGATAAGGCGGATCTGCCTTATGAAACGGTCAAGAAGCTGATCAACGGAAAGATCCAGCGGCCGTCCTTTATCAGCATTCTTCAGATTGCCGATGCCCTGGAATGTTCTATTGACGGGCTGGCGGGAAGAAAGGATCCGGCGAAGGATGCGCTGCAGCATATTTCGGAAAATGCGAATGAGATATTTCGGATTTTATCCGATATGGATCATTTGCTGGAAAGCCCGATATTTAAGAATAACGATCATGCATAAAAAGTGTGACCGTTTCGGCTTCGGCCAAAGGGTAACCCGGAGCCGAAGGCGAAACAATAACGTATTTTTTTGCGCCTGAAAGGGAATCCCTTTCAGGTCTTTTTTTATCCATGATTTCGTTACAGAAAGTTAACAAATCGTTCAGCCGGTCAAGACAGAAAAAAGGTTATACTTATCTTATATGAAAACTTTTTAACCGTGCAGTATCATTGGGGGATGATCAGGTGAAAAAGAAGGTATGGGGTATTTTTTTTCTGCTCGCAGTGGCTTTGAATGTACTGGCCTGGCGGAGCAGCAGCTTTTGCAATTTTTATGTAAAGCACATTTTTCCTTTCCTTGGAAGCGCATTTTCCAGAGTGATGTCCGTTTTCCCTTTCAGTGTGGGAGAATGGATGATCGCAGTGGGGCTTCTTTTTGCAGTGGCCTTTCTGGCAGCGGCGTTTCTGCGCGTGACGGTGAGAAAATCCTGGTGCATCCGTTTGTTTGCGGGTTTTAGAAACGTGCTCTGCTGGTCGCTTCTGGCGCTTTTCTGGGTGATGACCTGCAATTGTTTCATCCAGTACCACGCGTCTGAGTTCGAAGAAGTTTATATGGATCAGGTGAGAGACGAAGGCTACTCCAAAGAAGAGCTGGCAATTCTGCGGGACTATGTGGTGGTCAATTTGAATGAGCTTTCCGTCCGGATGGAAAGAGACGAGAGCGGATATCTGATCTATGACGGGGATATCCACCAGACGGCGATTACAGCCATGCAGCGCATGGGAGAAGAGTATGAGCAGCTTAAAGGGTTCTATCCAAGACCGAAGGAAATTTATTTTTCCGATCTGCTCAGCCAGACTTATATGATGGGATATTATTTCCCGTTTTCCATGGAAGCAAATTATAACGGCACCATGTATATCGTGAATAAGCCTTCTACCATTTGTCATGAATTTGCCCATCTCAAAGGTTTTATCCAGGAGGATGAAGCCAGTCTGATCGGATATCTGGCCTGTGTGGATTCTGAGGACCCTTTTTTCCGTTACAGCGGATATATGGGAGTTTTGGCATATGTGGAAAATGAATTTCAGGATTCCATTCATAAAAGCAGAAAAGAATATGGGAAGCATCCCGCCATTGATCCGCAGGTGTATAAGGACAGCGTCTTTTTGACGAAGGAAGCCTGGCAGGAAGTGGAAGAGAAAGCGGTTGTGAGCACCAAAACGGCCAAGAAGGTATCCAGGGCGGCCACTACTGCATCTCTGAAATTAAACGGCGTGGAAGAGGGTATGAAGAGTTATGACGGCGTTGTAAAGCTTCTGCTGGACTATTATGACGGCATTTTATATGGAGACATGATGATGACAGTGGACGCCGAGACGGGCAGTCCTTGACCGTTCGGAAACGGATTTTGGAAACAGGATATGAATAAAAGAAAAAAAGCCGCGCACCCTATATAAAAAAGGAGGCACTTTTGATGGATTATATCAATGCTTTCTGGGTGGGCGGCTTAATTTGTGCCCTGATCCAGATCTTGTTGGAAAAGACAAAGTTGATGCCGGGGCGCATCATGGTCATGCTGGTTTGTACGGGAGCAGTTTTAGGGGCGCTGGGATTATACCAGCCTTTTCAGGATTTCGCAGGAGCCGGGGCCAGTGTTCCGCTGTTAGGATTTGGAAATGTACTGATGAAAGGGGTAAAAGAGGCGGTGGATGAACAGGGATTCCTGGGACTGTTCGCGGGAGGGTTTAAGGCCGGCGCAGTAGGGACCTCAGCGGCGTTGATTTTCGGATATCTGGCCAGCCTGGTTTTCAACCCCAAGATGAAGAAATAATTCAGCTTTCGGTGCAGGCAATTTCTTTTTTGGCTAAAAACTGGCGCATGGTTTTGTCCCACTGCGCATCCAGCGTTTTATCCATAACAAAGGAGTGGAATGCGGTTCCTGTGACCAGTGAAATGCCGCTGCCGTCATATTTTACCGTCAGAACCAGCGCTTTGACCTGATCCGGCGTGATGGAAGAGTCGGCGCCTTTTAAGACGCCGGGTACATAGTCCGGCATCAGATGGAGCACGAATTTGAAATGGGACGGCGTGCGTTTCCCTTTGATCATGTCAAAACAGATGGGGCGCATGGCGCTCCAGGAGGAAAAATCATAGGGGCAGATCTGAGGATCGGCAAGCTCTTCAGAAGTATAAAAATCCCGGTTGATGTGGCCGTCAATATGATAGGCGGCGGCTGCAAAAATATCCGCCTCGGCCAGTAGGAAGGAGTCAAAGCAGTCGCTGCCCAGAAGCCTGGACATAAATTTCTTTAATTCTGTAATATGGAACGAAGTCATGGGAAGATCCTTTCCGTCCTGTGGGACTGCTCTCTCATGTTTTTGCAGGGCCTCCAAAACCATCCTTTTTCATGTGTATATAAAAAGATGGCCCGCCGGAGCCTGCATTCTGATAACAGTATACCAAATCAAAGGAAATTTGGAAATACCCTTTACAAGGGAATGAAACGCGTGTTATTATATGTAGTAATGAAAACTACATCAGAAAATGTGGTAAGGCCTGGAGGATTTTATGAGTTATAAAATAATTGTTGACAGCTGCTGTGAATTGCCCGAAGAGCTGAAAAAGGACCCGCGTTTTGAGATCGTACCCCTCGGACTGGAGGTGGGGGATTACCGGATCCAGGATGATGAAAGCTTTGATCAGGCAGAGTTTTTGAAGAAGGTGGCGGAATGTCCCACCTGCCCGAAATCTTCCTGCCCGTCTCCGGAACGTTATATGAATGCATACCGGACGGAAGCCGAGCATGTTTATGTAGTGACTTTGTCGGCAAATTTGAGCGGCAGCCATAACAGCGCGCTGCTGGGCAAGAGCCTTTATTTGGAAACTTACGGGGAAAAGCAGATCCATGTGGTGGACTCCTGTTCCGCGTCCTGTGGGGAAACCCAAATCGTTTTAAAGGCGATGGAACTGGAAGAACAGGGCCTTCCTTTTGAAAGCATTGTGGAGCAGCTGGAACAGTTCAGAAATAATATGTATACTTATTTTGTGCTGGATAATCTGGAAACATTAAGAAAGAACGGACGTCTGACAGGGGTGAAGGCGCTGGTGGCCTCTACGCTGAATATCAAACCGGTCATGGCCGGATCAAGGGAAGGTACAATCGAACAGATCGGACAAGGCATCGGGATCAAGAAAGCGCTTTCAAAGCTGGCGGATGCGGTGGCAAAGAGCCCGGTCGATTTTAAGGAGCGGATATTGATGATCACCCACTGCAATAACGCTGCAAGGGCGGAGAGCGTGAAGAAGCTGATCCTGGACAGGATAACGGTCAGGGATGTTCTGATCATGGATACGGCAGGCGTCAGCAGCATGTATGCCAATGACGGCGGAGTGATCGTGACGGTATAAAACAGAAAGAACGGTTTTGGATATCATAGAAAACAGGGAAGGCGCGCACCATGAGCCTTCCCTGTTTTGCAGCACACGTTTCAAAAGTCTGCATCAGCAGGTTTGTCCGTTTCCTGTGAGGGTATCGGAGCGTCAGAGCACAGGGCAGCGCTTTTTGAAAGCATCCACCGCTTTCTGTAAGACTCTGGATTCCCCAAAGGACAGCCGGAACTGTTTTCCGTCCAGCAGTGTAACCTTGAAAAAGTTGATATCCTTAATATACAGCATGTTAAGTACAGCATGGCAAGCGATTTCAATAAAATTGTCATATTCTTTTAAGTTGCCGCAGAAGGTCTGGAGATTCATTTCCGTAAGCCGGTCTTCCCCGTTAAAAAGATGAAGGCGCATTTCCCTGTCATTTTCCGGCCAGGCGCACAGAATATCCTCATCCTTTAAATAGAAGGTTTCCGTCCGGTTACGGAATTCCAGAAGTTTAACCTGGCTGTTTTTGATGACCAGCAGAGTGTCGATCATTTCGGAAAGCTCGGCCGTCTGAATAGGCTTATCCAAAAAAAAGGAGTTGTCCGGGAGGTTTTGGGCCTTCCGGTAATCCACTTTACCGCAGCAAAACACGATGGGAATGCCGGTGCCGTCGGCCCGCAGCATATGGGCCAGTTCCACCGCATCACAGCCGTCTTCGGTCATATCCATAAACAGCGCATCGTAAATCATGGGCGCGGTCAGAATGGAAGTCTTGCTGCCGTAGGAATCCACATACAGGACTCCCGTGGTAGGAATCCGCCGGTCCGATTCCCGTCCCAGAAGCCGCTCCATCTGTTTTCGGTCCGCGATATGGTCGTCACAGATTGCAAGATGCATAACAATACCTCCTGAAGTATTTTATCAAAAAGAAAAGCCTCTCCCGATGCAGGAGAGGCTTTTTGATCTAAAAATCCTGTCAGAGAATCGTAAACGAAAGCGGGGATACGAACAGGAGATAGAGGATAGCCAGCACCTGCAGAATCAGGATAGCGGGCATGCCCCATACAAAGGAGGGATGCAATGTCTTATGCCGGAAAAAATACATTCCCGCAATGGCCCCGATGCTTCCGCCGATGATCGCAATGAGAAACAGGGTGGATTCCGGAATGCGCCATGCCTTCCGGCGGGCCCTGCGTTTATCGATTCCCATGGCGGCAAACCCCGCTATGTTTACTATTATACCATAAAGAAGCAAAATGAAAATGACATCCATGTACAAAATTCCCTCATTCTATTTGTGGTATGTGACCCTGCAGCGGACAATTATTCAGCGCTTTTTTCCGCCTCCTGCATCTTCATGGCGCGCACCTTTAAGGAAAGGCCAAAGAGATTGATGAACCCTTCCGCATCGTGATGATCGTAAAGGTCGCCTGTGGTGAAGGAAGCGATGCTTTCATTATATAAAGAATAAGGAGAAGTGGTGCCGGCTTTGATGATGTTGCCCTTGTAAAGTTTGAACTTCACTTCACCGGTCACATATTCCTGCGTCTTTTCGATGAAGGCCTGAACCGCTTCGCGCAGAGGAGTGAACCATTTGCCTTCGTAAACGATCTGCGCCATTTTGTTGCCCATATCCATTTTGGCAGCATAGGTATCCCGGTCAAGGATCAGCTCTTCCAGCTGCTGATGGGCCTCCATCAGGATGGTTCCGCCGGGAGTTTCATAAACGCCCCTGGATTTCATGCCTACCACACGGTTTTCCACGATGTCAACAATGCCGACACCGTGTTTGCCGCCCAGTTCATTTAAGGTGCGGATGATGTCGGAAACCTTCATCTGCTTGCCGTTTACGCTGGTGGGAACACCTTTTTCAAAAGTCATGGTGACATATTCCCCTTCATCGGGGGCCTTTTCGGGAGTGGTCCCTAAAACCAGCAGATGATCGTAGTTGGGTTCATTAGCGGGATCTTCCAGTTCCAGGCCTTCATGGCTGATATGCCATAAGTTACGGTCGCGGCTGTAGCTGGAATCTGCGGAGAAGGGCAGGTCGATGCCATGGGCTTTGCAGTATTCGATTTCGGATTCTCTGGAATCCATGGTCCATTTATCGTTCCGCCATGCGGCGATGATTTTAATGTCGGGAGCCAGCGCTTTGATACCCAGTTCAAAACGGATCTGGTCATTCCCTTTGCCTGTAGCGCCGTGACAGATCGCGGTAGCGCCTTCCTTGCGGGCGATTTCAACCAGCTTCTTCGCGATCAGCGGCCTTGCCATGGAAGTGCCAAGCAGATATTTGTTTTCGTAAACGGCGTGGGCCTGTACGCAGGGAACAATGTACTCGTCACAGAATTCGTCGATCACATCCAGCACATACAGCTTGGATGCACCGCAGAATTTTGCCCGCTCTTCCAGGCCGTCCAGTTCTTCCGCCTGTCCGCAGTCGATGCAGACACAGACGACTTCATAATCAAAATTTTCCTTTAACCACGGAATGATTGCGGTGGTGTCAAGCCCGCCGGAATACGCTAAAATTACTTTTTCTTTCATGATGATTTCCTCCCTATATTTACCGCATTGCATTTTTTTGTCTGAACATACTATACACCACGGACGGAGAGTTTGCAAGTGAAAAAATATGCAAATTATATGAATAAAATGATTTTATTGTGTATTTTATTCACAAAAGGCTTGAATATTATGCATATATGCAGTATGATTTCAGATGTGACCAAAGATAGGACGGCGGCAGATACAGCAAAAACGGAGAATAAAGATTTTAAAGGAGGAAACGGATATGATTCAGGCAGGAATAATCGGAGCGACAGGCTATGCGGGAGGGGAACTGGTACGGATTTTGACGGGGCATAAGGATGTGGAAATCAAGTGGTATGGTTCCCGCAGTTATATTGACAAACGATATGCGGATGTGTACCAAAACATGTTTCGGATTGTGGAAGATATCTGCAAAGATGATAATTTGAAAGAACTGGCCGATCAGGTGGATGTGATTTTTACGGCAACGCCTCAGGGATTTCTGGCTTCCGTGCTGGATGAGGAAATCCTTTCCAAAGTGAAGGTGATCGATCTGAGCGCCGACTACCGGATTAAGGATGTGAATGTTTATGAAGAATGGTACGGCATCGAACACAAATCCCCGCAGTTTATCGGGGAAGCCGTCTACGGCCTTTGCGAGATCAACCGGGAAGCGGTGAAATCCGCCCGTCTGGTGGCCAATCCCGGCTGTTATCCCACCTGTTCCACCCTTTCCGTCTATCCCCTTTTAAAGGAAGGTCTGATCGACCCGGCAACCATCATCATTGATGCCAAGAGCGGAACTTCCGGCGCAGGCCGGGGGGCCAAAGTGGCAAACCTTTACTGTGAGGTGAATGAAAACATCAAGGCTTACGGCGTGGCAGGGCATCGGCACACGCCGGAAATTGAAGAACAGTTCTCCTATGCGGCGGGGGAACCGGTGATCCTGAATTTCACCCCTCATCTCGTGCCCATGAACAGAGGCATTCTGATCACGGCCTACGCTTCCTTAAAAGAGATCCGGCAGCCGGACGGCAGCTTTTCAATGCCCACCCGAGAACAGGTGTATGCCGCCTATGAAAAATATTTTAAAAAAGAAAAATTTGTCCGTCTTCTCCCGGACGGCGTATGCCCGGAAACCAAATGGGTGGAAGGCAGCAACTATGTGGATGTGAATTTCAAGATTGATTCCCGGACCGGACGGATCATCATGATGGGCGCCATGGACAATCTGGTGAAAGGCGCAGCGGGGCAGGCGGTACAGAACATGAATCTGATGTTCGGACTGCCGGAGGACGAAGGGCTCGATCTGGTTCCCATGTTCCCGTAAGAAAAGCGGAATGTCAGCTGAAACCATAAGAAATATTTATCATACCAGTAGAATTTATTATTTTACTTTATTTTTAACCTGTTATAAAATGGGAAGCGATGCGTCGGGCCAAAGTGCCCGTCTGTCGAAAGAAAGACGGCCGCAAAGAATATACCGGGCAGTCGTCAAAAAGAACAGGGGATAAGTCATGAAATTACTGGTGATCGGCGGTGTGGCGGCCGGAACAAAAGCAGCCGCAAAATTCAGACGGGTCAATCCGGAAGCGGAAGTGACCATTGTGACAAAAGGAAAGGATATTTCTTATGCGGGCTGCGGCCTTCCTTATTATGTGGGCGGTGTGATCGGGGAGAAAGAACAGCTCATCGTGAATACACCCGAAAAGTACAGCGCTCTCACAGGCGCTATGGTGTACACTCAGCGGGAAGTGGTCTCGCTGGATGTGGAAGAGAAAAAAGCGGTGGCGAAAAATCTGCGCACGGGCGCGGAGGAAACCTATGAATATGATACCTGTATCGTGGCATCCGGGGCGTCTCCCGTAGTGCCGCCCCTTCCCGGGCTGAATCTGCCGGGAGTTTTCACCATGCGCACGCCGGAGGATGCCATTGAAGCGAGGGAATACATAGAGCGCGTTTCCGGAAAACAGGCCGTGGTTGTGGGCGGCGGCTTTATCGGTCTGGAAGTGGCGGAAAACCTGCAGGAAAAAGGTTTTTCGGTGAAAGTGATCGATATGGCGCCTCAGATCATGCCCGGTTTTGATGTAGAGATGGCGGATTTTGCAGTGCGCCATCTGGGGAAGAAGGGGATTTCCGTCCTCACTTCCACAAAGCTGATGGGGGTGACAGGAAGCGCCAGGGCGGAAGGCGTACAGACGGATAAAGGGCTGCTGGCGGCCGACGTGGTGATCCTTTCCATCGGAATCCGTCCGAATACCGGATTTTTAAAGGATACCGGCATAGAGATGTATAAAGGCACCGTTTTGGTGGACGAAACACTTGCAACGAACAAAAAAGACGTATATGCTATAGGTGACTGTGCGATGGTGAAAAACCGTCTTACCGGCGCGCCCCAGTGGTCCCCCATGGGATCTTCCGCAAATATGGAAGGGCGTACCCTGGCTCTGCATCTGGGCGGGAAGGACGTTACCTATCCCGGCGTGCTGGGCACCGGCGTGGTGAAGCTGCCCGGCCTTTCCGGCGGAAGGACCGGCCTTTCCGAAGAACAGGCAAAAGCGGCCGGATACGACACGATATGCGGCCTGCTGGTCACCGATGACAAAGCGCACTATTATCCCGGTTCGGCCTGGTTTGCCGTCAAGCTGGTGGCGGACAGAAAGACCCATAAGCTTTTGGGCGTGCAGGTGTTGGGACCCGGCGCTGTGGATAAGGTGACGGATGTGGGCGTGATGGCGGTCACCATGGGAGCGGCCCTGGAAGAGCTGACGAATCTGGATCTTTCCTATGCCCCTCCTTTTTCCACGGCCATTCATCCCTTTGTACAGGCGGTGCAGCTTTTGCTCAATAAAATAAACGGGGACATGGACAGCTTTACCCCGGCGGAATATCTGGCCGGCGCTGCAGAAGGATACCGTGTGGTGGATGTAAACCCTGCAGGACCCACCATTCCGGGAGCGGTCTATGTGGATCTTCTGTCCGTAAAAGGAGAGGTGCCCGGCCTTGCGAAGGACGAGAAGCTTCTCTTAGTCTGCGCCAAGGGAAAACGTTCTTATCTGCTGCAGAACCGGTTGAAGGCCTATGGCTATACCAATACGAAAGTGCTGGAAGGTTCGGTATTTTTCAATGTGGTAAAAACAGAGAAAAAGCCGGGAACGGTGACGGTTTCCCAAGAGGAGATCACCCGCGTGAAGGCGCTGGGCTGCCTGCACAATAAAGGGACCGATAATTTTAACATCCGCATCATCACCAGGAACGGGAAAATCACCGCGGCGGAACAGATTAAAATTGCGGAAGCGGCGGAAAAATTCGGCAGCGGCGAGGTTGTGATGACCACCCGGCTGACCATGGAAATTCTGGGAGTTCCTTTTGACAGGATCGAAGAGCTTCGCGCCTTTTTGGCGGAAGCAGGGCTGGAGACCGGCGGCACCGGTTCCAAAGTCCGTCCGGTGGTGTCCTGTAAAGGAACCACCTGCCAGTACGGCCTGCTGGACAGCTTTGCGCTTTCCGAAAAGATTCATGAGCGTTTTTACCACGGCTATGCATCCGTGAAACTGCCTCATAAGTTCAAAATTGCGGTAGGCGGATGCCCCAATAACTGTGTGAAACCCAATCTGAACGATTTCGGCATTGTGGGACAGAAGGTGCCGGTACTGGATCCGGAAAAATGCAGAGGCTGTGGCAGCTGTCAGGTGACCTCCGTCTGTCCGGTAGGCGCAGCGAAAGTGACGGACAATAAGCTGGTGATCGATCCCGATCAGTGCAATAACTGCGGGCGCTGTGTGGGGAAATGTCCTTTTGGCGCGATGGAAAACGGTGTCACCGGGTATCGGGTATCCATCGGAGGCCGCTGGGGAAAGAGCGTTGCCCACGGAAAACTGCTGGATAAAGTATTCCTGGAGGAAGAAGAGGTTCTCTCTGTTTTGGAAAAAGCGATCCTGCTTTTCCGGGAACAGGGAAAAACCGGGGAACGTTTTGCGGATACCGTTGACAGGCTGGGCTTTGAAAATGTGCAGGCACAGCTGTTATCCGACGATATTCTCAGGAGAAAAGAGGAAATTATCGGCGCGAAGCTGCATTTAAAGGGCGGCGCGACCTGTTAAAAGAAACGATGTGGGCCGGGCCTGAAGGAAGGCGCGGCCTGCTGTGGATGAACCGCAGAAGAAGGAGCCGTAGGAACATGGAATGTATCAGTATCAGCTATAAGACGGCGGATGCCAGGCAGCGTCAGCCTTTCGTTTTTTCCAAAGAGGATGCCGGGGCATTTCTGCCGGAAATTCTGGCGCTTGAAAAGGTGGAACAATGCGTGCTTTTATCCACCTGCAACCGGACGGAGATTTATGTGCAGGGAAATGAAGCTGTTTTTTCACAGCTGGAGGAGCTGCTGGCTGCAGCGTGTCAAAGAGAAGCCGACGAGGTGCGGCAGCTGGCCAGGCGTTACCAGGGGAAAAAGGCGGTAAAGCACCTGTTTTTGGTGACCTGCGGAATGGACTCCATGGTGATCGGAGAGGACGAAATTTTAGGGCAGGTCCGGGAAGCTTATCTGCGTTCTGCACAGGCGGGCGGGACAGGGTATGAACTGAATACGGTTTTTCAGGCGGCCCTGGCCTGTGCAAAACGGATCAAAACGGAAACAAAGCTGTCGAAAACCTCTGTATCCGTCGCAACGCTGGCGGCAAATGAAGTGTTCCGGCTGCAGAAATCACCGAAAACCGTACTGTTGATGGGCAGCACCGGACAGATCGGCGGAATCATTTTAAAAAATATCCTGAGCAAAGGGGACACCAGAGTCATCGCTACCGTCCGGTCCCATAAGGGGATCCGGCAGGACGGTTCGGGGCTGGTGGAGAACGTGGATTATAAAGACCGCTACGACTACCTGGAAGAAGCGGACGTGATCATATCCGCCACTGCAAGCCCCCACTATACGATCACTGCGGGGAAGGCAGGAGAGGCCATGCGCACGCCGAAGGACAGATTGTTTCTGGATGTTTCCATCCCTGCCGACATCGACGAAAAAATCGCCCTGATGGAGAACTGCCGTTTGATTACCATCGATGATTTCCGACGGCTGGCAGAGGAAAACAATACAAAGAAAAAGCAGGCGGTGCTGGACGCCCGGGAAATCCTGGAAGAGGAAACGGATGTCCTTTTTAAAACCCTTTCCTTCCACCAGGCGGCGGGAAAGCTGGCAGGGTGGAAAGAAAAATACGAAGGGTATTCCTTTGAAAAACTTCTTTTTAAACTGCGGGATGAAATGGACAGCGTGTCCTTTGAAGCGGTTCTGGAAGCGCTGGACCGTTGAAACAGGAGTGAGAGGAGGGGGCATATGGGATATTTTCCTTTTTTTATGGAGATAGAGGGTAAAAAGGGGGTCATTGCAGGAGGCGGCCGGATTGCGGCAAGGAAGGTGGAGAAACTGCTGGAATTCGGCCCGAATCTGGTGGTGATCGCTCCGGACTTTGAAGAAAGCCTGGAGCGGCTGTGTGAAAAACAGGAATCGGTTTCCCTGGTGAAGCGTAGGATTACAGAGGAAGACCTGGCGGAAGCGGCTTTTGTGATCGCGGCCACCGATGAGGAAGCCGTTAACGGGCAGATTTCGGAATATTGCAGGCGACATTGCATTCCGGTGAATGTGGTGGATGACCGGGAAAAATGTACCTTCTTTTTTCCGGCTCTGATCAAACAGGGGCCTTTGACGGTGGGGATTTCCACGGACGGAAGAAGTCCGGCGGGGGCCGCCTGGGTGCGCCGCCGCCTGCAGCAGGAGCTGCCGGACGGAATCGGGGAAACCATAGAGCTTTTGGGACAGCTGCGGGAGGAAGTGCTGTTGTCCTGCACCGACCAGAGAAAAAGGGCGGATATGTTAGAAAAGCTGTTCACATACAGCCTGCGCCGGGAGGGGGAAGTGCCCCTGGAAGAACTGCGGGCGCTTCTGCACGGAATGCTTTCCGGCTGAAAGGAGATTCACGGATGGAGACAGTGAGAATCGGGACGAGAGGAAGCCGTCTGGCGCTGATCCAGGCGGAAATGGCCTGCCGGGCGCTGGAAGAAGCCCATACAGGAATACGGACAAAGCTGGTCGTTCTTCACACAAAGGGAGACAGAATACTGGATAAACCGCTGGCCGAAATCGGCGATAAGGGGCTGTTTGTCTCGGAGTTTGAACAGGCCATTCTGGACGGACGGATTGATCTGGCCGTCCATTCCGCCAAAGATCTTCCCATGCAGACGGCGGAAGGGCTTACCATTGGGGCGGTGCTCAAACGCGCGGACGTGAGGGATGTGCTGGCGGTAAAAAAGGAGGACGGACTGCCCGGCGCCGGAAAAGAATTTGTGCTGGGCACCGGGAGCCAGCGGAGAGGGCTCCTGGCACAGCAGCGCTGGGAGGGCATCCGTTTAAAGCAGATCCGGGGCAATGTGGAAAGCCGCTTAAAAAAGCTGGCGGAAGGGGAGTATGACGGCATCCTTCTGGCGAAAGCGGGGCTGGACAGACTGGGGATCGATGCCCTCAGCCATCCGGAATTTTCTTTTTATCCTCTGGAGCCGGAGGCTTTTCTTCCCGCGGCCTGCCAGGGAATCATCGCCCTGGAAGCGGCCGGAGGGAGTGAAACGGCGGAGCTGCTGGCAGCTGTTTCGGACAGGGAAACCGAACTTGTTTTTCAGGTGGAAAGAGAAGTGCTGTCCCTTCTGCAGGCGGATTGCAGCGAGCCGGCGGCAGCCTGGTGCCGGAGAGAGGGAAGCGCCCTTTTACTGGATGTGATGTACGGCGGTGTCAGAGCTTCGGGAACCTGCTTTCTGCCAAAGCGGACGGGAGAGGGGGAAGCGGACGGGGAAAATCCGGCCGTTCTTCGGGAGGCATTGGCCATGGCGGCCAAAACGGTGGACATTCTGAAAGGAGCAGGGAAGTGAGGATGAAAAGAGGCGGCGTGATACTGGTGGGAGCAGGCTGCGGCGATCCGGGGCTTTTGACACTCAATGGATTTCGTTTTCTGAAAGAATGCGAGGTTTTGGTTTATGACAGCCTGGTTTCGGAAGAACTGACCGGGCTGGCAGGAAAAGACTGTGAAAAAATCTATGTGGGAAAGCGGTATGGGCAGCATTCCATGCGTCAGGAGGAAATCAATGCCATTCTGATCGAAAAGGCCTCTCAGGGAAAACTTGTGGTGCGTTTGAAAGGCGGGGATCCGTATGTGTTTGGCAGAGGCGGAGAGGAAATGCTGGCGTTAAAGGCTGCGGGGATCGAATGCAGCGAGGTGCCGGGTATCACGTCCGCCATCGCTGCGCCCGCCCAGGCCGGCATACCGGTGACACACAGAGGAATGGCGCGCAGCGTGACCGTGGTGACAGGCACCACACTGGAGGAAGACAGTGATGCAGGAGCAGGACCGGGCATGGATTTTGCAACGCTGGCCAGGCTGGAAGGAACGCTGGTGATTCTCATGGGGATGCACCATCTGGAAAAAATCGCCCAAAACCTGATCCGCGCGGGGAAGGACCCGGAGACGCCCGCCGCTGTGATCATGGAAGCGGGATTTGCAGGACAGCGGTGCGTCAGAGGACCGCTGGAACAGATCGCAGCCCTTTCCCGGGAAGCGGGACTGTCGTCTCCGGCGGTGATCGTCATCGGAAATACGGCAAAACTGTGCCTCTTGGGAGAGGGGGAGAAGAGATTTGGGGCAGGAAGAGAAACGGCGGCTTTCGGCGCCGAAGAAGAAGTGCGGCGGGGGCCCCTTGCAGGTCTCCGGATCGGCGTCACCGGAACGCCGGATTTTGCAAAAAGGCTGCAGAAAGCCCTGAGGGAAAAAGGAGCCTGTCCGCTGGATTTTTCCTTTATGAAGCTGATCAAAACCGGGGCGCCCCTGCCGGATCCCTATCAGGCATCCTGGCTGGTGTTCACGAGCCCTAACGGGGTAACCCTTTTCTTCGAAAAAATGAAAGAAGAACGGCTGGATTTCCGCAGTCTGGGGAAACGGAAATTTGCGGTGATCGGGCCGGGCACCGGACGGGCGCTGGAAGCGGAAGGGTTTTACGCGGATTATATGCCGGAAGTTTACGACGCCGCCCATCTGGCCCAGGGGCTGTCGGAGCGGATCCTTTCGGAAAGGACAGGACAGGAAGAGGACAGAAAAGTTTTCTTTTTGCGGTCTGCAGGCGGCAACCCGGTACTGCCGGAGGTCTTTGCGGAAAAAAAGATCCCCTTTGAGGACTATCCGCTGTATGAGCTGGGAACGGATGCGAAAAAATGCAGAACGCTGTCCCATATCCCGGCGGACTATATCGTGTTCGGCAGCGCCTCCGGCGCAAAGGCATGGATGAAGCAGGAGGCTGGCAGGAAGCCTTTGAAAAAATATGTCTGTATCGGGGAACAATGTGCAAAAATACTTGCACAAAAAGGCATTTCGGATTATATTACGGGTGAGCCTTATACCATAGAGGGCGTGATCGCCTGTCTGTGCGCAGAGCAGGACAGGAATATAAAAGGGGAATGAGAATATGCAGAGATTTCGGAGACTGAGAAGGGATGAAAGAATCCGCAGCATGATGCGGGAAACAAGGCTTCATCCAAAGGATTTTATTTATCCCATGTTTGTAATAGAAGGGGAAGATATCAAAAATCCGGTAGAATCCATGCCGGGTGTTTACCAGTATTCCATCGACAGACTGGACGAAATTTTGCTGAAAGTGAAGAATGCGGGAATCGGCGGCATCATGCTCTTTGGGATTCCTGCCCAAAAGGACGAATATGCCAGCCAGGCCTATGCCAAAGACGGCGTGACCCAGCGGGCGGTTTCTTATATCAAAAAGAATTATCCGGATATTTATATCGTGGTGGATGTGTGCCTGTGCGAGTATACCTCCCACGGCCACTGCGGCATGGTCTGCGGGGAAGAAATTTTAAATGATGAGACGCTGCCTTATCTTTCCAAAATGGCGGTGAGCCTGGCCGAAGCGGGCGCGGACATGATCGCTCCCTCCGACATGATGGACGGACGCATCGAAGCCATCCGGGAAGAACTGGATCTGTCAGGGTATGCGCAGGTTCCCATCATGGCTTACAGCGCAAAATTTGCCTCCGCTTACTACGGGCCTTTCCGGGATGCCGCTCATTCTGCCCCGGGATTCGGAGACCGGAAAAGCTATCAGATGGATTTTGCCAACGGTCAGGAAGCCATTCGGGAGATCGCAGAGGATATCGAGGAAGGCGCGGACATCGTGATGGTAAAGCCGGGACTGGCTTATCTGGATGTATTAAAGGAAGCCTCTCTCACCTTTGACATGCCTGTCGCCGTATATAATGTGAGCGGGGAATATGCCATGGTGAAGGCGGCCGCCGCAAAGGGCTGGGTGGACGAAAAAAGGATCGTGACGGAAAACCTGACCGCCATGAAGCGGGCCGGGGCCAAAATCATCATCACCTATCATGCGCTGGATATGGCGGCATGGCTGAAGGAAGAATGAATGAATGAATGACAGCGAAGGGACAGCGGTTATGACAAAGTCGGAAGAATTATTTGAAAAAGCATCGGCGCGTATGCCCGGAGGGGTCAACTCTCCGGTACGGGCCTTCCGGTCCGTGGGCAGGACGCCGTTTTTTGTAGAAAAAGCAAAAGGGCCGTATTTATATGACGCGGACGGGAACCGTTATCTGGATTATGTCTGTTCCTGGGGTCCCGCCATTTTGGGACATGCCCACCCGGCAGTGATTGAAGCGGTACAAAAGGCCTGCAGCGACGGCCTGACCTTCGGCGCGCCCACCGAAAAGGAGGTGGAACTGGCGGAGCTGGTCTGTGCCTGTGTGCCGGATGTGGAAATGCTGCGTCTGGTCAGCTCCGGCACGGAAGCGGTGATGAGCGCCGTGCGTGTGGCCAGAGGGTTTACGGGACGGGAAAAGATCATCAAGTTTGCGGGCAACTATCACGGCCATTCGGACGGTCTTTTGGTCAAAGCCGGATCGGGGTTGATGACCCAGTCCGTTCCGGACAGTGCGGGCGTGCCCGCCGGATATGCCAAAAGCACCCTCACCGCAGTCTATAATGACGCCGAATCGGTCAGAAAGCTGATGGAAGAAAATGACGGGCAGATCGCAGCGGTGGTGGTGGAACCCGTGGCGGCCAACATGGGGGTGGTGCCTCCGGCACCCGGTTTCCTGGAAGCTTTGCGCAGTCTGACCGAAAAACAGAACGCGCTTCTGATTTTTGACGAAGTGATCACAGGATTTCGGCTGGCTTTGGGCGGCGCTACGGAATATACGGGCGTACATGCCGATCTGCATACCTTCGGGAAAATTGTGGGAGGAGGGATGCCTCTGGCAGCTTATGGCGGAAGGAAGGATATCATGTCCTGCGTCGCGCCGCTGGGGCCTGTCTACCAGGCGGGCACGCTGTCCGGCAATCCGGTGGCGGTGACCGCCGGGATCGAAACCCTGAAGATTTTGACGGCCCATCCGGAGATCTATGGCTTTCTTGACAGACAGGCGGCAAAGCTGGAGGAAGCTTATACAAAGAAAGGGCTTACGGTGAACCGGGCAGGTTCCCTGCTCTCCGCATTTTTCTCCGCCGGGAAACCGGTACAAAATTATGAAGAGGCCTGCCGCTGTGATACGAAAGCGTTTTCACGGTATTTTTCCTGGATGCTGTCCCACGGGATTTATGTGGCCCCTTCCCAGTTTGAAGCGATGTTCGTCTCAGCTGCTCATACCGATGAACGGATCGGGGAAACCTGTGAAGTGATCGACGCCTGGAACGGATGAACGAAAAAACAGAGGAAGGACAGGACAATGTTTACAGTAAGACCGATGGAAATAGAGGACTATGATCAGGTTTTTGCGCTGTGGATGACGATAAAGGGGTTTTCCATCCGCAGCATGGACGATTCCAGGGAAGGAGTAGAGCGCTTCCTGAAACGGAATCCCGAAATCAGCGTGGTGGCGTGCATGGACGGCAGAGTGGTGGGAGCCATCCTCTGCGGCCATGACGGCAGGCGGGGATGCCTGTATCATGTGTGTGTGCATGAGGATTACCGGATGCACGGGATCGGAAAAGCCATGGTGGTGGCCTGCATGGATGCTCTGGAAAAAGAGGGCATCAATAAGGTATCCCTGATCGCATTTACCCAAAATGATGTGGGAAATGCGTTCTGGCGCAAAATCGGCTGGACGAAGCGGGAAGATTTAAACTACTATGACTTCGTATTGAACCGGAAAAATATTGAAAAATTTAATGCATAGGTATTGCATAATATTCACAAACGATGTATATTTATACATAACGCCGGCACAGTAAGCAGCTGCCGGCTTTTTTTAAAGGAAAAGGAGTAAGGTTATGGAGATCATGACAGGCGGCGTAACCGCAGCGAAAGGTTTTCTTGCGGCCGGAACACAAGCGCGGATCAAATATCAAAACAGAAAAGATATGGCGATGGTATACAGTAAAACGCCTTGCCGGGCAGCAGGGGTTTTTACCACAAATGTGGTGAAAGCAGCGCCGGTTTTGTGGGATAAGCAGGTGGTCACATCCTCGGAAAGCGTCCATGCAGTGGTGATCAATTCCGGGATTGCCAATGCCTGTACGGGAAAACAGGGGTATGAATACTGCAGCCGGACGGCACAGGCGGCGGCTGACGCGCTGGATATCCCGGCGGACAGCGTTCTGGTGTGTTCCACAGGGGTGATCGGAATGCAGCTTCCCATCGAAAAAATAGAAGCGGGCACAAAACAGCTGGCGGGTCTGTTAAAGGACGGAAAACAGGCCGGACTGGAAGCGGCACAGGCGATCATGACCACGGATACCGTGGAAAAGCAGGCGGCGGTGAAGGTGACAATCGGCGGCAGAGAGGTGACGGTGGGCGGCATGTGCAAGGGCTCCGGCATGATCCATCCCAATATGTGCACCATGCTGGCTTTTGTGACAACGGATGTGAACATTTCAGAGGAACTTCTGCAGGAAGCGCTCAGTGCAGATGTGCAGGATACGTTTAACATGGTTTCCGTAGACGGCGACACCTCCACCAATGACACCCTTCTGGTGCTGGCAAACGGCTGTGCGGGCAATCCGGAAATCACGGAAAAAAATGAGGATTACGCCCTGTTTATGGAGGCGCTTCATACCGTAAACGAAACCCTGGCAAAGAAGATCGCCGGGGACGGGGAAGGGGCCACCGCCCTGTTTGAAACCAAAGTGATCCATGCGGATACCAAAGAAAATGCCAGGACGCTGGCGAAATCCGTGATCACCTCCAGCCTCACCAAAGCGGCCATTTTCGGCCACGACGCCAACTGGGGAAGAATTTTGTGTGCGCTGGGCTATTCCGGGGTCAGCTTTGATCCGGAGGCCATCGAACTGTATCTGGTGAGCAGCGCCGGAAAGCTTCTGATATTTAAGGACGGAGTGGCTGCCGATTACAGCGAAGAAGAGGCCACCACCATCCTTTCCTGTCCGGAAGTGACCGCGCTGGTGGACATGAAAATGGGAGACGAGTCTGCTGTAGCCTGGGGCTGCGACCTGACTTATGATTATGTGAAGATCAACGCGGACTACCGCAGCTGAAAAAAGGGGAGGAAACGTTTTATGGAAAAGCCGGAAATGGAACAGATCATGAAGAAGGCGGAGGTGCTCATCGAAGCCCTTCCCTATATCCGGAAATTTAACCGCAAGATCATTGTGGTAAAATACGGCGGCAGCGCCATGAATAATGAAGAGATGCAGAAAAACGTGATCAAGGATGTGACCCTGCTGAAATTGGTAGGCTTTAAGCCTATCATCGTCCACGGGGGCGGCAAGGCCATCAGCAAATGGGTGGGAAAAGTCGGAAAGCAAGCCGTTTTCGTGAACGGCCTGCGGGTGACCGATGAAGAGACCATGGAAATTGCGGAGATGGTGCTGGGCCGGGTGAATAAAAACCTGGTTTCCATGGTGGAGGAGCTGGGCGTGTCTGCGGCGGGAATCAGCGGCAAGGACGGCGGCCTTCTGCAGGTGCAGAAAAAATATTCCGGCGGACAGGACATCGGTTTTGTGGGGGATGTGACCCGGGTGAACCCGAAAATCCTCTATGATCTGATTGAAAACGACTATCTTCCGATTGTGGCGCCGGTGGGGATGGATGAAAACTGCCAGACCTACAATATCAACGCGGATGATGCGGCCTGCGCCATCGCAAAGGCGGTGGGTGCGGATAAACTGGTTTTTCTGACGGATGTAGAGGGACTTTACAAGGATTTTGAAGATAAGGAATCCTTCATTTCCCGGATCACAGCCGGCGAAGCGGAGAATCTGATCGCGGACGGTTTTATCGGCGGCGGGATGCTGCCTAAGCTGACCAACTGTACCTCTGCCATCCAAAACGGCGTCCATAAGGTGCATATCCTGGACGGCAGGATTCCTCACTGCCTGCTTTTGGAAATTTTCACCGACCACGGCGTGGGAACGGTCATTGTGAGGGATGACGAGCCCCTCTGTGGCGCTTTAAAATAGGGAAATGCCAATCAAAAGGCGTCCTGCAGAATAAGGAGAAGAAAAATGGCGGAATTGATGCGGCAATATATCGAAGATGCGGAAAACAGCCTGTTACATACGTATAACCGTTATCCGGTGGTGCTGGATAAAGGGGAAGGGGTATATTTATACGATATAGAAGGAAAGAAATATCTGGATTTTGTATCCGGTATCGCGGTATTCGCCCTGGGATATGGGAACCGGGAATATAACGATGCCTTAAAGACCCAGATCGACAAGCTCATCCACACTTCCAACTATTATTACAATGTGCCGGCCGTTGAAGCGGCCAAAAAGCTGAAAGCAGTTTCCGGCATGGACCGGGTATTTTTTACCAACAGCGGCGCGGAGGCCGTCGAAGGGGCCGTTAAGGCTGCCCGGAAATATGCTTTTTTAAAGGACGGGAGCACGGATCATGAGATCATCGCCATGAACCATTCCTTTCACGGAAGAACCATGGGCGCGCTTTCCGTCACCGGGAATCCCTGCTACAGGGAAGCGTTTGAGCCGGGCATCGGCAATATCCGCTTTGCGGATATGAATGATTTTGACAGTGTGCTCGCCTGCGTAAATGAAAAGACATGCGCTGTAATTCTGGAAACCGTACAGGGAGAGGGCGGTATCTATCCGGCCACGGAGGAGTTCTTAAAAAAACTGAGAGCTCTGTGCGATGAAAAGGACATTCTGCTGATCCTGGATGAAATCCAGTGTGGCATGGGGCGTACCGGGACCATGTTCGCCTGGCAGAAATATGGCGTGAAGCCGGACATCATGACCACGGCAAAGGCGCTGGGCTGCGGGGTTCCCGTGGGCGCATTTTTAATGACGGAAAAGGTGGGACAGCATTCTTTAAAGGCCGGGGATCACGGCACCACCTACGGCGGCAACCCTCTGGCCTGCGCCGCGATCTGCAAAGTGCTTGATTTATTTGAAAAGAACCATATAATAGAGAATGTGGAAACCGTGTCGGCTTATCTGGAAGAAAAGCTGGACGGGCTTGTTTCCAAATATGATTTTATTTTGACCAGGCGCGGGGCAGGGCTGATGCAGGGGCTGGTTCTTGACCGGCCTGTGGCTCCGGTGATCGGCGAGGCGCTGGAAAGAGGGCTGATCCTGATCAATGCGGGCGCGGATATCATCCGTTTCGTACCGCCCCTTGTGATCACACGGGAAAATGTGGACGAGATGATTTCCATCCTGGACGGCTGCCTGGCAAAACAATAGGAAAGAGGAATTTATGGGTCTGAAAAAAAGGCTTTTTGCGGCAGCCGGGATCGCGGCAGCCGCAGCGGCGGTCATTTATGTGGCAGCCGGCAGCAACGTGCTTCCCGGAGTGGTGCCGGAAAACGTGCTCACGGTGAAACCTACCATTACCTTATGGTATACGGACGAAGCGCTGGAAGACTATCTGGCCAGCGTATCGCTGGATTATCTGGAAGAATACGGTGTGCGCGTCATGCCGGTTTTAAAAAGCGGCCTGGAATTTCTGGAAGCGGTGAATACGGCTTCCATAAAAAATGAAAATGCGCCGGATTTATATATTGTCAGCAATGACTGTCTGGAAAAAGCATATTTGGCCGGGCTGGCATCGGAAATCGAGGATACGGACGGTGTGGTGACGGAAGAAAATTTCCCTGCCGCCGCCCTGGATGCCGTCTGTTATCAGGGGAAAAAGGTGGCATATCCCCTGTATTTTGAAACCAGCGCGCTGGTATATAACAAAACCTATCTGGAACAGGCCGCCACAGAACAGGGCGTTACAACAGAATCGCTGATTCCGGAAACCATTGACGACATTCTCACCTTTGCAGATGCTTATAATGCGCCGGAGACGGTGGAAGCCGTATTCAAATGGGATGTGTCCGATATTTTTTATAATTACTTTTTTGCGGGAAATTATATCGATGTGGGAGGGCCCTGCGGGGATGATCCCGGTCAGATCGACATTTATAATCTGGAAGCGGTCAGGGGGCTGAAAGCCTATCAGGATTTAAGCCAGTTCTTTTCCATCGATGCAAAGACTTCCAGCTATGAGCAGGTCGTTCAGGATTTCCTGGACGGAAAGCTGGTCTTTACAGTAGCCACCACGGATATCATGACCCGGATTGCGGATGCCGTAGCAGCGGGAAAGTTTCCTTATGAGTACGGGGTGGTCCCTCTGCCGGATGTAAACGGAGAAATCCGGACAAAGGGGCTTTCCGTCACCAATGCAGCCGCAGTCAACGGTTACAGTGAAAAGAAGGAAAAGGCGAACGCATTTGCCGCTTACCTGGCGGATGTGGGGGCGGACAAACTCTACGCCCGGACCGGACGGACCCCGGCCCGGCTGCATGTGGATAACCTGCAGCCGGGGATGGACGGTTTTGTGGCCGAATATGCCGTTGCGGTTCCCATGCCAAAAATGATGAGTACCGCGAATTTCTGGGTACAGATGGAAATCGCCTGCACCAAAATCTGGAGCGGCGAGAATGTATCCGATATTTTAAAGAGCCTTTCGGAAGCGATCATGACCCAGGTGACCGGAACGGAATATACGGAGGAAGAATATATTGAAGTCCCTTCAGAGACAGAGACGGATTTTGCGGATGAAGGGATGGACTGAGAAAAGTCCTTCCGGAAATGAGAGATCGTTGAACTTTTTCTGACAATGAATAAAAAATCCAATCAACAGGCATACTCATGAAAAAAGGAGGCCTGGATATGATTGGATTTTTTATTGCGGTTTTATCGGGAGCGCTGATGAGTATACAGGGGGTATTTAATACCCAGGTGACAAAGTCTTCCACCATTTGGACAGCCAACGCTTTCGTGCAGTTTACCGCGTTTTTAGTCTGCATGGCCGCATGGGCATTTACGGACAGATCAAATCTGCTGGGGGTTTTTCGGGTAGAGCCCAAATACATGCTGTTGGGAGGCGTGATGGGAGCGGCCATCACCTGGACGGTGATCAAAAGCATGGACGCCCTTGGGCCCGCAAAGGCGGTGCTTTTTATCGTAGTGGCACAGCTTGCGGCGGCGTATCTGATTGAACTGTTCGGCATGTTCGGTACGGAAAAGCAGCCCTGGGAATGGCGGAAAGCCATCGGTATGGCGGTGGCGGTAGCGGGGATTGTAATATTTAAGTGGAAGTAGAAGATTGGGCTTGTAAAATTTTTTTTAATGGCATACAATAAACATGCGGTGTTATGGGGTCCTTTTTGACGGTTAAACCAAAAAGGAGATAGAAAATGCCGATATTAAAATTGAAAAATTATGCCTGCCGGATTTTCCTGCCCTTTTTTCTGTTTTTGATAACCGCAGCCATGACGGGCTGCGGACAGAAACAAAAAGACAGCTTTATTCTGGAGCAGGGGGCCATGCCCGGGGAGGCGGCAGCTGTAGAAGAGCTGCCCTCTTTTGTTACGAAAGAAGCGGAGGACATTTCCCGGCAGGGAAGTCCGAAGGAAACTGACGATGCCGGATCCGCCTCTTATTGTGTGATACATATTTGCGGGGCGGTGAGGAATCCCGGCGTTTATGAGCTGCCGGAGGGCAGCAGGATTATGGACGCTGTCACGGCAGGAGGCGGTTTTCTGCCGCAGGCCGATGAGAATGCCTGCAATCTGGCGGCGAAAGTGACGGACGGGTGTCAGATCTATATCATGACACTGGAGGAAAGCCGTCTGGCAGAGTCTGTGACAGCGCGGGCCGGGATACAGCCGGAAGGCGGTACCGGGGCAGAGGACGGGAATGCCCAAGAGGCGGACGGAAAAGTGAATTTAAACACCGCCCGGGAGCAGGAATTAAAAACACTTCCGGGAATCGGCGACAGCCGTGCGGCGGCGATCCTTGCATGGCGCAGGGAACACGGCCGGTTTGAGAAGATTGAAGATATCATGAAGGTAAACGGGATCAAACAGGCGGCCTTTGATAAGATAAAGGAGAAAATTAAGGTCTGATGGTCCTGGGGATGCCGTCACGGGATGAAACGGCGCCCGGGAAGAAGGAGAGAGCCGCAAGATGGCGGCAAAGGGAGAAATATGGGAAAGAAAGTTCTGGTTGTCGATGATGAAAAGCTGATTGTGAAAGGAATCCGTTTCAGCCTGGAGCAGGACGGCATGGAAGTCACCTGCGCCTATGACGGAGAGGAAGCGTTAAAATATGCCAGGGAGCAGCAGTTTGATATGATCCTTCTGGATATCATGCTGCCCAAACTGACCGGCACGGAGGTCTGCCAGCAGATCCGGGAGTTTTCCAATGTGCCCATCGTGATGCTCACGGCAAAAAGCGATGATATGGATAAAATCATGGGGCTGGAGTTCGGCGCAGATGATTATATCACAAAGCCCTTCAATATCCTGGAGGTGAAAGCCAGGATCAAAGCGATCATGCGCCGCACGGCGGGCCGGGAAGCGGTAAAACCGGAAGTAGATGTCATTGAAAGCGGCGATATGCGCATGGACTGTGAAAGCCGTCGTGTGACCATTTCCGGCAGGGAAGTGAACCTGACTGCCAAAGAATTTGACGTGCTGGAGCTTCTGATCAAAAATCCCAATAAGGTATACAGCAGGGAAAAACTCCTGAACCTCATCTGGGGTCCCGAATACCCCGGCGATGTCCGCACCGTTGACGTCCATATCCGCCGGCTCCGCGAAAAAATAGAAAGTAACCCCAGTGAACCCCGATTCGTCCACACCAAATGGGGAGTAGGCTACTTCTTCCGCGTATAAGCAAAGCCGGACAGCCATATTAGTCAGGGAAGCTGCGCTGCTTGCAGCAGCAGTTCCCTGACAATATGGCTACCCGGCGAGCAACGCGAGCCGGGCTTTCGCCGCAAGGCGAAAGGTCCGGCGTCCGGCGAAAGATCCGGCGTCCGGACAACGTCGGGGAAGCTGCGCTGCTTGCAGCAGCAGTTCCCCGACAATATGGCTACCCGGCGAGCAACGCGAGCCGGGCTTTCGCCGCCAGGCGAAAGATCCGGCGTCCGGCAGCCGGATAACGCCGGCATCCATGCCGTCTGCTTTTTTTGGTACACCACGGAGGGATCTGTCGATATGCATTTTGAAAAGGACAGCTTTTTACAGAAGCTGATATATAAATTCCCGCTGTTTAGAAGCCTGAAAGCCTATATTTTTGTGCTGATGCTGATCATCGGGATCGTTCCCGGCGTGGTAATACACATCGGAATCCTGGAAAACTACGAAGAACGCGCAGTGACGCTGCGCGCATCGGATGTCACCACACAATATAAAATCATTGCCAATCATCTGCTCAACTATAATTATCTGCAGGACACATCTTCGGATGTCATCAATGCAGAACTGGAACAGATGTCGAATCTCTATGACGGGCGCGTGCTCATCATCAACAGTAATTTCCGCATTGTGAAAGATACCTACGCCATGAGCGAAGGCAAAACCATGATATCGGAGGAAGTCATCAAATGCTTTAAGGGGGAAAGTACGTCCCGGCATGATAAAACCAACGGATATATCGAGATGACAATTCCTATCGTGGAGCTGACGGAGGTTGACGGACAGGAAATTTCGAAGGTGCGGGGGGTGATTCTGGCCAGCGCCTCCACGGACAGCATCGTTGCCACAATGGACATTCTGAGCAGAAAAGCCCTGATTCTGGAAATTGTGATGGCCATCATCATTGTGGGATTTGTGTTTTTCTTCTCCCATATTCTGATCAAACCGTTTAAACGGGTCACCCAGGCCATCAATGAGGTGAAGGACGGTTTTACGGATGAACCCATTTCGGTTCCGGATTATGTGGAGACAGAACATATTGTGGATGCCTTTAACCAGCTGCTGGGAAGAATGAAGGTGATCAATGATTCCCGTCAGGAATTTGTGGCAAACGTTTCCCATGAACTCAAAACGCCCATGACTTCCATTAAAGTACTGGCGGATTCCTTAAACCAGCAGCCGGATGTGCCGGTAGAACTGTATCAGGAATTTATGCAGGATATTGCGGAGGAGATCGAGCGGGAAAATAAAATCATCAATGACCTTCTCTCCCTTGTGAAAATGGATAAGACGGAAGCGGGAATGGATATTTCCGCGGTAGACATCAATCATCTTCTGGAAACAACCATGAAGCGCCTGCGCCCTATCGCCCGGAAACGGGATATCGAAGTGGTGTTTGAAAGCATCCGTCCGGTGACGGCGGAGGTAGACGAAGTGAAAATGTCCCAGATATTCACCAACCTTGTGGAAAATGCCATCAAGTATAATAAGGAGCATGGCTGGGTGAAAGTGCTTCTGGACGCGGACCATCAGTTCTTTACCGTGGAAATCTCCGACTCCGGCGTAGGCATACCGGAGGAGGATTATGATCATATATTTGAACGCTTTTACCGGGTGGATAAATCCCATTCCCGGGAGATCGGGGGTACGGGGCTGGGACTGGCAATCACCAGAAATGCCGTGCTTTTGCACAGAGGATCTATTAAGGTGAGCAGCGTGGAAGGGCAGGGCACCTGCTTTACGGTAAAAATTCCGCTTTCCTATATCAAATGATATCAGGATCAGCATTTATTTTGCCCCGGCATCATCAAACGGAGGAGCAGCATGAGACAGAAAAATGAAAAACGCGGTCTGGCAGGTGGGCGGTGGGCGGTATTGCTGATGCTGTGCCTGTTCCTGTGCGGTGGCTGCGCAGTTGAGGAAAGGCAGCCGGAAGACGACAATACCATATCCGTATACTACATCAACAAGGCGGAAACCAAAATTACGCCGGTTGCCAGGGATCTGGAAAGCGCCAGTCAGGCCATGCAGGTGGAAGAGGCGATAGAATACCTGAAGGAAAATCCGGTGGAACTTTCCCTGCGCACCACGATAAACGGATACGATATTCAGAAATGGGAAGTGAAGGATACCCAGCTTATTCTGGATGTGAGCTCCGAGTATAAAAAGATCCAGCCCACTACGGAAGTGCTGATCCGGGCGGCTTTGGTGCGGACGATGACACAGGTACCGGGCATTAACCATGTGGCGATGACGGTGAATGGGGAAGCGCTGACGGACAGCCTGGGGGCTACGATCGGCCCCATGAATGCGGATATGTTCATCGACAATGCAGGAAATGAGATCAATGCCTATGAAAAGGTGCGTTTAAAACTGTACTTTGCCAATGAGACCGGAGATAAACTGGTGGAGGTAACCACAAAACCGGTCATTTATAACAGCAATATTTCCATGGAAAAACTGGTGGTGGAGCGGCTGATCGCCGGACCGGACGAGGGACTTGAGGACGCTTACCCGGTCATTAATCCCGCCACGAAGGTGCTGGGCGTTACCGTAAAGGACGGCACCTGCTATGTGAATCTGGATGACGGATTTATGACACAAATGTATAATGTGACAGGCGATGTGGTGATTTATTCCATCGCCAATTCCCTGGTGGAGCTGCCTAACATCAACAAGGTGCAGATTGCGGTAAACGGGGAAACAAATATCACATACCGGGAAACCTTTAACCTTTCCACCGTATTCGACCGGAATCTGGATCTGGTCTACGGAATCGAAGAGGAATGAGGGGAAGGCGGCGGCCGGCAGGCCGCCGCCGGAAAGGAGATCAACAATATTGCGGAGGCCGTTATGCTTTGGCCTGCTGCTTTTTCTGGCGGTGTATCTTGCAGCGGTGCGCCTGCTGCCAAAACCTGCCGGGCCGGACTGGTCGGAATGGGACGGCCGGCAGGCTGTATTTGCCGGAAAAGCGGCAGAGCTGTACGAACCTGCGGACGGATCGCAGGAAGGAATGTCTTTTACTCTAACACAATTCAAAATCATTTCCGGTTCCCAGGGGAACTTATCAGGGGAAGAAACCCCATCACAGATCAGATCCAAAACATTTCAGCAAAAAGATTCCATCCTCCTGTATTTGGGGGAAAATGAAAATTGCCTGCCAAAAGCGGGGAGTGAAGTGAAAGTGCGCGGCACCATAAAAGTTTTTGAGAGAGCGTCCAATCCCGGAGAATTTGACGCCGCGCAATATTACCGGACGCGGGGATACTGCTTTTTTGTCAAAAACGCGGAAATACTGGAAACAGGGGAAACTTTTGATGAAACGGAAGAAATTCTCTGTCAGATCCGCCATTTTACGGACGGAATGTTCCTTCGGATTTTGGGGGAAGAAGACGGCGCCGTGGCATCGGCCATGGTCCTTGGAATCAAAAAGGGAATGGACGGGGAGATAAAGAACTTATTTCAAAATGCCGGAATATCTCATCTTTTCGCCATCAGCGGTCTGCATATTTCCCTGATCGGCATGGGATTGTTCGCTCTGCTTGTCAGGCTCCGATGCCCGCTTTTGCTGTCAACAGGCCTGGCTGCTGCTTTCCTGTTTTTTTACGGACAGATGACGGGGATGAGCGTATCCACCAAACGCGCGGTGCTCATGTTTTTCCTCCTGCTGGCGGCAAAGTTGTTAAAACGGACCGGCGATCTGCCCACCTCGCTGGCAGTGGCAGCCTGTGTGATTCTGGTGCCCGCGCCGGAATATCTGACGGATGCCGGTTTCGGACTCTCCTTTTCGGCAGTTGCGGGGGTAGCAGTGGTGGTTCCCATGCTGCAGGAAACCGGGATAAAACCGCCCCAAAGGGCGAAAGAAAAATCGGAAGCATTGAAAAAATGGGTGTTTCAGGGAATGACGGCGAGCCTGGGAATCACCCTTGCCATGCTGCCTGTCCTGCTGTGCAGTTATTATGAGTGGAATCCCTGGTCTGTGGCTGTAAACCTGGTGGTGATCCCGCTGACGGGGATTTTACTGCCGTTACTGCTGGGATTGGCTGCAGCAGGAGGACTCTGCCTGTGGCTTCCGGGATTCCTGACAGTTTTAAAAGCGGTAGCGCTGCCTGCGAGAGGAATTTTATTTCTGTATAAACAGATCAGCAGACTGGTTTTGTGCCTGCCGGGCAGCAGCCTGCACACCGGATATCCGAAACCCTGGCAGATTGCCGGATTTTTATGCGGCCTGACGGCACTGGTCCTTTTTGGAAAAAAACTGCGTCCGCTCTTTCGGATTTTGGCGGCGGTATGCCTGACCGGGATTTTTTTGCTCCGGATGCCGACATCCATGCAGATCACCATGCTGGACGTGGGACAGGGGGAATGCGTCTGTGTGGAAACGCCGGAACATCACGTTTTTTTGATGGATGCGGGAAGCAGTTCCGAAAGCAGCGCAGGGAAGTATACCGTCGTCCCGTTCTTAAAATACATCGGAACCAGGCGGCTGGAGGGAATTTTCATCAGTCATTGGGACGAAGACCACGTGAATGCGCTGGGGGATATTCTGGAATGGGCGCGGACAGGGCATGTAAAGACCGGAACTTTATATTTGCCGGATACGCCCTTAAAGGATGAGGGGCTGAATAAACTGCTGGACCTGGCTGAGGAATACGGGATGCCGGTAAAAAGGCTGACGGCCGGGAATATTCTGACGGACGGGAAAATGAAACTGACCTGCCTGCATCCCTATCCGGGAGAAAGGCCGGCGGACAGGAACGGGACGTCCTGTGTTCTGAAACTGGAATATCAGAATTTTACAGGGATTTTTACCGGAGATCTGGAAAAAGAAGGAGAACAGTGGATGACTGAGAACTGGAAAAAAGAAGGGCTCTCCTGCAATCTTCTGGATGCCGGACATCATGGTTCTTCCAATGCTTCCGTCGAAGAATTTCTGGATGTAACAACCCCTGATGCAGTGCTGATTACCTGCGGCCGGAATAACCGCTACGGCCATCCCTCGCCGGAAATGACGGAAAGATTGGAAAAACGACATGTTCCATACTATATAACGGCACGTATGGGAGCGTTGACCGTGGAAATTAAGGAGGGTCAGATGGAGATAACTGGTTTTATGCAATGAAAAATGAATATTGAATAAAAATTCGGGAAATATGAAAAAAAATGCGACATTATAAGTGCAAAAAAGGTAATCATGCTTGTAAGAGTTGTCGAAATGTTGTAAAATATCCATATCTGGAGGTGAAAAATGGAAAAAATAACCAAATTTTCAACCTATATCCTATTTTTTCTGTTTCTGTTATTCACCCCTGTAACGGTCAGAGCGGAAGCGGAAACGGAAACGGTCAGAGTGGGGTATTTTGACTATGAAGGATTCCTGGAGCTGGAGTCAAACGGAAATTATTATGGATATGGATACGAATATCTGGATGAAATATCTTCCTATACCGGCTGGAAATATGAATTTATTTATGGTACCTGGGAAGAATGCCTGGAAAGGCTTGCGGATGGGAAAATCGATCTTCTCTGCACGGCACAGTATAGTGAAGAGCGGGAAAAGCTGTATGATTACTGCAAATATGAGGTAGGCACCGAATACGCCATGCTCATGGTGACAGAAGAAAATGACAGTGTTTTTTATAATGATTATGCCTCTTTTGACGGTCTGAAGGTGGGCTTTATGGAGAAAAGCTACCAGAATGATCTGTTCGAACAATATGCCCGGGAGCACTGCTTTTCCTATGAGCCCGTCTGGTTTGCCTCTTCCGGGGAAATGAGCGCCGCCATGGAAAAAGGGGAGATTGATGCGCTGGTTACCGGAAGCCTTCAAAAGACCTATCACGAAAAAGCGGTGGCAAAGTTTTCCCCTCAGCCGTTTTATTTTATTACCACGAAAGGAAATACGGAACTGATCAAAAATCTGGATCAGGCCATGGAAGAGATCCAGACTTCGGTGGTGGATTACAATCAGAAGCTCTACAGCAAGTATTATGGGGAGACTTCTTTTACACGGCTGGCATTTACCAGAGAGGAAGCTAATTATATCCGCAGGAATCCCGTGCTGAAGGTGGCCTATAATTACGATATGCATCCGGTGGAGTATGAGGAGGAAGAGAACGGGGAATTTTGCGGGATCAACGCCGGAATCCTGAATTTGATTTCCGAACGGAGCGGCATCCGTTTTGAAGGGGTTCCTTACAGGAGAGAGTCGGAAGCGCTGCAGATGCTTCTGGATCATGAGGTGGACTTGATCTGCAGCTATCCGGAGACATATATGCAGGACAAACGGGAGTATGGCCTCGTTTTTACCAAACCCTATTTTTCTGTGCCGTTCACCCTTTCCGTGGTAAACGGAATGTCTCCGGATGAGGTGCGAACGATTGCGGTGCCGGAAAACAACCAGTTAGTGATCCGGTATACACAGGAGCTTTACCCGGACAAAAAGGTGGTGGCATTTCAAAATACGGAAGCCTGTCTGAATGCTGTTTACAGAGAAAATGCGGATGCGGTTTTTGAAAATGTTTATGTGCTGGATCAATATGACCATAATAAGCGGTATACTTTTATGGAACCTGTGGAATCTGAGCGTAAAACGATTCCGGTCTGTATGGTTTTAAGAGACGATCAGGATCCGGCGCTGCGTTCGCTTTTGAATAAACTGATCACCCGCCTTGAAACCGGACAGGTGAATGATGTGGTGATACAAAACACCATGGAGGGCCCCAGCTTAAAGCTGAATACGGTCTGGAAAAGGTTCCTGTTTCCTGTGGTGGGAACGGCATTTTTCATTATTTTCCTGATTGTTCTGCGCTCTAAAAGGCAGATAGAAAAGTATGCCTTTGTGGATCCCCTCACCGGACATGACAACAGGACGCGGTTTTTGCTTTCGGCGGAACGGCTGTTGAAGAACAGGGGATATCAGGGACATACCGTGGTGAGTCTGGATATAGACAAATTTAAACTGATCAATGACATGCACGGTTATGAAACCGGCAATCGGATTTTAAAGGAAATTTCGAATCGGCTTGGGCAGGAGCTGGGGAACGGCGAACTGTTCTGCCGGGAGTCGGGAGATCATTTTCTGCTTCTGTTAAGAGACGGGGAAGAAAATCCCATAGCCCGGCGGCTTCCGGCGCTGATCAGGAGTCTGTCGGGTCTGCCGGCCAGCAGAAAGGAAGAGTTTTGGTTTACCATCAGCTGCGGGGCATATCGTTTCCAGCAGGGAGACGATGATATCCACCGGGCCATCGGATGGGCCAGCCTGGCCCGTGAAAAGTCCAAAAAGCACAGGTCGGATTGGATTACCTTTTATGATGATTCCATGAGGAAGGAAGCCACCAGAGAACGGGAAATTGAAAATCAGATGGAAAGTGCGCTGGCGGGAGGGGAGTTTGAAGTCTATTACCAGCCAAAGCTGAGGCTTGTAGATGAAGTCACCGTAGGAGCGGAAGCGCTGGTACGCTGGAAAAAGAAGAGTGGGGAGATGATATTTCCGGATGTCTTTATTCCGGTTTTTGAGAGCAATGGCTTTATCATACAGTTGGATCTATATGTATTTGAACAGGTGTGCCGCCAGCTCCGCCGCTGGATTGACGGAGGAATTGAGCCATGTCCGATTTCTGTAAACCTTTCCAGAATGCATTTGTCCAACCGGGAATTTTACCGGCAGTATCTGGAGATTATGAATCGGTATGATATACTGCCCAAATACATAGAAATCGAGCTGACGGAGAGCATTATTTTTGAAAACCGTTCCCAGATTGTGACGCTGCTCAATCAGTTTAAACTGGCCGGACTGATGGTTTCCATAGATGATTTCGGCTCCGGTTATTCCTCTTTGAATATCATGAAGGACCTGCAGTTTGACTATCTGAAGCTGGACAAGGAATTTTTCAATACGGCAGCGGATACAAAGAGAGGCAAGAATGTGATCAGAAGCATGATTTATATGGCGGATCAGCTGAATATGGATGTGGTGGCAGAGGGCGTGGAGACACGGGAACAGGTGGAATTTTTAAAATCAATCCACTGCGGCCTCGTACAGGGGTATTATTACTCCAGGCCGGTTCCGGTGGATCAGTTTCAGGAGTTTCTTCTTCAATCCAGGGAAAAAGAGGTTTAAAAGGAACGGGGGATGCAGGGATGTATCCCCTGTCTTTGTCTGAAAATGTCTGGCGCGCAGGATGTAGTTGTGTTATCATAAAAAAGCAGCCGGACAGAGGAGGTAAGACTTTTGCAGCAATTGTTGGACGATATAAAAAAAGGGACTTTTAAGCAGGTTTATTTATTATATGGGGAAGAGACTTATCTGCGACTGCAGTACAGGGATAAGCTCAAAGCAGCCCTGGTTCCCCCTGAGGATACCATGAATTATCATTATTTTGAGGGAAAGAATACCAACCCTCTGGAGCTGATCGATCTGGCGGAAACCATGCCGTTTTTTGCGGAACGCAGGGTGATTTTTGTGGAGAACAGCGGATTTTTTAAAAAGGCTTCGGACCAGCTGGCGGAATACGTACGAGGCCTTCCGGCTGCTGCATTTCTGGTTTTTGTGGAGACCGAGGTGGATAAGCGGGGTAAAATGTTCAAAGCGGTGAAGGACGCGGGGCGCGTGGTGGAGTTTGCCACACAAAATGATGCCACCTTAAAAAAATGGATTCTTGTCCTCATCAAAAAAGAAGGGAAAAAGATTGCGGAACCCACCCTGAATTATTTTTTACAAAAAACCGGAACCGATATGGAAAATATCAGCCGGGAAATAGAAAAGGTATTTTGCTATACGCTGGAGCGTGAGGTGATTACGGAAGAAGATATCGATGCCGTATGTACCAGGCAGATTAATAATCAGATTTTTGATATGGTGGAAGCCATCGCGCTGCGGAAACAGAAGCAGGCGTTAAAGCTGTATTACGATCTTCTTTCGCTGAAGGAACCGCCCATGCGCATCCTGTTTTTGGTGGGCAGGCAGTTTAATCTTCTGATGCAGGTGAAGGAGCTGAAAAAAAAAGGCTATGATGACAGAAAGATTGGGGAAAAGACAGGACTGCACGGTTTTATTGTAAAAAAATATACATCTCAGGCATCCCGGTTTTCCATGGAGGAGCTGAAAGAAGCACTGGCCGCCTGCGTGGAAGCAGATGAAGCGGTAAAGACAGGAAAGATGAATGATGTAATGAGCGTGGAACTGCTCATTATCCGATATAGCAGCGAAAAGGAAGGTGTGAAATAATGGGATATTTAATCTTTTTAATTGTGCTTATATGGGTGATTAAAACGGTTGCGGACCAGAATAAAGCGGCGGGGAATAAAAGAATCCCGCGCGGTACACAACAATACACAAACCGGACGATACAAAAAGAAGAGGCCAGACCTGCGCTGTCCGAAAACATCCGGGACAAAGGCGGCAATATTTCTGACGGAACGCGCGACGTACACAGATCTTCTCCCAAAAGCAGTGTTTCGGACGGCCCTGCAGAGAAAATGGAAGAGGACATTTCCACCACCGAATATCTGAGGCAGAAAGCGCTGGAGGATGAAAAGGAACACAGGGAAGAAGCGCGGCAGGAAGCCATGCGGTTAAACAGGGAAGCGGGAGGGCGGATGACCGCCCGGCGCTACATCGACGGAGACAGCATCCCAAAGGGGATGCATGTTGAAAAATGCAGGTATTGCGGCGCCGAGAATCTGATTGCAGATCATAAGAGAAAAGAAGAGTATACCTGCTATTTCTGCCGGGAAATTTTGTAAAAGGGAAAGATCACAGCCGTTTGATTTCCAGAGCGGAATAATGATCGTACTGCCGGAAGCCGAATTTTTCATAAAAAGGGATCGTGGCAGGATCAGAGGGCATGATTTTTACATATAACAGGTGTTGATATTTTTTTAAAAGCCGATTCATCAGTTCCGTTCCGATGTGATATTTCTGATAGGAGGGATTCACCAGAAGATAGTGGATGAAAGCGACGGTTTCTCCGTCGTCTAAAGCCCGTATCAGCCCTACCAGTACGCCGTCGTCCCAGGCGGAGATAACGGAAGTGGAATTGCGCATGGCTCTCGCCAGTTTTTCGGGATGTTTTCCGGATTCCCAGCCCACCGATAAGAACAGTTCTTCCAGCTGCGCCGGAGTGAATTCTTTTGTTTCACAATAGTTGATATTCATGAGTGATTTTCCTTTTTCATTATTTTGAACTTGGAAACCGCTTAAAGTGGACGCGGCTTTTCCAATGAAGATAAAACTATTATTTAGTATAACACGCCCAGCATAAAAAGCTATCATTAAAATAAATCAATTAAATTGATTAAACTTACACCTTGTAGAGCCAAAAGACCTGTGTTAAGATAAGGAAAATTGAATATTGCACAGGAAAAGCGTTGAAACGGAATAGTAGCTTTCCGACGGAAAACAGAGAACTGCCGGTTGGTGCGAGGCAGTCGTAAGACGGAAGGGGAACTGACCAGATGAGCAGCTGCCTGAAGGCTGATGGGACAAGGTAAAAGCAGTAGCGCCCGGACAGCTGCGTAGGAGCAGACGGAACTCCCGCCGTAGAAAGGGGAATGGCATGATTGTGCCGGTGAGCGCGCAGCGTGAGCTGTGAAATAGAGTGGTACCGCGTGAAGATTATTTGCGTCTCTATGAATTGTTACCCAAGAAGGGAACATTTCATAGAGACGTTTTTTTATACAATAGGAAACAAAGTTTTCTATTGTATAAAAAAACACGCTCCGCTGTAGATGCGCACTCGCGCGAAAGGTAGATATTGCCTGTCGGCAATCGCGCTCGGCGCGAGTGTGCGCGTTTTAGCGCACACTTTTTTATATTAAAGGAAAGTTCTTCAGTTGGAGAACCCTTGCAATCGAGTAGGGGAGATTTTATCTCCCCTCTCACACCACCGTACATGCCGTTCGG
>CABSCP010000045.1 GCA_902476265.1 uncultured Lachnospiraceae bacterium
ATATTCAATTTTCAATCTGCATTGGAATTAGATTTATCTAATTCCGAGAACTTATTTAAAGTCTGATGATCCGTTTTGCTTTTTTCTCGCCTCATCGTGATTTAAAGTATAACTTTTTGCGCCTCTTTTTTACATGGAATATCTCTCGATAACCTTCAAAATCCTTTCCGGATTTTACCACAAATGAAATAACATTCACACTTTTTTAAAAAAGCTACACTATTTTTGAAGAAGATGCACAATTTTTTTGTGTTCTACAAAATATCCTTTTATAAATTGACTGGGGAAACAGAAGTGGTAAAATCAGGATAGAAAAAACAGGCACACAGGAGAAATTTCCTTATGAGTAGAAAAAGCAGGCTGCACAAACTGTTTTGCACCATCCGCTTCCGCATCCTTTTCATTACCGTTTCCACCCTTGTTTTCATCTGTCTCATCGTGACGGTCATCAGCTATCTGGTGGTTTCGGATAATCTGCGCCAAAATGCGGTACAAACGGCGGAGACTCGGCTTTCCTATCTGGGGTCCAACATTACCTCCAACATGGACGGGGTGGTAAATTTTATCGAAAGCTGTGTCAAAAGCAAGGAGATCAAGGACTTTGTGATGGAAGAAAAAACGGCGGACAACACCGGAAAGCGGAAGGCGCATGACTATGCCATGTTAAGTTATACTTCCAATCCCGCCCTTCCTTCCAGCCTGATCCGGGTGGTGATCGTAAGCAAATGCAGAAGCGATATCGTGCAGATTGTGGAGTCCCCCTATTCTTCCACTGCCGTAACTTCGGAAGCCATCCTGTCGCTCCCTTATTTTGAGGAGCTCTATGAAAACTCCGGCAGCCTGACTACAGGACTGATGCCGGACCCTTTTCTGTATAGTAAAAAAGTTTTCATGATCCCGTCCGTCTACCCCATTCCTCATCCTTACCGCGCCGGAGAGGTCGGGTATATTTTTACGGAGGCTTCCGTCCGGAACATCACGCAGCCCATGCAGCGCTACCGTTCGGAAAACAACAGCATTCTTTATCTCCGGATCGGGAACTGCTGTTACCGGTATGACAGCGCCTCAAACTGCCTGACGCTATACGGGGAACCTTTTGAAGTGCAGGATGATCTTTCCGGCAAAGCTCTGCGTTCGGATACGCTCGTTTCCCGGATCCGTCAGGACGGTCACCGCGCGATTCTGGTTTCTCGTCCTGTGGGAATCCCAGGCTGGTATGTCATGGAAAGCCTGGATGAATCGGTGCTGCGAAATAATGTGTTTTCCACCTTCTTTTTGATTTTGCTGGTCATTCTTTTGGTGGCAGCCGTCATCGGGGTTCTGTTGTCCATCTTTTTGTCCCGGACGGTGAATGAGCCTGTGCAGAAGCTGCAGAAGCGGATGCTTCGGATTTCCGAAGGCGATTTTTCTCGGGATCCGGAAACGGAATGGGAACATGAACTGGGGGACATCGGTAAAAATATCAACGATCTGTCCGAAAATGTGCTGACGCTGATGAACCAGCGGCTGGAGGATGAGCGCCAGAAAAGGGATTATGAATATAAAATGCTGCAAAGCCAGATCAATCCTCATTTTCTGTACAATACCCTAAACTCCATCAAATGGATGGCTACCATTCAGGGCGCTTCCGGCATCGCGGAAATGACGACGGCGCTTTCCAGGCTTTTGAAAGATATTGCCAAAGGAACCACAAACGTGATATCTTTACAACATGAGATTTCTCTGCTAAAAGATTATTTTACGATTCAACAGTACCGCTACGGCGGCGCCGTCAGCCTGTGCTGGCAGATCGATGATGAAAAGCTGACCGCCTGCAAAATCCTGAAGTTCACGCTGCAGCCCATTGTGGAAAATGCCATCTTCCACGGCATTGAACCAAAAGGCAGCGCCGGAACCATCACCGTTCATATCTGGCAGGACGACGCCTCAGATGTACATATTGATATTACGGACGACGGTGTGGGGATGGACGAACAGATGGCTGCGCAGCTTCTGGACACGTCGGATTCCCCGGCGAAATCTTCTTTTTTCCGGGAAATCGGCATCCGGAATGTTCACAAGCGGCTGCAGTATGAATTCGGCGCAGGCTACGGGCTTTTCGTTAAAAGTGTGCCGGGTTTATATACCACCGTTACGGTACTGCTGCCTTTTTGCAGCGTGACAAATGATAACTGACAGGGCGAATGGAGGAAAAAGAATGCGTTTACTCATTGTGGATGATGAACCCCTGGTGCAGGCGGGCATCAAATCCATGATCAATTGGGAAGAATACGGGATCAATATTGCAGGCACTGCCAGTAACGGGGCCATCGCCTATGAATTGATCCAAAAATATGAGCCGGAAATCGTGATTTCGGATATTAAGATGCCCGTTATGTCAGGGCTTGAGCTGGCTTCAAAATGCCATGATGAAGGCAGGGATCTTCCTGTTTTCATTTTTCTGACCAGCTATGATGATTTCTCCTTTGTCAGGCAGGCTTTGACCGTTCAGGCGGCAGATTATCTGATCAAGCTGGAACTGACTCCCGAAATTCTGGCAGACTCTCTGAAACGGGCCATGGATAAAGTGACAGGCCTGCAAAAAAATGCTGCCGCCCCCGGCGAAGCGGCCGGCAGCATTTATATGCTGCAGGAACAGTTTTTTACCAGGCTGGTCTTAAATCTTTTCGAATCGGAGCATCAGTTTTGCCTTCAGGCTCAGAACCTGGATCTGGATTTTTCCTATGACGCCTTTGCCGTCAGCTATCTGGAGATCGTGGGAGACCGTTTAAACACCCTGGACCGTGAGAAGCGGCTGAACCTGTATATCAGCAGTCTGCAGATGATCCGGGAACTGACCTGCAAATATCTGCCCTGCCATGTGCTTTCCTTAGATACCAAGCACTTTGCCATCCTCTTTTTTTTAAACGGAGAAAATGCGGCGCAGGCAAAGGAGAAGATTGCTGCCACCATCTGCCAGGTTTCCTCCATGCTTCATAACTATTACAGCGTTTCCATTCTGGCAGGCGTGGGGGCTGCCGTCACTCAGCCTTTGCAGATCGCTTCCTCCTTTCAGGATGCCAAGCAGGTGTTTGTCCATGCTTCTCCTGCAAAGCCGCTGGTTTTCACGGAGGATATCGTTCCCGACCGCTCCATGAAAAATGTATTCAATATGTCCCTGTTTAAGGAAGATATCAGAAAAGCTTACGCGGAGCTGGATGCCAAGGCTTTGTATGATATTTTCACCTCCATCATGGAGCTGTTTGCGGAGAAACCGTCCCATTATGTCCAGGCGCTGGATGCCGCCGGAAATATCCTTTATCTTTCCCTCTCTCTTTTAAATAACGGAGAGCAGATCGTCTCGGATATTTTCAAAGACCGGCCAAACGGTTACCGTTCTCTGTATGAGCTCACCCGGGTGGATCAGATCATGGAGTGGCTGACCGCGCTCAGGGACGGCCTGTGTGAAAGCTTCACCACACACAATAAGGATTATAAGCACCATATTGTGACGAACGTGAAAAAATATATCAGGGAACATATCGAGGAAAAGCTGACCTTAAATAAGGTGGCCGAGGTGTTTTCCATCAGTCCCAATTATCTGAGCGTGCTTTTCTCCAAATACAACGATGTGGGCTTCAATGACTGCATCAATCAGACGAAAATCGAAGCCGCCAAGGAAATGATGAAAAGCGGGAATCTCAAAATTTACGAGATTTCAGATATTTTGGGATTTGAGAGCGCTTTTTATTTCAGCCGCGTCTTTAAAAAGCTGGAGGGCATGTCCCCCCGCGATTATATCACACAAAATTTTGACCATTAGGAGGTTATCCGTCATGCTCAACGAAATTGCTCTCAAATTTGAAAAAGAATTTCTTCCCTTTCAGCCCTATGCTTCTGTTACAGACCGGGCTGCCTGGGAAGGCCTGGATGAACAGTGGCGGCAGGAATCCGTCCGCCTGGGCGAAAAATACCTGGGCTATTCCTGGCCTTATGTAAGCGCCTTACATTATCTGGATTTCACCCGCACCGGTAACCGGGTGCGTTTTGAAACCTCTCTTTTTTCCAAGCGCCATGCGATAAATGCCCTTGTGCTGGCGGAATGTATCGAAAATAAAGGCCGCTTTTTAGACGATATTATAAACGGTATTTTCTCCATCTGTGATGAAAGTGCCTGGTATCTGCCCGCTCATAATTCTTATGAAAGGGATCAGCCCCAGTTTCCCCTGCCCGACGCTTCCGACCCGGTGCTGGATCTGTTCGCCTGTGAAACCGGAGCCTGTCTGGCAACCGCCCTTTACCTGCTCTCTCCTGTGTTGGATGCGTTCAGCCCGTTTATTACCAAACGGATCCGTTATGAGCTGAACCGCCGCATTTTCACCCCTTATTTTGCCCGTCATTTCTGGTGGATGGGGGATGGGCAGACCCATATGAACAACTGGACCATATGGTGTACGCAAAATGTGCTGCTCTGCGCTTTTCTCACGGATACGGATTCCAAACTGCGCCGCGATATTTTCTTAAAAGCCTGCCGGAGTACGGACTACTTTTTAGCGGAATACGGGGAGGACGGCTGCTGTGATGAAGGCGCCCAGTATTACCGTCATGCGGGACTCTGCCTGTTCCAGGTGCTGGATGTTCTCAATACCATCACAGCAGGCGCCTTTACCCCCGTCATCAGAAGTGAAAAAGTGCGCAATATCGCCGCTTATATTTATAAGGTGCACATTGATGATAAGTACTATGTGAATTTTGCGGACTGTTCCCCCATCGCGGGACGGGCCACAGCCAGGGAATTTCTCTTTGCACAGATGACCGGTCAGCCGGAAATGCTGCGGTATGCCGTTAAAGATTTTATAGCCGGCATTCCGGAAACCCTGCTGCTTCCCGAAGAAAACAATATGTATTACCGGCTCCAGAACGGCTTTACCGTCCGCAAGATCAAAGACTTTTGCGATGATGCTCCCCTTTCTCACCCTGACATTTTTTATCCCAGCGTGGGCCTTTTTGCCGTCCGGGACGAGCATCTGTATCTGGCGGTCAAGGCGGGGGACAACGGGGACAGTCATAACCATAATGATGTGGGCAGTTTCACCGTTTATAAAGACGGAAAGCCTCTCTTCATCGATGTGGGTGTGGAAAGTTACACCAAAAAGACCTTTTCTCCCCAGCGTTACGAAATCTGGACCATGCAGTCCGCTTACCACAATCTTCCCACCGTCAACGGCTTTATGCAGCATGACGGGGAAGAATATCGCGCCACCGAGGTTTCCGGTGATCTGGAAGGAAAACGCATCCATATGGATATCGCCAAAGCCTATCCTTCTGAATGCGGCCTGCTCTCTTACATCCGGGACGCCCGCTTGGAAACGGGGAAGGAAATTGTCATTGAGGATCGGTTCTCCTTTGCCGATGAAACGAAAGAACATCAGGTGGTATTGAGCCTGATGACTTACGAGAAGCCGGAAGTTTCAGCGGATGCGCCGGAGGGCTGTTGTCAGCTTGCAATCGGCCGGAACTGTGCAGGAAGGGAGGGCGCTGTCTGGGGCACGCTCATATTGCAAGGTTGTCGGATTAGTTCCATTGAAGAAATTCCTATCACCGACGCGCGCCTTGCCACCGCCTGGGATCATTCCCTTTACCGGACGCTGGTGACGGCCGACAGGGATTTCTTTACGCTAAAAATCTGCTGATTTAAAAAACCGGGACTGACATTTCCTGAACAGTCCCGGTTTTCTTTCTATTTCTCGTATAAAAACTGTTCCGGCAGCTCCACTTTAAAATCTTGTGCCAGATCCCGGAAATTGTCCGGGGTGATGGTCTGCAGCTTATCCGGGCGGACGGACAGCATTTTCACCAGAATTTCCGCAGATTTTTCCACCGTATGCGCCAGGCCGAAAGTGATATCGAAATCAGGGCCGGCGCAGAAAATGCCATGATGGGCCCAGACCGCCACATCATATTTCTTCATCAGTTCGCTGGTAGCCACCGCGATGTCCCGGCCGCCGGGCACCATCCATTCCACAACGCCTACGCCGTCGGGGAATACCACCGGGCATTCCGTTGCCATTTCCCAAAGTTCTCTGGTGAACACTTCATCCTTTAGGGGCAGTACAAAAGTCAGGGCGATCACATTTGTGGTGTGGGCGTGATAGATGACCCGGTACGCGCCCTTTGTGGCCTGTTTTTTCACTTCATGATTCATCAGATGGCTGGGCAGCTCGCTGGTGGGTCTGCCGCCGTTTTTAAGCCCCCAGAGGATGCGGTAGTTTTCTCCCTTCTCATCCACTTCAATGATGCAGACAGAATCTTCGGGATCCCGCATCACGTTGCGGAAAAATTTCCCGCTGCCGGTGACCAAAAAATATTCTCCAGCAAGACCCGGCACCGAAGTTCCGACAGGGCTCCACTCTCCTTCTTTTTTCAGTTCTTCCCGGACGCTCTCTATTTCCTCTTCTTTGATGCGGTAGCTCAAATTGCCGCCGTTTCTTTCATGCCAGCCCTGCAGCCATCCGTCATCCGCCATTCTCATAAAGCCCTGCATAAAGGGCGCTTCTAAAACCTTCATCTTTGAATCCTCCTGTTGTTTAAAATCCGCTTATCCCCTTTTTGCCAGCACTTCATCCTCATACTGTTTTACCTGTGCAAACCAGTCTTCCTTCTCCGGCACGCCGTTGCTCTGGCAGAAATAATTCCACACGTCTCCGAAAGGATACAGCTTGAGTTCTTCCTGCAGCATCATCAGTTCCGTCAAATTTCCGGAATCCTGCAGGTCTTTGAGCTTTTTATTGGGCTGCAGGAGGGCGAACAGCAGCGCTTTTTGCATATTGCGCATGCCCACCACCCAGGCGCTGATCCGGTTGATGCTGGCATCGAAGTAGTCGGTGGCCAGAAATACCCGGTCAAGGGCGTCGTTACGCACGATTTCCTTCGCGATTTCCTTCGTTTCATCATCAAAGAGTACTACATGATCGGAGTCCCAGCGGACCGGTCTTGTGACATGCAAAGCGATCTTGTCGCTGAATAAAAGCAGGGAAGAAATTTTATCGGAAACCACCTCGGTGGGATGGTAATGTCCGTTGTCCATCAGGCTGATGATGCCGTTTTTCGCCGCATAGTTTAAGCAGAATTCGCTGGAACCCACCGTGTAGGATTCCAGGCCGATGCCGAACACCTTGGATTCCAGACACACAAATACCTTCTGTTTGTCATAAGGGATGGAAAGGATCTGATCCAGAGAATCCTTAAACCTCGCTCTGGGTCCCAGACGGTCTGCCGGAATGTCCTTATAGCCGTCGGGAATCCAGATGTTCATCACACAGGGCTGTCCCAGTTCTTCGGCAAAATACTGGGAAATGCGGATGCAGGCCTGGCCGTGCCGGATCCAGAACTGCCGGATCTCTTCATCCGGGCTGGAAAGGGTGTATTCGGAAGCCTTTTCATGAGAGAAAAAGGTGGGGTTAAAATCGATGCCCAAGCCCCGTTTCTTTGCATATTCCACCCATTTTTTAAAATGCTTCGGCTCCAGGCTGTCCCTGTCGGCGAATTCGCCGTCCTCAAAAATCGCATAGCTGGCATGCAGATTGATCTTATGCTTTCCGGGAATCAGTGCAAAAACCTGATCCATGTCGGCCATCAGTTCTTCCGGTGTTCTCGCCTTGCCAGGATAATTTCCCGTAGTCTGGATGCCGCCGGACAGCGGCCCGTCGTGGTCAAAACCCGTCACGTCATCCCCCTGCCAGCAGTGCATGGAAATATGGATATTTTTCAACGTTTCCAGCGCTTTGTCGGTGTCCACTCCCACCGCCGCATAAATTTCCTTTGCGGATTCATATCTTTCCTGGGTTATCATCTTTTTTCTCCTTTACTCTTGGTATACTTTTATTTCATTGGAATCATAAATACATTTTCTGGCCGCGCGCAGTCCGGACAATTCGCCCGCCTGTATCATCTGCACCGCCAGATTGCCGATGGCCGTTGCCTCCGTGGGCCCTGCATATACGGTCTTTTGCACCGCTTTGGCCGTGAGGCGGTTTAAATAATCGGCATTTGCGCCGCCTCCCACAATATACAGTCCGTCATAGCAGACGCCTGTATTTTCCTCGATTTCCCGGGCGGTTTTCTGATAGCAGGCCGCCAGGCTGTGATATATCACACTGGCAAGCTGGGCCGGCGTCTGCGGCACCTGCTGTCCGGTTTCCCGGCAATATTCCTGTACTGCTGCTGTCATGGATTCGGGCGCTAAAAAGCGGTCGTCGTTACAGTCCACCAGAGAAGAGATATCCGCACTCTCCGCCATTTCGCAAAGCTGTGCAAAAGAATATTTGTCCTGCAGCTCCCGGCGGAGGGACTGAATCATCCAAAGCCCCATGATGTTTTTTAAATAGCGGAACCGATATTCATAGCCCCCTTCGTTGGTGAAATTCTGCTTCCGGCTTTTGTCCGAGCAATCCGCTTCCTGCCGTTCCACCCCCATCAAAGACCAGGTTCCGGAACTGATATACAGGGTTTTTTCGGAATTGGACGGAACCGCTGCCACGGCCGATCCGGTATCGTGGGTGGCGGGAAGAACCACTTTGCAGGAAAATCCCACCTCTTTTTGTATTTCCTCTTTCAGTCCGCCCAGCACGGTTCCGGGTTTTAGTATGGGCTGAAATATCTTTTTGGGAAAATCCAGTCTGTCTATCAGTTCCCAGTCCCAATCCCTGGTCAGTGGGCTGACGAGCTGCGTGGTGGTGGCATTGGTGTATTCCGTGCCCTTCCTGCCTGTGAGCAGAAAATGAAAATAGTCCGGGATCATGAGCATGGCTTCTGCCTGCTCCAAATCATGAGGCTGCTTTTCTTTCACCGCCTCCAGCTGATAAACCGTATTAAAGATCTGTTTCTGGATGCCCGTCCGCTCATACAACTCCTCTTCGGGAATGCGTTCATAAACCAGTCTGTCCATTCCGGCTGTCCGGCTGTCCCGGTAACCTGCCGTCTTTCCCAGAATCCTGTCCTGGCCATCCAAAAGGACAAAATCCACCGCCCAGGTGTCAATGCCCATGCTGACGGGGATCTTTCCCTGCCGGGCACATTTCTTCATGCCCTCCTTGATCTCCTCAAACAGCATTTTTAAATCCCAGCAAAGGACGCCGTCTGTCTTTTTCATCCCGTTTTCAAACCGATGGATTTCTTCCAGGATCATACGCCCATTCTCCAGATGCCCCAGCACATGCCTGCCGCTGGATGCGCCGATATCCACCGCAAGATAATAATCTGCCACTTAAAAAGCCCTCCTGTCCGCCCTTCTCTGCGGGCATTTTTTCCTGTCCGTATGCGTTCATTTTATCAAAAAACACCTTTTTATAAAAGAACACCGTTTGCAGGAATATATGACCTGATTTGCAATTCCCTGTTGCAGGATTCTGGAATCCTGTTTACAATGAATGAAAAGAGATTATGAAAGGAGAATTTTCATGCGCCCGGAAATCCTCAACAGCTTAAAAAAAATCACACCGGAAGAGCAGGCGATTTTGGACGGCCGCACAGACGTGGACGCTTCTCTCTATAATTTGAAGTCCTCCATGGTAGTGGACTGTGAAAAGCTCCTGGAACACGGCAGACTCATTGAACTGCGCCCCCATACCCGGTTCCTTCATTTTCCCAGACACACACATAATTATGTGGAAGTAGTCTACATGTGTTCCGGTCAGACGGTTCATCTGATCAATAACAGCCGTGTGGAATTAAGGACCGGAGAACTGCTGTTTCTGAGCCAGGATGCTGCACAGGAGATTCTTCCCGCCTCCGAAAACGATATCGCGGTAAACTTCATCATCCTGCCGGAATTTTTTGATCGTTCCCTGGACATGATCGGCGCAGAAAATAACCTGGTTCGCACTTTTTTGACAGACTGCCTTCGAAATGGTTCCGGCCAGATTAGCTATCTTCATTTTAAAGTGGCGGACGTGCTTCCTATTCAAAATCTGGTGGAAAACCTGATCTGGATGCTGTTACACCGCCAGCCGAATAAGCGCAGCATGAATCAGACCACCATGGGGCTGTTGTTTTTACATCTCATCAATTTCACGGATAAGGTGGAAATCGGGCGGGACCATCTGGAGCAGGAACTGACCTTCACCATTTTAAGTTATATCGAAGAACATTATCGGGACGGGGAACTTTCTTTACTGGCAGCAGAATTAAACTATGACCTTTACCAGCTGAGCCGCCTGATCAAAAACACCACCGGAAAAACCTATACCGAGCTGCTGCAGGAAAAGAGACTCAATCAGGCCGCCTGGCTTCTGCGCAACACCACCCTGTCCATAACGGATATCGGTCTGGACGTAGGCTATAATAATTTCAGCTATTTTTACAAAATATTCCGTCAAAAATATGGATGTTCGCCAAAAGAATATCGAAAAACGATCGATATTTCTATTTGAGGTTTCAAATTTGCTGTGATAGAATAGAGACAGTTGCGGGCATTCTGATATGCGCTGCAGATTTTACGAGTGAGATACTTACACGGAGGACAGAAATGAGTGGATTTTTCGGAGTAGCATCAAAAGAGGACTGTGTATTCGACCTGTATTTCGGAACAGATTATCATTCCCACCTGGGAACCAGACGCGCCGGCATGGCAGTCTATGACAAAAAGGACGGCTTCAACCGGGCCATCCACAACATCGAAAACGCCCCTTTCCGCACCAAATTTGATAAAGAGTTAAGCCGTATGAGCGGACACATGGGGATCGGCTGTATTTCCGATTATGAACCGCAGCCTTTAATCATCCGTTCCCATCACGGCACATTTTCCATCATGACCATCGGTAAAATCAATAACACCGATGCCATTGTGAATAATCTTCTTTCCACCTCTCCTACCCATTTCCTGGAAATGAGCGGCGGAGATATCAACGCTACCGAACTGGTGGCCACCATCATCAATCAGAAAGAAAACCTCATCGAAGGCATTCAGTATGCGCAGGATATCATAGACGGTTCCATGTCCATTGTGGTCATGACGCCCAAAGGGATTTATGCCGCCCGGGACAAAATGGGACGAACCCCCATTTCCCTGGGAGAAAAGGAAGGATCCTACTGTCTGGCATTTGAGGGCTTTTCCTATCTGAATTTAGGTTACAGCCCCCTTCGCGAGCTTGGCCCCGGTGAAATCGTAGTCATGACGCCGGAAGGTGTCCGCACCATGGTACAGCCCGGTAAAGAGATGAAAATCTGTACCTTCCTCTGGATTTACTATGGTTATCCTTCTTCTTCCTATGAAGGCATCAGTGTGGAACAGATGCGCTATCACTGCGGCGCCGCTCTGGCAAAACGGGACGCAGGCACCGTGCATCCCGATATTGTGGCAGGCGTTCCCGATTCCGGCGTGGCACATGCTATCGGCTATGCCAACGAATCCGGCATCCCTTATTCCAGACCCTTTATCAAATATACGCCCACATGGCCCCGCTCCTTCATGCCCACTATTCAGAGCAAGCGCAACCTGATCGCCAAAATGAAGCTGATTCCGGTGCATGATCTGATCCAGGGCAGAAGTCTGCTGCTCATCGATGACTCCATCGTCCGGGGCACACAGCTCAGGGAGACCACGGACTTTTTATATAAGAGCGGCGCCAGGGAAGTCCATATCCGTCCTGCCTGCCCGCCTCTTCTTTATGGCTGCAAATACTTAAATTTTTCCCGTTCCACCTCCGACATGGATCTGATCACCCGACGGGTCATTGCGGAAATGGAGGGCGATAATAAATATCCGAACCTGGACGTCTATGCAAATCCGGAAACGGAGCAATACCAGGAAATGATCCGCCGCATCTGTGAACAGCTCGATTTCACTACCTTACGCTATCACAGACTGGACGATATGATCGACGCCGTAGGCATCGACAGATGCAAACTCTGTACCTATTGCTGGGACGGAAAAGAATGAAGCCAAAACACCCCGCCTTTCGGCGGGGTGTTTTGGCGCTACTTCCCGTACAGATTCGTTTTTAAGCAATCTCTGCCCTCTTTCGCAACTCCTTCACAAAAAATTGAAAGCTGGGAGAAACATTTTCCTCCAAAGATAGATACTGTCCGATTTTATCTGCCCATTCCGCTTTCATTTTTCCGATTTCTCCATAGGTTCCCGCCGCCTTTTTCTTCAATGCTGCCAGTCCGCCCGGATAGACCGCATTGGCAAGCACCTCCCAGGTTTCACAAATTCCATCCTGCTCATAAGGGCGTATTGCACTCTTTTTCCATCCAGGGTATGCCTGATTAATCGCATTCGTATCTCCAAGCAACCAGGCCTCCATTTCTTTTACGGCTATGCAAAAGACATGATCCGTCAACAACATGCAATTCGTTGCAATCTCTTCCAGATTTTTGTTGAACACATCCTTCTGACGTTTATCGTTGTCCAGCACGATGAAAATAACGCTTTGCGGCATCGATTGCAGTTTTTTATCAAACCCTTTAAGATAAATAGACAGATCATTCAATAACTTTCCTGTCTTCTGTTCCAGCGGATTTCCTTTCTTCACAAAACCGCCAATTCCTGTAAAGCTTTTACAATCGTAGGAAATCAGCTTGTCCGAATAAATTCGGCATACTTTTTCCATCACTCTGCGCACCAGAATTTCTGTAGAATGATCCTCTATTAGAAACTGAAAATACACCTTTTTCACCGCCTAACCAAAATATTTACTATACCACATATCCCCTAAAGGCACTCCTTCATCCGAAAGTTCCTGAACAAATTCATATTCGGAAGCCCTTTTCAAAGCGGAGAATCCATCTTCAGATTTTGTTAACACCCAGACATCCTTCGGTGCCAGCGCATTTACGAAAAATGGACTGTGCGTTGTAATAAACAGCTGCTTACTGTATCCGCTTCCCATATTCTTTTTCATTTCTTCCGCCAGCCGCCCTAAATATTGGTGATATAATCCATTTTCAGGTTCTTCAATAAATACCAGTTGTCTTGGATTTCTCTCGTGAAGCAAAAGATAATAGGCAAAAAGTTTTAAAGTTCCATCCGACATGCGTGGAGAAAAAAAAGCTTCTTTAAATCCTTTTTCCCAAAATCGAAGGGTCATCTGTCCATTTTCCAGCTTTAGAGGCTCAATCTTCTCAATTCCCGGCAACTTCGTTTGAATATCTTTTAATATTTTCGTAAAATCGCTGCTGTTTTCCCGATACATATATTGTGCAACATTATTGATATTGCTTCCTGTCCTATCCAAATATGGCTGAGGTGCTGCCGTTTGTATTCTTCGGGCAGCATCCGGTGAAAAGTAACATAAATACCAACTCTTTAAAAAAATAAGAAATTTTTCGATACGCTCATATTGCTTCATTGCCCCCAGCGTAACGACACCGGGTTTCCTGATGTCCGCCAATTCCACATCTTTCTTCTCCCCGATGATTGTGCCGTCCTCATCCTGTCCTCCTTCTTTTCCCTCAAACGCATATCCTTTCCCGGCCTGCAGATATAAAAAAGAAAGAGGGCGTCCTAATTTTTGGACTCGTTGCCTGAGACGTTCTTCCCTTATATACGGGCGTCCCATTTTATCAATATCTATTTTGAGTTCATATGTGATTGGCTTGGTATTTTTAGCTTCTCTGTAGTATAACTCAAAACTAATCGGCTCTTTTGATCCCTGAGAACGTATTTTTTCATACCCGCCCCGATTATTGGCGTCACACGCGGCTTCCACTCCTATTTCCAGACAGTCTGCGATAAACCCAAAGGCATCTGCCAGTGTACTTTTCCCGTTTCCGCTGGGACCAATAATTGCAACCAGGTTCCCAAGGGGTTCAGGCCCCTGATGAGACAAAGTTTTTCCCAATACCACATCTTTCAACGGACCATAATTTCTGATTTGTATTCCTTCTATCTTTCCCATAAAATATCTGCCTCCTGCTATTTATGAGTATACCATAAAATTATAGAATCCAATAGAAATTTTCTGTTTTGTGTCCAGAGAAAAGGGCCTTACGGCCCTTTTCTCAAACTTTCAATATATAATCATCTTTTCTGGTCTTTGCCTCTGGCAATTCCCCGTCCGGATATCCCAGAATACAGTGTCCGATTCCCACATAGTGATCGGGAATCCCCCATTTTTCCATCAGTGCCTTTCCTTCCGGCATTTCAAACACTTCCCTTGCCCGATGGATCCAGCAGGAGCCCAGCCCTACGGCATATGCGGCCAGCAGCAGATTTCCCATCACCAGCGCTCCGTCCTCCAGATACGTCCCTACATTTTTATCCCCAAAAACGATGACCACGGTAGGCGCGCCGTAAAACGGGTCAGAATCCGCTCCCATCACTTCGGCGTTCAGTTTTGACAAAAGGGCAACCGTCTCTGTATCCTGTACCGCAACGATTTTGGCGGACTGTCGTCCCATTCCGCTGGGCGCATAAGTTGCCGCATCCAAAACTGCGTCCAGTTCCTCCTGTGTGATCTGTTCTTTCCTGTAAGCGCGGATGCTTCTGCGCTCTTTCATGCTCAATAACGTTTCCAGCTTCATCATGACTCCTTTCCGGATCCGTCCTCTGTCAGAATCCTGTTTCAAAACTGTTTTCCAGTTCGGCCTTGCGGCTTTCCACCTGTGAAATCAGGGAAGCTCTGTCTTTTTTATAGGCTTTTTCCAGTTCTGCCGAATACCCAATGATGACATGGGGCAGCACCCGGTTGATCTCAGCCAGCACATTCTGGGCCGCCTGTTCATTGCTGACCGCATGTTCATACTTATGACCATCCTTTGTCCGTAAAACAACCCCATAGCTCTTCCCCACCGTGATAAAGTTTCTCCGATGTGTGGTGACTTCCATATAGGCCCAAAGCAGATCATCCGCTTTGAAGAAAAGCGTTGAAACCTGCTGCATTCCCATGATGAACTCGCGGCTGATGCGCATATCTTCCACAGGAACCGTATTCCGATAAAAATAATCCACCTTTTCTTCCGCGCCGTTTTCCTTACAGTATTTTATCAGCATTTTCTGATAACCGCCGCTCAAAGCCCTGATGATCATTATGAGATCGAGAAGAATCAGGATGCCCGCAAATATCATGAAGGCTATAAATCCGCTGGCCGCAGTTTTTCCGATAAAATCAATTTTCAGATAATAGGGAAGGAATGCCGCCTGTTCCTCTGCGGACAGATTCTCGTAATCCGCATAATCCTTCAGATAGGTCATGTAATATGCTTTGCTCTCCTCGTCCATTTCAAGAACGGTACCCTTCACACGGATCTGTCCGGTGATCTCGTCTGCAACGCCGTCCAGATAGTTCCAGCTTTCCTCCATCAGCGCATCACAATCGGAGACATATTTTTTGGGAGCAAACAGACCCATGTATTCCCCTTCTCCAACCGGAATCACATATTCCCTGCTCACCACCTTTGCCAGGGAACCATCCTTCTTCTCTTCCGTATAAGCATAGTTATCAAAAATGCCATATATGGTAGCTTCCACATACATCCCCGGCTCAATCTGATCTGCCGTCATCGTATCCAGATCCTGTTTTCCGCCCAGAAGGACCAACACCCCGTCAAAACAGACCCCTACAAAAAAGACCGCTACAATTGCAAGGATAATGATCAATGGCAGATTTTTTTTCAGACTTTTTTTCTTTAGTTCTTTAATCATCTTCATTTTCTCCCTCTATGTAAAATATTTAATTACTTTACATCCTCATATTCATCACTTTTCTCAAAGATCTGAATTTTTTTCAAAAGTTCCTCATACTCTTCCTGCATTCCGAAATAGATTTTCAGGATGGGACTGCATTGCTCCCGGACCACTTTCATGATCCGTTCAAAGTACTGCTCTATCACTCCGACCACTGTTGCATCCAGTTTCCCTTCCTCAGCCTGCTGCCGGATAATTCCCAAAGTCTTTTCCTTTGAAAATGCCTGCTTATAACTTCTCGTTCCAAGAAGAGCGCTCATGATATCCGCTGCCGCCAGAATGCGCTCTTCCAGACTGAGCTGTTCTGCCCTAAGTCCTCTGGGATACCCGCTCCCATCCAATTTTTCATGATGCCGAAGCGCAATGTTTGTAGTCACAGGATCGATTTTCCCGCCCAGAATTTTTTCCGTCAGATCCACATGGGTTTTCATGATGTTCATGGCCTGAGCGCTCAGTTTTCCCGGAAACTCCAGAATTTCCACAGGGATTCCGATTTTCCCCAGGTCATGCAGCATGGCGCCATAATAAATATGCCGTATGCTGTCCTGTAAAAGCCCCATCAGTTCGGCCACCGTGGTGGCGATAAAAGTAGTGGTTATGGTATGTGTAACCGTATGCTGGCTGCGGAAATCAATACTGTAAATGAGCGTACGCAGATAGGCATCCGCCTCCTGTGTTCCCTCTCCCATGACAGGCAGTTCTTCCAGAAGCTCCTGCCCTTTTTCCAGCCTGTCAACAAGGTTAAAACGATCCTCCGTTTTCAAAAAAAGCTCAATGATTTCAGGATCGATTCTTTCTTTCCGCTCCCGTTCCAGAAATGTATATAACGCGGTCTTTCCTGTCCTGCATATTCTCCGGTATATATCCAGCCGGTCCGCCAGATTTAAGATCTGCGCGCAGTCCCGATGCCTCACCTTAAGCCGGTCCAGCAGCCTGCAGCCGGAATGGTGATATAAAACCACATCCGCCCATTCTGCCAGCGGCGTCAGATACTTCAGAAATAAATAGCCATAAACGGAATGTTCCCATACTTCTTCCGTCTCAAACTGTATCATTCTGTCAATTTCTTCCGTCTTGTACGCCCCTATATCATGAATCAGGGCGGCAAAACAGATTTCCTGCTGTTCTTTGAGCGTATATTTTCCCTGCTCCTGCAGCATATGGTAAACAAGCCAGGCGACACGGGCCCCGTGATCCACCAGCCTCGTATCCACATAGTTCAAAGTCCTCTGGATCAGGCCGCTGATGCTGCCGGCTGTAACGATGCTTTCTTCTTTCATAAAAATCCCTCGCAGGACATCATCGCTTGTTGGACATCAGCTTGATCATCCCCTGATTGAGCCCTTCCACCGTCAGCTTATACATGGGCAGAAGTTCTTTTATTGCGGTCTCCGCCTCTCTCCAGGGCGCTCTGCCCGGCGCCATTTTCGGATTGAGCCAGATCATCTTTTTATAATGCCGTTTCATCAGCTGCAGCCATTCCCATCCGGAAAGTCCTCCGTTGGGTCCCCGGTAGTTGCCGGAATCGGAATAAAGTTCTTCCGGCGCCATGGCTGCGTCCCCTACAATAATCACTTTATAATCGCTGTCTAAATTGCGGAACACCCATTCCGTATCCACCCAGTCGCCGTTTTCACATTCCGGTGTCTTATAAAGCTTACTGTAAATACAGTTATGAAAATAGTAGCATTTTACATCTTTAAAATGATTTGACTTGTTCACTGCCTGAAAAAGATCATTCATCAGGCTGGAAAAAGGAATCATGGTGCCGCCGGAATCAAACAGAAGCAAAAGCTTTACGGAATTTTTCCGTGGCTTTTCCATCACGATCTGCAGGCATCCTCCGTTGTTACAGGTCTTGTCAACGGTGCCCGGAATATCGAGTTCCGTTTTGGGAACGTCCAGTTTTGTGGAAAACTGTCTGAGACGCCGGAAAGCCATCTGAAACTGCCTGTTATCCAGCATCCTGTCATCTCTGAAATCCTTGTATTTTCTGGCTCCCACAACGGCAAAGGCTGACTGGTAACCTGTTTTCCCGCCAACCCTGACGCCGCCCACATTGCCTCCCAGATTGCCGAAGGAGGTTTTTCCCATGGAGCCGATCCAAAAGCTGCCGCCGTTATGTTCGCTGTCCTGATCCCGCATGCGCTGTTTGAACTTTTCTTCCACATCCTGTTTGTCAATCTGCAGGTCTTCCGTTTCATTCAGCCATTTTCTTGCGTCTTCATGGGCCAGTTCTTCCATATCCGACTTGTCCAGCCAGCGCAGCATCTGCTGGGAAATTTCATTTTCCGACTGTATCCCCTTAAAGCATTCTTCAAAAGCCAGGTCGAACTTGTCAAAATCCGTTTCACTCTTTACCAGAATCATCCGGGCCAGATAGTAAAACTGCGTCAGGCTGCTGCCCGCAAGCCCTTTATCCAGGGCCTCCTGCAGAGTCAGCCATTCGCTTAACGTGATGCGCAGCCCTTTGGCCTTGCATGTATAGAAAAAATCGGTAAACATCGTTTCCTCTCTCTCAGCCCATTTTATGACGGACCGTTTCCAGATCCTCATCCTTTTTTACGATTACGCCGATAAAAGGAAGTTCCTTTTTAATCCGCTCTGTGGCAATCCCGCCGATCTGCAGGGCATTGATCCAGTCGATCAGTTCTGATGTGCTGGGCTTTTTGCGGATATCCCGGAAGGTTCTGATTTCATAGAACACTTCCATTGCTTCTTTGAGCAGCTTGTCCTCCACGTCCGGATAATGTACCCGCACAATTTCTTCCATCAGCGCTTCCTCCGGGAAGTCGATGTAATGGAAAATGCAGCGGCGCAGAAACGCATCCGGCAATTCCTTCTCCGCGTTGGAGGTGATGATCACGATGGGGCGGTGTTTCGCCTTCACTGTTCTCTTCGTTTCATGGATATAAAATTCCATCTGGTCCAGTTCCCACAAAAGGTCATTGGGAAACTCCAGATCCGCCTTATCGATTTCATCGATCAGCAGCACCACCTGCTCGTCCGCTTCAAATGCCTCGCCCAGCTTCCCAAGCTTGATATATCTCGCAATATCGTCCACGCCTTCTTCGCCAAACTGCCCGTCATAGAGACGCTGGATGGTGTCATACATATACAGACCGTCCTGGGCCTTTGTGGTGGACTTGATGTTCCAGATGATCAGCTTTTTGCCGAGAGATTTCGCTACTGCCTCCGCCAGCATGGTTTTGCCGGTTCCGGGTTCGCCCTTGATCAAAAGGGGCTTCTGGAGGGCGATCGCCACATTGACGCTGGCCATCAGCTGTTCGCTGGCTACATATTGTGTTGTGCTGTTAAAAGATTGGTTCATGTAAATTAGTTCTCCTTTATTTTATGCTGTGGTAACTGCCTTTGAAAACAATGATCGGCAGTGCAGACAAAGATCATTTGATTGTAAAAATCAAATAAGCTTTGCCTACACTGTCGATTACATCAGTAAAGTAGTTTCCTTAACAGACATGCTTTCATTATTCAAGTTCCTTGAAATCTGTTACTTCAACCCATTCTCTATGATTATTTTTGCCATATGTATTTTCTTCCAGTATTTTTCGTATTTCTTCCTCTGTAGTGTATTTTCTCCAAGATGCAATCTCCCTAGGGTTCGTAGCATCGCCATTATAGTTTAAATGCCTATACCAAATTCCCTTTTTGGGATCATACACATATGATACCATATATCCAGGCTCACCATCACTTTTAGATGTCGCATATAACCACGCACTTTGGGATTTTTCTGCTAAAAATGGCTGAATATTAAGTTCTTCTCCTTCAATTTCTATTTTAGGCCATTTATTACCATTCTTTTTATAAAATTCTCGTCGCAATTCATCATTCGTTTTGCTTGTACTGGAATTAACAAATTCCACAAAATCTTTATAAAGTCCCTGGCTCTTCCAATCTGCACTCTTTCCTTCATCCCCACCATGTATACACCCCAATGTAATCTCCGGTACTCCGCCTTTCTCTGTGAGTGTAACAGTATATTCATTCCCGTCTGTACATTTAATATCTGAATCATGTGCATACTTCTGCATATCTTCTTCAGTCACCAAATTCCCTAACCCATATTCATAATACAACTCATGCAGCAACTCCCTTTTATTAACCTGGCAGGCAGCAGCCTTCGCTTTACTCACATATCGAACAATGCCTGGCACAAGAATCGCCATCAGGATCCCGATGATCACAATGACGACGATCATCTCCATCAAGGTAAACCCCTTATTCGCATATTTTTTTCTCATCCGGCATCCATCCTTTCTCTTTTTAGCCCTCTCCCCCATTACCATAAATATTTCGTAAAGCTTTGCCGCATATTTCAAAATTCCAATACAAAAAGCTCAAAAAACCGCGCTTGAATTGACGATAATTACATGTTACGATATTTACTGACTAAAATCAAGAAAATTCGAGGAAATTATAAATGATCAAGAATCTATTTGGCAACGGCAGGCAGACCCTTTCCTTTGAAGTGTTCCCTCCAAAAAAGGAAGAAGATTTTGAAAATGCCTACTCCGTTTTAAACGAATTGTCCGGGCTGAACCCCGATTTCATCAGCGTCACTTATGGAGCCGGCGGAAGTAAGTCAAAAAAGACGGTGGAAATCGCTTCCTATATCCAGAATACGCTGCACATCCCTGCGCTGGCACACATGACCTGTGTAGGCTCCAGGATCTCGGACCTTCGCCAGGTCATTTCCTCTTTAAAGGAAAATGGAATCGATCATGTTTTAGCCCTGCGGGGCGACCGTCCCGTGTGGATGGACGACGAACAGTTCAACAGCCGTGATTTTGACCACGCCAGTGATCTGGTCCGCTTTTTAAAGGGAAATACGGATCTTCATATCGCCGGCGCCTGTTACCCGGAAAAGCATTATGAGGCTGTAGACATGGATTCCGACATCCTTCATCTGAAAGAAAAGGCCGACGCGGGCGCAGAATTTTTAATCACCCAGCTCTTCTTTGAAAACGACAGCTTCTACCGTTTCCTGGAAAAAAAGGAAAAGGCAGGGATCAGCCTTCCCGTATGCGCCGGAATCATGCCCATCACTTCCGCAAAGCAGCTGGGCACCACCGTCACCCTTTCCGGTTCTTCCGTTCCCAAAGAACTGGCCGATCTCATTGCCGCCTATGGGGATTCAAAAGAGGATATGCGCAAAGCCGGGATTGCTTATGCGGTAAAGCAGATCCGGGATCTGAAAGCGCACGGTGTGGACGGCATTCACATTTATTCCATGAACAAACCGAAAACGACCCGTGAAATAGTGGAAGCGGTCAAATGACCGCTTCTTTCTGTTATTTGTTCCCGGCAATCTGTTTTTCCGAAAGAAAACCCGGTTTGCCGGTCTTAAAAACGTTCTCACCCAACCGCCCAGCTTTCCTCTCCTCCCGTTTTCCGGGGTAACATGACGATGATTTCCGATTGGGTCTGCTCATCCAGAGGCTCGCCCTTTTTTTGGATAACAAGTCTGTCAGCACCGCTTTCCACTTCAATCATACAGCGATAACTGCCCCTTTGTCCGGCAGGAACAGCCATCGTGTTCTCTATCTGACCGGCAAAGTCATAGTTATCATCGTAGTTTAAATACAAATTGTAAATTTGAAGGGAATCTCTGTCTGCCGCATCCGTATAAAATTCAATCAGCCTTTGAGGAGCAGCGGTAAAAGAACCGATGTTTCTGCAAACCAGGATGACTTCGTATAAGGTGAAGCCCTCATAGCTTTCATATCCGTTGTAGGATGTGCCGCGGTTTATGACATACGCGGTTTCAAAATTCAACGGATTGGCATCATATTTCATCCGATAAGTCATCTTATCCTGATAAGACGAAGTGGCACCCAGACAGATCGGTATGACGACAGAAAACAACACAATAAAATAAATCAGGGCCGTCAACGGGAGTTTACTTTTGGACTCTTCCATTTTCCAGCGCATCACTCCACCTCCCCGCTGTTTAATCCGCACTGCAGTTCAGGTATTCCATCCAAATCAATCCATCCTTCCGCGAAAACTGTCTGCGGTTCCTCTCCTCCGTGAGCCTGCGCCACAAGGCCGATATGTCCGGCCTGTTCGTCCACCAGAAAAAACAGATACCCTTCTTCAAGTCTTCCGTTTCCCAGCCCATAGCTGTAAAGAAGTTCCTTTTCCGTCAGCCCCAGCGGCGCCAGGTATTCCTTCATGCTGTAGGAATCCAAAGGGCTTTTATAATAGACATTGCCCCCGGTTTCATAGGTCAGATAGATTTCATCCAGTCTGCCGTCAAAACTGTATTCTTCGCTGACAGCCTCCATATGAATACCGTACAGGGATAGGCCCGGCGGCATCTTTGCCTGAAAGTCCACCATCCCGCCTTCCAGAAAGGTCAGTTTTACTGGCGCTTCCAGGTATTCCCCATCCAGCGCCAGTCCGCTTTCCCAATCCGTTTTTTCCACCGTATGTTCCGTCTGTATGGATTTTTGCAAATATTCCCGTTTCCATTGCAGATTGACCAGGGCGAAAAAAAGAGGGATTATAAGAACCGCGGCGGGAACTGCAACTGCCAGAAAAACCAAATGGGCCCTGCTTTTTTGAGCCGGCTGTTTCATGGCCTGCTGTCTCTGAAAGTCCTTTCTGTCGTCCGGCCAGCGAAACTCTTTTCGTCTTTCTCCGTTTTCTTGCTCCGGGCCCGAAACCGTAATGTGCTTTCCGTTATATGCCCCGCACTTTGGGCAAAGACCGCTGTATACGTCAACGTCAAATTTCTTTCCGCATTTCTGACATCTGATCTTCACTCAAGTCCTCCCTTCCGCCTGTTCGCTGTCGGTATTCAGGACCATTCCGCATCGGAAATTTCAATCTTTTTATCCCGCAGCATCAGGTCTTTCACCGCATCCGCGGCGGGTTTCCCACCAAAGAGTACTTCGTTCACCTGCTCGATGATGGGCAGGGAAATGTCATATTTTTCTGCAAGACCCATGGCGGCTTTGGCGGAATAAACGCCTTCCACCACCATTTTCACCTCAGCCATCGCCTCTTCCATGGTATAGCCCTTTCCGATCAGAATCCCGGCCCGGCGGTTCCTGGAATGCATGCTGGCGCAGGTCACAATCAGATCCCCGATGCCGGACAGCCCGCAGAACGTTTCAAAACGTCCGCCCATAGCCGTGCCCAGTCTGGCGATTTCGGTAATTCCCCTGGTGATCAGGGCCGCTTTTGTATTGTCGCCGTAACCCAGACCGTCGGCGATCCCCGCCGCCAGGGCAACCACATTTTTCAAAGCGGCTCCCAGCTCAATGCCCAGCACATCCGGGCTGGTATACACACGGAAAACCGGACTCATAAAAATATTCTGAATGTATTCCGCAGTCTTTTTTGTCTTTGCGCCCACAACGATTGTGGTAGGCAGACCTTTTCCCACTTCCTCCGCATGAGAAGGTCCGGAAAGAACCGCCACATCCGCCTGGGGCACTTCCTCTTCGATGATCTGGGAAAGTGTCATCAGCGTATGCTCTTCGATTCCCTTCGCTACATTGACAATGATCTGACCGCCCGCCACCACATTTTTAAGCTGGTGGGAAGTGCTCCTTGTAAAAGGGGAAGGAACCGCCAGTACCAGCAGATCCTTTCCTTCCACCGCCTCTTTTAAATCTGTGGTAAAGGTGACACTTTCCGGCAGGATCACACCGGGCAGCTTGCTTTTCTGTTCATGATCCCGTTTGAACATCTCAATTTCATCCGCCAGAGCGCTCCATACTTCCACTTCATGTCCGTTATTGGATAACAGCCATGCCAGGGCGGTTCCCCAGCTTCCTGCACCGATCATCCCGATTTTCGCCATACTATTTCCCTTCTTCCTGCGTTACCGCTTCTTTATTTTTCTTGAAAAGATAGGTTTTGCGCTCTTCCCCACGAACCAGTCTTCCGATATTTTCCCGATGCTTCCAGTAAGCCATCACCGTCAGTAATGCGGCGATTATGTAAAGCTCAACGCGATGGGCGGGGGGCATGGAAAACACATCCATCTGTCCCATGACCACAATCTGAATCATGAATCCCGCATAGACCAGCAAAGAGCCCAGGGATACAAAATGAGTGGTCAGAAAAGTCCCGAAAAACAGGATTACGCCCATGGGTATGAACGCGGGATGAATGGAAAGGATCAGTCCGGCCGTGGCCGCGATCCCTTTGCCTCCTTTAAATCCCAGATAGAACGGATAGTTATGTCCCAGAATCGCGCCCGCCGCCGCATACAGCGCCAACAGGTAATACATGTCAACCGGACTGTCGGTAAAAATCAGCCGTACCGCCACAATTGCCAGAATACACTTGAGAACATCCCCTGCAAATACGATCAGCCCTGCCTTTGTGCCCAGCACCCGCAGGGTATTGGTGGTTCCGGCGTTGCCGCTGCCGTATTTGCGGATATCAATTCCATGTAACCTTCCATAAATATATGCGGTCTGAAACAGGCCGAATACATATCCGATCGCCAATGCCGCCAAACGTTCCATATCAGTTGTTCTCCTTCCTCTCCCGAATGATGAATTTCAAAGGTGTCCCTCTGAAGCCGAAAGCTTCCCTGATTTTATTTTCGATATATCTGGTATAGGAAAAATGCATCAGTTCCTTATCGTTTACAAAAATAACAAAGGTAGGGGGCTTCACCGCCACCTGGGTGATATAATACAGACGCAGACGCTTTCCCTTATCGGAAGGGGGCTGCTGCAGGGCCACCGCTTCCGTCATGATCTCATTCAACACGCCCGTCGCCACCCGCAGCGCATGGTTTTCAATCACCGCGTCAATGGTTTCAAACAACTTTGGCAGCCTCTGCCCTGTGAGTGCCGAAATAAAAATGATCTCCGCATAGGGCATAAAGGACAGCGTATTGCGGATTTTTTCCTGGAAGCGGTAAATGGTCTTATCATCCTTCTCAATGGCATCCCATTTGTTGACCGCAATGATCATTCCCTTCCCTCTTTCATGGGCAATGCCGGCAATCTTGGCATCCTGCTCTGTCACACCGTCTTTGGCGTCAATGACCAAAACCACCACATCGGCCCGTTCCACCGCGCTGACTGTGCGCACGATCATATAGCGCTCCAGTTCTTCTTTGATTTTATTCTTCCGGCGAAGTCCCGCGGTATCGATAAATACATATTCCCGTCCGCCGTGCTCCACTTCGGTATCCACCGCATCTCTGGTGGTACCGGCAATGTCGGAAACGATCACCCGGTTTTCCCCGATCAGTTTATTGATGATGGAGGACTTTCCCACATTGGGTTTTCCTACAATGGCAACCCTCGGCCTGTCGTCTTCTCCGTTCTCTGCCGCATCTTCCGGGAAATGCTTCACCACTTCATCCAGCATATCCCCAAGCCCCATGCGGTTTGCCGCGGAGATTGGATAAGGATCTCCGATCCCCAGATTATAAAACTCATAGACATCCGCCATATATTTCTGGAAGCTGTCCACTTTGTTGACTACCAGCACCACCGGTTTATGGGAGCGGCGCAGCATATCAGCCACCTTCGCATCCGCATCCACCAGTCCCTGTTTTACGTCCACCATGAACAAAATGACATCTGCCGTGGCCATGGCAATTTCTGCCTGTTCCCGCATCTGGGACAAGATGATATCGCTGGAATCGGGCTCAATCCCTCCTGTATCAATCAGGGTGAACACCCTGTCCAGCCAAGTGATATCCGCATAAATCCGGTCTCTGGTAATGCCCGGCGTATCTTTTACAATTGAAATCATCTCTCCTGCAAGCGCATTGAACAGCGTGGATTTCCCCACATTAGGCCTTCCCACTACCGCCACAATGGGCTTTTGTTTTCTGTCTGCCATGAAAACTCCTTTCCGCCCTTACGGGCCTGTCATCCCTAAAATTCACCGAGGATTGCCTCCGTGAAATCATATCCGCTTGATTTTACAATATTAACCGGAACTTGTAAAGCTTTCCTGATATCCTCCACCGTGTAATCGTCCAGCAGCACGGTTTCTCCGCTGCGCAATACATTTTGAGGAAGCAGCAGTTCTTCTCCCAGCGCTTCTCCGGTCAGCTGGGCAATGATATCCTGTCCGGTCAACAGCCCCGTCACTGTGATCCGCTCTCCGAAAAAGTCATTCCGAATGGGATACACATTGACTTTCAGTCCTTCAAACACTTCTTCCATCCGGTTGGCAAGACGCTTTATATAAGGAAATGAAATCCGTCCGGTCACTGTGGAAATTTCCCGTTTCCTGCCTTTCCATCGTTTGACCGCACCGCTCTCTTCCAGCATCCGCATGGAATCTTCAAACTCTTCCGCCAAAAGCCGCAGCATTCCGACGCCGTTTTCCAGCTGCAGATAGCCGTCATAGTTATCCTCATCCGGCAGTTCCCTGTCCGCCAGAAGATACCATTCGTCGCTGGCATGTACAAAATGCAGTCCGTATTCGGGATATAGCTTATCCTGCCAGCGGTGGATGGTTTCCAGCACCGTAACAGCATCCTCTTTTGTAAACGGTTCCAGCGGATAAAGTCCTTCCCGGAATTTGGAAAGGCCCACCGGCACCACCGAAACGCTGCGCAGATGGGGCAGATATTTTGCCAGATCCGAAATGCTCCGTTCCAGTTCTTCCCCGTCGTTTACACCTTTGCAAAGCACGATCTGTCCGTTCATCTCAATGCCCGCTTCATAAAAACGATCTGCTTTTTTCAGCGCTTCCCCCGCAAACCGGTTATTTAGCATCTGACAGCGAAGTTTCGGATTGGTGGTCTGGAAAGAAATGTTGATGGGAGAAAGATGATATTTAATCACCCGTTCCACATCCTTATCAGACATGTTGGTGAGCGTCACATAATTTCCCTGTAAAAAGGAAAGCCGGGAATCATCGTCCTTGAAATAAAGGGTATCCCGCATCCCCTTCGGCATCTGGTCAATGAAGCAGAAAATGCACTTATTACAGCAGGAACGGTAATCATCCATCAGACCGTTCTCAAATTCCACCCCCAGGTCTTCCTCATATTCTTTGTCAATTTCCAATAGCCACTCTTCTCCGGAAGGCTTTTGAATCAATACCTCTACATATTCGTCCTGGATCATGTATTGATAGTCAAAAATATCTTCCACCGCTTCGCCATTTATTTCAAGCAGTTTGTCCCCTGCTTCGATCTCCATTTCCTGTGCAATGCTGCCTTCCTGCACCGCTTTTATCAAATGTCCTTTTTCTTTCATATGCACTACTCCTTTTCCTTCCTATTTTACTAGAAAAATCCTTTTGTGTCACTAGAAATTTCTTGACGGCGTACCAAACGAATGATATAAAAGAAAGGAATGGAGGAAAAAATTATGCCGAATTTACGCGAACTTGAAAACGCATTGCCCGTCGGGCCTTTAAAAATTATCGCACTTGACTCTGCAGAAAAGCTCGGCCGGAGCGTCAATAACTATCTGGTTTCCTTTCGCAGGAATATGAAAAATTCTTCCCATGATGATCCTGTTTTCCGGGGCTATATTGAAGATAACTATCTGGTGGACGCCTATTGTCCCCGTTTTGGTACCGGTGAAGGGAAAGGCGAACTGCACGAATCCGTCCGCGGCACCGACCTCTATATCCTGGTGGACGTCTGCAATCACAGTCTTACCTATTCTTTAAACGGTTATACCAACCACAAATCTCCTGATGATCACTATCAGGACTTAAAGAGAATGATCTCTTCGGTAGGCGGCAAAGCGAAACGCATTACCGTCATCATGCCGTTTTTATATGAAGGACGCCAGCATAAAAGAAGCGGCCGCGAATCCCTGGACTGCGCTTATGCGCTCACAGAACTGGCGGATATGGGCGTTTCCAATTTCATCACCTTTGACGCTCACGATCCCAGAGTCCAGAATGCGGCGCCCCTGTGCGGCTTTGATAATTTCACCCCGCCCTATCAGTTCATGCGCGCCCTGCTGGACAATGTGCCGGATCTGATCATCGATAAAGATCATATGATCGTCATCAGCCCCGACGAAGGCGCTCTGGACCGCACTACCTATTTTGCAAATGTGCTGGGTGTCAACATCGGCATGTTCTACAAGCGCCGTGACTACTCCGTTATCGTGAACGGGAAAAATCCCATCGTCGCTCATGAATTTCTGGGAGACAACATCGAGGGAAAGGATATTGTCATCATTGACGATATGATCTCCTCCGGCGGCAGCATGATCGACACCGCCCGTCAGTTAAAGGAAATGAAGGCCAGACGAGTCTTCATCTGCACCACCTTCGGTCTTTTCACCGACGGCATGGACGCATTTGATGCGGCATATGAAAAGGGATGGTTTGATAAAGTCATCACTACAAACCTCACATACCAGATACCGGAGCTGCTCTCCCGCCCTTATTACATAGAAGCGGATATGAGCAAATTCCTGGCATCCATCATCGACTTCATGAACCACGACGTATCCCTTACCAATGTTCTGACCCCTACCGAAAAAATCAGAGCAGTCCTGGATGAGTATAATAAAAAGGAAACGTACATTAAATAAACAGACCGACATGATCGAACAAAAAACACTGTTTTGGGAACGTATATCCTGAAAAGATATACATTCACCAGACAGTGTTTTTTGATTCCGCTATATGCAGCGCCGGATTTATCTGATCCCTTTATTCAACCAGACCTGCCGCTTTGACAAACCCTTCAACAGATTCGGCGGTTGCCGCTTCCTTCAGCCATTTCTGTAATATCCCAAGTTCTTTCTCCTGGGAAATCTTCATGCGTATATTTTCCGAAACTTCCCCTTTGTCTGATAAAAGAAAAAGAATTGACTCCCGTAGCGCTTCTTTTTTACCTTGCTCTTTTCCATAGTTAAACTCGGCGGCCCGCATTTTCTTCATTTCCTCTTCTTCATTATATTCAAATATTGACATCGACACTACCTCCGCCCTCTGTGACAATAAAAATTCAGAAAGAATCCCTTCCCTGATACACTCTGTCACAGCCTTTTCTACCGCATCATTGATTTTCTCTGTTTTTGCATATCGGCGTATACGGGTCACAAATTCACAATACTCCTGTAATGTCCGGCTTTTTTCCATAATCTCACTGTTGGCTCCGGGATTCACGTTCAGCATCAGAACCTTCAATTCTAATTCCGGATCTTCCGTCTTCTTTTCATAGGCTTCCGAAAGCTTTAGAATCTGCCTCTCCGGTTGTTTATCCGTCCCATTATAAAACACCACGAAACGGGGAACGGGTATTTTCACCAGACTGCTGGTGTACAAGCTTTTATCTTTGATATACTTTTCCAGCTCCCGCGAGATATAGATCAAATCCCGCAGGGGCATATTCGGATTATACGATGCCTGTTGTTCGTATAAATTCAACTCCGAATCCAGCAGGAATGAGACATCATTTTTCACCCCCAGATAAATCGCATTTTCCAGGGTATAAACCTCCAGTTTCTCCGGATTCTCATAGTCTGTCCCGTTTAACGCATTGTACAGTTCCAACAGTTTGTCTTTTTCCCGGAATAACATCCGGAATACCGTGTCTTTGTGTTTTCTTATCACATACAGTTCTTCTTCCATAAGCAGCTCCTGCTTCGTTAATTGATGAATGGTAAGCATAGAGTTCCTGAAATAAAGATAGAGATTCAGAAGGCGTTCCGCCTGGATTCTTAGAAAGTTATGCTTGTATTCATCTTAGCATGCTCTCAGGAAAAAATCCAGAAACTTTCTGTGAAAAATTATCCCTGTCCGGCTTGTTCCTTCTTATATTCTTTCGTGAATAAAAAGGGCAGATAGACCAGCAGATACAACACAATCGTGATAATGGTATCCGGCCAGTTGCGTTCCACCCCGGCAGACGACATTCCAAAAAGCGCCAGTCCCAGGTTATTGTTTAAAAAGTGGATCAGTGTCACAGCCCAGATATTATGAGTGCGCATATACACCCAGCCGAAGAAGATGCCCATGCCTACACAGCCTGCCAGCTGCGTCAGAATGCTCTGGAAACTGGTGGATGGGCTGTAATAAAACAGATTGATGGGCAGATGCCAGATTCCCCACAAGAGCCCCAGCACGATAACTCCTTTTTTCAAACCGAATTTTTCCTGCAGAACAGGCTGTAAAAAGTACCGCCATCCATATTCCTCTCCGAAGAATGCGGTATAACTCACCACCAGATTGATGGGGAGAATCAAAAGCAGATAGGTTCCCATATAAGGATTGAGTGTATACATCGACACATCGGCTCCCATCATCCGGCTGATCAGTACGCTGACTGCGCATAACAGCAGATAGATCAAGACGAAAATTCCGGCTCCCCCAAGACCTTTGACCCAGTTTTTGGTAAGGCACAGCCCGTATTTCTCCCGTCTTTCTTTTTTCAGGCAGACCATTTCAAAAAAACAGACCAGGCTGGACGCATAAACCAGAAGATTCACCGCCATTACAAACCCTGCATCCGGAATAAAAATACTGACTACAGTCAGAATCACCATCAGCGCCGTAATCGCCGGAAAAGTTATGTATAAGGCTTTGGGAAGCTTCGGAGTGCCATCCTCATCCTTTTGTGTCAGCAATGCTCCTGTCATTACCGCTGATGCGGGCAAATACATCCAGACAAGCGGAAAGGTGCTCACGTCCTGTCCCTTTCCAAAGGCGATCCCCATAAAAACCCCTAAAATCACAGGGACACCAAATGCAATTGCAAAAAATATCTGTAACATTTTTTTATTCGTCTTCATCTTCTATCTCCTCATCCAATTTTTCTTCCAGCTTATCCATGCGCCTGTTATAAATCCACCCGGATACCGCAAGCCCTGCCGCCATCAAAACGAAGAGACCAAAAAACCAGGTGAAAAAGTTACTCAGAATATATGCTGCTGTAATTTCTCCCTTGAAACGGGTACAGTTTCCAAGGGTGAACAATACAGAAAAACTACCGCTGAAAAGCAGGCTGTTTATCAGATAACTTTTTAAGCCGGGACGCTGTGTATATTCCGTCCACACTCCGATCTTTATATCCGCAATCACCTCAAAAACAGCGATCAGCATGAATATGATCCATTCCGCCGCCCATTCCCGGAAAGGCCGGTGTAAAATCACGCCCTGCACCATGATGGATGCAAGCAACAGCCAAAAAGCAAGCCAGAATCCGTAATTGCCTACCTTATTCAATTCTGCCTGCTGCCGTTCATCAATCTTTTTCTTCCAGAATTTCTTCATGACTCTTCCTCCCAAAATAAATCGTCCAGCGTCCTGTCCAGCGTTTTACAGATTGCGATACAAAGCTGCAGGGACGGATTGAACTTTCCGGACTCGATCATGCTGATAGTCTGGCGAGTCACTCCTACCCTGGCTGCCAGCTGATCCTGGGATAAATCTTTCTCAATTCTCGCTATTTTCATTTTCTTATTCTTCCCCACCGGGCTCACTCCTGTCTCTTTCGGCTTTTGCATGTCTTTCCGTCACACAATGCCATCAATATACAAACCGTCATTATAATCACCACAGGCAAATCCATCTTCTTATCCTCCCCATCCTTTTTTTAAAGTTTCTCTTCGATAAATACAGGTTATCATATACATTCCATTGTGTCAATTATATTTGACATAAAGAACTCTATATTTTTCTATATGTCATTTAAAAAAGTAAAGAAGGGTAAATAGCAAGCCGAGATTCCCGTTTGTAACCCTAGAGTCTCGTTTTGTAAATAAAAATCCTGTTTTGTAACCAAAAATCCCAGTTTGTAAATGAAAATCCCGGTTTGTAAACAAGATTCCCGGATTTTCATTCGTATTTGGATATGGTATAATACGTTCAGCAGTAAATTTGCGTACAGCAACCAGAGATCAATTCCCTCTCGAAATTTTTGTATTCGGAGAATCCATCCCCATTTTGTACGGATCGAATTGTTTTGTTCTGGCGGCACTTAGCAAATTTATCTGTTACTTTTTGAGAAGTTTAGGTTTTAAGATGATATTCTCGGCGGCAACCGGTGAACATCCCAGTTTCTTAAGCACATCTTCTCCGTAGTAAAAGCTGAACGTTTCGTATGGGCTACGGTTGTTCAGCTTTTTTCGTTTATAAGAATTGATATGATTCATTATCAGAAAAATATCCTGCTGTGTCAGTTCATCGAAACTGCTCCCTTTTGGCAGGATACGGCGTATCAATTCGTGGTTGACTTCACAAGCCCCCTTTTGATAAGGAGCACTTGGATCGCAATAAAATATTTTTGTCCTGTTGCATGGAACGGTGCTGCGTTTTTCTATTTCCTTTGGAAGTGTATCGTAAGGAGACATTTTCCTCCTACACGTCCAATCACACTGTCCATTTGTACAATAGTCGTTTCCGGATGTTCTCCCAGATACTTTTGAAAGGCAGCGTAGCTTCGGCCAATACGACAGCCCCCGGTCAAATTTAAATTCAGGCTGCTTATAAAGGGTCGATATTTGACTTTACGGGGCAAATCAATGTTTTTGATATCAAAGCATAACAGAAAAAAGACCAACTATCCAGTCAGTCTCCATTCATTTGTAAAAGAAAATCCATACCCTTCTTTTACATTGATAACTATTAACTTTTACACTTATCCAAGACAGTGGGTATGGAATCTTGGATTACAATTGAGGAAAAAAGTAAAGAAAGGTGGATAGCAAAAATGAATGAATATAAAATTATAATCGTTGATGATGAACCGGATATATTGGTTTTGCTTGAAAAAGCACTAAATATAGAAGGCTTTTTCAATATCACAAAAGTAGAGAGCGGATTAGCCGCTGTGGATACCTGTAAACAAATTTCCCCCGATATTATTATATTGGATGTAATGCTACCCGACATTGACGGCTATGAGGTATGCCAGCGTATCCGGCAGTTCTCCCATTGTCCTATCCTGTTCCTTTCCTCTAAAAACGATGAAGTGGACAAGATTCTGGGCTTAGCCGTTGGCGGGGACGATTATGTAACAAAACCGTTCAGCCCTAAAGAAGTTGCTTTCCGAGTGAAAGCGCAACTGCGGCGAGCGAAATATCAGCAAAGTCCAGCGCAATCTCATGCAATTACTGTTGGGAAGCTGGTCATTGACCCAGACGGTTGCCGCGCTTCAAAGGACGGTACAGACATGGATCTGACCGCTAAAGAATTTGAAATCCTGCATTTGATGGCGCAGAATATTGGGCGTGTGATAAGTCGGGAGCGCCTGTATGAATCTATCTGGAAAGAGGACAGTTTTGGGTGCGACAATACAATCATGGTGCATATCCGGCATCTGCGTGAAAAACTGGAGGACAACCCCACAAGGCCGCAATACATTATCACAATGAAAGGGTTAGGCTATAAGCTGGTGAATCCCGATGAAAAATAGATGGAAAAGAAATCCGCTTATTAGAATTGTTATTTTACTGGTTGTGTTGGTATTGATCGGCGTTGTGTTGGGGATCGGGTTGTTTTACTATGCTTTTTCTATTCCTGAACCGGAAGGATTAAGTCTGGCAACATGGCCGAATCGCTTTACCGGGAATTTTTCAACCTGGATGGAAAATGAGGACGGAACAGTTACAATAAAGGACATTGGATTGGAACGGCTGGACGAATATAGGCTTTGGCTTCAAGTCATTGATGAATCCGGCCAAGAAGTTTTTTCCCATAACAAGCCAGCAGATTATCCATCCAACTACTCCGCCTCTGAATTGGTGGAACTGGCAGAGAGTGAATACGAAAACGGGAACACAGTCTTTGTAAGCAGTTTTGAAGATTCTGGCTATACATGGAACTATATAATTGGTTTTCCCTATGCCATTGGAAAATATATGCTCTATTATAACGGCGAAACCGTGAGCCGACTTTCCCCTATGTTTCGGGTCGTGCTGTTCTCCATATCCTTTGTGGGTATTTCGCTGTTTCTTATTTATGGTTTTTGGCTTACACGCCAAATGGGAAAAATATCAAGAGGGATTGGCGCTGTTACACTTCGTACCTATCAGAAACTCCCGGAAAAAGGGATATTCAACAGTATCTATGCGGCGCTCAATCAAATGGATGCTGAAATTCGTCACAGCGATCAGCTCAAGAACGAAACGGAGCGTGCGCGTCAGGAATGGATTGCTAATATCACTCATGACTTGAAAACACCGCTTTCTCCTGTAAAGGGATATGCGGAGCTGCTTGCGTGCGGAACTGCAAGCGATAGCCAAACGGTACAGGAATATGGCTCAATTATTTTGAAAAATGTCGATCACATCGAAAAGCTGATAAATGATCTCAAACTGACCTATCAACTGGAATCAGGGGTGTTGCCTTTTCATCCCAAACAGGTACGGTTGGTACGCTATCTAAAAGAATTGGTGATAGATGTTGCAAATGACCCGGCATTTTCAAATCGAAGCATAGAGTTTGAATGTGATCTGCCAGAGATTACGGCAACCATTGATCCTGACCTTTTTCATCGGGCGGTATGTAATCTTGTTGTCAATGCACTTGTTCATAATCCACCGGACACAACGGTAACGGTATCTGTCGCAGAAAATAAGGAAAAGGGCGTCTGTCTGTCCGTCCGTGATAACGGCCTAGGGATAAGCAAAACTGAACAGGCTAAACTGTTTACCCGATATTATCGAGGAACCAATACAAAAGAAAAATCAGAAGGCAGCGGCTTGGGGCTTGCGATTACAAAGCGGATTGTGGTCCTCCACAACGGAGAAATTACTGTCAAAAGCGAGCCGGGTAACGGTACAGTGTTCTCGATTGTCCTCCCCGCAAATTAAGGTCAAATTAAGATACATAAAAGTCAGACCTAAGATGGGTGATCTATGATATAAGCATAGATCACCCATCTTTATTTCGGTCTAAATTCAAAATAAGTTCTCGGAATTAGATAAATCTAATTCCAATGCAGATTGAAAATTGAATAT
>CABSCP010000046.1 GCA_902476265.1 uncultured Lachnospiraceae bacterium
ATGGATAACTCCTTACTGGCTGTAAGGGATATTAACCATAAATATATTGTAGTAGAAAGAAGGAATATTTGTAAGATGAAAAAAGAAGACTGCATTTTCTGTAAAATTGCGAATGGACAGATACCGTCCAAGACACTATATGAAGATGATATGTTCCGGGTGATCCTGGATCTCGGGCCTGTGGCTAAGGGTCATGCCCTGGTGATCCCCAAGGAACACTTTGACAATTTTTATGAGCTGCCCCAGGATTGGTGCGCAAAGGCATTCTGTCTGGCACAGAAAATGGTGAAGCAGATGACGGAAAAGCTTCACTGCGCCGGCTTTAATATCTTGCAGAATAATGGGGAAATTGCAGGGCAGACGGTGATGCACTTTCATATCCATCTGATCCCCAGATATGAGAATGACGGGCAGAAGATCGGCGGGAAACAGGGAAGTCCCACACAGGAAGAACTGGAAGCCGTGAGGAAAGAAATCTGCGGATAAATAATAAAACAGAAAGCGGCGCCGGCAGCGGAGAGAATATTCGATGCCGGCGCCGTTTTTAGTTTTTGTTTTCCGCAATGACTTCGTCCAACAGGTTGATAATGGTTGAAATCGCATTTGTCTGTAAGCTTTTGCTCATGGCGTCAATATAAGTCTGGCGCGTGAAGTAGAGCTCATGCACCTTTTCGGTGAGAAGATCCGGGGAGAGGTAATCTTCGTCAATCACCATGGAAAATCCCTGGGCTTCAAAAGAACGGGCATTTAAAATCTGGTCGCCCCGGCTGGCTCCCGCGGAAAGAGGGATTAACAGGTTGGGTTTTTTTAATGCAAGAAGTTCACAGATGGCATTCGCGCCGGCTCTGGAAACCACGATATCCGCTAAGGCGAAGATATCCTTCAATTCCCCCTTGATATATTCGAATTGCTTATAACCTCTGGTGTTCAGCAGCAGATTATCGATTTTGTCTTTGCCGCAGATATGGACAATCTGGAAGTCCTCCAACAATTTGGGCAGCGCCTCTCTCACGGCCTGATTGATCACCGCGGAGCCCAGGGAACCGCCGATCACCATGAGAACGGGTTTGTCGGGATGAAAGTTACACAGCTTTCGGGCAGCTTCCCGGTCCCCCCTTAACAGCTCTTCCCGGATGGGGGAACCTGTCAGGACGGCTTTCTGAGCCGGAAGTGTTTTTAATGTTTCCGGGAAATTACAGCAGACCCGTCTGGCTACGGGGATACAGATCTTGTTGGCAAGTCCCGGCGTCATATCCGATTCATGGATCACACAGGGGATTTTTAAAGAGGCGGCGGCCCGGATGACGGGAACAGCCACAAATCCTCCTTTGGAAAATACGATGTCGGGCTGTATCTGCTTTAAAATTTTGCGGGCTTCCCCATATCCTTTCATGACACGGAAGGGATCCGTAAAATTCTTCAGATCAAAATACCTGCGGAATTTGCCTGTGGCAATTCCGTAATAGGGAATATGAAAATCCTCCAGGAGACGTTTTTCCATACCTTCATAGGAACCGATATAGGATACCTCATATCCCTTTTCCGCAAGCCTGGGAAGGAGTGCGATATTGGGAGTGATATGGCCGGCTGTTCCGCCGCCGGTAAGTACGATTTTTTTACGCATTACAGGATGCCTCCTAATGTTATTTTTATTCATGATCTATTCATGATCATAGAAAGTCTGCAAAGCGGACTTCCTATGTCTGCAGCTTTATTGATTCTGGAGAATTTCTTCCAGGGCATGAGCCAGCTGGTCGGGGCAGGAAGTGGGTTTAAATCCGCAGCGGATGCCTTTGAGCCTGCTGACGGCTTCTTCTGCGTTCATCCCTTCCACAAGGCTGGAAATTCCCTTCAGATTTCCGTTGCAGCCGCCGGTAAAGGCTACTGACTTGATGATGCCGCCGTCCATTTCGATGTCAATGGCTGTGGAGCAGGTTCCGTGAGTCTTATATCTCATTCTTTGTTTTCCTCCTTTTTGTCAGATCTCCGGATTTTGTGTCAATATACGGATTATAACAGCTTTTTTATGAAAAATAAAGGCGGAAAATGGAAATCGATAGTCCCCCGGAAGGGATTGCCCCGCGCCCCTTTGGGATTTATACTGAAAAAAAGCTTATCGAAACCGGGAGGGATTTGAATGCAGGCATTTATAAAAGGACATGCCTTCTACACAGGAATGGCGGTATCTTTATTATTATTAAGTATTTTATGCAGGTTTATAACAGGTGTGCTGTTAAAAAAACTGATCCGGGAAGCGGGAAATATGTCCGCCACCGAGAACAGGCTTTTAAAGCAATGCAGGCTGAAGTTCCAGAATTGTTATGAGTTAAACGGCGGCGCCGTAAATGTGAGCGTATTTGTGGAAAAATTTATGCAGGGGATCAGGCTGGGCAAATGCAGCCTGAGACTGATCAATCAGTTTTCGGGGCAGTTTCTTCTCCTGTCCGTATTTGCGGACGGAATCGGTTCCTGCATGGGCATGATACACGGAGAAACGCTGGGACAGGTGCTGCCCTATTATCTGCTGGCTTTTCTGTCTTTGTATCTTCACTTTTCCATATCGGGGCTGATTGATGTGCCCGGAAAGCAGGAGATGCTGCGCACGACGGTGACGGATTTCCTGGAAAACCGGATGACGGAAAGGATAAAAAGCGTGAAACGGGATACCGAATATCTGGACCGAGTGGAAAAGGAGGCGGCAGAACAAAAGGAAGTTTTGAAGGCGGAAAAAATTTCCGGTATCGAGCAGGGAACAGGACAGAAGAAAACGGATAAAAAAAGTGTGCCCAATGAAGAACTGGAAGCGCTTTTACGGGAATTTCTGGCTTGAAATTACAGGGTAACTTTGCTACACTTATAGCGGGTTTGAAAGAAAACAACAAACAGGCTGTTTCCCACAAGGAGGATAAAAAGATGAGCAATAAGGTAACGTTTGATTACAGCAGGGCTGCTTCCTTCGTCAAAGAACACGAAGTGGAGAATATGAAGAAACCGGCATGTGATGCAAAAGATCTGCTGGTTTCCAAAACAGGCGCGGGAAATGATTTCCTGGGCTGGATTGACCTTCCGGTCAATTATGACAAGGAAGAGTTTGCCCGCATCAAAAAGGCAGCTGCAAAGATCCAGGGAGATTCCGAAGTGCTGCTGGTGATCGGGATCGGCGGTTCCTATCTCGGCGCGCGCGCTGCCATCGAGTTTTTAAGACACAGCTTTTATAATATGGTGGGCAAAGAAGTGAGAAAGACCCCCGAAATTTATTTCGTGGGAAATTCCATCAGCTCCACCTACATCAAACATCTGACGGATGTCATCGGCGACCGTGATTTTTCCATCAATATGATTTCCAAATCCGGCACTACCACCGAGCCTGCGATCGCATTTCGCGTCTTTAAGGCAATGCTGGAAAACAAGTACGGAAAAGAAGAAGCGGCGAAGAGAATTTATGCCACAACCGATAAGGCGAAGGGTTCTTTGAAAAAAGTGGCGGATGAAGAAGGCTATGAAACATTCGTGGTTCCGGATGATGTGGGCGGACGTTTCTCTGTGCTCACAGCGGTAGGCCTGCTTCCCATCGCAGTCAGCGGGGCTGATATCGACCGGCTGATGGAGGGTGCTGCCAGCGGCAGAGAATTGGCGCTGAACACGCCTTATGAAGAGAATGATGCGGTGAAATATGCGGCGCTTCGCAATATCATGTTAAGAAAAGGAAAAGCGGTTGAAATCCTGGCTAACTACGAACCCAGTGTACACTATGTTTCCGAATGGTGGAAGCAGCTGTACGGAGAAAGCGAAGGCAAGGATCAGAGGGGTATTTTCCCGGCCAGCGTGGATCTGACCACAGATCTGCATTCCATGGGACAGTTCATCCAGGACGGCGCGCGCATCATGTTCGAGACTGTCATTAACGTAGAAGCTTCCCGGGAAGAGATCATCATCGGCGAAGAACCCGTGGATCTGGACGGTCTGAATTACCTGGCAGGAAAGAGTGTTGATTTCGTCAACAAGAGCGCGATGAACGGCACAATTCTGGCGCATACCGACGGCCAGGTGCCCAATTTTGTGATCAATGTTCCCGAAGTGAATGAATTTTATCTGGGCCAGCTGTTCTATTTCTTCGAGTTTGCCTGCGGCGTGAGCGGCTATCTGCTGGGTGTGAATCCGTTTAACCAGCCAGGCGTGGAAAGCTACAAGAAGAACATGTTCGCCCTGCTGGGAAAACCGGGATTTGAAGCGCAGAGGGAAGAACTGTTAAAGAGACTGTAAACGGAATTTTGGGAAATACAGAGAAAAGCGCAAGGGTAAAAGAGGACAATAGGGTATGAAAATAGTGGTGCTGGACAGGACCAGTGTGGGTGAAGATGTCAGTGTGGAAGGATTTCGGGAATTTGGGGATGTGGTTTTTTATAACAACACTCCCGATGATCTGGTGGCGGAACGCATTGCGGACGCCGAAATCGTTGTGGCGAATAAAAATCCCATCAATGCGGACACCCTGAAAAATGCACACGGACTGCGCCTGATCTGCCAGTTTGCGACAGGTTATGATAATGTGGATACCTCTTACTGTAAAAGCAGGGGGATCCGCGTGGTAAATGTCCGGAATTATTCCACCGCTGCAGTGGTGCAGCATACGCTTGCCCTCGCCCTTTCCGTGCTGGAGAATGTGCCTTACTATGACAGCTATGTGAAGTCGGGCGCTTATGCGGTCCAGCCCCGTTTTTCCCATTACGAAAAAACCTATTATGAACTGGAACAGAAAACCTGGGGAATTATAGGAATGGGGAATATCGGACGAGGGGTGGCGGCAGTGGCCCGAGCCCTCGGATGCCGGGTCATCTTTTTCTCTGCATCGGGACAAAGCACCTGTACAGAATATGAAAGGGTGGATTTTGATACGCTGCTGGCGGAATCGGATGTGATTTCCCTGCACTGCCCTTTGAGCGGCCGCACCCGCCATCTGATGGATGAGACAGCGTTTGTGAAGATGAAAAAGAGCGCCATACTGGTCAATGTATCCAGGGGCGCTGTGGTGGACACAAAGGCTTTGTGCCGGGCGCTTGAGACAGGGGAGATCAGGGGAGCAGGGCTGGATGTTTTTGAGACGGAACCGATGCGGCCCGACGACTGCCTGCTGACTTTACAGGACACCGGAAAGCTGCAGATGACTCCTCATATGGCCTGGGCCAGTATCGAAGCCAGGACGCGGTGCGTGACGGAAACCTGTAAGAATATTGAGGCATTTTTAAAGGGACAGGAACGGAATGTGGTGGTTTGATGAACCGGACGACATTTCGCCCGTTTCTCATAATTAAGGAAAGCATGCAGAACCGGCAGCCGGAAAAATAATTTCGGCCTGCCGGTTTTTTTAAAACACTTTCGCCTTTTCATTCGTTTTCTGTATGAAAACAATAATAAACCGCGCGGCATATTCAGGAGAAATTCAGCAGGAGGAACAGGATATGGTATCAAGGCTTTACGGGCTCTTTTACCGGGAGCTGGTTCGTTACATGGCAGGGCGCACAAATGCAGCGGAAGCGGAGGATATCGTACAGGAAACCTTTCTGCGGGCGCTGGAACACGAGGAGCAGCTGGCAGCCATGGATGATTCAAAATGCCGGGCCTGGCTGTATCGGACGGCGAAAAATATTCGGATCGACCGGGTCAGACATGCCGGCGCCCAGCCGGTTTTAGCAGGCGGCGGGAGCCATATGGACGACCTCTCCCAGCCGATGGTGCTCCAGTTGTGCAGTGTTTTGGAACCAAAGGACCGGGCCATGTTCTGGCTGCGGTATTTTGAAGGATATAACGCAGCGGAAATCGGGGAGATTTTTCAGATGCCGCCCGCTTCCGTGCGGACCAGGCTTCTGATAGCGCGAAACAGACTGCGGGAATATTATCCCGAACTAAAAAAGGAAAGGCGGAGTGAAAGATGAGTGAAAAAAGAAAACTGGTAATTGATACGATGATCTGTGATTTCAGGAATGTGACGGAGGAAGTTCTCCGGCAGTATGAATCCGTTCATGTGAAGGCGATGATGGTCTATGTGACGGACAGCTCGCTGGAACTTTTAACCCGGTACCGGGTTCAGATGGATGCCATGATGGTGGAAAAGATCGGAGAAAATGTGAAGATTGTGGAGAACAACGGCCTCTGTAAAATTTCCGCCTGCAGACAGGGAAACGAAAAAATGTACCTCATGTCCAACGGCAAACTGGTGATTGAAAAGGGAGCGGAGGAAGCGCTGAAAAATTATGTCAAAATTCTGGTGAACGGGATGGTGGTTTACCCGGACGGACTGTCAGATACACTGGCGCCGATTTTGACCTGCAACGGATCGGCGGTGGTCTACCCGGACGATGCGGTGCTGGTGGAAAAGGCGCTGGAAGTTGACCGGATTTTTGCGGCAAGGGCGGAGGAAGGAAAAAAATATTTTGTAACCGGAAAAGTGTATTTCACAGATCCGGATACGGATTACGAAAAGCTGGCGGAAAAGCATGTGCACATTGAAACCGCAAAAGCGGTTGTATTTGAAAAGAATCTGAATGCGGCGGTGCAGATTTTGAATGATTCGGCAGAAATTCTCCTGGTTCCAGACGGCTGCAGTTGTGTCAGAGACAGCGCCAGACTGGATGAAAATTTTGTCCTCCGGCACGGAACGCGGATTTTTGTAGACGGCGATCTGGAGGTGAAGGAAGGAAAGGCGTTGAATAAGCTGGAATTTTTGCAGGTTACGGGACGGGCCGTTATGGAGGAAAAGGATCAGACTGATTTTTTGAACGTCTGCAAAAAATATGACCAGTTGGAAACATATCGGGGAAAACTGATTCAGGATGTTTCCAATCTGCGCATTGACCGGGCAATGCTGGAAGCGGCAGGACAGACACTTTCCGTAATGGACTGTGCGGCAGTCGAAATCGCAGCCGACGTGACAAAAGAAGGGATCGAAGGCAGACTTTTCCTGTCAGACTGCGCTTCCGTCAGCTGTCCTGTGGAACTGATGGGGATTGTGAAACTGCAGGCCAAAGATGTGGCGAATTTCCGGATCAGCGGTGAAGCCGAAAAACAGGAGGAACAGAAAGATACCGATGTCATCCATATTGAGACCATGAAATATACAATGTGAGAACAGATGATAGATACAGAAAAAGGCTCATCGTACATGTTCTTCCAGCCAGTGAGCCACGCCGTCCGCATCGTTGCAGGGGATGATTCCGGTGGCCGCTTCTTTTAATTCTTCCACTGCATTTTCCACTGCGTAACATTCATCGGAAATGCGGAACATGGGAAGGTCGTTCACTGCATCCCCAAAGGAAACAATGCGGTCACAGCCCCACAGTTCTTTTAGTTTCAATATGGCATTGGCTTTGGTCGCCTGCCCGGGCATGATCTCACACCAGTATTCCGGGCGGTACAGTTCCTGCTGCAGGGTGCAGGTATACCGGCTGTCCGGGTGGACAGACTGATAAACAGGAAGAAGATCTTCTTTTTCACCGATGCAGGTGAAATAAAAGATCTTTCCGGCATACAGTTCTTCCGGAGAATGGACGGGCCGCAGACGGGGATCACCCTGACGGTTTCCAAGATACCGGAGGATACCCTCATTTTCATGCTCCGGCATCCAGGACAGGCGTTCCACTCCGTCAATATAGGAATAAACAATGGGGAAAATGCCGTTGGCCTGGATCTGTGCCCGGGCATCCAGATATTCCTTTTCCGAAAAATGCAGAGAGGCCGCCACTTCGCGGGTATCCGGATGGATGATCAGGCAGCCGTTATAGGCAATTACTGGAATATGGGCAGACAGTCCTTTGGTGACCGCGGAGGCTGAAACAAGGGAGCGGGCCGTGGCATAGGAAAAGAGCATTCCCTGTTCCACAAGGCGGTTGATGGTTTGGATGCTGTAAGGGCTGATGCGGTCGCTGGTATTTAAAAGCGTTCCGTCCAGATCCGTGATGTATAGGGTTTTCATAGGCGGCTCCTTTGTGGGATTTGCTTTCAGTGTAAGAGGATGAGGGAAGGAAGTCAATACTACAGGAAAATTTCCCAGATCAACTCCTTCACGGCGGGGATTAACAACAGAGCCGCGGCCCAGGCGGCCCCGGTGAGAAGCGCCGGTTCCAGCCGCAGGGAAGGATGGAGTTTTCGACACTTATCGGGCAGGGAAATTTCCCCGGCGATGGGCGGATAAAGCTTTCTTAACAGAGAGAAGAGGCCAAACCCTGCCACCGCGCCCAGCGTATTCATCAAAACATCATCAATATCCGTTGCGCGGAAGGAAAAAAGCTGCAGAATTTCGATGGCCAGGGAAAAGACAAAGCCATAGAGAGTGGTACGGCGCAGCTTCTGAAAGGCGGGAAACAAAAGCGGCAGCAGAAATCCCACCGGCAAAAAAAGGATAATATTTTCTATGTATTGCGGAGTGTTGGTAAAAATATCTGCAAAAGGGACAAAATTTACATTGATATCCGCATGGAATTCATATATGCCGGGAACGCCTGTGACGGCCAGGATGGCCGCGATAAAAAAGCAGAGAAGGGCATCTGCAATCGTATGTTTTAGAGGAAGATCCCCGATTTGCTTCCTCGCCAGAATCTCCAGCAGGATTAAAAAAGGCAGAACCGACAGGAAAGCGGCCGCAAAATTAACAAGAATATGTATAAGCAAAAACATTTCTATACCTCCGTTACACAACCATAGCAGTTAAAAGTGAAGATTACACGAAAAGTTCTTTAAGATTTTATTGCTGTTTCCCTGATAAAACGCGAAAATGTCACAAGCACTGCATGAATATCCTGATTGCCAGGAAGCCTGTTTTGAGCTTATAATGAGAGCAGAAACAGTTGGCCAGGCACACAGGAGGAAATCGGATGAATGAGAAGGCAAGAAAATATGTGGATATGTTCCGTAAAGTAAAAATCGCGTCGGCTGCCACAGTGGATCAAAAAGGACACCCTCACAGCAGAATCATCAATGTGATGATTGCAGCGCCCGAGGGGATGTATATTGTGACCTCCAAAGGAAAGCCCTTTTATGAACAGCTCGTTCAGACAGGGGAGATTGCTTTAAGCGCCATGTGCCCGGACTGTCAGTCCTTAAAGTTCACGGGAAAAGTCAGAATAGCGGAGAAAAAATGGGTGGACCGCGTTTTTGAGGAGAATCCCGGAATGAACGAGGTATATCCGGGAGACACCAGGTATATCCTGGATGCTTTTCTGATTTATGAGGGGCGCGGGGAATGGTTTGACCTTCTTCATTATCCGATCAGCCGGGAGACATTTGCCTATGGAGAGGAAGCGGATCAGCCGGGATTTGAGATAGGGGAAGCGTGTGTCGGCTGCGGAAGCTGTCTGACGGTCTGTCCTCAGAAATGTATCACGGAAGGGACGCCCTATTCCATTGAGCCGGCGCACTGCCTGGAATGCGGCGCATGCAGGGAGATTTGTCCGGCCGGGGCCATACATAGAAGGCACTGACCGTCGCTTACCAGACAGGTAAAAATATTTTACGAAAGAGAAACGGAGGCTTTATGAAGAAGCTGGGAAGCTGGATCAAAGAAGTTGTTTATATCATATCCGGATTTATGGAAATTCTGGTATCCGTCCTGATCACGGGGGCGGTGCTGATCATGATGGCAGGACTTTTGAAGGAATTATTCGCGCAGCCGCTTTCCTTTATGGAGATTGAAGGCTTCAATGAATTTCTGAGCGTGGCCCTGAGCCTTGTGGTAGGAATCGAATTTGTAAATCTATTGTGCAAGCATACAGCGGAAACGCTGATCGAAGTGCTGATGTTTGCCATCGCCCGCCAGGTCATTGTGGAACACCTGGACACTGCGCAGACTCTTATCGGGATCATTTCCATCGTCATTTTGTTTGCAGCCAGAAAGTATCTGCTTCTGGGGGAAAAGGACGGGAATCATCGGAAGGACGAACTATAAAAGAATTGGAATACGGAAGAATTGTATTGCAAAAGTGCGCCGGTTTTGCTACCATGAATGCGTAGAAAGCGAACCGGCGTTTTTTGACGCGATTTTGACAGTGTTGACAGGGCAGACGACCAACACTTTAATAAAAATTCGGCTGATTGACAAAGGCTATTTCATATGGAGGAGAAAGAGTATGAACAGTGAAATCAGAGACATCAGTTTAGCCGGATCCGGCGAACAGAAAATTGAGTGGGTGAAAAGGAACTGTGACCTTTTGAGAACGCTGGAAGAGGAGTTTTCGGTGTCCAAACCCTTTGCAGGTAAAAAAATTGCCCTTTCCGTGCACCTGGAAGCAAAGACCGCATATCTTTGTAAAGTGCTGGCGGCAGGCGGCGCCGAAATGTATGTGACGGGCTCCAATCCGCTTTCCACACAGGATGATGTGGCGGCGGCCCTGGTGAAGGCAGGCCTGGAAGTTCATGCATGGTACGGCGCGACGGAAGAAGAATATAACCGTCATATCCGGGCGGTGCTCGATGCAGGGCCCAATATCGTGATCGATGACGGCGGCGATCTGGTGCATATGATTCATACCAAACTGACGCATCTGATCCCCAATATCATCGGGGGCTGTGAAGAAACCACCACAGGCATCATCCGCCTGGAAGCCATGAACAGGGCGGGACAGCTGAAGTTCCCCATGGTCCGCGTCAACAATGCGGACTGCAAGCATTTCTTTGACAATCGTTACGGCACGGGCCAGTCCGTATGGGACGGCGTCATGCGAACCACGAACCTGATTGTGGCAGGGAAAAATGTGGTGGTGGCAGGCTATGGCTGGTGTGGTAAAGGCGTTGCCATGAGAGCGAAGGGCCTGGGCGCGAAAGTAATCGTGACCGAGGTCAATCCGGTGAAGGCCATCGAAGCGGTGATGGATGGCTTTGAAGTGATGCCCATGAAGGACGCGGCCGCTGTCGGCGATTTCTTTGTGACTGTGACCGGCTGTGATAAAGTCATTGACGAAGAGGACTTTGCAGAGATGAAGGACGGCGCGATCCTCTGCAATGCGGGCCACTTTGATTGTGAGATCGACATGGCGCGCCTGCGTGAAATTGCGGTGGAAACAAAGGAAATGCGCAAGAATATCATGGGATATAAACTGCCCTCGGGACAGTGGATTTTTGTGCTGGGGGAAGGACGCCTGGTAAATCTTGCCTGCGGCGACGGGCATCCTGCGGAAATTATGGATATGAGCTTTGCCATCCAGGCGCTTTCCGCGAAATATCTGGTGGAGCATGGCAGTGAACTGACGGAAAAACTGATTGATGTACCCCGCAGCGTGGATGAGGACGTTGCGGCAAGGAAACTGGCTTTCCTGGGAAAACATATTGACATTCTGACTGCAGAGCAGGAAGCATACCTGAACAAATCACTGGTATGAGTCTGACCGCCTGCAGAGAAAGGCGGCAGCCATGAAGGTAATGGAATTTATCAATGCCCATCGGGAGGATGAGGACGGATGCGAATGCATGATCCTGCCCGACGGCAGTGTGGAAGAACCGCTTCCTTCCCATATCAACTGCCTGATGAACCTGTCAGGGGAAGAACCGGCGGTCCTGCACGGGATGATGGAAAAGAATATGGAACCGCTTTTCTGGCTGGCAGAGTTTACGGGTTGTATGTCGGTCTGGCCCACCAGGGTGGTCTCACCGTCCCATCCCACCGCACAACAGTTGGAAACCCTGGAAGAGCTCTACGGCGCGGCCCTGCTTGCGCCCAAATATCTGACGGAACAGCCGGATGCATATTATGAAGATAGCGTGAAGCGGGCGAAAGACCGGCTTACAGCAAAAAGAAGATAACGGAAAAGCAGCGCGGCTCAGAGAGGATATCATCATCAGAAGCCCGCTGCTTTTTCATTTTGCCGCAAAACGGCGGAAAGGCAGCTATGAGAGAAATTATTGATTTTCACACACATCCTTTTTTTGATCAGAGGGAAAATTCCTGCATATACCGGGAGGAGTTTCCGCTTTCTTATGAGGAGGAAATCAGGGATTTGAAAAAGGCAGGCATCGGCAGGATCTGCGGCTCTGTGATTTCCAGAGAGGGGTATCGTAAGGAAAGAGGATTTGAACAGATAGAAGAACTGAATCAAAAAGCGCTGGAAATCCATGAAATACAAAAAGAGTTTTATGTGCCCGGATTTCATATCCATCCGGCTTTTGTCAGGGAATCGATGGAAACCATAGAACAGATGCACCAAAAAGGCTTCCGGCTGATTGGGGAACTGGTGCCTTACATGCAGGGCTGGTCTGAATACGGCCTGGATTACGGCAGCAGAGAACTCACGGAAATTCTGCGGCTTGCGGGAGAGTACGGTATGGTTGTGAGCTATCACACGATAGTGGAGCAGCAGGAACAGATGGAACAGATGATAGCAGACAATCCCGGGGTTACTTTCGTGGCCGCCCATCCGGGAGAGCGGGAATCCTATATGTTCCACCTGGAGCGTTTATGTAAATATGAAAATGCCTTCCTGGATCTTTCCGGCACAGGCCTGTTCCGCTATGGAATGCTGTATGCAGGTGTGCAAAAGGCGGGCGCCGAAAAGTTTTTGTTCGGGACGGATTATCCGATCATAAATCCCGCAATGTATGTCGGGGCAGTGGAGTTTGAACACATTTCAGAGGCGGACAGGGAATTGATATTCGCCGGTAATGCGAAGAGGATACTGGGGCTGTAAAGGGGGCTTTCAATGGCAGTTCGCTGCACGGAAAGAAACATGGTTTTATACATTGACGGACAACCCCGGAAAACATACAATTGATGTAATAAATCATTTAGGAGGGCAAAGAGGTATGGGTGCATTGCTGCACGGAGGGGATTATAATCCGGAACAATGGCTGGACAGGCCGGATCTGCTGGAGAAAGATATTCAATATTTTTTGAAGGCGAAAATAAATACGGTGACGCTGGGAGTCTTCGCCTGGGCCAAGCTGGAACCGGCGGAGGGATGTTATACCTTTGACTGGCTGGAACAGATCATCGACAGGCTGTGGGAGAACGGCATCGGCGTGATCCTGGCAACACCCTCAGGAGCCCGGCCGCGCTGGCTGGCTGAGAAGTATCCGGAGGTGCTCCGGGTGACCGCAGAAAGGGAGCGCAACCTTTTCGGGATGCGGCACAATCACTGCCTGACTTCGCCTGTGTACCGCCAAAAAGTGTATCAGATCGACAGGGAGCTGGCACGGCGATTCGGCGGCCATCCTGCGGTGAAACTATGGCATATCTCCAACGAGCTGGGAGGAGAATGCCACTGCCCCCTGTGCCAGGAAGCGTTCCGGAACTGGCTCAGGAAGCGGTACGGCACCATTGAGAAGTTAAACGAGAGCTGGTGGACCACATTTTGGAGTCATACCTACGACAGCTTTGATCAGGTGGAAAGTCCCTCGTCTCTGGGGGAAACTTCCGTCATGGGACTCACTCTGGACTGGAAACGGTTTGTTTCGGATCAGCTGATCGATCTGGCAAAAGAAGAAGTCCGCGCACTCCGGGAAGGCGGATCCGACAAACCCACCACGGTGAACATGATGTATCATTTCGGAGGGATCGACTACTTCCGCCTGGCAGAGGCAGTGGATGTGGTTTCCTGGGACAGCTATCCCGTCTGGCACAAACATTCCGACCGGGAGATCGCAGAACGGACAGCGTTCTGGCATGATGTGATCCGCAGTTTGAAACGGAAACCGTTTCTGCTGATGGAGTCCTGTCCGGCGGCAACCAACTGGCAGGGAGTCAGCAAGCTGAAAAAACCCGGCGTGGTGGAAGCCTCCGCCCTGCAGAGCATTGCCCATGGCGCTGACGGAGCATTGTATTTCCAAATGCGTCAGTCCAGAGGGTCCTATGAAAAATTTCACGGAGCCCTGATCGATCATTATGGCGGCGATGACACCCGCACCTTCCGGGAGGTATGCGGCGCCGGCGCAATGCTGGAGAGTCTTGCGGAAATCAGGGGAGCCGGGACAAATGCCCGTGCGGCGGTGCTGTATGACTGGGAGAATAACTGGGCGTTGGAAGGCTCTCTGGGGCCCCGCAATGACGGCCTGTACCAGGAAGAGTGCATTGAAAAGTCCTACCGAGCCCTTCGCAGGCTGGGACTGGATGTGGATGTGATCGACCAGAGCGTTCCGCTGGAGAACTATCGTCTGGCGGCGGTTCCCATGCAGTATCTTTTTCATGACGGTTTTGCGGACAGCCTGAAAAATTTTGTGGAAAAGGGAGGTCTGCTGGTGATGACCTACTGGTCCGGCGTGGTGGACGAAAGCGACCTGTGCTTTCTGGGAGAGACGCCCCACGGCATGACAGAGGTGCTGGGACTGCGCCGGGAAGAAATCGACGGACTCTATGACTGGGAAGAAAATCATATCTGCAGGCGCGAAGCTGCTTTTGATGATGAGGATTGTACGGGGCAGGTACTTGCGGGGATGAAGGAAAGTTATGTCTGCAAAAATCTCTGCGAATTGGTGAAACCTTACAGCGCACAGACATTGATGACCTATGGCGAAGATTTTTACGCCGGATATCCTGCGCTTTTATGCAGCCGTTTTGGGGAAGGGACCGCATATTATGTCTGCGCCGATGCAGAGCAGGAATTTTACGATGATCTGTACCGGGGACTTGCCCGGCAGGCAGATCTTTATTCCCCTTTTGAAGGAGATATACCCGCAGGTGTGGAGGTGACCAGCCGGGCAGGGATAGATGAGAACGGAAGCGCAGTTACGTATCTGTTCCTTCAGAATTTTTCCGGCGGTCCGGTACAACTGAAACTGCCGCAGGGAAAGGTGATCTACGGACCCGGGGACGGGAAACTGCCGAATTATGGAGGTCTGGTGCTGCGGCAGATTTTAGAAGCGCCATCATCGGAAATATATACAGAAGGAGAAAAAGAATGACATCATTTGATTATAACAGCCGTTATTTATTAAAAGATCAGAAACCCTGGTTTCCGGTTATGGGCGAGCTGCATTACAGCAGATACCGCGAAGATTTCTGGGAGGAATCCCTGCGTAAAATGAAAGCGGGGGGCGTTTCCATTGTTTCCACCTATGTGATCTGGATTCATCATGAGGAAGAGGAAGGCTGCTTTGATTTCACGGGCTGCCGGGATCTGGGCCGGTTTTTACAGCTATGTAAAAAAGTGGGGATCTATGTTTTCCTGCGCCTTGGCCCCTGGGTGCACGGAGAGGTGAGAAACGGCGGGTTTCCGGACTGGCTTTTAAAAAAGGATATGACTTTACGCAGTGACGATCCTGGGTATCTGGCATATGTGAAACGTTTCTGGCAGCAGGCATACCGGCATGCGGAAGGGATGATGCGAAAGGACGGCGGTCCTGTCATCGGCGTTCAGATTGAAAATGAATACGGCCATGTGGGAGGGCAGACCGGGGAAGCGGGGGAACAGCACATGCGCACGCTTACCGCCATGGCAAAAGAACTTGGCTTTGTGGTGCCGCTGTATACCGCCACCGGCTGGGGCGGAGCCTGCACCGGCGGTCTTCTTCCCGTGATGGGGGGCTATTGCGAAGCGCCCTGGGATCAGCGGGTGACGGAGCTGGAGGCCAATCCCAACTATGTATTCAGCCATATCCGCAATGACGCGCTGATTGCCTGCGATCATCATGTGGAGGATGCGGTCACTTTTAACGAGGCTGATTTCCCGTTCCTGACCGCAGAGCTGGGCGGGGGAGTTCAGGTCACAAAACACAGGAGGCCGGTTGCTGAAGGCCGCGATATCGGGGCCATGTCTGTGGCAAAGCTGGGCAGCGGCGTAGCGCTGTTAGGCTACTATATGTATCATGGCGGAAGCAATCCAAAAGGAAAGCTGTCCACGCTGCAGGAGAGCAAAGCCACCGGATATTTGAATGACCTTCCGGAAATCAATTACGATTTCAACGCGCCCATCAGGCAGTATGGGCAGATATCTGATAATTACCGGGAAATCCGTATGCTGGCGTATTTTCTGCAGGATTTTGGCAGCATCCTGGCAGAGCTCCCCGCAGACATTGAACCGGATGGCGTGATGCCGGAGGATCTTACCACGCTGCGGCTGTCCTGCCGCCATGATGAGAACCGGGGATTTCTATTTTTCAATAATTACCAGAGAAGAAGGGAAATGCCGGAACACCGGGACGTGGAGCTGATCGGAAAAAGGGAAGCGGGAGATGTTCATTTTCCCGCGGTGACCATCGCCTCCGGGCAGTATGGATTTTTCCCGTACGGAATGAAGCTGGACGATGCGGTTTTAAAATCCGCGCTGGCGGTGCCTCTGTGCCGCCTGGAAACAGAGCAGGGACATGTATTTGTCTTTTACGGCGACTGGGAACCGCAGTTTGAGTGGGAAGGAAAAGAGCGTGCCAAAGTCCTGCATATCGGCAGGGCGCTTGCGAAAAATGCCTGCCGGGTTCATTTAGACCAGGATTATCTGATTTTTTCGGAAGGCTTTGTCTGGGAAGAGGACGGAAAACTGAAAATCACCGGAGGCAGCCACACGGTGATCAGAAGCTACCCCGAACTGAAAGAAGTGCCCGGCGGCTTTCAGGCCTGCGGACAGGAGGGAGAACTGTGGCGCTATGAAAGGCTGATTGATGAGAAGCCAGGCTGTGCAGAGTTGGTTTTGACGGAGGAAACCGGAGAAACGGCGGTTTATGAAGTGAAGATTTCTTACGGAGAACCCGGAGGCAGCAGGAAGGACGGACGGGATACCTGGCTGGTGTCAGACTACGCAGGAGAGAGCCTGGAAGTTTATCTGGACGGAGAAAAAATCGAAGATCATTTTTATACCGGACAGGAGGTATGGATCAGCCTGGGATATTTTGATTTCCCCAAAGAGCTGCGCATTGTAGTTCATGCGCTGCATCAAAACGACAGTATTTTCCTGGAAAAACGGCCGGAAATGAAAGCCGGAAGAGCATGCCGGATCAACGGGATCAGAGTGGAAGAAGAATATGAATGAAAAAGTGTGCGCATTTTAGCGCACACTCGCGCCGAGCGCGATTGCCGGCGGGCAAAGCATAAGACCTTTGTCCGCCGGCGTTTTTTACTGAAAAATGACGTTCTGCATCCGCTTTGAAACAATGTTTACACTTTGATGCTTTTTTCGGAGGATTTTTGTGATAAGATGATGGCAAAATGGAGGAAGTGCCGTCAACTTTCGGAACACAGTGGGAAACGCCGATAAACGGATACGGCACAGGCAAAAGAGATGAAAATTTTAGTGATAGAGGATGACAGTTCGATTTCCGAACTGATTTGCATGAATCTGGAAGCGGCAGGATACGCGCCTTTGCCGCTGTATGACGGTCTGGAGGCGCAAAGAGTGATTCATAGCCGGGAGGGGGCGGACGCCGCTCTGGCGCTGGTGGATGTGATGCTTCCGGGGAAGGACGGATTTGCGCTGCTTGCAGATTTGCAGGAGGAGAAGATCCCGGTCATTTTCCTGACGGCGAAGGCGGACGTAATTTCCAAGGTGCACGGTCTGAAGGCCGGGGCGGAGGATTATATCGTCAAGCCCTTCGAGGTGCTGGAGCTTTTGGTGCGGATGGAGAAAGTTTTAAAAAGGACCGGACGCAGCAGAACCGAAATCAGGATTAAGGATGTGACGGTCGATTTGAAAAAGCACCGTGTGACGAAGGCGGGGAAAGAAGTGGCGCTAAAACCGATGGAGTACGAACTGCTGGTGACCCTGGCCCAGGGAAAGAACATCGCATTTTCAAGGGAAGAGCTGTTAAACCGGGTGTGGGGCACCGATTTCATGGGAGAAACGCGCACGGTAGACGTCCATGTGGGACAGCTGCGCAAAAAACTGGATTTTCATGATGTCATTCTCACCATTCCCAAGATGGGCTACCGGCTGGAGGATCAGGAATAGATGAAGCTATGGAAAAAACTTGCGCTGATGACCGTGACGGTGCTTTTTGTGATCACCGGAGTGTCCGGGGTTGCAGTGATTTACCATTCGGCACAGTATAATCAGAAAAAGACGCTGGAAAATTATGAACAGCAGTTAGTGTCCACTGCGCGGGCGCTGGGAAGAGAACTGGATGATACAAAACTGCTTTCCTACAGTGATACAACGCGCAGTTCTTATATTGATTTTCTGATGAAAAAATACGGAGCATCCCAATACATTCTATTGCAGAAAAACGAGGTGGTTTACAACCGCACCCCTTTTGAACTGGCGGTGACCGGCGAAAACCGATGGAATAAAAGTGAGGCCGAAAGTGCGATCCAGCAATCCGGTCAGCGGCATATTTTGATCACGGGGAAAGCCATTCTTTCTGCCGGCGGCGGTGATTACCGTCTGGTTCTGGTGAAGGATATTTCAGAGGTCTATGATGATATCCGGCAGCAGGCGGTTCTTTTTATGGGCTTTTATCTGATCGGCGCATTGCTGGCGGTGCTGCTGGTTTTTGTTTTTACAAGAAAAATGCTGGCCCCGCTGGGAGAACTGAAGCGGGCGGCGGAAGAGATCAGCGCCGGAAACCTGGAGCGCCGGGCGAAGGTGAGAGGCAGGGACGAAGTGGGCATTGTGGCAGAAGCATTTAACGGCATGGCAGAGCGGATTGAGGAGCAGGTGACGGAGCTTTCGGAGGTTTCCGAACGGCGCAGACAAATGCTGGGCAGCCTGGCTCATGAAATGAAAACCCCCATGACATCCATTATCGGTTATGCGGATACACTGCTCCATGTGAAGGTGAAAGAAGAGCAGCAAAACCGGGCGCTTCTCCATATTTATGAAGAAAGCCGCCGTCTGGAACGGCTGGGCAGCAAGCTCATGAGCCTTGTGGGCATGTATGACAATGACAGTATCAGGCTGGAAGTGACGAATATGAAGGAGCTGTTTGACCGGGTGGCAGCGCTGGAGGGGTATCACCTGGCAGAAAAAAAGATCCGCCTTACGGTCAGCTGCCATATGCAGGACAGAATGCTTGTCAGAGATCTGTTTGAAAGCCTTTTGATCAACCTGATTGACAATGCCGCAAAGGCCAGCGAACCGGGGGATGAGATCCTCCTGAAGGGAGAAAATAATGTGGTTTTTGTACAGGATCATGGCTGCGGGATTCCGGCCAAAGAAGTGCAGCGTGTGACGGAAGCTTTTTATATGGTGGATAAGGCGCGTTCCAGAAAAGCGGGAGGCAGCGGACTGGGACTGGCGTTGTGTGAGCGGATCGCAGGACTGCACGGGGCGCGCCTGCAGATTGAAAGTGAACCGGGGAAAGGAACGAAGGTATCGGTTCTGTTTGAAAATGAGTTATCTGCCTGATGTTTGCAAATTGTTTACAGCCTGCTGAATACTTTTTACAGGAGAAAGGGGTAAGATACGATTGTCGGCGGGAGAGAAACCCAATCAGAGATTCCGCCGGAAAAGACAGGATTTCCGGTAACAGCAGGCCGGGCAGAGAGGAGCATGGAAATGAACAGAAGAAAAAGACGGGTTTTTGGAAAGGCATACGCATGGATGACAGCAGCGGCAATGGCGGCAGCGCTGGCCGGCTGCGGTGACAGTGTGCAGACACAGGAAGAAATTGTAGTTCCCAAAGAGACACAGCAGCAGACAGCCGCCGTCCAGGAGACGGGACAGGGAGGCATCCGGGAGCAGGTACAGGCTCCGGCAGAATGGCAGGAAAGCTTTGGAGATGACAGGATTACGGTTACGGCGGACGCTCCGGTCATCATTCCCGATGCGGAAGGCTTCCGGACAAAAAAAGTGACCAGCCGTGTTTTTACACAGGAAGACTATGATACGGTCAACCGGGTGCTTCTGGGCGGCGGTCCACTCTGGGACCGGGATCAGACAGCGATGAGCGGTTCCAACGGATTTACCAGACAGGAGATTGAAGAACGGATCACACAACTGGAAGAAGAGAAAGCGTCCGGAGTGAAGGGAAGCATCATGTACGGCGGCGAAGAAATCGATTATGATGAGAAAATCGCTGAGTGGAAAAAAATGCTGGAAGCAGCCCCCGGTGAAATACAGGTAACGGAAATCCCGGCAATTGTAGATTATCAGGAAGGATCCGCAGATCATTATGAAAAGAATTCCCTGTTGGGCTATGTGACGATGAACGACCAGGATTATTTTGTGGTATTAAATAATGATCTGCAGGAGGACTGGCGCTGGATCAACTTCAATGTGGACAGGAGTGATCTGAGCGGCAATTTCCTGGCGGGTCAGGAGATACAGACGGACAAAAGCGCGCTCCAGGCAAAGACCGGCGAATTCAAGGAACAGGCGCAGAAAATAATCAATGACCTGGGGCTGACGGATTTCGCTGTGGCAGGGGAAGAATTTATGGTAACGCTGAGCGGGGATGAAGAGCACAACGGAGAGATCAGCCAGGGGACCGTCGGATATGGGATTCATTTTACCCGGACCATCGACGGCATCCCCGTCACTTATACACATGCCAGCGGGACCGCTTCCGAAGGAGACTGGTCATCATGGCCTTATGAAGGAGTGGATCTCGTCTTTGACGAAAAGGGACTGGCCTCTTTTGAATGGACGGATCCTTATCAGATCGAGGATCTGTCCGGTGAAAACGTATTTCTGCTCCCTTTTGATGATGTGATGCAGATTGCCAGGGAAATGTTCCTGAAAAAATACAATGATTTTTATAAGGAAACGGGATGGGAAGTGAATTTTAACATCGATGAAGTCCGTCTGGGCTATATGCGCGTGATGGAAAAAGGAAATCCGACGGAAGGGACGATGGTGCCCGTTTGGGATTTCTTCGGTAGCCAGACTGCGAAAAACCCCGATGGAGAGGAAAATATGATCACTCACGGATCGTATGAAAGCTGGCTCACAATCAACGCGATGGACGGAACCATTGTGGACAGGGAACTGGGGTATTAAACAGAGACTCATTGAGAAAAGTAAGTTGAAACCAGCGCCGGCATGCTCAGAAAACCGGCGCCGGATTTTCATGTCCGCAAACCCGGCGCCGGAAATTCGCCCCTTCATAATCGGGTCGAAATTAGTACCATTTAAGGTATCACCTCGTTGAAGGAACTGAATAAATGTGATATGCTGATAGAGTACAATAAAGTATGAAGCAAAAGGGGAGGTAGAAAAGATGGCGCTTATAAAATGTCGGGAATGCGGGAAAGAGATTTCAGATAAGTCGGATGCATGCATTTACTGTGGCTGCCCTGTACAGGAAGGGGAAGTCAAAGACCGGAAAAATGAAAAATCCGAAAATGTAACACAGGATGCCGGAAAACAAAAGCCGGATAAAAATCGGAAGAAATTGATATTCATAATAGGGGGATGCCTGGCAGTTCTTTTAGCAGCAGTCTGTTACTATAAGTTTATCTATAGAGGGACATTTGAAATCGCGCAGTCAAATGATACCATCGAGTTGGGTGCATCCGCTGAATTAACTGACTTTTTAGAGTTTGATCCGAAAAATATCATTGAGGTCAATATGATAAATGATAATGATTTCAGCACATCGAAAGTCGGGGATTATTCTGTCCTGTTCGGGGTAAAAAATAAAAGAGGGTATATACAGGAGAAAAGTTTTATATTCCACGTTGTCGATACGGTTGCCCCTGAACTGACAGTTGCCAAAGATACCGTATATGTTGCAAAAGGCAGCGAGTATAATCCTGCCGATAATGCTGAGGCGACAGACAAAAGTGACTGTACGATAGAGGTAAGCGGTACTTTTGATCTGGACCAGGAAGGAACCTATGATATTTCATTTGTCGCCAGGGATGCGAGCGGAAATCTGTCCGAAACAAAAAGTATGAAGCTGATTGTGGAAGACAGGGATGACTGCATATTCAGAAATGCGAAATTTGGTGACAGTGCAGAAATGGTGAAGCGGTATGAAACAGGGGAATTTGATGGTGAAATAAGCGGTGTCAATACCTCTGTTGGTTATTATGATGTTGTGGAAAATATCGAATCATACATTATGTATTACTTTAATTCCCAGGATGAGCTGTATAATATTACGGTCATGTTTTTAGATTCACATACGGATTATGAGGTCTATCTCAGAGAATATCAGGATTTGGGAGAGAAATTGGTCGGTTTATATGGCGATCCAACAGCAAGCGAGAAAGCAAAAGAAAGTCTGTACAGCTATTGCGCAAATGAAGCGGAAGCATTAAAGCTTGGACAGGTAAAATACAGGACCCTGTGGGAAACTGATACAGAAGATATCCGGTTATACTTGGGCAATGACAATTTTAAGATTGACTTTGCACTGATTTATGAATCAAAGGTATTTCAGGAGACCCCTGAGGGAGCAATTAATTAATCTATGACAGGAATAAAAACAGAGCGGGCCAATAACCCGCTCTGCGATATTTTTGATCTTATTTATTTTCGCCGAAGTATCTTGCCAGCAGGCCTTCAAATGCCTTGCCGTGACGAGCTTCATCCCTTGCCATTTCATGAACGGTGTCATGGATTGCATCCAGATTCAGGGCTTTCGCTCTCTTCGCCAGATCGAATTTGCCTGCGGTTGCGCCGTTCTCAGCGTCAACTCTCATTTCCAGGTTCTTCTTTGTGGAGTCGGTTACAACTTCACCCAGCAGTTCTGCGAATTTAGCAGCATGTTCTGCTTCTTCGTAAGCAGCTTTTTCCCAGTACAGGCCGATTTCAGGATAGCCTTCTCTGTGAGCAACTCTGGACATTGCAAGATACATGCCAACTTCGGAGCACTCGCCTTCAAAGTTTGCTCTTAAATCCATGATGATGTCTTCGGGAGCGCCTTTCGCTACGCCTACAACGTGCTCGGCAGCCCATTCTCTTGCGCCTGTCTGTGCTGTAAATTTCTCAGCGGGAGCCTTACAAATAGGGCAGAACTCCGGAGCTGCATCACCTTCATGAACATAACCACATACCTGACATACAAATTTCATAACTTTAATCTCCTTTTCACATTTAAAATTTTTGTTGGTTGGAACTGTGCAACGGCACAGCTGTTATATTTACTGGTCGCCCAGCAGTTGATAAGTTTAATTTGCCTTTTTCCTGCGGCAGCTGCTGCAGGAACCGTAAAAGTAAGTGACATGGCCCTGGATCAGATTGCCGTTGACATCCCTGCCGGACAGTTCGTCGACTGCCGTAAAGGAATCCATATCAAGGTCGGAGACACTGCCGCATTCTGTACATATGAAGTGCAGATGGGGGCTGGTATCGGCATCAAAGTGATCTATGCCATCTCCCAGTCTCAGTCTTGCGATTTCACCGAGATCGGCCAGAAGAGTGAGATTCCTGTAAACGGTACCGAGACTGATATTCGGGAACTCATTTCTGACAGCGCTGTAAACGATATCAGCTGTCGGGTGATCCTTGCGGGTCATGAGAAAGCTTCTGATCGCCTCTCTCTGACGGCTGCGTTTTAAAGCTGGCATACTCAACTCCTTTCTTATCAAAATTGATAATCGTTATTGTTATCATGATTGCATTATAGGATACATTACTGTTTTTGTCAACAGGTTTTCGAGAAAAAAATAAAAAAGTTTTTTCGGTGTTTTTCGGCCTGAACCTGAGCGGAAATTACTTTTTAATACTTTTTTTATAATTATATCTTTGCATTTTTATAAATTAAGCGGCCGTTTATGATATACTAATCCTAGATTGCGGGGGAAAATTAGCGATGAAGTTTAAGACCAAACTGGCAATTACTTTTTTAACAATTATTCTTTTACCGGTTATGCTGTCTCTGGTCGCTTTTCTGGCGATCGGTACGGTGCTGATCCGGTCGGCAGATGAGAGTTACGGACTGGAAACCACGGATTACAGCATGATGTCCGATTCCATTGATGCGTTCAGCCGGGGAACGGATGAGCTGTTTAACATGATCTGGGAGAAGGCGAAGAATGATCCCGCCCGGCTGGAGGACAGGAATTATCTGACCGGACTCAACGAAACGGCATCCGAGAATTCTTCCTATATTATAGTGAGAAAGGACAGCGGTATTTACTATACGGGTAATGATGCTGCCGCCGAGAAGATTTTCAGAAGGCTTCCTTTATACGGACAGGAAAGTGAACGGCCGGATGCGGGTTTCTACTATAATGATATGCGCAAGCTGGTCAAGCAGGTGGATTTCATTTTTTCGGACGGATCGCTGGGAAGCGTTTTTATCGTCACCAGAATTACAAGCGTGTTTTCCCGTTCCTTCCTGCTGGATATGTTTTTGGCTATAGTGGCGATTCTGGTGCTGACCAGTATGGTGCTCACGCAATGGATTCATAAGAGTGTGTTTTCCCCCATCAACAGGCTGAATCTGGCGATGCAGAAGATTGCGGAAGGGGATTTTGAATACATTCTGGAATCAGAGGATGACAATGAGATCGGGGAACTTTACCGGAACTATGAGGACATGCGGCTGCGGCTGAAGGAATCCGCAGAGGAGAAGGTGCTCAATGAAAGGCAGAACAGAGAGCTGATCAGCAATATCACCCATGACCTGAAAACGCCGATCACCGCCATTAAGGGATATGTGGAAGGGATTATTGACGGGGTGGCCGATACGCCCGAAAGGCGGGATAAATATTTGCGCACGATTTACACCAAAGCCAACGATATGGACCGCCTGATCAATGAACTCACTTATTACTCCAGCATTGATAACAACCGGATTCCTTACAATTTCCACCGGATCAATGTGGCAGAATTTTTTGGGGATTGTGTGGAGGATGTGGGCCTGGACCTGGAATCCAAGGAAATCCAGCTGAATTATTCCAATCTGGTGGATCCCGGCACGCGCATTATCGCGGATCCGGAACAGCTGAAAAAGGTGATCAACAATATCATCGGCAACAGCATTAAATATATGGACAAGGAAAAAGGCGTTATTGATATCCGGCTGTTGGATGAAGTGGATTCCATCCGGGTGGAAATCGAGGACAACGGTAAAGGAATTGCAGCGAAGGATCTGGCAAATATTTTTGAACGGTTTTACCGGACAGATGCCTCGCGGAATTCCATGAAAGGCGGCAGCGGCATCGGGCTGTCCATTGTAAAAAAGATCATTGAAGATCACGGCGGTTACATCTGGGCCACCAGCAAAGAGGGCGAAGGAACGTGTCTGCATTTTGTGATCAGAAAATACAGGGAGGCTGAAACAAATGAGCAAAATATTGATCATTGAAGACGAAGAAGCGATTGCGGATCTGGAGAAGGATTATCTGGAGCTGAGCGGATTTTCGGTAGAAATTGAAAATGCGGGAGACACGGGACTGCAGCGCGCTCTGAGCGAAAAATTTGATCTGATCGTGTTGGATCTGATGTTGCCGGGGATTGACGGTTTTGAGGTATGCCGCAGAATCCGGGACGAAAAAAATGTGCCCATCCTCATGGTGAGCGCGAAGAAGGATGATATCGACAAGATCCGCGGCTTGGGGCTTGGGGCTGATGACTATATGACAAAGCCCTTTTCACCGAGTGAACTGGTTGCCCGGGTGAAAGCGCATATGGCGCGCTATGACAGGCTCACCAGCAGCCATCAGAAGGCCAATGACATCATTGAAATCCGCGGTTTGAAAATCGATAAAACAGCGCGACGCGTTTGGATTGACGGGGAAGAGAAGCCTTTCACCACGAAAGAATTTGACTTGCTGACCTTCCTGGCGGAAAACCCGAACCATGTATATACCAAAGAAGAGCTGTTCCGGGAGATCTGGGATATGGATTCTATCGGGGATATCGCTACCGTAACGGTGCATATCAAGAAGATCCGGGAAAAGATTGAATTTGATACGGCCAATCCCCAGTATATTGAAACAATCTGGGGAGTCGGATATCGGTTTAAAATTTAAAAATGCTGAATGGAAAGAGACTGCCGCTTGTGCGATTGATAAATCGGGAAGCGGCAGTTTTTTGTTTATGCTCATAGAAGGTGCGCTGAGCTTACTTTCTATGATCTTTCATACTTGTACGATGCCTGTGCGCGATTATCTGCAGGACATAGAGAGACCTGTCTTATCGGCGAAGTCCTGAATGCTGCCGGAACGGGCGGCCAGTTTCAGCCAGCTTTTCAGAACAGAAGAATCATCCTGCGCCATAACGCCTTCCCTGAGGAAATCGGGAATGGGTCCATAATCTTCCAGCAACTCCAGAATGGACGCGGCCTGAGTTTGGCGGGCCGCTTCCTTTGCGGCATCTTTTCTTTCCAGTGCGATAAAATCTTCAAATGTCATATATTCGTGTTCCACCTCCGGATTGATTTTTACATCGCTCACATAACGATGTATTTTTTTGAGGATTTTCCCTCCAAAAAGGTCCCTGCACTTCCGGCCCGGCCAGTATTGTAATCTTATCATGAGTGAAAATAAAGGCGAAATGCCGGAATTTTAGCCTGGCAGAGAATGCCGTCACGGCGGCAGGCGAAAAGATTTTCACTTCACCGGAATCCTATCAGCAGTTTTCCGGTCGATAAAATCATCATAGGGCAATAAAAGGAAAAAGTCAATGGGTTTGGTATGATGGGACAAGGAATCCGGGCGCTGCCGGTCACAGAGTGAACAATAACATCAGGGCTGGTCATGACGCCGTCTATTTGGTACAATGGACATAGTTTTGAGACATATAACAGCGATACACTGAGGGTATCGATCGTCTATGGCAGGGGATGAGTAAGAAAATATGAAAACAGTTATTATATATGAAGACAAAGACATGCTCGTTTGCGGGAAACCGGCGGGCCTGGCGGTACAGAGCGGCCGGCTATCCGAACCGGACATGGTCAGCGAACTGAAAAATTATCTGGCAAAGAGCGGGCGGCCGGTGGTCACCGCATCCGGAGCGGCAGCAGGAGTGCGCTGCGGCCTGCCGTCGGAAAAGAAACCGGTTTATCTGGGGGTGATCCATCGGTTGGACCAGCCGGTTTCGGGTATCCTGGTATTCGCCAAAAACCAGCGGGCAGCCGCGAAACTGAGCAGTCAGATTTCGGACCACCGAATGGAGAAAACCTATCGGGCCATCGTGATGAAACAGCCGGACAACGGCTGGCCGGGAACGGAGGAAAACATCAAACAGCCGGAGGAAGGCAGCGCCAAGAAAGCTGCGGGATATTCGCTGTGTGACTTCATGGTGAAGGAAACCGGGGGCGGCGCGCGGATTGCAAAATCAGGCGAAAAGGATGCAAAGAAGGCTCTGCTGGTTTACAGATGTCTGGATTACAGGGAGAACAGGGCGCTTTTGGAAATCGATTTAAAAACCGGGCGGCATCATCAGATCCGGGTACAGATGGCGCACGCAGGGATGCCTCTTCTGGGGGACAGCAGGTACGGGACGGAGGAAAGCAGGCGGCTGTCACAGCAGCTTGGAATCAGAAACATCCGGCTTCAGGCGGTAAAACTTTGTTTTTATCATCCGTCAACGGGGAAAAAGGTCAGTTATGAATTGGATAAAAAACTGGAATTATAAAGAGAAAAACGGAAAAAGTATGGAGAAGGACACAAAAGGAAGCGGTACAGCGGGCATACGCTTTTTGACGGGATTGTGGGCCTTTTTGATGATGACGGTATTTCCGTTCTATATGAGAAACCATTATTCTAAAATGGGGGTGCACAAATCCAATTTTTTTCTGGCGGTCAGCGTGCTGTGTCTGGTTCCCGCGGCCCTGCTTTGGGTGGGACAGATGATTTTGGACGGAAACAAACCGGAAAAGCGAGCGGCGGGCCAGCGTCCCGGCGGGAAAAAGGCGCTGAGCGCCCTGGATATTGCGGTACTTTTATATATGGGCGCTGCGGTGCTGTCCTGGGCGGTGAGCGTGGACAGGCGCCAGGCCTTTACGGGGATAAAAGGCTGGTCCATGGGCCTTGGGGCGCAGCTCCTTTTCGGTCTGATCTATTTTCTGGTATCCAGGCAGTTTCCGTGGAAAAAAATAATTTTTACAGGACATTTCCTGGCTTCCGGCGCGGTTTTTGTGCTGGGGATTCTGCATCGGTTCCTGATCGATCCGCTGGGGATGTATGAAGGGATAGACGAATACTATCATCTCCTGTTTTTATCCACCATCGGACAGGCATCCTGGTATTCCAGCTATGTGTGTACGGTGCTGGTGATCGGCGTTACGATATTTTTCCTTTCCAAAAAGCCGGTTTTACGAATTGCGATGGGCGTTTATTGTATGCTGGGTTTCGCTACGGTGGTGACCCAAAACAGCGACAGCGCGTTTGCGGCCATGGCGTTTTTGTTTTTTGGTCTGTTTCTGGCCGCCTGTGACAGCCTGGATAAAATGGAGCGCTTTTTTGAGACGGTGCTTCTCATGCTGGGCAGTTTTAAAATCATGGGTGTGCTGCAGGAGCTTTTTTCAGAAAGGGCCCTGCAGCTGGGCCGTCTTTCCGAATTTTTATCAAAGAGTACGATGACCTGGATCTTGTTTCTGGCAGTTTGTCTGGTCTATATGGCGTTCCTTCTTTACCGGCAGAAGCATCCGGACCGGGAAAAGCCGGGCTGCGGAAAAGCTTTACGCCTCATTTCAATGATACTGGTGCCGCTTTTTCTTTTCCTGTATGTATTCGCAGTATGGGCGAACACCACGGGGCATCTGCAGGAATGGTTCGGGATAACCGGCAACAGCCAGTACTTTCTGTTTGACCGCTATTGGGGAAATTCAAGGGGGTTCAGTTGGAAATTTACCTGGGAGACTTTTCTGGAATTTCCGCCTCTCAGAAAGCTATTCGGTGTCGGGCCGGACTGCTTTTCTGTTTATTGTTACCGGGAGGAAGAACTGGCGGCGAAGCTGAACCACTTTTTCGGGCATAACCAGAACCTGATCAATGCGCATAATGAGTTTTTAAATACGTTGTTTAACCTGGGGATTTTGGGCCTGATCCCTTTCGTGATGATCTTTGCGGCAGCGGTTCTCCGATTTTTTAAAAACAGAAAGCAGATGCCTCTGGCTCTGATGGGAATGCTTGCAGCTCTGGTATATGCGGCCCACAACTTCTTCTGCTATCAGCAGGTATGCTGTACGCCGTTTTTATTCCTGATATTGGGAATGGCGGAAAATTTACTGCGAAACGGCCAGAAAACGGCAGCGGACTACTTGCCGTAAACGTACATAGACAGCAGCAAATTACCCATACTACCTCGTAAAAGGAGGTCGGTATGGGTAATTTACTGGGGAAAAACGGAAAAAAAATGTTGTATACGGCATCTTTTGCCATCGGCCTGTTCCTGGCGTTTAAATACTTATTTCCATTGACAGCGCCCTTTGTCCTGTCCTTTTTAATCGTGTATCTGTGCCATCCGTGGCTGTCAAAAATACAGAAAAAAACACATATCCGAAAGGAAATTCTCCTGGGAGGATTGTTGCTGCTTGCAGCCGCATTGCTTTTGGCCGGCGTATGGGGACTGTTCACCTGGGGAACAGTCCATGCATCGGAAATCGGGAACGGTATAGATGTGATATACGGACGGATGGATGCAGCCCTTCATGACTGCTGTGGACTGCTGGAAAAAAAGTTCGGTTTGGACGCTGCATATGCCGAAAAAATGATTTTGGAAAAAGTGAGCCTGTTTTCGGAAAAAATGCAGGCGGATGCGCTGCCAAGGGCGGCAAAGTACTCTGTGGAGTATGTAAAGAAACTGGCCCAGGCAGGCGCTTTTTTAGGAATCGGGCTGATTTCTTCCATGCTGCTGTGTAAAGATTATGAAAGCATAGTGGAAAAGATGGAAGGAAATCCGGTTTTTGATACCATATGGGAGTACGTGGAAAAAGCGGTTTCCATGATCGGCGGCTATTTAAAAGCTCAGGCCGTCATCCTTTTTGTGATTTCCCTCATCGCGATTGCCGGGCTTGTGATCGGCAGGATAGGAGGCGCTGTCATGCTGGGGCTTTTGGCCGGGCTTCTGGATGCGCTGCCTTTTATCGGAACGGGAATCGTGCTGATACCCACCGCTCTCTGGCAGCTGCTTTCGGGAAATTTTGCGGCTGCGGCCGTGGCCGTCATCACTTATGTGCTGTGTATTGCCGCCCGGGAACTTTTGGAACCGCGCCTTTTGGGAAAACAGGTGGGGATGTATCCGGTGGTCATGCTGCTGGCGGTCTATGCGGGCGTGAAGCTGTTTGGGCTGACGGGGATTTTCCTGGGACCGCTGTATGCCGTCCTTTTCCGGGAAGGGATCAAAGCGATTAAAGCGCTCCCATGATTTTCTGAAGCTTTCCGAATCTCCGCTGGGCGCAGGGACAGGAGGAGCCGTTATCCAGTTCGATTCGATGAGGATTTTTTGAAAGTTTTCTGATATGGGAGAGATTTACCAAAAAGGATTTGTGGCACAGAAAAAAACGGCTGCTGAGTTTTTCCAGCGTATCGTTCAGGGAACCGGAACAATGATAAATTCCGTTTATTGTGTGGACGGTGATCCTATGGGCGGAAGCGGCCTGAATATAGAGGATATCATCTACGGGGAGAAAAAGGTCCTGGTCAGCCAGTTTGAAATGGAGCCTTCCGGTCACGGATGGCGCAGGGATACAGCTTTTTTCCACAATATTCTGCAGACAGTGGAGGACGTACATGGCATAGCTGGGATCGTCCTTGATGATAAAATCCAAAGGCTCCACCTGATAATGGAAGGTGGTCACAGCCATTTCCGCATGTGTGGTGGTGAAAACAATAAAAGCCCGGGGATCTTTCGTACGTATCTGGGCAGCCAGTTCAATGCCGTTCATATCGGAATCCAGCTGGATATCCAGAAAATAGGCGGCCGTTTCGGGGACGGAAGGGAGAGTCTCCAGCAGCGCATAAGGCGTCCGGGCTGCGCACACAATTTTCATGTCATAATTTTCGATAAAAATATATTTTTCGATCATTTCATTCAGAGCTGCCAGCTGGCATTCATCATCTTCACAAATATAAACTGGAATCATTGGGTACCTCCGGATATTATTAAGACTTGTTTGATATGGCCTTCCTCACAGGTGGTAAAAGACTGTACATTGGGAGTTGCATCCAAAAGCTCTCTTACGGTGGCAAGTCCCAGCCCGCTGTGCTTTTCCTTTGTGGTGATGCCGGGAGCGGACAACCGGTCTAAGGGAAACGGCAAAGGCTGCGTGCTGTTTTCAATATGAAAAATAATCGTGTCGTCCTTTTTCACCAGCGCGATATGCAGACAGCGTTCCCTGGTTAAAACGGCGGCTTCCATGGCATTATCCAGATAAATTCCCAAAACTCTGCACAGTACCAACAGATTCATATTGACGGAAGTGATTTCATGGGTCAGTTCCAGCGTGATATTCAGATCAAGATTCATCGCCTGAACCAGCTTCGTGTACAAAAGCCCTTTGATTTCCAGCACTTTTATCTGACTCAGCTTCGCGATGATAGCGTCCTTATTTTCCAGCAGCCGGCTGCTTGGGACAATGCGCAGATCAAAATAATCTTTTAACTTCTCCATATCATTTGCCTGAATATAACCGGTAATCGTGGCGAGGATGTTCATGTAATCATGCTTGAACCTTCGGATTTCCTGATAATGGCTTTCCAGTTTTTCCGTATACTCCGCCAGATTCTCCTGAGCCTGGGTTTTCAGCGCCAGTCTTTTATTTTCCTGAAGGGTGCGGTAAAGACACAGAAAAATCAGGAAATTTGCAATAGCAAAAAAGAAAATCAAAATGCCGTTGAAAAGTAAAATTTCTGTGGGATAATTGTATTGATTCCCGTAAATGATGTTCAGAAGGAAAATGCAGGAACAGACGGTGATTTCAAAAAACAGAAGCCGTTGGATCTGGACGGAGACAAAATCCTTGCTGGTGCTGAATTTCCTATGCATCCATTTGCCGGCGAAATAGCTGGGGATGATAGCGAGAAGGGCATGGGAAACTATAAAAATTAATGTTAGGGATAACGAATTATATATGGTTGTAAAATCAAATCCTAATAATCTCAGCGGGATTGTAATAGCATAGTCTGTGAAAAGGCTCCATATCCATGAAATCAGAAAAAATGCCATATTATAAAGCCTGTTTGAGCTAAAATATAAAATAGCGAGACTTCCAAGCAACAATAAGGGGGTGCCTGATTGGCCAAGAGGAAATGCAAAAATACTTCCGCATAAAAAAACAAAGCCGAAGAAAAAAATAGACTTTGATAATTTATCGAAAGGAAGTAAAAGAAATTTTAATATTATAATAAATGTAATAATTCCAGTAAGTTGGATTAAAAATTTATTTGCAGCCATTTGAAACCGCCTTTTTTACATTATAGTAACATGGGCAGGGAAAAAGTTGAATAACGGTTTTCAGATGAAATATACCAAAAAAGATAACAATAAGAATACGTTCAAGAGTAAAAAGCGATCGTTCAGGAAAAAATGTGTGATAAAGTTATAAATATGATATAATACAAACGTCTATGAGGTGATCTGATGATAAACAGGATTGCAAGGAAAATTTCCTATTGGTGTATGGAAAAGCTGCAATTAAAAAAAGAAGAACAAGAGGTTGTTCAATATGGGACGGAAGTCTTTTTGGATGGGCTCTTAAAGATTTTAGTTTTAATTTTTGTGGGTATTTGCGTGGGTCGATTACAGGAAGTAGTGCTGGCCCTTTTGGGATTTTGCAGCCTGAGATATTGGGCCGGCGGAATGCATTGTAAAACGAGTCTGGGATGTTTAGGCACCATGATTGCCATCTGCCTTGTCAGTGTTTATGCCGCTCCGTATTTTACAGCTGCACCAGATTGGATTGTTCTATTTACGTTAATTTTGGAATATATTATTTTATACTTTATGGCGCCGGGACAAACCAAACGAAATCCAATATGCGATTATACAACATATTTCAGGAAGCGGGTCGGAGCATTCCTATGGCTGGCATTAGAATACATAGTGATTTATGTAATGAGGGATAAAGTTGCGCGATGGATACTTATAATTTCAATTTTATTTGAAATTTTTAGTATATTACCTTGTAGAAAAAATGAAAATTTTCAAAGGAGGTTTTTTTATGACAAACAAAAGCTGGGAGAAGATTGAAAAAAAATTTGCTGGAGTTATCCGCAATGCCGCAGAAGCATCTGCAAAGAATGCCGCGGGGAAGAAACTGATTATTATGGTATATGAGCCGGAAGTCCCCGAAGCAGTAAAAGAGTTTGTAAAAAAAGAAAATAAATAACAGATCCGAAAAGAAGGCATCCCGTGAAAAGGGGTGCCTTCTTTGGGAGTATGCGGCAATTACAATGCATTTTCTTGAATAAAAGGGAATAATGCAGCGTTCAGGCGAAATTTAGCATCGTTTGGGAAAAATTCGTATAACTACTAAAAAATATGGTATAATCTGTAACCGTGAGGAAGGTATTATATCCGGTACAACATCATATGCAGCCAACGGATTTCTATAAATCCGGCTATTATATCAAGCCATCATTAAGGGCCTGGCAGGGCAGCGAGGGGAGATTTTGTGAGCGATGACCAACAGGTAACTGGAACGAATAAAATTTGTCTGCGCTGCCGGGTCTTTAATGACATTTAGAGGCTTTTGATGATGAAAAATCATCGGGGCCTCTTTTTTTACGGTAAAACGGTTGACAAACCGCGGATTTTTTCTTATCATCCCTGTCTTTCGGAATAAAAATTAAAAAGTAGTGCTAAGCCACAAATCAGAACCTG
>CABSCP010000047.1 GCA_902476265.1 uncultured Lachnospiraceae bacterium
GGATATGCTTGTTTTGGTGTAGGGACTTTAAAAATCAGTATTAACCGACAGCCCCTTCTTTTTTTACTCTTCCGATTCTTTGTATTTCTATATAGAGTTTTGAGAAAAAAAGAGGATTCATTGGTAAAATTTGCTCAAAAAAGAAAGATTATTGACGAATTTTGATTGTGGAGTTATGATTTATATAACAAATTCTATATTTAACCTTATATTTGAGGGGAATACAATGAAGGATATACTGATTGCCGGATATACAAAAATACTCAAAAAAGAGTTGCTTGAAAAGCTTGCGGAAGAATACCGGGTAGTGCTGGCGGATGAGGAAGCAAATCGTTGGAAGGACAGCCGCAGAATCCGTCATCACCGTTTCGGCAGGGATGACAGAATGCTGGAAAAACTATTTGATGTGTATTCTTTTACCGTTGTTATTTTTGTATCGGGTTATGTGGACGGAAAACAAGGGTTCAGCGGTGAAACGCAGCTGCTGGAGAAGATTCTCCACAGCGCGGCAGCGGCCCATATCGATAAGTTTGTGCTCCTGTCTTCCATAGAAAGTATGAATTATATGCCTGTTATGAGCAAGGGCGGAAATGAGCTGGGTAAAAACTTTTCCAACAGCATTGCTCTTCGTGTAAGCCAGCAGGAAGAACTCTGCAGTTACTTCTCGGATAAAATGTCACTGAAAACGGTGATCCTTCGGATGCCTTATCTGGCGGATCCCGATAATGATAATAATTATCTGGGGAGTATTTTTGATGCGGTTTCCCGAAAGAGAGAAGTGGTTTTTCCTCACCGGGAAAATGACAGGATGGATTTTATCAGCCAGGAAGATCTGGCCGATCTTCTTCGGAGGATTGTGGAAGAGGAGGATGATAATAGCGGCAGCAGTTTTGTGTGCAGCGGATATGCGCACACATATGGGGAGTTTGCACAAAGTTTAAAGGAACTGGATCCCCAGGCGCGCATCTCTTTTTGCAGCGGGGAGGATGTCATTCCCTGGGAGGATTATCCTTATAAACTGAGGAATTTATACGGCTGGATTCCCAAAGATAATGTCCCGGAAGACATACAAAAGCTGTATGTAAGCTATTGTGAGGCTGCCGGAAAAGGAAAAAATTCCCTTTACGGATGGCTGGAAGATATCTTGAATCGGGAAAAAGGTATTTTAAAATATGTGGAACTGCTGATCGTTTTCGTCCTGACAGAGCTGCTGAATCATTACCTGAGTGTGAATGTGTATTTCAAGTTTGTGGATATCCGCCTGTTTTTTGTTGTAATTATGGGAACGATTTACGGAATACGCACAGGTCTGTTAGCAGCAGTTTTGGAATGCTTTGCCCTGTTTTTCCAGTACAGGCAAATCGGCGTTGACTGGACGCTTTTGTTTTATAATGTGGAGAACTGGATTCCGTTCATGGTTTATCTGACAGCCGGTTCCGTGACAGGGTATGTGAAAAATAAAAAAACGGAAGAGCTTAAATTCGCCAGAGAAGAATATGGTTTGCTGCGGGATAAATATATTTTCCTGAATGAAGTATATCAGAGCGCAGTGGAAAACAAAGGAGAATATAAAAAGCAGATTTTGGGATTCAAGGATAGTTTCGGACGCATTTTTGATGCGGTACAGAGACTTGATAATATTCTGCCCCAGAGTATTTTTATGGAATCCCTTCTCACCATGGAGGATATTCTGGAAAACCGGTCCATCGCCATCTATTCGGTGGATGAGTACGAAAGATTCGGCCGTCTGGTGGTGTGCTCCAACCAGCTTCGGACAAAACTGCCCAAATCCATGGTCCTGGAAGAAGCGGGAGGGCTGCTGGAAACGGTGAAATCCCGGAAGATCTATAAGAACACGCAGATGAAAGAGGGAATGCCGGTTTATGCCAGCGGCGTTTTCAGAGAAGAAAAACTGGTTTTATTTGTGGTCATCTATGAAGTGAATGCGAATCAGTACGGAATGAATTATATGAATATTTTCCGTATTCTCTGCGGGCTTGTACAGACTTCTTTTCTGCGGGCGCTGGATTATCAGGAACTGGCGGAAGGGAAGATCTATTATTCGGGTACGAATGTGGTGCGGCCGGAACGGTTTATGGAAATCCTGTCCGTCCAGAGGGAAATGAAGGAAAAGGAAATTGCGGACTTCGTGCTGGTGAAGCTGCCGGAAAAAGACCGGCAGAAAGTCAGCGATCTGCTGTCGCGGGTGATCAGGGCGGCGGATATCATCGGTGAAGGAAAGGACGGCAGCATGTATCTGCTGCTGACACAGGTGAGTCTGGAGAATTTCAGGGCGGTTGAAAGACGGCTTGCGGGAACGGGACTTGCTTATCAAGTTGTGGAAGAGGTGGAATAATTTCATGGGCGTATGGCTGTTCCTTATTTTGCATTGTTTGCTCTGCCTGGCAGGATACCTATTGATAAAAGCCGGAATATTGAAAAGCAGTTCCATGATAGTGGCGATCGCTTTCCTGATCCCTGTATTTGGATTTTGCTGTCTGCTCATTCTGGAATGGGAAACCAGAGGGGATCTGCAGTCCAAAAAGGAAGTGGGGATTGAAAAGTTAAAGATTAACGATGAAATCCATAAAAGTATCCTCATGGAAGATGATACGGCGCAGGATTTAATGGTTCCTCTTCAGGAGGCTTTGCTGATGAACGATGCCTTTACCAGAAGGGAACTGATGATGAATATTCTGTATGATGATGCCGGAAAATATGTGGAGGTTCTGAAAAAAGCCCGTATGAATGACGACACGGAGGTGGTACACTATGCCACAACCGCGATGGTAGAACTTCAAAAGGACTACGAAGCCAGGCTGCAGGAGGCCAAAAGAGCCTATGAAGGGGAAGCGGAAAACGAAAGACGGCTGAAGGAATATTCTCAGGTACTGGAAGAGTATATCAACAGCGGATTGCCCGAAGGAAACAGATTGAAGGAAATGTGTGCTGTCTATGGGCAGCTGCTGGATCAACAGATCGAACGGATCGCAGGGCGGGAGGAAATCCCGGAGGAAGCGATCGGACTGTACCGCAGGAAATTTGAAAATGATCTGAGGCTGGAGGATCTTTCGGATGCGCAGCTCATGGCAGCCCATGTGATGGAAAGATGGCCGGACAGAGAAGAAGGTTATTTGTTAAAAATCAGGTATGCCGTACAGAAAAAGGACAGGGAAGAAATCCATCGGATGGTCGAACTGATCCGGAACAGGAAGGTTTATCTCTCACCGGAAGCGAGAAGAACCGTGGAATTCTGGAAGGATGATAATGACGCAGAAGAGTGAAAAGAGATACAGGCTGTGGAAAGGCAGGAATTTCAGCATTCAGTTTAAGCGCATGCAGTGGGCAATGCTTTTGTTCGGGCTGATGATTGTCGTGCTTTTGATGGAACGGCGTAACATCACCTATGAAGGGGCGGAAACCAGGATTTCTATTTTGGATAATGCCGGTTTTTCGGCGGATGATTTTCCGGATAAAAAAACAGAATGCCTGCTGCTGTGGGATAGCCGGGACGCCAATTCCGTAAACGCCAGAAATGAAATGGAAAGTATTTTGAGCCAGATGCGGATTTCCTATGCAGCGCAGGATATGGAAAGCGATGCCATCCTGAAAACAGAGGGATATGAGAAGATCGTTCTGGCGGTGGGAAATCTGGGGATTTTCGGAGAACAGATCTTCGACTTGTTCGACTATGTGAAGGAAGGCGGGAATCTGATGGTAGCCTTCCCACCCGAAACGGATGAGTACTTCCAGCTTGTCAGCAGCATGATGGGGATTCAGGGCAACGGAGATGTCAGATATCAGGTGGAAGGGCTGCGCTTTCAGGAGAATTTCATGATCGGAGGAGAAGGAAAAGATTTTGCGATCATGGATGCCTATGATTCCGCGATTATGGCAACGCTTTTTCCGGAATGCAGGGTGTATCTCGTGAGCGCGGATGACAGGGAAGTCCCGCTGATCTGGGAGTATTCTCTGGGAAAAGGGAAGCTTGTATTCAACAATCTGAATTATTTTGGTAAAGCCTACCGGGGCTTTTATGCAGCTTCCTACAGCCTGCTTTCCGATGTCTGCGTCTATCCCGTCATTAACGGTTCCACCTTTTATATTGATGATTTCCCTTCGCCGGTGCCAAATGGGGAAGGGGAATATGTGAAACGGGATTACAATATGGATATCAAGTCTTTCTATACCAACGTATGGTGGCCGGATATCCAGGCGATGGGGAAAGAACACGGTGTCCGGTATACCGGTCTGGTCATCGAGGATTATTCCGATGAAAACCAGGCGCCCTTTGAAGGAAACGATGATCTGCAGCGGTTCCGGTATTTCGGGAATAAGCTCCTGGATGACGGAGGGGAGATCGGTTTTCACGGTTATAACCACATGCCGCTGGTGTTGGATAACTTCGATTATAAAGGGGAGTTTGATACCTATAAACAGTGGAAAAGCCCGGAAGATATAGCACTGTCATTAAAAGAACTGAACCGGTTCTGTACCTGGCTGTTTCCCAAAGAGAAGTTCCAGGTTTATGTGCCGCCTTCCAATATTTTATCGAAGGAAGGCAGGGCGCTTTTAGGACAGGAAATTGTTCCGGTGAAGGCGATTGCCAGTATTTATTTCCCGGGAGAATTTGAGTATAGTCAGGATTTTCAGGTGGCGGAAGACGGAATCATAGAAACCCCCAGAGTGATATCTGGCTATATGATAAACTCCTTTATGGAGATTGCGGCACTTTCGGAATTAAATTTCCATTTTGTGAACTCCCACTTCCAGCATCCTGATGATGTGCTGGATGTGGACCGGGGCGCCGAACTTGGGTGGCCAAAGCTGAAAGCCAGCTTGAAGGAATATATGGACTGGCTTTATGCAGCGGCCCCCGGAATCAGAAATCTGACGGGGAGTGAAATGGCCGCGGCGGTACAGCGGTATTACTTTCTGGACACGAAGGTGTCAAAACAGAAGAGTGAAATAAAAATCAGTCTGTCTAATTTTAAGGATGAAGCATGGCTGATGGTACGCATCAATAAGGGAAAGCCCGGGGAGGTATCCGGCGGTACGCTGACTGAGGCAGCAGACGGACTCTACCTTTTAAAAGCGCAGCAGGATGAAGTGGTGATCCGGTTGAAATGACAAAACAGAAGAAAGGGAGAATGGAATGCGGATTTGTGTCATTCTGGAAGGATGCTATCCTTATGTGACCGGTGGGGTATCCACCTGGATGCATCAATATATCAAAGCGATGCCGGAACATGAATTTGTGCTCTGGACCATAGGCGCATCTTCCAAAGATCAGGGAAAGTTTAAGTATGAGCTGCCTGAAAATGTGGTGGAGGTGCATGAGATTTTTTTGCAGGATGCCCTTTCCCTCAAACCCTCCGGGAAAAAATACCGGCTGAAGGAAGAAGAGCTGCAGGCTTTGACGGATTTTGTACACTGTAAGAGTCCGGACTGGGAAGTGCTGTTTCGGATGTATAATGAAAACGGTGTCTCGCCCATGTCCTTCTTGATGAGCAGGGAGTTTCTGGAGATCCTGACCGACATCTGCAGGCGGGAGTATCCTTATACGGCTTTTTCCGATATGTTTCATACACTGCGTTCCATGTTTTTACCCGTGTTGTATACCATCTGTCAGGAAGTGCCCAGGGCGGATCTCTATCATGCGGTGGCCACGGGGTACAGCGGCCTTTTGGCCCGCCTGGGAAGCTATAAATACCACGTGCCGTTCATGCTGACGGAACACGGCATTTACACCAGGGAGCGGGAAGAGGAAATCATCCGGGCCCGCTGGGTGCCGGCGGCGTTTAAAAAATTTTGGGTCCGTTTCTTTTATATGCTGTCAGGAGCCGCCTATGACAGGGCGGATTTGATTACCAGCCTGTTTTCCAACGCCAGGAAAATCCAGATTGACATTGGGTGCAGGCCGGAAAGATGCAGGGTGATTCCAAACGGAATCCATTATGAAAGATTTTCCGGAATACCGTTGAAGAAAGAGGACGGATGGGTGGATATCGGCGCGGTGGTGAGACTGGCCCCCATCAAGGATATCAAAACGCTGATTTATTCGTTTTATGAACTGAAATTCCGGCTGGATAAGGTACGGCTTCATATCATAGGACCGGAAGATGATAAGCAGTATGCGGCGGAGTGCTATGATCTGGTGAAGCAGCTGGGAGTCAAAGATGTGCAGTTCACCGGTATGGTGGATGTGCTTTCCTATATGGAAAAACTGGATTTCACCGTTTTGACCAGCATTTCGGAAGGACAGCCGCTGTCCGTACTGGAGTCCTTTGCAGCAGGCAGGCCGTGTGTGACCACGGATGTGGGATGCTGCCGGGAATTGTTAAACGGCATGGAAGGCGATGAGCTGGGCAGCGCGGGATATTGTGTGCCTCCCATGGAAAGGGAAGCGTTATGCAGCGCGCTGGAACGGATGTGTGTCAGAGTGGAAGACCGATACCGCATGGGGCAGATCGGGAAAAAAAGAGTAGCGTTGTATTATCGTCATGAAGATATGATCTACAATTACAGGCAGGCCTATGAAGAGGTAATGGAAAAATGGCAGGAATCGGATTCTCACTGAAAAAGTTATTTCAAAAAAGAGGAATATTCAATCTGTGCAGAGCTTATGGATATGCGGGGCTGATCTGTGCCGGCCCCATGATTTTAGGCGTGATCCTGCTGACCGGGGTTTCGTTCCTTTCCCGGCTGGCCGGGATGGGGCAGCATGAGCGGGAACTGTTAAACTGCATGCTCACCTATAGCCTGCTGGCTTCCCTGACCACCACAAGCCTGTTTAATATGGTGGCGACCCGGTTCGTTTCGGATATGCTCTATGAAGAAAAGACGGAACGGATTATGCCCAGCTTTTACGGCAGCTGTTCCATTCTCCTTGTGGGAGGCTGTATTGTATGGTGTGTTTTTCTGCACTTTTCCGGGGTAGATACCGGTTATAAGCTTATGTGTCTATGGTTTTATGCGGTGTTGATTGTGGTGTGGATGGAAATGAACTATCTGACGGCGCTGAAGGATTATAAAGTACTGGTGGTGGATTTCGCCATTTCTCTGGGGATCGGACTGCTGCTGGCGCTTTTTCTGGTAATCATCAGAAGGGTCACGGTCATGTCCCTGTTTTTCTGTGTGATTTTTTCCTATGGGCTTTTGATGATTCTTTACTACAGACAGCTGCTGCTTTATTTTCCCAGAACACAGGGCAGCCGTTTTACCTTTCTGTGCTGGATTGACAAATACCGTTCTCTGGCATTCACCGGAATCTTTGTGAATCTGGGCCTGTTCGCCCATCTGGTGATCATGTATTTCGGCCCCCTGCAGGTGCAGGTGGAAGGGCTGTTTTACGGAGCGCCCATGTATGATGTGTCTGCTTTATGCGCATTTTTTTCCATTCTGATCACCACCATCAACTTTGTCACTTCGGTGGAGGTGCGCTTTTATCCCAAATACCGGAATTATTACAGCCTGTTTAATGACAGCGGTTCCATCCGGGATATTGAGCAGGCGGAAAAAGAGATGCTTTCCGTGCTGAAGCAGGAACTGGCTTTTAATGCCCATAAGCAGCTGATCACCACGCTCCTTTTTATTGTGGCGGGTTCCCTGGTGCTGGTGCGCCTGCCGCTGGGGATGAACGATACTTCCATGGGCATTTACCGGCTTTTGTGCGCGGGATACGGGCTATATGCTATCAGCAACACGCTCATGCTGATTTTGCTCTATTTCGGAGACTATGCCGGAGCTTTGCTGGCCACGGCAGTGTTCGCACTGGTTGGCATCGCAGTCACCGTTTGGCAGATTTTGTTCGGACAGGTCAACTATTTCGGTTTCGGTTTTTTGGCAGGGGGGATCGCCTTCTACCTGGTCAGCTGGATCCGACTGGAATGGTATACGAAAAGACTGCCCTATTTTCTTTTGAGCAGACAGGCTGTTGTGGCCGATGAAAAAGAAGGGATATTCACCAGATTATCCCGTTTTCTGGAGAGGAAGGAGAAAAACGGATTTGAGAAAAAGTAAACGGTTTTTGATTTATGGGATCATCGGATGTTTTTTCCTGGCAGGGTGTGCCGGTGCGCCGGAATCCCCGGAGAAGAACGAGGAGACTGTTGCGCCTGTCGGAGAAACGGTGGAAAAAGAAACGAAGAATGCAGCGGATTACAAACTCTATGACAAAGCGTCGGTGTATGAGGATGATGACGAAACCAGCGTGGTGACCATGTACCTGACGGTGCGCAGGGGCAATGAGGCAGAGAATACCGATCATACCTGGACAGAAGTGAACACTTATTCCAAATACTGGTTTGAGGATCGTGGTATCCCTCAGTATGCGGTGGAGGGCATCCTCCAGGTAGGGGATGAAAACGGCCCTTTAAAAGGAGAACTGGGATATGGTCTGGATACACCAAATGCCATCATAAAGATCCGGGGGCAGACATCAACCAGAAGAGAACAAAAAAACTATAAAATCGAACTGAAGAAGGAAAAAGGAGAGTGGAGAGGCCAGCGGACGCTCAATCTGAATAAACATGTAGGAGACGGCGTGCGCTTCCGGAACAAACTGGCTTATGATCTCATGAAGGATATTCCTCAGATGATGGGAGTCAGAACCCAGTTTGTACACTTATATGTGAAGGATGAGACGGAAGGCGGAAGCAATTCTTTTGAGGACTATGGACTGTTCACCCAGGTGGAGCAGATTAATAAGACTTTTTTAAAAACGCATGGACTGGATAAAAACGGGCAGCTGTATAAGATCGAGTTTTTTGAGTTTCGCCGTTATGAGGATGCGATCCGCCTTGCCACGGACCCTGCCTATGACTTGAAAAAATTTGAGGATTACCTGGAAGTGAAGGGAGATAATGACCACAGTAAACTGATCGCCATGCTGGAGGATGTCAATGATTACTCCAAACCTATTGAAGAGACGGTGGAAAAGTGGTTTGATACGGAGAACCTGTTTTACTGGATGGGATTTCAGATCCTGATGGGGAATAATGACACGGATGCCAGAAACTATTTTCTGTACAGCCCGCTGAATGTGAACCGGTTTTACATCATTTCCTGGGATAATGATTCTTCTTTAAAAAAGGAAGAAAATAAAATGAAAGATAGAAGTGAAAATGCGAGCTGGGAGCGTGGTCTGAGCAATTACTGGGGGAATGTCCTCTATCAGCGGCTTTTTAAAAATAAAAAATACAGAGATCAGCTGACGGAAGTGATTGAAACCCTGCGCCGGGAGTATCTGACACCCGAAAGGATGGAAGAAAAAATCAGCGCTTACAGGGCCGTTGTAAAGCCTTATGTCTACAGAATGCCGGATCTGATTTATGCCCCTCTCACAGAAAGCGGATATGACAGGGTGGCTGACAGTATGGTCGGAGAAATTGAGGAAAATTATCAGAGTTATCTGGAATCCCTGGAAAAGCCCATGCCGTTTTTTATCGGGGAACCCGAACAGGTAAACGGGAAAATACAAATCGGATGGGAGCCTTCCTATGATTTTGACAGTGAGAACATCAGCTATAGCGTGGAGGTGGCTTCCGACTATACTTTCCGAAACAAGATTTTTTCCCGGCAGGGAATCCGAATCCCTCAGGCAGAGCTGGATATGTTACCGGAAGGGCAGTATTTTATGCGGATACGGGCCACAAATGAATCCGGAAAAACGCAGGACGCTTTTGACTATTATGTGACAGATGGAGGAAAAGTGTACGGAACCAAATGCTTTTATGTTCTGAAGGACGGTTCGATAGGAGAGGATATCTATGATGAAGGTGCGGATGGATGACAAAAACCGGTATTATGGGACCTTCCGGAACGAATGGAAATATTATCTTTCCCTCTGGGAGGCCGGAGCGCTGCAGGAACGGTTTGGAGCTGTCCTGCAGCGGGACCCCAACGCCAAAAACGGGCAGTATATGATAAGAAGCATTTATTTCGATGATTATTGGAACAGCGCTTATCGGGAGAAAATGGCGGGGGTCAATTACCGGAAAAAATACAGGATCCGCTTTTATGACTATTCCGACAGGGTGATTAAGCTGGAGCGAAAGATCAAGCTGGCGAACTATATTCATAAAGATTCGGCCGCCATTACAAGAGAGGAGCTGGAATGGATTCTGGAAGGGCGATTTGATTTTTTACTGCATCACAAAGAGAAGCTGTGCCGGGAATTTTATTTTGAGTGTGTGGCGAATGTGATGCGGCCTAAAGTAATCGTGGATTATGACAGAGTGCCTTATGTCCTGAAGGAAGGGGACGTGCGGGTGACCTTTGACCAGAATGTGCGGGCGGCTGTTGTGGCAGGGGATGTATTCAGCCGAAAGCTGCCGTCCTATCAGGTGGTGGAAGAGGGAAAGACCATCATGGAAGTGAAGTTTACGGAGTTTCTGCCCCAGTATATCAAGGAAGTCCTGCCCCCGGGCGGGCATGAATTTTCCGCAATATCCAAATATACGTTATGTTATGAGAGGGTTTACCAGCACACGGACGCTCTTTTTATGGTATCACGATCCGAAAAGGCATGGTAAAAGCAGAATGGAGGAAATATGAATTTACAGGACTATTTTAAAAAATCGGTTTGGGAATCCTTTGTGGGCAGCCAGGCGCTGACAGAAGATGTGGTGCTTCAGATCATTGTATCCATGATAGCAGCACTGGTGCTGGGGCTTTTTATCTATAAAATTTATCAGATTTATTTCGGGGGCGTTGTTTTTTCCCGCTCCTTTGCCACCACGCTTGTGGGAATGACTGTTTTAAGCTGTATGCTCACGCTGGCGATCAGCACCAATATCGTGATTTCCCTCGGTATGGTAGGAGCCCTTTCCATCGTCCGCTACAGGACGGCGATCAAGGATCCTATGGATCTTTTGTATCTGTTCTGGTCTATTTCTGTGGGGATTACGGTGGGCGCCAAAATGTATCTTTTGGCGGCGGCAGCCTGCGTTGTGATGGTAGTGCTGATCCATGTGCTTTATCACAGCCAGAAAAAAGGAATGATTTATATTATGGTGGTCCACTATGAAGGAGAGATGACCGGGGACGAAGTGATCCGTGCGCTGAAAAAAATGAAGTATCAGCTGAAATCCAAAACGATGCGCAATGATTTGACGGAAATGACGCTGGAGCTTTACTGTAAGGCGGACAATACGGTGTTTTTGGAAAATATCAAAGCGCTGGAAAAAGTGAAGGATGTGACACTGATTCAGTACAACGGAGAATATCATGGATAAAAGCCTGAAATGGAAAATAGCGGCCGGTGTGGTGGTTGTGGTTATCCTCCTGTTTATTGTGGCGGCGTTCATTCTGATCCCGCGCATTTATCATCTTTCCGCAAAAGCGGACTATACATTTGAAGACGTATCTTACAAAAACCCTTTGCAGGGATTCGCTTATCCCGCGGAGGATACAGAGAATGGGCAGGAAGGACAGCTTGTTTATATCGGGCTGACCTGGGCCCAGTGGGAGCCACACCCGGGGGTTTTTGATGTGGAAGGGCTGGAAGAAAAGTTTCATATAGAGCAGTGGAAAAAAGAAGGGAAACATGCCGTGCTGCGCTTTATCTGTGATATTCCGGGCAGTGAGCCCCATATGGATATCCCCCAATGGCTTTATGAGAGAACCGGCGACGGGGTTTTCTACGATATGGATTACGGAAAAGGCTATGCCCCCGTTTATGAGAATACAGATTTTGTGGAAGCTCATAAAAAGGCTTTGGAGGCTTTGGGAGAGTATTGCAGCAAAGACACCTTCGTTTCCTATGTGGAATTGGGAAGCCTGGGACATTGGGGAGAGTGGCACACAAAATACAGCGCCGGAGTGCCGGCAATGCCGGATGAAGATGTGTGCTGGGAATATGCCAATCAATATGCGGACAACTTTGTTCATGCAAGGCTTCTCATGCGCCGTAATTATGTCATGGCGGTGGAAGGGAAGATGGGCGTTTATAACGATATGACAGGGGCCGCCGAGGATACACAGGAGTGGCTGGACTGGCAGAAAAACGGCGGTGCTTATGAAGTGCCGGGACGGAAGATCCCCTATGCCCCGATCGAAGATATTTGGAAGCTTTCACCGGTGGGAGGGGAGTTTACCAGTTCCGTCCCCATGGAGGAAATGCTTACGGACAGACTGCCGGAAACGCTGTCTTTGATCGGAAAATCCCATATGACGTTTCTCGGCCCCAAATGCCCGGAGGGAGAAGAAACACAACTGCCGGGGACCCGGGAGGTGGAAAAACTTTTGGGCTACCGGTATTGGATCTCACAGATGGAAGTGAAGATGGACTATTTCGGGCAGAGTTTTGAAGTGAAGCTGGTATGGGAAAATAACGGTTCGGCGCCCATTTATTTTGAATGGCCGGCGATGATGTATGTATATGATAAAGACGGAAATCAGAAATATTGGGAAGAGATCAACATTGACCTCACAAAGCTTGCCCCCGGTGAGCAGATCACCACAAGCAGCCGCTTTCCTTTTAATGATCTTTTCAGGGAAGGGTATACGATTGGAATCGGAATCCTGAATCCGGAAAGCGAAAAACCGGAGATAGAGCTTGCCATGAACAAGGAATACCGAAAGGGAATCAATCTGATATACCAATATGACGGAAATACCGGAATCACATTGGGCAAAGAAAAAAGAGAAAATTATCTTGACAAATAGCGGAAGGGAAATTATAGTAAATATAGTTTGAAATTCAAACTATTAGCACCGAAAGAGGAAAAGAGATGCCGGGCGGGCACAGGCTGTCCCCCGGCTTATCAAAATTCAAATACTTTGAAGTTCAAAGTATTTGAATTTCAAGTGATAAAGCGTAAGAAAAGTGTGGCCCGAAAGGGTCTGGCAGAAAGGTGGAATTTTTAGAATGGATATGCAGGAAATCAACAGGCTGATACAGACATTTTCGGATCACGGGCTCACCTGCCTGGAGCTGGAAGAAGGAAATATGAGAATCGCGATTAAAAAGGAACCATATCAAGTGCAGCAGATATCAACGGCTGTACCCGTTAGAACAGCCACAGATACGTCAGCGGCAGGACAGACGGCATTTACGGACACCGTTTTGCCGGAAACCTGTAAGGAAACTTCAGAAAGCGCCGATCAGGCTGCCGGAAGCGAAAGTAAAGCCGAAGCCAAAAATCAGAGCGTGATCATCGCTCCCCTGGTAGGCATGTTTTATCATTCCGCTTCCCCGGAGGATGCCCCTTTTGTAAAAGAAGGAGATCCGGTGAAAAAAGGCCAGGTGGTGGGCATCATTGAAGCCATGAAACTGATGAATGAGATCACCAGTGATGCAGACGGAATTGTGAAGGAAGTCCTGGTAGAAAACGGGCAGGTCGTGGAATACGGACAGCCGTTGTTTACCATAGGTTGAGAGGCATGAGCGATGTTTGAAAAAATTTTGATTGCGAACAGAGGAGAAATTGCGGTACGCATCATCCGCGCCTGCCGTGAAATGGGCATTCAGACCGTAGCCGTCTATTCGGAGGCGGACCGGGATGCGCTGCATACCATGCTGGCGGACGAGGCTGTCTGTATCGGCCCGGCGCCGGCCGCAGAAAGCTATTTGGACATGGAACGGATTCTGAGCGCTGCCGTTGTTACGGGCGCCCGGGCAATTCATCCCGGATTTGGATTTTTATCGGAAAATGCCCGGTTTGCATCCCTGTGCGGCGCCTGCAATATCACTTTTATCGGACCGGATGCCTCCATCATTGAGAAAATGGGGGATAAGGCGGCTGCCAGGAAAACCATGATGGAAGCCGGCGTTCCTGTGGTGCCGGGCGGAAAGGAACCCGTGTGGGATGCACAGCAGGCCCTTGCGATGGCGGAAAAAATCGGATTCCCGGTGATGATCAAGGCGAGCGCCGGAGGCGGCGGAAAAGGCATGCGGGTTTCCGAAAGCGCAGAAGATTTTATTCGGAATTTTAAGAGCGCCCAGCTGGAAGCGGAAAAAGGATTTTCCGACAATACCATGTATCTGGAGAAATATATTCTCAATCCCCGCCATATTGAATTTCAGATTCTGGCGGACAGTCACGGAAATGTGGTACATCTGGGAGAACGGGACTGTTCCATACAGCGCAGACATCAGAAGCTTTTAGAAGAATCCCCCTGCAGCGCAATTTCCGAAGACCTGCGCGCCAGGATGGGAGAGACGGCGGTGCGGGCCGCAAAGGCGGTAGGATATGTCAATGCAGGCACCATCGAATTTCTGCTGGATAAAAGCGGGGATTTTTATTTTATGGAAATGAACACCCGGATCCAGGTGGAGCATCCGGTGACGGAGGCGGTGACGGATCTGGATTTGATCCGGGAACAGATTAAAATCGCGGCAGGGGAGGAACTCTCTTTTTCTCAGGAAGATGTGGTGATAAACGGTCATGCCATAGAATGCCGCATCAACGCGGAAAATCCGGCGAAAAATTTCATGCCCTGTCCCGGCCTGATCACAAATGTACATGTTCCCGGCGGAAGGGGCGTGCGGGTGGATACCGCCATTTACAACGGCTATCAGGTTCCGGCCAGCTACGATTCCATGCTGCTAAAGCTGATCGTCCGGGACAAGGACCGCGCCTCTGCCATCGCAAAAATGCGTTCGGCACTGGGGGAACTGGTCATAGAAGGCATTGAGACGAACCTGGATTTCCAGTTTGATATTTTAGGCTGTAAGGACTATGTGGAGGGAAAAATTGATACGGATTTCATTCCGTCCCATTTTCCCGAGTTTGCGAGATAGGAGAGAGAGTTTAAATGCTGCAGGGAATGTTCAAAAAAACCTATACCCTGATCGGGGAAGTCCATCAGGCACAACAGGCGAGAAAGACTGCCGAAGGGGAAAGACCCAATGTACCGGAGGGTTTATGGCGGAAATGTAATCACTGTGGGCGTCCCATTTATGTGGAGGACGTGAGGGAGCAGTGTTATATCTGCCCCAAGTGCGGAACTTATTTCCGCCTGCCCGCCAGAAAGCGTCTGGCCCTGATTCTGGATGAAGGCACTTTTGAAGAGTGGGATGAAACCATGCCCTTTGTGAATCCCCTGGATTTTCCGGGATATGAAAAGAAGGTGGAGGCAGCACAGGAAAAGACGGGAATGGACGAAGCTGTGATCACCGGTAAAGGAGAAATCGACCGACAAACCGCTGTGGTCTGCGTGTGTGACTCCCGTTTTTTTATGAGCAGTATGGGCCATAATGTGGGGGAGAAAATCGCAAGAGCGGTGGAACGTGCTACCGCTGAAAAACTGCCGGTGATCATTTTCTGCTGTTCCGGCGGTGCCAGGATGCAGGAAGGCCTGGTTTCCCTGATGCAGATGGCAAAAACTTCCGCAGCTTTAAAAAAGCATCATGAAGCGGGGCTTTTATATGTGAGCGTGCTCACGGACCCGACCACAGGAGGAGTGACGGCCAGTTTTGCCATGCTGGGGGATATCATCCTTGCAGAGCCCGGCGCGTTGATCGGTTTTGCAGGACCCAGGGTCATTGAGCAGACCATCGGCCAGAAGCTGCCGGAAGGCTTTCAGAGGGCGGAATTTCTGTTGGAACACGGTTTTGTGGACCGGATTGTGAAACGGCCCGAAATGAAGGCAGAGCTGTCCAAAATTCTCGCCTTCCATAGGGATAACCGGGGAGAAAACAGCCACAGCGGAGAGATGTCCGCGCCCTTCTCTCTTTCCGCCGACGGGAAAACACAGCGGCAGGAGGCAGAAAAAGGCCGTCCGGAAGAAAAGACCGCCTGGGAGATCGTGACTTTGTCCCGCAGTCCGAAACGGCCCACCGCCATAGACTACATAACGGCGTTGTTCCCTGATTTTTATGAACTTCACGGCGACCGCTGCTATCAGGACGATGCGGCCATTGCGGCGGGCATCGGGACCTTTCAGGGAAAGAACGGCCCCTGCGTATTTACGGTGATCGGCCAGGAAAAGGGAGGTACGGAAAAAGAAAAGAAGCAGCGCAATTACGGAATGCCTTCTCCGGACGGGTACCGCAAGGCGCTGCGACTGATGAAGCAGGCGGAAAAATTCGGAAGGCCCATTCTTTGTTTTGTGGATACACCGGGCGCTTTCTGCGGGATGGAAGCGGAGGAAAGAGGGCAGGGAGAGGCCATCGCCAGAAACCTGTTTGAAATGGCGGATCTGAAAGTTCCCGTGCTCACGGTGCTCATCGGGGAAGGCGGCAGCGGCGGTGCGCTGGCCCTTGCGGTGGCCAACGAAGTGTGGATGATGGAAAATGCATGCTATTCCATCCTTTCTCCGGAAGGATTTGCCAGCATTCTCTGGAAAGACAGCCGGCTTGCCCAAAAGGCCGCTCAGGTGATGAAGATCACGGCGCGGGATTTAAAGGGGCTTGGGCTGGTGGAATATGTGATTCCGGAGGACGAACCGGCGGAACGCAGAAATCTGGGGCCGATCATAGAGCATCTGCAGGAAAAGCTGGAAGGTTTTCTGGAGATGTACCGGGAAATGGACGGACAGAAACTGGCCCAACAGCGGTATGAGCGATTCCGGAAGATGTGATATGCGGCAGGAAAATGCTAAATATAGAAATAAGAAAACCAAAAAAGAGTGCACAGCCGCTCTTTTTTTGGTTCTTTGTGTATTTGCGTTTCAGGTTGACCCAATGCGGCAGTATTTTAGATTTTAGTAAAGAAAATTCTTGTAGAAATCGGTTTCATGTATTATACTGGTATCAATAAAACCGTTTTGTGGTGTAAGGAATAGGGGGGCGGCAGTACACATGGGAAAAGAAAGAGTGAGCATTTACAGCATTGCCAAGGAAGCCGGAGTTTCACCGGCAACCGTATCCAGAGTTCTTACGGGAAATGCGAATGTGAGTGCGGAAAAGAAGCGCAGAGTCGAGGAACTGATCCGAAAATATGACTTCAAACCAAACGCTCTGGCACGGGGGCTGAGCAATACGGAATCCAAAATCATCGGATGCCTGATTCCGGATATCCGAAATCCGTTCTATGCCACTCTGGCGGTGGAATGTGAACGGGCGGCCAATGAACGGGGATACAGTCTGATGCTGAGCAATTACTTAAGCGATATGAAGATCCAGGAGCAGCAGCTTCAGAAGATGTCGGAACTGCGCACGGATGCGGTGATTGTGATCGGGGGAAAGGTGGACAGACTTGTTTCAGATGAGGATTATGTGGAAAAGATGAATCAGGTGTCGGATCAGATGCCGGTGGTGATCACAGGAAAGCTGGACGGCTGTGAATGCTATCAGGTGAGCATCGATCAGGTCCAGGCCATCGATGTGATCATGGAATTTCTGGTGGGCAGCGGACATACGAAAATCGCGCTGATCGGAGGACATAAAGATGTATATTCCACCTATATCAAGCGAATACGCTACAAAAGCTGTCTGCGCAAATACGGGATTCCCTTTTTCCCGGAATATGTGGTGGAGACAGGGGAATACAGTGTTGAAAGCGGATTCAAGGCGATGAACGATTTCTTTAAAAGCGGGGTGGAACTGCCTACCGCAGTCATTGCCATCAATGACTTTTCCGCTCTTGGCATTATGCAGTCCATTCATGTTCATGGCTACCGGATTCCGGAGGATATATCGGTGGCCAGCTTTGACGATACCTTTCTGGCGGAATCGTCAACGCCCCGTCTGACCAGCGTGGGGTATCGGTATGACAGGTTCGGCGATACGCTGATCGATACGGCGATTGCGGCCATTGAAGGAAAGGAACCGCCCAGAATGCAGCTGGTTCCGACCCAACTTTCTGTCAGGGAGTCCAGCCGGGTAATTTTGGGAGAAGAATGATACCGGATTCATAAGTGAAGCGTCATATGAGGATGAAATCTTTTGGGTTTCATCCTTTTTCTTTTGAAGAGAAAGCATAATGCACAAAAACAGATCGTGTAAAATGTTGAAAATGTCGAATTTGCAACCCGTTTCAAAATAATAGTTGCTATTTTACGAAAGGAATGCTACACTTTAACCATGAAAGCGGTTGCAAGATTTACGCTGAATCAATATAAGGGAGAGTGAGGTTAAAATATGAAAAAGACCAAACATAGTAATCTAACCTTTTTCCAAAAGGTTAACAAGTACCGGGTACTGCTCCTGATGTGCCTGCCTGCGGTAGTATTTTTCTTCGCATTCAACTACATGCCCCTGCCGGGCATCTGGGTGGCTTTTGTAAAGTACAACTACCGGGACGGTATTTTCGGAAGTAAGTTCATCGGTCTTGATAACTTTAAATTCCTGGCCACTTCCGGGAAACTGTTCAGCCTGACAAGAAATACCATTTTATACAATCTGGCATTCATCATTTTAGGAAATGTGCTGGCGGTTTTTGTGGCAATCCTCCTGAATGAAATGAGAAGCAAATGGTTTAAAAAGGTATCCCAGACCATCATGTTTCTGCCTTACTTCATTTCGCAGGTATTGGTGGGAATCCTGGTGTTCAACCTGTTGAACTATGATACGGGATTTGTGAACAGCATTCTCAACAGCTTGGGGATGGCAAAATGGCAGCCTTACTCAGATCCGAATGTCTGGCCGGTGATTATGGTAATTGTTTATCTGTGGCAGCAGACCGGATATAATTCAGTCGTTTACTTCGCAGCCATCATGGGAATCGATGCGGAAACGATTGAGGCGGCCAGAGTGGACGGCGCCAACGGTTTCCAGAAGATACGCTACATCATTCTGCCCTCCCTGAAACCGACAATCGTTATTCTGCTGCTGTTTGCACTGGGCGGTATCGTAAAAGGCAACTTCGGTTTGTTCTACAACGTTGTGGGAACCAATCCGATGCTGTACAGCACGACGGATATTATTGAAACCTATGTATACCGCGCAACCATGGCGGACTTCAACTTCTCCACTGCATCGGCAGTTGGCTTATATCAATCAGTAATTGGTTTCATAATCGTAATGACGGTCAACTTTATTGTAAAGAAGATAGAACCGGATTATTCCCTGTTCTAATTGATTGCGGAGGTTAGCTATGGCAAAACAAGATACAGATTTAATGGAATCAGGTGCTAAGGTAAGGCTTGGCACATCGGATAAAGTAATCAGAGGCTTTGGATATGCCTTTGTCACCTTATATGCAATCTGCTGTATCGTGCCCTTTATCATCATTATCAGCACTTCATTTACGAGTGAAGCGGTGATCAGGGCCCAGGGGGTGCAGATCCTGCCCAAAGAGTTCACGGTGACGGCATATGAGATGGTAACAAGGAGCGGCGGTATCTGGAAATCTTATATCCTGACGATTGCGCTCACCGTAATCGGAACGCTGGCCGGACTATCCATCATTGCAATGACCGGTTACGCGCTGCAGAGAAAGGACTTCCCTTTCCGCAATGCGATTTCCTTCTACATCTATTTTACAAGCCTGTTTTCAGCAGGACTGGCTCCTTATTACCTGATGATGGTACAGACTTATAAGCTCAAAGACAATTATCTGGCGGTACTGCTGCCGCTGATGATGTCCCCCTGGCTGATCATTCTGATGAAAAACTTTGTGAAGGCAATTCCCCATGAAATCACGGAATCGGGGAAGATCGACGGGGCGGGAGACATGAGGATCTTTATTTCCCTGATCCTTCCGATGTTAAAACCGGCACTTGCCACCATTGGCCTGTTCCTGGCGCTGGGTTACTGGAATGAATGGTATCAGTCCTCACTTTTCCTCAGCTCCAAAGTGGCGGTAAAGCCCTTGCAGTATACATTATATGAAGTGGTGAATAAAATTGACGCGTTGAAAAACTCTGTGGCCGGTCAGTTCGTGGATCTTTCGGACCTGCCCCAGGAAAGTGTTAAGATGGCAAACGCAGTGCTGGCCACAGGGCCGATTGTACTGCTGTATCCTTTCGTACAGAAATATTTTATCAGCGGTATTACCGTAGGTGCGGTAAAGGGCTGATCAGTCTGGTTATTGCCCCGCAAAAAGGGCGGCGGTTAATAATATAATTTCACAAAATGGAGGTAAAGTATGAAAAAGAAATTACTTGCAGTTTTACTGGCGACATCAATGGTAGCCGGCCTGACCGCATGCGGCGGAAATTCTGCACCGGCAGACAACGCTGCTCCTGCTGCGGATACCGCAAAAGCGGATGACGCTGCAAAAGACGACGCAGCGGCGGATCCTTCCGATCCCTGGGCGAATGTGGACACTTCCGAGCATGTAAAAATTACTTACATGACAACGGGTGACGGCCCCACAACCAGACAGGAAGAGTTCGACAAAATGATGGTAGAGCTGAACAAAATCCTGACGGAAAAAGTGAATGCAGAGCTGGAACTCTATTCCATTTCCTGGACAGATTACCTTTCCAACTATAATCTGACACTGGCGCAGATGGACGGTTCCGTAGACCTGGTGGGCACCGCATCCGACTGGCTGGATGCATGGCCCAATGCGAAGAACGGCGCGTTTTTGGAACTCTCCGAGGACATGCTGAAAACTTACGCACCTCAGACCTGGGCGAGCGTACCGGCTGAAAACTGGGACCTCTGCAAATATGACGGCGAAATCTATCTGATTCCGGAAGATAACTATGCGCAGTGGACGAATCACGGTTTCATCTATCGTCTTGACTGGGCGAAGGCAGCGGGCCTTACAAACGGCGTGCGCAGCTGGGAAGACATGACAACCTACTGGAAATATGTAAAAGAAACTTATCCCGATATCATTCCCTGGGATTCCAACGGCGACAGCTACGTGCAGATGTCCGGCGGCTGGATCGCTTCCCATTCCGATTTCGTGCCGATCGACGGCATCAATGCAGGCGGTATGTGGGGCGGTTCAAGAGATGATCTTTATACCATCTATTCCCCTTACGTGACAGACACGGATTCTCTGGTTGAGTTCGCAAAAATGATGAAAGAATGGGATCAGATCGGTGTTTGGCAGACAGACGTTTTAAACAATAAATCTTCAACCAACCGTGATGACTACAGAATCGGCCGTGTCGCTGCAGAACAGCATCATACCCAGACATGGACAGATCTTGTGAGCCATACCGAAGCGAATAAGATTTATGACGAAGATCCCAATGCGGAATCCGGATTCTTCTACTTCGGTGAAGAAACAGGAAATGTTACAGCCCTTTCCATCACACACGGTGCAATGGCAATTTCTGCAGGCAGCAAAAACCCGGAAAGAGCGCTGATGGTTTATGACCTGCTCAGAAACGATCCTGATATTTACAAACTTTTCAACTATGGTATTCAGGGAGTATCCTGGGATGTAAATGAAGAAGGCTTCAAGGTAAATCCGGAAGGCTATGACGATGATACCGATAACATCAACGCGGTTGTGAACTTCTGGTGGGGACGTAATGACGATATTGAATTGAGAGCGGCTGACAGAGACTGGGATAAGATCGATGCGCTGTATGAGGAATACGATAAGATCAAGATCGAATATCCTTACGGACAGTTTGTTGCGAATGTGGATAACATCAGATCCCAGATTTCCAATATCAATGAAATCCATACCAACTACATGAAGCAGATCGCTTATGGTAAATACAACGGCACCGCGGAAGAAATCGTAGCGGAGTACCAGGCAGCATTAAAGGCAGCCGGCATTGATGAAGTGACTGCAGAACTGCAGAGACAGTTTGACGAACTTTACAAATAAAGCAGATTTATAAATGGAAAAGCAGAGCGCTGCTTTCCCATACAGAAAAAAGGGGTATGGGCAGAAACGTCCAACCCCTTTTTTAAAAAAGACGGAATATACGGTAACAGCTGGCGGTTATGCCAGGGAAAGGTGAGCTATAATCAAATGAACGGCAGATTTGAAATCAGGGATGATTTTTATCTGAATGGAGAAAAAATCAAAATCATTTCCGGCGGTATGCATTATTTCAGGGTGGTTCCCGAGTACTGGCAGGATCGTCTGGAAAAGTTAAAGGGACTGGGCTGTAATACGGTGGAAACTTATATCCCCTGGAACCTTCACGAAAAGGAAAAGGGTGTGTTTGATTTTACGGGGATGCTGGACATCGTCCGTTTTGTAAAAACGGCCCAGGAATTGGGATTGTGGGTGATCCTGCGGCCCTCCCCGTATATTTGCGGGGAATGGGAGTTCGGCGGGCTGCCCTGGTGGCTTTTAAAAGAGGACGGCATGCGGCTTCGCTGCATGTATGAACCTTATTTAAAGCATGTGCGGGAATATTATGAAAAGCTGTTTGAGGTGATCGCACCGCTGCAGATCACCCAGGGCGGCCCCGTCATTTTCATGCAGGTGGAAAATGAATACGGGTATTACGGGAATGACAGCGCCTATCTGGAATACATGAAGCAGTTGATGATCGACTGTGGATGCAGTGTGCCTCTGGTGACCTCTGACGGTCCCTGGGGAGATGCTTTTGACTGCGGAAAAATTGACGGCGTGCTGCAGACCGGGAACTTTGGCTCCAAAGGGAAAGCACAGTTTGCGGTGATGAAACAAAAAATCGGCGATAAGCCCCTAATGTGCATGGAGTTCTGGGTGGGCTGGTTTGACAACTGGGGCGTTTCCTGCCACCAGACCGGCGATCTTACGGAGCATGTAAAGGATCTGGATGAAATTCTGGCCGAAGGCCATGTGAACATTTACATGTTCATCGGCGGCACAAATTTCGGTTTCACTAACGGAGCCAACTATTATGACGAACTGACGCCGGATGTGACTTCTTATGATTATGACGCGCTCCTGACGGAGGACGGACAGATCACGCCCAAATATGAGGCGTTTCGGGAAGTGATTGCAAAATATGCGCCCATTCCCCAAACAGCGCTTTCCACACAGATTATCCGCAAAAATTACGGACCGCTGAAGGCAGAACGAAGAACGGGACTTTTTGAAAATCTGGACCGTCTGGCAGAGCCGGTGGAAAGCCTGACCCCTCAGTCCATGGAAAAACTGGGCCAGGGGTACGGATACATTTTATATGAAAGTATGTTAAAGGGCGCTGGACAGATTGAAAAAATCCGCCTTTACGGCGCCAATGACCGGGCGAATCTGTTTGTGGATGAAAAACCGGTGCTGACCCTGTATGACAGGCAGCTGTTGGAAGAGCATATCTTTGAAACGCCTCTGCCTGCAGGACAGAAGCTGGATATTCTGGTGGAAAATATGGGGCGCGTGAACTTTGGCCCTGCCCTGGAACATCAGAGAAAAGGCATCGACCAGTGCGTGACGGTAAACGGCCATCAGAATTATTACTGGAAAACCTGGTGCCTGCCCATGGAGGATCTCTCCGGGCTGGATTTTTCCAGGCCGTATACAGAAGGAACGCCGGGATTTTATGAGTTCACCTTCGAGGTAGAAGAAACCGGAGATACCTTCCTGGATTTTGCAGGATGGGGGAAGGGCTGCGTGCTGGTAAACGGATTCAACATCGGACGTTTCTGGGAGATCGGCCCCCAGAAACGGCTGTATATCCCGGGACCGATCCTGAAAAAAGGAAAAAATACCATTCTGATTTTTGAAACCGAAGGAAAAGCGCCGGGGACCATCACACTGTGCGACGAACCTGACCTGGGGTAAAACAGGCAGAAAATCTGTAAAGAAAAGGAGTCTTTGTCGGGAGCGGCAGGGACTCTTTTCCTGTCTGCGGAAATGGCAGAGAAAAATCTTGACAAGGGTGAGACTCGGCTTTATACTTAACAAGTAAATGATTAACTAATTAATTATAAAAGGAGAAAAAGCCGCAAAATGGATCATAACAGACAGGATACCGAACATGATTTGTCCATGAAGTTCCGGCGTGCGGACACCGCCCTGAAAAGAAGCATTGAGCGCAAGGTGAAGAATACCGGGGTATACCGAAGCCAGCACCGGCTGCTGATGCATTTAAACAGAAACCCCAACTGCGCCCAGGTGGAGCTGGCCCAGCATCTGGAGGTTTCCCCGGCGGCCATCGCGGTTTCTTTAAAGAAACTGGAAAAAGGCGGATATATCCGGCGGGAAACGGACAGCAGTGACAACCGGGTGCATCAGGTGGTCATCACCGAAAAAGGACGGCAGGTCATTGAAAAGAGCATCGTCATGTTTCAGGAGACGGAAAGCGAAATGTTCGCGGGGTTTTCGGCGGAAGAAATGGAACTGCTGGACGGATTCCTGGAACGGATTTACCAAAATCTGGGCGCTGCGAGAAAGGAGAAAAGACGGATATGAAACGATATGCAAAATATGTGAAACCCTATCTCTATGCTTTTATTTTAGGGCCGGTGATGATGCTTGCGGAAGTGGCGGGAGAGGTTTTGCTGCCCTCCTTCATGGCGGATATCATCAATGTGGGGGCGGCCAATCACGATGTGGCCTATATCATTCAGAAAGGGGCAGTCATGGTGGCCACTGCCTTTCTCATGATGGCAGGGGGCATCGGCGGCGCCTGGTTTGCGGCGAAAGCCTCCATCAGCTTCGGAGCGGATCTGAGGCGGGATGTTTTTAAAAAGGTGCAGACCTTTTCCTTTTCCGACATCGACAAATTTTCCACCGGTTCTCTGGTGACCAGACTGACCAATGATATCACCCAGGTACAGAACGTGCTGATGATGGCCCTCCGGATGATGCTGCGGGCGCCGGGGATGCTGATCGGCGCGATTCTCATGGCATTTCTGATGAACCGGAAACTGGCCATGGTGCTTCTTGTTATCCTGCCGCTTCTGGTGGTGACCATCGTCATCGTGCTGCGGCTGGCGTTCCCCCGGTTTACCGTGATGCAGAAGAAACTGGATGCATTAAACTCCAATATCCAGGAAGTGCTCACCAACGTACGGGTCATCAAATCCTTTGTGCGGGGGGATTATGAGCAGGAAAAATTCGAAAAATCCAATGCGGATTTAAAAAAATCCAGCCTCCATGCCTTTGGACTGGTGATCCTTCAGATGCCCCTGATGATGCTTTTCATGAATGCCACCACCCTGATTGTGGTGTGGTTTGGCGGTAACCAGATTTTGGATGGGACCATGCCGGTGGGAAATCTGACCGCATTCAGCACCTATATCGTACAGGTGCTGATGTCTTTGATGATGCTGGCCATGGTGTTTTTGCAGAGCTCCCGTGCCATCGCCAGCGCCCGGCGTATTAATGAAGTGCTGGATACCCGGGTGGATCTGACGGATGATGAGGCAGCCTGTAAGGAAGCGGAAGTGACGAAGGGGAAAATCGAGTTTCAAAACGTTTCCTTCCGGTATTATAAAAACAGTGAGGAAAAGGTGCTGGATCACATTAATCTGTGCATTCAGCCGGGCCAGACGGTGGGGATCATCGGTTCCACAGGCTGCGGCAAAACCACGCTGGTTTCCATGATTCCCCGGCTGTACGATGTTGATGAAGGGGAGGTCCTGGTGGACGGCATTAATGTCAGGGATTATTCCCTGAAAAAACTGCGCGGCGGCGTGGGAATGGTGCTGCAGAAAAATGTGCTCTTTTCCGGGACGATTCTGGAAAATCTGCAATGGGGAGATGAAAATGCTTCTGAAGAAGAAGTGGAGGCAGCAGCGCAGAATGCCCAGGCGGCGCCTTTTATCGCCGGTCTGACGGAAAAATATGAGACGGAATTAGGACAGGGCGGCGTCAACGTTTCCGGAGGACAGAAGCAGCGGCTGTGCATTGCCAGGGCACTGTTGAAAAAGCCGAAGATTCTGATTCTGGACGATTCCACCAGCGCAGTGGACACCGCCACGGAAAGTAAGATCCGGGAAGCCTTTTCCACAACCTTAAAAGAAACCACCAAGCTGATCATCGCCCAGCGGATCACCTCCGTCATGAATGCAGACCAGATCATCGTGCTGGATGAGGGACGGATCGTGGGGCAGGGCAGTCATGAAGAACTGATGGAAGGCTGCAGCGCTTACCGGGAAATTTATGATTCCCAGATGAAACAGGAGGTGCCGGCGTAATGGACGAAAAAAGAAGACAACGGCTGGTGAAAAAATATGCCCGCAGTCAGGCGGCAGCCTCGGAAACGGGGAAAATGCCCGCAGGAGGGCCGGGAGCGGGCAGAGGACGCGGCCCCGGCAGAAGAGGGATGCCGGTGAGAAAACCGCAGGATACCAAAAGGGCGGTAAAACGTCTTCTCGCTTATTTGAGCGCAGATGCGGGTAAACTCGCTTTTGTATTTTTCTGTGTGATTGTGGGAACGGTTTCCATGCTGGCCGGTTCCTATATGCTGCGCCCCGTGATCAACGGTCTGACAGACGGAAACGGAAACGCAGAGAGGCTGCTGCGGTCGCTTCTTGTGATGGCGGCCATTTACGGGATGGGGATTTTGGCGCAGTATTTACAGCAGCGCATCATGATCACCATTTCCCAGGGGGCCCTGGAAAAGATCCGGAACGATCTGTTTGACCGGCTCCAGAAGCTTCCTGTGCGGTTTTATGATACCAATAACCACGGGGATATCATGAGCCGTTTTACCAATGACCTGGATGCGGTGGGGGATATGCTCAACAATACCATCGTCCAGATCCTTTCCAGCGTGATCAACGTGGCGGGAACCTTCTGCCTGATGGTGTATACCAATGTGTGGCTGACCATCATCACGGTGGTGATGGTGCCCCTGATGATGAAGGCGGCAGGTTTTGTGGCAATGCGGAGCCGGAGTTATTACCAGGCCCAGCAGGCGGCCATTGGCACCTTAAACGGCTATATTGAGGAGACAGTGAGCGGACAGAAGGTGGTCAAGGTTTTCTGCCATGAAGAGATCGCGGAAGAGGAATTTGAATATTTGAACTATGATCTGCGGGACAAACAGATTTTCGCCCAGTTTTTCGGCGGCATCATGGGGCCCGTGATGGGGAATTTAAGCCAGGTCAGCTATTCGCTGACAGCTGCCATCGGCGGGGTGTTATGCGTGCTGCGGGGCTTTGATATCGGCGGACTCACGGTTTTTGTGAATTATTCCCGCCAGTTTTCCAGGCCCATCAACGAGCTTTCCATGCAGATGAACACCATCTTTTCCGCCCTGGCCGGGGCGGAGCGCGTGTTTAAGGTCATGGATGAAGCGCCGGAACCAAAGGACAGGGAGGATGCCGTTGTGCTGGACCATTGTCAGGGCCATGTGGTGCTTTCCGATGTGACTTTCGGATATCGCCCGGATAAAACCATTCTAAAACACATTTCCCTGTATGCCAAACCGGGACAGAAAATCGCTTTTGTGGGTTCTACCGGGGCGGGAAAAACGACCATTACCAACCTGATCAACCGGTTTTATGACATTGATGAGGGAAAGATCACCATAGACGGCATCGAAATCGAAAAGATCAGCCGGGACAGTCTGCGCCAAAACATTGCCATGGTGCTCCAGGATACTCATCTTTTCACCGGCACGATCCGGGAAAACATCCGTTACGGCCGTCTGGATGCTACGGACGCAGAAGTGGAGGAAGCGGCCAGACTGGCCAGCGCCCACCATTTCATCATGCGGCTGGAACACGGCTATGACACCATGATCGAAGGCGACGGGGCGAACCTGAGCCAGGGACAGAGGCAGCTTTTAAACATTGCCAGGGCCGCCATATCCAAAGCGCCCATTCTGATTCTGGATGAGGCCACAAGCTCTGTGGACACCAGGACAGAGCGGCATATCGAACACGGCATGGACCGTCTGATGTCAGAGCGCACCACACTGGTGATCGCCCACCGGCTTTCCACCGTGCGCAACGCCGATGCCATCATGGTGCTGGAAAACGGGGAAATCATTGAGAGAGGCAGCCACGACGAGCTTCTGGCCATGAAAGGCCGATACTACGAACTGTACACGGGAAAGAAGGAACTGGACTAATAAGCATTCCGGTTTTAAATCGTGGTTTTCCTGTATTGGGCCGGGGTCATGCCGAACTGCTTTTTAAACTGGCGGTAGAAATGGACTTCGTTCATATAGCCGCATAAATCGGCGATCTGCGCCATGGACAGGTTGGTGTTTTGGATCAGGTCCCTGGCATAATCCAGGCGCAGGGAAATCAGGTCGGCCTGGAAGGAGATTCCGAACAGGTCCGTGTAAAGATGCTGAAAATAGGAGAGACTGATGCCCATGGAGGCCGCCAGCTCGCCGGGGCGATAGTTCAGGTAGGGCTGGGCCTGCATGGAAAGCCGCAGGTTCTGCAGTTTGGCATGCCAGGGGCTGTAGGAAAAAGGAAGATCCTCCCGGGTGCACAGATGGGAGAGATTGTTGAGAAAAATGCGCAGGAGCATGTCCGCGTTTTGACGGCGGCAGGTCTTCGGCGCATAATTATTTTCCCAAAGCAGCTGCCGGATATAGAGGGAAAAGCCGGAGGGATTAAACAATCGCACAGGGCGGTTTGGGGGAATCGCCCGATATTCGTCCATATCGGCGTCCGTGCAGGTAAAATGGAGCCAGTCATCCATGTAATCGCCCTCTGTGGCGCTGTATTGGTAGGGAGTGTCGGGCGTGATCAAGAGAGCGCTCACAGGTGTGACAGGAAAGGTTTGTCCACATGCGGTGAAAACAGCCTTTGATTTCATGAGAAGGATCACATATTCCGGCAGTCCGGCCGGACGGGACATGAGAAAAGGAGCGGTATGTCTGGTACCAAATCCTCCCGTGGTGATGAGAAACATAAACTTTCCTCCCGTTTGCGGCCTTTTCTCAAAAAAGCAGAAAAGGTTAGTTAATGACATTATAGGACATTACAAATAAACTGTCAAACTGGTACAATTCCTTAAAAAGGAGGATGTACAGAAATGGAAGAACAAAAATGGGTGGAAGAGGTTGCGGAAAAGATAAAGAAAAAAATGAGGACGGTTGCGGACAGGAACCGGCATAAAATTCCTTATACCACAGAAGGCGGTGTGTTTGACGATAAAACACAAAAGGACATCTGCTGGTGGACCAACGGTTTCTGGGGCGGTATAATGTGGCAGCTTTATCATGCTGCAAACGAGCCGTTGTACCGGGAAATTGCGGAAGAACTGGAAGAAAAGCTGGATGCCAATCTGATGAACAGCCAGGGGATGGACCATGACAGCGGGTTTAAGTGGCTGCCCACGGCCGTGGTAAATTACCGCCTGACCGGATCCAAGGCAGCCAAAAACAGGGGGATGCTGGCGGCAAATGACCTGGCGGGCCGTTTTAATCCAGCAGGCCGCTTTATCCGCGCCTGGAATGATCAGGGCGACGGCAGCAAGGCCGGCTGGGCAATTATCGATTGTATGATGAACCTTCCTTTGTTATACTGGGCTTATGAAGAAACAAAAGATCCCAGATATCTGCATATTGCAAGGATGCATGCGGACACCGCTGAGACTTATTTTCTCCGTCCAGACGGTTCCGCCAATCATATCGTGGCTTTTGATCCGCTGACAGGGGAAGCTGTACAATCCTTCGGCGGACAGGGAGTGAAGGAAGGTTCCTCATGGACGAGGGGACAGGCCTGGGCGCTTTACGGATTTATTTTAAGCTATCTGCATACACGGCAAGAGCGGTATCTAAACGCTTCCAAGAGGGCGGCCCATTATTTTATCTCCAATATTCCCGAAAACGGGCTGATCCCTGTGGATTTCAGACAGCCGGAGGACTGTCCCTGGGAGGATTCCACTGCGGCGGCGATCGCTGCCTGCGGCCTTCTGGAAATCGAAAAATGCGTCGGCCCGGAAGAAAAGCACGTCTATCACAAAGCGGCGCTCAGGCTTTTGACGGCGCTGGAGGAAAAGCGGATCTGCTGGGATGAGAAACAGGATAACCTGCTGGAAAAATGTACCGCTGCCTATCACGATAAGGAACATGAATTTTCCATCATTTACGGGGATTATTATTTCATTGAAGCGATATGGAAACTGACGGGGCAGGAGATTTTTATCTGGTAACAGGAAAGGACGGTAACGAAAAAATGGCATTTCAGGCGAAAACGCTGGATTTTGAATTGAGCCCTTATACAGGGCTGACGAGACAGAGCTGGATCGAGGCGGGAGAGTATCTTTTGCAGGGGATTTTTGACAATATCAAATCTTTTGATGATCCCGTGGTCATGCCCCGCAAGGAGACAGAGGTGACCTACCCTCACAGTGCGGACGCAGTGTGGGAGTTTAAGGCGGAATATTTTGAAGGGCTCACGAGGACTTTTTTTATTGCAGCGCCGCTCATCCACGAAAACCCCCAGCTGACCATAAACGGCTACAGGCTGGCGGATTATTATAAGTCCCATATTCTCCGTTCCTGCACAAAGGAGGATCCGCAGTCCGTGGGGCGTTATGAACAGCTCCAGGAAATGACCGGCGACCCCTTACGCTCCTTTCAGCAGACGGTGGAAACCTGCGCGCTGGTGATCTGCCTGTGGATCTGCCGGGAGGAAATCTGGACTGCCTATACGAAGGAAGAAAAAGACCTGATCGCTGATTTTTTGAGCGGTTATGCCCACGGAAATACAGTGCCCCAGAACTGGCGGCTTTTTAATATGCTGGATCTGGCCTTTTTATACAGGGAAGGCTATCCGGTGGACGAAGCCATGATGCTGGAACATGCCAAATCCATTCTCGATTATTATGCAGGCGACGGCTGGTACCGGGACGGCCATGCCTTTGACTACTATTCCTGCTGGGCTTTTAATGTCTATGCGCCCATCTGGAACCTCTGGTACGGGTATGAAAAACTGCCCTATATCGCACGGAAATTTGAGGAGTATTCCAATAAGCTGATGGAAAGCTATGCGGATTTCTTCGACCGGGACGGCTTTACCAACATGTGGGGGCGCAGCAATATTTACCGCAACGCCGCAACCAGTGCTTTTGACGGGAACCTGATGTTACACAACAGCACGGCTGACCCGGGGACGGCCAGAAGGATTTCCTCCGGTTCCCTGTTACAGTTTTTAACCAGGGAGGACTTCTTATATAAAGGAGTGCCCACCCTGGGCTTTTACGGACAGTTTACGCCGTTAGTACAGGGCTATTCCTGCGCGGAATCCCCTTTCTGGCTTGGCAAAGCGTTTTTATGCCTGCATCTGCCTGCGGACCATCCTTTCTGGACGACCAGGGAAAAGAACGGCACCTGGGATACGCTTTCCGAAAAAGAGACAAAGGTGACGGTATTAAACGGCCCCGCCCTCTGCTTTTCCAATCATCAGGCGAATGGGGAAACCATTCTTCGTACCGGTAAAGTTGTGAAGAATGTGGGGGACGAGCATGGAATGTGGAATTATTCCAAGCTGTGTTTCAATACAAAATATCCCTGGGAATCTGAGCCGGCGATAGAGGTGGAGGCTCAGCAGTATGTGCTGCGTGATCTGACCGATGATGGGATTGAAAAATGCAATGTGACCTTCTGGCACGGGGAAAAGGAACATGTCCTCTACCGGAGACAGTTTTTCAATTACGATATCAGCAAAGAATGCCATTGGATGAACGCGCTGGACCTGGCGGATTTTACAGTGCCCTGCGGGATTCTGAGGGCCGACAGACTGCGCCTTTACGGCAGGCCGGTTTCTCTGACGCTGGGCGCTTACGGCTTCCCGGATAACGGCACGGAAGTGATCCGTCTGGAAAAAGACGGCGCAAAGGCGATCGTGTTAAAAGGCCGTGATTTTACCGGAAGGGAAAAACAGCTGGCAATGACGGTGTTTGACGGCTGGGACGGAATGGACCTGATATACAGCAAAGGCACAAATCCGGATTCGGAAAATTCCATTGTGGTATATGCGAAACTTGCGCGCAGAGAGCATTATAAGTTCGGGCCTTATATGCTGATTTCCCAGGTGATCACAAAAGAAAGCCTGGAAGATTTTGCAGAGGATGAAATTTTCCCGATCCGGTCGGTGACCTATACCGATCCCGAAAGGCTGGGGAGTTATGGGCCTGTGACCGTTTCCTTAAAGGATGGAAGCGAAACGGTCATCGACTTCGAAGGCCTGGAAGGAAACCTGCAGCTGTAGGGGAGCGGGCTGCAGTCCCTTCCCGCTGCACGGTATCCGGTCCTGCCCTGCGGCAGCCCTCATACCGACAGACCGTCCCTTAGAGGGCGCGCTTGCGCTCGGATCAATGCGCAGCGGACACATAGGGCCGCACAATACGCGGCCCAAGTGCCGGCGCATTGATAACGGCCCTTACAGGGACGGTCTGTCGGTATGAGGGCTGCGGGCCGGATACCGCGTAGCGGGAAGAGACGATGGGAGGATAAGAATAGGAAGGAATAGGATTGAAAGTAATTGAAAAGAGAAAAGAACCTGCGGAAAGAGGATGTTTATTTTTCGCAGGTTCTTTTCTCTTTTTTAAGGGCAGTGTATGATGTAAAAAAGGGAAGCGGATGGGCTGTGGTCAGTTTCTTTTTCGGGTGGCGGTGTCCTGGAAGCAGAAATGTTCCGGTTGGTGCCGGGACTGGGTGTATTCAAACATGACTCCATCGGCGTTGAAGGTCTGGCTGGTGATGACGGCGAGGCAGTCATAACCGTTTAAATCCAGATATTTTTCATCGGCCTGTGTGGCCCGTTCCACCGTCATTTTCCGTTTGCTGGTAACGATTTGCATATGCAGGTCATTTTCGATGTAATCATAGATTGATTTTTCCGCAATTTCCCTGGTCAGGCCGGGAACGGCGGATTTTAAGAAGATGTTGATGTCAAAAATAAGGGCTTTGCCTTCCAGATAGCGCACGCGCTGGACATAGGTAAGGCTGCTGCCTTCCGGAAAGCCTGTTTTGGCGGCGATGCGTTTATCGGCGGTGATTTCCGTAAGCTGTACCACTCGGGTGCGGACGTCGATTTTGCTGCGCAGCGCGGATTCCCGAAAGGTTTCAATGCCGCCGATGGTGAAGGCCGTTTTATCAATGGGCTGGTAAATGATGCGGACCCCCTTGCCGTGCATGGACTGGACATAGCCGTCTTCGATCAGGCCGGCCACCGCCCGGCGGATGGTATTGCGGGAACAGTCATATATGGTGACCAGGGTGTTTTCGGAAGGGAGCAGTTCCTGATAAGGATAGTCGCCGGATTCTATTTTTTCTTTTAAATCCTGATAAATTGTTTCAAATTTGGATTTGGGCATGAATATCACCTTTCTCGTTTCTAAGATGCGGGCTTTGACCCACCACCATTATATATAGAAAAAAGAAAGGAAGCAAGCGGCGTTTCAGCCGGGGAAAAGAAACGTATCCGGCCACTCTGTGTCCCTGCCCGGCTGCCTCCCTTTGCACAGCCTCCGGCCCCGGACACTGGCCGTTTT
>CABSCP010000048.1 GCA_902476265.1 uncultured Lachnospiraceae bacterium
GCTACGCTTTGTCGGTTATTCCTACCGTTTTGGGCGTAGAACGTGTCACACTATTCGCAAACTCGTCCAAAAGGCAACGCACATGGACGGGCAGCCGCCCGCCGTACACATCATCTGCCTTGTCGCAAAGCAGATTGAAAAGCTGCGTGTAGAGGATTGAAACGACAAAGTTAAAGGTGTCGTCGGTGTCGGAAATGATAACGAACAACGCCGTTTTCCTGTCGCCTATGGTGTCAAGCTCCATTTCGTCGGTTTCCATGAGTTCGCGGAGTTCCCGAATATCAAAGGGGGCAAGCCGCGCACCGCAAGAAATAAGAATGCTTTTCGCGGTTTTGCCCGCCGCAAGTTTGTACTTGCGGTATTGCTTCACCGCAAAATGTTCTGGGTCTTTTTCTTCCAAGCGTTCAAACATGAGGTCAACCGGGTTTTGAAAGTCCTCGTCGTCCTCGCGGGCTTCCGACGCATTTATCATTTCAAGCAGCGTCGTAAAGTTTTTTTCGCTTTCGGGGGCTTCGTACCAGATGTACCCAATTAAAGCGGTATAATAAAGTTTTTCAGCCTTTACCCAAAAATCCTCGCCCGATTTCTCCCCGTCGCCTTTGGTATTGGCGATTATGGTATTTACCAGCTTCAAAATGTCTTTCTCGCTGCGGAGATAGGCAAAGGGATTGTAGCGCATGGATTTTTTGAAATTGATTGTGTTCAGTACCTTGATGTGGTAGCCGCCCCGCTGCAAGAGCTTCCCGCACTCGATTAAAACTGTGCCTTTCGGGTCTATGACAACATAGCTGCTGTGCATTTGCATGAGGTTAGGCTTCACGAAAAATCTTGTTTTGCCGCTGCCGGAACCGCCGATTACAAGGACGTTTTTATTCCTCGCGTACTTCGGCTGCTTCGGGCGGCTGCTCATCATCAGCCGTTCGGTCTGTGTCAGAATGACGTTGTTTTCAAATACCGGGTCTACATAGGGCTTTATGTCTGCTGCGCCGCCCCAACGGGCAGAGCCGTATTCAATGCCTTTGCGGTACTTCTTTGCGTTCCTGCCTTTCACATAGACAATCAGACGGATAAGCACCGCGCCCGCAAGCCCTATGATGAAGTCGGCGGGGTGGAAGCTCGGCGCGGCGTTTGCAAAGGCAGCGGTGAAGCCGTCACCAATGGACAAGAGCTTGCCGGAAAAGTCCACGCCGGGGGCAAGCCGGAAAGCCTGTGCCGCTTTATCAAAGAGATACACAAAGAGCAGATAAGGGATATTCGGGAGTATCAGCTTTTTCCAGTTTACATTGCTCATAGCTCCATCCCCCTGTCTTTTTTGTTCACCTTGACGCGCTCGGCGTTCTTTGCCGCTGCCTTTTCTTTCATGGTGGAAAGCAGCTTGCGGATTGAGGGCTTTTTGTCCCGCGTCAGCTTCTTTGTGGAGAACTCCCGGAATGCTTCGGTCATAACGTCAATGTCTTTGCCACGGAACGATACAAGGTAGGTAGGTGGCTTGCCGTTTTCTATCCGCTTGACGTTATAATCAAGCCCATTTTTCTTTGCGATAGGGTCAAAGGCTTTGATATTTTTGTCAGTGATTTCAATATTCGTAACCTTTTCGCCCGGTTTCATAAGCTGCCGCATAGTAAGTTTTCCATGTGGTGCTTTGGTTAGCTGCCCTTTGCCTTTGGCTAACAGGTCTTTCATAGCTTTTTGCAGCACTTCGGCGGTCAGTTTGGAAGTCTTGATTGCCAAAGATACTACTTTTTCGTTGACTTCATCTTGCATTTACCGTCCTCCTTTCGCGGTAGTGTGATAGCGGTTAGGGTGGTACGCCGCTTTTGGGCGCAAAAAAAGGACAGCCGTTTTCATAGCTGCCCCTGCGTATGCTGCGGCACATGGTCTTAAATCCGTACCCGCAAGCCGGAGAGGTCAGCGGCGCGGATACCAACAAGATACCATTCCTGCGACGGGTTCATCTCAATGCGGGTAGGCTTCCATTTGCCGCCTGTGAATACGTCGAAACATTCCCCGCAATGCAGCCCGCCGTAGTAATCGGCAAGGTCAAAGCGAATGTCGTAACGGTCTGTTATTTCATCAAAAATCAAAGCTCCCTGTTTCATCTGTTCGTCCTCCATTAGATTTTACCGCTTGCCATATCGTGAGCGACAAGGGCGGTGTAGTAGTTGTCAATGGTGGACGGTGCATTGAAAAGCACCGCCCGTAGGTACTGCTTGATGTTGCGGATTTTCGTTGTGTTCTCCCGCATACAGTCAAGGGCAAATTCAATATGGCTGCTGTTGAGCTTCATAAACTTTGCTTTTACAAGCTCGGCGGGGTAGTCGTCCCCGGCGATACGGATTGTTTTTCTCGCGCTGCATACCGTTTCAAGAATAAGGTCAAGGATTTCATTCAAGCGGTCTTTGTCAAGGGTGTTGTACTGCATGAGGTGGTCGTATTCGATATTGTCCTTGATGATTTCCTCATAGATTTTGTATGCGTCATTCGCTCCCGTTCCTTTCCGTTCCCCGGCTGCGCTTGCGCTGCCGTCCTCCAAAGGTGAGGGGTAAGGGGAAAGGATAGGAATGGAATGGGTATTTAATATATCCGTATTTGATTTTTCTTTTTTTGGTAAGTCAGTTCTTTGTATATCTTTAATTATTTGCGTTGGATTTTCCGACGTCGGGTTATCCGTTGTCGGATTTTCCAATATCGGATTGCCCGCTGTTGGATTTTCCAATATCGGATATTCCAACTCCGGCGGGGTCTGCGGCTGTTCATAAATGGTGTACTCTATTGCGGTCATTTTGCCTTTATCGTCGCGCCCCTGCCGCCTTGTGATATATCCGGCTTTTTCAAGCTCCCATATCGCGGTGCGGATAGCGTCGATACTTTCACGGTTGATATGGGATAGCCCTGCAAGGGTATAGTCCCAATCTTCCGGCAAGGACAGCATTTGTGACAACAAGCCCTTTGCCTTTAGGGTCAGCTCTTTGTTGCGTAAATGGTGGTTGCTCATTACGGTATAGCCCTTGTTTCGTTCCACGCGGAAAACTGCCATAGCTTCATCACTCCTTTGCTGTGGATTTGTTACGCTGTTAGACGGCGGTTTTGAGGGGAAAGGTATCAATCCCTTGCCCGGTCAAAACCGCGCCCGCAAAGCCGCTTAAAATAAAGGCTTTTTTGCTCCTACTGCGTAACATGAGGGCATAAAAATAGCGGCGTTCCTGTTCTCCCGTTAAGAGAGTGAGAAACGCCGCCTGTGCGGGTCTGTATTTAATTTTCCTCGGCTATGAGGTCTTGTATGACTTCGCCAAAGTCTGCCGTAAAGGAAAAGATGAAGTATTCCAATGCGGCGGGGTCTGCGTCCATAGGCTCGGCTTCCTCGGAAAAGGGCAAGCCCATAAGCCCGTAAAGCATTTTGATGATTTTGAACAGTTTGCCCCGGTCGGCGGGGGTGTTCATGGTAAAGAGTACGTCCGTCAAGCGGTTTACGGTTTCCATGTCGCCGCCTGTCGTTACCCATACCATTTCTGCGAATGGCTGCGTGATTGCTCCGGCGACAAGGTTTATCTTATCCTTGTTGATTTCGCCGGACGGGAGTATAATACCCTTATCCAAAAGTGTGTTTTTCATGTCGTCCTCCTTGTTTTTTTCCTTTGCGCGTGACGCTTTTTTGCCGCCCGCGCTTACAAAATGGATTTATGCGGAGTTATGACAGAATATAAAGAGAAATGGCAAAACCCTTGAAAACAAAGGCTTTCTCGCCGTTCCTGTAAACACCTATAAGAAGTTATAAGACGATTTCCGTCTATAAAATCAATAAAAAATAGCCGTCAACTCGCCAAAGTTGGGACGGCTATTTTTTATTGCTAGAATAGCTATTTTGTGTGCCATAAGGCGGCAAAGCGTTTCATAGGTATACCCCGCAAAGCCGCATGAAATGGGCGTTTTCTCAAATTCCGTAGATAAGGCGGCATAAGCTGTGACAGCATGCTTTTGTAAAGTTGGGCACCATTTGGGCACCACAAAACAAAAAATAGCAACCCTTGCGTGGCCTGCTAATGCCCCTAGTATACTACAAAACCAGGAGGCCGGATAGAGTTTATGAGCAGGGTACAAGCGAGCGGTGACAAATAGGGTCTCAAAATCCTTGGCATAATGAGCCCCTACGAACGCGGTGCCGAGGGGGGGCTGTATCATTTCACCTGAACCCCCTAAAACGGGCTTTTATCGTTCCGCATGACAGTCCCGGCGTGAGACTTAGCCCCGTCTCATGCCGGGGCTGTATTCATGCACGGTGGGAATCCGAATCCTATCAAAAACAATCGTAGCAAGCAGGGCAGGAGTATATACGTTCCTGCAAAACGCTTGTTGGGTACTGGAACCCAAACCCCGGAAAAGAGCCGCAAAAGACGGCCTTTTTCATCGCCACTAACGGGGCGACCACGCGTCCTGCCAAACGATGTGAGCGTACTTCTTCCCAGCCGGTTAGTTCTCCCGTCTATCAGCGCCCGTAAGGGCGCGTAGCCGCTCCACCTGTGGAGCGTTCGCAAGGCAGCAAAGTGGCCGCCGGGGGATTGGGGGCGGCCCCTAACAAGCGGTTTGAACAGTTTTCGCACAGCGGAAAATGGGCAAATGCACAACGGTGTGTACCGTTGTGCCCTGCTTGCCACTATTGAAAACGGCTAAAGAGGAAGCACGTCTTATACCAATAAGGCGCAGGAAACCAGTTCGACGAATTGGGATTTGCCTATTGATTAGTAACTACTGTAAAGCTGACACTTCCTTTCGCTTTTTCTCCCGTTACTGAAACTGTATACGTTCCACTTTCTTCAATATCAACATCAAATTCATCAGAAAAGGAAACATCTTCACCTTCATAGACAGGTACTTCATCATCTTTCTGAATCTTAAATGATAAGCTACCACCCTCAACGATAATTTCTGCATGGATAGTATCTCCTTCTTTAACGATTAAGTCTTGAGAGTCGGTTTTATTAAATACCTTATAGTCCATCACAAACTCGTTATCATTTCCCGTCCGGCTACCGTTAAATTCTGCTTCACACGCTGTTACTGATATTACCACTATTAAAGAACACAAAATACCGAAATATTTTTTCATAATGTTTCCTCTCTTAAATTTCAATTTATATATCTTTTAAGCCTAGATCGTGCAAATCCATAACTACCTTTTTTCATTTTATTATGACCGCATAGAAATGTCAAACAGCTCATTTTGTTTCATTACTTCATGCTACTGCTCATAACTCGGTCTGTTCGCTTGGGCACCATTCGGGCACCATTTTACCCTTTGCAGGACGGTTTCTCACATAGCGGAAATGCTGATTTTGTAGGCCTTTCAGGCTGAAAAAAGGATTTTATAGCCTCCGAAAATTTACTATTTTTTATGGGTATAAGTCAAAATCGCAACGATCAGCACCGCAACGGATACAATCAGCTGTAATTCTTCATATGTACTCATAAGACACCACCCCTTTCTGCAAGACTCAGAATGGGCGGAAGCACGTCCCCCGGCTGCCCGGGTAAGCATATTATCATCGGATAATCTTCGCGTTGACGAATCAAGCGTCCAATGATTGACATTTTTCGTATAGATGATTATAATATGCTTAACAGGACAGCCGGAAGGTGAGCGCGCCTCACCCCCGCTCCGACGTAATTTGATCTAAAAAATAGCCGTCAACTCGCCAAAGTTGGGACGGCTATTTTTTATGGGTATAAGTCAAAATCGCAACGATCAGCACCGCAACAGATACAATCAGTTGTAATTCTTCATATGTACTCATCATTACCACCCCCTTCCGCAAGGTTATGGAACGGGTTGGAGCACGTCCCCCGGCTGCCCGGGTAAGCATATTATGATTCATGATAATCAGGGATAAGTTTGATATAAAAAGGATGCCGGAAGTCCGGCCAGAATCTTTATCAGCAAAGATTGATTTTACCATAGCACATCTGTTTCGCAAAAACAAGCGCCAGAATTTTTTATTTCCTGTTTCCAGTTTTTCCTTTTTAGTGTATCATACTTTTGTCGGATCCACGGGAAGGTAAAAGTCGGTTGGCATCCGGCAAAAGTGATTGAGACATGAGAGGACAGAAATGTGAAAACAAAAATCAGGGAAAATTATGGTTTTACCATAACGGCATCTTATCTGGGCTATATCACCCAGGCGATTGTGAATAATTTTGCGCCGCTTTTATTTTTGACCTTTGTCAGTGAATTTCAGGTCAATTTTGAAAAGCTGGCTTTTTTGATCACCATGAATTTCGGTGTTCAGCTGGTGGTGGATCTGATATCCGCCCGATATGTGGACAGGATCGGTTACCGGATATGTATCGTGGCGGCCCATGTGCTGGCGGCCCTGGGGCTTGTGGGAATGGCGGTGCTGCCGGGTATATTTTCGGATCCCTATGCAGGTCTGATGCTGGCGGCCGGAATCTATGCGGTGGGCGGCGGCCTGATCGAGGTGCTGATCAGCCCCATTGTGGAGGCCTGTCCTACGAAAAATAAAGAAGCGGTCATGAGCCTGTTACATTCTTTCTACTGCTGGGGACAGGTGGCGGTGGTTCTGCTTTCCACGCTGTTTTTCGTCCTGGCGGGAATTGGGAACTGGCGGGTGCTGGCCTGTCTGTGGGCGTTGATCCCGGCCTGTAATGCGGTGTTCTTCTGTTTTGTGCCCATCCGCAGGCTGGTGGAGGACGGGGAAGGACTGTCTATCCGGGAACTGGGGAAAAACGGGCTTTTCTGGCTGTTTGCACTCCTCATGGTCTGTGCGGGGGCAAGCGAGCAGGGGATGAGCCAGTGGGCCTCCGCCTTTGCGGAATCCGGCCTGCATGTTTCCAAAACGGTGGGAGACCTGGCGGGCCCCTGTGCCTTCGCAGTTTTCATGGGAAGTGCACGGGCGCTGTATGCGAAATTTGCGGAACGGATTTCCCTGAAAAAATTCATGGCTCTCAGCGCCTGTCTTTGTGTTGTCAGCTACCTGCTGGCTTCCTTTTCTAAAAATCCGGTGCTGGGACTTTTGGGCTGCGCTCTCTGCGGCCTGTCTGTGGGAATCATGTGGCCGGGCACCTTCAGCATGGCGGCAAAAGCCATCCCCAGGGGCGGCACAGCGATGTTCGCTTTTTTTGCCCTCTTTGGGGATGTGGGCTGCAACATCGGACCGGGCCTGGTAGGCGTGGTATCCGGTATCTTTGATTCCGATCTGAAAAAAGGGCTTTTGGCAGGCGTGGTATTCCCGGCCTGTCTGCTGGTGACGTTGTTTGTTCTGCGGGCAGTTTTGCGGATTGCCGGACGAAAGCCGAAAGCCTGAACGGATAAAAACAGCGTCCTTGTGAGGAGACAGAGGGGGAAAAAGAGATGGGAACGGGAAAAAGCAGGAAAAGAACGGCCGCTTCGGGAGGAAGGATCCGACAGTCGCTTCAATTTTCGGGAACCTGGCGCAGTTATCAAAAACGGGTGCTCAAAAATGCGGAAACTTACGGAAAAGACGGGAAAATCCATATTGTGGCCGCGCCCGGATCGGGAAAAACCACGCTGGGGATAGAACTGATCGCCCGGGCGGATGCGCCCTGCCTGATCCTTGCGCCTTCCGTCACCATCCGGGAACAGTGGCTGTCCCGCATCCGGGAAGGCTTCGGCGCACCGGAGGAACTGCTGTCCAACGATATCCGGAATGCGGCCCCCATCACTGCGATTACCTATCAGGGACTGCACAGCTGCCTGAAAAAATTAAAGAGTGTGGAAGAGGATGAGGACGGCATTCGGGAAGAAAAGGATTACAGCCGGTTTGATTTATATGAGGCCATCAAAAAAGCAGGTTTTCGTACTTTTTGTCTGGACGAAGCCCACCATCTGCGCAGCGAATGGCAGAAAGCGCTGGAAGAGGTGCTGGGGCATTGCAGGGGGTGCGTTACAATTTCCCTCACGGCCACCCCGCCCTATGATTCCACTCCTGCCCAGTGGGAACGCTATATCCGTCTTTGCGGACCGATCGATGAGGAAATCAGCGTGCCGGAGCTTGTGAAAGAAAAAAGCCTGTGCCCTCATCAGGACTATGTCTATTTCAATATGCCTGCTCCGGAGGAAATGGAGGAGTTGGAAACGTTCCGGAAAGCGTCGGCGCAGGTTTACCGAAAACTGATGGCAGATGAAAGGTTTGCGGCGGCGGTTCAAACCCATGCCGTCCTGACCTGCCCGGAAGAATATCTGAAACAGTTTGAAGGAAACATTCCCTATCTCACTGCGCTGCTTTCTTTTTTAAAGGAAAAGGGGAAGCGGATTCCGGACGGGCTGAAAAGCCTGATCGGCCTGACGGAACTGCCGCCCATGGACCGAGCGCTTTTGGCGGAACTTTTACAGGGATTTTTATGGGAAGATGCAGACAGCTATGCCTGTGAAGAGGGATACCAAAAAAAACTGGCGGCCGCCCTTCGGGCAAAAGGCCTGATCCATCAGAACAGGGTAGAGCTGGCGGCCAGTTCAGCGGTGGACAAAATGCTGATGAACAGCCGGGGCAAGCTCATCAGCATGCAGAAAATCGTGAAAAAGGAATACGAAAACCTGGGAGAAGAGCTGCGGCTTTTGATTCTGACGGATTTCATCCGGGGAGAATATTTATCCGCTGTGGGAGTCATAGCAAAGCCGGTACAGGAAATCGGAGTGGTCCCCATCTTTGAATCTCTGCGAAGGGAATGCAGCGGGATGGATGTGAGGCTGGCGGCGCTTTCCGGCAGTGTGGTGATCCTGCCGGAATGTGCGAAAGAAGCGTTTGTGGAAATGGCGGAAAAAAACGGACAGAAAGCGATTCTGAAGCCCTGCCTGGATACCGGCTATTACCGGGCAGACATCAGCGGCGGCGGCCCCAGGATGACCGTCTATCTGACGGAGCTGTTTGCCGCAGGCTTCATCCGTGTGCTGATAGGCACCAAATCCCTGCTGGGAGAGGGCTGGGATTCCCCGTGTATCAATTCCCTGATCCTGGCCTCCTTTGTGGGTTCCTTCATGCTCAGCAATCAGATGCGGGGACGGGCCATCCGTACCGTGAAGGAAAATCCGGATAAGGTGAGCAATATCTGGCATCTGATCTGTATGGAACCTGTTTGGACGGAAAAGGAGGGCGGAGAAAAGACCTGCCGTTCCCGGGAAAGCAGTTCCGCCGATTTCGCCACTCTGCGCCGCCGTTTTGAGGGATTTTTGGGTATCCATTATGAAAAGGATGTGATCGAAAGCGGTCTGGACCGGCTCACCTGTATCCGGCCCCCTTACGGAAACCGGGAGTTGGATGTCATCAATGCAAAAATGGAAGAGCTTTCCGGACAGAGGGCCGGACTACGGGAGCGGTGGGACAGATCGCTGGCGCGCCTGATCAATATGGAGATTGTGGATAAAGTAGGAGCGGGAGAACAGGATCTGAAGGCGGAAAATCAGAGAAAGAAGTTCGGAAAACAAGAAGAAAAGGCAAAATCAGCGTTGGGAATTATGGCAGTCCTGGGCGTGATTCTGGCATTGCTCGGATATTTCATTCTTGCGGGGGCGGTAATGCTGGCGGCGGCCGCCGTGTGTTTTGTGCTGTCCTGCATCCGAAAACAAATGGCTGTATTCACCCGCCCGGAGCTGTTTTTAAAGGCGGTGGCAGATGCGGTGCTGGCAGCGCTGAAGGAAGTGGGAGCGCTTTCTTCGGCAGGACTTTCTACGGAGGTTCAAACGAAAGAGAGCAGGAAAGAAGGGGAAGTGCCGGTCTGCTTTTCCGTGCTGCAAGGCGGCACCCAGCGGGAAAAAAATGTATTTGCGGATACACTGGCGGAGTTTTTGGGAGAGGTGAACGGGCAGCGCTATCTTTTGGAGGTGTCGGATCCGGGAAAAGAGGGACGGTCCTGTTATCCCGTGCCGGAATTGTTCGGCAGGAAAAAAGAGGATGCCAGTCTCTTCGCCCGCCATATCGTTCCCTGTATCGGCGCCAGCGACTTGATTTTTACCAGAAGTGAGGAGGGCAGGCGGGCTTTGCTCGCAGCCGGAATGAAAGAGATGAGACAGGAGCGCGTCATCCGACATAAAGAAGTGCAGAACCGTTGAAAACGGAGGAGAAGGAAATGTCAATCAAATCGGAACTGCTGGAAGTGTTGTCTGCCCATAAGGGAGAGTGCGTTTCCGGAGAAAAGATCGGGGAACAGCTGCATTGCACCCGGGCCGCCGTATGGAAAGCGGTGAAAGCGCTGCGGGAGGAAGGCTATACTATTTTATCGGGCACCAACAGAGGGTATGTGCTGACGGAAACAAACGGCGGGCTGGATGCTGACGGAATCCGTGCCGGACTGGTGAAAAAAGATGTTCCTGTCACCGTGTTGGAGGTGACTGCCTCCACCAACCGGGCGGCAAAGCAGGAAGCGGTGGCAAAGGCCGCGCCTCACGGGACGGTGATCGCCGCCCGCTGTCAGACGGAAGGAAGCGGACGGCGGGGAAAACGGTTTTATTCCCCGGCGGAAAGCGGCATCTATTTTACGGTGATCCTGCGTCCGGAAAAGGATATGGAGGACAGTCTGCTGTTCACCACGTCCGCAGCGGTGGCTGCTTTGAGGGGCGTGGAAGAAATCTGTCATGTGAGACTATCCGTCAAATGGATGAACGATCTTTTTTACCGGGATAAAAAGGTGGGAGGAATCCTGACAGAAGCTGTCACGGATCTGGAAAGCGGAAGAATCGAGTTTGCGGTGGTGGGGATCGGATTAAACCTCTATGAGCCGGAAAACGGATTCCCGGGAGAACTGGCCGGAAAGGCGGGCGCAATTTTGCAAAAAAATGAGGCGGCAGACCGCAACGGACTGATTGCCGCCATTGTGAACGCGCTCCTGGAAGAAGTGGAAAAGAAAGAAATATCGCCTTTGTACCGGGAACGCAATATCGTCCCCGGCAAACAGATAACGGTGGTCACAAGCCATCGGGAATACGAGGCCAGGGCGCTGGAAATTCTGTCCGACGGCAGACTGCTTGTAGAGGACGAAAAAGGCCGGCGCGAACGCCTGGCCTTTGGGGATATTACGATTCATTTTTAAGAAGCTTCCTCGTTTTGGGCTTCGTCCCGATTGAGATGGTCCAGCCGGTTTTCCCACAGATAATGGCGGGTTTCGTTCACCACCACACCGGAAAGCAGCAACAGAGACACCAGATTGGGGAAGGCCATGAGACCGTTCATCAGATCGGAGAAAGTCCACACAATGCTCAAAGAGGAAACCGCGCCTATGTACAGGACCGCCAGGAAAATGACTTTATAAAGCCAGGTGATCTTTGTGCCGAAAAGATATTCCATGCACCGTTCCCCGTAATACGCCCATCCCAGGATTGTGGTGAAGGCAAAAATGCTCAGCGCGATGGTCAGGATATAGCTTCCCACACCGGGCAGCTGGGCGAAGGATACCTGAGTCAGGGCGTCATCCGCTGCCTGCGTAAACTGTCCCGGAATATGCAGGATGGAACTGACGATGACAACGCCGGTCATGGCGCAGACGATGACGGTATCCCAGAAGGTGCCGGTCATGGAAACCAGCGCCTGACGGACCGGGTTTTTGGTCTGAGCGCAGGCCGCCGCGATGGGCGCGGTGCCCAGGCCGGATTCATTGGAAAACAGGCCTCTTGCCATGCCATACCGACAGGCCAAAAGCACGGTGCTTCCCACAAATCCTCCCGCAGCGGCGCGGGTGGTGAAGGCGGATTTTACGATGAGAACGATGGCGGGGATCAGGAAAGCGCGGTTGATCCACAGGATCGCCAGGCAGCCCAGCACATAAAAAAGCGACATGAAAGGCACCAGTTTTTCGCAGACGTTGGAGATGGTCTTAATACCTCCTAAAATGACAATTCCCACCAGCACAGTCACCACAAGGCCGCTGACGGCAGGGCTGATGTGGAAAGTGGATTCCACCACGTTGGTGATGGCATGGGACTGCACGGTGCAGCCCGCGCCGAAGGTGGCCAGAATGGTAAAGACTGCAAAAATAACAGCCAGCCATTTACAGTGCAGCCCTCGCTCAATGGTATACATGGGTCCGCCTACGGTTTCCCCTTTTTCGTTTTTGGTGCGGAATTTGACCGCCAGCAGAGCCTCCGCATATTTGGTCGCAATACCGAAAACGCCGGTCAGCCAGCACCATAAAACAGCGCCGGGACCGCCCAGCGCGATGGCGGTGGAAACGCCCACGATATTGCCGGTTCCGATGGTGGCCGCGAGAGCCGTGGCAAGCGCGCCGAACTGGCTGATATCACCCTTGGCGCCTTTATCGGGAGTGACCGAAAGGCGGATCGCCCGAAAGGTGTGCTTCTGAATGAAGCGCAGCCGGATCGTCAGAAAAATATGGGTTCCAAATAAAAGTACAATCATCGGGATTCCCCAGACGAAATCACTGCATGTTTTTAAAAACTGCTCGAATGCTTCCATTTTTTAGTGTCCCTTCATAAGAATATTGCCCCTGACAGCATGAAAGTATTGTAGCACGGCCCAACGCCGGGAATCAACTGCTATTTTTCCGGGCAGCCCGATCGAACAGATTGACAAAAGGAAAGCGGGAGGCGTAGGATAAGGGAAACGAAAGGAGGGAACTTTCGTGTATTTTGTGATAAAAGACGGAGAAGTGAAAAAAACGGATCAACTGCTGCCGGGCAACGGGGCTGCGGCGGTGGGCTATCTGACGCTGAAAGAGCTCGGGGAAAATTATGAAAGGCTGGGGCTTCCGGAAGGGACGGTGCGGGAGTGCGAAGGCCGCCAGACCCGTCTGCGGACCAGCATTGACACCTATGACGAGGTCAGCTTCGGCATTGTCAGCATGCTGGATTTAAAGGATGTGCGGGGACTGAGGGACCGGATCGGCTTTTATATCAAAAAGGATCTTTTTCTGCTGGTGAAAATCAGGGATGAGGATGGCAGTGTGGAGCAGCTTTTTGCCCGGGCCTGCAGCCGGTTTGAAAAAAACGCAACGCTGGAGAAAGTCATTTTTGCGGTGATGGAGCTTCTGATGCAGGGCGGCGCAGAGGCGCTGGAGCGGATCGAAGAGCGTACCACACAGCTGGAAGAACAGTTGGTGGAAGGGGAAATCGAGCCGGAACTGAACCGGGAAATTTTCAGACTGCGCAATGAACTGACGATCCAGAAGCATTATTATGAACAGCTCATTGATATCGGCGAAGAATTGCAGCAGAATGCCAATAATATTTTTGAGGGAAATGATCTGCGCTATATGAAGATTTTTACGGACAGGGCGGGACGCCTGAGCGACAGTACCCAGGTGCTGGGGGAAAATCTGGTCCATCTGCGGGAGGCCCTGAATGCGGCGATGGATTATAGTCTGAATAAAACAATGAAAATTTTTACGGTGGTGACCACGATCTTTCTGCCCCTGACCCTGATCGTGGGCTGGTACGGCATGAATTTTAAAAATATGCCGGAATTGTATTGGAAATACGGCTATGCCGGAGTGATTGTATTGAGCATTCTTGTGGTGGGATTTTGCATCCTCTTTTTTAAAAAGAAAAAATTTATGTAGCCGGGCGTCCGATGTCCGGCCGGCTTTGAAAAAATATCCAAATTGAGATTGATCCGTTTGGCAAAAAAGCCTGCGGTAGGTGGGAGGGAAAAATGAAAATTACGTGGCTTGGAACAGCATCCGTCAGAATTGAGGCGGAAGGGGAGCGGATCTTATTCGATCCTTTTGTACAGCTTTTGGGTGGGGAAAATCCCAACAGTATTGACGACTTTTTACAGGATGAAATCATCTGCATCACCCACGGTCATCTGGATCATCTGATGGAGGTTCCGGAATTTCTGGAGGAAGAAGGATCGGCGGAGGCGACGATATATTGTCCCAAAGCAGCGGCGGATACGCTGGCGGAACTGGTCGCAGACACCGGCAATGTGGTGGAGGTGAAACCGGGGACTGTTTTTAAAGTGGGAAACATAACATTAAAGGTATGGGAAGGACAGCATGCCAGACCGGGATTTGGAAAAGCGTTACGGAAGCTGGTTTCCGTGCGCACCCTGCGCTATTTGAAAAATGCGCTGGCTCTGGGTTATTTAAACCGCCGTTTCCCGGAAGGGGGCCAGACATACCTGTATGAACTGAATGCGGAAGGGAAAACCGTTTTGGTCATGGGCAGCCTGGGGTTAAAGGAGGAGGTTTCCTATCCGGTGGGAGCAGATCTTTTAATCCTGCCTTTTCAGGGAAGCGGATATCTGGAAGCGGATGCCCTGGAGGTGGTGGAACGTCTCCGTCCGAAGCGGATTTTACTGGATCATTTTGACGATGCGTTTCCGCCGGTTTCGGAAAGCGTGGATACAAGAGGATTTAAAAGGCTGATGGACAGGGAGCATCCGGAGATTTCTGTGGTGAAACCGTCGGTGGGAAAGACAGTGGAGCTGTGATGAAAGAATATTTTACAATCGGGGAGATCGCGTCCCTTTTTTCCATAAATATCCGCACCCTGCGCTACTACGATGAATACGGCATTTTAAAGCCGGAAAAAACGGATCCTCAAACGGGATACCGGTATTATTCCACCCGGCAGTTTGAACGCCTGAATACGATCAAATATCTGAGGGCGCTGGGAATGCCTCTGGCAAAGATCGCGCTTTTTTTTGAAAACAGGGACACGCAGGTACTCAGAAAGCTTTTGCTGGAGCAAAAAGAGGAAACCAAAGAAAAGATCCGGGCGCTTCAAAAAGTGGAGAAGAAACTGGAGCGCAGGCTGCAGCAGCTGGACGAGGCGGAGTATGGGGAGCAGGAGGTAATCCGGCAGCAATTTTTTGCGGAGCGCAAAGTCGCGGTTTTGAAAAAAGAAATCCGGCTGGAAGATGACCTGGAATACCCCATCCGGGAGCTGGAACAGCAAAACGGGATGGGCCCCATGATGTTTTTGGGAAAAGTGGGAATCTCCATTTCCGGGGAAAATCTGAGAAAAAGGATTCTGGATCAGTATAACGGCATTTTTGTATTTGTGGAAAATGAGGACGGATTTGAAGGAAAGACGACCAGCCTCAAGGCAGGGGATTATCTCACCGTGCGTTTTGGGGGAACCCATAAAAATGCGGCGCGGCATTATGAAAAGCTGTTGGATTTTGCACAGGAAGAGGGAATGGAATGTGTCGGGGATTCTGTGGAAGTGACCCTGATCGACGCTGGGTTTACGGATGATGAATCGAAATATGTGACAGAACTCCAGATTCCGGTGAGGAGGAAAAAGGTATGAGACTGGCAGAAAAGCGGGTAAGGCTAAAAAACGGAAAGTTCTGTATTTTGAAAAGTCCGGCGGAAGAAGACGCCGAGGATCTGCTCTCATATTTAAGGCAGACCTCTGCAGAAACCTATTTTATGACGCGTTTTCCGGAAGAGGTGACGATGACCACAGAAGAGGAAGCAGCTTTCTTAAAAATGCAGCAGGAAGACGGCAGCAGCCTGATGATCAGCGCCCGGGTGGATGGAAAGCTGGTTGGAAATGCCGGGATTTCTGTTGTGGCAAACCGCCGGAAGCTGTGTCATCGGGCAACTCTGGGCATTGCCCTGAAAAAAGAATTCTGGGGGATGGCAGTTTTCGGGATGAAATCTTGATGGGAAAATTATTGTAAGAAACCCTTGACCCTCCAGCAGATGGAGGGTTTATTCTTTTGGTAGCAAATCTGACAAAGGAAGAGAGAGAATGAAAAACGAAAATTTACTTACCGAGGGAAATGTTTTTAAAGTGCTGCTTTCCTTCTCCGTTCCCTTTTTAATCGCCAACATCATCCAGGCGCTATATGGAGCTGTGGATTTGATGGTGATCGGCCGATACTGCCCGCCGGAAAGTGTGGCGGCCGTATCCACAGGAACCCAGGTGACCCAGATCATCACCAGCATGGTGTCCGGACTGACGCTGGGCGGCACAATTTTGGTGGGGAAATATACCGGGATGCAAAAGGAAGAGGAAACCAGGAAGGCAATCGGCACCAACCTGACGCTGTTTGCTGTCATCGCCCTCTGCCTGACCTTTTTTATGCTGCTTTTTACAGATCCCATTCTGATCGCGCTGAAAACGCCTGTAGAAAGTATGAGATATGCCAGACGGTATGTGAGAATCTGCTTTTGCGGCATTTTTTTCATCTGCGGTTATAATGCGGTGAGCGCTGTGCTGCGGGGCTATGGAGATTCCAAACGGCCCATGTATTTTGCGGCCCTGTCCTGTGTGCTGAATATCATCGGAGATGTGGTACTGGTGAAATATGCCGGAATGGGTGTGTCAGGAACAGCGCTGGCAACGGTCTTTTCCCAGGGGATCAGCATGCTCTGTGCGGTTATTTACCTGAATCGCAGTCGGTTTATTTTTACCTTCCGGTTAAAAAATTTCCGGATTGACAAAGAACTGGCAAAGGAACTGGCCTGTGTGGGAATTCCCATTTCCCTGCAGGAATGCATGGTGCGGCTCTCTTTTTTGTATCTCACTTCCGTGACAAACAGCCTGGGAGTCAGCGCGGCGGCAGCGGTGGGGGTTGCCAGCAAATACGATGTGTTTGCCATGCTTCCGGCCACCTCCATCGCCAGCGCCCTGGCAGCGGTCACGGCCCAGAATTATGGGGCGGCAAAACCGAAGCGGGCCCATTTATCCCTTGCAGCAGGAATCTGCTTTGCGTTTCTTTCTTCCGCCCTTTTCTGGGGCTGGGCACAGCTTTCGCCCCAGTCCATGATCGGGGTATTTTCCGGGGACAGGGCGATTATCGAAGCCGGGATTCCCTTTTTTACCTCCTGCAGCTTTGACTATCTGGCCGTGGCTTTCGTATTCCCGCTAAACGGTTTTTTAAACGGCCGATCCAAAACCTTATTCACTATGATCAGCTGTACCTTCGGCGCGCTGGCGCTGCGTATGCCTCTTTTGTATCTGGCCTACACCCGATGCCCGGACAATCTGTTTGTGATCGGCTGCATCGCGCCGCTGGTGTCCGGCATTATGGCTGCATATACATTGATTTATGTCATTTTTTTAATCCGCAGACAGAAACAGGAGAGAAAAGTGTGATTGTTCCTCCTTCCTGTTTAACGCGCTAAAAATGTTTACATTTACACCAGGAAAGTTACAGGATATAATGAAGTCAATCAGCCCGAAGGGCTGATTGACGCTACGGCTTGACCGCCAGGTCAAGGCGGTACCAAAAGAAGCCCGAAGGGCTTGACACTACGCCGGAATTGAGGGGATACGAATGAAAAAGGAACGAGTGGAATATCTGGATAGTTTAAAGGCGATCGCTATTTTTCTGGTGGTGTTCTGCCACTTTGTGCTGCTGTCTGAAACGGTGGCGGCGAATCTTTTTATGTCGGCCTGCTGGATGGCGGTTCCTGTGTTTTTTATGGTGAACGGGGCGCTTTTGTTCGCGCGGCCGCTGGATTTAAAAAAGCATGTCCGCAAAACCATCGGCATTTACGGAGTGCTTGTGGTGTGGAAACTGATTTATATGCTGCTCATCCCCGTCTTTACGCATACGCCTGTGGCAGGGGGCAGCACAGGGGAAATCCTGAATTACCTGTTTTTATTCGGGGAACTGCCCGGAATTATCAACGGTCATTTATGGTTTATCGAGGCGCTGCTGGCGGTGTATGCGCTTTTCCCGCTGGTGCGTCTCGCAGGAGACAGCAGGGAAGGGCGGCCGCTTTTGTGGGGGATTGCCCTGCTGGCGCTCTTTTTCACCAATGGCCTGTCCAGCCTGGAAGTGCTGGGGAATATGCTGCGGACGGCAGGAATCCCTTTTCCGCTGACCTTTGAACCTCTGGCGGCCTTCCAGCCTTTTGGAAAATACGGGAATATGCTGGGCTTCTTTTTGCTGGGCGCCCTTTTGGCAGAGAGAGAGAAAACCTGGACGGGAACGAAAGCCGGGCAGCGGATTCTGGGCGCGGTCATGCTCACAGGCGGGCTTGCAGCGCTGTGGGGAGTGAAGTGGTTTTTGAGCGGCCGGGCAGCCTGGGACGGAAACCTTTTGCAGGACGGCTATCGGCATGTGCCCGTGATCTTTATGGGAACCGGACTGTTCCTTCTGTTAAAGGATACCAAAATCCGTTGGGCCTGGCTGCGGGTGCCGGTGGAGGCGGTTGCTTCCCGGACGCTGGGAATTTTTTACATCCACTGGCTCTTCGGGTGGCTTCTGGTCAATCCTCTGGCGGCATGGCTGTTAAACCGCGGTATTTCGTTCAGTGTAGGGACGAACATCCTGAAAAATATTCTGCTCATGGCGCCTGCTTTTATTGTCACGCTCCTTCTGGAGCGGATTCCCGTGGTAAAAAAGCTGGTGAAGGGCTGAAAGTGACAATCTGGGCAACTTTTGTGATTTGCGGTTTATGCCCGTGCATGTTATAATAGGAAAAAGGGGAAACAGGGAGGAAAATCCGAGAAATCCCCGGGAACAATTAAGGGAAGCTGTTTAACATTTCGACAGGTCTTTGCAACATGCGGGAATTGTGGAAAGGGGGGCTTCCGGTTAAAATAGGAGGGAACGTATGGATAAACCGGTATTAGTGATTCTGGCAGCAGGCATGGGAAGCCGTTACGGCGGTTTGAAGCAGATTGACCCTGTGGACGACAGAGGCCACAAGATCATTGATTTCTCCATTTATGATGCGGTCAGGGCAGGATTTCAGAAGGTCGTTTTCATCATCAAGAAGGAAAACGAGAAGGACTTTCGGGAGTGCGTTGGAGACGCCATCAGTAAACATATTGAAGTGGAATATGTTTTCCAGGAACTCGACCGGGTGCCCGAAGGATTCCAGATTCCCGAAGGCAGGGTGAAGCCCTGGGGAACCGCTCATGCGATCCTGTGCTGTAAGGATGTGGTGAATGCGCCGTTTGCCGTCATCAATGCGGATGACTATTATGGCAGAAGCGCTTATGAGGAGCTTTACAAGTTCCTGACTACTCATGAGGACGATGAAAAGTACCGCTATGCGATGGTAGGCTATCAGCTGGGGAATACGCTGACAGAGAACGGTTCCGTTGCCAGAGGCGTATGCGTGACCGATGCGGACGGATATCTGATGGAAATTGCGGAACGGACCAAGATCGTCAAGACGGAAGACGGCGCCGCTTATACAGAGGATGACGGTAAGACATGGATTCCGCTGACGCTGGATACGCCTGTTTCCATGAATATGTGGGCTTTCTCCCCCAGCATTTTGAATGAACTGGGCGCTGCAGTGGATAAGTTCTTTGCAGAAGAAGTGGCGAAGAACCCGTTAAAATCCGAGTGCTTCCTTCCCATCGAAGTGGACAAGCTCTTAAAGGCGGGCAAGGCTACGGTGGAAGTGCTGCATTCCGCGGACAAGTGGTTCGGCGTGACCTACAAAGAGGACAAGCCTTTTGTCATGGAATCCATCAGAAAGCTGAAAGAAGCCGGCGTTTATCCGGACGTTCTTTGGTAATAGAAACCAGGGAGTTGGCCGCAGAGGCCGCCTGAGCATGTTTTCCGGCATGGCGGCAGGATGTGGCAGAAAATGGAGGAATTTGACATGGCAATTTTGGTGACAGGCGGCGCCGGGTATATCGGCAGCCATACCGTAGTGGAGTTACAGAACGCAGGTTATGACGTAGTTGTGGTGGATAACCTGAGCAATTCCAGTGAGAAATCCCTTGAGAGAGTGGAGAAGATCACAGGGAAAAAGGTTCCTTTTTATAAAGCGGATATTCTGGACAGGGAAGCGCTCAACGCAATCTTTGAAAAAGAGCAGATTGATTCCTGCATCCATTTCGCAGGCCTCAAAGCGGTCGGCGAATCCGTTGCAAAGCCCTGGGAATATTATGAAAATAACATTGCAGGCACATTGACACTGGTGGATGTGATGAGAAAACACGGCGTGAAGAATATTATTTTCTCTTCTTCCGCAACCGTATACGGCGATCCCGCCATCATCCCCATCACAGAGGAATGTCCCAAGGGACAGTGCACCAACCCTTATGGCTGGACCAAATCCATGCTGGAGCAGATTCTGTCCGACATCCAGAAGGCAGATCCGGAATGGAATGTAGTGCTGCTTCGTTACTTCAATCCCATCGGTGCGCATAAGAGCGGCACCATCGGCGAGAATCCCAACGGAATCCCCAACAACCTGATGCCTTATGTGACACAGGTAGCTGTGGGCAAGTTAAAAGAGCTGGGCGTATTCGGCAACGATTATGATACTCCCGACGGCACCGGAGTCAGAGATTACATCCATGTGGTTGACCTGGCAAGAGGCCATGTGAAAGCGCTGAAGAAGATCGAAGAAAAGGCCGGCTTAAACATCTATAACCTGGGAACAGGCAAAGGTTACAGCGTGCTGGATATCGTGAAGAATTTTGAAGAGGCCACCGGCGTAAAGATCCCTTATGTGATCAAGCCCCGCCGCCCCGGCGATATCGCAACCTGCTATTCCGATGCGGGCAAAGCGGAGAGAGAACTGGGCTGGAAAGCCGAGTACGGCATCAAAGAGATGTGCGAGGATTCCTGGAGATGGCAGTCTCAGAACCCCAACGGATATGAAGAGTAACAGACAGGCATGAATTCGTGCCGGACCCCTGGCGGGTCCGGCACTTTTTTGCGTTTCAGAAAAAAAGAGCAAAAAGTAAAAAGAATCCCGAATTTTCACTCCACTTATGTCATTATTTGAACCACTTAGAGAAAATGCGTTGTGTAAAAATAAGAAATCATGTAAAATTTACATATAATAAGCAGGTTTTTGAAGAAATATTTATACAAAAAGCAAAGAACATATGACGGAGGGAGCGTACATGGAAGAAAAGAGGGAATGGAAGGCACAGAAAAAGGCATACCGGAAAGCGCGGCGGAAGGCAATAAGACCCTGGAAAGGACTGACGATTCTGGCTGCGGTGCTGGCGGTTATTTTAATTCCGGTGATGGTGGTGCTGACGATATTTGATAATACGGTGGCAGCCTTTGTGGGAGGAACATTCTGGAAATTAAACAAGGAAGATAAGAATGCTGTTTATTTTGATTCCGATTTTGCCAGCGTGGAAGAACTGGATGCCTATGGACTGGATATATGCCGTCAGGTGGAGGCGGAAGGGGCAGCGTTATTGATGAATGAAAACGGAGCGCTTCCGCTTCAAAAGGGCGCAGAAGTGAGCTGCTTTTCCGGTTCATCCGTGAATCTGGTTTACGGCGGCACCGGTTCCGGGAATATTGACGCATCTAAGGCGGACAATCTGAAAACTGCTTTGGGAAAAGCGGGTTTTATCGTGAATGAGACGTTGTGGAACTTTTACGCGGAAGGAGCGGGCAGCCAGTACGCCAGAACAAAAGGAGGTATGGTCAGCCTGGCCAGCGCTCAGGTAGCGGAGGTGCCATGGAGCGTCTATTCGGACGAGGTAAAGGAATCCGTTTCTTCCTATGGAGATGCGGCGATTGTGGTGATTTCCAGGATCGGCGGGGAAGGCGCGGATCTGGAATACGGACAAAATAACTACCTTGCCCTGGATCAGAACGAAAAGGATCTGCTGTCCAATATCGCTGCCATGAAGGAAAAGGGGACTGTCCGCAAAATTATTCTGTTGATCAACTCTGCCAACGCGCTGCAGGTTGACTTTTTAAAGCAGAACGAATACGGTGTGGATGCCTGCCTTTGGATCGGAGATGTGGGCATTTCCGGCATCAATGCGGTGGCGGATATCCTGGCCGGAGAGGTAAATCCTTCCGGAAGCCTGGTGGATACTTACTGCTATGATAATTATGCTTCGCCTGCGATGGCGAATTTTACACCTGTTGTATATGACGGATATCGGGAAGGGATTATTCCGGAGAATGCAAGGACTTATATGATTTATCAGGAAGGCATTTATGTGGGATACAAATATTACGAGACCCGTTACGAAGATTACGTCATGGGAACCGGAAATGCCGGCGCTTATGCCTATGGGGATGAAGTGGCGTATCCCTTTGGGTTTGGACTGAGCTATACCGATTTTGCATACAGCGATATGTCCGTAAAATATGAAGAAGAAAATGACCGGTTTGCGGTTTCCTTAAAAGTGACCAATACCGGAGATACCTGGTCCGGGAAAGAAACGGTGCAGATTTATGCACAATCCCCGTATACCGATTATGATGTGGAAAACGGTGTGGAGAAAGCGGCCGTTTCCCTCTGCGGATTTACCAAAACGGATATTCTGGCGCCCGGCGCTTCCGAAACGGTTACCGCCTATGTAAATAAAAGGGATCTGGCATCTTATGACGCATACAAAGCGGGCACCTATATTTTGGACCGGGGAAGCTACTATCTGACGGCGGCTGCAGATTCCCATAATGCGGTGAACAACATTCTGACTGCAAAAGGGTATACCGGAGCCAATACGGAAGGCCGGATGGATGCAGAAGGGGATGCCGGACTGGTTTACCGATGGGAGCAGGAAAGCTTCGACGATAAAACCTATGCGGTTTCTGCAAACGGGACCAGGATTGAAAATCAGCTTTCCGATGCCGATATTAATTTATATGGGGATAAGGAGGATAAAGTAACCTATCTGTCCAGAAAGGACTGGACGGGAACCTTCCCGGCCCGGAACGCGCCCTTAAAACTTACGGACATGAAGATAAAAAACCTGCAGGATGTGCGGTATCATCCGGCGGATTACGAGTCCGCGGAAATGCCTGTTCTGGGGGCGAAAAACGGGCTGAAGCTTTATGATATGATCGGCCTTCCTTATGAGGATGAAAAATGGGGGCCGCTTCTGGATCAGCTGACCTTTCAGGAAATGGTGAGCTTAATCGGAGATTCCTTCCACTGGACCATGCCCGTTTTATCGGTACAGGCTCCCGGCACCAGGGACGAAAACGGTCCTCAGGGGCTGACCGCGTCTCTGCTGGGATCCGGCGCCACGCAGTTGGATTCCACCGCATTCACCTCAGAGGACGTGATGGCGGCTACCTTTAATACAGACCTGATGACTGAGATCGGCAGAGTGATCGGAGAGGACTGCGTAAAGGCTAATATTGCCTGCCTTTACGGGCCCGGCAACAATATTCACAGGACGCCCTATGGCGGACGAAATTTTGAGTACTATAGTGAAGACGGATTTTTATCCGGAAAAATGAGCGCCTGTGAGGTTGCGGCCATCCAGAATAAGGGCGTCCATGTGGTGATGAAGCATTTCGCTTTAAATGACAGCGAACAGGACCGCATCGGCCTGGGAGTATGGCTTCCGGAACAGGCGGCCAGAGAAATCTATCTGAAGGCGTTCCAGGCGCCTGTGGAGGAAGGAAACGCCAACGGCGTCATGATTGCCTACACCCGCTGGGGCTGCATCTGGTCCGGCGGCCATTCGGGTCTGGTGACCGGAATCCTGCGCGAAGAGTGGGGCTGCGACGGCCTGATCATCACTGACAATGTGCTCACCTCCTATGTGAACGGTGTGGACGGCATTCTTGCCGGAGTCTCTGCCTTTGATGCGATGATGCCATTCGTAACGCAGCAGCTTCCCAAATACAGGAAGGACCCTGTGATCGTTGCAGCGATGAAAGAGGCCTGCCATCATAATTTATATGCCATTGCAAATTCGGTGGGAATGAACGGAGTGGGACCGGAAACGACCGTTAAAAAAACCCGGCCCGTGGTGATCACCATTGTAAAAGTTCTGGTTACGGGATTTGTGATTCTCTTTGCAGTTTCCCTGATCCTCTGGATCGGAAACAAAAGGAAGTTTAAACAAAGTGAAATTTATGCAGCATTTCAGGCAAAGAGGGCGGATAAGAAATAAAGAACGGAAACAGGGAGACTGTCGCACCGGAGAGTAAGACCGGGTGCGGCAGTCTTTTTCCCTTGACGGAACTGTAAGAAAACCGTAAGATTTTTAGTAAAATGATTGTAAGAAGTTGCCTGTAGACTTCTTTATGTAACAAAGATCCGGAGGTTTGAGGGATGAGTGCGAGTGTGCTTGTGGTGGATGACGACAGGGAAATTGTGAAGGCGATCGCAATCCTTCTGGAAAAAGAGGGACTGCGGGTGCTGAAAGCTTATGACGGGCTGCAGGCCCTGGATGTGCTGGTGGAAAATGAAGTACATCTGATTTTGATGGATGTGATGATGCCCCGGCTGGACGGCCTTTCGGCGGTGATGAAGATACGGGAGAAGAAAAATCTGCCTATTATTGTGCTCAGCGCCAAAAGCGAGGATACGGACAAGGTTCTGGGGCTGTCCATGGGAGCGGACGATTATGTCACAAAGCCTTATAATCCCCAGGAACTGGCGGCCCGGGTGAAAAGCCATCTGCGCCGGTATACCATGCTGGGCAGCATTCATGAACAGCAGAAAACGGACCGGATTGTAAACGGAAGATTGGGCTACAGCAGGCGGGAACGGACGCTTTATGCAGATGGAGAAGCGGTGAGGCTGACGGCTACGGAGTTGAAAATCGTGGAACTTTTCATGAACAACTTGGGGCGCGTATTCCCGGCGGAGGAAATTTACCGCAGGGTTTGGGAGGAAGAAGCGTTTTCTCCTGAAAATACGGTCATGGTTCACATCCGGCGCATCCGGGAAAAGATCGAGCTCAATCCGAAAGAACCAGAATACATAAAGGTGGTGTGGGGAATTGGATACAAAATGGAAAAGAAGTAAAGGAATCGTTGGCGCGCTGGCGCTGTTTTTGGGCCTCAGTCTTTTGGCAGGCTGCATTCTGTTAAATCCGCTCACAAAGTGGACCGGCATCAGAGAGGTTTTCTTTATGGCGGTTCCCGGAAATACCTGGCAGGATACAGCGGGATTCAGAGAAAATGTAGCGGAAACCTTAAATGATTTGATCCGCATCGGGGCAGGGCAGCCGCTTTCCTATGGCCCGGCCTATGTAGAAGCAGGACAGAAAATGAAGGCTGCAGCGGCAGAGCAAACGGTGATAGAAGAAGTGGTGACATCCTCAGAGGAAGGCACGGCAAACGTCGCATATGCAAACGATTTTGCCGGAAATGAGAGAGAATGGAAGCCGGAGGAAATCCGGGAAATGGCGGAAAATTTCCATCAGGAGCACAGGGAGAATAAAAACCTGCTTTATGAACTGAAAAAGGACGGGAAAGTTCTTTACAGCAATTTGGATGGGGAGACGGTGGGCGGTCCGAAAAACATCCTGCCCAAAGGCTATGATTTCCTGATGAAGTATGACGGGGAAAAGGCAGTACTCTACCGGAACGGCGTGAAGATGGACATCTATGGGGATCAAATATATGAAGATGACGGAAAACACTGGCGCGTGCCGGGATATCAGAACTATAAAGTGCCAAAAGAGTGGGACAGATGTGAAATCACACTGGCGGTGCGCAGCGTACCTGTTTTGTATACCAGCGGGAACCGGACCTATGACAACATCATGTACAGCCAGTATCGCACGTTTGAAAGCGGCAGAGCCTGGCTGAAGGGCTGGTGCTGCACGGCGGCAGCGGGACTTATACTGCTTTTGTTATCCTGGCTGTGCAGAAAGGAACGGAAAGAAACCGAAAAAAGAATCGGCCGTTTTTTAAGCCGGATTCCTTTAGAAATCCGTTTGGCTGCGCTGGCGCTTCTGTGCATCTGGAGTTTTCAATTTATGTTTTTTGCTCTGTTTCTCATCTGGCCCCTGCGGCTTTTGTATCTGGACTGCCGCTATGGGGGAAAGCCATGGAAAAACAGCTTTGTCGGCCGTTTCCTTCAGTTTATGGATACCAAAGAGCTGGAACTGGACATACAGGAGCGTCTGGTGGATCGGAGCGTCTGGCCTGTCATGCTCTGCCTTGCAACGGTGTTCCTGTTGTTTTTGGGATTGATTGCGGAAGTGGTTTTTTGTATCGTGGCAGCGGGCGCTCTGTTTTTAGCGCTGGTTATTCTGCTCATCTATAATGCAGTCCGGCAAAAGCGCCTGGCGAAGGATCTGGGACTTTTGCATGAGCAGATTGCAGATGCCTGCGACGGAAGAAACCGGGAAGCATATGAACTTCCGGCGGATTCGGATCTGGCGCAGATGGCGCAGAAGGTGAACGGTATCCGGGACGGACTGGAAAAAGCGGTGGAGGAACGACTGCAGAGTGAGCGGATGAAGGTGGAGCTGGTGGCGAATGTTTCTCACGATATCAAGACGCCGCTGACCTCTATCATCAGCTATGTGGATCTTTTGCGGGAAGAGGAGAATCTGCCGGAAGATCTGAAAGATTATGTGCAGATACTGGCCGAGAAATCGGATCGGTTAAAAAATATGGTACAGGATATTTTTGAGGTGAGCAAAGCGGCTTCCGGGCAGCTTCCGGTAAAAATGGAAGAACTGGATCTGGGCAAACTTTTACGGCAGACCATAGCGGATATGGCAGAACAGATAGATGCTGCGTCTGTAACGCTGAAAACGCAGATACCGGAAGCACCCGTCTGGATCATGGCGGACGGCCAGCGGATCTACCGGGTTTTCCAGAACCTTTTGCAAAATGCGCTGCAGTATTCCCTGGAGGGGTCCCGGATCTATCTCACTTTGGAAAAAAGGGGAAATCTGGCGGTGGCGGGAGTGCGCAACACTTCAAAAGCTGAGTTGGACGGAGGCACGGATTTCACGGAACGGTTTGTGCGCGGGGATGCCAGCCGCAGCGATGGGGGCAGCGGACTGGGACTTTCCATCGCAAAGAGCTTTACGGAAGCCTGCGGCGGCGCTTTTAAGGTAGAAACGATTGCCGATCTGTTTGTGGTGAAAGTGGAGTTTAACTGTTGCAAGAAATGAAGAAAGTGGGTAAAATGAAGTTCAGCGGTCCTTTCGGACTGCTGAACTTCATTTTGAATGTGCTTGATCAGGGAAAAGCCTGGGCGCAAGCCAGTGGCCCAGAAAGGCAGCGGCGATGCCCAGAAGCAGACCCGCCAGCACATCGGTAGGATAATGTACATACAGATAGAGCCTGGAAAATGCGATCAGCACTGCCAGAATGAGGGCAGGGATGCCCAGCCTGCGGTCCTCCAAAAACAAAGTGACGGCACAGGCGAAAGAGGCAAAGGTGTGGCCCGAGGGAAAAGAAAAGTCCGTGGGGGCCTGGATTAAAAGCCGGATCGCGGTATTCACGTCAAAGGGCCGGACTCTGCCGATCAGCGGTTTTAAAATGAGATTGCCCAACAGCAGCATAAAAATCAGCGCTATGGCGCTTGCCTGGCCGGCGCGCCGCCAGCGTTTGGTAAACAGCAGGACCAATGTCAGCACAATCCAGATAAATCCGCTGTCCGCCAGCGCGGAGATCAGGGGCATGATTTTATCCAAAAAGGGGTTTTGCAGATGATGTTGTATGGTGTCCAAAAGATGAAATTCCCAGGTCATGTGTGATGCGTCCTTTTCCTTTATACTTTAGGATAACTGTCTACGAACATTACAGTCACTATTTATGTCCTATTTTACCTGCTTTTATTTAGGAAAGCAATAACGATTCGGGAACCGGCAGCGTTTTTGAATCGTTCCGATCATAAAAAGAAGAGGGAGAAAGAGTTATGGAACAACTAAAGAGGATCCTTTATGATACGTTTAATCTGAATACGGATTGCGCGTCGGGGGAGGAAATAGAAGAGAGGATCCGCAGCGGCGGGCAGCTGCGGGGAACGAACATGTGCATCATGATTCTTGCCATGTTCATCGCCTCCATCGGCCTGAACATGAACAGTCCGGCAGTCATTATCGGTGCCATGCTGATTTCTCCTCTGATGGGCGGCATCATGAACATCGCCTATGGCATCGCTGTTTATGACATGGCAAGAGTCAGACATGCCTTCCTGAAGCTGGCGTTTCAGGTAGTTTTTTGCGTGATGGTCTCCACCGTTTACTTTTGGCTGTCCCCGATCAAAACGCCTTCCAGTGAGCTTCTAAACCGAACCGCGCCCACAATCTGGGATGTGCTGATCGCTGTATTCGGCGGCCTGGCAGGAATTATCGGAACCACCAGAAAAGAAAAAGTCACCAATGTGATTCCCGGTGTGGCGATTGCCACGGCCCTCATGCCGCCCCTGTGTACGGCAGGGTATGGGATTGCCCGCCATTCCTGGCGTTTTTTCGGCGGCGCGATGTACTTGTTTTTTATCAACTGCTTTTTCATCTGTCTCTCTTCGGTGATCGTGCTCAAAATCGTCCATGTTTCCGCCAAGCTGGAAATGGACATCCGGGTTTTGCGCAGACAGAAGCTATACATCGCTGTTTTCGGAATTATCATGGTTCTGCCCAGCATTTACCTGGCATATCAGATGATCCAGACCAGCTCGGTGAACAGCCAGTTCAACAGCTTCATTTCTACACAATTTAATTTTGAAGATACTCAGGTGGTGTCAAAGTCTCTGGACACCAAAAATAATGTCATAAAAGTGGCGGTGATCGGCAGACGGCTGGATGAAGAAACCCAGCAGAAAATACAGGATTCTCTGGCAGACTATGTGGATTTAAAGGATATGAAGATTTTTCTGACCCAGACGGAATATACGGGCGGGGTCAATAAAGAGGAAGTCGAGGCTCTCATCAATTCCCAGCTGGCGCTGGACGAAGATGAGGTTGTGGATTATGAGACGAAAAACCAGGAACTGCAGACCAGACTGGATTTGTATACGCCGGCCTATGTGCAGTTTTCGGTAAATGAGAAGGTCAGGGAACAGATGATGGGAGAACTGCCTCTTTTTTATTCCCAGGTAAAGGAATTGGAATGCGCTGCCCAGGGCAGAATCCTGGAGGATAAAACCGTGGAATTGGAAAAATATCTGCTTTTATTAAAAGTGGACAGCCCGCTTGGCAGGGAGGATATGGAAAAAATAGAAATCTGGGCGTCCCGGATTGCGGGAGGAGAAGTGGAAGCCGCTCAGAAGCTTCTGCCGGAGGCAGCAGGGGATATCTCCGGCAATGATGTTTCGGGTAATGATGTTTCCGGAAATGATGTAGCCGGAGACGGCGGTGCTTTTTAGCTCCCCGGAAAGAAGTTCATAATTAGGTCCGTCTATTGACATAAAAAATGTATTTGCGTCTAATAATATTAGAAGAAAAGCGTGCTTTTCTAGTGGGCTAACACTTTAAATCTGATATGCTTGTCAATCATGAGATTGACCGTTGGCGGACAACACTAAAATCCGATATATTTACCAACGCTTAGTTGGTCGTTGGCAGACAACACTAAAATTAGCCACAAAGAGAGAGTATATAGCACAGTGGTGTTATTACTCTCTCTTTAAATTTATGGAGGATTACAAGAAAAGTTATGAACTCATTTGAAATTGGCAGCATTACCTGTGTTGATAGATATAACGAAGATAACAAAAATTACAGGTAATTATAATAATGTTCGACCATATCTTTTTGTGGATAAGGTTATGGGTGGTGTGAATTTTTGTCTTGGGTTGAGCAAAGAAGCTGATACCTATATTCCTTCATCGGCACTGCTGGAAGATATAAAAAAATTAACAGATAAGCCATCGCAGGTTCTTGCTATTTTGGAAAAAGAAGCGGATGGCAAGATATATTCAACGGTAAAGCACGTTGCAAAAGGATTAAACCTTAACACTATTATATTGCCGGATGAAATTAAGGCTATGATTAATTTAGGTAATTATGTATGCAAAAGCAATCCCCGAAAAGTTGTTGACGGCAAATGACAGACGCCAGTAAGGCGAACAACAAACATGCACCTACCTTATCGCTCCATATTTGAAATTATCATACCACTTTGCCATTTCAACGTTGCTATCCACTTTTAGAATTTTGAAAATCTCATAAGCAAATTCAATCGCCGCCGTTTCATTTGCAGTGATAAAACCACCGTCTACCACTACCTGAGCGGGTACATAGAGTGCCTGCCCACTATACCCACATTGACTTTGGAACAGTTCCAAGCTATCACCTGTATGCTTTATATTATTCAGAAAGCCATGCCTGCATAAAAATGTTGTTGCACCGCAAATAGCGGCTACAGGAACGCTGGCATTTGAAATCCTTCTGATAAACTCCGCAATTTTATCGTAGTCATTATCTTCCCAAGAAAGACCACCAGGTAAAATAATAATTGCAGTATTGGAGAAATTTAAATAGTCATCTATGCTGTAATCAATGTTTGCACATAGATTGCCCATAGAAACTTTAGGATTAGTATCAAGAGCTATCGTTTTAACAACATAATCTGAAAACGCATTGGCAACAGCAATCGCATAGCTCGCCTCCCAATCGCACCATCTATCGGTCAGTAGTAACAATATTTCGTTTTTTTTATCCATTACATTTCCTTTCATTGACACAGGTAACGCGCCTTATCCACCTAAGGCGTACAAACCCAAACCCTTTTTCATTTTAATATGGCCGCATGGTAATGTCAAACAGCTCATTTTGTTTCATTGCTTTATGCTACTGCTCATAACGCGGTTTGTTTGCTTAGGCACCATCTTATCTTTTGAAGGACGGTTTCTCACATGGCGGAAATGCTGATTTCATCGGTCTTCTTTCACCACAGCGGGAGACGGCGCTCATTAATAAAAAGACCAGCGGGCAAAACCGCTGGTCTTTTTATGGAAAGCGAAATAGGCTATGCCACATATCCGAACATGAAGATAAAGTGGCAGATGCTTCCGGCCATGACGAACAGATGGAAAATTTCGTGGGAACCGAAAAATTTATGCTTGGCATTGAAGATAGGAAGTTTCAATGCATAAATGATGCCGCCCACGGTATAGATGATGCCGCCTGCCAGGAGCCAGAAAAATGCGCTTCTGGAAAGGGATACCCAAAGCTGGCCGATGACGGACAGGCAGGCCCAGCCCATGGCGATATAAAGCACCGAAGAAAACCATTTGGGACAGGTGATCCAGACCGCCTTGATCAGGATGCCGGCCAGGGCAATTCCCCAGACAACGGCCAGGAGCGTATAGCCCTGCCTGCCGCCCAGCGTGATCAGACAGACGGGAGTATAAGTCCCCGCGATCAGAATAAAAATCATCATATGGTCGATCTTCCGGAATACCTTCAGAACTTTTGCGGGTACATTGACGGAATGGTAAGTGGCGCTGGCGCCGTATAAGAGGATCATGCTGCACATGAAGACCGCCATTGCCAGAAAACTTTCCGGCCCGGCATTTAATGCTGCTTTTATCAGGAGCGGCGCGGTGGCAAAAAGGGCCATCACCATGCCGATAAAATGAGTGATCGCGCTGCCGGGTTCTCTGATTGTAATACTCATAAACATCACACCTTTCAACAAGTAGTTTTTAAAACTACGTTTAGTATGTGTTTATACTACACCATATTATTCAGAGAGTCAATAAAAATGTTTTAATCCTCTTCGATGACATGGATTTCTAAAAAATCAAAATCAATGTGTTCTATGAAAGAATCCTGATTGAAACGGGTTTTGGAATGCCGTTTGAAATCCTGAATGTTGCTGTCCAGCCACACCGGTTCACTCAGATCAAACTGCATACATACCTCATGCAGAGCGCCGAAAACCTTATGGGTCCGGGTATCAGGGGTATCGTTGCAGATAACGGTATCTTTGAGCAGATGATTGTCCTTAAAAATTTTAGCCCATAAACGGAACATTTGCTTTCTCCTTCATGATTTACAGATTTGACAGTCAGGTGAAAAACGCCGCCCCGCCTGCAGGGTACGGACAGACCGTCCCTTAGAGGGCGCGCTTGCGCTCGGATAAATGCGCAGCGGCACATAATGCCGCACAAAACGCGGCATAAATGCCGGCGCATTTATAACGGCCCTTACAGGGACGGTCTGTCCGTACCCTGCAGGCGGGGCGGCGTTTTCACCTGATTACTGTTGAGTATAGCAGAAACAAGAAAAAATAGATATCCTGTTTTTGGAAGTCGTTGTTTACACTTTGGAAACAGAAATGTTTTATAATGGAAGGAAGAATCTGAGCGGAAACCCAAGATAGAAAAATGTCAGATATCGTCGGTCTGCGCGTTTTTAAAGCGGCATACTCCAGAATAATTATGCATAAATATATTCTTGTAGCGGTTTGGCCGGAACCCCATATTTTGGATAAAATCACGGAAATTTACTTGTATTTATTAAGTTTCTGTGAAATTTACACATTTCCTATCCGGTTGTGCTATAATCTATTTATTAAGAAAAGTGAGGCATAATTTATGGAACTAACTACTTTGGATGCGGATAACCAGATTGCAACATGGCAGGAGGTCACGCTGGTTTACAATGCTGCATTAAAGCAGATCAATACCAAACTGGAAATACTGAACGATGAATTTCAGCATGTACATCAATATAATCCGATTGAGCATATCAAGTCCAGGATCAAGACTTCGGAAAGCATCGTAAAGAAGCTCAAGCGCCATGGCTATGAATCGACCATCGAGAATATGGTAAAATATGTGAATGACATTGCGGGAATCCGCATCATCTGTTCATTTACCTCGGATATTTACAGAATTGCGGAGATGATCCGCATGCAGGGGGACATCAGGGTAGTCGCGGTGAAAGATTATATCCGCAATCCCAAGGCCAGCGGTTATAAGAGCTATCATATGCTGGTGACGGTGCCGGTATTCCTCTCCGACAGGACGGTGGATGTGAAGGTGGAGATTCAGATCAGAACCGTTGCCATGGACTTCTGGGCCAGCCTGGAGCATAAGATCAATTATAAATTTGAGGGAAATGCGCCGGAGCATGTGAAGGAAGAACTGGTGGAATGTTCCCATATGGTATCGGATCTGGATAACAGAATGCAGGAGCTGAATGAAGAGATCAAGGCATTGAGCGGGGAACTGGAGCTGTAGGAGTTTTTGACAGCGCACGGATTTGCCGGGATGAGAAAAGGCGGGCTAAAGTGCCTGCCTTTTTACGTATGACGGGCATGCCGTCAGTCTGTGGTGAAAGTCCACAAGGGGCGTAGTTGCC
>CABSCP010000049.1 GCA_902476265.1 uncultured Lachnospiraceae bacterium
TGCCGCGACAGTTGTTAATGTTACCAGAACCGTTCGCATTTGTCAAGCGCTTTTTACAACTTTTTTGAAGAAGTTGTCCGCCTTGGTTTCCCGCGGTGGAATTTTATTATAGCATCTGTAAACGACACCTGTCAACAACTTTTTTACCGGAATTTTACAATAACCGACTCGCTGTTGGGGCGAAAAAAAAGAAGCCTGATTGAAAGGATTCTCTTTTTCATTGACAGAGCTAACGGAGAAAGAGGGATTTGAACCCTCGCGCCGCTTACGCGACCTACACCCTTAGCAGGGGCGCCTCTTCAGCCTCTTGAGTATTTCTCCACAATATCTGAACCAAGCCTCTGCCAATATAAAATTGTACGCCGTTTACCGGACGCATTAGTTATTATAACCTTTGAGCCTTCTTCTGTCAACCTCTTTTTTGCACAAATCTGTAAGAGCCTTTTCCGTGCCGTTTTCCCGGCCTGTCTTCCTCCGGCCGGCCAAAATCCACTTCCCGGCGGATGCCCGCCGGGAAGCTGTCTTTTATCTCTCAGTATGGGCAGCAATCGCTTCTTCTATACGCCGTTTTACCTCTGCCGCTATTTCTACTGTTTTCATATTCTTATATTCTTCATAAGGGATCGGCTCCAGATAAATGACTTTCACCGTCACTTTTTCAATTGTATTCCTGTCAAAAGGAATGTACGCGTTCATCAGCGCCACCGGCACAATGGGGCACTTCGCTTTGTATGCGCTCTTAAAGCTCCCGCCTTTAAACTCCTGGGGATGGTTTCCCTGACGGCTTCTCGTCCCTTCCGCAAAAATCAGAAAGTTCTTTCCGTTTCTCACTTCCTCCGCCACTTTATTGATCACCGTCATGGACTGCCTGATGTCTTCCCTGTCAATCGCATAGGCTCCCATAATGCGGAAAACCTGGTTCAATAACGGAATATGGGTCACTTCCTTTTTATTCACTACGGAGAAAAAACGAGGACAGCTTTCTATTAAGGACAGGACATCAAACAGGCCCTGATGATTAGGGTAAAAAATGAAGTTCTCCGTCTCCGGTATATTTTCCTTCTGATAAGATTCTATTTTTACCCGGCCGCCCTTGTTGGCATGTCTGGTGATTTTCTGCAGTACGGCCCAACGTTCCTCCTGGGTATATTCTTCCGCATGTTTTGCCAGATGGCACAGCTGCCACCACCAGTATGGCACAAATGGCAGGTTGTATAAAACCATCAAAAGTATTCTTTTCATTTTCTCTCATTCTCCCCTGAATTTTTCTGATGCTGTTTCATAAAGATCATTCCCGTCCGCATCCATACATACAATTACCGGGAAATTTTCCACCGTTAATTTCCGGATTGCCTCAGTCCCCAGGTCCTCATATGCAACGATTTCGGATTCCGTTATGGATTTTGAAAGCAAAGCGCCCGCTCCGCCCACCGCCGCAAAGTATACGGCACGGTTTTTCATAACCGCCTCTTTCACCTTTGCGGACCTTTTACCTTTTCCGATCATTCCCCGCAGCCCCATGTCCAGCAATGCAGGCGTATACTTGTCCATTCTGCCTGCTGTTGTGGGCCCGGCGGAACCGATGGGCCGTCCGTCTCTTGCCGGTGATGGTCCCATATAATAGATCACGTTCCCTTTCAGGTCAATCGGCAGCTTTTCTCCTGCGTCCAGCGCTTCCTGCATCCGTTTATGAGCAGCATCTCTTGCTGTATAAATGGTTCCGGTGAGATAAACATAATCGCCTGCCCTTAACGCTGCAGCCTCCTTTTCTCCGAACGGTACCCTGATGTTTTTCTCCATTCCTGCATCCTCTTTCCAATGGCTTTTTGCTTCCTGTGATTCGGCTTTCTTCTATATTAAGTACCATAGTCTATATCTGGTGTCTTTTTTCAGTATAAAACACCATATATATAGAAGGAACGCAAACTGTCCCTTCTCCACATTAAAGCACCCTCTCTGCGTGTCTGTTCACATGACAACAGATATTAACCGCTACCGGCAGGCCTGCTATATGGGTGGGGTAAGTGTTCACATTCACCGCCAGCGCTGTGGTCGTTCCTCCCAGTCCTCCCGGACCGATGCCGGTACGGTTGATTTTCTCCAAAAGCTCTTCTTCCATTTCTTTTACATAGGGAATGGGAGAATGCTCTCCGGCTTTCCGGAGCAGCGCCTGCTTTGCCATCATCGCGCACTTTTCAAAAGTGCCCCCCACACCGACCCCGACCACCATAGGAGGACAGGCATTGGGGCCCGCATCCTTCACAGCCGTCAAAACCGCATTTTTTACCCCATCTATACCGTCCGCCGGTTTAAGCATGAACACACGGCTCATATTTTCACTGCCAAAACCTTTCGGAGCCACTGTAATTTTCACACGGTCCCCCGGAACGATCTGATAATAGATCACACCGGGAGTGTTATCCCCGGTATTTTCCCTGATAACGGGATCCGATACCACCGATTTGCGCAGATATCCCTCTCTGTATCCTCTGCGGATCCCTTCCTGTATCGATTCCTCCAAACTTCCGCCTTCAAAATGGACTTCCTGCCCGACTTCCAAAAACACGACTGCCATTCCCGTATCCTGACAGATAGGGATTTCATCCTCAGCCGCAATATCCAGATTTTCAGAAAGCTGATCAAGAATTTTCCTGCCCAAAGGGGATCTTTCAGCTTGCCGCGCATTTTCGAAAATAAGGCGCATATCTTTGGAAAGCGTATAGTTCGCCTCAATACACATTTCTTTTACCGCATCCGTCACTTCCGATACCTGTATCGTCCTCATAACTTTCCTGCTCTTTCCCGGATCCCCTTCACTGGGGTACAATTTCAAGCCAGTATCCGTCCGGATCTTCTATAAAATAGATTCCCATGGCTTCATTTTCAAAACATACACAGCCCATTTCCCTGTGTTTCTTTAAAGCGGCATCCATATCATCCACCGTAAAGGCCAGATGAATTTCGTTATCCCCAAGATCATAATGGTCCTTCTCCCAATCCCGCAGCCAGGTCAGTTCCAGAAGGTGCGGCATCACGCCGTCTGTCAGGTATACCAGGCGGAAACTTCCGTCAGGCGCAGTTTTTTCATGATGGGGCACAAGTCCCAGAGCTTCTTTATAAAAATTCAGCGACCGTTCCATATCCACAACATTTAGATTATTATGAGAAAATTCAAATTTCATTCTATCCCTCCATTCTGTGCTGTCTTATTCCATTTTACCGCGCATGGCCCTCATATTCCACTGTTTTTTAGGGAAGTTTAAGAAAAAATCCATGACTTTTCACGGCAGAAGTCATATACTAAGGAAGAATACCGGCAGGACAAATCCATCGGACGGGCCGCCTGATGCTTTTGCTCTGAGAATACTGGAGATGACGCTATGAACACACTTTTACTGATCTTATTTTTGACTGCCGCCCTGTATTTATTCCTCGTTCATCCGCGCATGCGCCGGCCCGACAGCGCGCCTTTTATGAACTGTTGTTTCGCGCACCGCGGCCTGCATGATCCGGAAACAGATATTCCCGAAAATTCCCTGGCGGCTTTCCGCCGGGCCGTGGATGCAGGTTACGGCATCGAGCTGGATGTGCAGCTTTCCGCCGACGGTATACCCGTGGTGTTTCACGACGCCACATTAAGCCGTATCTGTGCCATTGACCGAAGGGTGGATTCTCTGCCCTTTTCAGCGCTGCGCGAGCTTTCCCTCACCGGAACCGAAGAAAAAATTCCGTCTTTTGCAGAGGTCCTTTCTCTGGTGGACGGGAAAGTTCCTCTTTTGGTGGAAATAAAAATGGATCATATCGATCTTTCCGTTCCCGAGAAAATCAATGAACTGCTTTCTTCCTATGACGGCCTCTACTGCATCGAATCCTTTCACCCGGCCGCATTATGGTGGTATCGTAAAAACCGTCCCGATGTATATCGGGGGCAGCTTTCCACCAACTTCAATATTGAAAACCGCACCTTAAGCCCCGCCCAGTATCTGTTGGGGAAAATGGTTTTAAATGTCGTCAGCCGACCGGATTTTATTTCCTATAACTGGCGGTTTCGTAAGGATACTTCGCTGAGGCTGTGCCGCAGGCTGTTCGGGGCAAAGTGCGCCGGATGGGTGATCCGCTCCGACAAAGAACTGAAAGCCTGCAGGCGGACGTTTGATATGTTCATATTTGAAGATTTTATACCCTGACATGATTCGGGAAGAGAATTTTCTTATCATATAAAAGGATAAGGCCGTGCGGCCGGAAAACTTTCTTTCCAGCCGCACGGCCATTTTCGTCCCTGAATATTCAAATCGCCGGCACCTTTATTTACAGAATCGGGATGAATTTGCGTTCGTCCGTCAATTCCTTCGGCTTGGGTTTATTCACGATGACTTTTAAAATACCATCCTTGAAGCCCGCCTGGATATCCTTCTCCGTCACATCTTCGCCAACAAAGAAACTTCTCTTCATGCTGCCTGTATATCTTTCCTTACGAACATAGTTGGTTTTCACATTTTCATTCTCCACTCTGTTCTGCCGGATCGCTGCAATCGTAAGATAACCATCCTTCAACTCCGCCTGCACCTCTTCCTTCGTGTAACCGGGGAGCTCAATGTCAAGCAGATACTGTCCGTCCTTCTCAAGCACATCCGTCCTCATCAGCTGAGGGATCCGGGTTTCTGCAGTCTCGCGTTTTGTGAAGGGATCTTCAAACATGTCATTAAAAAAATCATCGAATAAATCAAAACCATTTCTTCTGAACATAATCAATACCTCCTATTTTAGAATCCTTTATGGGATCTGTGCTTCATCTGTTATATTTTTTATATAACATATTGTTAGCACTGTCAAGAGGTGAGTGCTAATTAAATTGTTAAAAATTTATAAAGTCCTTGATAAACAAAGGCTTTACCGCATCATTCTTTTTATCATAACCCTGTTTTGCAGCAATTTACACCAATTTTACACCAAATTATTTTTTAGGTGTAATTTCCCACTAAACGGCCCTCAGTCTCTCCATCTTTTTCATTTCCTTTGCGACCCTCCCCTTCTCCGTAATGTGATTATAGACATCCATCGTTACCGATATCTCGGCATGCCCCATTATATACTGCAACACCTTTGGATCCATCCCATTCTCCGCCATTCTGGTACAAGCAGTATGGCGCATAATATGCGCCGAAATATTAGGCAATAAAATTTCCTTGCGCTTATCCCTATCTGCCTGCAATTTTTCCAATGCGTTATAAGTCTTTACTATATTGTATAAAACATTATTCACAGCTGAGGGCATCAGAGGTCTCCCATGTTTGCTGACAAAGATAAATCCCTTCATTCCTTCCACATCAAAATCTCTTTTGATCCCCATCATCAGCTGATATTCTCTCTGTTGCTCAAAAGCCTTTCTTACCTGGAATGTCATCGGAATTATTCGAATACCGGCCTCTGTTTTGGGAGATATCAAGTGAAATTTATATCCGTCTCCATAATTCTTATAGATCAGCTGATGCGAAATACTCACCTCACATAGTTTCATATCAATGTCCGACCAGGTCAATCCAATTAATTCTCCTACCCTGCATCCTGTTCCTAGCATAATTTCAAACATGGGCAAATAACAATTATAGGTATTATTTTTCCGGATAAATTCTAAAAATATTTCCTGTTCCTGTACGGTGAAAGCTTTTCTCTCTTTGGGTGGCCTGCCATAATCCTCAATTGTACCTTTCGCGGGATTCTTTCTGATAATATCATCTTCCACAGCCAATTCAAGTGCTGGATAAAGCATGTTATTCAGACATTTAATTATGCTCTGGGAATAATTCTTTTTACTCATTTCTGAGTAGAGTTTTTTAATTTCAGATTTTTTTAGTTCTTTTACCTTTATTTTCCCCAATGTTTCTTTGACATGATTATCCCATATCCTACAATAATTCGTCCTCGTAGATTCTGAAAGTTCCCGCATCGACATGTACCATTCAAACAAAGCATTGATATCCATCTTTTCATATTCACTGGCTGTTGTTATCCCATCTTCCATATCACGTTGTATATTCCTCTCCATGGATCTGAGTTCTGCCAGGTCTGTATGGTATATCGCAATCCGTTTTCCTGTTTTTTTGTCTGTATATCGATACATATATCGACCATCGTCCCTTTGGCTCTCGCCAGTCCTGAGGTTACGTCCTCTATCATCCTTGCGCGCCATAATCGTTCCTCCTTATTACCCACCGAATCCCGGCGGATGCTTCTATGCACCTCCCTTTGCTATATACTGCTCCAGCGCCATTATCTTACATTGTCTTACATTCTTATTATAGCACTCCCCATTGTTTTATCAAGGTTTATCTGATATATTTTATTTTATAAACTATGAAAGGCAGGAAAGCTTTTATGAAAGACGATACCATAACATTCCGAATCGATTCTAAAACAAAGCAGACTCTGGAAAAAATAGCTGTTGCAGATAAGCGCTCTCTGGGATCCCTGTTGGATAAAATCATTGATGAATATTTAAAACAACATCCTGAACTTCTGAAGTAAAGCGCCGCCACACAAGACAGCGCTTTTCTTTTAGTTTCCTCCGGTCTTTTATTCCCCTTCCAGCGCACGCTGACATTCTTCCATATGTACTACTGCTACCGCAAATAAAATGGCACATACTACAACAACTACAATAATTCCGGCAGCAACCACTGATATTCTCCACATTTTTTTAATCCTCCTCATCAAAGTAATCCTCCTGTTTATTCTTTTATATAAATGATTCTACATCTTCCAATCGGTCTGTGACCGGCATATCCGGCAATGCATCCAGTATATTTAACCTGTATCTGCCCTTCAAGGCGGCTCTGCTGTCCAAAATTGAAAATACAGCGGTGTCCGTCTCCCTGCGTATTCCACGCCCGATCCACTGTCTTAGTTTTATCAGCATTTCCGGCACTATTGTTTTCTCTCTGTATTCCTCAAAGGTTTCATATTGTGTGCTCTCATAGCCAGAAACCGGATCAGGCACAGGAAAGGGCAATTTTACAATGATAAGGCTTGACAGAATATCCCCGGGAAGATCAATGCCTTCACCCGCGCTGTCGCTTGCGAACAATATTCCATTTCCGCTTTCTCGATAGTCATCAAGCACATCCAGCCGCCCCTTTTGCATTAAAAAAAGAGGATACCCAAACAGTTCCTCTTTCAACATAAAATACAATCTTTCCATGAGCCAATATGATGTGAACAGGATCATAGTATGTCCTTTTGTTGCCAGCACCAGTTTCTTGATTTCTTCTGCTGTTTCTTTCATATAACGCCTGTCACGGATATTTGGGAAAGGCATATACTCCGGAATATACAGCAGCCCATGGGTTCGAAAATCAAAGGGGGATTCCCTGCTCGCTTCCACGAGCCGCCATGGGCTGATCATTTCTATTCCGGTTGCTCTTTTATAATATCCAAAATCTCTATTCACCGACATGGTGCCAGATGTCAGGATAACCGGCATCAGTTTTTTCCACAGGCTATTGTATAAAATCTGCGGAATATCTTTGGGTACTGCACAGATCAGCCGGTTTCCCTGCTCGGTCTTTTCTGTCCACAAGATGCTTTCTTTCGTCAATAAGAAAAAATTAATATCACTTCCCAATTGTTTCAGCTGGTGAACCAGACCTAATGAAGTGTTATCTTGTATCAGATAAGTGATCATTCTGTCTATCCTCTTTGTAAGGCCCTTCATACGTATTTCAAAGGTTTCGGAAAGAGATAAGCTTTTTTTTGCTTCTTCTCTGGTATGGCCGCCTGAATCCATGAAGACTCTATCAAAAAACTCTCTGCTTTTCTCTTTTATCTCAACCGCCATCTTAACCGAATCTGCATTTCTGTCCCCTCCTCTTAGGAGAGTATCCATCAGTCGCTCTATAACAATTTCATCAAGCGTAACCTTATACATCTGTCTGGCAGTTTCCATAATTTTGTGGGCCTCATCCGCAACCAAAATTCCATAACCCGGAATCAACGGTTTCTCCCCCTGGCTTTGTCTCATGATATCTGCCATCAGATAATTATGGTTGGATATTTGAAAATCCCAGTTATTTTGGAGACATTTCTCCAGAAATTTCATATAACGGCAAACGGGCCTGACAGGGCAGAATTCACTGCATCTGATGACATTAATTCTTCTTTTTATATAAGGCGGCAGCAATGTTTTATCCAAATCTATCGACTTCATTCCGCCTTTTTGTAACTCTTTCAACATTTCCATAATTGTCTCATCATTTCCTGCTTTTATTCCTCCAGCCATTCTGAGGAATCTGTCCAGGCGAAGATCACATGCATAATGTTCTTTTCCCTTTCTGATTGTAAAAGAAAGAGGCTCCTCAATAATACCATGTTCCAACAAGATGCCGGAAATTTGAGGAATATAAATTTCCGTCAATGCTTTTTGAAGGGCTATTGTGGATGTGGAAATTACCGCGCATACTTTTTTAGGTGCAAACAGGTTATAAACCGTGACCGCCAGAACATAAGCATGCGTTTTTCCAGTCCCCACCTGTGCCTCGCACAGCGCAATTTTACGTTCAGATAGCGCATCCAGCATAACCATTGCCAGTTCTTTCTGACTGTCTCTAATCTGCATTCCATGCTGGGGCAGGATTTCATCAAACAGATATCCCAGAAGCCACTGTGCTCGCTGTTTTTTACTGATGGGGGCTTTATCGATACTGCTTCTCATCCCCATTTCATCCATTTTTTCCACCACTTTATCATATTGCTCTCTTTTCAGTGGCTCTTTCCTTGCAAAAAGATATTTGCTGGCATATGAATCCATATTCACGATACGATAAGATAGTCTTTCACCACTATCTCTCTCCAGAAGAACACAGTTATCTGCCAGCATAACCGCCTTCTCATTTTCTCTGAGGATACCGCCTTCATGCAGCAATACCCTGACATCCGCCGGACACATCATAAAATCATCCATACAATCGTTTCCTCCTTTGTCCTTTGCATGCTCCTTTCAGAGCAGCACATGGATAGGCTGGATCTTTTTTCGCCCTTTGATCAGCATATCAAAGCAAAATTCCAGCCCATCGTATCTGTTGCTCTGCAAAAAATGTGTCAGTCATCCTGTCAGCATCTCTTCCACGAAAAGATCAGGATCATAGAAGGTATCCGCTATTCTCTCTCAAATGCGGTTCACATTCTCCCGCTGCTGTTTGCGGGCCACTCGGAAGTATCATTATCACACGACAGGGATCATCGCATTTTCCCGCCACAGATATACAACCGCAAATGAGAATCGCTCCGGGGATTTCCCTTCATGGCGCATTTCGGCTGTGTGCTCCCGCCTGCCGGATCATGTAACTGACACATTGGAATATACTGTTGTCAAGGTACGCTGAAGGGCTGGATATTTCCTAAAAAATCTTTCAGAAAAACCCTCTCACTTATTTAGCCGTTAAGTAAGAGGGTTTGACGAAAGAATATAAAACTTTATCATCTTTTTTATTTAGCGTTTTTTCATGAAACTATACGTATTACTTTAAATGATTTTACTGTAAAACTGGTGGTCTCCCTCCTCATATCGGGTGGTTTATTGTTTCACATGTCTCCATTTTTCAGAACAAGAATAACTCTGACACGTTCAATAGACTAAATACCATAATGAAATACGGCATGCAGTTACATGTGCATGCCGTATCAATATAACCTAACTATTGTAGAACTCATTCCAAATAGTCTTCAATGTGATTCTCGATTGCACCATCAATCGCTACGATTGAAAGCATAACATCTTGATTATTTCTTCGACGTATTTCTAATGTATATCGTGTTCCTGCTTCTGCATCTTCACCAAATGTCTGCTTTTTAGCCGCACTAATTTTTTTTCTCCCCTCTGTCGAAAACTGCTTCCCAAAGTAGAAAGATTCGACTGCATCTGTCTTTAAATCCCTTTTGTAGCTGGGTTCGCCATCCGGCCTGTATGCAGTAATTAAGTGATCCGCAATATCCTCAATGTCCACATCAGAGTCAAAATACAAAATAATCATTGCGAGTCCCAGCGGAGTGTTCTTAGGGGTTTTCACTTTAAAAAAATGAAATTCCAAGTCGGCCGGATAGCCATATACAAGGTACTGTTCTGTTACACGATAGACATCTGCTTCAAATAATCCTTCTCCATCCGTTTCCGGTGTTAAGGCAGTGAAGTCTATTCCCAACAACCCACCAGCCTCTTCCGGAGTAGCCCCAAACAATATTGGATCCGAAACCTCATTAAGGGAAGCCAGTGAAGACTTGCCACAACATGTTAAAGAAAAACACAATACCATGATAAAAATAAAATTAATAAACTTCAAATCGCACCTCCTTGGAAAAAGCACATAATGTTTTCCTTATGTTAATCAAAAGGAGCGTCCTGGGGAATTCCTGCTTGTACTACTAACTCAGATCCATTCGATAACGCAACCGCTGCTTGAGCAAATAAACCTCCTGCCATTGGAACCGATGTTGATACATAAAATCCACCATTTCCATTCAAAGTAAATGTCTGATTCGTAGCTACACTAGAAGTAAAAGTGGTACTCTTGTGTTCATTTCCCTTCTGATGCCAGTACTGTATTGAACCAGCACCGGGATAAACTGTACTACCCCTTACAATAGTTGCTGTTACTTTGTCGCAACGGAAGGTTACCATATCGGCTGATGGAACACTGGAAACTCTCATTGTGGCATAAATAGTACATACTAACGTAACGCCATATCCAGATTTAGACTCACCGTTGGTCCCAGATGCATAGCTGAAATCTGCAGCCGTCATCTGTTTTCCTTCTTTGTCTACAGCTCCAATTTCATTAATGCAAAACTGCTTCTCTACAGTTCCGTCTGCATACTCTACTTCACTAATAAGTTGCTCTACCGTTATTGTCATCCTGGGTTCAGAACTGCGCGTAACCGGTGTAGAATTATACTGATCAATAGCCATTTGTAATAATGTGTCAGGATCGGTTATTTCCGTATAATGCACTTCCCTGACGATAGGGCTCCCTTCGCTGGCACTTACATTTAAACTAAAACCCAATATCATCGTCAATGCACAAATAAGTGCTATATACCTTTTTAAATATCGTTTATTCATTTTCTTCTCCTCCATAATATGTTTTTCTACAATATCGGTGTTATTCATTGAAAAACATTGGAATCGCCTCCCTACTTTTTATATTTCACTGTCAGTACATGTAGGCTCAAACAAATGCCTTTTTATATTACATATTTTAATAATGTTTTTCTGGCTTCGAAGTTATTTTCTTTGTTTCGTCTTGTGACTAAACTCTTTTTGCAGTTACCAAAAATAAAATACTTCCTATCGCTATCTTTTTCTAAAGTATATCATATTTTAAGCTAAATCTACGATAAATTCTTGAACGTATTGATATTTATCCCTAACGCCATATAAAACTTTTTATATAACATACTTTTTAAAAAATACTGCCACATGTTAAACCTTTTGATTTTAAAAAGGACCAAAGAATATAACGCCTAAGCATACTGATGATTCTTTTAAAAATTTGTATCGCAATGAATAAGATAGCACATTTTGTCAAGTTCTATTATTCGTTTTATCTGATAATAAATTGATTTATCTTAGTTTTTTTCACCACATACTTTATCTATATAAGATGCTATATTTTACAATAAAAATTACACCTTTTGAGTGTAAAGACATGAATTCAGATGGAATCTGATAAAAAGAAAGGATGCTGTAAATGCCTGTATCTAAGCCACTTTAAAGCCTGACAATGTAAGATGAACGGCAAATGTATATAACAAGAGGTGAGTGCTAATTTAATAAATTATTTAGAATTTGGCCGCTGTCAGATACGTTCAAACGCCGCATCCGCTATAATAGCAATATCTGTCTTTCCCCTGTATTTTTGATTGATACAGAGCGCTGTCCGCCTGTTTATATATTTCTTCAAAGGTTGCCTCCCCTCTGATCAAAGCAATTCCGCAGCTATAAGAGACCGGTATCTCCTCTTCCCTCCGCCCTGCGAGAGTATAGAACGCTTTTACCGTCTCTTCCAGCGCATTCTGTGAAGTCAATTTAAAACAGAAGATACAGAATTCATCGCCGCCGACCCTGCTCACATATGCGTTTTTAGAAAAAATTTCATTTAACATGCTTCCGGTCCGCATGATGACCCTATCTCCCGCCGGATGCCCGTATTTATCATTCACATGTTTGAAATCGTCAATATCAATCATCAACAGGGCGCACAGTTCAAACGCCTTCCTGTTCTGCAGATATTCCGTCACCTGTTCTGCGATGACTTTCTTGTTCAGCAGCCCTGTCAAGGCATCCAGGTCTGCCTGCTTTTCTTTTGTGATGTCCTCCACAATTCCGATCACACGGTCCCTCTGTTCAGACAAAGGGGAAATGGATATCTTATACCATACAACCGAATTATTTTCATCCGCAGCCTTAAGTATACATTCATTGTCATATATGCCTTTTTGGGTATCTGTCAAAAAATGGCGCAGTCTCGCAAGGGATGCCCGGTCAATGGTCCCATTGGGTATAATGCAGCGCTCAAGCCCTTTTTCCAGGTCCAGATTACAGACTGTATTCTTAGAGGCGTAAAAATTTATAATATTCCCGGTTACCGGATCATATTCAAAAATAGTATTGCTCGTCTGAGCCAGAGCTACCCGAAAGCGTTCCTCATTCACGCGCAGATTCTCCGCCTGTCTTTCTATTTCCTGCTTTTGGAGAATCAGCTCGTCTATATATCCTCGTTCCTTCTTCAGGTTATAGTTCGCGTAAAGTACCACAAATACAAAAAACAGAATGATCAGCAGGACAAACGGAATACTGGACAGAATACTTTTTGCAGCGCTCTGTCTGATGTACTCTTTCACCGGATCGCCATAAAATCCGGAAAAAAATCCCCAGCCCGTTTCCCTGATCGGAGCATAGACAATATAATTTCTCGATCCCAGCCAAATATAAGTTCCCCGCCCGGTCTTTCCCTCCAGGGGCTGCCGTTCCAGGTCCGCCACCGTTTTTGATTCCGGGTCATGATCCCTTAGTTCCTGGGAATTGTACCCGGTAGTAATCCACTCATAGTTTTCTTCCCTGGAAACGGCAATGTTACGTCCGTCCCCGGCAATAATGTAGCCGATTCCCCTGCTGATCGGATACTGAATTCTCTCAATCCATCTGCTGATACAAAATCCGTCCAGCCGGACCATCAGAACAGAATCGGCCTTTCCCTCCTTTAAAACGGGCGCGGCGATGCTGAAAATATAGTTTCCTTCTTCATCAAAATAAGGATCGAAAACGGTTGTTTTTCCGTTGTCAAAAACACTTTTCAGATCGATCTCTTTTTTCCAGTCATAGATCGCGCCCGCCGGACCAACCGCTCTTCCATCGGGATAAGCCAGCCAATACTCTATGCCGTCCTCCGGAAGCGGCAGTCCCGTCAAATCGATGTCTGTTATATCACCTCTGAGCCGTTCCTCATACTCCAAAGCCGTTTGCTCCAGATTGGATTTCAGCTCCTGAAGTTTGCCTTCGATCAGATTAACACCCAGGTCGCATACTACCTCCATCGTCTCCAACGCCAGATCGGCAGAGGCATCAAAAAAAACTCTGTTTATAGTATTAAATGTGAAAATACACAAAAAGCAAGTCAGCGAAACCAAAATCACCGACAGTCCGATCGATATCCGGCGCCTTTTTTCCTGCATAAAAGTTCTCCTTTTCCCCAACCCTTTCTTATACGGTTCTATATTATTTTATCAGTTATATTTCTGTTTTACAAGATAAACGATTCTTATTTCCCGTATATGCAAAAGAGCGGAGACAAGCAAAGGGTTCAGACGCCTGTTCTGTCTAATTTATGCCTCCCGGTTTTCCCATCCCGTCCATCCGATGACCGGCTGAAGTCCCAGCGCTTTATAAAATGCATGAAAACCGCCGGTCATGTGGTCGGCTCCCAAAGGTTTCATTCTCCGATAAAGTTCGGACATGGCTGCGGCGGCAAGGCCTTTCCGACGGTATTGCGGCACCGTACACAGCGGTTCCATATAAGCCAGACGGTTTTCGGGTGTCCACCACATGCCCGCATAGCAGACATAATCTCCCGTTTCGTTTTCAATGGCAACCGCATATTCCTGTGTTGCGTGAGGAGCCGTAAGCATATGCAGATGTGCTTCCGTTCCCGCTTTCCCATCGGAGTCAAAAGGACCTTCTTTTTCCTGGTGATCAAATCCTTTCCAGAGACACTCCATAATTTTTTCTGCATCCAGCCGGTTGGGGTCCGCAAATCTAAAGCCCTCAGGCAAGGAAAATTCCAACGGTTTTTCATACTCATAAATCATTTCCCAGCCGGAATAGGTCTCTGCAAATCCCGCTTTTTCTGCCGCATCCATAATCGCGTCCTGTCCTTTAAAGATCATCAGCTGCAGCTTTCCGTCTATGCGCGGCATGTGTTTGTCCGCATATGCCACCATCTCTTCTGCCAGTTCCTCATATCCGGGGCGCAGGCTGAAAAAAATATTGTTTGTCGGACATTCATAAAAAACAAAAGCGGCAATTTTTTCACCGTCCAGCCAGATGCAGTCCTTGTGGGTCAGTGACGTATCCATCCAGTAGCAGGAAAGCGCATATTCCAGAAACGGCGCAGGAACTCCGTTTCTCCAGTCTTTTTCATAAATTTCCGTCATAAACTGGCGTACCCGCATAAAATCGCTCAACATGCAGAAATATTTTGTTTTTATTCCGTTCATTTCTCTTCCTCCCTGAAAACTTTGTATACAGTCATTATAAGTCAGGGGAGTATTTCTTTAAAATGCAGAAAATGAATTAATTCAAACTGTCTCCTGTATAAAAGAGCTGTTTTGCAGGATGTCCCGGTTTGCAAAACAGCTCTTTTGATTAACTGCAATATATAATTTTCTTAATCGTGCTATAGGCGAGCCCGTATTGCTCCGCCAATTCCTCAAAGGTGTTTCCGGCGGCATATTTTTCTTTCATCTCTTTATTCCGGTCCGCGTAATAATTTCTGGCGCCGCTTTCCAGCCCCCACGCTTTCTTACCCTTTTCCGGAATATAAAGCATACCGCCTTCCACATGCTTTTGGATCTCTTTCAATAAATTTGCCGGTAAAATTTCTGCTGCGTTTCTATATCTCATCTCTGCCTCCCTGTTTTCTTTTAACAAAGGTGCAGAACAGCAGAATCATACAGTATTTTTATGTCCCCATGCAGATACCCGTATGACTGCTATTCTGCATGGGCAAAGACATTTCTGAATTCATTTCTCAACAATATCATGGCAAGGTTATTCATGGTTTCATCCTCCCTTCCTCATCCTCATTTCCATATCTTTTAAATCTCAATCAATTCATATTCCGTATTTCCGATGCCGATCTTCACCGCGTGCTCCACGCAGCTCTTCCAGTTGGTCTGGGGCGCGGAGTTCATGAAATGGTCATGGTGCACATGGGGCATTCTGTCCAGCTGGCTGTTGGCGATCACCGGCTGACGGTTTACCGCATCGGCACAGGCCACATCCAGCGCCACCGGGTCAAAGGATGCGAACATGCCCACGTCCGGTACGATCGGGATGTCATTTTCGGAATGACAGTCACAGTTGGGAGAAACATCCACCACCAGGCTGATGTGGAAATTCGGCCGGCCGGAAAGTACCGCCTTGGAATATTCCGCGATTTTGCAGTTTAAAATATCGTTGCTCTCATCGCTGGCAGCACAGACCGCATCCATGGGACAGACCCCGATGCAGCGGCCGCAGCCCACACATTTATCATGGTCGATGAAGGCTTTTTTATCGGTAATGGAAGGTGCATCGTGGGCGCAGATCTTGATACAGCGGCCGCAGCCGATACATTTTTCCTGCTCCACAAAGGGCTTTCCGGCGCTGTGCATTTCCATCTTCCCGGCTCTGGAGCCGCATCCCATTCCGATATTTTTCAGAGCGCCGCCAAAGCCGGTGGCTTCATGGCCTTTAAAATGGTTCAGCGTGATAAAAATATCCGCATCCATGATGGCCTGTCCGATTTTGGCTTCCTTTACATATTCGCCGCCCTCCACAGGAACCAGTTCCTCGTCTGTCCCTTTCAGGCCGTCCGCAATGATCACATGGCAGCCTGTGGAAAACGGGGAAAATCCGTTGGTATAGGCCGCATCCAGATGATCCAGCGCATTTTTGCGGCCGCCCACATACAGGGTGTTGCAGTCCGTTAAAAACGCTTTCCCCCCAAGTTCTTTGACCACCTTCACCACAACCGCCGCATAATTGGGACGCAGGAAAGCCAGGTTCCCCGGTTCCCCGAAATGAATCTTTATCGCAGCATACTTATTTGAAAAATCAATCTCTCCGATACCGGCCGTCTTAATCAGACGCTCCAGTTTCTGAGGCAGATTTTCATTGAAGGAAGTCCGCATGTTTGTGTAATAAACCTTCGATTTTGCCATATGATACCCTCCGCTGTTTTTTAATAAAAAACTTTGTCATTTCAAGTATAGTACAGCAGCGCGCGGCGGGCAAGCTGAAAATATGTATCTTTCCCCAACAGATTTTCCGAAAAAAACGGATCCGCGAAAGCGGATCCGGCATAGATTGAAAAACCGATTCAGTCTTTTCTTTTATTCAGCACCATGCTTACCACTCCGCAGAGGATTCCGCCCACAGCAAACAGCCACCACCATCTGTCCCAGCCGCCAGTCGCAGCCGAGAGGCCCACATAAGCGGCGGTGGCAAGTGTCATCAAAATTCCGCAGGCAGTGCCAATCCGCCGACCGTTTTCCCTGCCCGGCTCGGAGTTTTCCCACGCCAGATCCGCATTATATTTCTGTATATTATATTTCCCGGCCTGCAGGGCGATATAAACGATAACGGTGACGCCTATTGCAATAATGCCGAAAAATATAAACTGGATGAAGCCTTCCCCTCTGTCCAACTGAAACATGGGCATGCTTCCCATCACGGATCTGATGATCAGCCCCGCTATGATAAGAGCGATTCCGGCTGTCAGCATTGTGGTATACTTTTTGTGGAAGCGTTCCAGCACCTCTTCTTCATAAAAGGGGTCTATATAAGGATGCTTTTTACGGAAATGGCCGGATTCCATTCCGCCGCGCACGCACTGGACAACTCCTGCCAGCGCAAACAGCAGGAAGAATACGCCATCCAGGTCGATAAAGGGGAACATCCATGCCGCCAGCCCGTCTACAGCAATTCCCATAATACAGAAACACACACCGGAAGCTATGGTTTTGGAGAACCAGTTTCCGTGTTCCTCATACAGCTGCATTTCCTTCTGGTCGGATTTCTCCAGATTCCCCTTTAAAAGTCCGTCCATGGTACAGCCAAACAGTTCTGTCAAGGCAATCATTTTTTCCATTTCCGGCAGACTCGTCTGCGATTCCCATTTGGAAACCGTCTGTCGGGAAACTTCCATCTTTTCCGCCAGCTGTTCCTGAGTCATGCCGTTTTTTTCCCGCAGCACCCTCAAATTTTCCGAAAAATTCATCTCTATAACCTCCTGCATTTTTGTTTTTCATATATTCATATTACAGGCGCGTAGTGTCAACTTACACCAATTTCCGGTTGCTTTTGATGATTTCTCATGTAAACTTGCGGTTGCATCATGTAAAACCCGGCATTTTATGTGTATTTTCCTGTATCAGACTTTCTGCTTTGCCAGAAACTCGGCCCCTTCCCGGATCCGGTCCGGCTCCACAATCACCAGCCTGCGGTATAAAAAAGGATTCAGACTTTCCTGAAGCTTTCGGGCATCTGAAACTCCAAATCCTCCGTCCGTGACAAGAATAACCAGCCGGGATCTGGCGTCAAATTTTTTCAGGTTTCCCGTCAGGCACTCCAGCGTTTTCTGCTGTTTTCTCTGCTCATAATCTGCAAAATAACCGCCCATCTGCAGCATGGGCGCTGCCGTCACGTCCCGGCGGATTTCCCCGTCTGAGATCCAGCGCACCACATTGAGCCGGGTATTGCGGAAAATTTCATCCGACGATTTTAATGCCCCGACAATATCCGCTCCGTATGCTTTTGCATCTTCCCGGGTCAGGGAACAGTCAAAAACAATCGTCATTTCCAGGATATTTCGTCCGGCCCCGTTCTCACCCGGCCTGGCTTCTCCCTGGCGCACAGCTTTCCCGCTGCCGGAGGCAAAGGGACCGCCCGGCGCGTGGAGAGCGCGCATTACACTGCTTTTAAATAGCTGCTTTTGTACCGGTGTCATTTTCATCCCTCCAAAAGATCGTCAAACACAGTTTTCAGCCAAATATTCCCTGAGTTGTATAAGAGACGGGAAGCAAAGATCGTAAACCCGCCGGATCTCCTCCGTGGGTTTTATGATATCGGGGATCATCACCGCCGTCATGCCTGCTGCCGCTGCCGCACGGATACCGTTTTCGGAATCCTCCACTCCCATAGCCTCTTCGGGCGCTGTTTTCAGCTCTTCACAGGCCGCAAGATAGATGTCCGGAAACGGTTTGCTCCTTTTTATCATATCTCCGCTGATCACCACGTCAAAGTAGTCCTCCAGGCCGCTTTTTTTCAGATTGCCCAGCACTCTGTCTCTACGGGTGGAGGAGGCTACCGCCATGGGTATCCCTTTTTGTCTTAAAAAATCCAGTAATTCCCGGACGCCTTTCATCACCGGCGGTCCGTCTTTGATCCGCTCTTCAAAAAGCGCTTCCAGTTTTTCATGGTAGGCATCATAAGGAAAGGTTTGTTCAGGATACACATTTTCCATCGTATCCATCACATGGGCCCGGGCCGCATCAGCATTGCGTCCGCAGCATCCTAAAACCGCCTTTTCCGTGATGGTGATTCCCAGTTCCTCTGCAGCCTGAAAACAGCATTCAACGCTGATTCTCTCTGTATCAAACAAGATGCCGTCCATATCAAAAACTACCGCTTTTATCATAATTGCTTCTCCCGTCCTTTCAAAAGGTCTGCCAGCCGTGCAAACTGCTCCAGCGTCAGCGTTTCTCCCCGGACGGTTTCAGAAAGTCCCATTTTTGCCAGCGCTTCCTTCCCCTCATCCTTTGTCACATGAAGGCCTCCCGCGTTCCCAAGTCCGTTCACCAGCGTTTTGCGGCGCTGATTGAAGGATGCCCGGATGAGCGCGAACATGAATTTTTCGTCCTTCACTTGCACCGGAGGTTCGCTGTAGCGGGTCAGGCGGATCACCGCGCTGCCCACATTCGGGCGGGGGATAAAGCAGTTGGGGGGCACCATCGCCACAATTTCGGGCTTTGCGTAATATTGCACCGCCAGCGAAAGCGCGCCGTAATCCTTGGTTCCCGGCCCCACCTGCATCCGGTCTGCCACCTCCTTCTGCACCATGATGGTGATGCTTTCCATGGGGACATGGCTTTCAAACAGTCCCATGATGATAGGAGTGGTGATATAGTAAGGGAGGTTTGCCACCACTTTGACGGGACGGCCTCCGTTTTTTTCCTGCACCAGGCGATTGAGATCCACCTTCAGGATATCCTCGTTGATCACTTCCACATTATCATATGCGGCAAGCGTTTCCGAAAGGATCGGAATCAGCGCTTTATCAATCTCCACCGCCACAACACGGCCGGCACGCTCCGCCAGGTATTGGGTCATGGTCCCGATGCCCGGCCCCACCTCCACCACACAGTCTTCCTTTGAGATCTGCGCCGCGTCCATGATCTTTTCCAACACATGAGGATCGATCAGGAAATTCTGCCCGAATCTTTTTTGAAAATTAAAATGATATTTCTGTAATACGGCTATGGTATTGGATGGTATGCCAAGACTTGCCATGCGCTTCCTCCTTCTGCTATCCTTTTCCTGTCATCAGGCAATGCCAAATAATTCTCTGGCGTTGCGGGCGGTGATTTCCTCTACCGCCGAAACGTCGATCCCTTTGATCTGTGCCAGGGCTTTTGCCACATAGGGAAGATTCAGGGAACTGTTGCGCTTGCCCCGGTTGGGTTCCGGCGCCAGATAAGGGCTGTCCGTTTCCAGAAGGATTCGTTCCATGGGAATGTATTCCACGGCTTCTTTTAACTTTTTCGCATTTTTAAAGGTCAGGACCCCGCCGATCCCAAAATAGTAATCCCATTTCAAAAATTCACGAGCCGTTTCCTTTGTATAGGAAAAGCAGTGCACCACGCCTCGGATCTCCTTTGCGCCCCGGGCATTCATCACATCCCAGGTATCTTTCGCCGCATCCCTGGAATGAATGATCACCGGCTTATGCAGCTCCTTCGCCAAATCCAGCTGACGGGCGAACCATTCCTTCTGCAAAGCCCGCGCTGCCTCTTCCTTCTCCCAGTAGTAATCCAGTCCGATTTCTCCCACCGCTGCAGCCTTAGGATGGGAAAGCTGCTCTTTTAACCAGGAAAAAGTCTCCTCATCCAACTCTGATACGCTCGAAGGATGCACTCCAATAGCGCCGTATATCCAGGGATACCGGTTCATCAGTTCCACCGTGGTTTTGACGGAGGATAAATCCGCCGCCACATTGATCACATAATCTATGCCGTTTTCAGGGAAAGAAGCCAGTAGGCTCTCCCTGTCCCGGTCAAAAGCCTCATCGTCATAATGGGCATGACTTTCAAAAATCATGAAACGTTACTCCTTTTGCATCTCTTTGGGCTTATCTTATCACAGAAAGGCAGGATGCGCAAATATAACGTAAGGCAGCCGCTTTCACTGCATACGGCTGCCCTAAAATTACTGTTGTTTATGAATCCGCCATGTCTTAATTTCGAAGGGGCGAAGGGAAAAAGGAATTTCCTTTAAGAAAGGCTGTACTTCTCCAATCGGTTCCTCCAAAAGATTACATTCTACAAAATCTGACCACTTTAAATCTGATGTTATGCTTCCTTTCTCCCGTTTTCCACGGCATTCGTGTATTCTCACAATAATACCGTCCCCATCCTCTGCTGCTTTTACTGCATCCACAACCACATTATCTGCGTATACCCTGCAAATCCTGTTTCTGTCTGTCCATGGTTTTCCTTCCCAAACCAGCAATGAGCAGTTCAGGTCCTCGGCTTGTGCAAATACATCACTGTCCGCCAGAGCATTTTCATGAGGTAAAAGAGAATAGATAAAATCATGTTCTCCCATATCCGCTGTCTCGTCCGGATTTTTGGAACTTTTCAGCAGGGATAATTCCAGCACATTGTCTTTCACACTGTAACCATACTTGCAGTCATTGAGCAACGCTGTGCCATAATCCGGCTCTGAAATGTCCGCCCATGCGTGTCCCACCACCTCAAATTTTGCCTGGTCCCAGCTGGTGTTCCAGTGCGTGGGACGCTCCAGATATCCGTATTGGATTTCATAGGAAGCCCTCGTACTGCGAAGCTGTACAGGGAAGGATACTTTCAGCAGCCTGTGATCCTCACGCCAGTCTACATGTGTCCTAAAATCAATTCTTGGCGATGAGGCATAAAAAATTATGTCCTGCCGGATATCGGATTTCCGATAATGATAAGCGAAGGAAAGGGTGACAGAAATTGCTCCCTGTCCTGTAACAACCGGACCTTTTGTAAGCATAAATCGTTCTTTCTTTTCTTTATAAAAAATGTCAATATCCCAGGCGTCAAATACAACCGCCTTATCCTCATACACATCCAGACTGTTCCCTTTCCCTTCTAACACCTGCCGTCCACACCGTTTGTCAATCAAAGAGCTCATTCTTCCGTCTGCGTCCCAGGACGCCTGAAAGAAAGGGGTCTCCAGTAAACGTTCCCGTTCATAAAAAGCAAACGGACTTTCCTCCTCACATGCTTTTGTTTCAGGCACAAAATGGACCTCCGTCAAAGAAAGAGGTTCCATGCCGACCCGAACCAGCATTCCTTCTTCACTCCGCTGTACCGGCAGCTTCTTTCCGTTCTGATCCAGTATATTACCGGTCGTATAAATAGGAAGAACGGCGATCCCTTCCCTGTAAAAACTCCCGGCATTCCCTATTGTCCATACATTTTCCCCGGCAATAGTGAGCTTATCCGCAAATCCTTTTTTTAACTCATCCAGAATGTTGAAAGCCTTTGCATATTCAACTGCAGAATCTTCATATACCTCATGAATCGATGAACCGGGAATAATATCGTGAAACTGATTACGGAGCAGAATCTTCCACGCACTCCTCAGCGATTCTGCCGCTTCTTGTTCCTTTCCCGAAAGAACACTCAGCCATTCCGTCTGCATAAGCGCGTGTTCCAGTTTCCTGTTACTCTTTTTATTTGCCGCCTGAGAGGTATAAGTACCGCGATGCAGTTCCAGGTACAGCTCACCGTCCCAGGTATGTACATATCCGCCTTCACTTCTTATCCGGTTTACATTTTCATGAAGCTTATTAAAAAAACTTCCTGCGTTGTCAAATACCACATGCGGGATTCCGGGCACCCGATCCAGCGCTTCTCCAATCTGGATCATATCCCTGGTCACTCCCCCGCCTCCGTCTCCATAGCCGTAAGAAATGAGCACATCTTTACTCACTTCTTTATCCTGAAACTGTTTCCAGCTTCCATTTACGGTTTCCCCTTTCAGATAACCGTTATAGGTTGCTCCATAAGACTTCGGGTCCTGACCTACCCGGGGTGTTGTCAGAAAATAAGTCAGTATTTCACTTCCGTCAATTCCCCGCCAGAAAAACAGATCATGCGGCATGCGGTTATACTGATTCCAGCTGATCTTCGTAGTGGCAAAGGTCTTTATCCCGCATAATTTTAAAATCTGGGGCAGCGCCCAGCTATATCCGAAAACATCAGGAAGCCATAAAAAAGTGCAGGATTTTCCAAACTCTTCTTTCAGGAACCGGCATCCGTACAAAAACTGCCTGGTGAGAGATTCTCCCGAAGGGATATTGCAGTCCGCTTCCAACCACATACCTCCCTCCGGTTCCCATACTCCCTTTTCTATTTTTTCTAATATTTTGTCATACAGGTCCGGCGCATCTTCTTTGATCCATTCATAAAGCTGAGGCTGAGACTGCAGAAATTTAAAATTTTTAAATTCATCCATCAGCCTGACTGCCGTGGCAAAAGACCGCACCGCCTTTTCTCTCGTATGCTTGAGCCTCCATAGCCACGCCACATCTATATGGGTATGTCCGATACAGTGTACAGTGACCTGCGTGTTTTTTCCCGGTTTGTCCAGTCCTGATTTCAGACATGACAGTGCCAGACGAACTGTTTCGTACAGCCTGTCAGTGTCCCAGTCCAGCAGAAAAAAAGCTTTGTTCAAAAGATGCAGCAGTTCCTGTCCCGTCTCACTGTCTTCTTCCAGTTCATCCAATGTTTCCAGCACGGCTCTGGCCTGGTAATACAATTCATTTGCATCCTCATTAAGCCACGCCAGCTGTGCCTGTCTGAGCTGGTGATACTGCTTTTCATGAAAAATATCGCTCCCCTCCAGGCCGCTCCAGAGGAGAAATGTAAATTCTGTCTGTTTTCCTGCTAAATCCTCCAGCAGTATTTCATTATGGTTGCTGTCTACCCCCTGGCGCTTCTCTCCATTGATAAACAGCAGGGATTCAAATCCGCTGTTATGCCCGCCTCCCGTTTTGCCGAAGTCAAACAGCCCCACCAGTACGCTTCCCTCTTTTGTTCGCGGCAGCACCACTTCCTTTTGAAGCCATAAGTAACGATCCAACCCGGCAAAAAAATCCATACGATCCAAAAGCGGCCCCTCTATTTTCCCCGGATAAGAGAGGCGGACCATATCAGGCCCGCCCTCATCTTCCATAGAAATAAAAGGGAACAATGACTGTATGGAAGAATATCTCCTGCTTTCCAATTCCCGCACACGACGCCGAAGCTTTTCCTTAGTCAAAAACATTTTATTTCCCTCAATTATTTAATTTTTATTGTGCCGCCGCCCAATTATCATAGGATTCCTGATAAATAGTGATCAGTTCTTCCACATTCATCTTTTTTAAAGTGGCGGTAAAGCTGTCATACTCCGCTTCAATATCCTTGGTTCCGGTAAAAAAGGCTGCTTCCATTTCTTCCATATATTTATTCAGATCTGCTTCGATCACATCGATTCGATTTTGCTGTTCCGGCATGAAATAGGTGGACGGAAACGCCACTTCTGCATAAGGCAGCACAAGGCTGTCCACCTGTTCAATACGCACACCCTGGAACGGATCCACCCAGTTGGAAACCGTGGTCGGGCGCACCCACTTGGGCGTGGTTGTCCCGCAGTCAGGCGTCACAATACCGCCCCGGTACTCCTCCACAGACATGCCTCCTTCCGGTGTGATATGTTCATATCTTCCGTCCTCTCTCACTTTCCACAGTTCCCCTTCCTTTCCATAATGGATGAAGAAGGAACCTTCTTCCCCATACAGATAATCCGCCCAGCGGATCAGCGCTTCCGGTGATGCACATTTATTTGTAATTGCAAACGCCCCCTGTGTAATCCCCTGACTGTAGAGAAGGTAATGCTGTTTCCCTTCGGAAAATTCACTGCTCAGCGCGGGCGCCAGCGGATAGGACTTGGCTTCTTCTGCGTCCGTCACATCATAAAGGTTTTGTGGAATCGCCTGTGCCGCAATGCCCACCGTATTTCCTTTGGCCTTGCCGATCCGGGTACTGTCGTCCTGCGTCGCCCATTCGGGGTCTATGAGCCCTTCCTCAAAAAGACGTTTCATATATTTCAAATATTCTTTGTAGTTTTGTTCCAATGCCCCGTATTTCACCACACCGTTATCCACGTAAATCCGAGCGCTGTTAACGCCAAATGCGGGCAGAATATAAAGGTTGGGATCCAGATAGTCCAGGTTGGAATTTGTAATGAAGGTAAAAGGAACTTCATCTGCTTCTCCGTTCCCATTCGGATCCTCTGTTTTAAAGCGCTTTAAAAGTTCATAAAATCCTTCTGTTGTGGTTGGCAGTTCGGTCACTCCCAACGCCTTCAGCCATTCCCCGTTATACCACCAGGTAGGTGTTTTTGCCAAAGATCCCTGATTGAAATTGGGCAGCGCATAAATATGACCGTCAGGTGCTGTAATGGACGCCTTCACCTCCGGATGCTCTTCAAACATTTTCCGGATGTTGGGACCGTATTTTTCAATCAGCCCGTCAAGCGGGATTAATATCCCCTCTTCCATCCCGTACTTGATCTGCTGTGCGGTGGTGAGATTCGCACCAAAAAACACATCCGGATAGCTGCCTCCGGCTAATGCCAGATTTTTCTTTTCCTCAAAAACTTCCGACGCCGGTGTATCAAAGGTGAATGAAACATTCGTTTTTTCTTCCATATCCCTGAAAAATACGAGTGTGTCCCATGCTCCCTGAATTGCTGCTTTGGATCCCATCATACTGACCGTAATCTTATCGTCTACGATGGGATAACCATCCTCCCTGAAATTTTCGGATATGCCTGTCCCATCCGGCACAGATCCTTTTCCCATGCTGTTCTCCGCTTTCCCACAGCCCGTCAGCGCCAGGCTGAGTGCGATTGTAAGGCCTGCTGCCCTGTAAAAATTTTGTCCTTTCATCCCTGTAATCTCCCTTTGTTCTTTTTATCTACAAGCCGTTTTCCCGGCATGTTACCTCCTGTAACAAGAACTATTTCCTGCTGTTTCACCGACTCTTCATCCTTTTACCGAACCGATCATGACCCCTTTTACAAAATACTTCTGCACGAACGGATAAATCAACATCACAGGAGCGGTAGCCACAATCATGATGACATACTTCACCAGATCTGCAATCCTTGCCTGCTCTGCCATAGTGATCGCATCCTCTGCGGACATGGTCTGGGATGCCGCCGTCTGTGCCACGGACAGGATTTCCCGCAATATGACCTGCAGCGGAAACAAACTTCTGTCAGAAAGATAAATCATCCCGTCAAAATAACTGTTCCAGTGGGAAATTCCATAAAACAGTGTCATGACCGCCACAATCGGCGCTGACAACGGCAGCACAATCTTAAAAAACACCTTAAAATCGGAGCATCCGTCTATGGTCGCCGCCTCTTCCAGTTCTTTTGGAATGGAGTTTTCAAAATAAGTGCGCGCCACCACTATGTTGTATGCGGATGCTGCACAGGGCAGCAGAAGCGCCCAGACAGTATCCGTCAGATGAAGCCCTTTTACCAGAATATAGGTAGGGATCATTCCTCCCGAAAAGAACATGGTAAACAGAATGATCATCGTAAACATTTTCCTGCCGGCCAGCTGCCTTCTGGAAAGCGCGTAGGCAGCCGGCAGCGTTATCATTAAATTCAGCACCGTTCCCAAGACGGTATAAAAGATAGTATTCCGGTAGCCGATCCAGATTTCCGCATCCTTTAAAACCTTTTGATATCCTTCAAAGGTAATGCCCTTGGGAATAAAAAATACAGCGCCCGTACTGACAAGATGAGGCTCACTGACAGAAGCGATCACCACAAAATAAAGAGGATAGACCGTAACGATCAAAACCAGAAAAGCGAATACGGCCAATGCGGCATCAAACCGTGAAAATCTTTTTTTATTCATACCTTCTTCCTTTCCTCACCAAAGCGAAGTCTCGCTGATTTTTCGGGATAACGTGTTTACCAACACAAGAATCACCAGATTAATCACTGAGTTAAATAATCCAACCGCCGTTGCAAAACTATACTGAGCGTTCACCAATCCGGCCTGGTACACATAGGTGGAAATCACCTCCGATGTCTGTGTATTCAGCGGGTTCTGCAAAAGTAAAAGCTTTTCATACCCCACCGAAAGCAAAGAGCCGGCATTCAGGATCAGCAGCGTTATCATGGTTGGCAATAAGTGAGGAATGTTGATATGTAAAATTCTCTGAAAACGATTTGCCCCGTCAATCATGGCCGCCTCATGAAGCTGTTCATCCACACCGGAAAGCGTCGCCAAGTAAATGATGCTCCCCCATCCTGTAGCCTGCCAAGCATTTGACCATACATATACAGAAGGAAAGAGCTTCGGTGTCGTGAGAAAATTTACCGCACTGCCGCCGCAGGCTTCTATAATTTTATTAATAATGCCGCTGGAAGGGCTTAAGAATGTAGTTATCATCCCGCAGAACACCACCGCCGAAATAAAATACGGCGCATACGTTGCTGTCTGTACCGCACTCTTTAACTTTCCTTTCTTCATCTCATTGAGCAGTAAGGCTAAAAGAACGGGCAGGATAAAGTTTACCGCAAGGCTATATACACTGATCGTCAGCGTGTTTCTTATCAGATCCCAGAAATAGTAGGCATTGAAAAAACGCTGAAAATGTTCCAGCCCTGCCCATGGACTTCCTCCGATTCCCTTGCTCGGAGAAAAATTCTTAAACGCGATCTGCACTCCATACATGGGCCCATAGCAAAATACAATGAAGTAAATCAGGGCCGGCAGCAGAAATACATACAACTGCCAGTTCGCCATAAGGCGCCGGAGGCTTTTCCTTTTACCCGAACCGTTCACCGGGGTTCCGTTTATCTTGGCTCCGTTCTTTTCCATGTTATATTATCCTCTCTTTGATATAATGTTATATTAATATGTTTTCATAAGAATATCATCTATTTTGTATATTGTCAATTATATTTTTTCTAAATATGCAGCATTTTTGACGAAACAAATTTTCAAGCACTAAAAAAACACCGGTGCTTTTACATGCATCGGTGTTTTTTCACATTTTTTATATTTTTCCTATGGTACCACAATCATTAATACAATAATCCAGAATGATATTTCTTGGGGGAGTATTCTGATCGCTTATCCTCTCTTCCAAAAGTTCCAAAGCCTTTTTCGCAATCTGATTCTCCGGCTGGTAAACATGTGTCAGTGAAATGTCGCCGCATTCATATCCGATATCATCAAAGCAGGCTATCGAAATGTCTTTGGGAATTACCTTTCCCTTTTTGCAGATCATTTGCCGCATCATCTGTCCTCTCCCAAAATTGCAGCCGATAAATCCTGTACAAGAAGAAAATTCCTGTAAAAATTTTTCATATAGCGCATATTCCTTTTGATAAGCTGCCAGATCCTCCTCACATTTTGTTTGAGGACTTCGGTCATTTTTCTCTCCACTACCTTCTTTCCATTCATAATAGAATACCAGCTCATCCAGACAGCCATACCGCTTCGCCGCGGCTTTAAACCCTTTGTAGCGTTCCTCCAGCCCGGTTCCTTCTTCCGGCGCTTCGCCCAGTATTCCTATCTTTTTGTGCCCCCTTTCATAAAAACCGCTGATCAGATCATACGCCGCCCTGCCATGATCAATTCCGACAGATGAAGCCGGAATCCCATTCAGCGCCCGGTTAATGGTTACAATCGGATAATCCTCTACCACAGCCCGTAGAAGCTCTTTATTATAAGAACTTCCCATCGCCGGAAAAATAATCAGCCCTTCAGCCCCCGCATTTTTTACAAATTCAATTTCTTCCGCTTCCAGGCTCTGCGAATTCAAGGACAGATTTAATATGAGATCATATCCCGCCTGCCGGGCATAATAAGTAATTGCCCTCAGTGCCGAAATGCCGAAGGCATCGGAAACATCTTCCGCAATACAGGCAATTCTCCTCTTTCCACCGACTGTCTGCTGCATCTGTCCCCGTCCCATTTTGGAGATGCCTGTAGGAGAGGTTATCTGCTCATTCCTGACTGCAGGTTCTTCACCGGTCGAATGGCTTTTGACAAATGTTCCGATCCCTGGTTTGCGAACAACAATTCCTTTTTCAACCAGAATTGAAATTGCCTTTTTCATAGTGATCCGGCTCACTCCATAGTATTCCGAGAGCTCCTTCTCCGTCGGAAGCCTGTCTCCCTCCCCATAGGATCCCCCTTCAATTTTGTACAGAAGATCCAAATATACTCTTTCATACAATAGCCCTTCTCTCATAGCTGTCTCCTATCTCTAACGCTTTAAAGGCACTCTGCTTCGTTTTCACCTGATCAATTTACCTCAGTAAATCAAAATCTTCTTGACCTTTTCTATTTGTTATAATATCATATTATTATGTTTTTTTCCAGCATATTAATAAAAATTTTTATACTTTTCAAATCAACCAGGAGGAATTATTTTCATGAATCAAACGAAGCTTCCCAACGTGATTTATATTCTCGCCGATGATATGGGCTACGGCGACTTCGGTATTTTCGGTGACGGCAGCGCGCAGACGCCCCATTTGGACCAGCTTGTCCGTCAGGGATGCGCCCTCTCCCGCTGCTATGCCGCTTCTCCCGTCTGTGCCCCTGCCCGGGCGTCGATTTTTACAGGCCGCTATCCCCACCGGACAGGCGCCGTGGATACCTACGAAGCCATCGGCGGTGACCGCATGGCCCTCTCCGAAACCACGCTGGCGGATGTTTTTCATCAGAACGGATACCGTACCGGCATGACCGGCAAATGGCATCTGGGACTGATCGGTCAGGAATATCATCCCTGCCGGAGAGGCTTTGACTCCTTTGTGGGCTTTCGGGGCGGCTGGAGCGACTACTATCAGTACAAGCTTGACAGAAACGGCCGTCTTGCTCCTTCAGACGGCACTTATCTGACCCATGTGATCACAGACGAATCCGTTCGTTTCATCCGTGAAAATGCCGAAAATCCTTTTTTTCTGCATGTGGCTTATAATGCGCCCCATTTTCCCTTCCAGTGCCCGGAAGAATACACAGCGCCTTTTCGGGACCGTTTCAATCCTACCCTCGCCACCCTTTACGGCATGATCGCATGCATGGATGAAGGGATCGGGAAAATCATGGATGCGCTGGAGGAAACAGGGCTTTCTCAAAACACCATCGTGATATTTGTCAGCGACAACGGCCCTCAGCTGTATGGGGAAACCAACCGCTATAACTGTTATCTCCGCGGGGAAAAAGGCATGGCCTACGAAGGCGGCATCCGTGTCCCGGCAGTGATACGATGGCCGGGCAGACTCGCACCCGACAGCCGCCACCACGGATTTTTCCATGGTGTGGACTGGTTCCCCACCCTGCTGGAGGCCTGCGGCCTTCCGGTTCCCGAAGGACTCTCCCTGGACGGAAAGAGCCGCCTTCCGGAATTGCTGAATCAGACCGGCCTTTCCGCCGAACCCTATTTCTGGCAATGGAACCGTTTCACTCCTGTTTCCAAATGCAATGCGGCGGTCAAATGCGGAAAATGGAAGCTGGTATGGCCGCAAATTGATGAGGCCATGCAGGTGCCTCCCTATGTAGTCGAATTGGATGAACACATAAAAAAGGCGGAAACGCTCCCTGACGTTTTGCATCCTTTTGACGATTCCTTCCGGATCCTGCCGGATCCCCATCCCGCACAGCTTTACAATCTGGAGGATGACCCCTTTGAAAAACATGATCTTTCTGCACAGTATCCCGATATCGTCCGTTCTCTTACGCTGGCCTTTGAAAAGTGGTACAAAGATGTGATGCAGGACTACCGCTTTGCCGTCTCCGGCAGCCGATAATTTTTATCCTTTTTCTATTCTTCAGGGGGAAAACCGTCTTCGGCGTGTTTTTCCCCACTGTCCTTTCTGGAAAGCAGGGATCTTTTCTTTTCCGCATACATGCGCTCATCCGCACTCTGATACAGTAATTCCACCACCGCTTCTCTGTCACAGTCGACATTATCCGATATTCCGCAGGCCATGGACAAAGAAAGATTATGGGACAAATTGTATTCCTTTATCCGTTCCACAAGACGACTGCGCAGTTCTTTTTCCCCTTTCCTGCAATCGACCAGCAAAACGGCAAACTCATCTCCGCCTGTACGGAATATCTCTCCGCTGCTCAGAAAAGCCTGCTGCAGGCACTTCGCGCCGCCCTTTATGATTTCATCCCCTGCCATATGCCCTTTTGTATCATTTATGTATTTCAGGCCATTCACATCGGCAACTATAAGGCGGATCTTTTTCTGCCGCATATCGCAACAGGATTTCAGCTTCTTTTCAAAAGCCGCGCGGTTTCCGCATCCGGTCATTACATCTACAAACGCCAGCGATCTGTAAACCGCATTTTTCGCCCGTTCTTCTTCCATGTGAAGCACTTTCCGCATGGACAGCGCTGCTAACACCCCTGAGTAAAAGAGAATCCCAATCCGGATCAGCAGACTGTAATATTTCTGAATCCTGTAAAAATCCACAAGTGCCAGCGCAGCGCACCCGAGAAAAATGAGACTCCCCGCCAAAATACCTTTTGCATAAACGGACCTTTTTCCCCGGTACTCCTCATACATATAGTATATCATACAAAAAATAGCGCCGACAATCAGTATATGCGTGCATAGAAGCATCTTGTAATAGTCCAGACCCAGCGCTACATGAAGCAGGTTCTGGACCAGGAAATTTCCAATCAGAAGATATCTGGAAACCAGGATTCCCGTGTATTTTCTCCCGGCGATTATTTCCACAAAAGAAAGCATCGGAAGAGGAAGGAGCATAAAGCAAAGGAAGGATAAGGTAAAAAGGATCTCCGCCTTCCCGAACACCAGCTGCAGCACCGGTCCATCCGTCAGAATCCACAGACTGATAATAATAATGAAGAGTCCCGTGTGCAGTAAAAGTTCTCCCACCCCTTCTTTCTGTTTATAAAGAATGATCAGCGAAACCGCGGTCATCACAAAACCAAAGCTGAACATGATGACGGAAAACAGCATGACTCCAGCAAATTTCCGAATTATTTCTGTCAGGATTCCCCCTTCGCTTCCTATCTTTACCGGCTGAAAAATAATTTTATTTCCGATTCCGCCCTCCAGCCGAACCTCCAGCCGGTGTCTGCCGGGTTTATTTCCCAATGACATCACACAGTAAATATCCGGCAAAGCCTGTCCCCAGCGCATGGGTTCATTTCCGAAATGATAGATCTTTTCTCCGTCCAAAAAGACGTTTACTCTCTGACGGTGATTTTCAAAAAACAACATTTTTTCACGGCTTCCCATAGCCGGCAGATCATAATAGAATGCCTGGCTGCTGCCTTCCATTGAAAAAGGGAGCGTAATCTCCACCTTTCTGCCATTCTCCATATAATACCAGCCCTGATCCAATCGCTGTGAATCAGAAAGCAAAAGCCTTGAATTTTCAAGTTTCGATGACAGCGCCAGACTTCCCAGCATAAGAGCCGATACTATGATCATGAAAATGCATATCCGCTTATAAATTCTGGCTTCTCCCCTCATAAAATACCGTTCCTTCCTTGCGCCCCATCCGTTTGTTAACTTTTTCACATTTTTTAGTTCTTATCGTATTTCATAAAAAGCGCTCTGTCAACCCATGTGTTATAAAAAGTACACTTTATGGTTATTTTTGTTGATTCATGTGAACTTTTAAAATTTTTTGAATTTTTTTCAAAAAAAGCTTGCAAAATCTAAATGCTTATAATACCTGTCTTTCGGAATAAAAATTAAAAAGTAGTGCTAAGCCACAAATCAGAACCTG
>CABSCP010000050.1 GCA_902476265.1 uncultured Lachnospiraceae bacterium
TAACCATCCATAATAATAAATTATCTATTATCCAAAAGATCGAGTTCTTAACTCTACTGAGTTTAGCAGCATTAAAACAATAGAGGTACAGAAGAAATACAAAAAACTTAAGTAGCCTTAATGGTGAAAAAAGTGAAGAAGGATATCTGACCTGTACAAAAAGCAGGTTCTGCGATAAGATTATCATAGAATCCATGTTTACCAGACTGAAGAGGAAATCCCCATTTCGTGTAGCAGTATTCGCACAGCAAACATGTTAACAGGAATGGAAGGAGATTTGGGATGGAAAGCGGTATGATCCGGGAGGTGGATTTAATGTGTAATTTATCAGGATATGTAGAAGAAAAGGGAATTCGTAAAGGCAAGACGGAATGTTTGGCGGCCCTTGTAAGGACATTAAAGCCAATTTACACTGAATTTTCCGAGTTATATGAGGCTGTTGTCAAGAACCCGGAGTATGCGGATTTCACAGAGGAAGATGTCAGAAAAGTTTTTTAAGGGAATATCGGGCTGGATGCCTGATTTCCATATTGGATGATATGAATTAAGAAGGCTCCAAAAGCTGAACGTATGGCTTTTGGAGCCTTCCTTTTTTTATACGATAGGAAACTTCGTTTCCTATCGTATAAAAAAAGACGTTCCGCTGTGGATGCGCACTCGCACGAAAGGAATATGGTGCCTGTTAGCAGGCCGCGCATGCGACTAAAGTCGCTTAGGCTCGAGTGTGCGCTGAAGTGCGCACACTTTTTTTCTGAGATTTGCAATTTCTATTTTGAGGAATATAGGGCAAATGATCAACTGCGCCCTGCCAGGTGTATTAAACACTCTCTTTATGATATTTAATTTTTCCTAAAATAGATGTTAGAACTACAAGAACATAAACAAGAGCTTCAACAAAAAGGTACTTTCTTTGGCTGGCAATCAAAAAAAGGATTCCGATTAAAAGATGTAGAATTAATAATTTATTAAATCTCCTTGTAAATGTGAAATCTTCATCTGAGTTAACCGTTCTGTTCGGATGATTTACAGGTCCCAGGGCTTTCAGGAAAATCAGCGAAACAGTGAAAAGTAAAAAAGAAAGAAGAGCGTTCGCATCAACATATTTTACAAGAAGGAAAATAGTAATAAGAGTGAGGCATGAAAAGAGCAGACAATTAAAATATTTTTCCATATGTAACCCTCCCCACAGGGAACGAAGAGGAATGAAAAAAAAGAAAAATAAAAGGCATTCTATTACCGAATTCATTATAACAGCTATAATTATGCTGCATATAATGCTGGTTAATATTTCAAAGAAACATAACAGGCCGTATTCATATACATCATAATCTTCTTTCTCAATAAAGCCTTTGTTGACTAAATAATCTGTTATTGTTGACGTTAAAAAATTCATCTATTATACCTCATCACAAACTAAATTTATTTTCTCAGAAAAGATAAGATCATCCGTGTGTCCGATGATGGAGTCTGTGGTTACATGAAAAATCTGTGTAATATTACCTGAGATATTGGTATCGATATCTCTTGTAGCCCTTCAAGACTGCTGATTATCTGCCGGGATATGCCAGGTTAACCAGCGCATCCATTTTTGGCCATGTTTCGGCTTAAACTGGGGGTTCTGATACGATTGCTCTTCATGGTCAATTTTCTTTTACTGTTATTCTACACGATAACAACTGCAACAATTACTTGCGTTAAGAGTATTCAATTACGTAAGAATAGATGCATAATGATAGGAAGTTGAGATAGAGTGACATATTTCGAGGAAAAAGTAAAAGTTATGACATCAAAAAGGGCAATAATTACGGCTGATAAAAACGAAGATTCTTTTGTTGTATAATTACGTCCATACTATATTAAGACTTTATTTACAGTGCAATTTACATAAATTTTACTGCAATTTCTACCCAAATTGACACATATCAACACAGTTTGCCTATTTGTATGAAATGTATAATTATACAAGATAAATTTTAATCAGTGATAGAAACAAAAAGAAGTAAAGAAGAAAGGCTGTACGGTATGGGGAAGAGACTGAGACGCAGAAAAGTAAATTTGGGGGCGGCATTTATCGTACTGGCGCTGATATGGTATGGCTATACAGATCCGGTTCATGCAACGGAAAAAAGCACAAACGGAGAAACCCTGAACATAGTCATAGCCGTAGATCACAGCGGCTCCATGAACAGACAGGACGGACAGAAGACAGTGCCGGAAATGATAAAAGCATTGTCCGACACACTCTGTGCTGAAAATGTCCGAATCGGTTATGTTGCCTATAACGATACCATCCTGACCGGATTATCTCCTGTGCCTGTGGAAACCCGGGAACAGCGGGGCAGACTGCAGGAGACGGTAAAGAGCAGCGGCTACAGCGGGGAAACGGATGTGGGACTTGGCATGGCGGAAGCATACCGCCTGCTGGAGGACTGCGCCGGGAAAAAGATGCTTGTCCTGATCTCCGACGGAAAAACGGACCTGGAGCGGTCAAAGACGGGCAGAACGCCGGAAGAGTCTCAAAAAGATATGGAATCCGTCATAGACAGCTGCCGGCAGGAGGGAACTCCTGTTGTGACAATCGCCTTTGGAAAGGATTATGAAGGGGACGGCAGGGACCTTGCGGACATGTCGGAGCAGACCGGAGGCCTGTTTTTTACGGCGGCAAATCCTGACGAGCTGGTTGGGATTTTCTATAACCTTTCCGATTACATAGAGAAACGTAATGTCACAGCCAAAATAGAATGGACGGATAAAGTGACAAAGAATCAGCCGGCGGTATTCCGGATATTCCTTACGGACGGCGGAAACGTGGTGCAAAATGTGGAAAGCTTCCGAAAAGCGGACTGGTATGCGGATTTTTATAACATACAGACCGGCAGCACGATACCCGTAAAGCTGAAATGGGAAGGCAACAGTCTGGCCGGAACAGTCACGCTGAAAGAGTCAGGGAAATATACGGTATTGGCAGGAACCGGCCAAAACAGGGGAAATCTTTACGGTACTTTTGAAACGGAAGTGATGAACACCATGCCGGTGAGCCTCATATCGGATGAATTTTCCCTGTATCTGACGGACAGGGAACGGTCGGTTGACCTGAATGCCTGCTTTACAGACGCAGACGGAGATGAACTCACTTATACGGTTGAAAACAGTCCGGAGACAGCGGCTGTCAGAATCGACGGGAACTATTTGTATATTACACCGGAGGCGGCGGGAGAGGGTTGCATCGCCGTGAAAGTGTCCGATGGGGAAAATAACCTGATCAGCCAGATTTCGATACGGGTGAAGTCGCCCTATCCATATTGGATCGGAGCGGGAATTACCTTTATTCTGATCCTGCTTCTGGCCGCACGGCTGGCGACAAGAAGGCAGAAACAGGGCATCGTGCCAAAGGCAGAAACAGGGCCGGGCATAGACACCCGGGGGTACAGTTTTACGGGAAAGTTAAATGCCTACTTCACCCTTCTGCCAAAGGAAGGGGAGGAGATTCCGCCGCTGTCCTTTGCCCTGCACCAGATCCGGGAAAAGAAGATCGCCCTGGACACCATGTTTAAGAACTATCCGGAGGAAACAGACCTGCTGGGGCTGGACAAGATCTTTTTGTTCCCGGCGGAGAACCGGCGCATGATTCTGTACCACAACAGCAACGCAGCCGTCATGCTTGGAAACTCCATCGTGTGCCGGAACATGCAGTATGCGGTCAGCTATGGCGATATTCTCTATATCACCGCCGCAGACCGATCCTGTGAACTGGAGATCCATTACATATCCATGCTGCAGTGAAGGGGCGGCAGGGAGCTGTGAATATATCAAACAAAGGAAGAGAGGGAAGCGTGATGGACGTAATCACACAGACAAACAGGACGATCCTGTTTGAAGAAATCAACCCGGAGAAAAATGACCTTCTGACCCTGGTGGGGGATGTGAAGGGAAAAAACAGCCTGGATGACGAGAAGGTGAAGGAGATCAACGAAAACCTGGAAGTGGCAGACTTTGACGAGTTTCTGGAAAAGTTCTCGCCGGTGGTTTACTCCTTCTTCAATGCCAACAACCAGAAGGTGATGTACAGCTTGAAAAAACCGGAGAACATTCCGGACAACTGCATTACGGAAATACCGCTGAACATGGAGAATGACTTTTTAAAGATGCTTCTCACCCTGATCGAGACCAAAGGGGCTATGGGAATCGCAAATGTGGACTTTAAGTTTGAAAAGATCCTGGATATGATTTCCCCAAAAAAGATCATGGATGACATCCGCCAGTCCAGAAAAGAGATTCAATATGTCTATGGACAGTATGAAGCGCTGGATGATGGGGACCCCAAAAAGCTGGATTTAGGGGACAGGCTGAACTACATGTTCGAGCAGGCCAGCAAAAACTACAACAATATCATGGCCATGCTGCCCCTTGCCATTGAGGATATCAAAACAAGACTCCTTTTGGGGGACGGCAACAGGAAAGAGGACGGCCAGGTATTTAAAGCGGGCCTGTTATCCATGGGAGATGACGGGGAATTAAAGATTCTGGAGGCGCCCAGGGAGGAAAGTACCCAGCTTGCGGTGGTGGATGACAGCGCCAATGCCGGCCTGATGGAAGCCTTTAAGGAAGACTATGAGGCGTTAAACGATAACCCTTCGGGCTATGTCTGTAACCTGGTGGTGCGCACTTTCTGTCCGCTTTCGTCCACCATGGAAAGCGGCGTGGACGTGCCCCATGAAATCGCGAACTACAACAGTTACCTGGATTTTTACAAACAGACCAAAGACGATTTTGTGAAGGTGGTAAAGCCTCTGATCGAAAAACTGCTGGGCGTGAAAAGCTTCTTTGACCAGTACCGGGTAAAAGAAGCCGGGATGCGGCCAAAGCTGCTTGTGACGAACGTAAAACTGGAGCAGATGGTAAAAGCGCCCAACCTGCCCCGGCTTGCGGCCTATTTAAACACGGTGAATGACAAAAACGAATTTGAGAATACGGTCTGGTTTGCCATCGTGCCCAACGTGGAATTGGAATCAAGCAGAGGGATGAAGCTTCACAGAGTGCGTTTCGCAGGAAATGAAAAGGTGGAGAAGGAAGGACAGAACACCATGGAAGACCTGTCTGTTCTGATGAATACCATCCATACAAGCCGGATCATCACCTTTTTCTCGTTCCAGACCGGGGAAGAGACCACCTTTGGGGATATGGCCACAAACGGGGTGGAGAAATACCGGGAAAAATGTGCCCTGCTGATGAAGAGGGACTACAGCGAATTCGTGGTGCCCTGCGTGCCCAATATTACGGTGATTCCCAAGGACAAATCGGGGCTTGTGATCGACAGAAAGATGGTGCTTTCAGAAGAAGGAGCGGCCGCTCTTTCCAAAGAAAAGGAAGACATCATGAAGCTGTGGATCGAAGGGGTCTATATCGGAGGGGCCTATGTGGCGGCCGGAATCGCGGCGGCATGGCAGTGCCCGCAGTACTTAAAGGAACATTTTTCCATGACCAACAGACAGTACCCCGGAGTGCGCTTTGACATTGAGGCGGGGGACCATGCGCTGTGCGCCACCACCACCATGACAAAGGAAATCTCCGGCTTTACCAATACCATCAAAAACGCCATTAACACCAGCGGTTTCGGCTTTGTATTCTCTTCGGAAAACGCGAAATACAAGGGGAAGGATATCCGCAGCATCATGGTTTATAAAGCCAGAAACCTGCAGATGAGTGAAAATGAGTTTGAACCCATTTACAAGACTCTTGTGAGCACCTACATTGAGCGGATTCTGCGCTTTTACAGCAACGATTTTAAACAGGACAACATCTTACGCTTCTTCTCCAACAATCCGGAGAGCCAGAAGAGCAAGTGGGGAGCGGACAGGGAATATGTCAACTCCATCCTGCAGGAAGGGGATGAGCTTTCCTACGAAATCGACGAAAAGGCCGGCATCTGCAACATCATGATCGCATTTAACAACAATACAAAGAACCTGAAGGTGGAAATGAACCGGAAAACCAGCTGACCAGATAAAAGGAGGAAAAAGACATGGGACTGCGGTTAAAAATTGAAGGCAATGAAACGATCACATTAAATGAAACAATCGTGACAGGTGTCCGGTACGGCGCGGACATCCCCAAGGATTCCAACGCCCGCTCCACAGACCTTGGCGCAACCATCACCATCACCGGCAAAATTCTTGCGGCAGTAGGCGGAGAAGCGGCGGACGACACGATGAAGATAGCGAAGTGGGCGTTGGTGCCCGCGGAAAATGCGGATTGCTACAGAAGGCTGGAGATCGATGTGGTTTCCGCCTCTCAGGTGGTGCGGCAGTTAAACTTTCCCAACGCTTTTGTGATCGGCTATGAAGAAGACTTCGCGGATGAGTCCGGCGTTGGCGTCTTCACCCTTCTGGTGAAACAGAAGAAGGACAAGATGTCGGCTCTGGCCTTTGAAGGCGGATTTGCAGGGGAATAAGGAAAAGGAGGAAAAGAGAGATGGGATTCAGATTAAAGATTGAAGGCAGCGTGGCAATCGAATTAAAGGAACAGAGCATCACTTCCGTGAAATTCAGGACGGATATCCCCCAGGACTCCAACGCCCGTTCCACGGACCTTGGCTCCACGGTGGAGATCACCGGCAAGATTTTGACTGCTGTGGACGGAGAACCTTTTGACGCCACAAAGGAAATCGGCAAATGGGCGCTGGTACCCGCGGAAAAAGCGGACTGTTACAGGCAGGTGACCATCGATGTGATCGCGGCTTCCCAGGAGGTCAGAAAATACACCTACCCCAACGCCTTTGTGGTGGACTACCGGGAGGATTACGGAGATGAAGCGGGTGTGGGCACCTTTTACCTGATGATCAAACAGAAAAAGGATAAGATGGCGAATATAAAAGTGGAAGGCGGATATGCCGTATAAAACGGGCGCGGCCGAAGGATAAGGCCGTTTATCCGTAAGAAAAAGTGGAAAGCTGCCGGTACAGGCAGCTTTCCTGCTATCAGGACAGGAAGGGACAGGGCATGGATTATTACCGGATACTGGGCGTGAGTACAGACGCCTCCGAAGCAGAAATCAAAAAGGCCTACCGGAAGCTGTCCCGGCAGTATCATCCGGACAACGTTGGGGAAGGGGCCAGGGACCGGTTTGAAAAGGTGCAGGAAGCTTATGCCGTCCTTTCCGACAGGCAGAAGCGGGAAGCCTATGACCAAAAGAAAGAACAAAAGGAGGACAAAAGCAGCGGACCCCATCGGAACGCAGGACAAAAAAGCAGCCCGGAAAAGCCGGAAAACTTTGGAGACTTTGATCCGTCCGCTTTTTTCGGAGATGCGGCCCGCCGGAACTTTGACCGCTTCTTTGGTTTTGACCGGGACAAAAAGGCAGAAAAGGCGGCAAAAAAGGTGGACACAGAAGAGAGGTTCGAGTCCTTTTTCCACTTTAAATCCTGAGGGGTTAAAAACAGGTGAGCCCGGATATGCAGGAGAATGGGAAGGAAAGAAAATATGGGAAAGAAGATAACGGACGTGGGAATCCTGTTTTGCTCCGTGACGCTGGCAACCTGCCTTATCTATGCAGGGCAGGAAACCTGGAAGTGGCCTGCCGCCTGCCTTCTGGCCGGGACAGCGGTTCTGGCGCTGGCAGATTTCATCCGGCAGTTTCTGCCGGGCAGGAAGGAAGAAAGGAACGGAGAAACGGACACGGCAGTGCGGGAACTGATCCTTTTGGATGAGGACGACAAGCCATTAAAATCCTGGGACCTGTCGGGAAAGGTGTCGGTGCTCATCGGCAGGGAAAACAGGGAAGATCCGGTGGATGTGAATCTGGAGGAATGCGAATACAGCGCCCTCATCGACACACGTCATGCGGTTTTAAACTACTGCAGGGACGCCTGGTACATAGAGGATCTGCATTCCAAAAACGGCATCCGCATCCGCAAGGTGGATGACGGCCAGTGCTATAAGTTGGCAGGGGACAGGCCATGCAGGCTGATGCCGGGAGACATCATTTATATCGCGAAAACAAAGCTGCTGATCACATAAAGCAACCGGGACACCGGAATACACAGCAGCAACATACGAAAGAAGGTACATGCGCCATGAGTCTAATGAGGTGCCCCAACGGGCATATGTTCAGTACAAGAAGGTATGGGACGGTCTGCCCCTACTGCAACATGGAGACCGCCGACAGGGAGGAGACAAAGGTCCCGGAGGGCTTTGAAGTTCCGGCAGAGCTTCTGGAAGAAGAGACAGCGCCGGTCTGCGGCTGGCTGGTCTGCATTGAAGGGGCCAGGGTAGGCAAGGACTATAAGATTAAAAACGGCAAAAACTTCGTGGGAAGGGGAGATGACATGGATATCCAGATTTTGGGGGACAACGGGATCACCCGGAAAAACCATGCCATCATCGTCTACGACGCGAAGAAGAAAAATACGGTGATCCTGCCCGGTGACAGCGCCGGGATCGCCTACTTAAACCAGGAGGCGGTCTATGTACCCACCCAGCTGATGCCTTACGACACCATTGAGATGGGAAACAGCCGGTTTGTGTTCGTCCCCTTCTGTGGGGAGAACTTTGAGTGGAAGGATGTAAAGGGCTGAATGATGCTTTGGACCGTCATTATTTTAGGGATCATATGTGTGCTGGCCAGATGCTTTTTTGCATGGCGGGATGTAGAATACAGGGCTGTGGAAACGGATGGGATGTGCCAGATCACCGGAAACCGGGAAGTGCAGGCGGATGCCATGGGCATTACGGCGACGGCCGCCGGGAAGCTGGCGGTGCTTGCCGACGGCATCGGAAAAGAGAATACGGGAAAGGTCTGTGCGGCCCTGGCGGTGGAAGGCTTTGAAGAGGCCTTTGCCGTCTACCGGGTGCTGAACAATCCCCAGTACTTTTTTGAAAGGACCATGTACAGCCTGCATAAAAAAACCCAGAAGCTTTTGGAAGAACGAACCGGCGGCGCAGGCGTGGGGGCGGTCTTTTTTACGGACACAAAACTGTGGTATGCCTCCACCGGACAGGTAAAAGTCCTGCTGGTCCGAAACGGGGAACTGATCCCTTTAAGTGAAGGGCAGACCGTGGCGGTGCTGGCGCAGAGGGCCTGGCGGGAAGGAAAGCTGGGACGGCAGGAAACGCTTTGGGCGCTGTCAAACGGGGAAGCCGTAAACTATGTGGGGAAAGACGGGTTTCTGGGAGCCGAACTGTGTGATGTGCCGATAACGTTAAAAAAAGGGGACCTGGCAGTGCTGATGACAAAAGGGATTTATGAGGAAGTGCCCGGGGCACAGCTGGAGAAAGTCCTTGCGGCAGGCGGACTTACCGCCCAGGAAAAGGCGGAACGGATCGCAGGGCTGGCGGCAAAAGCGCCGGGACAGGATAAGGAAAACGGCAGCATCATGGTGCTGCCCACGGATGGAGCGACGGGATGAGAAAAGAGAATGCGGCTTTCCGCACGGCATTTGTATCGGAGGAAGGCTCCCAGCTGCAAAACAGGGATTATTTTGCCTATGTGGAACTGGACAGCCATGCCTGCTATGTGGCGGCGGACAGTCTGGACGCGGAGCAGGGAAAAAACAGCGCGAAGATCGTGGTGGAGTGCATCCTCCGGGAGTTTATGGAGCACCCTTCCCTGTCGGCGGCTTCCATAAAAAGAAATCTGCATAAGGCCCATCGGGAACTGCTGCATGACAGAGAGGGGCTGCGCCTTCGTGCCAGCGTATCCCTGGTGGTCACAGACTATGCGAAAATCCGGTATGTGACTGTGGGAAACGCCCGGTTTGCCATGGTCAGAAACGGCCGTATGCTTTATGAAAGCAGGGACCAGTCTCTGACGGAAAACCTGGTGGAAAAAGAAGAACTGCCCAAAGACAAGGCGGCCGTTCATGAGGAGAGAAACAACCTCTACTCCTGCCTGGGACAGCCTTTCGGCCGGTTTATCCCTCAGATTTCCAAAAAGAGGAAGCTTGCCGACGGTGATATTCTGCTTCTGTATACCCGGGGCGTGTGGGAAAACGTTGACAGCCGTGCCCTTTTGGATGCATCCCGGGATGTGAGCACACCCCAGGACGTGGCGGACAACGTGGAGGACCTGATCCTGGGACGGCAGGCGGAACGGATTGATAATTATACCATTGCGGCCACCTTTGTGGACAAGACCTGGCGCAATCCCAAAAAGAGATGGACGGCAAAAAAGATCCTTGCAGTGGCGCTTCCCGTAGCCCTGATTCTGCTGGCACTGGGCATCACGCTTTTTGTGCGCTGGCGGATACGGGAAGGGCGGCGGGAAGATATGGAGGCCTGCCTGAGGGACGCACAGAAATATGTGTCCTGGGAAAATTATGACAAAGCGGCCGAAGAATACGAAAAGGCCGGAGAACTGGCCAAAAAGTTAAAGCTTTCCGATCAGCAGGAAGAGATCGGAAACGCCCTGCTGTGTACAGAGCAGATCCGGCTGGCGGACCAGACCCTGGCGGACGGGGACTATGAAAAAGCCCGGGAACTGTACGGACAGGCGCAGAAGCTTTCTGCTCAGGCGGGCGGGGGTTTTGAAGACTACCTGGAAAAACAGCGGGAAAAGGCCGCGGACTACATGGAAGTCTATGAACTGCTGGACAGCGGGGAAGAGAAGGAAAGCTATGGCGACTATGCGGGCGCGGTACAGGATTATGAAAAGGCGAAGCAGAAGGCGGCGGAGCTGTATGACAAGACAGCCCGCAGCGAAGCGGCGCAAAAACAGAAGGACGCACAGGAGACCCTTTCCCAGATGCGACAGGAGCAGCTGGATGAGCTGGAACAGAAAATCCAGGACAGGGTGGTAGAGGAACAGGCGGCCCAGGAGCTGGAAAACCAGGCGCTGATGAATGATAAGGCCAATGCCCTGGAGCTGGAGGGCAAGGGCAATGAACTGTTAAAAAACGAAGACTATGCCAGCGCCGCCGCTTACTTTGAAACCGCCATGGGAATGTATGCAGACTTAGGCATGCAGGGCCGGGCCCAGACTATGCAGGACCAGATCGATGCCTGTCAGAAGCTGAAGGCGGAAGCGGACAGGAAAGCGGAGGAAGAGAAGCAGAAACAGGCACAGGAAAACGCGGCGGCCCAGGAGGCCAAACAGGCGGCCGAAGATGCCCGCCAGGCCATTCAGGACATGAAGGATTCCGAAACCCTGAAAACGCTGGAGGAGGTCAGACAGGCGGCCGAAGATGCGCAGAAAGCTGCGGAAGAAGCCCGGAAGGCAGCGGAAGAAAACAAAAAGGACGAATCGGGCGGTGGAGAAAAGGATGACCATATCAGCGGGAATGACGTGAGCGGAAACGGCGTCTGAAAGACCGGGAAGGCAGCCGCTCATGTATCTCCAAAAGTCCCTGCGCGCGGGAGAATCGTAAGGAACGGTGGAAGAAAATGGCGTATACATACAGGCTGACAAAATCCCCCACAGGGGAAACGGGAGAAAAAACCGTATACAGGCTTCAACAGCTGCAGAGCATGAGCGCCTGGCAGTTGAAGGAAATCTGCCAGAGGGAAAGGCTGGCGGTCCCTATGGGAACGCGCCTGGACAGGGAAGAAATGATCCGGTTCATCATGCGCTATCGGGGAATGAAGGACTACCGGCATATCACAGAGGATGTGCCGGGGGGACTGAATGCTGTCCAGAACTTCCTGCGGAAGGTGGATTTGAAAGAAGACAGGACAGCACAGGTATTCTTTCCTTCCAACCTGGTCTTGTATGAAGGCGAAGGAATCGCCCTGACAGACCGGCTGAGAGCAGGCGGAGACGGACTGTATGAAGGCAACATCCTTTTGGTGGATGAAGAATACACGGTCTATACCTGCCTATATTTAAAAGAAGTGCCGGGCATGGGCTTTTCCCTCTTAAAAGGAAAGGAAGTGCCGGTAAAAAAAGGGGAAAGGCACCAGTATTTCCTGCTGTATTTCCTCCGTCCGGAGGTGTCGGAGATTCTCTACGATATTTACAGCGGCAATGACGTGAGCATCCCCAGACAGGCGGCCTTTTGCGCGGAGCCCCTTTTATCGGTGGAAATCAGGAAGACAGAGGAGACCGATATGCCCCTTGTGATCGACTTCGGCAGCGCCAACACCACCCTTGGGACCTATTGTGCGGACGGTTCCACTCAGGTGGTGCGGGTGGCGGATACCGGGGACGGCAGCTACCGGGAAAGCTCCATGATCCCCAGCCTTGTGGGGATCAAAGGCTTAAAAGGAGGCAGTCCTGAGTACGTTTTCGGATACGAAGCCAGACAGCTGGCTCAAAACGCAGGGCCGGACGGGGACTGGCCGGTATTTTATGACATCAAACGCTGGGTCAGCGCCCCGGACCGGGCACAGCAGGTGGTGACTGTAGAGGGCGTGCGGATTTCCGCCAGACGCTGTGACATGCTGGAAGCATACATGCGCTACCTGATCGGGACCGCACAGCAGCAGTTCAAATGCCGCTTCCGCCGGATCCAGCTTTTGGTGCCGGTACGGCAGAAGAGCCGCTTTGAAGCGCTGTTCGGCAGTCTGCTGCCGGAGTATGAAGTATCCTGCAGCCTGGATGAAGGAATGGCGGTGCTCTTTTACAGCATCCAGGAGCTGATCAGCGCGGGCAGATACGAAGACGGCGTCTCTTACCGGGCGCTGGTGATGGACTGCGGCGGAGGCACTACGGACCTGACTGCAGGGCGTTTCTGCATCCGGGATACCCGCGTTTCCTATGAGGTGAGCCTGCAGACAGGATATGAGAACGGGGATACAAACTTTGGCGGAAACAACCTGACCTACCGCCTTGTGCAGCTGCTGAAGCTCCGTCTTGCAGAGGCGATGGGCCATAAAGAGTTTGCCTTTGCCATGTCATGTGCTCTGGACAGCAGGACCAAAACAGAGCATGGACTGTATGAACGGCTGGAGAGCCTGTACCGGGAGGTGGAAAACGTGATGCCCACCCGGTTTGCGGACTATGAAAACCGGGGGAGGGAAGAATACTTCCGGGTAAAAAGCAACTACTACCAGCTCTTTTTGCTGGCGGAAAGCGTGAAGGAACGGTTTTTCTCCGGAACCTTTAAATACGTGCTGCCCATCGGGGCAGGGATTATGGAAGAGGACGGGGCTTTTGTGGACAAGTGGAAGCTGTCGGTATGGGAAAACGGACAGCTGTGTCCTTTAAAGAAGGGGATCTCCTTCCGGCTTTATTTATATGAAGTGGAAAACCTCCTTCGGCCGGACATCTTCAGCCTGATGGGACGTTTCCTGGAACAGCCATTTGCCCGGGGAAGCCTGTCTGATTACAACATGCTCAAACTCACGGGCCAGTCCTGCAAATCCGGGCTTTTTTTGGAAGCGCTGAAAGAATATGTGCCGGGGCGGCTGATCAAAACCAGCGGCGAGGGCAGCCTGGAAGGGGGGCTTAAAATGTGTTGCCTGGAAGGGGCTGTCAGCTATTTGAAAAACAGGAGACTGGGCTATATGAAGATTGACCGGGGCAGCCAGGACAACGCCCTGCCCTATGAGGTGCGTGCCTTCACCCACGAGAACAAGGAAAAGGTGCTGGTTCACAGCTTAAAGAAAGGGCAGGACATCGGCTACATCTCCCGCTTTAAGGCCGGAGGGCAGATGGATTTTTATCTTCACGACGAAAAGGGCAGGAAACTCAAAGCCTGCCACTTCCCTTACGACGTAACCGCCTTTTCTCCTGTGACACAGGAGGAGATCGACGAAAAATACGCGGGAACCGTGATCCAGGAACAGACCGATACCATCATCGAAGGGGAGACCAAGTTTTTCGTCTGGCCCGCCAGGGACAAATGGGGATTTGTGACCCTGCCGGTGCTGCGGGAAAACGGACTGCTGCGCAAAGGGGAAGAGGCCTTCTTTGCCTTTGAGGACGACACCTGGGAAGAAAACTTTTTTGACGGGAGGAAGTAGCTGATGGAAGACATGGAGGAACTGATCCGTAGGGAGACGGCCCGGATCCCCGGAATCGCAGAGCGGGTGGCCTTTAAGGACCTTACCGAGCAGGTCTTTTTGGCTTTGTATGAAACCAATCGGGAAATGTACCGGCAGCTGGAGCAGCGGGTAATGGACGATCTGGCCTTTGACTTAAACCGGTGCCGGGTGTGTACGGGAATTGTGGAGAGAGAATATTTCGATAAAACCCACCACTTTTTGTCTCCCATGAAGGGAGAGGACACTCTTGCGGAAATCTGCAGGGCGGAGACGGTTTTCCAAAAGCTGCGGGAGCAGGGGAAGTACAGGGTCATGACCCTGTTTTTGGAATGCGATTATCTGAAAGTGAAAAGTTTTTTGACGAAAAAAAGAGTATGCGCCATTATAAAAACATCTGAAGGGGATTATGAGACAAATCTGTTGATTTGCCAGAATAGAGAATATTTGGATGAAATCAGCCATTTATATGAAGTGTTTTTAAAAAACGGGATTCCCTGGCAGACCGTAAATGCACCATATATTTATAAATTTGTGGATTTATATCTGGAAGAATGGCCCGGAGAAATGCCGGGGGAACAAATCGTGATTGAAGAAATCTGTCCCAATCTGGAGGAACTATCGGGATTCGCTAAAACAAACTGTATTCCTGTTTGGAATATTAAAAAGCTGGAATTGGACAGTGTCGGATTCCCTGTACCCTGTGAAGATCACAAAAGCTTTGAACACACTATTTCTATCCGGGATTATGGCAGCAGTCACGTTTATATGATTGATGATGAAGAACGGATTTATCATGTCAGACAGAGTCAGACCCGGCTGAGGCTGATGAGCGAACAGGATGAAGCCTGCAGCTGGAAGATCTATATGATACGCAGCGGAGAACAGCGGAAATTTGAGCGTTTTACCTATCCGCTTATGACAAACAGCAGAAGAGATGAATTTTTGGAACGATTCCACCGCAGACAGGGAATTGCTGTAAAAACAGAGGCGGAGCTGGCCCGGTTTCTGCGAGGATTTGGTCTGGAGGCATATGTGAAGTATACCGGATATGAGATAAAAGACAGAACAGATGAGGGAACGGAAACCTATTGCATGAATCACTTTATTACGGATGAAATCAGGGACAGAACCGCGCAGAAAAAACTGGTTCTTTATTTTTCCGCCGGCAGTGAGTTTTCGTTTCTGCATCGGGATATCATGAGTTTTCTGGTATCGGAAGTTCAGCTTCTATATCCCGAATACACATGCGAAGGACGGCTGATGTAAAGGAGGCAGGAGATGAATTATCTTTGGGAAATACTGATTCAGGCAAAAAAACAGGGAATTGAAGAAAAGAGGATACGTTTCCTGCCGGCACGAAGCTACAGCCCATACATGGAACTGTCGGAAACCTTTCTGAACACTACAGAACTTGAAGAGCCTTATGAAGTCCAGATAAATCCCTGCTATCGCTTTCAGGACATATTCGGAAGGATGTTTCATCCGGACCGACAGGAATATATGGGAATGAAAGAGTCTCTTTTTCAGCTTATCATGCATCAGTTGGGAGAGAATGATATTCGTGCGGGAATGACCAGAGAGGAATATTATAAAAAACTGCTTGCACGAATGTATGAGGAAAAGGAACAGGGAGAGGTTATGACGTCTGCCTTTTCCAATTTCAGGGACAAAGAGAGGGAAATACTTTTGGAAGGGATTCTTACATTATACAGGGAAGGGGAAAGCCTGAAACTGTTTGAATATATAATGAAAGCTCTGATTCCTGTCAGCATTGTTTACGAAAATAATGACAGGCCGCTTGAAATACTGATTTTTATTGGAAAAAAAAGGACAGAAAATCTGGTACAAAAGGTTGGATTTTTAACGGAACATTTCCTGGGGATCAAGTATCATGCAGAGATTTATTATGAATACCATTTCGGAATTATTGGAATGGAGGAAACAATGAGTGTGGGAGAAATTGCGATCTATTAGGAGGGCAAGCGGTGTTTTATTTTGAATATCCGGTATTTGAACATAAAAACCTGTTAAAAAAGACGATGCTGGACCAGCTGCGGGACTATCCCATGGAAAAGGACAGGTTGTTGTATGAAAACTGGGGAGACGGCATTTTAAACGGAATTGATATAACATGGGAAAATGACCTTCTTACGGTAACCCCCGGACTTTTGCTTCATGAGGGAAAACTCTATCGGATGAACGAATCCTGCTCATTTCCCTGTCAGCATAAGGACCGCCTGACCTGGATATTGGTCCGTTTTGTGGCAATGGACTACGCAAGGGACCGAAGAGGAGGCATGGGAGAAATTTGCTTAAGTGAAGAAGAGCCGAAAAAAGGGGAGATGGAGCTAGGAAGATTTCGGCTTCAGGAAGGAGCGCGGCTTCGGACCTCTTATGAAAACTTCGAAGATTACAGAACTCAGTTTGATACAGTAAACAGAATTCAGGTTCCTTATACCTGCTCCGACGGAGCAGGACTGTGGCCCCGGATGCTCTGCGTTTTTGCGGAAGAACTTTTGACTACCGGCACAAAAAATCCCGTTGATATCAACTTTGCCATGCAGATGATGGCGAACGGGGGAAAGACGACGTCCAGACTGGTAAGGTGGTTCGTGGAAAAGAACCTGGCGCAAACAAACGGAGATAATCAAACGCTCTATGCCGGACTTTACCATATTTTGAAAGAACGCCGGAGCGGAGGCGTACGCATGGAAAACGAAACCGGGAGAAGGCAGATGGTGCTTCTTTGAGAAGATTGACAGGCGGGGATAAACATGGCATTTACAGATGAAAAAATTGCGATGCTGGAACGGGAAATGAGAATAGTGAAAGAGGCAATGAGCAGACAGCAGGAAACGCTGACGGGGAAAGGAGAAAGAAAAATGACAGCGGAAGAGCTTCTGAATGGCATAAGGGAGGGAAAAGCGCTGCTGCAGAATGGAGAAAAATTCACCTTTGAAATCAGAGACTGCCTTTTACATCATATTCCGATGCCGGTAATACAGAACTTCTATATGGATACGATGAAAGAGGCGGAGGCGGTCATACTGGCAAATCAGGAACGAAATGTGTGCCAGATCATTACTCTGTTGGAAGAGCCATTAAAGATTGAAAGCATAGAGGAGTGGAGAAAAAAGCTGGAAGAAGGAATGCTGCAGGCAGGGGGGTATGCGGAAGTGACAGAGGAGTACACGCTGAAAAATATTGATTACCTGACCTTTCGGACGGCATCGGCGAAAGGATGGATTTACAACCACATTTTCCGAATTCGTACAGACAGCAGAGTAATGGGGATTTTTAACTGTATGGAGGAAGATAAAGATACTTTTGGCACGTTGTTGGAAGCTTTGATCCTTTACATGAATGAATTGTTGTCTGATTCTGCCGGAGAAGATGGAAAAGGAGTGTGAAGTAATGAAAAATGCAGTTACATGCAGGGAATTAACACTTTCTTTGGGAGAAGTATTATCTTTCAATCGGCTGGAACTGACGCAGCGGCCGGGAGAACATGGGAAACTGGTGTTGTCGGCAGTATTAAACAGTGACCGGCTGGACGAAACATTCTATGAACTACCGGAAAATATTACGGTTCAGTATAAGGAAGATGAGACAGAAAAAAATCTTTTTCAGGGTGTGATAACGGACAGCAGCATGAAAAGAACGGGAAATCTCCTGGAACTGGAATTGAAAGCGTATGATGGAACCTGGATTCTTGATACAAAGAAAAAGACACGTTCTTTTCAAAATCTCTCCCGAACAAACCATTCTGTGATTGCGGAGATTATGGAAGGTTATCCGGAAAGTGAGTGTATGAAAAATTTGCCGGAAGAGGAGATCGGAAGAATCTGGTTCCAGTATGAAGAAACGGACTGGGAATTTTTAAAACGGTTCCTGAGCTATTGGAAGGACAGCTTGTATGCAGATGCGGCATGGTCTGCGGCAAAATTTCAGGCGGGATTATCTCCTGTAGATATTGATGCAGAATGGGATCGGCTGCCCTATTGTATGGGGAAGGATCTGGAAAGATACGCCAATATGATGCAAAACGGTTTTGCGGATTTACTTCCACAGCATTTTCTGGAATATTCCCTGGAAAGTTATGAATTATATCCGCTGGGAAGCAGGATGACATTCCATGGAGCGCAGTGGTATATCGGCGGGCTGAGACGGGAACTTAAGGAAGGTTTGTTGGTCAACACCTATGAGTTAAGGCAGAAGAAAGGGCTTCTCGTTATACCTGAGTATAACCATAGAATTACCGGGATATCCGTTGATGGACAGGCAATGGATATAAACCGGGATAAAGTTCGGGTGAGGATCAACGGCGATCTGACAGAGGAGCAGAGGACTTACTGGTTCCCGTTTTCTACCGTAGCCTCTTCCGGTGATGGAAGCGGCTGGTATAGCATGCCGGAAAAGGGAGACAGTATCCGGGTCTACTTTCCTACCTGTGATGAGAAGGAGGCTTATGTCATCACCAAGCATGACGCTTATATTCCGGCTGTAAATCAACAGCTTACCAGTCCGCAGACAGCGGTCCAAACCAGAGAAAGCAGTTCAGGGAACAGCCATCCGGCAGAAAGCGGGCAGGCCGACAAAAGTTCCGGAGCAGGAAACAGCGGAGATCAGGCAGGGGCAGGGGAAAATCGGACAGCGGTCGGCGCAGGGGCTGGAAATACTGTGGGAGATACAGCTTCGGCAAATGCAGCGATGCCTTCTGCATCTTCTACTGCTTCATCCAAAAAAGAAAATCCCATGGATGATCCCGGCAAAAGGAATATTTTTACAAAAGACGGATGTGTGGTGCAGCTGACCCCCCAAGGTGTGAATCTTACTGCCGGAAGTGCCGGAATTTTCTTGAAAAAAAGCGGGGCTTTGGTTTTAGATGCGCCTGCAGGAATCACACTTTCAGCAGGAAAGAAGATTGTGATGAATGGTGTGATGATTTCTATGCGGGATGCGGGGAAGATCAAGCTGCAAAATGGCAAAGGCGCAATGATCGATATGATGAAAAGAGAAATCAGAATGAGCGCAATGGAGATCCACCAGAATAGCGAACAGTGAAGTTAAGAGGTGAGGGAATGGCGTATGGAATTCATGATCTGGAACTGACGGGACTGCATGTGAAAACAATATTATCCGTACAGATATCCCATAAGATGGGAGAACACGGGAAACTTGTGCTGACTGCCGATCTGGGAGAAACCCGGATGGATATTCCGGTGCAGGAAGCGGAAAGCTTTCAGCGGATAACACTTTCCGGGCAAAATGATGGGAAAAAGAAATTAATTTTTGCGGGCATTATTACAAAGCTGAAAGCGAAAGCCATGGGAAAAAGCTGTCATCTTGAGGTAACGGCAAAGACATTCAGCTATTTGATGGATATTCGAAAAAAATCCCGCTCTTTTCAGGATACATCCATGGGATTGGGAACTCTGACCAATAAAATCATAGGGGAATATCCGGAGGCATCCTGCCAGATCCTTTTTGAAGATGCACCGCTGGGAGAGATCGCTGTGCAGTATCAGGAAACGGATTGGGAATTTTTAAAAAGGATGTTGTCGTCAAGGCATGTTTTGATTACAGGGAGTGAAGTGAATGACCGTCTTTGTATTTATGCAGGAGCCGCCAGAATACCCGTACAGGCAGAAAACATAGAAGTAGAGCAGGTTTTTAAGGATCTGGATCAGCTGGTATATTGGAAAGACTGCGGTGCAAAGGTCATGGATGCCGATTTTATTATCTACCGGGTCAGGATCAGCAATCATGTGCCACTATACTCCGAAATCACCTTTAATGGAAAGGACCTTCTTGTATCAGAACTGGAATATGTGACAGAGGGCAATGTCCTGTATGAGACAATAACCCTGCGGAGCAAAGAAGGGATGCTGGAAAAGAGCATTTATCCCATGCAGCTGGTGGGAAGTGCACTGGAGGGAACTGTCATGGATGTAAAAGGAGAGAGCGTGCGGGTCCATCTGAAGATCGACGACTTGTCTCCGGGAAGCGACTGTTACTGGTTTCCGTTTTCTACCCCATCAGCTTCCTCAGATGGGAGCGGATGGTACTGTATGCCGGAAAAAGGGGATCAAGTCCGCGTTTATTTCCCGTCTAAAAATACCGGAGAAGTGATCGCAATCAGCGCAGTCAGCACATACCGAATGCCTGAGGCCGCCGGAAGGGCGGCGGGAGGAGAGACAGAGCGCCCGGTTGACGGCAGCGCCGCTGTCTCAGGGGGATTGGGAAGCAATGGAAGTACGAGCAGCGCGCCAGGAGCTGCCGGTCCGGCGCCCGGCAAGGAAACAGCGGGCGGGAAAGACAGGATGGGAGATCCGGCCACAAAATATCTTCGTACAATTGACGGACAGGAGATACAGTTGACACCCGGAGGAATTATCATCACCTGTAGCGGAGGAACGGTGAAAATTGAAATATTAAAGAGCGGGAGTATCAATCTGTATGCGCAGGATTATATAGAGTGCAGCATACAAAAGAATATAATCATGAGCGCTAAAAGTGGAGTTGTGCTCCAAAGCCCAAAGACAGGACGACTGAAATCAGACATGGGAGGCAGCCTGTATCTGGATAAAAAGGGCAATATCAATATACAGGGGACACAAGTACATTTGAATTGAGGTCAGAAACGGGGAACAGGATGAAAAGGAAGGAAGCACTGAATAAATTTTCAGAAGAAAATGAGGAGGGGCGCAAACGAACAGAACGTACTTTCCGGATCTGTCTTACAGAACAGATTGATGAAATGATGAAACGTATTTATACAGCCTTAGAGGATATCGCCCAACAGGCACAGGACACAGAAAAGGAATTTCTCACATTCTTTTCCTTCTCCCTGCAGAGGTATGACCTGACGGAGGGAAAAACAGCAGTGAGACTGGATGCCATGGGACCGGAATGGTATTTAGATCAGCGGCCTCTTCAGGCTTGTTTTGACCTCACTTTCCTGTTTCAGGCTTTTTTTGAATGGAAAAAGGAACTGCTTCTTGTAATGCGGCCATATGGAGGCAAAGTGAATCGCTATGATGTGGAGTATTTTGTACAGGAAGAAATAATGGCAGGTTACATGGAGATTGCCGGTCTGCTGCATTATGCATTTCGAAATCTGGAAACCGTGCCGGCTTTTTCACAGATCCCCAGGCTGCCCGTATGGTTTGTCCACTGGGGAGAATATAAAGATTACAGCCAGGTGGTGTGCCAGGTCAACAGAGAAATTCGGGGACAGGCGGAATTGGAAAAAAGTCTGGCGGAGCAAGAGGACGAGCTGCAGGAGAACCAGCCCGATTACTGGTTTGGAGGCAGTTTTACAGGAGTTGACTGCCGGGACAAAAGCATGAGATTTACTGTGTTTGAGAACTGCAGCCTGACAGAAATCAATTTTGAAGGCGCAGATCTGGAAGGGGCGAGGTTTCTGAACTGCCGGATCGAAAAATGCCATTTTAAAAACACAAAACTGTATTTGGTGGAATTTAAAGACTGCCTTTTTTATAACGACAACTTTGCAGGGGCATCGCTGAAAATGGCAGTTTTTGACCGGAAGAGCTTTAACGCAGGACTGTTTGAGGAAAAACAGCTGAAGGAACTGCTGGTTGAAACAAAAAAAACGGTTTAGCGGATGGCGAAGGAGGAAAACAGAAGAATGGACAGAACCGGGAAACGATTCTTTTTTATGGATCAGGACAATACGCTGCCGGATAGCATCCATTTAAGGGACTTTGACATCAATGGGAAACGGCATCTATTTACGCTGGCAGATGCGGAAAGAATCAATGATATCACACCGTTGTACCTGGACAGCACGAAAGGGGAATGTGCTCCGGATTTTATCAAAAGCCCCGTATATATGGTTTCGGAAATGGCAAAAGAGGTCATTGATATGTATGAAGACAATCTGGTTTTTAAGAAGATCGTGCTAATAGATAAGGATGAGGAGAGACAGCTGACCTATTATCATCTGCTTCTTCCCGCAATAGAAGCGCTGGATGCATCCACTCTGTACTATCCAAACAAAACGGAGAAAAAGACGGTGCTTTCGGCAGAAAAAATCGGGTCACATAAAGTATTCCTTATGGCAGACAGTTTAAAGCAGCTTCCTGTAGTCAGTCAGGATGTTGTGGAAAGCCTGCTCAGACGACATGTAACGGGGGTTAAGTTTACAGAGATTGAGGTGGAATAAATGGCGGATTTAAAGAATACTTATGTGGTTCATTGTGCAAAAACAAGTTGTGATATGGGGCTGCGGGACAGTAAGATAGTCCTCTTAAAAAGTCATGGAGTCTACTTAAAGGATCTGGCGCAGATGACCGTAATGGACAAGGAAAACTTTAATGTGATCTGTTTTGGCGGATGCGTCAGCCCGGAAAATCCGAAAACCATAGAAACCGCCGTGAGACTGGCAAAGGATGTCAAGAATGAAACAGGAGTGGATTTTGAAGCAACGGTGGAAGAAATATTTACAAAAACTGGAGGCGGCGGAAAGAACATTATGGAATGTGCGGGAGAGTGTAAACCCAGCATTGTGTCTGTAAAGTGGGACAGAGAAAAAGATGACGTGGGTGTGGAGAAGAATGGGAAGGCATTGCTGGGCACTGCCACACTGGCCTGTAAATATGGGGGGATTATCAAAATCATTACATCGGGCCAGCCGGAAACCTGATAAATGCAGGAGGTATAAGCATGAAGCTATCGTATCATAACCTGAATATAGAGATACCCATGGAAGGGATTATCTGCATTGAATCCATACATATTATCCAGAAACTCAATGAACATGGAAAACTGCAGATCAAAGCCCTGATTGAGGATGAAAAGGCTATAGAGCTTGTAGAGCAGACAGAGGATAGTCTCACCGTGCTAGTCTCAGAAAACAGCGGAAAAAGGAAAAATATTTTCTGCGGACGGGCCGGACAGATTTATGTTGAGAAAGAAGCGGGACTCTATTACCTGTATATGGAGTTTTGGGGATACACCCGGGAATGGGACAGAAAATTAAAGAGCCGAAGCTTTTGCCGCGAGAATGAAACTTATGAACAGATTCTTGCGAAAGTGCTTTCCGGCTATGGGAATAAAGAAATTCGGGATGAAATTTCGGGTGATACAAAGATACCGGGAATTCTTTTACAATATGAAGAAACGGACTGGACATTTTTAAAACGTCTTGCCAGCCATTTTTCCACCTTCCTTGCGGCCGATAATACGCAGCCCTTTGGCAAGGTTTATTTTGGGATTCCCTCTCTGAACTATGGAGCGCAGCTTGCAAATGAAGAATACACACTTCTTTGGGAAAAGGAAGGCTATGAAAGACAGCAGAATGCAGAGGGAATCCTTAAGCAGGAACTGATGAAATGGCGGGTGAGGAGCCGGAAAGTACTGCAGCTTTGCGAACAGGTTATGCTCAACCATGTTGAAACGGTAGTCACAGCTGTAGATATATACACACAGAGCGGGGAACCGGTTTATGAATATGAACTTTCAAGACGGAAAGGATTACTTACCGAAAAAAAGAAGAATCCGGACATATTCGGAATGAGCATTCCGGCTACTGTAAAAGAACGCAAAGGCAACCAGGTGAGAGTCCATTTTGACATTGATCCGTCCTATGAAGAGGCGGATGATGTCAAATTTTTCACTTTTGCGATTGAAACCAGTAATTTTTATTGTATGCCGGAAGTGGGAAGCCGTGTGCATATTTATTTCCCAGGGCATGACGAGAACAGCGCCATAGCGGTTCATGCCATCAGCATGGGCGCGGAGAAGGCACGGGGAGGCCTTATGCGGAGTGCAGGGAGTAGTGTGACGGAGGAACAGTCCTCTTCTCCTTCGGAAGCATCGGAAAAGGGAACGGCATCGCGTTCTGAATCCAGGACAGGAGCAGAAGGAAACGCATCTTTGCTACCCACCCAGGGCAAGAAAACAGGCGGTGCATCAGCCGCCGGAATCGTTTCCGGAGCAGCTTCCACAGCAGCACGGCCATCCGACGGTATACAGAAGGGAGACGGCAGGCAAGAAAAAAAACAGCAGGAAAAAGATCCTGCACATAAAAAATTTTCTGATCCGGGGGGTTCTTATATGGAACTGGAACCTGGCGGGATCACTTTTTCTGCCGGGGGTGCAGCAATCTTAAAGCTGAATCAGCCCGGGCAGCTGTTTTTGCGTGCGGGAACGCTTTCCATTCTGGCAGGCGCCAATATCATGGCGCGGGTGGAAAAAGGCGGAACAGATCCTGAAATTTATATCCGGTCACGAAAAAGAATGGATATTGAGATCAGCGGGGGCAGCAAATTAAAGCTGGATGAAAAAGCAGATATCAAATCCAATTTTATCAGAATGGACGCAAAGGAAAAGAAAGCGGCAATTCCGGCAGCACTTGATGTAGCTTCTCAACTTATGGCCTGGGATGCAGTGCTGAGAAATAACTATAATGCAGGCGCAAAAGCAAAACTGGATGGGATGGCGCAAAAGGAGCTTGAACTTCAGAAAAAGGAACGGAATGGGAAAAGTAAAATTATAAATGGGGTGTTAATCATTGGAGGCACATTAGCTGGACTGGCTGCAATCGTTTACTCTGGAGGAACCCTTGCAGCAGTATTAGTACCGGGGTCGGTGGAATTTCTCTCCCTTGGCGGAGTGACTGTCGGAGCTGCGGCAACGGTAGACGGCATAGCCGATATCAAAGAGGGAATGGGGGATATTAAAAGAGCAAAAAACGGTGATTTGTCAAGATCCCCTAATATGGTGCGCGATTCGCTTTTTAAAGGAAATGAGGCTCAGTATCAAAATTTCAAATTTATAAACAATCTCACCTTTCAGATGGTGACAGGCCCGGCTACAGCTGCCTCCCAGGTCAAGTTGGCCGCAAAATTCAGCAGTCTCTTCAGTGGATTTAAAAACCCGGATACAGTCAGAAACGTGGTCGGCTATGGATGGAATATTGGTGGAACTCTGATAGAGGGCGGCTACGAAAGTTATCAGAAAAAAGGTGAAGTGACAGCGGAAGATTTATTCACTAATGCGGTATTTGGATTAATTAAGGGATATGGCACGAATGCTCTTTATACGGGAGGAACCACAGGAGACATCTTAAATGATCTAAAAAAAATAGGGGTGAGCGTTGGGGGCGGAACAGGATTTGGGATGCTGATGGATTATGAAAAGAACAAGATTACAGAAAGCCCTTATATTTGGCAGGAAAGCCTACTGGAAAATCTGAATGCAAACAGTCAGGCATTCATGGTTGGAGATCCGATTCTGATGGAAAACGGGACTTTTGTAATGACGGCAGCCGACCTGGTGTTTCCGGATGTTGCCGGGCAGATCCATATCAGCCGTAGGTATTTTTCCACAGATAAAAGAAGCGGCTGGATGGGGATGGGATGGCATTTCTTATGGGAAAGCAAACTGTGCAGAGATGGGGAAATCCTGCATATCCGGCTTCCTGATGGATGCAGCGCTGCATTTATCCAGGAGAACGGAAAATATCGAAATTATAACGGAAACGGCCGCTATACGCTTTTTTTCGACAGAACGGAGGGGAAATGGCTGATCGGCGATCTTCATACTCATAAAACCTATTGCTGCGATGAGGAAGGACTGCTTACTTCCGTGACAGATCAAAACGGCCTTGCCGTCACCCTGTCCTGGCGGGAAGGCTATCCCTGCAGGTTACAGACTCCTTTGGGCGGCAGCGTTGTATTTCGGTTCCGGGAAGGAAAGCTTGTACAGCTTGAGGACAACGCAGGACGTAAGATAGAGTATCGTTATGAAAACGGGCTTTTATCGGATGTGGTGCAGATGGACGGCGGCATAACCCATTATGAGTATTCGACCGACGGCTATTTAATAAGACCTGTTGATCTAAACGGTGTGTGTTACCTGGAGAACCGGTATGACGGGGACGGAAGGGTGATATCACAGCGGCAGGAAAACGGGGACATCTATACGCTGGAAACTGATTTACAGCAGAAACGGACATGGGTAGAATACAGCGCGTATCCCGGCAGAATACAGTATGTTTATGACGATTTTCACAGGATCGTACAGATTCTTCATCCGGATGGGAGCGAGGAACGGTTTGATTATGACGCAGGACATAACCGGATACTGGAAGTGGGCCGACTGGGGGAATGTGTGGAGAAGGCTTATGATAACGCCGGTCATCTGATTAAGGAAAGCAGACCGGAAGGGCTTGTGAAGGAATACGTATACGATGAAGCAGGGGATCTGACCGCAGTCCTTGATAATGGGGGAAGAGAAAGCCTGTTTACTTACGATGCCCGCCATAACCTGACCGTGCGGCAGGAGAAGGTGGCGGAAGACGTCTGGAAAAGACAGGAATATAGCTGGGACCGGATGGGACGGCTGATTACAGAAAAGGATGGAGAAGGCCATCTGACCCGTTACTGCTATGAGGAGCTGTCAGCTTATCCTTCCGTTATCGTGTATGATGACGGCAGCGAGCAACACTTTGAATATGACGGATTAGGCAGGTGCATGGCCCGGGAGGATGAAACAGGAAGAACGGAATACGGCTATAACCGTGGCGGCCATCGCACCATGGTGCGGGATGGGGAAGGCAATGAGGCACATTGGCTCTATGACGGTATGGGACGCCGGATGGCCGGTTACAGCCCGCGGCAGTGGAAGGATCGTTCCATGGGCCATACCGCGTACCAGTATGATTTTTTAAATAATCTGACCGATACAATTTATCCGGACGGAAGTCATGAGAAGCTGTTTCGGGATGGAATGGGGAATATCACTAAAAAAGTACATCCCAATGCATATGACGAAAAAGAAAAGGACGGAGAGGGTATCTGCTATGATTATGACGGAGAGGGACACCTCCTGCGCGTTCATTATTCCGACGGCGGTGTGGAACGATTTTTCTATGACGCATCCGGCAATCGCATCCGCCATGTGCTGCCGGAACAGTATCAGGAGGAGACGGATGACGGGGATGGCTTCTCCTATACCTATGACAGAGAAAGCCGCCTGCTCACGGTCACCGGACCGGACGGCTGCCTGCAGGCATCTTATGCCTATGACCTGTGGGGCAACTGCATCTGCCGGAAGGATGCAAACGGGGGAGAAACCCGTTTTACCTATGACCTGACGGGACAGCCGGTAAAGAAGCTGGAAGCTGTGGGAGCGGCGGAAGAGAAGGAGGATCGGAGATACCGGCAGACCCTGTATGAATACGATGCCTGCGGCAATAAGATCAGGGAGATCCGCTGCGGGGGCAGCTACCGGGCGGACGGAACCGGAAAAACTACGGGCACAGACCTGGTGCTGGCGTTTACTTATGATGCCAGAAACCGGCTGGTGAAAGCAGAGGACGTCCAGGGAGCGAAAATCCTTTACCGGTATGACGAAAGGGGCAACCGTGTCCTGGAGGAACAGACCATCTGCAACGGAGATGAATTGCAGAATCGGAAGGAAGTGCTGCGCCGCCTGCGGTATTCCTATGACCGTGCAAGCCGTCTGATCAAAAAAACAGAGCTGATAGACAGCGGCCTGACAGAGGATGCCGGGAAACCGGCGGCCCTGGCGGTGACCTTATATACCAGGGACGCAGACGGAAATATCACAGAGATTATGACGCCGGAAGGATACCGGATCAGCAGAAGCTATGATGTAAGGGATCGGCTGGTTTCCGAGCGGGTGGAAGATAAAGAAAACGGGATAGACCGGACGGCATATTTTTCCTATGACCGCGCCGGAAACCTGATCTGTGTCCGGCAGGAAGGAGCGGACGGAAAACTTCGCAGGATCGACTATGATTATGACTTGAAAGACCGCCTGACCCGTCTGGAGGAACTGGACGGGCCTGTTGTGGAAGCAGACTATGACCGGAATGACCGGCTGGCCAGCCGGAAGAATCTTCTCCCGGCGGAAGAAGAACGGATCAGGAAGGTGCTTTATCACTATGACAGCCTGGGCAACCTGACGGAAAGACGAAAACAGAACGGAACCCTGCTGGAAGAAAACCGCTATGACCGCGCCGGAAACCTGGTGGACACCAAAGACGGAGACGGAATCGGCGCGGCATACCGCTACGGCCTGCAGGGGGAACAGCGAGAGATCATCACGGCGGAAAGCCGGAAACAGTCCCGCCCAGTCCAGCGTCTCACCTATAATGCCAGAGGGCAGATCACAGGCATTGAGGACGGCAACGGCGGGAAAACCGCTTACGATCTGGATCACTGGGGCCGAATCACGGCCCTGGTAAATCCGGAGGGCAGCAGGGAAACCTACTCTTATGATCATGCGGGAAATATCACCGAAACCAGGGATGCCAGAGGAGGCACCATCCGCTACGATTACAACAGCCTGGGAAAAGTCTGTGCCATTATAGACCAGAAGGGGAACCGGGAAACCTTCCGGTATGACAGGGAAGGCCGCCGGATCGAACACACCGACCGGAACGGCGCCCTGACCCGTACTTTCTATAACGTGGACGGCGCCCCCACCCTGCAGGTCTGCACAGACAAAGCGGGGAACCGGCAGATTATGGGAACCTGGGAATACGACAGCCTGGGGCATCTGAAAAAGTCCGTGGCGGGAGGCTTCTGCTATACCTATGAATATCGGGCTGACGGAAAACTGCTGAAAAAGTACAGCAGCGGCAGACCGATTCTTTCCTGTACCTATTTTAAGGACGGAAGCCTAAAGAGCCTGACCGATGTGACCGGGAAAACCACCCGGTATGCCTATGATGAAGAAGGCAGACTTGCAAGTTTAAAAGACGGGGAAGGAGATGTGCTGACCGAATACCGCTATACAACGGCGGGCAGGCTGAAAGAAATCCGGACATCCTCCGGCATAAATGCGGCCTATGAATACGATAAGGAGGGGAATCTTTCCCGGCTGACTTTGAACAGCGGGGATCAGGGAAATTTTTTATATGATACCTGCTTCACCTACGACTTGAACGGCAACCGACTGTCCAGAATGGGGGAAAGGCTGGGAGCAGAAGGAAGAAAACAAAAGCTTGCCACCAGATATCTTTATGACCTCATGAACCGTCTGACGGAAGAAAACCGGAACGGGGAAGGGGAGAAGTATGCCTATGACATAACTGGCAACCGCATCCGGAAAGAACACTTCACAAACCGTGTCATTGACGCTGTGGAAACCTACTGCTACAATGAAAGAAACGAACTGACAGAATGGAATCAGGCAGGGAAAAATCATCTCTGTCAGTATGATCTTAACGGGAACCTCTTAAAAGAAAAGGCAGGTGGTGCAGAGAGCGAATACCGTTATGACCTGCTGAACCGTCAAAGCTATGTGAGAACCCCGGAGGGCAGTATCCAGGAAAACCGCTACGACGGGGAAGGACTGCGGGCAGGAATCACAGAGAACGGGAAAGAGGCGGTATTCCACTTTCATAACCGGGACATCCTGGCAGAGAGTGACGGAGAAGGAAGGACGGTGAAGCGGCATCTCACCGGCCTTGGCTTATCCTGTATCCAGACTTTGGACGATGAGAGATACCACGACATCCACCAGGATGAACAGGGAAGCACGGTTTATGTGACGGGACAGACCGGGACAGTAGAGAACAGCTATCTGTATGATGCCTTCGGCAATCTGCTGGAGAGCCGTGAAATCATCCCCAACCGGATGCTGTATACAGGCCAGCAGTATGACCAGGCGGCAGGCCAGTACTATTTAAGGGCACGATATTATAATCCTGTAATCGGAAGATTTACACAGGAAGATAACTACCGTGGAGATGGACTGAACCTGTATGTTTACTGTGGGAATAATCCGGTGATGTATTATGATCCGGAAGGGCATCTGCGTGATGAATTCATATACAAAAATCCGGAACGGACAATGGCTGAAAAGGCTACGGTGAGTATTGAGGGGGGAAGTGGAGCTCCAGGTAATAGAAATAGAATCGGCGAAACTGTTCCACCAACTGAAAAGACTTTAGATATGGCACTAGATCCAGAAACATATGCGAATGAAATCGCAAAAAAATATGGTATTAATTTAAAAGGTTCAGGACAAGACATTACGATTAAATATAATCCTGATTTGCGTCCGGGTGTTTATGGGAGAACATTAGGATCAAATCCTAATGTAATAGAAATTGGTCCAGATGCTTTGATGAGTGAAAGTGAATTGGCAAATACAATCGCTCATGAATTAAACCATGCACGAGATTTTATTAAGGGAGGCTTTGCACCAGAGCCGCCTGCATATGATTCAGGAAATGCATTGGCTGATTACATTAATGGAGGAAGATAGATGTGGATAGATAATAATGATAAGATAATGAATATATTGGATAATGTTGAATCTAAAAAAATGGATTACTTTCCAGTAATTTGCCCAATATGTGGAGAAAAGGAGGCTCATCTATATTTCCATAGATACACAGATGATGATAAAGGTGGAATGTGGACATGGTGCAGTTCATGTAAACATAGCGCACACACCATGTTTAAAATTCCAAAATGGTGGGCTAATCTTGATATAATAAAATTTGAAGAATTAACAAGTTATCCTGATTTATTAGAAAAGAATAAAGATAAAATAGATGAATGGATTAACGAATTATTGCATTCAAAAATTTAGTTTTTATTTTCGCCCGGCTTTGCCGGACGATGTCTCCTATCTGGGTGGCATCAAGCCACCCAGACTTTAACCAGCACACTTTTCGACCCTGTTGATTAGCTACATTCTGGACGAAATCCATGGTTTTTCATATCGCCCCAACAAGCCTCCAAAAGCTTGTACTGGTACATTTTTGCAAGAGGCGGTTTTAAATGGCACACGGGCGGTTACGGTGCGTCACAGGGGCAAGAGAAAGTGCTGGCAGGCAGTTGGACGGATAAGATTTTTATACCATCCTGTGTTTTTTGCATAAAATCGCAAAAATCCCTTGTAAAACGGTTACTCTCGGATTTGCCACCCGAAAATCCCTTGATTTTGTGAGAAATTTACTTTTTAGGGTGCCAAAAACCAAAAAATCATAAAAGCTGGGTGCCGCCAAGCCACCCGGCAGGTTATTTTTCGACCCTTGAGATGAAAGCCGTTAGTAAGGAGGCAGTAAGAAAAACGCAAGGAAAATGAAATTGACTGGCGGAACACTTCCATGGTAAAATGGCGCACACCAGGGGGTTTAAGGGGGATGGAAACACAGCGGAATCCCCACAAAAAGAACAGACAGCGGATAGACAGAGAAAACAGGAACAGCACATACCGCCAATCTCTATCAGGGAGTGGCGGCGTGTGCTGTTCTGCTTTTAAAGACTATTGATTAATTTCATGGCACGAATACCGTCCTTAACACCGCAGGTATAAAGATAAGCGGTTTCTTTGGCAGTGCGTTCTGTAGTCAGATCAAAGAATGCCTATGACATAACCGGCAACCGCACCCGGAAAGAACACTTCACAAACCGTGTCATTGACGCTGTGGAAACCTACTGCTAC
>CABSCP010000051.1 GCA_902476265.1 uncultured Lachnospiraceae bacterium
GCTACGCTTTGTCGGTTATTCCTACCGTTTTGGGCGTAGAACGTGTCACACTATTGGCACATTCATCAATCAGGCAGCGCACATGAATCGGCAGGCGGCCCCCATACACATCGTCCGCCTTCTCGCAGAGCAGGTTAAAAAGCTGGGTGTAACACATCGAGATCAGGAAGTTAAAGCTGTCGTCTGTATCGCTCATAATGAGGAACAGCGCGGTTTTTCGGTCTCCCAGGGTGTCCAGTTCCAGCTCATCGTAGGAAGTAACCTCCCGCAGCTCCGCAATGTCAAACACAGCCAGCCGCGCACCGCAGGAAATAAGTATGCTTTTCGCGGTCTTGCCCGCCGCCAGCTTGTACTTTTTATACTGCCGGACAGCAAAGTGGTTAGGCTTTTCTGCCTCCAGTGCATCAAACATCAGATCAACGGGATTTTTGAACTCCTCATCATCTTCCCGAACCTCCATCGCGTTGATGAACTCGATAAGGGTTGAAAAATTCTGTTCCTCCACCGGGGCCTCATAGTGGATATACCCAATAAGGGCGCAGTACAGCAGGGTCTCCGCCTTGACCCAGAAATCGTCCCCGGCCTTACCCTCGCCTTTGGTGTTGGCTATCAGGGTCGTTACCAGCTTCAAAATATCTTTTTCCGAATGGATGTAGGAGAAGGGGTTGTAGTGCATAGATTTCTTGAAGTTGATGGTATTAAGGACTTTAATCCGGTATGGCTCATAGATAATCTTCCCCTGTTTATCCTTCATCGGTTTGCCGTCCTTGCCCAGTTTGGGAGCGCCACGCTGAAGCATCTTTCCACACTCTACCAGGATAGTCCCCTTGGGGTCTGTCACCACATAAGAGCTGTGCATCTGCATCAGGTTTGGCTTTAGCCAGAAGCGGGTCTTGCCGGAACCAGAGCCGCCAATCACCAGAACATTTTTATTTCTGGCAGTTTTAGGGTCTTTTGGACGGCTATTCATCGTCAGACTCTCGGTTTTCGTCAGAATCACATTGTTCTGAAATACCGGGTCAATGTACGGAGCAATGTCTTCATGGGTCCCCCAACGGGCCGACCCATATTCCATCCCGTGGCGGTATTTCTTGGCGCTTTTGCTTTTGAGATACACCGCCAGCCGAAGCCCGCCGCCAAAGCACAGGCCCACTAACAAGTCCAGAGGATGCAGACTGGGCCAGAAACTTTGCAGCGCCACAGGCAAGGTAGAAAAGAACGAGAGCATCTTTTGGGAGGCATCCGCACCCACGGCAATTCGCCACGCTTCACCAAAATTGGTGAAAAACAGCCCCATCAGAATGTAAGGGAGATTTAGCAAAACGAGCTTTTTGACATTCAGTTGCTTCTTCATCGTTCCAGCTCCTTCCGCTTGGTGCGATCCTGGACAGCATTCTTTACCAGTTCCTTGAACTGATTCAGCTTCGCCAGCACGGACGGGCGCTCCGATTTCTCTACTTTCTTGACCTTTTTGTTGGTGTACTCTGTAAATGCTACGGTCAGGGCATCAGCGTCACGAGCCTTGAAGAAGATCAGGTATTTGGGTGGGGAACAGCTGCGGTCTTTTTTTACCGCATAATCCACGCCATATTTCCGGGCAATCTTCTCAAACTCCTTGATAGAGGGGTCGGTAATTTCAATATTAGAAACACCCTGGTTTTGCCCCACAAGTTGCTTGACGGTCTGTTTGCCCTGGGGTTTTACGGGAGCGTCCCGGCTTTTTTGCTTTTGCACCTTCTTTTCCTTGCGGTGGGCCATGTACTTGATAATGGCAGCCTTGAACAGCCTGCCAGTGAACTTTGTACCGCTGACAATCAGCGTTAAAGTCCTGTTCTCTACTTCTTCCTGCATGGGACATCAACTCCTTTCTCCGTGAAAGCTTGCAGTATCGCTTTTGTATCATCGCTCCATTCCCCGGCTTTTCTTTTTTACAGGCTTTTTCTCTGGTATATCGTGAATTTTCGTAAACTCATCAACTCCTTTCGCATCAAACTCTCTCAGCTTATCTAAATTAAATGCAACAACAGAATATCTGCCATATCCCGACTGTAGCTTATAGGGAAGCACTTTCCCCAATTTGTTCTCTTTGATAAAAGCCAGCAGATCTTTGCTGATGTCACCGTTAATAAAAGCCTCATTAGGTTCCAGCGAATAGGCGGGGAGGTTTACTGTCATATCGGAAAAAGGTTCCGGCCCATCTTCACTGTGGCAAATAACACCAATATAAAGGCGGTCCCCATAGGCATAACTTCCGACCTCCAGTGAAACCTTTTCTTCGCCCAGTTCCCACTTAAACGGAACTGTTTTCTTTTCTTCCATCGTTTATCCTCCTCCATTTGATTTGATTGTAGTCAATATTATCGGACCGGTTCCCTGCAGTCATAAAACAGATTTCCCTGGTGGACTTTTGCGTGACTTAAAATTTTGATATGCCCATCTTCCTGATTCTCCTGGGCTTTTTTATACCCCTGTTCCGTCAGAAACAGCCGCATCCGATCCCCCTTATAACCAACTGGAGCGTTATTGGTAAGCACATCAAAAATAATCATGTGGCGAGTATTTTCGTCAAACCTCATCAGATCCATATAGTCATGGCCCTTATAATTCTGCGCCCCGGCCTTTACCCGCATTTCCTCCATCATTTGGCCAATTGTTTTTCCCTCACTCATAATGCTGTCCTCCTTTCCCAGTGTTCCGTCCCTGGCCCTTCACAGTGAGGATGCCGTCCAGGGTGGTGGCGGTAATCCGCAGACGCTCGGCGGTGGCGATGTCGTTTTTCATGGTCTCGTCGATGCTGTGGCCGCAGACCACCAGCACATGAGAACGGCGAAGGTAATCCCGCGCCATATCCAAGCCGTCCTTGTGTTCCTGGGGAATCTCATCTTTCAGAAAGGTAGACAGGAACAGCACCGGGCAGACCGGTGAATATCCGGCGTCATACACCTGGCGGCAGTAACTGGCGGCATTCTCTGCATTCTCATACTGTCTGCTACTCCAAGGAGCTGTGATGTAAGCAAGAGGTCGTTTCATGGCAAAATCCTTTCTCCCGGCCTTTCCGGGCAGCAAAAACGGCTGTTTACCAGCCGCCTGCATACATATCGTGATTGACCTGTGAGGTGTAGTGGTTGTTGATCGTGGTGGGTGCATTGAACAGCACCGTCAGCAGATATTGCTTCATATTGCGGATTTCCGTGGTGTTTTTCTTCAAGCTGTCCATGACAAACTCAATATGTGAGCTGTCCAGTTTTAAAAAACGGGAACGGACCACCTCATGGGGAAAGTCGCTGCCAGCGATCCGGGTGATCTTGCGCTTGGCGCAGACAGTCTCCACAATCAGCTCCACGATCTCCTCCAAATCCTCACAGTAGGTTCCAAACCGCTGTTTAAGAAAATCATATTCGATGTTTTCCAGAATCAAATCCCGATAGTTCTCCATCTCTGCAAGAGACATCGCATCCCGTCCTTTCCGTTCCGGAGGTCTTACCGCCGCTGTTTCCCGGAAAGGAATGGAATCGGTACTCGATCCATCTGTAATTGTTTTTTGAGTATTTAATTTCTCTATATTTAATTCTGCGGGCTTTTCCGTATCCGGTTTATCCAGATACGGGTTTTCCGTACCTGGCGGAGCCGTATCTGGCTGGGGCGTATCCGGCTGCTTGGCCTGGGGCTGTTCATAGATCACATACTCCGTGTCACTGATGCGTCCATAACGGTCGCGTAGCTGGTGACGCACGATATAACCGGCAGACTCCAGTTCCCGCAGCGCCCCACCGATTGCATCCACACCTTCCTTACAGATTTTCGCAAGGCCACGGGTGGTATAGTTCCAGTCATCCGGCAGGGACAGCATCATGGAAAGCAGTCCTTTTGCTTTCAGGGACAATTTTTCGTTACGCAGGTGGTGATTACTCATCACTGTATAATCACGGGTTCTTTCAATCCGAAAGACCGCCATTGACTTCACTCCTCTCATCTCAGGGCATAAAAAAACCACAATCTTTCATAAAAAAGACTGTGGCGTTCAGCTGTTCTTCATGTGCTTCCGGGGCCGGTATGGACGCTTCGGCATCAATGGCTGGTCGAACAGCGATCTATGCTCCGAAAACGGGAGAGTCTGCAAAATCCGGTCAATATCTGTGGATTCCATATCATGCTGGGACTGACATTTTTCCTGAATTGCATTTTTAATGCTCTGGACAGTACACATATTCATTCCTTTCCTTTCGTGGGGTTATTTACAAATGACGCTTCTTTTTGGGCTTAAAATCGAGGATATGTCCCTCAACGACACGGGCATACCTCTTAATTTTGATTTCCCGGCGCTGCTGGCTGGCAAGGGCAGCTTGATACCCGTCCTCTGTAAGAAACAGCCGCATTTCATCACCGGGGCTACCGTAGACGGTGCGGGGGCGCAGGACACTAAATTCGACCATCCAATGGATGTTATCCCGGAAACGCTCCACGGCGAGAATGTTGTGTCCTTTTAATTCCCTGGCTGCTATATCTCTCATAGGCGGCTCCTTTCATCGTTCTTGATCTCTCTGGCGCTTGCGCTGCCATGCCTCCAACAGCTTAATAATGGTCTCCTGCATCCGTTGGGGTGTATAGCTCTTGGGAAAATACTTCCGCAGGGTGTCGGAGGTAAACGTCACCTTATCCAGATCGCTTTTCTTCTCCTCACCCATGATGGCGCGCATCACATCAATGGACAGATGTCCCTCCTGGCTGAATTTTTTGAGCCGCTGGGCTTGGGAAAGGGAAGGGGTAGCCTGTTCGCTGTCCATTGCATCCAGAAGCTGAACCTGTTCCTCCGGTTTCAAAAAGGACAGTTCATAGGCCGGATTGAGGGCGATTTTCTTCTCATCTACCATATCCAGAAGTTCGGGGATCAGCTCGGTCAGGCGAATATAACGAAAAATTTGATTTTTACTCTGACCGACCTGTTCAGCCAGTAACTCGCTGGATTTCTTTCCAGCAGACTTGTTCCCAACTTGGGAACAAGTTAAATCCACACGTTCACCCTGATGTTTCATAGCCTCCAATTTCATCTTGTAGGCAAAGGCCCTCTCACTTGGGAGCAGGCTTTCCCGCTGCAAATTGCTGTCAACCATGATAATAGTGGCGGCATCATCGTCCAAATCCCGGACAATGACCGGCATAGTCTCTTTCTCTGCCAGCTCGCTGGCCCGGTGTCGCCTGTGTCCGGCTACCAGTTCATAACCCCCATTAGGGTCCGGGCGGGCAATCGCCGGAACCAGTACTCCATACTGCCGGATGCTGTCGGCGGTCTCCATCATGGCCTCGTCATCCTTGACTTTGAATGGATGATTTTGAAAGGGGTGGAGTTCAGACAGCGGTAGTTCCACGACTCTTTCCCGCTGGGCATCGGCACGGCTTTCCTCGGTGGAAAACAGATCATCTACCGATACCAGCTCTACTTTTTTCGCGCTGCTTTTCAAGTTTCATCACCTCCTGCGTCAGATTTTTGTAGCCCTCCGCAACCTTGCCGCCTGGGTCATGGGCAAAAATACTCTTGCCCTCGGCGCTGATCTCTTTGGCCCGGACAGAATGGGGAATCTCGGTGGCGAACACTTTGATTTTACTGCCATAGGTCTCCCGCAGCAGGGCGGAAATCTCTTTTGCGAAATTGGTTCGGTTATCCACCATCGTCAGCAGGATACCGTCGATCTGGAGCTTGGGGTTAATCTGCCGCTTGACCTTATTCACTGTGGAGAGCAGCTGTTCCAACCCTTTGGCGGGAAGATACTCCGCCTGAACGGGGATTATGATCCTGTTCGCAGCGGCCAGAGCATTGACCGTGAGCATACCAAGAGAAGGCTGGCAGTCAATCAGGATATGGGAGTATTGCCCCTTCAGCGTGTCCAGGTATTGCCGTAGGATGGTCTCTCGGCTCATGGCGTTCACCAACGACACCTCCATACCGGATAGCTGAATGTCAGCAGGCATCAGGTCCACGCCCTCCGGGTGATGCAGGATGCCCTCTCCGGGGCGAATCGGCTGATCGGTCAGGATACGGCCCATCGCATCTGAGAGCGTAAAGGGCAGCTTGTCAGGCTGGGGATGTCCCAGGCTGATGGTAAGGCTGCCTTGTGGGTCCCCGTCGATCAGCAGCACCTTTCGCCCAGCCTGCGCCAGCCCTATCCCTAAGTTCGCACAGGTCGTTGTCTTGCCAACACCGCCTTTCTGGTTTGCGATGGCGATGATTTGCGTGTTCATGGACTTCACCTCATTTCTGAATGTTAATATTTCTTCTGGAAATAGAAAAAGCCGCCACTTCAAAAATGAAAAGTGACGGCTCTTTCTAATCCCGGAAAGCAAAAAGCGCCCAGCATAAAAACTGAGCGTCCGGCATTAAATTTATTCTGTTTTATTCAAATTAGGTCAAATCATCTCAAACTCACCAAACGAAAAACGCACTCGGAAAGGGCAGTAAAACCACCTCTTCAAACGGCAAAAATCGGCCTGCGGTTATCCTATTTGGTAACCACTTGGCCCTCATTTTGCCTCTTTTTTTGCCGGTTATCCTATTGGTAACCACTAAAAATTGGGTGAAAATGGGTTCCGTTATGCCAAATCAGGTCAAACCATATCAGCGCTTTTGGGCGTAGGAAAAGCCCGGAAAACCTTGATTTTCCGGGCTTTTGTAAACCTTTTAATACGCTCCCGCCAGCCGATTATCTCTTGCTGAACTGAGGTGCACGACGTGCTGCTTTGAGACCGTATTTCTTTCTTTCTTTCATACGAGGGTCACGTGTCAGATAGCCTGCCTTTTTCAGAACGGGTCTGAAATCAGCGTCAGCCTGCAGCAGCGCTCTTGCGATGCCGTGACGGATTGCGCCTGCCTGGCCTGTGTAGCCGCCGCCCTTAACGTTTACTAAAACGTCGAATTTGTCAGCTGTATCGGTAGCTGTCAGGGGCTGACGAACGATCACCTTCAGGGTTTCCAGGCCAAAGTACTCGTCAATGCTTCTTTTATTGATTGTAACGTTGCCATTGCCGGGTACGAGGTACACTCTGGCGATGGAGCTTTTTCTTCTTCCTGTTCCGTAATATCTTGCTGTATTAGCCATTTCTTTCATTCCTCCTTCTCGATTCCTTTAGTTAAAATGTCAGCACTTCAGGTTTCTGAGCCTCATGCTTGTGATCAGGGCCAGCGTATACATGAAGTTTTGTGAACATCTGTCTTCCTAAAGGTCCCTTGGGAAGCATGCCTTTTACTGCAAGTTCGATAACCTGTTCAGGCTTCTTATCCAGCTTTTCTCTCAATGTGGTCTCTTTCATGCCGCCCACATAATCGGAATGATGGTAGTAAACCTTCTGATCCATCTTCTTACCTGTTACTTTGATCTTCTCTGCGTTTACAACGATTACATAATCGCCTGTATCAACATGAGGTGTGAACTCAGGTTTGTTCTTTCCTCTCAAAACTTTGGCAACTTCGGATGCCAGGCGGCCCAGTGTCTGGCCTTCTGCATCTACAACGTACCATTTTCTATCAATTTTAGCCGGATTAGCCATAAATGTTTTCATAGTGTACCTCCATACAGATTCTAGGTCAATGTCTGCGTGCGTGTCCGAACCGGGAATTGAACGGATCACTGTTTATAACGAATGCACCCCGCACAAGGCGGAAACACACATTTTCAAAAATATTTCTCCGGGGCAGGTGAAACATTTTTTTACATCGTCACATTGAGTAATTATATTATACGCATCCACGCGTGTCAATCACTTTTTATCGAAAAAACTAAATTTTTCCTGCCATTCCGGCGGATTTCCCCGTTCACAGAAATTCGTACGCTGCAAGGGTCAGTCCCCTGGCGGGCGCGGTGGGTCCTGCGGCGCTTCTGTCACAGGCCAAAAGGATTTCCGCTACCTTTTCGGGGGGATATTTTCGATTTCCCACTTCCATCAGCGTCCCGGCGATGATGCGCACCATATTGTAAAGAAATCCGGTGCCCGACACCCGGATAATGATCCGGTTTTCCTTTTTTTCCACCGTCAGGTTCGTGATCCTCCGCACTGTACTCTCCGCCTGGGTATGAATGCTGCAGAAACTCTTAAAATCATGTTCTCCCACCAGATACCGGGCAGCCTGCCGCATCTTGTCCACGTCCAGCGGCAGATATGTAAAATGGGAATAGAGCCGTTCCAGCGGATTGGGAAATTCTTCGTTCAAAATACGATATTCGTAAGTTTTTACGCTGGCGCATTTCCGGGGATGCCAGTGTAAATCCACTTCTTTGGAGAGGCGGACCCGGATATCTTCCGGCAGTCGCTGGTTTAAGGCGTAGGAAAATTTTTCCGCGGGCATCCGCATGGACGTATCAAACACCGCGTAATTGCACAGCGCATGGACGCCCGCATCCGTACGGCTGGCGCCGGACACATAAATTTCCTCCCCGGTCAGCGACAAAAGCGCCCGGTTTAACTCTTCCTCTATGGTGTGTCCGTTATTCTGGATCTGCCAGCCGTTATAATTTGTCCCGTCATAGGCCACCACCAGACAGATCCTGCGCAGTAGGACCTTTTCCTGTTGCATCATAAGGGCAGCACCCTCCCGATCACTACCGCTGCCGTCAGATAGCAGGCCAAAACGGCGTAAGCGATATAATCTCTCTTTCCATAGACCAGAGGTTTCATTTTCGTACGGCCTTCCCCGCCGCGGTAGCAGCGGGCCTCCATTGCCATAGCCAGGTCATTTGCCCGGCGGAAAGCCGCGATGAACAGCGGCACCAGCAGGGGAACCATCGCTTTTGCCTTCTGAATCAGATTCCCGCTTTCAAAATCTGCACCCCTGGCAATCTGAGCTTTCATGATTTTATCCGTTTCTTCCATTAAAATAGGAATGAAACGGAGCGCGATGGACATCATCATGGCCACCTCATGTACCGGCACTTTCAGTTTTTTCAGCGGATTTAACAGGCTTTCCAGACCGTCGGTCAGATGGTTTGGCGTGGTGGTGAGGGTCATCAGGGAAGAACCGATGATGAGCATGGTCAGCCGGACAGCCATTTTCACCGCCATGGATATCCCTTCTTCCGTAATTTTCAGTTTCCAGAAGGTGACGACAGGCGTTCCCGGCGTTAAAAACAAATTGAATACCACGGCAAACAGCATCAGGAACAAAATAGCCTTCATGCCTTTTACCATGAATTTAAAAGGCACTTTGGAAAGCCTGATGCACACCGTCAGGAATGCTGCCGCCAGCAGGTAGCCCCAAAGATTATCCACCACAAAAAGAGAAATGATGAAAGCCAGCGTCGCCACCAGCTTCACCCTGCAGTCCATCCGGTGCAGAATGGAATCCGTCTGATAATATTGTCCCAGTGTAATATCTCTTAACATTTGCCGTCTTTCCTCATCGCCTTCAAAATCGTATCCCTGGCTTCCCCAATCGTGGTGGCCCTGATATCCACGTCAAAGCCCTCTTCTTTCAACCTGTGCAGGATGTAAGTCACCCGGGGCGCCGCCAGGCCCACTTCTTCCAGCTCTTTCACATGCTGGAACACTTCTCTGGGCAGATCATCATATAAAATGCGCCCTTTATTCATCACAATGATCCGCTCCACATAGTTGGCCACGTCTTCCATGCTGTGGGATACCAAAACTACGCTGATCCCCGTTTCCTTCTTCAGATGGGCAATCTGCCCCAGTATTTCATCCCGTCCCCGGGGATCCAGCCCTGCCGTAGGCTCGTCCAGCACTAAAATTCTGGGTTCCATCGCCAGCACGCCGGCAATGGCAACCCGCCGTTTTTGTCCACCGGAAAGCTCAAAGGGAGACTGGCTGTAAAATTCCTCAGGAAATCCCACCAGCTCCAGCGCCCGCCTGGCTCTGGCCTCCACTTCCTGTGCAGAAAGCCCCAGGTTTTTCGGGCCAAAGCATACGTCCGAAAAAACATCCACTTCAAACAGCTGATGTTCCGGATACTGGAATACCAGTCCTACATTGCTGCGCAGCTCTTTTTTGGGGAAATCCTTTTCCCAAATGTTCCTCCCATTGTAAGTAATGGTCCCTTCCGTCGGCGCGATCAGCCCGTTTAAATGCTGCACCAGCGTGGATTTTCCCGAACCGGTATGGCCGATCAGGCCGATGAACTGTCCGTCCGGAATCTCCAGGCAGATATCATCCAGCGCCCGCACTGCCAGATTGGTGTCCGCGCCGTATATATAACTCACATGATCCAGTTTCAGTGACATTTTCATCTCCATTCCGGAGCGCCCTTTGCGAAGAAATGCGCACTGAAAAGCCGCGAAAGCGATTTTCGGTGTCGCATAAAAACAGGTTTGTGACGCTCCGCACAAATTGCGGTATGAATGATTCGTTTCATCCGTCCGTTTTCCGTTTTGTCATGCTTTCTTCTGAAGCTTTTTCAGTTCCTGTGTCAGCTCCTCTGCAGTCAGAATCCCGTCCGGCAGCGGCAGGCCGCTTTTTTGCAGCTCATATGCCAGCAGCGTTACCTGAGGAACGTCCAGACGCAGCTGTTTTAACCGTTCCACCTGGGAAAACACTTCCCTTGGAGTCCCCTGCAGCACAACTTTCCCTTCGTCCATGACAAAAACCGTATCTGCAAAAATAACTTCTTCCATATAATGGGTGATCAGAAGGATAGTGACTCCTTCCACATCATTCAGCGCCCTGGCCGCCCGGATGACTTCTTTGCGGCCGTTGGGATCCAGCATGGCCGTGGGCTCGTCCAGCACAATGCACTTTGGATGCATGGCAAGCACGCCTGCGATGGAAACCCGCTGCTTCTGGCCCCCGGAAAGTTTGTTGGGGGAATGCTTGCGATAGGCATACATCCCAACCGCCTTGAGGCTTTCCTCCACCCGTTCCCAGATCTCTTTGGTGGGCACTCCCATATTTTCCGGACCAAACCCCACATCCTCTTCCACAACCTGGCCAATGATCTGATTGTCCGGGTTCTGGAACACCATGCCCGCACTCTGGCGCACATCCCACACATTTTCTTCCTGTGCCGTGTCCTTTCCGTCCACAATCACCGTGCCCTCGGAAGGCAGCAGCAGGGCGTTGATATGCTTTGCAAGAGTAGATTTTCCGGAGCCGTTATGGCCCAGGATGGCGATAAACTGCCCCGGCTTCACCGAAAGGGTCACATCGCTCACCGCCCTGGTGGTGCCTTCCACATTTCCTTCTTCATCATGTCTGATATAATCATAGCTCAAATGGCTCGCTTCTATAATATTCATATGACTTCCCATCATCCGCCTGCTTTTGAGACGGCGCTCTTTTCCTAAGTCCCCGCCGATCCGGCAGAAACCCTTTTTTTGTCCTGTGTTCCATTTTATCAGTCAATCCGCCCTATGGCAAGTGCCACTATGCCGGAATTGTAAACCGATGCGGGGATTTTCGCAGCGAACCCGCTCAGTGCTGTCCCGGTTTTGGAAGCATCATATCCGTATGAAAAAGCAACTTTCTTTCTTTTTTGCGGGTGAACCTAAAATTTTCCCCATTGTAAGTGCAGCGCGCCTACTGTATAATCATATCTGCATAAAGATACTATTCCGCAATCGTGTTTATTTTATGGCATTTAAAAAAAATTGGAATCAGGCAGGGGACGAAAGATGAAGAAAAAAGCAAATGATTTTGGGAACGATCCGGTTCCGGTACTGGTATTAAAAATTTCCATTCCTTTTATGTTCGCCCAGTTTGTAAACGTGCTTTACAGCATTGTGGACCGCATTTTTATCGGCAATATTCCCGTCATCGGGGATGTCTCTCTGGCGGGCGCCGGCGTATGCGCGCCCATCATCACTCTGCTGTCCTCCTTTGCAACTCTGATCGGCATCGGCGGCTCTGTTTTGTTTTCCATGAGGCTGGGCGCCGACGATAAAAATCGGGCAAAAACGATCCTGGCAAACAGCTTTTCCATGTTGTTGATCTTTTCAGCGGTCTTAACCGTTTTGTTTCTCCTGACGAAAGGACAGCTGCTGCGTTGGTTCGGGGCCAGCGAAACCACTTTCCCCTATGCGAACACTTATCTCACCATTTATACGCTGGGCACCTTTTTTGCCCTGCTTTCCATGGGAATGAACTATTTTATCACAGCCCAGGGATTCCCCATGCTGGGGATGGCCACCACTCTGATCGGCGCGGTTGTGAATATCATCCTGGACCCGCTGTTCATTTTTACCTTCCATATGGATATTGCGGGGGCCGCTCTGGCTACTGTTCTGGCCCAGTGCTCCTCCTGTATTTTTGTCCTTTTGACTTTAAGAAAGAAAAAGATGCCCGTTCCGCTGACTCTGGCCAGACCGGAAAAGCATCTCTCCCTGCGGATTCTGAAGATGGGATTTTCCCCTTTTCTCATCCTGGCCACGGACAGTATTGTCATCATCGCTTTAAATGCAGTGCTCCAATATCACGGTGGACCGGAATACGGGGATACGCTGATCACCTGCGCCACCATCGTGCAGAGTTACATGCTGCTGATCACCTCCCCTATGCTGGGCATCACCGGCGGCTCCCAGCCTCTGATCAGCTACAACTACGGCGCCAACAAGGCGGACCGCATCCGCAAAATTATTTTTTGTGTGCTGGCCCTGTGCGTCTGCTTCACCACCTTTATGTTTGTGATATCCAGAGTGGTTCCCCAGTATTTCGTAGGGATCTTCACCTCAAATCCGGAATACATGGAGCTGTCCATCTGGGGGATCCGGGCCTTCACGCTGGCGATCATCCCACTGAGCTTCCAGTACGTTTTTGTGGATGCGCTGACCGCCCTGAGCATGACCCGGCTTTCCCTGTTTTTGTCCCTGTTCCGGAAAGGAAATTATTTTTTGGCAACCTGCCTGATCCCGCTGTTTTTTGCCGCTAAATCGGCGTTTTACGCGGAGCCCATCGCAGATACCATCGCCTTTTTTTCTTCCAGTATTGCCTTCTTCTTCATCTATAAAAAATTCCTGAAGGGCGAAGGTAAGTTGACACAGATGAATTTCTGATTGCCAGCAAACTTCAGCTTTAACCGGATAAAAATGAAATCTGACGCAGATAAAAAATCTCAGGGCGCTGCAACAGCATCCTGAGATTTTTTGTAGACTCCATTTTATTTCCCGTAAACTTCCACTTCATAAATTCTGGCAGCCGTATCGGAACCCTGGGTGGGTTTAATCACGGACAGCTTCACGTATCTGGCTTTTACAGGAGCAAACGTATCGGTGGAAACGCCCGCATTATTTCTGGTTACCGTAACCACATCGGTAAACTGTGTTCCGTCTTCACTGACAGAAATCACGTAATTCTTGGTGTTCATGTCCGGAGATTCTCCGCCCGCTTCCGCGTGGGAAATGGTGACAGCGCTGACTGTTTTCACCTCTTCCAGATCGATGGTGAGTTCATGAGGAGGGGTGCCTGTTGCGCACCATTTTTTGGTCACATCACCGTCTACCGCAAATTCAGGCGCTTCGTTGGAGTTGACATATGCCGTAGCTTCGGTCGGCCGTCCCTGAGAAAGAAGTTCCAGATCGCCTGCCGCTGTCTCATCCACCACAACATACCCTTCCTGGATCTTTTCCGCTTCACCTTCCGCATTTTTTGCTTTCATGGTCACTTTATAGACGCCGGGCTGTGCATAGGTCACAGAAGGAGCTGTTTCCGTGCTGGATGCAGGTTCTCCGCCTTCAAAGGTCCATTCCACTTCCGCCGTATTCTGGGACGCTCTGCTTGTGAAAGCCACCGCCATTCCGGGTGCGATCAGAGTTCTGTCCGCTGTAAAATCTGCCTTGGGCAGACTGTTGTTGGGCCAGTCCATGACCACTGTCGAACCGGTACCCTCTGTCAGCGCCTTATTCACCGGAACAACTTCGAAGTTGGATTTGTTTGTTTCATCCGTTCTGGGCAGCGTATTGATATAGAAGCAGGTTTTATTGGAAACGCCCAGCAGGGATTTTGTTCCATCCTGGTTGATCCGGAATACTTCATAATATTCCGCCGGAGTATCCACACTCCAGGAAAGACGTACGCCCGCCAGAAGAGCGTCTTCATCAAATTCGCTGCCGTCCACTTTTACGTCGGAAACGGTGCTCACCGGCAGAGAAACCGCATCCCCGATGGAAATATTGCCAAACAGCAGTTCATAAGCGTCTTCCGCATTATCGGACATAAGACGATAGGAAATTGCTGTCACGGTTTTGCCTGCCGCTTCGGAAATGTCATAGTTCACAGTGGTCCAGTCCGCACCCACTTTCGTATCTCCTGTTACCGTCACTTCAGATCCGTCTTCCAGCGTCAGGATCAGATCCAGCGCCGTAGGATGCACCGCTTTGGCCGTGGTGGTAAATGCTGTCCCTTCCGCAATCGGAAGCTGCGCGCTGTAGAGTTTGATTTTGGTGGCCGCGCCCGCATCCACATGGCCGAACAGACGCAGAGAACTGCCGCCATACCAGGCGTCCGCCTGGTACAGGCTGGGAGTGAGTTTATTCGCACCTTCATTTTCCATGATCCAGCGGTAAGTAGGAAGAACATCCGCAAGGCTTCTGTTATTCCAATCCATGCCGGACGCCTTTTCCCCTTTCAGGAAGAAACTGTAACCGTTTCCTACGTTGAAGTTGGTCGTAAAAGGCAGTTCTGTCAGGGCAGTCCTTTCCACCACATAAGTGGAAACGCCTCTCCATGCGGTGGGATCATTGTAGGTCATATCTACAGAAGGATCTCCTTTACCGTTCACCCACATGGTATTTTCTTTCTTTTCGGTTTCCACCGGATCGCCGGAGGAAGCCCAGGTCCAGCTGGGACAGTAAAGGCCCAGGGATGTCCAGGTGCCGCCGTCGGGATTTTCAAACAGATCCCAGCGTTCTGCGGTCATGTAGCCATCCGACTGCACGTCCATGCCCGCATACAGGCTGTAAGGGTCTACCCCCAGTTCTGCCGCTTTCTGTGCGGATGCTTTCAGCAGTTCCTGCTCCGCCAGTTCATCTTCCGTCCACCAGAAATTCAGGAACATATCGTCCGCAACAGCATTTCCTTCTTCATCCACCATGAAAGCCGCATTTTTGTCTGTCAGGGCGTTCTGCCAGTCCATCTGGCCTTCCACTGTCATGGAATCATAATAAACCAGTTCCAGCTGCGGAGCAGCTTTTTTAAACGCTTTGATAAATTCCTGCATCAGATCCGCCCGCTCTTTTGTCAGAGGCGCTTCTTCTGTGCCCTCGGATTCTTGGTTGATAAACCAGCCGTCAAACCCATATTCTGCAGCGACTTCAATCAGCTTATCCACCATGGGGAAGCTGCCATCCTCATTTTTCGTCAGGAAAGTGTCCAGCCATTCCAGCTTTCCACCGTGTGCGCTCTGAGGGAAGAAACAGGTTCCCAGAACTTTCGTGCCGTTCTTGTGGCCCATATCCGTCACATCCGGGCTGGGCGCAACGATCAGGCCTTCCCCGGAAGAGCCTCCCCAGTATACCAGGATGTCCACATACTGCCAGTAACCAAAGGTGTTGCATTTGAACTTATTCAGTCCGTGAGGCGCATTGCCGCTGGTGCTGGAGTTCATGATGGAAATTGCCATCACCTTTGTGTCTTTATTCTGTGTGCTGTTCACCTTCTGCAGCTTTTCAGGCTCCACACGCTTTGCCAGCGGCACCGTGCTCACATTGTAAGAAAAATCCGGATCTTCCTCCTTATTCCATTCAAGCAGCTGCTGTGGGAACCAATAAGAAGCTTCCGGCTGGTCATTCATCACCACTTCTTCATTTTCGTTTTCTTCTGTGGCTAGGTATCCGGATGCGCCCTCCCGGCTTTGGCCCTCCGCCGCATTCTCCGTCTCTGCAGCTGACAAGGCATCTGCCGTTGTGCCGTCTGTCGGCGCAGGCTGTCCGCATGCGGCCATGCCGACAGCCATCATGCCGGATATGGCTACTGCCAATGTTTTGCAAAGACTCTTTTTCAGCTTATGCAACTTCATTCTATTTTCCTCCCTTTCCATCTTTCAAACCGTCATTTTGACTGTTTTCAACAGCGTATCATGGTATTCTGCACAGGGATAGTGGAAAAATTCTGAAATAGTTGTACATTTTCAAGCTTTCGGTTCAACGTGTATAAAGGCACAAAAAAGGCTGTGTACCGTAGTACACAGCCGCTTTCGGTTATCTGTTAAATTAACTCGATTACAACTTCCATTGCACCGTCGCCCTTACGCTGGCCGAGTTTGATGATTCTTGTGTAACCACCCTTACGGTCTGCATATTTAGGAGCGATTTCATCAAATACCTTTGCAGGCATATCGATGTTCTTTGTGCCTTTCTTTCTGCCCGCGATCGCTGTGGGAACTTCCTTCACAGGATAGAACACCTTCAGCATCTGACGTCTTGCATGGAGTCTGGAAGGCATATCCTTTTTGATTTCCTTCTCAACTTCATCATAAACGGTAACTTTCTTACCGTCTACAACTTCTTTTACTCTCTTGCCGTCTTTGTCCTTGCGGGGAACTTTAGCAGTCACCTTTACAACTTCGTAGTTATCCTTCTCTTTGATGCCCATAGCGATGATGCCCTCGGCGATCTTACGGATTTCCTTTGCTTTCGCTTCTGTTGTAACGATCTTACCTCTGTAAAGCAGGCTTGTTACCTGACTTCTCAGCAGTGCTTTTCTCTGATCGGATGTTCTGCCTAATTTTCTGTATTTTCCCATTTTCTTATTTTCCTTTCATTCTTGGTACATCCGGCAACGCTCTTTGGTCTTACTCACCGAATGCTTGAAATACCGGCTGTCCTTACAGACAGCCGGACCGCCAATCATGTCCCGGAAACCTGTTTATCGATTTCCGTTATACATCTGCCGCGCCTTTTGGTCTTACCGGAGATGCTCACTCTTCGCTGGGTCTGAAATGGAATCCCAGCTCGCTGATCTTTGCCTGAACCTCTTCCAGCGATTTCCGGCCCAGATTGCGGACCTTCATCATATCTTCAGGGGTTTTGTTGATTAATTCTTCTACCGTATTAATACCAGCACGCTTTAAGCAGTTATAGGAACGAACAGAGAGTTCAAGTTCATCAATGCTCATTTCCAATACCTTTTCTTTTTCATCGTCTTCTTTTTCAACCATGACTTCTGCAGTCTTGGCATTTTCGGATAAATCAATGAAAAGGCTTAAATGTTCGCTGAGTACCTTTGCAGCTAAGCTGACAGCTTCGTCCGGAGCCAGTGTCCCATTCGTATAAACATCCAGTGTGAGCTTATCATAGTCAGTAACCTGACCTACACGGGTGTTTTCCACTGTCATATTAACTCTTTCTACAGGAGTGTAAATAGAATCGACCGCGATGACGCCGATGGGCAGATCTTCGCTCTTATTCTTATCAGCACTTACATAGCCTCTGCCTCTGGTGATGGTCAGTTCCATGTAAAGTTTGCTCTCCTTGCCGCCGCTCAATGTGGCGATCACAAGGTCCGGATTCAGAATCTCAATATCCTGGTCAACCTGAATATCGGAAGCATGAACAACGCCTTCGCCTTCAAACTCGATGTACGCTGTCTTGGGCTCATTTGTCTCGCTGCTGTTTTTGATTGCCAGACTCTTGATGTTCATGATGATTTCAGTCACATCTTCTTTGACACCGGGGATAGAGCTGAACTCATGCAGCACGCCTTCGATTTTCACCTGGCTCACTGCAGCGCCCGGCAAAGAAGACAGCATGATTCTTCTCAGGGAATTACCAAGCGTAATCCCATAACCTCTTTCCAGAGGCTCCACCACGAACTTGCCATACTTCTTGTCTTCAGAGATTTCGGCAACCTCAATATTGGGTCTTTCAAAATCAAACACTGCAAATACCCTCCTTTACGAACAATTTGAGATGGATCCTGTTTCTCATTATTTGGAGTACAACTCGACGATAAGCATTTCGTCAACAGGAACATCAATCATTTCCCTTGTAGGAAGCTGCTTGATCGTTCCCTTGAAAGCTTCTTTATCAACATCCATCCATTCGGGAGTAAGTCTGCCCGCTGTTACTTCGAGGATATCTTTGTATCTCTGCATGCTCTTTGCTTTTTCCTTCACTTCGATCACATCGCCTGCTTTGACCAGGTAAGAAGGAATATTTACGCATTTTCCGTTCACCAGGATGTGCTTATGACCTACCACCTGTCTCGCTTCTCTTCTGGTTCTTGCGAAGCCCATACGGAAAATAACGCTGTCCAGTCTGGACTCCAGCATGGTCATCAGGTTTTCACCTGTCATGCCTTTCATTCTGTCAGCCTTTTCATAGTAGTTACGGAAAGGTTTCTCCAGCACGCCGTAGATGAATTTTGCTTTCTGCTTTTCTCTTAACTGCAGACCGTACTCACTCATCTTCTTGCCGGCTCTTACGGATCTGTTAGACTTCTTATCATAACCTAAGTAGCTCGGCTCAAGGCCAAGTGCTCTACATCTTTTCAACACAGGAACTCTGTTTACTGCCATTTAATTTTCCTCCAATTATTGTTTACAGCATTATACAGCTGCAGGATTCCGTAAGGAACCCGATGCAGCTGCCATGTCTTCATCCAACATCTTTTTCTATGCGTCGTTCGACGCCGGATACTCAGTTCTATTCACATATTCCTACAAAGGGGACTATGCAGCATTATACGCGGCGGCGCTTGGGCGGGCGGCATCCGTTGTGGGGAACAGGAGTTACGTCCTTGATGCTCACTACATCCAGACCACATGCGGAAAGCGCACGGATCGCAGCCTCACGTCCTGAACCAGGACCTTTTACAAAAACATCTACTGTCTTTAAGCCATGGATCAGAGCGGCTTTGGTAGCTGTTTCTGCAGCCATCTGTGCTGCATATGGAGTAGATTTCCTTGAACCTTTAAATCCCAGACCGCCGGCAGAAGCCCAGCTTAAAGCATTACCTTCAGCATCTGTCAATGTTACGATTGTGTTATTGAAAGAAGACTGAATATGTGCCTGTCCGTGTTCAACGTTTTTCTTGACACGTTTTTTTGTCACTTTCTTTGTAACTTTTTTGTTTGCCATTTAAACTAACCTACTTTCCCTTGTTTGAATTATTTTTTCTTGTTTGCAACAGTTCTTCTGGGGCCTTTTCTTGTTCTGGCGTTGGTCTTTGTTTTCTGACCACGAACAGGAAGGCCTTTACGATGACGGATACCTCTGTAGCATCCGATTTCCTGTAATCTCTTGATGTTGAGTGCGATTTCTCTTCTCAGATCACCTTCAACAGTCATGGTTTCGTCGATTACTTCGCTGATTTTCTTAACTTCATCGTCTGTTAAGTCTCTGCAGCGTGTGTCGGGATTAACACCTGCCTGAGCCAAAATCTTTGTTGCGCTGGGTCTGCCGATACCATAAATGTAGGTCAGGCCGATCTCAACACGTTTTTCTCTGGGTAAGTCAATACCTGCAATACGAGCCATTTACATTTCCTCCATTCTTTTGTGCGCCTTGGCTTTACACGCACAATGTGCACAGGGCAGTATTGTACCTGTGCATTCTCATAATAGTTACTAATTGACTGGGGTACGATGTACCCAACCGGAAACCCGGTCTTTCCGATACTCTCTCATGGAAAATTCCACGCGGACGCAGTGTGCTTTACGCATAAAAGCTTCTTCACACAAGCTGTCTCCGACTTCTGAAAACAGAAGCCTCTTTTCGGTATCAAAAAGTAATCTCCCGTAATAAATGTGCTCTACTACGTTCAATTATTTTCAAGCGGACCTTAGTAATAATCCGCTGCCAGCCGTCTTACTTGCCGACGGGGTATGCCATTTTCCTCATTGATCAGAAAATCAACCCTGTCTCTGTTTGTGTTTCGGGTTCTCGCAGATGATTCTGATGGAACCTTTCCTTTTGATGACTTTGCACTTTTCGCAAATCGGTTTTACGGATGCTCTTACTTTCATCTTAACCTGACCTCCTTCCAAAAAGACCGTTTCATATTATAGCATGCAATTTTCGATATTGCAATAGGTTTTTAACATTTCATTTAAGAAAACTTCGCAACCGCTTCGCTTGTTGCGAAGTAGCGCAACACTTTCCGCCTATCAGGCGGCGGAAAACGAGAAACTTCCCAACCGCTCCGCTTGTTGTGAAGTAGCGCAACACTTTCCGCCTATCAGGCGGCGGAAAGTGTTGCTTATTTGTCTCTCCAGATGATCCTTCCTTTGGAAAGGTCGTAAGGGGAGAGTTCAAGGGTTACTTTATCGCCGGGCAGAATACGGATAAAATTCTGTCTTAATTTGCCGCTGATATGGGCAAGCACTCTGTGGCCGTTTTCCAGTTCTACCTGGAACATTGTGTTAGGCAGCTTTTCCACTACCGTACCTTCAATTTCAATGACATCTGCTTTAGACATAGATTACCTCCATCAATCATTTCGCTCATTATAAAGTGTGATACATCTTTTTATTTTTGTATCGGCATCTGCCGGATTCCCAGCCAGCGCTTTCATTTCGCTTTCGCTAAGCCCGCTGTGGATCGGCTGGATATGTTTCCTGTTCTTTTTCTTGGGTGCGGCGTATTTTTTGATTACACCGTCCGCCAGATAAACGCTGTTTCCCTCTTCCTTTAATATCAGGTAGAGAGTTCCTTTATCATGTCCCGCACGGGAGACGGCCAGTTTTCCAACCATCTGCTTCCTCCTCGCCACAATATGCTTTTGCGGACGCTTCCGCCTGTCAAAAGGCCGGCAGCATCCTACAGCAATGTGAGTATTTCCGGTTCTCCATCGGTCACCAGAATCGTGTTTTCATAATGCGCTGACAGGGAACCGTCTCTTGTCACCACAGTCCATCCGTCATCCAGGAAATTCACTTCCCAGCCTCCTGCATTGATCATCGGCTCAATCGCCAGTGTCATCCCGGCGGAAAGCCTGACGCCTTTTCTCTTCTGTGCGAAATTTGGAATCTGAGGGTCTTCATGCAGAGAAGTTCCAATCCCATGGCCTACCAGGTCTCTTACGATACCAAAGCCGAACTGACTCACATAGGCATCGATCGCATTGGAAATATCATGTAAATGATATCCCTCCTTCGCCATCTTGATACCTTCAAAAAAACTCTGCCTCGTCACTTCAATCAGTTTTTTTGCTTCTTCGCTCACTTTCCCCACCGCATGGGTCCTGGCCGCATCGGAATGATATCCTTTATAGATCAGGCCTGCATCCAGGCTTACGATATCGCCTTCCTTTAAAATGCGGTTCTTTTTGGGAATCCCATGCACCACCTCGTCATTTACGGAAACGCAGATTGACGCGGGATATCCGTTATAATGAAGAAAGTTGGGTACGCATCCCAAATCCCTGATCAGCTTTTCTCCCAGCATATCCACCTCCAAAGTGGACATTCCGGGTTCTATGGCAGCGCCCAGCTCCTCGTGGACCCGGGCAAGCAGCCTGCCGGCCTCTCTCATCAGTTCTATTTCTCTGGCAGATTTAATTGAAACGGACATCATTTACCTCCAAAACTACAACAGGCGCTGTCATCAGTCAAGGATCGCTGTGATCGCAGCAAAAACTTCTTCCATCGGAAGTGTTCCGTCCACCGTTTTTAACACACCCTTTTCGGTATAAAAATCGATGAGGGGCTGTGTCTGCTTGTGATAAACATCCAGGCGGTTTTTCACGGTTTCCGGTTTGTCGTCATCCCTTAATACCAGTTCGCTGCCACAGGTATCACAAACCCCTTCTTTTTTGGGAGGGACATGTTCGATGTGATAGGTTGCGCCACAGGTCAGGCATGCGCGTCTGCCGGACATTCTTCTGATGATGTTTTCATCGGGAACATCCACATTGATGGCATAATCGATCTTATCACCAAGCTTAGAAAGCGCTTCATCCAGCACTTCGGCCTGGGGAATGGTTCTCGGGAATCCGTCCAGCACATAGCCGTTTTTGCAGTCATCCTGTGCAACCCTGTCAAGCAGGATACGGACTGTCAGTTCATCAGGCACCAGGAGGCCCTGATCCATATACTTTTTCGCTTCCATACCGAGTTCAGTACCGTTTTTAATATTGGCACGAAAAATATCTCCGGTAGAAATATGAGGAACATCATATTTTCCGGCAATCATTTTCGCCTGTGTTCCTTTTCCGGCGCCGGGAGCGCCTAACATAATAATCTTCATAATAGACTCCTCTGTCACGATCTCTTCTGTATCCGGGCTTCCAACTGTCAAAATAAGCAGACGTAGGACAGAAACGTTACCGTCCTGTCCCACCCATAGTCTACCTTATTAGTCAGTTAAAAAGCCTTTATAATTACGAACCAGCATCTGGGATTCAATCTGTTTCATCGTCTCAAGCAGTACGCTGACAATAATGATCAGGCTCGTTCCGCCAAAAGAAACGTGAGCGCCGAATACACCGTTGAATACATACGGAAGTACGCAGACAACTGTCAGACCGCATGCGCCGATAAAGATCAGATAGTTCAGGATCCTGTTAAGGTAATCACTGGTGGGCTTGCCAGGCCGGATACCCGGAATAAAGCCACCCTGCTTTTTCATATTGTTGGCAACTTCCAGCGGATTGAATGTGATGGATGTGTAGAAGTAAGCAAAGAAAATTACCAATACGATATACAGCACAAGACCGATGGAATATACCAATTCACTGGGCTTGCACCAGTAGCTGGAGTTTAAAGCCCTGAGAACGTGCGCCCAAAACCCTGTTCCCTTATATCCGGCAAGCTGTGCGATGATAACCGGGAACTGCATGATGGACTGTGCAAAAATAATCGGGATAACACCCGCGGTGTTCACCTTTAACGGAATGAAGGTTGACTGTCCGCCCACCATTTTCCGTCCCTGCACTTTCTTTGCATACTGTACAGGAATTTTTCTGGTCGCGTCGTTTAAAACGATGACCATAATCACCATTGCAACAATAATCGCAAGGATGATCACTGCCGCAAGCGCACCCACAGCTACGGCCTTGCCTTTTACAAACTGGTTGTAAAGTCCGGCCAGATCGCTGGGCATACGGGAAATGATATTGATGGTCAGGACGATGGAAATACCGTTTCCGACCCCATTTTCCGTAATGCGTTCCCCGATCCACATCAGGAATGCACTGCCTGCAGTTAAAGCTGCGATAACCGTGATCACATTCAGGGCGTTGAAATCTTCCATCAGCCCCTGGCGGCCGAAGCCGACTGCCATAGCTGTGGATTCAATCAGTGCCAGGCCAACTGTCACATATCTTGTGATGGAGGCGATCTTTTTTCTTCCCTCTTCGCCATCCTTCTGCATCTCTTCCAGCTTGGGAATTGCAATGGTCAGAAGCTGCATGATGATGGAGGATGTGATATAAGGGGTGATGTTCAATGCGAACAGGGACATGTTCTCAAAAGAACCGCCCGTGAACGCACTGAAAAAGCTGAACGTATCACCTGTCTGTGCTGCGAACCAGTCAGAAAAGAAGTGTCTGTTCACGCCGGGAACCGGCAGCTGGCAGCCTATACGGACTACCACCAGCATCAGAAAGGTGAAAATAAGTTTTTTACGGATATCCTTGATTTTAAAAGCATTTTTCAAGGTAGTAAGCATTTACATCACCTCAGCAGTTCCACCAAGTGCCTCGATCTTTTCTTTTGCGGATGCACTGAATGCATTTGCCTTTACATCGAGCTTTTTGGTAAATTCTCCGTTTCCAAGAATTTTCACGCCGTCTCTGGGGTTCTTAACGATCCCTTTTTCGATCAGGCTTTCTACAGTAACTGTCTCTCCGTTGTCAAATACTTCAAGTGCGCTTAAATTGATTCCGACGATTTCCTTCGTGTTTCTGTTTGTGAAACCTCTCTTGGGAATCCGTCTGTATAAAGGCATCTGGCCGCCTTCAAATCCCGGTCTGGGAGCTCCGGAACGGGCCTTCTGGCCTTTGTGTCCCTTACCTGCTGTTTTGCCGTTGCCTGAACCATGTCCACGGCCTCTTCTAAAATTATCGCTGTGTTTGGAACCAGCTGCAGGCTGTAAGTTAGATAATTCCATTTCCTGACACCTCCTGTTCTTATGCTTCTTCTACTTTCAGCATATATCCAACCTTCTGGATCATACCTCTGGTAGACGCGTTATCAGGCATGATAACTGTCTTGTGCATCTTTGTAAGACCCATAGCCTCTACGGTTGCTTTGTGCTTGGGCACCGCACCGATGGGGGATTTTACCAAAGTAATCTTTAAATTCTTCTCTGCCATTTTCGTCTCCTCCTTTAAGCCATGATCTCTTCTACAGATTTACCACGCTTTGCTGCTACTTCTTCAGGAGTTTTGATCTGGCTTAATCCCTGGATTGTTGCCAGTACAACGTTCTGTTTGTTGGTGGAACCAAGCGCCTTTGTACGGATGTTCTTGATACCCGCAAGCTCACATACGCTACGCGCAGGGCCACCGGCGATTACACCGGTACCATCGGGAGCTTTCTTTAACAGAACGGTTGCAGAACCATATTTACCGAGGAAGTCATGTGTTATGGAGCTGTTCTCGTCCAGTGCAACGGTGATCAGATGCTTTGCGGCATCCTCTTTCCCCTTGCGGATTGCTTCCGGAATTTCAATGGACTTGCCCAGACCTACGCCTACGTGTCCATTGCCGTCTCCAACTACCACTAAAGCTGTGAAACGCATGTTGCGGCCGCCTTTTACAACCTTGGTAACACGTTTGATGGAAACTACTTTTTCTGTTAATTCCAGATTAGTTGTATCAATGATTGTTCGTCTCATCTGTTGTGTTCTCCCTTCCTAGAATGTCAGGCCAGCTTCTCTGGCTGCCTCAGCTAAAGCTGCAACTTTACCCTGGTAAATGTAGCCGCCGCGGTCGAAAACAACCTCGGTGATCCCTTTTTCCAGAGCGCGTTTTGCGATTACGGTTCCTAAATATGCTGCTGCATCAACGTCATTGGTCTTTTCCAGCTCAGCTTTAACGTCTTTTTCAACTGTAGATGCTGCTACCAGAGTGTTGCCAACTGTATCGTCAATAATTTGAGCATACATATGATTATTGCTTCTGAATACGGCCAGGCGCGGTCTTTCAGGTGTGCCGCTGAAACGGTTACGCATTCTTCTGTGCTTGTTCTCACGAACGACCTGTCTTGATTTCTTACTAACCATTTTTACACTCTCCTTATCTGTTATTTCTTACCAGTCTTACCAACTTTACGTCTGATAACTTCATCAGCATATTTGATGCCCTTGCCCTTATAAGGCTCCGGTCTTCTCTTATCTCTGATTTCAGCTGCGAATTGGCCAACTTTTTCTTTGTCAATACCTTTCACGATGATGATGTTCTGACCTTCCAGTACTGTTTCGATGCCTTCGGGATCTTCCATCTCAACCGGGTGGGAATAACCTAAGGATAATGTGAGTTTTTTGCCCGCTTTTGCTGCCTTGTAACCAACGCCGTTTACTTCCAGCTTCTTCTGATAGCCTTCTGTAACACCAACAACCATGTTGTTGATCAGGGTTCTGGTCAGACCGTGCAGGGATTTCATTTTCTTTAAGTCATTGGGTCTTGTAACTACTACAGTCCCCTCTTCCAGTTTGATTGTCATCTCAGCGGGAAGCACTCTTTCCAGTGTTCCCTTGGGACCTTTTACAGTCACTTTATTATTTTCTGCAATCTCTACAGTTACGCCTGCAGGAACCGCGATTGGCATTCTTCCTATACGTGACATGCCCGTACCTCCTAATGTTTTTTACCAAACGTAAGCAAGAACTTCGCCGCCAACCTGCAGCTCTCTCGCCTTCTTATCAGTTACAACACCCTGGTTTGTGGAAATGATTGCAATACCAAGGCCGCCCAGCACTCTGGGAAGCTCTTCTTTGTTTGCGTATACACGCAGACCGGGTTTGGAAATTCTCTTGATGCCGGAGATGATCTTATCGTTCTTATCTTCGCCATATTTCAGTGTGATATGGATTGTCTTGAAAGAACCTTCATCCAGTACATCATATTTTTTAATATAACCTTCTTCCAGCAGAATCTGTGCGATAGCCAGTTTCATTTTGGATGCAGGTACATCTACCGTATCGTGTTTTGCAGTATTTGCGTTACGGATTCTTGTAAGCATATCTGCAATAGGATCGCTCATTGTCATTGTGATTTACCCTCCTTCTTACCAACTAGCCTTTTTAACGCCAGGAATCTGTCCCTTGTATGCCAGTTCACGGAAGCAGATTCTGCAGATTCCGTATTTTCTTAAAACTGAATGGGGACGGCCACAAATCTTACAACGTGTATATTCTCTAGAGGAGAATTTGGGGTTACGCTGCTGTTTAATCTTCATTGCTGTTTTAGCCATGAATCAAATTACCTCCTTCTTACTTTGCGAAAGGCATACCGAATAATCTCAGTAATTCGCGTGCCTCTTCGTCTGTCTTTGCTGTAGTAACTACGATTACGTCCATACCTCTCACTTTTTCCACCTTATCGTATTCGATTTCGGGGAAAATCAGCTGCTCTTTGATGCCCAGGGCATAGTTGCCTCTGCCGTCAAATGCATCCGCACTCACGCCGCGGAAGTCACGCACACGGGGAAGTGCAAGGTTTACCAGACGATCCATAAAGTCATACATTTTTTCGCCACGAAGAGTAGTTTTGCATCCGATTGCCATGCCTTCACGAATTTTGAAGTTAGCAACTGAATTTTTCGCTCTTGTAAGAACGGCTTTCTGACCTGTGATTGTCTCGAGATCTTTCACAGCGGAATCCAGAACCTTGGCATTTTCTTTCGCTTCACCAACACCCATGTTGATGACGATCTTGTCAAGCTTCGGAACTTCCATCACATTTTTATATCCAAACTTCTTGATCATAGCTTCTACGATCTCGTCTTTGTATAAGTCTTTCAGTCTGCTCACGTTATTAGCCTCCTTCCTTGGAATCAATCAATTACTTCGCCAGTAGATTTTGCGAAACGTACTTTTTTGCCGTTCTCCACCTTGAAGCCAACACGTGTTGCTTTTCCCTTGTGAACGTACATAACGTTAGAAGCATCGATAGGAGCTTCCTTCTGGATGATTCCGCCATTCTGGTTCGCTGCTGAAGGTTTTGTATGTTTTGTTACAACGTTGATCTTCTCAACGGTAACTCTGCCGCTCTTTTTGTCAACAGCGATCACTTTTCCTTCTTTGTCTTTATCTTTGCCGGTGATCACCTTTACGGTATCGCCTTTTTTAATTTTCATGGTAGACATAAAGGCACCTCCTATAATACTTCCGGAGCCAGAGAAGCAATTTTCATAAACTGCTTGTCACGAAGCTCACGTGCTACTGGTCCAAAGATACGGGTTCCTTTCGGAGTCTTGTCATCTTTGATGATAACAGCAGCATTTTCATCGAATTTGATATAAGAACCGTCTTTACGACGAACGCCTTTTACAGAACGAACGACAACGGCCTTCACAACGTCACCCTTCTTTACAACCCCGCCGGGTGTTGCATCTTTGACACTGGCAACGATGATATCACCGATATTCGCATATCTTCTTGTAGAGCCACCCATAACTCTGATGCACAGAATCTCTTTCGCACCTGTGTTATCGGCAACTTTCAGTCTCGTTTCCTGTTGAATCATGATAATTCTCCTTCCAACTTGATTGCCGTTTAGATTATTTTGCTCTCTCGATAATTTCTACAAGTCTCCATCTCTTGTCTTTGGACAGAGGTCTTGTTTCCATCACCTTTACTGTGTCGCCAATGTTGCATTCGTTGTTTTCGTCATGCGCTTTCAGCTTGTAGGTCTCTTTTACGATCTTTTTGTAAAGAGGATGCTTTACATGGTCTTCAATTGCAACAACGATCGTTTTGTCCATTTTATTGCTAACGACTTTACCAGTACGTGTTTTTCTTAAATTACGTTCCACGTTAGTTTGCTCCTTTCTGGATTATGCCCTGAAGTTACTCTGCAACCTTGGCCTTCTGAGTCATCACTGTCTGAATTCTGGCAATATTCTTTCTTACTTCCTTGATTCTGGCAGTGTTGTCAAGCTGGTTTGTTGCGTTCTGGAATCTCAGGTTGAAAAGTTCTTTTTTAGCAGCTACTAATTCCTGTGCCAAATCTGCAGCTGATTTGTTGGTTAAATCTTCTACATATTTCTTAGATTTCATTTGCTACACCGCCTTCCAAGTCTGCTTTAGAAACAATTTTGCATTTGCAGGGAAGCTTATGCATTGCGAGACGTAATGCTTCTTTCGCGGATTCTTCCGGAACCCCGGCGATTTCGAACATTACACGTCCCGGCTTCACAACTGCTACCCAGTATTCAAGAGTACCTTTACCGGAACCCATACGTGTTTCAGCCGGCTTAGCCGTTACCGGTTTGTCAGGGAAAATTTTAATCCAGACCTGACCTGTACGCTTTGTATAACGTGTCAGCGCGATACGGGCTGCTTCGATCTGATTGGATTTGATCCAGCAGGGCTCTAAAGCCACCAGACCATATTCACCGTAAGTGATTTTATTGCCGCGCAGTGCTTTACCCGCCATGGAACCGCGGAACTGTTTACGACGTTTTACTCTTTTAGGCATTAACATTATTTATCGCTCCCTTCCTTGTTTCCTTT
>CABSCP010000052.1 GCA_902476265.1 uncultured Lachnospiraceae bacterium
ATATACCGCTTGTCTGCATATCAGCTGCCGCCAGCTGTCCGATATACTCAACAAACTCCTCCTTTGTCATTGATTCCAGCCGCGCTGCATCCGCCGTAGTCTCTAACGACTGTCCAACAATTCCGGCAACTATTGCCGATGCCATTCTGTCTGCATTGTATATCGCCACATCATCTGGGTCATCTACAAAGCAGCACTCAACCAGCAGGGCCGGAGCCTTGGTGTGCTTTAATACATACAGATTTGGCCTCTCTTTGATCCCCCGGTTACTGTACCCCAGCGCCGCTATACTGTCTGCAATCTGCTGCGCCCAATGAACTGCCGGTGAAGCGTTGCTATACACCAGGACTTCCGTTCCCGTTGTTTTTCCGTCAGTTTCTTCCGATGCTCCGGCGTTTAAGTGAATTGATACATTCAGATCAACATCATTGGCATTACAATCCGTCACAATCCGCTTAAGCACATCCTGCTGGCTGGTTCCGGTGTTGCATGTGCAGTCATACACTGTATGCCCCATAGCGGTCAATTTTGTCATTACCCTATCTTTTATTGCCCGTGCTTCTGTTGATTCGCGTATGAGGCCTGCAGCACCGCAGGCGGGCATTCCGTCAGGGTTATGACCGGCATGAATATTAATTCTCATTTTTTATACCTCCGTAAATAAAATGAGGGCGGCCGAAGCCGCCCAACAAATACGCTTAACCCTGCGCGGGAGATAATCGGATCACCTTATCCTTTCAGTTCCCTCAATTTTTCATCGGCCTTGATAGCGGGCTGTGTGAAGCTGTTGTTTTTCCACCATGTCCACAGGGATGCGCACACCGTCAAAATCACAGACACAGCCTGTCCGGCTTCTTCATTACTGAAAGGAAGCGGATTCCATCCGGCAATGGTAAGTACCTGATTGACCAGCGCAAAAATAAGCACCACTGTTCTGACAATAGTTCCTTTTTCAATCTTCTTTTTCATATTCATTCTCCTTCTTTTAACGGGAGATCTTTGATTCTCTCCCATATTTCAGTTCCAGTACCATTTCCTCCCAGTTCGTGGTAACTTCTGTATAAATATTCAACGTTTTTCAGTTCGTCGAGTGTTATCCGTCCCTGGGCAATATAAAATTTTCCTGCCTGAAACAGCCTATCATGCAGGATCGCCAGAACACCATCTTTTATGGCTTCCTGCTCTTTCACTCTTTTTGCAAGTCGCTTATACCCACATGACAGCACAGTTGCGATAACACCAAAAATACACTCCAGCCAGTATTTAAGCGCAAAATCTCTCACTTTAGTCTCCTTTAGTTAATTTCCCCCATGATTTTCGCCTTTTCATCTTCTGTGATCCATCCTTCAGCAACTGCATTTGTAAGGTAGCTTTCTTTTTTTGTGTTTTTATAAATACGTCTTAATGCTGCATACATAATCATAATCCTCTCTTTCTCCGTGTTATGCCAGTTCTTTCATTAGCAAAGTGTCTGTAACCTCTTCTGTGTCAGATACGCGCTCTTCCGTGGATGACATACGTGCTTCCAGATGGCGGATTTTCATGTCGATCTCGGTTTCCTGACTCAGTACCACCTCCACCACATCTTCTGCTGCTGTCTGTCCGATAATCTTTTTTATCTCCGAAAAGATATCGAAACGCTCATGTACCATCTGTAAGTTACCATCCGCATCCATCTGCTTGATAATCTCCAGATTGTTCTGCCCGGCATCACGGATAGCCTGCTCCAGCTCCAGGATATTGCCTCCCATAAATCCTATCACCAATGATGTTCCAGCAAATCCGATGCGATCATAGGGCAGTTCTACTTTGTTTCCAAGTACGATTTTTTCTTTTTCCATTTCTTTTTTCTCCTTTTGAAAATATTTAAAAAAGAGCCTTTCGGCTCTGATTTACTTAATTATATTGCGGCCAGTATGTTTGTAGCTTAACTCCATCCCAATCAAGTCCTTCGCCGCATTCGGGACAAAATTTTACTTTTCTCCCGGTTTGGCTGCCGTTTTTTGTGGATAAAATACGCTTTCCACACGATGGGCAGCCGTAGCAAACAACATCGTCATTTTTCTCTTTTATTTTCGGTTTTTTGATCCCTATCACCTCCGTTCTTATTACATTAAATAGCGATTTAGGTCGGGTGAATGTGTATGTTAGCAGTGATGGGAAGCTGCACTATGTTAATAAGGATGGTGCAGATTCAGCGCTCCCTTTTAACAGATCAGGTTACTATATGGAGTATCTTAATAATGGATGGATTGATACAGCAAATAATCCATGCTACATAAATATTTCGTTGGCTGCATATCCAAATTTCAGAAATATTTCAGCCGGAAATATTCATGTGGGCATTATATCCTGCGGTCGGATAGGTACAAGCGTGCCAACTGATGGATATGTTATTATAAATTCCTACGATCCAGTCACGGGAATGTTGACGCTCCGTGCACACTGGAATCTGGATCATGTAACATTTGGTATTTCAGTAGTTTTGTAAATCCGGATTTAAATAATTAAAAATACCCTTATGGTAATTTGAGCTTGCACACTTACACGGGCTTTCACATTCCCGCCGCTTGTGCTTTGACCAGAATTACTAATACTTAGACCACTGATGGACAAAATTCCGGTATTTGGATCATATGATTTGCCTAGTATTCCAGTACCATCAGTATATATCCAGCCTGTATCACCATCGCCTTTAGCCCCACCTTGAGCATAAAAACTTTCTATTACCGGGTAAAAATCTTGTGCAGTTAGAGTACGGAAGTCTTCATACGTATTGGATACGTTAAAACTGCTTCCCGTGCCAAGATCATAAACGGTTTTACCCAATTTTTTTTTTACGCCGCCGGTAGTTGTCCCCCAAAAGTTGGTACCATCCCACTGAATCCCGGTACCGCCGGGCAGCCGGGTAGTTAAATCGCTAATTAACTGATCAATCTCCTGTCCATGCTGGTATGCCACCTGTGCCGTGACCAGATACCCTGCATTATTTGTAGTATCGTTATTTGCCACCGGGTAATTTGCTGCCGCGCCGGATGGAATTGTTGGTTTATTTCCCAAATCATTGTAGCTTCCCGTAAAAGCCACTGTCGTCAGATCAGTAAACCATTTTTTTATCTTCCCAAACATTGTCCGTATTGATTCCCCTGGCGCAATGTTTTCTCTTGATCCAGACACCGAAAAATCTATTTTTGAATCAGGATTTGCCATCACCCGATAAGAGTTTCCATTGTTGTCCTGAAGATCAGTATTATATGTAGCCATATCTGGTCCCTCCTTACATCTTTTTAAAGAATATTTTAACTTCAGATGCTGAGTTATAATCAGCTCCAAATCTCACGTTGTCCCCATCTTTTCCTGCCGGACCTGTCGGACCTGTCGGACCAGTCGCACCTGTTGCGCCTTTTTCTCCTGTATCACCTTTAGGACCCTGTACTCCTTTTATACAACCAGTATAAACCCACTTTGCGGTTGCGGCATTCCCGGCCACCGTACAACGGTATGTATTTCCCGTTGATGTGTTTAAGTAATTATCATCCACCAGCGCGTCTGTAATTCCTGATCCCGAAAAAACTGTCGCTGTCGTACTTGTCCCGGTGATCGCTGTTCCATGTGTCCACCTGGTTCCGCGCTGTCCCGTTGCACCTTTTGCTCCCGTTGGTCCTGTCGCACCAGTATCGCCCTTTTCTCCTTTCGGTCCTGTCGCTCCGGTATCACCTTTTGCTCCTTTTTGGGCAATCAATGTCCACTGTGTGGCATCAAATGATGCCCCTGACGTGTGGCCTGTCTTGCAGGCGTATGTATTTCCTCCCTGCGTCACAATATCAATGTACTGAGAGTTATTTACATAAGCCGTGCTGGCCGCCCATGATCCCTTCATTCTCATTGAGGTTCCTGTTGCTCCCGTTGCACCTTTCGCTCCGGTTGGTCCTGTTGCTCCGGTATCGCCCTTTGCACCCTGTATGCCTGTCGCTCCGGTATCACCTTTTGCTCCTTTTTGGGCAATCAATGTCCACTGTGTGGCATCAAATGATGCCCCTGACGTGTGGCCTGTCTTGCAGGCGTATGTATTTCCTCCCTGCGTCACAATATCAATGTACTGAGAGTTATTTACATAAGCCGTGCTGGCCGCCCAGGATCCCTTCATTCTCATTGAGGTTCCTGTTGCTCCTTTTGGACCTTCTTCTTTCTGTATCTCAATAATTTTTTCATCCAGGGTTTTTCCGTCCGAAAACGTAATGCTTTCCGGAGATGTAAGCACATCAACATCTTCAATCTCCTTCCCAGTCTCCACATCAATCAGCTGAATCCTGACTTTACTTAATGCCATTTTAATTACCCCTTTCAACTACTTTTAGTCCCATGTTTGGACTTACTTTTATTGTTCCATTCATCGTTTCATCTTCCTCTCCTGTTACTACGAGGTAAAATGTATTCGGTTTTCTTTGAGACACCGGAATATTTTCATGGGCAACTACTATATTTACTCTCTCTTCCAGTGCAATTGTGACTTCCTGCCTCAAAGCCTCCAAATCTTCCGCGAGTGCAACAGCTCCTTTTGTATTAACTGTCACATCTGCGTCTGCGGAAATTGTTATATAGTAATCCTGTATGATCTGGCATTCCCGCAGCCCATTATACGGCGGAAAAGAATCTGTCTCCTCCATGCTCCTTGTTACTGCAATCGAACATAAAAAGTCTTCTTCATCTTCCACCTCTTTTCCATATACGCCAATCTCAGTGATTTTGTATCCCTCACTCAATTCCTTATTTGTGATTAAAGCAGTCAGAAGCACGCTGTTTTCACTTGCCTTTTCAAATTTTGAAAAAGTGAATTGCTGCATCTGCTGTTTCAACTGCGTTTTTTCCTCTAAAACGTTCCGCTGTTTTTCTTCCTCCGTATACACTCCTCTTCCCGTTACAAGTCGTGTAAAAATAATTTTCCTTCCTGCTGCCGCAGTAACCAGTAATTCATTTCCTTTTTTGGTAAGCACAGCGCTGTTAAAAATTGACATCCTTTGCTCCTTCCTCCTGCTTTCTTCAAATATCTACCACAGACCGTTTGATATAACTCTCCTGGTACGCCCCTGAATACATTTTAAAATCATCTTCCTGGCGTTTCTGAAAGAAATCCACAATAACTTCCCTTTTATATGAGTCAGGAACCGCTCCACTAAAAATTTTCGTATCCATCCGCCGGTGAAAGATTATCTTATCCAACAATGATCTGGTATTCTTCACCTTTTGAAGAGCTGCATAAAAGTCTTCCATCTTTTTGTCCGTCATCCAGGCATCCAGTGCCATAACCTCCAGCCAAAAAGTATATGGTCTGCCATCATGCTCAAACCATTCCGATATCACATTCTCTCCAAAAACAAGTTCTGTGAGTTCCTTAACTGTTTTCAGCGTTCCGGCCTTTTCATACCATAGCAGCGCCTTTTTTACAGCTTTTCTTTTAGTTTCGACATCCAGGGTTGTATCATAATATTGCGCCCTGAATTCTTCGGCCAGCAGATCCACAATCTCCTCCGGCATGATATCAACAGCCGCATATACAGATGTTCTTTCAATCTTCTCCATCAACATTGCCGTCGTTTTATGTAACGCATAAGCGGTAGACTGCACGCATGGATCTTCCCGGATTGCTTCTGGAAGCAGTTGTATTGTGGAGCAGTCTTTTAATTTAATCATCCTCAACCCCTCCATATATTACTTCTGCCGCCCCGGCCAGTATCGCAACACTGCTTTTAGGGATTGTTTTGTAGGTAGGCGACCTCACCTCCACCCGCTTCGCTCCCGCCGCAATAATACGGCTCCTTAGCTGATCGGGATTAATGTCCCTTCCAATTTTTGTTTTCTGCCATATTACATATTCCCGGATTGCCGTATCCACCTGCTCCTGGATAACTGCTGCCCGGTTTCTGTCACTCACGTTTATGTAGTATGTCAGGTCAATTTTATAGTAATCAGGTTCCGGCGCCAGCACCACAACCTTATCTGTAAGGGGCCGCACATCCTCCTCCGACAGAAATTTTTCCAGTCCGTCCGTCATGGCTTTATCCGGCAGCTGCCCATTCTGCAGTAAAAAATATATTTCTACTATTCCCGGCTCCGGGGAATATACCCGAACATCTGAGATAGCCGCATCATACGTTTTTGTCCAATATTTATATGCATCATCAGGCCCGGCAGTGCTCCAGGATGACGGTGCAAGATAAATCCGCTCCGCCAGATTTGCGTCACTCTCCAGATCTGCTCCCCCCTCAGTTACGGTTATGTTTTCCACGGACTCCACATAGGCCACCGGATCTACCATGGTCTTTAATTCGCCCACCCCATATCCGTTCCCCTTTGTTCCCTCTTCCTTGCAGATCGCCGGCACTTCCCCTGACAGGGTTCCCGGTGGAATTTCCAGTATTTCTTCCGTTTTAAAGTAAATACCGTCGCTGGCTGTTACCCGCGTCCCCTCCGGTATAATAGTGATGTTATTTCTTTTCATGGATAAACAAAAGCGCAGCCTTGTACGCGCCGCACTTCCCTGCATCCTGCTGATCCCCTTTAATGTCCCGATGTTTTCCAGATAATCCCCGAAGCTGTATTTTAATAAAGCCATTTTACCGGCCCTGTCAGCATACTGGGCAATCTGGTACAGCATAAGGCAATCTGTATAAGCGATAAGTCTGAGTGGATCTGCTTCGTTCATGACCAGTTCTTTCCCTGTCAGTTCCTTATACTTTTCTCTCATCGCATTCAGGTAGTATTCTTTCATTTCATCTATGGTCATTCCGTCAATAAAGCTTACATCTGGAAATTTTTTCAACGCTTTTACGTCCATCCTGTCTCACCCCGTTTTAACCGGATTATGGGCACCAGTTGTCCCTCTGCCCCTGTTTCATATTCTACTTTTTCCACTGCTGCCCTCGGTTCATATTTGGCTGTTTTTTCAATGATTTCCAGAGCCAGCATATTTTTTGCAATATTTTCAGGCTGATCCAGAAATGAGTAGTTTATCCCAAATTCCCGGTCAAGCGGCTGCTCTCCCTCCCATACTGAGTACAACGTTGCAAGGCATCTCCCAATATCCTCTGCTTCCTCTTTGGGTAAATTATGCAGATCAATTACAGCATGTTTTACGTCGATCATAAATACTCCTCCATCGTTACGCTCACAGTCGCCCGAGCCAGCCCCCCGTCACTCATTACCTGATCCATGGTCTCTGAAACAGATGAAATATAAAACTTATTTTTTCCCACCGGCCTGCCGCCTATCACCAGATACTCTACTTCTCCGTTTTCTATTGCTTCTTCAATATTCGATATTACATCCTGGGGCCGTATCCCCAGCGACACATCCAGCAGCATCTTGAAACTGATACTGCTGTTTCCCGGTCCCGTAAACTCAGGGCGGTCTTTCTGTCCAACCACACTGTGTTTAGCATATTTTCCGCTTACCTTTCTGGTCATCCCATTGTAGGTAAGCACCCGCTTGTCTGTCACTTCAAATACAATCCGTGAACCAAAATTTCCGATCATCCCCATATCATCCGCCCTCCAGCGCTTTCAGCCGGTCCATAATCTCTTTCAGTGTAGTATCATTTTCGCCGTCCTGCAGCCTTAGCGTTCCATCAGCTTCCACCTTCACATTTTTTCCGGCCAGCGTCGCTGTTGTTCCTGCTTTTACTTCTGCTGCTTCTTCTGCCTCCATTTTTGCGCCTGTTCCGGCTTTTATCGCAACCGTTTCTGCCGCTTCCAGCTCTGCTGTTGTTCCGGCCTTAATCTCCAGCTTTTCTATCAGTTCCATGGCGGCTTCCATGATCACCGCCTTCAGTGGATTTTCTTCCATTTTCAGGACGATATCCGCTTGCGATGTAACATTCACCGTCCCTGTTTCTCCTCCAGTTACCAGGACTTCCGCTACATCTGCCTGCATGCTTTCCGTTTGAATCAAGATAGAGATATTGGCCGCGATCTCCAGCACCGGTCCATCCAGCTGCGTTTTATTGATCCCGTTTAAGTGCATATTTGCTACTTTAACCAGATATTCCCCTGTTTTATCGTCATACCGGATATACGCCGCATCCTTTTTCCGTGACAAATCTTTTCTATATAGCCCGGCTCCGGTTTCCGCCGGATTGTATGCCTGATTCCATACCGTTCCCAGGATCACTCCCCGGCTGCTGCCGTTTGACATATGGGCTACCATCACCGTTTGTCCCACCTTTGGCATCCGATATTCATCATTAAAATTCAACATCGGGAATTCCGATGTAACCGCCTCATCCTTATCTTCATAAGTCACCCTGGCCATGCCGGTTTTATAATTAATAGAGGATACACGTCCCACGCGGATTTCACTGTTCGCCATGATCTCCCTCCCCGCTTTCTTCCTCTGCTCCCGGCAACTGCAGCACAGTCCCGGCAAACAGCCAATGTCCATTTGCGGAGTCCTTCTTTCCCCGGCCCTGTGCCTCCGCTTCAATCACTTCTTTATTCAGATCGTAAATCTCTGCATAACGAAGTGCAGATCCTAACGTATCTTTCGCAATTTTATAGAGGGTATCTCCTTTTTGTACTGTATACGCACCGGATATTTCCCCCGATGTCTTTTTCTTTTGCGGTTTCAGATGGACTATAGCATTATCCATCCGATACCCTACCCGATGGGCCTCAAAACTCTGCTGGCTCGCGTTTCCACCGATTTTTGATGTTACTTTATCCAGATAATAAGTTCCGTCTGGCACACCAAAACCGGTTATATTAATGCAGCAACTGGCAATCAGTTCTGGTCGGCTTATAACCGTCCCTGAAAAAGTCACCGCCTTTTTATTCTCATTGTTTAATTTTGCAACAGCTTTTCTCCTGGCATCTTCGGCGCTGTCAGCTTCTACATTCATTTCTTTAATCCTGCTGCCTCCGCCTACCGTAACAATGTGTTTTTTATTACTCCCGGGATCAGAATATGATATCTTCGCCCCCGTGTATGTTCCGGCCATTGTGCTGTTATAACCGTACCGGATAAAGTCCTGATAACTCAGTGTCACCACCGGCGCGACCGCTTCATAAACCGCTTCGTCAAATATCACAATCTTCTCGGCAAATACTTTCATGGCCAGTCCATATTTCTCACAGACTGCATACAAAAATTTGCAGTCCGTCTCTTTATCCTGCTCCAGAGACTTTATATGGATGTCCTCTGCCTCATAGCTCAGTGCTATTCCCGCACGTCCGGCGATCTCAACCGCGATCTCCCGTACAGTTACATCCTCCCAGTTCTTTGTCCGCTCCTCCTCGTTAAACCCTTCCGCGCGAGGTATGGATACCGCCCCGATAGTACATGCCGCAGGCGGTCCGGACATGCTCACATCGTCTACCTCAAAACTGCCGCAGAAGGTGCCCCAGTGATTTCCTTCTTTCTGCCAGTCATAAAACAGCATGCTGGCGTTGACATGGTCCCCTTTTTTCGGTGCCCATCCCCCCATCCACTTCCGCTCTCTGTCCTGCACACAAAGGGAAATCCTGTCAGATTCTCCGGAAGCAATGTCCTCATAGGAAAAGGATTTAACACTTCCGGCGATATCTTCCGAGATGTCCACATGCTCATATTCCATCTGCAGGACGGCCCTTCTCGCCCTGCTCATCCTCTTTTCCTCCATGCCGGTAAGTTGGATTCTTCCACCGGCAGATCAGGTGTATTCAAAATGACTCCGGCAGGAAAAACAGCAATATCCAAAAGCGGCATATTATTCTGCATCAGAAATCCGATATACTTTTCATCACCATATATGGTTTTTGCTGCTTCATCCCAGCATTCTCCCTGCTGTGTTTTATGCATCTTCCTGATCCTCCTTACACAAAACTGCTCCGTCCGTAATCTTTCAAATATTGCTGCATCTGCCGCGCGAATTTCTCCTGTTCTGTCTCCAATACTTCCCTGACATCGTCCTGGGTCACCGCCGCACCTTCAAAGTGTAGTGTTGGGCTATACTCGATTCTAATTTCCGGCGCTCCATACGAATAGGAATTCCCTTCGCTGATGACCGGATTGTTTCCTCCGGTCAGCCCGTCCATTCCCAGTAGTTGTCCGGTTTTTTCCCACAGACTTATGGCATTTTGCGATCCGTCCAGTGGTATCGCCGCTTCTGGCCCATCTTCTGCAAACCAAGCGATGTGCGGCCGGTCAAAAATTCCTCCGTCTGCATGCCCTGTGATACTGTTTTTATAATATGCTTCCGAATAAGGAGCATTTTTAACTTCTGCTTCAAAATTCAGCGGTATTTGCAGCCTGTTTTCACCGAACGTTTTAGTAATCATGCTCTGCGTGGAAAGAAACGACTGCTTCACGGCCCCATCAATTTGATCCTGGTTATCTTTAATCGCATTTGCCAGCTGTTCCGGGACATACTCTCCTGCATCCATAATCCCTTCTATCATCTTTGCGTATTCATTTGACTGTGCAGTTTGTCCGATCAGTCCCCACAATGCTTCCGATTCTCCCGCCAGTCCTCCCAATATAGAAGCATCCCGGATTCCTTCTTTTAATGCCTCTGGTATCTCCTTCCCTTTTTTCCTGTACTGGTCCGCCATCTCCTGCATCTGTTCCAGTTCCGGTGCCATCTGATCAAACAGATCCCCAAAAGCATCCTTTGTAGATCCGTCAATCTCATGTTTCATCCCTTTTACCAGATCCAGTCCCAGCTGATCCAAAAGTGCATGATTTCCGCCGGACTGTGCCATCACGAGAGCATCCCCCAGCCTCTCTCCGGTTTTATCCTCCAGAAGTTTTTCCAGGCTGTCCCATTCCTCTCCATACTGCTGTTTGATCATGTCCATCTGGAACTGTACGGCTTTTGCCTGGGTTTCCATTTTCTGCTGCAGGTACCCTTCGTTTATGGCATCTGCGGATGCTTCGAACTCATCCTGTGTCATATTCCCCTCTGACCGCATAAGCCGCAATTCTGACATGGATGTAACATAAGCTTCATCGTATGCCTTTACCGCTTCGTCAACTTGTCTTTGGATTTCATCCTGCAGGTTGATAAAGGAGTCTGCATCCAAAAGCTGCCCGCTGTATTTCTGCCCGACCAAATCCAGACCGGCATCAAAATTGCTTCCTGCCAGCGCAGACTGCACATGTGCGATCTGCTGCTGGAGTTTCGATATTTCCTCCACTTCGTCAATATCCAGGAGACCATCCTGGAACGCTTCCGTAATTGTTTCGTTCAATTTTGTACCCAGGTCCTGCAGTTCACTTTGCTTTTCTGCATAAAAACTGTTGATCTGCGTTACAATATTGCTGCTTTCCAGGTCGTCCTGAACCAGCGTTCCAACGGAAAGGCTCACTGCATACTGCTTCTGTGCCACATAATCCTGCGTTGACTGCACAAATGACTGCACCTGGTCCTGATATTCCTGCTTTTCCTGATCCGTCAACTCCATTCCGATGGATACTTTCCAGTTCATTTTATCCATATCCGCCATAGCTGCCTGAATGGAATCAGATATCCCGTCCAGTTCATCCATGGCCGCCAGTGACTGCCTCACCTTTTCCAGGCTTTTGCTTTTCACTACATGGGCCGCCGCATCCTGCAGGTCTGACAGGGAGAGTGCAATATTCCCAAAATGGGCATTCAGATTGGCTTTTTTAGCATTTTCAGCGCTCTTCTTTACCGCCGTACCAATGCCCGCGATCACGGCCGCTGTTCCTCCCAGTGCCATAATTCCCACTCCTGCAGGTCCCATAGCTCCCAGCGCCCCTGCAATTGATGCTACTCCTGTTGCAATCTTGTAAGTTCCCAGCGCGGTTCCAACGCCTGTTATGGTACCCACAAGCAGTCCTGGATTCTTTACCAGCCAGCCTCCTACTTTCAAAAACGGTTCTGCAAATTCTCCTATCGCTTCCCCTGCTTCCCGTGTCTGCCTCACCATTGTGGGCATATTTTTTGTTGCCGACTGGATCATATCTCCCAGTGCATCCTCCTGTCCGGCTATGTTGTCCACAAAATCATTCACAAGTCCCATTGCTTCCGTTAGTCCCGGTCTAAGATCGTCATAGATGCTGATCCCGATGTCCGTCATTTTGTTTCCCAGCATATCTGTCTGGCTTTCCAGTGTTGCGTAACGCTGTGCCGCCTCGTTTGACAGCGCTGTATTCTCCTCCCACGCTTTATTTGATAAAGACAGTGCATCCTCAAACAGATCGCTTGCGTTCGCGGCTCTCAACAGGGTATCCCGTAGGCGTACCTCCTTGATTCCCATTTCGTCTAATACTGCAATCGCGCTTTTTCCGTTGTGTTCTGTATTATTCAAACCCTTTAGAAAAGCATTTATTGCCGTTGTAGCATCCTCTTTAAACGCTTTCTTGAATTGGTCTCCTGTCATTCCTGCTACACGCGCATATTCCTTCAATCCAGCGCCCGTTTCTGCTGCCAGCTGCATATTTACCAACAGCTTTGAAAAAGCGCTTCCTCCGGCTTCCGCCTCGATTCCAACAGATGACAAAGATGCCGCATAAGCCATGATATCAGCCTGTGAAAGACGTACCTGCGTTCCTGCTGCCGCTAACCGCATTCCCATTCCCATGATATCTGCTTCTGTCGTTGCCATGTTATTTCCCAATGCCACCACGGTACTTCCCAGTTCATCAAACTTGTCCTGCTCCATCTTTGATATATTTGCAAATTTGGCAAATTCTGCAGCGCCTTCTTCTCGTGTCAGATTTGTTGCCACTTCCAGATCCGCCATTGTTTTCGTAAATTCAGTAATATTTTTTGTCTGAATTCCTAACTGTCCTGCAGATTCCGCAATTTCAGAAAGACCGGCGGCCGATGTTGGCATTTCTTTGGCCATCTGCCGTATATCATCCCTCATCTGCGCCAGTTCTTCATCCGTTGCATTCACAGTCTTCTTTACTCCCGCAAACGCGGACTCAAACTCCGATCCGGCAGATATGGATGCACCCAGTCCCGCCACGATTGCGGTTCCCCCCGCAACAGCAGCTACCGATATGGCGGTAAACGATGCTTTTGCGGCTTTTTCCAAACCTGAAAAAGCCGGTTCAGCATCTTCCAATTTACTCTTCAAACTTTGGGATATCTGTGCAGCCGCAGAGGAAGAGTATTCGGAGGTAGCTGCGGCTGTTTTGGCCGCCTGTTTTGTCAAATCACTTAGTTCCTTTTTGGTCAGCTTGGTACTGTCATAAAAGGATTTTTCAATTTCACCGGCTATTTTTATTGCCAGTTCGTATTCTTTGTTCTTTGCCAAATTCGTTCACCTCTTTTACTACCTCTATCAGCTCTTTCACTGGCATATTCATAAAAAAATCCATTCCCGTTCTGGTTTGAATGCTCATCCGTACACACAGGCGGCGCAGTGCGGATGCTTCCCCTGGCTTTATCCCTTCCTGTACAAAAAACCCGTCACCCGGTTTTTCACCTGCATCGCGGCCCATGGCGGCAGCTGTTCAAAAAATTCTATCGGCAATCCGGTCCCGCGCGCTGCAAGATTGATCGCATACTCCAGCGTCATTTCCTGCAGGAAGTCTACATTTCCTTTTCTGTTCAGAATGCGGCTTACTGCGATCATGTCCGCCGCTTTCAGATTTTCCATCCCTGTCAGGTCGATTTTTTTATACTCTTCTCCTTCAAATTTGATGGGCTTTTTCAACGTGATCAACATCATCCCATCTTCGATGTCATTCAGTTCTTCAACATTTCCATCCTCATCTACTTTTACAATTTCATTTTCCGTATTCATATCCATTTCCTCCTCAGCACTGTTTGCGGATATCCGCCATCAGGTCTTTTCCGTTTACCTTATAAACGCTGTTCAGCTTATCCAGCTCCAACATTGTTTCTCCGCCGATCTCGATCAGTATGTAGGTCAGCTCCAGCGTCACGGATGCATTCATCAGATCAGCCTGTTTCAGTGTGCCGAAATTTGCAGATGTAGGGCGCCCGCGTAATACCATTCTCATTCCGCTGGAACTCAATGTTCCGCCGGTGTCCTTGTTTACGTTCTGGATAGATGTGCGCAGTACCAGTTCTGCCTGCTGGCTGGCATTCATAAGATTAAAGAATTCTTTGTTTACCATCCGAAACGGTATTTCCTGTGAAAGGCTCTGAAACATACCTACAACAGCAGTATTGTAAGTTCCCATGATTCCGGCACCGCTGACTTCTGCAGTGATCGCCTGCAGCTGTGTCAGTGTCACCTCACCGGTCACACCCTGCAGCCGGTTTCCGCCGTCATATACATTAAAAAGGTTGATTACTTCGGGAAAATTCATACATTACCTCCTGTTCCTGCCAGACTCTCTGCCAGCATGCTGGGATCAAATTTCAAAATAAACGCAATATCCTCTGCCGGTGTGAAAGCCGCCATGTAGATATGGAAAATGACCTGTCCAGTCAGTACATTCTCCACGCTGTTCTCCTCTTCGTTATACTCGATCCGTCCCCCTGCCAGTTTTCCATCCGACACATAGCTGTTCAGCCTGATGTTTTCCGTGTCGCAGATTGATTCAATCAGCCTGTAATTTGCCGGGCTGTCAACCTTCTCGTGATAGATAGTTATCAGACTGTTTGCCATCCACGTAAACATTCTCCGGCAGGCAATCCACCGATCCTTTGCCTCGGTCACTTCCGGATAAGCGGATGTATTGTTTCCCCAGGCACGCCATCCCTTCTCGTTGATCGCGGTTACTACTCCAACCGCATTCAGTGTGTTTGCCTGTTCCCTGTCCATATATACTTCCGTTCCGTCGTTCAAAACTGCGCCATCTACGTTCAACATCTGGTTAGACAGATAAATACAAGGCACGTTATCATTGGAGGCATCTGTATAAGATGCCATTGCACCATAAACGGCAGAAAAATACAGTCTTTTTCCGGCAGCCTGTACCATGGGCCAGAGCACAAGTGCATGCCGGTCAGCATAACCGCTGTCCTCCTTAGCTTTCTGCACATCAACATACATTTTTGCTTTTTCGGTATCCAAATCCAACAGGCACTCCGAGGAGAAAACGCCGTTTACATACTCGCACTTGGCAATCATAGCCTGTCCAACTTCCGGTAAATGGCTCCATCCCGGTGCCATCAGGAATGCCGCCGTGAGACCGGTACGAGGATATACCTGACGGATTACCTCCATCCCGCTCTCCTTTCCGGTCTGCGCATCGTATCCGCCGATGATGTCCTCTTTCGTCACCATTTCCGGTGCGATGCTCGCAGAAGACACTTTTATGCTTTCCGCTCCATTTGTCTGCTCCGATATCAGCGTAACCTGAAGCTTTCCTGCACTGTCAAATGTAAGCAGATAGTCGGTCCCTTCCGCCAGGTTTGTTTCTCCCATGCACACTTTTACGCTTGATTTCAGTACACCGTCCACATCTTCCAGCTTCGCCTGCCTGTTTATGATTTTATATTCCTTTTCCGGGTTATCCTTTTTGTGTTTTTCCGGATCAAGAACGTTGATAAATACTACCGGCGCCACAGCGAAAGCGATAAAGCTCGCATACATGGATTGGCACAAGGTATAATCCTTAAAATTTTCGCTGTATCCTAGTTTTTTTCTGGCATCCTCCATACTGCTGCATAACACCGGCGTGTTGACGGCTGCTTCCGGATTGTCTGCCAGATTTACCGGTGCAGTTCCAATCACTACCTGCAATCCAGCCGCTCCCGTCAAAGGTGCCGCTGTTTCTGTTCCTTTCTCGATTACCCGGACACCATGATAATATTTCCCGCTCATCCCTTTGCTCCTCTCCTTTTGGCGTATGCTTCTGCTTCCCGGTAGCATACACTGATTGCTGTTTCCTCTTTTTTCAGATCTTTTCTGGCCGCAGCCACGCTCCCGATCTCCACCAGCAGCATTTTCAGCGCCGGAAATTCTTTTACTGCTTCCTGCAGCTGTGTAGTCAATCCATTTTTATAGATTGTCCCCGGCGTTGCTACACCCATAATAGGCGGCCCCAAATAGATGACCACACTCACCGGTTCTGTAGCTTTTGCTTTTTCTGTCATTTTAGGCATATTTATCCTCCTCTCTTTTTGTCAAAAGCATATGCCATGTCATTTCCATCGCCCCGTAGTAATACGGAAACTGGTCTTCATCATCCAGCGTCCAGTTGATCCCCGCGCTTTCATCCATCGCATATTTCTCACTGAGTATGGGATCTGCAAAAAACCTTCCGGATATCCGCTGTATCATGTTCAAAATCACCTGGTGTCCCTGGCATCCCAGATCATTATCCCAAATCCCAAAAATCAGAACCGTTTTCACCGTATGCACTCCGGCGTGCTCTCCCATGCTCCCAGAATCCATACGCACCACACAGAACGGATACAGATCATCTTCCTGTGCTTCCTCATCCATTACTGTTTCAGTCTGGATTTTTTGCATCTGCTTCGGAAGATTCTGTCCAAATGTCTGTATATGTACCAGTTCCCCTTTCGGATTTTTCATCATAAAATCCTGTAAAATCCGCTCTATTTCTTTTTTTAATTCATTCTGCAAGCTAAAAGTTGTCATTTTAAGCTCCAATCACGGCATGCATATGCTTCAGCAATCTGAAGCTTATTTCGTTATCCATATCTGTCCGAACCTTTTCGTCGTATGCCTTTTCTGCCGCCTTTGATTTTGACAGTGACACCAGTTCCTTGATCGCTTCCCGACGTTTATTTTTCATTTTTTCCCCAGGCACACGCTGAAAAATTCCTTCATGTCCGCTCTTCATTGTCGCCACAAACGCTTTATAGCTTCTTCCGTTTGCTTTCAATTCCATTTCTTTCAGTGCTCCGCCTGCCATCCGTATCATGGCTCGTGCACCCTTTTTTTGGGTATTTTTTCGATTCCGATATCCTTTCCGTATTGGAATCGTTGCTCCTCTTACTGTCAGAACAGTGCCTCCGTTTTTAGCATTCATTGAGGTCTGCTTTATATCAGCTTTTCGGAACTGGGAACTTTTTATGGTATATAACTCCTTTGTGGACTCATATATCCTGCTTTTTGTCTCTTTGCTTACTTCATTTATGGCTTTTTTCAGGACTTTATCCATCTGATTTCCTTTTCCCATTTCATCCATCCGCTTTTGTATTGCGTCAAGCGTTGCCTGATAAGGCTCTACTTTTACGATCATGACCGTGTCGCCTCCAGACTGATTGAATAAATTCCATCTTCATTGTTTGCGTCTGTGATCACATACTGCTTTCCGTCAAACTTAAGTAATCTTCCAGGTGAAGGTAACGGCCCAAAGTCCTCCGCTGCCACATAAAAAAGCAGCTGCTTATAATACAGCTGCCTGTTTTGCAGTTCCGACATAGAATCCCGTATCTTTTTTTCCCGTTCTGTCAGTTCATTTTCATCGACGATGACCAGCACTTCTTTTTCGTTCAGCAGATGCAACTCACCAAATTCGTCAAAGTTTAGAAAAGCCTTTTTAATGTCTCGTTTTACGACATCTTTAAATGTCATTTCTTTTTCCTCTCTGCCGTTTTCGGTATTTTTCCCAGCAGTTCTTCTTCCTCAGACCCTTCCACCGGAATTCCCGCCTCTGCCGAAGCCTTTACGGCCTTTCTCCGTTGCACCGGTGCAACTTCCGGCATTCCTGTTTCTTCCCGCACGCTTTCCGCCCGCTGCCATGCCTCCCGCATGGCAGCGTCCTCACAGTGTATCTCTTCTCCCGGAATATACTGCCTTCCCTGGTAAAGTATAGGTACTGTCGCAATGATTTTCCCCATCTCTCACCTCATGCATTGATCTTTACGAGAACTTTTGTACTGTTCGCTTCCGCATTTGCAGCCGCATATCCGGCAGGCACATTACTATCCTCCCCTGCCTTCTCGGCTGCTGTAATTCCATCATCACAGTAATACACTTCGGTTCCTGCTGTAATCTCCGTAGTGTCTGCCTTTTCAAACTCAAACACTCCGGAAACATGCACTGCCCCCATTTCACCCGCCGGAATATCCGCCCCTGCAATTGCGATTCTTTTTCCCATTACCAGCACGGTTCCTGCTTCAATTTTCTTTCCTGTATTGTTCCTGTAATCGAGAGATTCTCCTCTCTGCCAATATGCTGCCTTCATGCTCTACCTCCTTATGCCAATTCAATCGGATTTTTTACGACTACACCAGGATTCATAATTGCCCCTCTGTAGTCCATCACATTGATACCCCAATCGAGGTAAATGTCCCAGACATAACCCAAAGTTCCAGGCACCTCCGCCCTTCTGATATTAGGCACATCCTGTCCATTTAAGTAGTCTACCTCGATAAATGATGTGTCTTCTTTTGCCCCAATCATCCACCACGGCATCTGATTTCCAAATCCTCCGCAAAGTGCGTTGATCGTGGGATCCTCTACAACTTCGATGCTGTCTTTGTACTGATACAGTGGATTGACGGCCTGTGTATTATCCTCCGTGTGAATAGTCGGGCTGAAAAACAGGGTGTACATGTCGAACTTATATCCACTCGGCACAATGATCATTGCAGGCCGGATAATACATACCTCTCCAAATTCGTCCTTCTGGTTTGACAGTGCCATGATCATTCCCTGCACCGCTTCCGCCGTAATTCCCGTTCCTTTTGCAAGCAGATTGTAATGTGCTTTGTCAAACAGTTTAACACCGTCATAAATCACTGCATTGTTAATCAGTATCTGATAGCACTGCTTATTCTGTGTCTTGCGGGCGGACGCTGCATACTTTGCAGGCATCTTTGTAATCAAATCAATGTCATCGTTGATAAACGCCTGACGTGTCAGTGTAAACTGACGCCCATATGTTTTCAGCTTTCTTGTGGGCCGCTTTTCATCTCCCCACACATCATGTTTCAGTTCCCCGCCTTCCGGTACTTCCAGAAATTCTCCTGCAGGCCCCGCCAGATAATTGTTATCATGGGTTTTAAAATCTTTCAGCGTGCCTCTGGTTGTCCAGCGGTCGAAAGTAACCGGCGCTGTACGATGTCCTTCAACATACGCTTTATTGATGGCATTGTCCAGGATTGTCGGGAATGCTGCCGTGGGATTAAAGAACTGTCTCTGAAGCATAGAAAACAATTCATCCGAGCTCCGTCTGTTCATTCCCGTCTGCCCTTCTGCGGCCAGGCACTCAATAGCCAGGTCCCGCAATGACATTCCCATCATATTTCTTGCACCTTCTGCCGGATTCTCCATCTGTATCCCGCTGCGCAGTAACAGGGAATCTGATGCGGCATTACGGAATTTATCCTGTTCATCTGTTTCTACCGTTGCCCGCGCTCCCAGCGGTGCTCCGTTCTGGCGCATATGCTCAATGACGGCTGTCCGTACACTGTCTACCGTGTTCCCGCCTTCAATGTATCCCTGCAGCTGGTCATTCATCCTGAATTCCCGGCACAGCGCTGTAATATCAGCAATCCTTCTTCGTTCCTCCTGCAGCATACGCTGCGTTTCATGGTTCTGCTGTGCGCTCACTCCATTAGAATTTTCCCCTTCACCAGTGTTTCCGTTTGATCCCCCCTGGCGTTCTTCCTCTTCGATTTCCTGATTCAATCTTTCAATTTCCCGCTGAAGAGTGTCAAATTCTGTCTGTTCTTCCGCAGTAAGTTCACGGTGTGCTCCCTGTGCAGTATTCAGGATCTGCTGCTGCCGTGCAACCTTCTGCTGTCTTAACTTCTTTTTCATTCTTTTTTTCCTCCTATAATGTCATGTTTTTATTCACAATGAGCTGCCTTTCATAGTCCCTGAATGCACGCCCACTACTGCCTTCCTGCTGCCTCCCGACTCCCACCGTGGGATCTGCCGGTACACTTACGATTGATACTTCAAAAGGCTCCCACCTCTTTGCAATGGATGCTGGTCCGGTAAACCTTCCATCGGCAGACTGTTTATTTGCCATCACTTCTTCCCATGATGTCACCACATATCCAACTGATACACCCTTCAAAGTGCCTGACTTCACTTTCTGATAAATTTTTTCTGATTCTTCATCTGTATCAAATTCGATTTCTGCATGTCCACGGTTGTTCTCAATCCATGCCCTGGTGATTTTACCAATCACAGCATCCCGTTTATGGTTAAACAGCACACATCCTATTTCATTCAGACGCGACATATCAACACACCCATCTGTATGATCCAGAATTTCCGCCCCATACCATCTGTCATATGGCAGCTCACTGGAGAAGGAAATGACAAACTTTCTCTCATTTCCTTCTCCTTCCATGGCTCTGATCGCGTTTGCTCCCATTTCCCTGAAGCATTTATTCTCCCGTATCGGTACTTCCCGGCATATATACTCCGTCTTTCCCAAACATTACACCTCCCATATCAAGTCCATTTTCTTCTGCATATTTCAGGACCTCTATAATTTCATCCATTTGTTCCTTCCAGTCACGTCCGTTTTCTGCTGCCAGCTGCTGGAATGTCTTTTGCCCTGTATTCAGTGCCGTCTTATTTGCCATTGCTTCTTTTGCTGGGTCTATCCACTTTTTCGGTGCCGCCGTCCACGTATGACTCATGTATTTTTCTTTTTTATTCCAAAAGTCCGCAATCTGCACGATTCCAGCCAGCACACAGGAAATCACAAAAGTTTCATAGATTTCATCCATGACTTCCATGAGCAGTTCCTTTTCCTCCTCATAGGTCAATCCGTCCTCTATCATCCCTTGTCTTGCCGATGCATAATTTGTCTCCGACATATCCCTGCTTGTGGCCTCATAAGAGAGTCCCTGCCCTGATCCAATCATATGCTGCATCAATTTTATGTACTGCGTAGCATCTGTTGCCTGTCCATTCGGATTTACCACTTGTACATCATCCCCCGGATTCAGTTCCCGTATCATGCCAGGAGCCAGCGTTTTTCCGGCATAGCTGATTTTCCCTGCTTCGTTCGCATTTCCATTTCTTCCTATCGTATTGCTCGGTGTCATTTTTTTTATGAAAACCGAAAGGCATGCCGCTATCCGTTCTTTGATTGAAACAGCGGTCATATATTCATTTGCATCCCGTATTCTTATTACCGTCGGACTCATGTCCGACATTTCTCTGATCTGTGACGGGCGGCGCTTTGTGTAGTAGAAAATCACGTCTTTCGCATCCACGTATACCGGTTCCAGCGTAAGCGTACCGCCTATGTCATATTGCCTGAACCAGTATCCCTCCGGCCGGTTCCACCGGTTATATTCAATTCCCCCTACAACTTTATTTCCTTTATTTTTTGCCTGTACCTGCGACACATCCAATTCATCCACTTCCAGCGTTTGCAGCTGAAATGGAATGAATCCCTGTCTTGTATAACGCTTCAGAATCAAAATCCCGCCATCAACTTTTTTTCGCTGCACACACATCCGTAAAATCTGATTGAAACTCTGTGTCCCTGTTACATCACAGTTCTGCTTTTTACACCATCTTTTCCATGCCTCCGCCAGCGCATGGTCTGTTTCATCTTCTCCTGTTTTTGGCCGCAAGGCATATCCCCCGCCAAATACATTTCTCTTGAACGCACCAACAACAGAATTGAGCATATCTGAATTGCGTTCCAGATCTCTGGTTCTGGCCCTTACGGTCTCCCTGCTGTATCTGTCCGTAATCTCGGCTGACTGATTAATTGCGCGCCAGTTTGCGCTCCCATTCCCATATCCGGCCGCATCATAGCTCCTCAATTCATTGTCATACTGTCGCCAGGCTGATCTTCTGGCTCCCCATTCCGGTGATATGTAGGATATCAAATTGTCAATCCAATTCATGTTATCTCCCTTCAAAAATTGCCAGATATGTATTGTCCATCAATCCGCTGTCTTGGTTGGCAATCTGCTCCTGTAGATCTCTCTGCATCCCCAGCAGCGTATTAAGATCGGCCCGCGTCAGACTTCTGGAACCAATTTTATATGACTGCCCGCCCACAAGGATATTGGAAATAGCTGTATTTACTTCAATCAGTTTTTCTTCCGCTGACATACTTTTTCCTCCCTATACCCAGTTTTCATTTGTACTTATCCATTGTTCCTCCGGCGTATTCTGTTTGTCCGCTTCTTCCACTTCTTCACTTCCAATTTCCGTCAGATGCAGCGTTCTGACTCCCAATATATCTGCTGCCGCCATCGCATATACTTCCGCATCCAGATAATGGTTGTCTGCATGGCTTGTCTTTTTTGTCCATTCCATCTGTGATTTTCTTCCGTTTTTCACGGAAACCTTATGTTCCGCCGTTACCTGTTCCGCATAATCAGTATCACATCCTTCGTATACCATCCACGCGCCTCTTCCGTTTTCCCTATGCATTCTTCCGGCAATCATGTCTTTATATTTCCCGCCATCCACAATTACCAGCTGGATCCCGTATGCTTTGGAACCTGTCTTATTTACTGTTGATATTTTATAATGCGTCTGCATCGGATTGCTGGCCCCTTTGACTGGCAGTGCCCAATCTGAGTTATTTGCACAAAAATCATATACCGCATCCGTATTATATCCGGAATCAATCAGTGTCAAATTTACTACTGCTTTTTCCCCAGACTCTTTTTCATATTCCAGATTCATGATTTGTTCTACATCATTCAGGTTGAATGCCTGCCCATGCGCAATATTCTGGCTTGTGATTCCATCTCCCCAAGCCCTGATTGTCCAATATAGGTATCCTTCCTGCACGTCAACCCCGCCAGTCAGAAGTTTTGTCCATTCTGGGACAACATACTCCGGAATATTCGTCTGGCGTTCCATCACCAGATCCGTTGTTGTCTTTAATTTTGTGTCTTCCCATGGTTCCGCCAGCCATGAGTTTACAAAGTTCTGCAGTTTTTCCGGATCATCTTTACTGTCCAGAAATTCCAGTGCAATTTCCTCCCATGTCAGGAACCTGCTGTATAACGCATTGAGCCAGAAAGATATTTTCCTGGCCTTCCCCACGCCTTTTTTCTTTACAGTTCTCCATTCTCCCTTTCGCAACATTGCGATCTTATCTTTGTTTGATATGATACATCCGCATTCCTGGCACACATATATGGCTTTTTTAGCCCTTTCTGTATGATCCATCTCTTTATCATCAGGAAACTTTACTTGTTTCCAGATCAGCGTTATATACTCTCCACAATGTGGGCATGGCACAAAATAATTTTTCTGCTCATCGGCATTTTCATGTATCTGCCACACATAATTTGTCTTTAGTGTCGGTGTTGAGCATGTATAAATCTTTTTGCTGTATATGTATGTCCTGGTTCTTTCTTTTGCTAAATTGTAAGGTGATGCCTCTTTTTTTGACGCACCTTCCATTTTGTCAATTTCATCAAAAAATAGATATTTTATAGCAAAAGATGCCAGTTTTGACGGTGAGTTTGATCCCCGTAGCAAAACTGACATCCCCTGAAATCTTAAATTTAATTCTTTTGAAGATCTATCGAAAAATCTTTCCTTTATTTCCGGCGTTTTTTTCAGTGAAGGCTGTATTCTTTCTGTTGAAACTTCCTTCGCCAAATCGTCTGTAGGGTAAACAATCATTGTCGGCGCCGGATCATCCATGATAATCCATCCAAGCATATTCAGCATAGCCTCTGTTCCACCTACCTGCGTAGGTTTGCAAAAGTTTATCTCCTGTACATATGGATCATTAAAAGCATCCATAATTCCTACCAGATAAGGAGTGATCGCATTTGACCACTTTCCCTTGAAGTGGCTGTTATCTCCAAGCACTCTGTACTTTTCTGCCCATTCACTCACTTTTAATTTTTCCGGCTTTTTCAGAGTCTTTTCAATTACACTCCGAAAAAGATTTCTTGTTCTAATTCTTGACCGCTGTCGTTCTGATGATGGCACCTCCTCACCCCGCTATTCCTCCTCTTCATCATCTTCCAGCAAAAGTGAAGAGTTTTTTTCTTTGTCAATCTTCAGAGGATCATATTCCGCAAGTTCATCCAGCGTCCCGAACATTTCCTTCTCCAGCACATCAATAATTTCATTGACATCATCTTCTGACACAATCAATGGAGCCACTTTCTGTGGAACTGCCAGTATCCTATTTTTGAAATTCATAAGCATGTCCGTCAAAAACTCTTCTACATCATCTGCTTCATGGAGTTCTTTTCTAAGCTTCCTGAGTTTCAATACTGATATCTTTTTCTTTATCTGCTCATGCTCTGCCTGTTCCTTTTCTTTTACGACAGTTGTACCCTGCTGTGCTTCCGCTTCCAGTCGATAGTTTATGTACTCCGGCACGCACTTCTCCAGACAGTAGTTTTTTGTCTTTTTTCCCTCTGTGCGCCCCTTCTCAAAAAGTCCATATTCATCGCGCAGCTGGCGGATTCTTCGATCTGTTACCCCCAATATTGCGGCCAACTCTTTCTGATTCACATCCACGTCCGAATTGTCCTCCTTTTCATCCTTCTTCAATCAGCAAAAAGCGGAAGGAAGTGCCAACTTTTTTTTCTTTTTTCAGAGGAAAAGCATGCGCCTTCCTCGCCCCGTATCCGGGGTAGGTCTTCTGTAGTACCTAAATCCTATGGATGGACCTTCGGGGACTCGAACCCCGGACCGGCCGGTTATGAGCCGACTGCTCTAACCTACTGAGCTAAAGGTCCTAAAAAGGAAAAGGCCATGCATATGCATAGCCAATTCCCATCTTAATAACACCCAGTCATATTATATTCCGAACTGGTGTTCTTGTCTAGTAATTTTTTACAATAATTTCTTTATACCTGCTGCCTCTTGCATATCTCACTGCAAGATTGTTACTCCTGTCAATACCGATTATATTAAAATCCTTATACATCTCCCTTATCACATCATTATCATTGTATGACAGAATGAATTTTCCCTTAACTCCATGAAGAAGTTCTGCCAGGCTTTTGTGATCATCCTGTTCAAACTCCTCTCCGTAATAACTTTCCGCATCATAGTACGGCGGGTCCAAATAGAACAGCGCATCCTTTGCATCATACCTCTTTATAATATATTCATACCCTTTATTCTCAATCACCGTCCGCTGTAGGCGCTCTGACACTTCTGCAATGTACTCTATAGCTTTCTTTATATTTTTGGGCCACCCAATAAATGTTCCCATTTTGCTACCATAACTCTCTTTAATAATCAAAAAATATCTGGCAGCTCTTTGAATATCAGTCATTCCATCATCTGATCTGTTTAGACTGTTTTCAAACATCTCTCTGGAAATCAGCGTCCACTCCAACTCTTTCTGCAACGCTTCCGGATGATATTTCACGCACCTAAATAAATTCGACAATTCACCATTTTTGTCATTATACACTTCTAATGCTGCATGTTTGTCTTTTGCAAACAATATCCACCCAGCTCCGCCGAATACCTCAATATATCGTCCGAAGCTTTTTTCTTCCGGGAATTCTGCCAGTATTTTATCTCTCAGCAGCTTTTTCCCTCCTACCCAACTGATAAAACTATTCATCTTTTCCTCCTAACTATATTTTGTGGTGTTATTAAGAGGAAAAGGATGCTGTTTCCAGCATCCTTCGTCGGGTGTTATTAAGACTACATCTTCCGATGCAGCTTAACATGATACTATCATATCACACTTGACACGAAAAATCCGTTCATCTTTTCATAATTCACCAAGATTTTTCCCGACATTTTTTATAAATTCCTTGCAGACTCTTCTCATCTGCATTTCTGAATAGCTTACACTTCTCTCCATCCTGGTATAAGGTGTATTCCTGTATCTATCTGACCAGAATCTGATACGGATGATCTTTTTATGTTCTTCTTTAAGCGCGTTATATGCTTTATCAACCGCTTCTATTTCCCTTTTCATTCTCTCCATATATGGCGAGTTTAAGTCAATTACTGTATTTTCCAACTTGTTTACCGGAACATTCCCGTGAGGCTGTCCATCCTGCACCGGTGTACTGTTCAGCAGTTCTTCTCTTCTGTTTTTGTACGCCTCCTTATTATCCCAATATCTTCTTATTACCTGCTGGATGATGTTCCAGCTATCGCGCGGAATGTTCTCCATGATTCCGTTCCTCCTCTTTTTATTTTATGCAATGCACGTCCTATGTACATTCCTTAGCTTTCC
>CABSCP010000053.1 GCA_902476265.1 uncultured Lachnospiraceae bacterium
TAATAAAGGGATGGGAAGCCTTGAAAAATGAGGGCTGAGAATTCCGAGAACTTATAAAATTTAAAAGGAGGAAGAGGTATGAAAAAAACAAAAAAATTACTGGCAATTGCAGTGACCACGGCGTTGAGCGTAGGAGCCTTGGCCGGGTGTGGACAATCGCCAGTAAAATCTGAAAGCAGTTCTCAGGAAAGCCTGGTCAGCGAAGCCGAGAACAGCCAGTCAGCTGAAACAGGGCAGGCTGCAAAAGAGCAGTCTGCGGAGGAAGTCACCATCAATTTCTGGCATCATTACAGCGCTCAGTCAGCTGAAAATGAAACCCTGATGAATGTGCTGATTCCCAGGTTTGAAGAAGAAAATCCCGGCATTAAGGTGAACGCCGTTTCCCATGAGTGGGCCGATCTTCACGAAAAGATTCTGATCAATGCGAAAGCCGATACACTTCCGGATGTAGCCAGGCTTGACAGCGCATGGATTCCGGAATTTGAAAAGGCTGGAATTTTGATTTCTCTGGATGAGGAGATCCCGGATTTTTCAAAAACAGCGGACACGCTGCTGGAAAGCGCTATGAGCACCGCCTGCATCAACGGTCATTTCTATGGACTTGCATTGAATACAAATACCAAAATATTATTTTATAACGTAAAAGCCCTTGAGGAAGCTGGGATACAGGTCCCGGCCACAATGGACGAATTTGTGAGTGCGGTGAGAGCGCTGTCCGGAAAAAATGAAAACGGACAGCAGGTGTGGGGATATAACGAACCTGCGCTGGCCGGCTGGAATCTCTGCCCGTTTATCTGGAGCTGCGGGGGTGAACTTTTAAGTCCGGATCAGACCCAAGCCGAAGGCTATTTGAACAGTGGAAAAACAGTAGCAGCCATTCAGATGCTGGCGGATCTTTACCAGGAGAACGCCATAACCGGATTTAACAGCGGGGACATTCCTATGACGGATGGTTTTGGCACAGGGCGCTATATGATGCTGCTGGAAGGACCCTGGAAAATATCCGAAATGGCAGGCGCTTATCCTGATTTCTCCTATGCAACGGCGCAGATGCCCGCGGGAGAAGGGGGCTCTGTATCAGTCCTGGGCGGGGAAGATATTTCCATGTTCAAATCAGCCAATAAAGAAGCTGCCTGGAAATTCATGCAGTTTATGACCGGTGAATACGCACAGGTTGAAATGGCAAAATGCAGCCAGATCCCCGTCAACAAAACGGCGCTGGAGAACGATACAGTCAAAGCCGCAGACTTTGCTCCTTTCATCGAGGCGATCCGGACTGCAAGGAGCAGACCCACCGTGTCCTGCTGGTCCGAAATTGACAGTGAACTCTCCACCGCGGTCATGGCTGTCATGAACGGGGAGAAAACCGCCAGGGAGGCGATGGACGAACTGGCCGTAAAGGTGGATGGCCTGTTGGACGGTGAATGAGTTTACAGGGATATCCCGTGATTAGTGCAGCGCAAAGCAACGGAAAACAATCCCGTCGCATGTCGAGGTTGTTTTCCTTGATTATACTCCTATGCCGGGACTTTAGTCAATTATGAGCTTTCCTGCGGGAAAGGGGCGCGCAAATTTATGATTAGGAAAGGAAGGTCAGAGAATGAGAAAGAACTGGAACAGCAGGATACAGATATTGGCGCTTTTATTACCGGGACTGCTCATCTTTGGAATTTTTACGATTTATCCGATTGTAAAATTATTTATCATGAGCTTTTTCAAATGGGATTTCGGCTCCATTCTGAAACAGGAATTTATCGGTCTGCAAAATTACAGTGAGGTATTTACAGACCCTTATTTTCATACGGTTTTCGCAAATTCTATCGTATACACCCTGGTGACAGTCCCAGGACAGATGCTTCTGGGGCTGCTAACGGCTCTTTTCATCCACTCGGTCAGCCGCTTTCAGGTGGGCTTCCGGGTTTGCTATTATCTTCCTGTCATAACAAGCTGGGTAATTGCTTCCTTAGTATTTAAGTATGTTTTCAATACGGAAGGCCTGCTGAATTATTTTCTGACAAACATCATTCATGTTACGGGGGAAAATATCCGCTGGCTGGATACCCGCTGGGGCGGAATGACAATTGCGATGCTGCTGGGCATTTGGAAAGGGATTGGCTGGAACATGGTGGTCTTTCTTGCCGCGCTGCAGACGGTGCCCCAGGAACTATATGAATCTGCGTCGCTGGACGGGGCCGGCGCATTTCGGAAATTCCTTTCCGTGACGCTGCCATCCATCAAAGGAACGGTATTATTTGCACTGGTCATGCTCACAATCGGCGGCTTTAACGTATTCACTTCGATAAAAATGATTACAGACGGCGGGCCCGGACATCAGACGGACAGCATTCTGACATGGATGTATTATAAGGCTTTCAGCACAGGAAAATTTGGCTATTCGGCATCATTGTCATTTATAACGGCTTTTGTACTGGCTTTGCTGGCGCTCCTGCAGTTTAAACTGATGCGGAATAATGAGGAAGCATAGAAAGGTGCGGTGAACCCATGAAAAAAAGAAAGCTTGCCCATACAGTCTTATATTTATTGCTCATAGCCGGTCTAACAGTAGTTGTGCTGCCCATGATCTACATGGTAAATACCTCTTTGAAGCCAAACGGCGCACTCTATGAATATCCGCCGCGCTTTTTCCCGTCAATTCGCGAAATTACATTGGAAAATTACGGTTATGTGCTGCGGGAAGGGAAATTTTATATCAATTTTCTGAATAGTCTGTGTGTATCTGTGGTCACAGTTTCCATCGCTGCGCTTGTGGCATCGGCGCTGGGCTTTGTGATCGCGCGTTTCCGGTTTCCGGGAAGAAATTTCATTTTTGTGTTCATTATGCTGACCATGATTATTCCCGGCACCACATTGATTGTTCCGCAGTATGAACTTGCGGTGAAGCTTAAAGCGATCAATACGCTATGGGGACTGATCCCTTTTTACGTTGCGTGGGTGATTCCCTACTCCACATTTATGATAAAGGGCTTTGTGGAAAATATTCCGCGGGAACTGGATGAAGCAATTTATATGGATGGGGGAAGCATTTTTACCGTATTTTTCCGGATTGTCCTTCCGCTGGCAAAAGCAGGGGTCGCTTCCGTATCCATCTTTAACTTCCTGACGGCGTGGGAAGAGTTCCCCTGGGCGAATACGGTGATCAACGATAATCTGAAAAGAACCCTGCCCATCGCAATTTCCGGATTTTTCGGACAGCACCAGTTCACCCAGTGGGGATATGTGTTTGCCCTTTCCTGCCTGAGCCTTGTTCCGATCCTCCTCGTATTCATTTTCTGCCAGAAATTTTTTGTATCCGGACTTACCGCAGGGAGCGTAAAGGGATAAAAACCTTTGATAACGTTGATGTACAGAGGGCGCGTTGCCTTCTGTACACCAACGCTATTCCCCTTTCTGAACACAATCTGTACAAAGAAGCATTTTTATTTTATAAAAAATGTTTTCCCTCTATTCAACTAAGATGATGTATTTTTCATGTCTAATAAAATCAAGTTACCCCCCCTTTTTTTTGTTAAAATATTATATATTTTTAGAGATGATCATTTGCTGCTACCATATTAGATAGTAAATATATTGAAAAATAAATAGGTTAAAAGAAAAGTTATGTCATTTTTGCACAAAAGGTGATATAATATACAAAATAATGCTGTTGCAGGGAAAGTATGAAATACGGGAGAAAAATATTGTATTCAGACATGAAAGGCGGATGATATGAGTAAAAAAAATGTGCTGTTGTTGTGTTTAAGCCCTCTCAAACCAGGAGGAAATGACAGAAAATATTCCTATTTTGATGGAGAGGAATATTTCCTGACAGGATTTATGACGAATGAGCCGCCTGCAAAAAGTGTGATTGAGCGGCTTCACAGAAGCGGAGAACGGTTGGATAAGATTGTTATGATCTGTTCTCAAACGGTTTCCAAAGAAACCGTTTTGCAGGCGATTCAAAAATCCAAACTGAATGAGGAGAAACTTGGGGGGCTTAAGGAAAAAGAAGCAGCCTGTGATATTGATATGTTGGCTATGACCCATCAACAGTGCTTTGAAGCAGTAATCCGGCAGTTTTCAGAAAAGACGGATTCCGCATACGTGACGGATCCGATTTGTTTTCAGCCAGTTGATACACTGGATTATACGGAAGCGGACCAGGTCGCCGAATGCGCAGTGAGAGCTGCCTGTGAGGTAATGGCGGATGGAAATGATGTGGATTTATATATTGATTTTAACGGCGGGCAGCGTTATATGGCATTCATGATTCTGAGTATTGCCAACCTGATGAAAGCCCGAAAGGTTGCAATTCAGGATATTATGACCATGAATTATGATAACGGGCCAGACGGTGCCGTCTCTATCCAGAGTATGAAAGCTGTTTTTGGCTGTATAGATCTCGTGTCGGGGATTACAGAATATCTGAACTATGGAAGGATCAAGACCTTAAAGGAGTATTTTGAGGGATGTAAGAATGATAAGGTACGGGCGATTTTATCTTCGATGGAGGAATTTTCCCATGATATGCAGCTATGCAGGACCAGACTGATATTTGAACGGAAAGGTAAGCTGAAAGAGGAACTGGAAAGTTATCTGGAAGATGCAAAAAGAAATAGCAGACAGGACGCATTTGAAATCCTGTTTTCCTATGTGGTGCAGGATATTCTGAACGGATATGGTCCGCTGCTGAAAGGGGATCTTCCGGAGGTGGTCAGGTGGTGTGTGGAAAAAGAATTTATTCAGCAGGCACTGACTTTTTTCGTGGAAAGGATGCCAATCTATTTTTTTGACACAGGGCTTTATGAATCTACCCAGGGCGAAAGAAAAGAATATGACACTTTTTTGAACAGATGTTCTGAACTGTATATAAAGAATAGGGGTAAGGATGGGAAAGAAAAAAAACTGATACAAAATTATGTAAGTAATTTTAGCAATTATGATAAAAAATACAGCTGGATGGTTAGCTATTTACGGAATAGCAAGGAAATGACTTCCTGTTTTCCGGATGCGCGTCTGATGCGCCGAATGGTATCAAAGGGTAAAATGAACTGGATAGAGATTCCAGAGGAATATAAGAATCTGAAGCTGCAGCGGGAACAGCTGGAAAACGCAAGGAGAAATGCATCCAAACTGCTTTCTTATATCGATATCGGGCGTGCGCAGACAAATGACAGGAACAGAGCGGGAACCATTCTGATTGGATATTATCTTCTTAAAGAGCAGAGAAACTTAACCAACCATGCAAATGATTTCGGGAAGGCGGCATGGGAGTATCCGGATATCTGTCATATTCTGCTTCTGTGTGCGGATATATTGCACGGATGAGATAACGAAAGGGGGAGGAATTACATGGAATATCTGGTAGTAATGGAAGTTTCACAAAAACAAAAGTATATTTTTAAGACGAACCGCCTTGCGGAGAACATAGGGGCCTCAATTTTGATCCGGGATATTACAGAAGTGCTTCCGGAGCGGATGGCCGAAGAGACGGCAGAACAGACGAAAGCAGCACAGAAATTGATTTTGAAGGGCGGAGGAAAATGTGTTTATGCATTTTCGGAAGAGAGCTGTGCCTATGAATTTGTGAAAAGAATGAGCAGGCGGATTTTGGAGGAATATCCTGGTGTAGAACTATTCATGGCATCCTTTGCTTATTGTGAAAAAAAAGAATTCATCGTAGAGGCAATGCTGGAATTATATGACAGACTGGAAAAGAAAAAGGCCGGAAGAGAGTCCGTTTTCAGACTGTATGATCTGGGAATCGCCAGACAGTGTGTCTCCACACAGCTTCCGGCGGTGGGAGTCAGCGACAGGGGGGAATTTATTTCCGCGGAGGTGCAGACAAAGCTGAGGGCAGCCAAAGAGCGGCAGAACGAGTTGTTTTCAGAACTTTTGCCCCAAACAGAAGGGAAAAAAATAAGATTTGCAAATGAATTTACAGAACTGGGCGGCACACAAGGCAGCAAAAACTATCTTGCTGTAGCCGTGATCGATGGCAATAAGATGGGGAAAAAAATAAAACATTTCAGAGAGGAATTTTGCAAAAAGCACACCTGGGTGGATGAAAAGTTTAATTCTGCTTATAAAGAAGAGATCTTCCGCTTGAGTCAGGAGATTGATCATGGTTATAAAGAGGCTGTAAAAGAGACGATTGCGAAGCTTTTTAAAAATTTGGAACGGCTTGTAAAGGAAGGTACTGTGAGCGGAAAAACGGACGAGGACGGAACCGTGGTGCTTCCGCTGAGGCCGCTGATTCTGGCAGGGGATGACATCTGCTTTGTTTCGGATGCGAGGATAGGGACTGCATTGGCAAAGGACATGCTTTCCAACATCGAAAAAATACGCATAGAGTCGCTGGGAAATATAAAGATGTGCGCGGCAGCCGGAATTACCATGGTTAAAGTTACGTATCCGTTTTTCCGGGCGCATGAACTGGCGGAGGAACTGTGCCATAGCGCTAAGACGCTGCTGGAAGAAAAAGAAGAGGCGTCTGTTTTGGATTTTCATGTGGCACAGGGAGAAATCGAAGGAAGTCTGTCTGAAATCCGCCGGGAAAAGTATAACAAAGGAACTTTGACCAGCAAGCCTTTTTACCTGCATGAAAATGAAAGAGGCTGTTCGATAGCGGTTTTTGAGGAGCATATGGAAGTATTAAGAAGCGGGGCGGTGGGGCGCAGCACATTGCGGGAATACAGAAGCGCTTTGAGCGCCGGGGAAATTGCTGCCAGACAATTCGTATCGGAAAAGCGGATGGCGGACAGGATCAAAGAATATTTGGGACGGGATATGCCTGAAAGTTACAGGCAGGGCAGGTGTATCGATTTCGATGTGCTTGAAATGCTGGATCTGTATCATGTGCTGGAGGGAAAAAATGAAAACTTACCAGGTTAAGATAAAAACAGAAACGGATACTATGCTGGGGAGCGGGCAGTCTTTGCCGGGAGCGATTGACAGCGATATCAGGTATGATGAAAATGGTATACCTTATATGAATGCAAAAACAATGAAGGGATATCTGGGAGAACAAATGAGGTGGATATACAGCCTGTATCCGGAAAAGTTTGCAGAGGTATCTCTGTCCGAATTGTTGGGCAGCCCGGATACGGAAGGAATAAAGAGGAACGGGAAGCTTCGTTTTTCTGCCGTACAGCTTTCGGCAGGAATCGCAGATCGTCTGAAAAAGGCGGTAAAAGAAAAAACGGTCACCAAAGAAGAGATACTGGACAGCATGACTGTTATTTTTTCCTATACCAGTCTGGACGAAGAGGGCATTGCAAAAGACCACACATTACGCAGAATCAGGATGATCAGGGGTGGAATGACCTTTGAATCCAATATTTATGTGGATGAAATAAGCCCTTTAGAGGAAGAACTGCTGGCATATGCACTCTGCTCTCTGCAGCATATCGGAATGGAGAAAAGCAAGGGAAAAGGCGTAGTCCGGTGCGATATTTTTGAGAATGGAGAAAGTCTCAGGGATCGTTACTTAAAAGGAGGCAGCGGCTTATGAAGTATTATGTCAGATATGAAATAAAGCTGGAAGAGCCGGTGAAAATGGGAAAGCAGGGAAGCCAGAGCAACACCCAAAGTCTGTCATATCTTACAGGTTCTTCCCTGAGGGGAGCAATTTTAGGAAAGTTTATATCCGTGTGGTGCAAAGGCTTTCAGGGAGATCTGAGCAGAGAGCCGGAATACCGTGATACTTTATTTAAGAACACTTATTTTTTCGATGCATATCCAAAGTTTGAGAAAACTTCCATGATACCGGTGCCTGAACTGTTTTACGCGGACAAGCATGAGTTGCGGCGCGCTATGCGGGAAGAAGAGAAGTCAGGAAAAAACGTGTTTGCAATTCATGGATATGGAGCGCTTCATGAAAAGCCGGCAGAAGGCGAAAATAGTGTGGATGTGGGAAGATATTGCCTGTTTTCTGAAAAAAAGATGCGGACGAAAGCGGTGAAAAAAACGGCAAACCTGCATATCGCACTGGATGACGGAATTAACGGCGCGCAGATGTTCGAATATGAAGCGATTGCGGCAGGACAGGTTTTTGAAGGGATTTTATGCTGCGGCACCTTGGAGGACGCCAAAAAGTATCGGGATATTCTGCAGAATGAGGTGTTTTATCTGGGAGGTTCCAAGGGAAGCGGCTACGGAAGATGCCGGATCGGCAATGCCAGGCTGGCCGAATGGGAGGAAATCCGGCAGGAATTTCCCGCAGGACGGACCGGACAGGAAGGGACGCTTGTGGTATATGCGCTTTCCAATCTGATACTGACAGATGAATGGGGAAGTCCCACCGGAAAAATCCGGGAGGGATTTTGGGAGGAAAAGCTGGGAATCAGCGGGGTAAAGCTGGAAAAGTCCTTTGTTTCCACAATCCTGACCTCGGGCTTTAACCATACATGGCGGGCCGGACAGGTACAGCAGACCGCGGTACGGGCAGGCAGTGTTTTCATTTATTCTTATACGGGAAGCCTGGACTTGCAGAACGCAGCGCAGCTGGAAGAAGAGGGGGTGGGGCTAAGACGGACGGAAGGCTTTGGAAGGATTCTTTTCAATCTGACCCTGGAGCAGGAGATTTGTGAGCACATAAAAGAGGGAGCGCAGGCGCAGGATGAAAGGGCTCTAAAGCCGGAAGAAGGCGCTGTTTTGGCGGAACTGTCGGGACGTATCCGGGAGAAACGCAGGGAAAGGTCATTGGAAAAAGATGCTTACAAAATTGCGGCAGATTCCGGACAGTTTATCCCAAAATTTTCATTGACCCAGATCAGCCGGTTGTATGCCTTTTTACATGACATTCAGGTGATGAAAAAGGATGAACTTTCCAGAGAAGAGGCAAAACGGAAAATTGAAAAATTCCTGGAAGAGGATTTGAAAGGGAAAACAAAACAATCTTATGAGGAGGCAGTTTTGAAACTGCATGACCGGAAGAGACTTTGCATGAGGGATGTGCTGAAAGAACTGACGGATGACAGAATTTCTGTTTCTGACTGGCGCGGTATACCGGAGGAGAAGGAAACGCCTCTGTTTGGAGAAGTTCTGGCCGGTTTCAGGGATCCCTTTATGGAAAAGGGAGAACTTCTTCGTGACATTTTATATAATATGATGAGAAGGGAGGGCGGAAGGAAATGAAAGCATTCCGATCTATTTTTTACGGGAAAATTGGGCTGAAGCTTTCCAGCTTCCTTCACATCGGCGGAGAGGAGGAAAAATACTTTTCGCTGGTGACAGACGGAGCCGGGAGGTTTATTCTTCCGGCAGCAGGAATTGCGGGAGCAGTGAAAGCATATCTGGGAAGTCTGGGGATGGACTGCAGCGATTTGTTCGGAAGCGGGAATACGGAAAAGCAGCGAGGGACGGAAAGCAGAGTATACTTTTATGACGGATTATGCAAAAATGCCGTGCCGGAAAGAAGAAACGGGATCCGGCTGGACCCGGCACGGGGAACGGTAGAAAAGGGAGGACTGTATACCTGGTATTTTATCGGACAGGGTATGGAAACGGAACTTTGTATGCAGGCATTTCTGCAGACGGAGGCACAACGGGAGGAAATAGAAAAGGCGTTTGCATGCATTGCGGACGGAATTGCAGAAAAAAGACTGGTATTTGGGGCGAAAAAGTCAAACGGCGCCGGTATTTTTCAGGTCATCGGCACGGGAAGCAGGATACTGGAGCTCACTTGTGCGCGCGATTTTCATGCTTATCTGCAGGGCGTTTCAGAAATGTTTTCATCAATTCCAATGGTGAAGTACCAAAAAGGGAAAGAGTCTCTTTACGGGCAGAGCGGCAAGGAGTCCTCGGTGATGGAATTTGAACTGACGGCGGAGATACCTGGCGGCCTGCTGGTAAAGGGAAACGAAGAAAAGGAATATCTGCCGGAACTGAACGGACGGCAGGTGAACGCAGTGAATGTCAGGAAAAGTGTGGATCAAATCAAATGCTGCTATATTCCCAGCTCCACAATCAAAGGGGCGGTCAGGGGGTATGCCGGAAAGGTCTGCCATTGTATGCAAATTCCACAGGAAAAATTTGTGCGGCTTTTTGGCGGGGAAACAGAAAAAAAGAAGTATAGAAGTCATCTGCAGGTCCAGGATGTTTTGATCCCCGAGAAGGAATCCGTCATTTTAGACAGAATAAAGATAGACCGCTGGCTGGGAAGCGTGATTGACGGGGCCAAAATGGATCAGGAAGTGATCTATACAAAAAAAGGCGGAACCATCAAAATTTGTGTTACAACGGATTTGAATGACAGCAGAGACAGAAATCTGATAAATGCCCTGGTTTTTCTGACACTCCGTGATATGGGGCTGGGACTGGTTTCTGTCGGAAGCGGAAACAGCATAGGGCTTGGCAGACTGAATGGGCTTACTCTGCGGATCAGGAACACAACGCTTCCTTTTAAGGAACAGGGAATTGATTTTCAACGTGCAGGACAGCAGGGACGGGATATGGAAGGACTTGTTACAGAATGGCTCCGGGAGGTGAAAAGTTATGCGGTCTGAGACAGTAAATCCAGTAGAAGCGTTAAAAAAAGACTATTGGATCAGAAATGGCTATCGATATCTGTGGAAACAAGAGCTGAGCTGTGTTTTTCTGGGCAGGATAGAGGATGCCGGTGATTTAGAGGAAGAGAACCTGCTGGAGGCCCGTATTTTTGCAGACGGAAAGGAACTGCATCTTTTTTACTTTGAGGATCAGTTAAGGGCGGTGGTTACAACTGCTGGGGAAGAAGAGGATTGTCTGGAAGAACGGCAGATTTTGAGAGAACGCTTCGGTAAAAGCCTGACCATACGTCATTATATCGGATATGAAGAAGACGGACAGGCCTATATTATGAGAAGCGTGCTCAATGATTATCAGTAGGGGAGGAAATGGTCATGGGAAAAAGCTTTGCGCCATATAATTTTATTCCTTTTTCTGAAAAGGAAGTCCCAACTCCGTATCTGTCGGGAAATGACCTGCCCAGGTTTGATCATCCGGACGGGGAGTACTCGGGCAGGATTGATTATGAGGTACATAACTGGACCGGAATATCCGTAGGTGGAAACCGACCGAAAAATCCAAAAAAAGATGAAGTTTATGACGGAACATTCTGTACGGACGGAAATGGGGATTTTATCATTCCGGGAAGCACCATGCGTGGGTTTATCAGGAACCATGTGGAAATTTTGAGTGCATCCTATCCGGAAATGATTGGCGATCAGCGCTACTTATTCCGTAAATTTGCGGATTCCTGCACAAAAGTGAGGGATGAGTATAAAAAAAAGTTGCAGGCAACGAAAACGAGCAAGCTGCGTATCCCGGATCATGTCAGGGCAGGCTTTCTTTATAAAGAAAAGGTGAAGGGGCAAGAAGTGTATTATATCCTGCCTGCAAAGGCTTTTGGAAAAGAAGGAAATACATTTTTTCAGGTCCATGAAGTGGATTTGAGGAAAGCCAGAGCATTGCCGGAGAACTGTTATATGTATCGGGAACAGATTGAAAAATACAATAAGGAAAAGGATTCCCTGAAAATTTATAATGGGCGGATAGAAAAAAAGAAAAACAAGGATTACAAAGCGTACAGGGGGATAAGTGTCACTTTCGATTATACTGACAGGATCTGCAATATCGGGAAAGGGGTTTTAAAAGGGATACTGCTGAATTCTGCCTGGATGAACGGAAAAACCCATCATTATATTGTGTCCGGGGAAAAAGGCACCAGTCCTTTCAGCGTGGATAAAAAGAAAATTCTTTCGTATCAGGAGGATTACAGAAGAAACTGTGTTCAAAATGATGAGATTAAAAAAAACAGGGAATTTTACGGGCTTCCTGAGAAGTACGGACTTGATAATGCCAAGTTGTTTTTCTATAAGCTTAAAGACGGCAGTGCTACAGGAGAACTGGTAGGATTTGGCCCAACACCGTATTTCAGAGTATTTTATGATTTTCCTGTATTAAAGGGAATTCCCTGTCAAAAACCGCGGAAGGGATATGATTACACCCAGGCACTGTTCGGTTTTACACGGAGTTCAGATTCCTATAAAAGCAGGTTGTCCTTCACAAACTGTGTGATACAGGATAAGGCGGTAAAGGCTCACCAGGTAAAAATTTATGCAGGCAGTCCCAGAGGAACGGCATTTCAAATGTATCTGGATCAGGAGGGAAAACGTAAAGAGGATTTGAATACCTATAATTACGAATATTTTAAACTACGTGGATATAAATTTTACTGGAAGCATTCTGTGCCGATACAGGGAAATATGAGCAACGTGGAACCAAATACTTCTATTGCCGTTATTCCTCAAAATAACTGTTTTAGGGGAAGCATCTATTTTGAAAATCTGAAAAAAGAGGAATTGGGGCTTTTACTGTGGGCTCTTGGGATAAAGGAGGAAGGCAAAAAGACCGGAGTGGAGACCTGGCAGATCGGAAACGGAAAGCCTTACGGTTTTGGGAAAATATCGCTGGAAAATATCCGCATTAAGCGGATCGACCCTGTCCGGCGGTATACCAGCCTAGAGGTGGAGGAAAAGGATATTACGGAGCAGGCTTTGGAATTAAAGCAGTGTTATCAGGAATATTTAAAAAAGCATTTCGGAATTGATTTTCAAACGGAAGACAGCCTGAAAGTGTATCAGGCATATGCGGAACAGGAAAACGCTGAGGATTATCTTGGCGCTCATCCGGAACCGTATATGACCTTGCAGGAATATGAAAAACGGGAGCCTCTTCCCTGTGCAGCAGAGATTATGTGGGGGAATTTTGTCACAAAACAGGGCTGTATCTGGATTGCGGGCTATTCGCTGTTTTCGGGGCAGGAGAAGCGTCTCATAAAGCAGATGCCTTCCGGGATGGAAATAGACCAGGAAAAACGGTGGCTGGAGGAGAAAGATATTTCCCCTCTGGCGGAAAAGTATGCGGCGATCGCATTGCCTTCCGGGACAAGGGCTACTCTTTTGGAGAAAGTGAAGGAGCAGTTTGACAAAGTTTTTGTCGCTGTAAAAACAAATGGCAGAGATAGTGGGTGGAAGTGCGTGAAATAAGCATACCATTGTAAAAAGGAAAGAAGCACAGCGGTGAAATCACTGAACAGATGCAGCGCATTCTTAAAAAGTCGATCTGGGATGAGGTAGTTTGCCTGCTATTTGAAAAAGCTTGATCATATACAGGTTTCCGAAATTCTTTAGGGAGGAGAAAAAAATGTTTCATTTGAAATCATTCAAGTTTTTAAATAGGATCAAAATTTTTTCAATTACCGATCGGGAAAAGAAGGAGCGGATCCAGGAGATTTTTGCAGAGAATAAGATCCCGTATCGAATTAGGGTGAAGGATGCTTATCGGAAAAATCCGTATGATGCCGCAGCAACGGGAAGCATGGGGAATAACGGGCAGAAGCTGATCTATTCCTTCTATGTCGATCAGGAAAATGCGCAGCTGGCGGCACAGCTGATCAGGGAGATGGAATAAAGGGCGCCGAAACAGAATCCGGCGGTCCTGTACAGGAAAGCCGGTCTTACTGCAAAGAGCGTAAAGGGATAAAAACCTTTACGCTTTTTTTGATTTAATTGAAAAGAAGAATTTTTTTAAACTTTTAGTTGATATTAGTCGATAAAGCTGGCACAATGAAAGTATATGATAGAAACAGGGGGACCGGTCCATGAACAAGGTTCGAATATTGAAACGGCTTTATCTGGAAAGTAAACAGAAAAGCGGCTATTTTTTACAAATCTTTCTGATCGTTTTTTTAGGCTTGCTCAACGCGGTCAGCAGTCTTGCGCTGGGTACTGTTACCCAGGGCGTTACGGAACTCGCAGTCAAAAGTATATTGCCGGGTTTCGGGATTTTTGTGCTCACAAGTTTATCGGCAGCTGTTCTGGACTGGGTGCGCAGCAACCGGCTGACGGTTATGGTGGAGCAGATAAAAGCTGTCTATCGGGTACATAGCGCCAATACCGTTTTAAATGCACCTTATGCCCAAATTGAAAGAATCCCGTCCGGGGATCTGCTCAGTTACATGAATTACGATGTGGAAGCGGCAGCCCGGGGCACCCAGCTTTTTCTGGAACTTCTTCGTTATACGCTGGTTCCGTTCATTTTATTTTTTGTGATTCTGACTTTGGACTGGAGAATTGCACTCGCTTTTCTGCTGCCGCTGGCCTTAATTTACCGCTATCAGAAGTTTTCTGAGAAAGGGATGGAGGGAATCCTTCCCTGGCGGGAAGCTTTTGCAGAAATGACTTCTGAGACGCAGGATCTGATTACCAACCGGGTAATGCTCAAGGCCTATCGTCTCCAGGGAAAAGCCAATGAATGGGCGGACGAAAAAATCGAGAATTACCGGAGGAAAGGTATTAAGGGGCTGGGGATCATGTATGTGACTTCCGCACCGGGTTTATTCGTAAACTCACTGCCTTTATTTTGCAGCGCCGCCGTGGGAGCATATCTGGTGTATCGGAGCGGTCTTTCCATACAGGGATTTGTATCGGCTTTTATGTTGGCGCTGGTTGCCACCGAGGAACTGTTGAAGCTTCCCAACCTTTTTGTAAATCTCCCCGACAGCCTGGTTTCTGCCGGACGTCTGTTTCAGCTGTGGGATATTCCCGATGAAAAAGACGGGCCCAAAGAGAGCGGCAGCAAAAGAGATGCAGTTGTAGAATTTTCCGATGTGACGTTCCGCTATCCGGATGCTTCTGAGGATACACCGCCTGTAAGCAATCATCTGAATTTTACCGTCCGGGCCGGAGAACGGGTTGCCTTAGTGGGGGCAAGCGGCTGTGGCAAGAGTACGGTGCTCAAACTGATTTCCGGACTGTATCACGCGGATTCCGGAACCGTTTCCTTATGGGGACAGCGCCTGGAAGACTGGAATCGTCAGGCAATCCGCTCCAGGATCAGTGTGATGCAGCAGGATACTTTCCTCTTTGACGGGACAATACGGGATAATATTGTCTGTGCTGCGCCAGGTGCGGACCATGGACGGCTGGAAGAAGCGGCGCGCCGTGCAAAGCTTTTGGAATGGATACAGGAACAGCCTGCAGGATGGGAAACCGCCGTGGGAGAAAATGGGCGTCTGCTTTCCGGCGGACTGCGGCAGCGTGTGGGGCTGGCCCGGCTGTTTTTGCAGAATGCGCCCCTGATGCTTTTGGATGAGGCTACTTCGGCCCTGGATTCCCAAAATGAAGCGGAAGTCCTGGAAGCATTGTCCGGCGTCGGATGGGAAGTCACACAGATCAGCGTGGCCCATCGGTTTTCCGCTATCATGCAGGCGGACCGCATCCTGGTGTTTGAGAAAGGAACGATTGCGGAAGAGGGGACTCACGAAGAACTGCTGGCCCGAAACGGGATTTATGCAAGGTTATATGAGAAATGGAAAGGCGGTGAGAAAGATGAATGCGCAGAATGAGAAAGCAATGCAGCCCAAAAAGGTATTCATAACATTTTTTCGGATGATAGGCCTGGGAATGCCAAAATGGCTATTCTGCTTTCTGGGAGTGACTCTGATTGGTCTGGCAAGCTATGGATTCAGCCTGCTGAGCGGTATGCTGCTCAGTGTATCGTTGGATCACTTTGCAGAAGGGACTTCTGCGGTTCCGGCAATTTTACTCCTGCTGCTGGCGCTGTTTGGTGTCATGTGGATGCTTGCAGGCGGCTATATCATAAATTTAAGCGCCGCTATGGGAATCCGGGCCAGGATTCAAAAACGGTTGATATCTGTTTGGATGAATCAGACAGAAGCGTTTGCTTCAAAACACCATTCCAGCGATGCCATGACGTTAGTTACTTCGGATATGGAAATTGTAGAGGATTTTTATTTCCAGGGACTGATGACCATCTTTCTGTTACCGCTTGTCCAGGGAATTGCGGCGATCTGTACAATGGCAGCGATTGACTGGCGGCTGTTTCTTGCGCCGGTGGTTACCGGATTGATTTCCTTATATTTTTCTGTCCGCTTTTCACAAAAGCTTCAGGAAAAAACCAATGAGGTCCGCACAAAAACAGATCATCTGACGAAGTCTTTTACCGAAATTATGAACGGAAATACTGCCTATCGGATGATGGGTATTACAACGGATATCGCGGGACAGTTTGAGGAAGAAAACAGCGCATATGCAAAGAGCAGCGCTGAAACGAAAAATGTTCAAATTAAAATCACCTTTATTGCACAGCTTTTGGATGCGGTTTCCATCGTGTGCTTTTTTGCGGTGGGACTGTGGCTGGCGGGTTCGGGACGCCTTGATTTTTCGCTGGTGCTTCTGGCCTTCCCTCTGCAGAGCCGGGTGTCCGAATTCATGAACTGCTTCGGAGCAACCTGGAACTTTATCATTACCGCAGGAGCTTCGGGAGATCGCATTTTAAATGCGCTGGAGTGGCCCCAGGAAGACAAAATGGAAGACAGGGCGGCGCTGCCTGCAGAGCATTCCGCCACATTGGAACTTTCCGGGATTCATTTCGGCTACGAAGAGGGAAAACAGGTCCTGAAAGATTTCAACGCCAAAATACAGAAAGGACAAAAACTGGCGCTGGTAGGTTCTTCCGGCAGCGGGAAATCCACGGTACTGCAGCTTTTATTCCGGTTTTACAATCAGAATGCAGGGACAATTTCCCTTGGCGGTGTCACCACGGATCAGTGTTCGCTGGATACCTGGCGATCTTCTTTTGTACTGTTGCAGCAGGATTCGCCTCTTCTGGCGAAAACCATCCGGGAAAATATTGCAATGGGTTTGTACGGCAATGGGGAAAATCCTTCCGATGAGCAGATCATTGAGGCGGCAAAGGCTGCCGGAATCCATGACTTTATCCAAAGCCTGCCGGAGGGATATCATACGGTGGTAACGGAGGGCGGAAAGAACTTTTCAGGCGGGCAGCGCCAGCGCATCGCAATTGCCCGGGCCTTTTTGAGCAGAGCACCCATCGTTCTCCTTGATGAACCGACGGCAGCCCTTGATATTGAATCGGAAAAACTGGTGCAGGAATCCCTGGATTCCCTGATGCAGGGCCGCACGGTCATTATGGTGGCACACCGGTTACAGACGGTTCAGAATTTTGATAACATATTGGTGCTGCACCAGGGACGGGTTATTGAATCCGGCAGCCATGAACAGCTCATGGAAAAGAACGGGGCTTATGCACAGTTATACCGCGCGCAGGCATTGGATGCCGGCCAGACAGCAAAAGCGTGAAAAGCCGGCGGGGTTCCGGTGAGTTAACAAACAGGAAGGCGGCCGAACGATTTTGGATGTTCGACCGCTGTTTTTTGGGGATATTTTAAACGGATTCTTCATTTTTTTCATTCAGATCCAGAAGAGAGAGAGGATTTTTATCCTGCAGGACCTGCTTTTGTTTTGTGGAGCTCACATAGGTGTAACGTTCCGTGGTAGTGATGGAACTATGCCCCAGGATTGGCTGGATAATTCGAATATCCACATCCTGTTCCAGCAGAGATTTTGCAAAAGTATGCCGAAACATATGAGGGGTGATATGCATATGACTGCCACTTTTTTTCATATAGCAGTTGAGCATATATCTGACGGACTGATCCGAAAGATGACCGCCCCGCCTGCTGATAAAGAAATAGCCGTCTCTTTGGATATCATTCTGAAAAAAATCCCGGTAATCCCGAAGGGTTTTTATAACACTGGCTTCTAACTGAAGGAGTCGCTCCTTTGAGCCTTTTCCCAATATTTTCATTTCCATCGCTTCCAGATCAATAGAAACCGCAGGAAGAAGACACAGCTCGGAAATCCGTATCCCCGTAGAGAAGAGAAGTTCTATGACAGCCAGATCCCGCAGGGAGTATTTTTTTGCGTGATCAGATTTTGCAAAAGTATATTCTTTTTGAACTGCCCGGATCAGCGTCTGGATGATATGCAGCGGAATATAGCGAGGGAGACGTTGTGGCTCGCGAAATGTAGTATCCAGAGAATGGAAGGGATTTACTGACAGTTCCTCGCGCTCCAGATAATGAAAAAAAGCTTTGAGCGTGGCAAGTTTCCTTTTTACGGTGGCAGGGGCATACCGGGAATGAAGGAATTCGAGATAGACTTTCAAACTTGCCTTTTCATGATAGGAAAGATCTTGGGAGCGGAGAAAAGAATCAAACTGAGACAGATCGATGGAGTAGGCATTCAGAGTCTTTTGATCTAACTGACGGGTATGTTTACAGAAATGAAGAAATGTTGTGGAAAATGATTGAAAAGTGTTCATGGCAGAGCCTCCTTAGAGTTGTGGGACTTAATTTTGGTTGTATACAAGGATGATACTACCATATTTGGAATGTTGAGGGAATAAAAGAAATGTGATAATATATTATTGATAATTTATTATTATGGATGGTTAAATCATTAAGCTAAGAAGTCATGTGAGCAAAAATGGGGGGGGATGTATAGATAGAAAAGGTAAAAGATAAGGATTTTCCGATAATTAATGTAACCCGATATATGGAACATTTTCCCAAAAGCGCTAAGCTGTTTATGGAATCACAAAAATACCTGCCAGCAGGAGTAAACAGCACATCGCGAGCTATATGGTCCGGTTGGGATCCATATCCCATATTTGTTCGAAAAGGAAGGGGCTCCCATATAATAGATGTAGATGGAAACGAATTCATAGACTATTTGCTTGGATTAGGTCCTATGTTGCTTGGTCACTGTCCAAAAGCGATAACAGATGCTGTTATAAAACAAATTCAGGAAGTGGGTACGGTTTTTGCGCTTGGAAGTGAATTAGATGCAGAAGCGGCTAAAAAAGTTTGTGATAGCATCCCGGGTGTAGATCAAATTCGTTTTCTTAATTCTGGAACCGAAGCTGTAACTTATGCGCTAAGACTTGCACGGGCATATACCGGCCGAAAAAAAGTCATACGTTTTGAAGGAATGTATCATGGCTTTTCTGATGGGATTTACTGGAATAAGCACCCCTCCTCTAAGGCAATAGATCAATGGGGGAAGTGCATACCGGAGCCACAGGGCCCCGGACTGCCGGAAGGTATAGGGGATTCTTTATTAATATGTCAATGGAACGATTTAAAAGCTTTAACCAACATAATAAAAGAAAATTATATGGATATAGCCGCAGTTATTACAGAACCAGTTATGTGTAATACTGGATGTATCCTGCCGAGGCCAGGTTATTTGGAGGGACTACGTGATATAACTGAAAAATATAGAATTTTGCTAATCTTTGATGAAGTAATTACTGGTTTTCGTATGGGACTAGCAGGGGCCCAGGGGTATTTTGGTGTTACTCCGGATTTATCTGTCTACGCAAAGGGATTAGGCGGTGGCTATCCTGTGGCAGCTCTTGGGGGCAAAAAAGAGATTATGAAATTAGTTGACATCGGAAAAGTCAGTGTCGCAGGCACTTATAGTGGAAATGGAATCGCACTTTCTGCTGTTTCTGCTACAATGGATTATTTACATACAGAAAATTTATATGATGAATTAAGTGGAAATACTAAAAAGTTAATAGAAGGCTTGAATGCATTGTGGCGAAAATCAACAATATCAGCTTATGTGACTGGAGTCGGGGCAATGTTCCAGGTATGGTTTGCAGATAAAGCGATTACGAATTACAGAGAGGCTGTTAAATATGCTGATCGTAATATCTTTCGAATCTGGTGGGAAGAAATGTTATATCAGGGTGTTCTATTCCATCCACATTATTTCGAAAATTTATTTGTTTCTACAGCCCATACTGCTAAAGATATAGATTTAACATTAGCTAAAGCTGAGCAGGCAATTTTTTTGGTGGAAAGAAGATGTAAATAAAAATGGTTGCCGTTATGGATATCCCCATTTCGGCAACCAAATATTCTCAGCATAAAATGCTATGTATTAGTTTGCTAAAGACTTCATATAACGTGTCTGAAGTCTTTAGAGTTGTGAATATATCATCAATAATCTGAGAATTAAGATATTTATATACAAAATATATAATTCTTCCCCATTGTAATTGCTCTAATGCATGATTTTCAATTTGTGAATCTGTGGCTGAAAAGATTTGGAGTGACTCATCATCTGTGAATGCATCTCCCGTTTGCGTAAGATAACGAATGGTTATACCGGGATATCTCAAATAATTTTCCGCTAAAGTTCGTATAATTGCTTTGCGTACAACAGGATGATTATATTTACTAAACTTGCTTAATGCTTCAAGAGCTTCTTCGGGCCAGCTTACAGACATTTGATTGATAGCCTGTATAATTCGGAGCATCTCATCATACATTCCATTTTGATCGAGCCGGTCAAGTAATTTCCACAAGAGGGATAAATATATATCAACGCTATGTTTGTGAGATTTCTGAATATAATTATCCATAGGGGCCGTATAAGTATAATCTGTAAGAATATTAAAACCATCCTCAAACTCAATATCGAATTTGTCAGTAAACTTGCGGCAAGATGACATACGTTCCATAGACGGGCTAATAAACATTTTCATCTCAAAATCATTGATTAATTTATCCTTTCTCTCCAAATATGGCTGACGATTAACTGGATCGGCAACATAACATGCTAAGAATAATGCGCTTGAGTAAAAATCCAATTCTAGGACAGTGGTATTTTCAGTAAACGTATTATAGAGGGCATCTAAATTTTTAAGAGCGTAGTCAAGATTATAGGTGGCCATATATATAAATATCATATTACAGGTGAAAAATTCTATTGTTTCATCAAAATGATCCACTAATGAGCTAATAGTATGCAAATCATCCACCGTTAAATCTTCTTTTTTTTCGACCCGGCTGATTATGGGGATCAGCTTAGACTTTTGTGGATACGACGCATATTTTTCCTCAAGATTATCATCCGCATTAAAGAATATAAAGTACGCGTTTTTTAAAAATATATCCTTTATTTCATTAATTTCTGCATAACTGAATTCACCCTTTAATGAGTTTATTTTATTGGTTATGTGATAAGATGTTGAATTATAAATTTCATAGGAAACATTATCTTTTCCTACACGACCCATTACCCAAAGTAAGGAGAAGATGGATTTTAATGGTCTATCTGGAATTAGTATATACCTTATATAACTTTCAAAATATTCAGCATTTTTTTGTAGTGTACTGCTTTTTCTAAGACCTATGGAAAAACGGTCATTTATGAATGAAATACACTCTAACTTATGGGAAGAATTGCTTACATTCATTAAATAAGATAACAGCGGAAATGCATAAATATCTTTCATAAATCCAATGGAATGAATGAAAAACTTTAACAGCTCAGTAAATTCATCGCTTTTCGTGTTAAAATTCTGTATGTTATGTACATACTGTTCAATATTATACTGTGCCATATATGCAAAAACATCGTTTACAAACTTTGTGATGTCTGGAGATGGTGAATTGTATAGCCTTAATAACCGATATATTAATTTAACAATCTTTCCAAAATCTTTGCATACAATTCCACAATACCTGATTAGTCCATTGTAAATACGCTGTGGGATCCGATTAATTAAATACTCTTCCTCGAACAGCTTATAATCTTGGATAAAATCATCTATATAATGGTTACTGTTTAAATGGCTAGCTAGGCAACACTCAAATACCAGGTCATTTTTGAAATCCAGCGTTTCCTGCTCAGTGCATAAAATGCTTTTTAAAGACTCATTCTCTTTTAAATAATCTATAGTTTCCTGAGATAATTTAGGAGAAACATTTAGTTTTATGTATCGGCTCAAAATAATATTTGCCATCTTCTCAAGGATTATTTTTGAACGGCCATTAAAAAATGTCCTCTCAAAGATTTTATAGACGTTTAAACCAGTATCATCTTGTAAGAGATATACATTTTTTTGAATGATTCCGTATAAGTATGGTTCCCTAATAAGGTCGGTCAAGTCTGCTGGCACAGCTGTAGTATTTTGTACCGATAATAGTTTATTTTGAGCCCTGCTTAATTCATACTCATCAAAACTGCCGAGGCGAACAGATGAGATGACATCTTCCCCCTGGTCGTTCCATATGACTGAATTTAAATAATTACTATCCAACAGTTGAAAAACGCTATTCCATGTAGATGTACTTAATGTAACAATAAATTTTATACTTTTGTGAGTACGAATTATATAAGCTAGTTCAATAATCGCATTAAGCAAAAGAGCAATCTCTTTCGCTGTTCCTACGTCATTGCCAATATTATCTATGACAAAGACAAAAGTTTTATGCTGCTCCTTCGCCCACCGTGAGAACTGAAATAATACAGTAAAGGCATCCTTTGATATATAGCCAAGCTTTTTTACAATATAATCAAGTAAATTAACTGAGTATGTTGTCATCATGTTAAGTGGAATTGGGTATATCTCATCATTTGACTTATACTTATCGCAAAATTGCTCCATTAGGATACTTTTTCCTACAGCGGAGTCCCCGGTAACAGCACACAAATTTTTTTCTGTATTAATCATAAAATCATCTAAAGTATTGAGTTTTGTCCTAGTGATAATGAAAGGAGCGTATGTATCTGATTCCAGATTTTTAATAAATTCCTTTTGTAACTTTGCGATCTTTACTTTGATTAACGCCCATATAAAGATAGAGTCTGTCTGGAATATGGCCCTCTCTTTGAACAGTTCTGTAGCCATAGTTTGAAGAGCCGCATCAAAATTACAGTTCACATATTTTATATTGACATTATGATCCCGGAAAACCTTTATTAAAGGTGCCTGTTCATCAGGATTTTTTACATTACACCAATAGACACTTTCAATATTAGATATATTATCATTAAAAATATTGGCGATTTTAACATCCCACCCACTGTAACCTAAAAAAACCAGTGTTTCATTTTTAATCAGATGAGAAAACAATTTAGTAAACTCTTTCTGGTATGGTTTGGTTTGGATTTCTTTTTGTGTCAGATGGGAGATTAGGCGTCCCTCAATGTCCCCATGCATCTTTAAATAGATTGCTTTGGGGGACTTGTAGTTAATAAAATAGTCTGCGGGAATCGCAGTAGCCGGTGAAAAAACATAAAAAGCATCAACTCCCATTATGCTTTGGGTCGTTTCAAGTAGATCGGCGAAATTAGTCGTTATCACGGATGAAATATAGCCCTCTTTTGCCATAAGTATTAAAAGTTTATAGCCATCGGAGGGTAACCATTGCTGACTATTTTTTATAAAATATTCAATCACCATGCTCCTGGACTCATCCGTAAGCTGCTCCATCGCTTCGTTAAACTCTTTATCAATTACTGAATTTGATTCAAACTCATGTATACTGTTTCCTCTAATATAGGCAACGACCTCTTTTTTTAAATCAGAAAAAAGAACGCCGCCGCTAGATACATCGGCACCGGCTCCTAAGAAAATGGATAATCCCCTTCCATTATTATTACATTTAAACATTGCGTTTAATTCAGACACAAATTCTAACGTAGAAATATTGTTCATTTAACTAACCACCCTATTTATCTTCTTGAAAGGATTATAACTATGATTACAGAAAAACAATTCGCCCCATTGGGAAAGCTGTTTGCGGAAAGTAAAAAAATTTTATGTATAGGTACTCATAACGCATATAGAAACTTTATACAGCCTTTTTGCTTGGATCATAAATTACTACCACTCCCTTATGCAATTTATGAATCTTCAGACAAAATAACTACTTCAGATATTTATGGAATACCTGTATTAGATCTGGCAGAAATCTCGAAAGAGGATCCTTATAGTTCATTAATCGTGATAGCAGAGGAAGATGAGCCTTTTTACATCACATTAGGAAAATTATATGATGAATTGATTGCCTATTATTTCCCCATTCTTCCATGTACCTCCATAGAAGCCTATTTTTTTGCCCGCAAACATATCAATGAAATTAATCAAGTTACAAACTTATTTATGGAACCAAAATCCCAGATCCTATATGAAAACTATTGGCTTAGCCGTATATATGGAGTGGTTTATAATCCGACATTGTATTCTAAATATCCATATTTTGGTAATGAACTTATACCAAATTTAGTACAAGACGATATCTTAGTTTCCGGTGGAACTTATAATGGTAAACATATAGAGCGTGCATTAGAGATGAATCCTAATATATCTGCATATTTGTTTGAGCCAAATCAAAAGTATTTCCAGCAGCTAGATAAACGCTATGGGAAAAACAATAAAATCAAAGTTTTTAATTATGCTCTTTATAATAGTAATGTTAGAGTAGCGTTTGATTCATCTGATGAACTTGGTGCTAAAATTGTTTCCGATGATTTTAAACATAACAGTTGGGTGGAAGCCGTTTCATTTGATAGTTTAAATCTAGGTAAAGTAACTTTGATTGAATTAGATATAGAAGGTTCCGAAGTCAATGCTATTTATGGCATGAAACATACCATCCAAAAATATAATCCCAAATTAGCTATTTGTGTTTACCATAAATTGACAGACTACCTGAAAATCCCTAAGTTGATATTGGAAATCAATCCACATTATTCCTTGTATTTTAGACAACATTCTTGTTACTATGAAGAATCTGTATTATACGCTATATTACCGGAAGACATAAAAAAATAATATGGCTATAATTACACTGGCAGATAAGGATTGTTTATAATGCTAAAATAACCATCCATAATAATAAATTATCTATTATCCAAAAGATCGAGTTCTTAACTCT
>CABSCP010000054.1 GCA_902476265.1 uncultured Lachnospiraceae bacterium
CATAGCTTCATCACTCCTTTGCTGTGGATTTGTCACGCGGTAGGACGGCGTTTTTAAGGGGTTAGGTATATTTCCCTTGCCCGGTCAAAACCGCGCCCGCAAAGCCGCATACTGCAAGGCTTCGTTTGCCCCTACTGCGTGACATGAGGGCATAAAAATAGCCGTAGACTTTTAGAAAATCTACGGCAGAGGAAACAGCTTGTCCTATTTATTTTGTTGTGGATTGAAAAGGGGGCGTTACTGATTTTACAGCAACGCCCCTAAGTACGGCTCAATTTCATACATCTTTTGTTTTTTGGTTGTAGGTTGCAAAGCGGCGCGGGTGTGGGCTTCCCACCGCCCGGATATTTACTTGATACTTCCCGTTTTGCTTCACCGAAACGCTGGAAGTGGACCACTTCGCGCTGCCGCAGGAAACGGATCGGCGCGGCCACGTCGGGATCTTTTACGGTCCGCAGGATGTTGTCGTAGGTGGTGCGCGCTTTCTGTTCCGCCGCCAGATCTTCGGTCAGATCGGAAATGATATCACCTTTGGACTGGAATTCACAGGCATTGAAAGGGATGCCGCCTGCCGCCTGAGGCCAGAGGGCGGTGGTGTGATCGATATAATAAGGACCAAAGCCGGATTTTTCAATTTCTTCCATGGAAAGGTTCTTGGTCAGCTGATAGACGATGGAGCCGATCATTTCAAAATGTGCCAACTCTTCCGTGCCGATGTCCGTTAAAAGCCCGGCGATTTCGGGATAGGGAATGGTATAGCGCTGGGAGAGATACCGCATGGAAGCGGAAAGCTCCCCGTCAGGGCCGCCGTACTGGGAAATGATGAACTGTGCCAGCTTGGCATTGGGTTCTTTGATTTTTACAGGGAACTGCAGTCTTTTTTCATAATTCCACATTTATGCTTCACACCCCTTCCCATGGAAGCGGAGCGCGGCCCCAGCTCCAATCTTTACAGTAACCGTCGGCCGTGGCCAGCGTCAGCGGATAAAATTTTGCCGCAAATTCGGCCTTCATCTTGTTGAGAGCCCGGTTATAATAGTTAAAATAATTCAAGGCGTCTCTGTCTTCGGGATGGGTGTCCAGATACAGGGAGAGCTCCACGATGACAAAGCTGATGACATTGATCCCTGTCAGGCTGCGTTCCAGCTCGGGATTGGGACAGGGGATATTGTTTGGAACACTCATTTTACGCATCTCCTTCCGGTAAAGGGTTTATACAATTCAGGAAAGATGGTGCCGCATTTTAAAGCTTCTTCCAGATTCTCATAGAGTATGGGCGCCTTTTGCCAGGGGACATATGCCATGGCTATGGGAAACTGGTCGATGTTTTCGTTACAGTTATGGTCCTGCATAAAACTCCTCTCATTTATATGATGTCTTTATTAGTATAATATGTCGGGGGATTTTTATGGTTCCTTTTTACGTTGGCGCACAATAATGAAGGAGGTAATGTCAGTGGATGGAAGAAAGGTAAGGGTAGGTTCGTGTATACTTGCGGGCGACATGGAGCGTATGGTTCGGTTTTACAGGGATACGTTGGGCCTTCAAACCCAATGGGATGGCGGGGATTTCGCTGAATTTGAGACGGCAAGCGGCGCATTGGCCCTATGGCTGTACAGCAGGAAGGAATTCGTGAAGGCAATCGGTGAGGACTATATCCCGCCAAAGGGAATTAACCAGACCTTTGAAATTGCCCTGTGGCTGCCCAATTATGCGGAGGTGGATGCGGAATATGAGAGGCTGTCCAAGTTGGGACTGCGTTTTCCCGCCGGAGAACCCGTCACCTATCCTTTTGGCATCCGCAACTTTTACGTTGCAGACCCGGAAGGAAATCTACTTGAAATTGGCAGCACGAACGAAGCGTAGTTTTCAGCTTCGCCTGTTTTTACGAAGCGAAAAAGAAGGCCTGTCGGCGCACCGCCGACAAGCCTTCTTTTATGATCAGAAATGGTCGGTATATCTGTCAAAATCGATGATTTCATTTTTGCGGTCCCGGCGGCGTTTCATGATGGCCCGGCGCCGCTTGGTGAGATTGTGATTATGGATCACGGAGCGGATGGTCAGGATGAGGATCAGCGCCGCCGCAGCACCAACCACAATCAGCAGGATCTTTTTGATGTTCAAAAAGACCACATTTTCATTCCGGGAATCAGCCGACGGCTGAGTTACGGCAGAGGAAACGGCGGCTTCCGTCTCGGCAGAGTTCACTTCTGTGGGATTCGCTTCTGTAGGATTCGTCCCGGCGGTTTTGGCGGCGGTTTCTTCGGCGGAAACCGGTTCGGCGTTAAAGTCAAACCCTTTGATGTCGTTGGCATACAGAATGGGGGCCGTGCCTACCGGCTGACCGCTGTAGGTATAATGGATCACCGCGGCCTGTCCGGCGGCAGCGTCATCATAGCTCAATTCGGAATCCAGATCCGAAAAGGATGCGTTGGAAGGCAGAATCAGGGAGGCATCACTGTCGATGGAAAGGATGGGGGCGGCATCGCCGAAAATCACATTATCCGTGGCAAAAAGGCTTCCGGTTTTTACGCTGTAGGTGGTATCATTCTTGGAAACATTTACCGCGGTGAAATTGCTGAAGCCATATTCAAACAGGTCGATGGTGTCGGTATACTGCATGGGCGCTTCGTCATCCATCACCACGCAGATCAGCTTCATGCCGTCCTTTTCCGCACAGGAAACCAGATTCTGCCGGGCAGCTGCGGTATAGCCCGTCTTGCTTCCCACCAGATATTCGTAGGCGTATTTGCGGCCGGGAAACAGCTTGTTCTTGCTGTTGGGGATCAGTTCCTTTGAAAGGTCGGGGCCGGCCGGAAGGACATAGCTGGGAGTGCTGGACATTTTACAGAGCAGTTCGTCCTCAAAAAATTTCCGGGCGATCACGGCCAGGTCATAGGCCGAGGTGTAGTGTTCCTCGTCGTGGATGCCGTTTGTGGTCACAAAATGGGAATCCGTGCAGCCCAGCTCCTTTGCTGTTTCATTCATGAGATCCACAAAGGCTTCAATGCTGCCGCTGATGTGCTCCCCGATGGCGTTGCCGCATTCGTTGGCGGAACCAACCAGCAGGCCATAGAGGGACTGCTCCATGGTGAGCGCTTCCCCGGGCTTGATGCCGATATTGGAATCCTCCCGCCAGTTGATGCTGTTGACCGCCGTGGAAGAATATTCCACTTTTTCATCCAGACCGCTTTTCTGGCGGGCGATATAGGCCGTAAGTATTTTTGTGGTGCTGGCGGGATATAATTTTTCATGTACATTTTTGGCATATAGTACGGTGCCGGTATTGGCCTCCAGAAGAATGGCGGATTTTGCGGTGACTGCCGGGCCCTGGGGCCAGTTTTCAATTGCGTTGCTTTCAATGGGCATGAGCCTGTGGGCTTCCGCCTGGGCCTGATAATCGATCACCTCTGCGTTGACCGTCAAAAAAGCGCCTCCCATGAGTCTGGCGCCAAAGCCGAGTGCTATTAAAAAAGAAAAGATGCGACTTTTCCTGAATTTTCTCATAAAATACCTGCCTTTTATGCATAAAGTTAATTGGGTGTTTCTATCTTACAACATTATTCCGCAAATTTTAAGTGCTGATGCGAAAAATTCACAATTTCTTAAAGACTTTCTTTTTTTACGTAAGTGTAGTAAAATGAAAAACATATTAGGGCCGTTTTTGCGGCAGAATAGAGGTAACATGAGATTACGCAATATTACAGGTTCCAGGGAAGTGATCGGAGAGAGCCGCTTTGTGGTTCATGAGCCGGAATCATATAAGGGAGAATGGAAAAAGCGGGTGTTCGGAAATGAGAAGCCGCTATATGTGGAAATCGGAATGGGGAAAGGCCGTTTCCTGATGGATATGGCAAGGATACATCCGGAAGTGAACTTTATCGGGATTGAAAAGTATTCCAGCGTCCTCTTGCGCGCCATCCAGAAGATGGAAGAGGACGAGCCGGAAAATGTGAAATTTATACGGATGGATGCGGAAGATATTACGGAGGTTTTCGGAGAAGGGGAACTGGACCGGATTTATCTGAATTTCTCCGATCCGTGGCCGAAGGACAGACATGCCAAGAGGAGGCTGGAGTCCAGTCAGTTTCTGGCGCGTTATGACCGCATTTTAAAAAAGGACGGCGTGATCGAGTTTAAGACGGACAACCGGGCGCTTTTTGATTTCGCGGTGGAAGAGCTGGAGCCGGCGGGCTGGAGGGCGGCAGAATTGACTTATGACCTTCATTCGGACGCGAGGCTGTGCGAAGGCAACGTCATGACGGAGTACGAAGAAAAGTTTTCTTCCATGGGGAATCCGATCTGTAAGTATATTATCTGCCGGTAGGGGCCGGCAGGAGCGGGGGCGTTATTATGTATGTTCTTTTTTTTCTTGTCTGGATTATTTTTAATGGCAGGATTACGGTGGAAATCACGGTTTTCGGACTGGCGGTTTCTGCTGTCATGTATGCTTTTGTCTGTAAATTTCTGGACTGGAGCCCGGCAAAGGATCTGTTTTTTCTAAAAAAGAGCGGACTGATCCTTCGCTATCTGGGGCTTCTGATCATGGAAATTGTCAAAGCCAATATGGCGACGATCCGCATGATCGTTTCGCCGGCATGTCATCCCGAACCCATCATCATACAGTTTCAAACAAAGTTAAGGACCAGGACGGCAAAGGTGCTGCTGGCCAATTCCATCACGCTGACGCCCGGAACCATCACGGTGTCTCTGGAGAATGACGAGCTGACGGTACATTGCCTGGACCGGTCTTTTTCGGATGGGCTGGAGGACAGCTCTTTTGAAAAAGCGCTTTTAAAGCTTGAGGAAGGGAGTGGGGCGAAATGACGGATCCCGTATTGCAGAACGCATATCATATTGTTTTTGTGGCGGCGCTGATTTTTCTGGCCGTAATGCTGCTTTTTTGTTTTATCCGCGCAGTCAGAGGACCCAGAGTGGCGGACCGGATCGTGGCGGTGAACATGATGGGCACCATGGTGATGGTCATCATCGCGATTCTTGCCCTTTTGCTGAAGGAAGGTTATCTGGTGGATATCTGCATCATTTATGCCATGATCAGCTTTCTGGCGGTGATCGTGCTGACGAAGGTTTATATGGGAGTCTACCGGGAACGGAAAGAAAAGGAGGAGAAGAAATGACGCTGGAATGGATTCGTTTTATTTTGGGGACGGTGGTGCTGATCATCGGGCTTCTCACCTTTGCGTTGGAGGTTTTCGGCTCTTATCGTTTTCATTTCGTGTTAAACCGGATGCATGCTGCGGGTATGGGGGATACGCTGGGGATCGGCATCTCTCTGCTGGGGCTGATCCTATATTCCGGACTGAATTTCACCAGCCTGAAGATGTTTCTGGTGGTGTGTTTTTTATGGTTCGCATCGCCCGTTTCCTCCCATCTGATCGCCCGGCTGGAAGTGGCCACAGATGAGGATCTGGAGAAATACTGCGAGGTAAAAAAATGAACGTATTCACCTGTATTCTGCTGGGCTTTTTGGTGGTCTGTGCCATTTCGGTCACCTTTTCCAAAAAGCTTCTGAATTCCATACTGATCTTTATGTCCTACAGCCTGATCATGTCCATCATCTGGATGCTTTTGGAATCTCCGGATCTGGCGATCACGGAAGCGGCGGTGGGCGCGGGGGTGACCAGCGTGCTGTTTTTTGTTACCCTGAAAAAAATTCATGCCATGATGGGGGAGGATCCGAAAAATGACGGAGAGGAATAATGCCTTTGCCCGCTGGTTTTACGGGGAAGAGGATACCCTTTTGGACAAGGTGGAGATGAAGCCCCAGAAGGAATATGTCCCGAAGGAAGGGGAAATCCGGGAACTCATGGAAGAGCATGAAATCCTGAGGGAACATATTTATGATATTGAGGATAACAGAAAACTGAAATTTTTTAATACGTTGTACCGGATTGCGGCGGTGATTTTCTGTATCACCCTGATCGCCATCATGCTCGTTACGGTTTCCTGGCTGCCGGAAAACGGGAACGCGGATAACCCGGTAAATAATGAGGTGTCCGCCCGTTACATTGAAAAAGGCCTGCAGGAGACGGGAGCCGTGAATATCGTCACGGGGATGATATTGGATTACCGTGCTTTTGATACCTTTGGGGAATCCAACGTGCTGTTTATCGCTACCGTTACGGTGCTCATTCTTCTGCGCCTGGATAAAGAGGACAAAAAGGCGCCTGCCGGACCGGGGATTCCTGTTTACAAAAAGCCGGCGGATGATCTGACTGTGGCTCAGGCCCAGGCGAACGACCGGATTTATGAGCCGAAAAACGATGTGATCCTACAGAAGGTGGCGGGTTTTCTGGTGCCGGTCATCATTCTGTTCGGCATCTATGTGATTTTAAACGGGCATTTGTCTCCGGGCGGCGGCTTTTCCGGCGGCGCCATTATCGGCGCGGGACTGATCCTGTATCTGAACGCCTTTGGATTTGAAAAGACGGAGCGGTTTTTTACGGAAAAGACTTATAAGTGGGTATGCTTCTTTTCCCTGACATTCTACTGTCTGGCGAAGAGCTACTCCTTCTATACAGGGGCGAATCATCTGGAGAGCGGTATCCCGTTGGGAACGCCGGGCGCCATTTTATCCAGCGGTCTGATCCTGCCCTTAAATATCTGCGTGGGGCTGGTGGTTGCCTGCACCATGTATGCATTTTATGCGCTCTTTCGGAAGGGGGATTTTTAGATGTTCGGGCAGAATCTTCTTGCAAATTACGGGGAAGCGGTGGCTGTGATTTTGTTTGGAATCGGTTTTTCCAATCTGCTGCTGCAGAAAAATCTCATCAAAAAAATTATCGGGCTGAATATCATGGATACGGCGGTCTATCTGTTTCTGGCGGAAAAAGGGTACATTGCAGGGCGGGTGGCGCCCATCGTGGAAAACGGCGTACAGGAGGTTTCCGCTTATATCAATCCGGTGCCCAGCGGCCTGGTGCTGACCGGTATCGTGGTTTCCGTTTCCGTGACGGCCATCATGCTTTCTCTGACCATCCGCCTGTACAGACGTTACCACACTCTGGATCTGGATGAAATTTCCATGAGACTGAAAAAGGAGGGCCTGTGATGAATTTCATTCAGAACTTTCCGTTTTTTTCGATCATCCTGTCCATGTTTTCCGGGATCGTCAGCTCCGTACTTCCCGCAAAGGCGGCCAAGTGGCTGAACACCTGCCTGATCACTGTGGTGGGAATCATGTCCGGCGTGCTTCTTTATTATCTGAACGGGACCGGGGAAGCTTTTGTATACAGGATGGGGCATTTTCCCGCGCCCTGGGGCAACGAGATCCGGGCGGGTGTGCTGGAAGCAGGGATGGCCATGTTTTTCTGCATCATCATGCTGCTGTCCATGATGGGCGGACGGAAGAAGCTTTTAGGAGAAGTGGAATACAGCAAGCACAACCTTTACTATATTCTGGTGGACCTGCTGCTGAGTTCCCTGCTGGCGCTTGTTTATACGAATGACCTTTTCACCGCTTACGTGTTTGTGGAGATCAACACGATTTCCGCCTGCGGACTGATCATGATCCGGCAGAACGGGCGCACCATCGAGGCGGCCGTGCGCTATATGATCATGAGCCTTTTGGGTTCCGGCCTTTTTCTGCTGGGGATTTCCATGCTCTATGATATGACCGGACATCTGCTGATGTCCAATATCAAGGAATCCGTGGCGTTGCTGGCCGCTCAGCACGAGTATACGGTGCCCCTTCTGACCACCATCGGACTGATGTGTGCCGGCCTGGCCATCAAGAGCGCGCTGTTCCCCTTTCATTCCTGGCTGCCCGACGCCTATGGGTATTCCACGGTATCTTCCGCGGCAATGCTGTCCAGCCTGGTATCGAAGGGTTATATCTTTCTGCTGATTAAAATTTTTTACCGGGTCATCGGTTTTGATATCATCACCCAGAGCAAGGTGATCAATGTGCTGTTTGTATTCGGACTCATGGGAATGATCTTCGGTTCCCTGAGCGCCATTCGGGAAAATGATATCCGCCGTATGATTTCTTTTTCCAGCGTAGCCCAGATCGGCTATATTTACATGGGCTTCGGCCTGGGGACGGAGATCGGCATAACGGCCAGCATTTTCCATATCCTTTCCCATGCTGCCACAAAATCCCTTCTCTTTATCGCGGCCATCGGGCTGACGGATGTGTCGAAAGGCAGCAGGAAATTCCAGGATCTGACCGGGGCTGCCTACCGCAATAAAATTGCCGGGATCGCGTTTACGGTGGGGTCCCTTTCCATGGTGGGCGTGCCCATGTTTTCCGGTTTTGTGAGCAAGCTTTTATTTGCGGAAGCGTCTGTCGGGCATAATTATAAAATGCTGCCGGCGGTGATCGTGCTGGCGCTTTCCACCATTTTGAACGCGATTTATTTCATGAAGACGGTGATCCGTATTTACGTGCCGGAGCGCCGGAAGGACTGCGAGGTCATCACCTTAAAGAGTGAAAAGGTGTATGCGGTGACGCTGGTGTGTTTCATCCTTCTGAATGTGGTTCTGGGAATGTTTTCCCAGCCCATTGTGGTCTGGATTCAAAAAGGGCTTTCCATGTTCGGATGAGGACGGCATAAGGCGGCAGCCAGAATGGAGTTATTATGAGTGAATCTGCAACAATTTTATTTCCTGTCTTTTTCCCGGTGGCGGCGGGAATCCTGCTGCTGGCCGGAAAGGAGCCCAAGAAACGGAGTTCCCTTCTCTGGTATACGGGTTCGGTGCTGGTGATTACGGCCGTCGCGGTGTTGGGGCTGGTATGTAAAAAAGAGGTTTCCTTCACCCTGTTTTTTTTGACGGGCCGTCTTCCGGTGTATTTCAGGCTGGACAGCATCGGAAAGCTTTTTGCATCCATCGTCACGCTGATCTGGCTGATGGCGGGATTTTTCAGCTTTGAATATATGAAAATGGAAAAGGACAATAAGCGCTTTTTCGGTTTTTATTTATGTGTGTACGGGATATTGATGGCGCTGGATTTTTCCGGGAACATGATCACGTTTTATCTTTTCTATGAAATGATCACCCTGCTGAGTGTGCCCCTTGTATTCCATGAACGGACACGGGAAGCCATTATGGCGGGGTTAAAATACATGTTTTATTCCTTCTGCGGCGCGTATATGGTGTTGTTCGGTCTGTACTTTGTTTACCGGTATGCAAATACCCTGACCTTTACCGCAAAAGGGGTGCTGGACGCCGGGCTGATGGAAGGGCAGGAAGGCCTGCTTTTGACTGCGGCGTTTTTCATGATTCTCGGATTTTCCGTGAAGGCGGGCATGTTCCCTTTCCACGGCTGGCTTCCGGTGGCCCATCCGGCGGCGCCCGCGCCTGCGTCGGCAGTGCTTTCCGGTATCATAGCAAAGTGCGGTGTGCTGGGCATCATTCGAGTGATATTTTATATTTTCGGCGCCCAGTTTCTGCGGGGGACCTGGGTGCAGACGACGTTTTTGATTCTGAGTCTGGTGACGGTGTTCATGGGTTCCATGCTGGCTTATCTGGAAAAGGGTCTGAAAAAGAGACTGGCCTATTCCACCGTGAGCCAGATTTCCTATATTGTGTTCGGATTGCTTTTACTGGATCCGGTGGGACTGACCGGGTCCCTTCTGCATGTGGTGTTTCACGCGGTCATCAAATGCTGCCTGTTCCTGTGCGCGGGCGCGGTGATTTATCAGACCGGAAGGCGCAGAGTGGATCAGCTCACCGGAATCGGCAAGGAAATGCCGGTGACGATCTGGTGTTATACCATCTGTTCCCTGGCCCTGATCGGGATCCCGCCCGCCAGCGGTTTTGTGAGCAAATGGTATCTGTGCGAAGGAGCGCTGCATACGAAGATGGCGGTGTTCTCCTGGCTGGGGCCTGTGGTGCTTTTGGTGAGCGCGCTTTTGACTGCCGGGTATCTTCTGCCGGTGACCATCCGGGGATTTTTCCCGGGCGCGGATTATGATTATAAAGGACTTGTGAAAAAAGAACCCGTGAAAATGATGCTGGTTCCCATGCTGATTCTGGCAGGGCTTGCCCTCCTGATGGGTGTGGCGCCGGAATGGATGATCCGGATTTTTTCGGCTGTATCGGGGCAGCTGTTATAGGGGTTATGGATCCTTTCCGCCCTGGGCAAAGGGCGGGAATGGGAGAACGTGGAGGTGGATATGAATCCTGGAATGATGCTGGCAGCCATTTTGCTGCCCATACTGGGCGGCGCACTGGTTATGGTACTGCCGTTTAAAAAAAGGATCTATATGGCTGTCTATCTGGAAGGGATTGTGCTGGCCACAAGCCTGATGACCTGGGTGATCATTTCCGAGGGGCCTGGGGAAGGGTTTCCCGTGGTAAAATTTGTGAATAATCTTTCCCTGTCCCTGCAGCTGGACGGCTGCGGCATGGTATTCGCCGGACTGGTGAGCGCGCTTTGGCCTCTGGCCATGCTGTATTCTTTTGAGTATATGAAAAAGGAGAGACACGAGAAGTTCTTTTTCATGTTTTATACCATGACCTATGGGATCACGCTGGGGATCTCCTTTGCGGAGGATATGCTCACCATGTATTTCTTCTATGAGCTGCTGACGCTGGTGACGGTGCCTCTGGTGCTGCATACGCTGACGAGAGAGGCGATTCTGGCGGCCCGGAAGTATTTGTATTATTCTCTGGGGGGCGCGGCCTTCGCCTTTATCGGTCTGGTCTTTCTGATGATTTACGGGGTTACGGTGGACTTCACATTCGGCGGCGTGCTGACACCGGAAACGGTGGGGGATAAAACCAATGTGCTTCTGCTGATTTATGTGATCGCTTTTCTGGGCTTCGGCGTCAAAGCGGCGGTGTGCCCGTTTAACTCCTGGCTGCCTCAGGCGGGCGTTGCGCCCACTCCCGTGACGGCGCTGCTGCATGCGGTGGCGGTGGTGAAGGCGGGGGCTTTTGCCATCATCCGGCTGACCTACTACAGCTTTGGAACGGATTTTGTGCGGGGCACCTGGGCGCAGTATGTGGTGATGGGAATTGTGATTTTTACCATTATCTATGGCTGCAGCAGGGCTTTAAAGGAGACGCATATCAAAAGAAGGCTGGCCTATTCCACCATCAGCAACCTTTCCTATATCCTTTTCGGGGTGACGATCATGACGCCGCTGGGCCTGGTGGGGGCGTTATCCCACATGGTGTTCCACGCGATTATGAAGATCTGTTCCTTTTTCTGCGCGGGCGCGGTCATGTATCAGACGGGGAAGCATTATGTGCACGAACTGGACGGACTGGGAAGGCGGATGCCAGCGGTATTCGGCATCTTTACGGTGGCTTCATTAGGGCTGATGGGAGTGCCGGGGTTGTGCGGTTTTATCAGCAAATGGAACCTGGCCAACGCCGCGGTGATGAGCGGGAATGTGATGTCTTATTTCGGGATCGGGGCGCTTTTGATTTCCGCGCTGCTGACGGCGATTTATATGCTCACCATTGTGGTCCGGGCCTTTTTCCCGCCGGAGGATTTTGACAGGGAAAAGGTAAGCGGGTATCGGGATCCCAACTGGATGATGCTTTTGCCGCTCTTCATCTTTGCGGCGTTCATCGTCATTTTCGGGTTAAATTCGTCGGCAATAGTGGCGTTTTTCACGGATATTTCCAACGGGGTGTTATAAAATGGGAAAAGACTGGATTTTGCTTGTGCTTCTGCTCATTCCGTTTGCGGGGGCGGTGATTTCATATATAACGGGAAAAAAAGACAAAGAAAAGAGGAATCTGGCGGCGGAAATTACGGTCATGACAGAGTGTGCGGCATTCTTTTTGCTGCTGGTATTGTTTTTCACCGGGCACAGGGCGGGATTCCGGCAGATGTATCTGACCTGTCCGGGTTTTGGGATGGGCCTTCATCTCTGCCTGGATGGTTTCCGGAGCCTGTATTGCTTCGTGGCTTCTTTCATGTGGATGATGACGGGACTGTTTTCAAGGCAGTATTTCCGGCATTATCGCAACAGAAACCGGTATTATCTGTTCATGCTTCTGACGCTGGGGGCTACGGTGGGCGTTTTTTTATCGGCGGATTTATACACCACCTTTATTTTCTTTGAAATCATGTCCTTCACCTCCTATGTCTGGGTTGCCCATGATGAAACAAAGGAAGCGCTGCGGGCGGCGGAAACCTATCTGGCGGTGGCGGTTGTGGGCGGTCTGGTCATGCTGATGGGACTGTTTCTTTTATATGATATGTTCGGCACGCTGGAGATCAGCGAGCTGGGGCGGCGGATCGTGACCATGCGGGCAGCGCTGGTTATGCCTTCGGGCGGTCTGACAGACTGGCCGATTTCCCGGACACGGCTGTATGTGGCGGGCGGATGTCTGCTGTTTGGGTTCGGTGCTAAGGCCGGGGCGTTCCCTTTGCATATCTGGCTGCCGAAAGCCCATCCCGTTGCGCCCGCTCCGGCCAGCGCTCTTCTGTCCGGTATTTTGACCAAAGCCGGGATTTTCGGGATCATTGCGGTGACGGCTTCCCTGTTTTTATATGACGGGAAATGGGGGGCGGCGGTGCTTTTGATCGGTGTTCTGACAATGGTTGTGGGAGCGCTTCTGGCGCTGTTTTCCATTGATTTAAAACGCACACTGGCCTGTTCGTCCGTTTCCCAGATCGGCTTTATTCTGACGGGAATCGGCCTGATGGTGCTTTTGGGGACGGACAATGGCGTGGCGGCCAGAGGGACGCTTCTTCATATGGTGAACCATTCCCTGTTCAAACTGGTGCTTTTCATGGCGGCCGGCGCCATATTCATGTGCGTGCACAAGCTGGATCTGAACGATATCCGGGGGTTCGGACGCCGGAAGCCATTTTTAAAGACGGTCTTTTTGATCGGAGGGATGGGGATCAGCGGGATTCCGCTTTTCTCCGGTTACGTGAGCAAGACGCTTTTACATGAGGCCATTGTGAAATACAGGGAGTGGCTTCTTTTCAGCGGCAAAAGATATGACGGGAATCTTTTTGTGCGGTTTTTTACTTCGGGACCCTGGATGGGCGCGGTGGAATGGCTGTTTCTGATCAGCGGCGGCATTACCTTTGCCTATATGACGAAGCTTTTTGTGGCCATTTTTGTGGAAAAGAATGGGAACGATGCCCTGCAGAAAAAATACGATGAAATGCCCGCCGGTTATATGAACAAAAGAAGCCGGTTCGCTTTGGGGGGCAGCGCAGTTCTCGTTCTGCTGCTCGGCCTTCTTCCCCATCAGATCATGGATAATCTGGCGGCTATGGGAGAGGGATTTCTGGGCAGCAGCGGTGTTTCCGGGCAGATTTCCTATTACACGATTTCCAATCTGCGGGGGGCCATGATTTCCATCGGCATAGGAATCCTTCTCTACGCCGGAGTGGTGCGGCCGCTTCTGATGAAAAAGGAAGAGAAACAGAGGGTTTATGTAAATCGTTGGCCCGGATGGCTGGATCTGGAGGAACTGGTTTACAGGCCTCTTTTGTGCAGGGCGCTTCCGCTGATCGGCGGTGTCTTTTCCCGGTTTTTGGATCGCCTGCTGGACGGGATCATCGTATTTTTAAGAAAGACGGTTTACCGGGACAGCCCGATTCCTCATGAACTGGAGGAAGGCACCTGGACGACACATGTGGTGGGCGGTTTCCTGGACGGTGTGGAAGGGCTTTTCCACAGAGATACCGATTTTGAGCATAAGCTGGCCCTGGCCCATGAGGATTTTTCTGAGAACAGCATGATCATCGGGAGAAGCCTTTCCTTCGGGCTTTTCATGGCCTGCGTGGGACTGATCCTGACACTTTTGTATTTGCTGCTGTGATGTGTGCTGCCGGCCCTTCTTCGATTTTTAAATCAGATCTTAGGGGGCCGACAGCTCCGGCATTGCCGGATTATGACTTTAATAATTCAGTATTCTGCAGTCCGGCGAGATCTTCTTTTGTCAGCACGGTGACAATGCGGAGCACGGTGTCTGCAGGGATCCCGTTTTTCAACATTTTCACAGCCATTTCCCGTTCTATCTGTTTCCCATATTCTATTTTTTCTTCCTCAAATAATTTCGCTACTTTTGTCATTTTGATCCACTCCTTCATTCTTTTGGATTCTGCTTCATCAATTACCTTGTCTGCAAAGACCAGTAGTCCGGACAATAGAAAAATCTGTTCCTTTTCATCAGGAACTTTTTTCACCATTTCAAAGCATCTTCTGATACAGGCCTGTTTTTTCTTTTTTCCTTCCAAGGTCAGAGGAAGGATTATAAACTGCATCTGTTCTTCCGACGTCAGCGGTTTGCCGCAATCCAGTTTCTTTCGGATCTCCTTTTCCGTTTTTTCAGAATCCAGAGCGCATAAAAATGCTTCTTCCATACAGAACTGAAGGCATCCCACATCCAGATATGCCCTTGTCTGTCCGGGCTTAATATCCGCCGTATAAATGACAATCATTTTGATTTGCGGAAACATTCCGCTTTCTTTCAGTTCCTTTTTCAGTGTGCGGACAATATAATTCAAATATTTGATTTTATCTTCGTCCGCGTAAGTGCTTTCGTAATCGACCAGGGCATAGGAACCGTCCTCAAGTAAGAAAAGATGGTCGATTCGAAGTTCATTCGCTATGATTTCAGGCAGATTTGTGGGCATGGCCTGAATGATACGGGGGATATTCACTCCGTATACAGAAAATGATTTTTCTCGGAAATACTCCGCCAGGTATTTTGACGTAATATCTTTGTTCTGGTATGCAATATGTTCTTCTGACATATCCGCCCTCCTTTTTTGCAGGCGGAGCCGTCGAACCGGTAGATTTTGACCGGATCGTAATCAAATGTGCCACAATCTGCTCACCGGATTATGATGGAATATCTTCCGAGGTTTCATGCAGTTCTGCCTGTTTTCTATTTCACCAAAATTGAATTCTCGGCTGAAACGCCAGGATATGCTCTTCACAGAAAGAAAAGGCATATGTCCAGACTGCGAATTTGAAAGAAAAATAGTCTGGGATTTTGATGTAAGATCAGTCTAGCATGGTTCCATAAAAGATGCAATTGCTTTTTAAATTGTTTCTTAGCAAAACCGAAGAGAGAAAAGGCATCGATTGAAGCAGCCGTCCCACTATGATAGAATAAAAGTAATCCGGGTAAACGGAAAACTGGTGTATACGGAAGTGTATAAGAAGAAACTATCATGACGGCGGCGTAATGATTCTTAGGATGGAGGAAAATTCGGATGGAGAATATTTTGAAAAGAACGGGATCTCTTGCAATTGTCGCCGGCGTATCAGCCATGATCATTTTGACAGCGGCAAATGGTTCCCGAATGCCGAATGCGGAAAATCCGGATGCGGAGCATTCTCAAATGTATGAGTGGGGAGCTGTTCAAAAATCTTATTCGGAAGAGAGAAAAGACGGTTCTGAAACAGCAGTGATCCGGGGAAGATCGGCAGAGATCACGGAGACGGAACTCGAAAAGGCCATGGATTTTTATAAACTTTCCGGTATGAGTGAGGAAGAGAGCGAAAAAGCGGCAGTGCTGCATTTGGAAAAAAGAGAGGCCTTATATCAGGAAGCGATTGCCAACGGATTTACGGTAACAGATCGGGAAGTGGAAAATTATCTCCGGGAGCTGAAGGCGGTTCTTTATGAAAGTGATAATAAAGACGAGGTCTTTGCCGTGATAGAAGGCTTTGGCTCGGAAGAGGAGTATTGGGATTATGAATTTACCGTTTATCAGAAGGATCTTCCGATTCAGAAATATACAGAGGATTTACAGAAAAAACTGAGCGCACAAAAGGGGCGGGCCATTTCACAGGAGGAATGGACTGCGTATTATGAGCAGCTGAAAAATACACTGGTGGAACAGCAGCGTTACCGGAAGATTTCAGATATCAGTGAGCGCGAAAATCCGGGCGAATAAAAGAATGGACATTGTACAGAAAAACAGAAAATCCTTTCCGGCTATGAGAAAACCGGAAAGGATTTTTTAATGTTTTAACCGCAGTGCGATAAAAAGTGTGACCATTACGGCGATGATCCCCAGTACGGTGAAAACGGAACCGATGGTGATCGCCGCCGTACTGCCGGGGATGTAGAAATCCCGTCTGGAATCCGGATTATAACATATTTTCACTTCATCCCCTGCCTGATAGGCCGGCTTGTCCGAGCCGATTTTGGATTCCACCCGCAAAAACTGGCCGTTTGCACGGTATTCAAAAACCGGATAATAACGGACAGATCCCGGCTTGCCGGGCTTCCCGCTTGTTTTTTTCTTCAGCTCCCTCACCCGCGCGGTGGTCTCCTGGGTATACTGCTTATGTTTTTTGGACTCAGTGGAAAGCATGCCGCTCCCGATCGTCAGCAGAATCAGGCTCAAAAGGCCAAGCAGTGAAATCACAATATAATAAAAGCTCATAGAATATCCCTCCCCGTCCGGAACGGTTCCGGACATTTCCTTTTCTCAAAGTATAGCAGAAGTTCTTACGGAGGGCAATATTGGCCGAAAGATTGTAGGCGGTGAAATTTTTTAAATCAAGGAGAGCTTTCCGGAGGATGGTAACTGAAAATAGTAACAATGGGTGTGGAAAAGCTTAAAATAACGAAAGAGAGTAGTCTTTGACATTGTATTGTGAAAAAGGTAAAATATGGAAAAGGATTCAGGAGGGGAGACGGTATTGAAAAAGAAATATCTGGATATGGATGTGTATGAAGCGCTGCAGAAGCGGCTGGATTTCATCTTTCAGGAATTTGACAATATTTATGTGTCATTCAGCGGCGGGAAGGACAGCGGCCTTCTTTTACATATCATCATGGATTATATGAAGCGGAATAAAATCAGGAAGCGGATCGGGGTTTTCCATCAGGACTTTGAAGCGCAGTATCAGGCCACCACGGAATACGTGGAGAAGGTTTTTGAAATGTATCTGCCCAGGATTGAACCATACTGGGTCTGTCTCCCCATGACAGTGCGCACCGCAATGAGCAACTATCAGATGTACTGGTGCCCATGGGACGATAAAAAGAAGGAAATCTGGGTGCGCGATATGCCGGTGAAGCCCTATGTGGTCAATATGAACCGGAACCCCTTTTTCCTGTATAAGTATAAGATGCTTCAGGAGGATCTGGCCAAACAGTTTGGCAGATGGTTCCGGCAGATTCATGCCAACAGAAAGACGATCTGCCTGCTGGGTATGAGGGCGGATGAATCCCTGATGCGGTATAACAGTTTTGTGAATAAAAAGTATGGCTATGACGGGCAATGCTGGATTTCTCAGCAGTTTAAGGACGTTTGGACCGCGTCCCCCATGTATGACTGGACCACTTCGGATGTATGGACGGCTTATTCCAGATTTGGGTATCCTTATAACCATCTTTATGATCTGTACTATAAGGCGGGACTGACCCCTGCCCAGATGCGGGTTGCATCGCCCTTCAACGACTGTGCCAAAGAAGCGCTGAACCTCTACAGGGTTCTGGAGCCGGAAACCTGGACGAAGCTGGTGGGGAGAGTGCAGGGGGCCAACTTTACGGCGATTTACGCCAAAACAAAAGCTATGGGGTATCGGAATATCAAGCTTCCGGAAGGGCATACATGGAAATCCTATACCATGTTTTTGCTGGATACTCTGCCTGCCCGGCTGCGCAACAGCTATATGAAAAAATTTGAAACTTCCATAGACTTCTGGCATAATACAGGAGGAGGGCTTTCGGAAGAGACGATTCAGGAGCTATTGGATCACGGTTATCAGATTGAACGCAACGGCGTCTCCAACTATACGAAAGATAAGAAAACGAGAGTTGTTTTCAAACAGGAGATTCCTGACGATACGGATGATATTAAGAGCACAAAGGAAGTGCCTTCCTGGAAACGGATGTGTTACTGCATTCTGAAAAATGACCATTTATGCCGGTTTATGGGATTCGGGCTATTGCGCGAGGATAAAAAGCGCGTGGATGCCATCAAGCAAAAGTACAAAGGAGTGGAGGGTTTATAAATGGATTTTAAAAGTCCTGTTTACAGCATCATTTCGGTTCCGATTGAAAAAATTGAACCCAACAGTTACAACCCTAATGCGGTAGCGCCGCCGGAAATGCGGCTTTTATATGACAGTATAAAGGAAGACGGTTACACTATGCCCATCGTCTGCTATTATGATAACAGAAGGGACGTTTACATCATCGTGGACGGTTTCCACCGCTACCGGGTGATGCTGGATTATCCCGATATTTACAGGCGGGAGAATGGGAAACTTCCGGTGTCAGTGATCAATAAACCGCTGGACCAGCGGATGGCCAGCACGATCCGGCACAACCGGGCGAGGGGGTCCCACGATGTGGAACTGATGAGCAATATCATTCAGGAGCTGCATGAGCTGGGGCGCAGCGATGCCTGGATTTCCAAACACCTGGGCATGGACAGGGACGAGATCCTGCGGTTGAAACAGATCACCGGACTGACGGAACTTTTCCGTGACACGGAGTTTGGCAAAGCCTGGATTCCGGATAACGGAGGGACAGAGGCAGCAGTTCCGGGAACGGACATAGAAATGCCGGAACTGGTGAAAATATGAGGGAAAAAGAATGGATGGTTTTTCGAATCTGAAAAGCAATCTGCTGGCCGAACAGGTCCAGGAACAGATTTTTCGGTACATACAGGATACGCCGGTGCCGGTAGGAGCGAAGCTGCCCAATGAATTTGAACTGGGAGAAAGATTCGGGGTGGGCAGGAGTACGGTCCGGGAAGCGGTCAAACTGCTGGTCTCCAGAGGCATCCTGGAAGTCAGAAGAGGTTCCGGAACTTATGTGGTGAGCACTACGCCTTCCGACCTGGATCCGCTGGGATTGAGGGCGGCCAAAGATAAAATGGCACTGGCCCAGGACCTGGCGGATGTGCGGATCATGCTGGAACCGGCCATAGCGGAAATGGCGGCGCTCAGGGCAAAACCGGAGGATGTGGACAGGCTGCGGAAACTCTGCCGGCGGATTGAAGAAAAAATAGAGAATGAGGAAAGTTACATTGAAGAGGACATCGCATTTCATACCTGTGTAGCGGAATGTTCCGGCAATCTCGTGGTAAAGCAGCTGATCCCCATCATCGATACGGCGGTGCTGATGTTTGTGAACGTAACCCACTGCAGACTCACCAAAGAAACGGTGATGACCCACAGGGCAGTGGTGGATGCCATAGCAGAACAGGATTCCATAGGGGCAAAAACGGCGATGATGATGCATATGGCCTATAACCGGGATTTGATCAGGCAAATGATCCGGGAGGCAAAGTCAAAAGACATCTGATGACTTTGCCTCTTTTTTTTATACCCAAAAGGCAGTAAACCATCGAAAAGAATGATTTACTGCCTGCTTTTGTATAAAAACACAAATAGATAAAAGTAAATTTGCGCAAAAAGTAGATTATACATCAGATGACTTGAAATAAAAAACGGCAAATAGTAGAATAAAATCAGTAAGACATCAGATGTATTTGATAAAAATAAAGGACCCGGAAAAGGGAAAAGAACAGAAAACAGGAGGACTACAGGTATGGAACTGAACAGTCAGCGCGTCAGAGCATTGGCGCCGGAAAATGACCCTTTAAAAATGGGGATGGGATGGACGGTAAAGGATCTGGAAATACCACAGATTCTGGTGGAAAGCACCTTTGGGGACAGCCATCCTGGAAGCGCGCACCTGAACATTTTTGTGGAGGAAGCGATGAAGGGAATCCGCGATGCGGGCGGCCGGGGAGCCAGATATTTCACTACCGATATCTGCGACGGCATCGCACAGGGGCATGACGGAATCAATTATTCCCTGGCCCACCGGGATATGATTGCAAATATGATCGAAATACACGGGAACTCCACGGGATTTGACGGCGGCGTGTTCATCGCCAGCTGCGACAAATCGGTTCCCGCCTGTCTGATGGGCCTGGCCCGGCTGGATATGCCTTCCATCGTCATCACGGGAGGCGTGATGGAAGCGGGGCCGGACCTGCTGACGCTGGAACAGATCGGGGCCTATTCTGCCATGTGTAAAAGAGGGGAGATCACGGAAGAAAAGCTCTCCTGGTATAAACATAACGCCTGCCCTTCCTGCGGGGCCTGTTCCTTTATGGGGACGGCATCCACAATGCAGATTATGGCGGAAGCGCTGGGGTTGATGCTGCCCGGTTCCGCTCTCATGCCAGCCACCAGCCCGGAGCTGAAAAGCATGGCATATCAGGCGGGGCGCCGGGTGATGGAATTGGTGAAAGAGGGGAGAAAGGTCAGCGATATCGTAACCATGAAGTCTTTTGAAAATGCGATTATGGTCCATGCGGCGATTTCCGGCTCCACCAATTCCCTGTTGCATATTCCCGCCATGGCGCACGAACTGGGCTTTGAAATCGACGGGGACACTTTTGACCGGATGCACCGGGGCGCCCATTATCTGCTGGATATCCGGCCCGCGGGAAAATGGCCGGCACAGTTTTTTTACTATGCGGGAGGCGTTCCCGCCGTGATGGAGGAAATCAAGTCCATGCTGCATTTGGATGTGATGACCGTGACGGGAAAAACGCTGGGAGAAAATCTGGAGGAACTCAGAGAAAACGGGTTCTATGAAAAATGTGGCGCTTATTTGGAAAAGTGGGGGTTAAAGCGCACGGATGTGATCCGCACATTTGACAATCCCATCGGAAAGGACGGAACGGTTGCGGTCCTGAAAGGGAATCTGGCGCCGGAAGGATCGGTGGTGAAACACTCGGCCGTTCCCGGGGAGATGTTTCGCGCGGTGCTCAGGGCAAAACCGTTTGACTGTGAAGAAGAAGCGATTGATGCGGTTCTGACAGGAAAAATCCACCCGGGTGACGCTGTGTTCATCCGCTATGAAGGGCCGAAAGGCTCCGGTATGCCGGAAATGTTCTACACTACGGAGGCCATTTCTTCCGATCCGGAACTGGGAAAAACCATCGCGTTGATTACAGACGGCAGATTTTCCGGAGCGTCCAAAGGCCCTGCTGTGGGGCATGTTTCCCCGGAGGCCGCGGATGGCGGCCCCATCGCCCTGGTGGAAAAGGATGACCTGATCAGGATTGACATACCGGAAAGAGCGCTGGAAATCATCGGTGTCAAGGGGGAGAAAAAAACGCCGGAGGAAATGGAAGCCATCCTGACGGAAAGAAGAAAAGCCTGGAAACCCAGGGAGCCCAAATATAAAAAGGGCGTTCTGAAAATTTATTCCGAACATGCCGTATCGCCGATGAAGGGCGGATACATGGAGTAGAGTGAAGCTCTTAATGTATGGAGGGTAAATAATGAATGATCCGTATGGAACCGTCAGTGTTGTTCCTTTACGGCATTTACCAGAGCGTCACACAGCTGCCGCACATTAAAGGGTTTGGAGAGGAAACCGGTCATTCCGGCGGCCAGGGCCATATCACGGTCTTCCTGGAAGGTGTTGGCGGTCATTGCCAGGATCGGAATACCGGCGGCATCCGGGCGGGGCAGGGAACGGATTTCCTCAGTCGCCTCCAAACCGTTTTTAACGGGCATATTGATATCCATCAGAATCAGGTTATAATAGCCTTCCCGGTGATCCCTGAACAGATCGACTGCCTGCTGGCCGTTTGCGGCCCGCTCAACGGTGACATTCTGCAGAGCCAGCAGTTCCACAGCGATTTCCGCATTAATTTCATTATCCTCGGCCAACAGGATACGCAGTCCAGATAAAGACCGGAAGTCTGACGTCTCGGAATTTTCTTCCGGCTGCAGATCCCCATGGTATACGGGAAGAAGGATTGTGAAATAAAACTGAGAGCCTGAACCCTCTTCACTTTTTACCTGCAGAGTGCCGCCCATCAGTTCCACCAGGCTTTTGCTGATGGAAAGTCCCAGTCCGGTTCCGGGAATATTCTGCTGCCGGTTATAAGCCTGTTCGAAAGAATTGAATATCCGTTCCAGGTCTTCCTGCCGGATCCCGATGCCGTTATCCCGGACGCTGAAAAATATGGCGCATTTATCATCCCGTTTTTCGATTTCACGGACGGTCAGAGTGATGGCTCCGCCTTTGGAAGTGAACTTTCCGGCGTTGGACAGCAGATTTACCAGAATCTGGCTTAAACGCATTTTGTCACCGAGGAAAAGACGGACGGAGAGTTCGCAGTCTATGGTAAACCGGATCTCTTTTTCTTCAAATTGCAGTGTGAACATATCCTTCAGCCTGTCAACCAGAATCTCCAGGTCAAAGGGCGCGGTTTCCAGATTCATTTTCTGACTGTCGATCTTGGACATATCAAGAATATCGTTTAACAGAGAAAGAAGGAACTGAGCCGAGGAATCTATTTTTGCCAGATCCTCTCTGATGGCGGGCGTGGCTTCTTCGTTTAAGAGGGCCAGGCTTGTCAGACCGATGATGGCATTCATCGGCGTGCGGATTTCATGGGACATCCGGGAAAGAAAATCCGACTTCGCACGGCTTGTTTCTTCCGCTTTTTCAAGTTTCAGCTTCATCACACGGGTTTTCAGTTTAGAATAGTTTAAAATCAAAATCATGCCTGAAATCAAGATCACAAAACCGACACATACGGAAATTACCAGTATCGGGCTTGTATAGAGCAGCGTCTTGAAGGTGACATTGCTGGCTCTGCCGGGCAGCAGGTTCTGCGTGACGATATCCGCCATTTCATTGTCGGTCAGATTGTTGATCCCTTTATTTAAAACCGAATATAACAGTACATTAGCCGGTTTGGGAAGGGCCAGGGCAATCTGTTCGGAAGTTTGGGCGTCCGCAAGAAGCGTTACGTTTGCATAATAGTCCCTGGAATATAAATCCTCCATGACTGCCGCAGGAAGAAGAGTATAATCCGCCTGCCCGTGGTTGACGGCATTCAGACAGTCGTCATACCGGTTATAAAAAGTGATAGAGTCCCCGGGATTGAGCGTTTTGATGCATCTTCCCTCCGGAACCGCCATAACGAGATTGGGTCTGGTGGGATCAGACTGCTTATTGCGCAGGAAAATAGAACCCAGGGTCGCGATCCGGCTGGTCAGGATGAGGGATTGTTCATCGGCCGTATGATCATCATTCATGTAACTGCCGATAATGTCGGCGGCCCCGCTTTCAATCAGAGGCAACAGCCCGCTGTAGGAATCCGTAAATACATACTCAAAAGACAGCCCGGTGCGTTCGGACAGCAGCTTTAAGCAGGAGGGAACGATCCCCTTTTCGGCGCCGTCCTCCAAATAAAAAATAGGGTATCGGTTTTTCACAACCGCTACCCGGATAGGGGCGCAGCTTTTTATAAATTCTTTCTCCTTTTGGGAAAAAATGATGGTATTTATGTATTTGTCGGGGAAGTACTTTTTGTAAAGATCATCCGCAAAATTCGGGTTTACGGAATAGATCATTTCCATTGCGTCGGACAGCTGTTCACATAATTCGGGTTCATCGATGGCGGTTACAATATAATAAGGGTCCGCCTCAATGCGGGCCGCCACATTATAATCTTCCTTCATATAAACGTCGCTGCCGTAAAGAATATCCACTTCTCCTCTGTCAAGACAGCCGATATACTCCTCCGTTGTGTCATAATAGACCAGCTCACAGTCAATGTTGTTAAAATTCAGGAATTTTTTCAGACGCTCAATTTTGCTCGTGGCCTTTTTAAACACGCCGATTGTTTTTCCGTTCAGCGTATTGTAGTCATACTGCTTTATGGAAAGATCATCTTTCTGATAAATCAAAAGAGAGTAGTTGGAACCCATGACATATTTGGGATAGTTGTACAGTTCATCGGAACCCTCATACCGGAACATGCCGCCCATCAGGTCATATTCCCCATTTATCATTCCATTTAAAAGATCGGTGGGATCCCCGTCAATAAATTCGTATTCCCAGCCCGTATATTTGGAAATTTCATGGAGCCAATCATAAACGCAGCCGCCGTAAGTCCCGTCCTCATAAACTTCATTCATGCCGGAACTGTCTGGAAAAGCGACCCTTAAAACAACAGGATCCTCTTTTTGTGCAGCATGTGCGGGAACGCAGAAAAAGGTGAGAGACAAAAGAAGCGCTGCCGCCCATTTTATTTTCCTTATAAACTTAGTCATTGTGAATATGCTCCGTTTCTGATCATTGCGTTAAAATTACAGTTAATATACTCATTATAAAGGATCGTAAGGAAAAAGGAAAGAGGAATTGTCGAAATAAAATAAACTTGAAAAGAGACAAAACTTGTGGATTTTGGGAGTAAAAAGTGATAAGAGGTGATCAGAGAGAAAAAGGAAAAACCCTTGTAAACCTAGTGTTTACAAGGGTTTCATCAGTCGAAGCGACGTGATTTGAACACGCGACCTCTGCGTCCCGAACGCAGCGCTCTACCAAACTGAGCCACGCTT
>CABSCP010000055.1 GCA_902476265.1 uncultured Lachnospiraceae bacterium
CGTTCTTGCCAATATGGCAGAAGGCGAAATCGGGAGGTGATCCGAAAGTATACAAAAGGAAAATTCCTTGGTATACTGGAAATGGAAAAGAACGGACCCGATCCGGACCCGCTTTTGGAAGAGAGAAAAGAAGAGGAAAAACAGTAGGTATCCGGCAGGCTGTAACACACACAGGCCCCAAAAGAGGAGGTAGAAATCGTGGAAGAAAAAAGGTACCAAAAAGCGGCAGAACAGGCGGTCTGCTGCGGAAAAACCGTTCTTTTACTGATGTTGTCCACCCTTGCGGGGCTTCTGTTCAGAAAGATCGGTTTTCAGGAAACGAACTTCGTGCTTTTGTATATCCTGGCCGTTTTTTTGACTGCCAGGGTCACGGATGGCTATCTGTGGGGAATGGTCTCTTCGGTAGCCGCCACTTTGACCTTTAACTATTTTTTCACAAAACCCTATCACTCTCTGGATGTTTATGATGCCTCCTATCTTCTGACCTTCGCCGTCATGACAGTGGTGGCGTTTGTCACCAGCACTTTTACCAGCAGGGAAAAGGAAAATGCGCGCAAAGCCAGGGAACGGGAAGAGGAAGCCCGGATGCTGTATCAGCTGACCGGCAGGCTTTCCGAAGCCCGGGATAAAAATGATGCCGCCCAAACAGCTGCGGAAAGTCTGAGCAGAATGCTGGGCTGCAGCGCCGGTTTTTTATGCTGGGATGAGGAGGGAAAGCCGGAGCATACCTTTTGGCAGCAGACGGAGAACGGAAGCCTTGTGAGACGGCAGACTGCAGACGGGGAGGCGTTAAAAAAGAAGATGGAGCAGCTTCATGAGTCCTGCAGCAGAGGAGAAGAATTTTATGACTGGCCCGTATACGGCGGAGACAGCATTCTGGGCGTGATCCGGATTCCGGTGAAAGAAGGGGAAAGTCTGCTGCCGGATCAGCAGAGGTTCCTGCATTCTCTGCAGGAATGTATGTCCCTGGCCCTGGGCCGGATCTATGCGGTGAGAAAACAGGCCGATTCCCTGCAGCAGATACAAAAAGAGCGCTATCGGGGCAATCTGCTGCGGGCCATTTCCCATGATCTGCGCACCCCTCTTTCCGGCATCATGGGTACCGCAGAAATGCTCATGGATATGTCCCAAAAGACGGATCTCCGATACGGTCTGGCGGAAGGGATCCATAAGGATGCCCGTTGGCTGCATTCTCTGGTGGAAAATATTTTAAGTCTCACCAGGCTCCAGGAAGGGAAAATGGAACCAAAGCTTAACCTGGAAGCGGCGGAGGAAGTGGTGGGGAGCGCCGTGGCCCGCATGGCAAGTCTTGCGCCGGGCCGGGAGATCGCAGTGGATGTCCCCAAAGAGGTCCTCATGGTCCCCATGGACGCAGGACTGATCATGCAGGTTTTAATCAATCTTCTGGACAATGCGGTGAAGCATACCGGGGCAGAAGAAGAGATCCGGGTTTCCGTGATACGGGACAGCTGCCGAAACCAGGCGGTGTTTCGGGTGGCCGACCGGGGAGAAGGGATTGCGCCGGAGGATCTTCCCAATATTTTTGAAACCTTTTATACTTCCCGGATAAAGCCTGCGGACGCCCGGCGGGGGATCGGCCTGGGCCTTGCCATCTGCGATTCCATCGTCCGCCGGCACGGCGGCAGTATGGAAGCCGGGAACAGAACGGACGGGCCCGGAGCGGAATTTATTTTCAGACTGCCGCTTGCAGGCGTTAAACCGGAGGAGAAAAAGGAGGGAACAGCGGATGGAACAATATCATGAAACGATACTGGTGGTGGAGGATGATCCCCAGATCAGCAGCTTCCTCTGTTATGCGCTGAAGGCGGAGGGTTTTTCCTGCCTGGCCGCGGGAAACGGGAGCACTGCCATGAAGCTGTTGGTCTCCCGGCAGGTGGATCTCATGCTGCTGGATTTGGGGCTGCCGGATATGGACGGCGCAGAGCTGATGAAAAAGGTGCGGGAGTGGTCTGAGATGCCCATCATCATTGTTTCCGCCAGGGATCAGGATAAGGAAAAGGCTGCCGTATTGGACATGGGAGCCGATGACTATCTGACAAAGCCTTTTTCCGCCACGGAGCTGACGGCCCGCATCCGGGTAGCCCTGCGTCATTTGTACCGCCGGGGAGAACCCCGGCAGCAGACCTCATGGCAGACAGGAGGACTTTTTCTGGACGCCCAAAAACATACCGCTTCGCTGGATCAGGAACCGCTGCATCTGACGCCCATGGAATTTTCCCTGCTGCAGCTTCTGATGAAAAATGCGGGAAAGGTGCTCACTACAAGTTATATTCAGAAAGAAATCTGGGGGAGCGCTGCAGACTCCGATACCCAGGCGCTGCGAACGATGATGGCCGCCCTGCGCAGGAAGGTGGAAAAGAATCCCGCCAAGCCCCGCTATATCCTGACGGAAATCGGAATCGGTTACCGGATGGCGGATGAATGAGAGAAGTGGCGATACAGGGACCGCATACGGTTGAAGGCGGAATAAAAACCGATCAGCACGATATAGATTTCCAGACGGCCCAGCAGCATCCCGGCCATTTCCACCAGCAGGGTGGCCCGGTTTGCGGAAGGGTTGGTGATGCCGACGGACAGTCCCACTGTGCCCAGGGCGGAGGAAAATTCGAACATGGCTTCTGTGAGGCTGCAATCCGCAGTCTCTGTCAAAAGCAGGGAGCCAAGCAGGAACAGGAGCAGGTAAACGGTGGCAAAACTTGCGGTCTGTTTATAAAGCGCCGTGTCCAGAGGCTGCTTTCCCTGGGCATTATGATAGAAGGGAGCGGAAATTCTCCGTCTGGAGGAAATCCTCTCCTTTATGCTTTCCGAGGACAGCCGGAGCATGATGTAGACGCGGGCGAGTTTTAATCCGCCGGCGGTGGAACCGATGCCGCCGCCGATGAGCATCAACAGGATCATGATCCCCAGAGAAAATGACGGCCATTCCCCGAATGATACGGTGGAGAAACCGGTGGTGGAAAGCGCCGCGATCACGTTGAAAAGGGCGGTGCGGATGCCGGAAAGAAAAGTTTTTTCCAAATACCGGGAGAACAGGTTTAAGGAAACCACAGGAACCGCCAGCGCCAACAGAAACAGCATAAAACGGACTTCGCTGACCGCCAGAACTTTTTTGAATTTCCGCTGTACCAAAAGAACCAGGACCGCGAAGTTGGTAGCGCCGATCAGCATCAGGAGATTTGTGACGGTTTCCACAGGGATGCTGTGATAGGCGCCGACGCTCTCCGTCCGGGTGGAAAAGCCGCCGGTGGACAGCGCGCACATGGCATGGTTTATGCTGTCAAAAAGAGGCATTCCGGCGCCGGATAAAAGGAGGATGCCGGCAAAAAGAAAGCCTAGATACATCAGAAGGATAATCCGCGCGGTTTTCTTTAAGGAAGGCATGATGCGGTCCGGGTGCCCTTCCGCACTGTAGAGATTCATGGACTCCTTTTCCTGGACGAATACGATCATCATCATGACAAAGCCCAGCCCGCCGCAGAATTGCATGAAGCTGCGGTGGAACAGGAAAATATTGCTTTCCTGTGCAACGTCCATGACGGAAAGGCCGGTAGTGGTCCAGCCGCTGACCGCTTCAAAAAGGGCCTGGACAGGGGTGAGCCTTTTGGCGATGACAAAAGGAACTGCGCCCGCCAGAATGCCATAGCCCCAGGCGCAGAGAACCGTCAGGCTGGAAGAATAGAGATGTTCCCGGAAATCTGCTTTTTGAGGGGCCTTTTTCGGAAAAAGGCCGATTCCGATTCCCAGGAGGATGGAAAAGACGGAAGGGATCAGAAAAGAAACCGCGTAATGTCTTTCCGACGGATAAAAAGGGAGCACGAGCAGAGGGACGGCCAGAAGAATTCCGATGAGCAGGATCAGCTTTCCTACACTGCGTTCTTCCCGGATCAGTTTTTTCATGTGTTGTCTTCCTTTCCCGTGAGTCGGCGCCAGAGAGGACCCTCCTGCTGGCTCGCTGTGATGATGACCAGGGTATCTCCGGCCAGAATGCGGCTGTTTCCGTTGGGGATCAGGCTTGTTTCCCCGCGCAGGATACAGCCGATGATGGTGTCATGGGGCAGATCCAGTTCCCATATTTTCCGGTCCGCCGCCGGGGAACCGGAGGGAATGTAAATTTCAATGATTCCCATTTTTCCGCTGCCCAGGGGAATACGGGCCGCTATTTCATCCATAAAAGCCTGCTGTTCAATGATTCCCGCGATGACATTGACCGCGCATACCACGGAATCAATTCCCTTTTGATAAAAGAAATCCGTTTTCCCGGGATCGCTCACCAGAGCCACCGTTTTGGAAACACCGAATTTTTTCTTACAAAGTTCACAGATCACCAGGTTGTCTTCGTCATATTGGGTCAGGGCGATGGCGATATCTATATGACTTACCCCCGCTTCTTCCAGGACATAGGGCTTCGCCGCGTCGCCCAGGATGACATTCAGCGCCGGAATCTCCGCCAGACTCTGACAATCCTGATCGTTTTTGTTGATGACCGTTACTTTATAACCTTTCTGAAGCAGAGAAAGGGCCAGAGGTTTTACCTTATGAAACCCGCCTGCCAGGAGGATTTTTTTCTTTTCCGTAAAAAGCTGTTTCATGCGCTTTTCCCTTCTTTCGTCAGCAGTTTTTCGATTTCCCGGGCGGATAGCAGCGCGGGGCAGATAGGAGTGATTCCGTCGCTTTTACAGATGACTTCCTTTTCCGGGTCATAAAGGCGGCAGATGATCCGGGGTGTATGAAAGAAAGCCTCCGCCATCTGGGAAACCATGAGATTCACATTGTCGTTATCGGTTGCCAGAATGATGCAGTCCGCTTGTGGGGCGGAAATGTCGGAAAGCGCATCCAGATCCAGGGCGTCCCCTGCCCGGGTGAGTCCGCCGTAGGAAACGTCAAGCCTGCGGAAGGAATCGGGGTCCTTATCCAGCATACATACATCGTGGCCCTGCTCGTATACTGTGGAGGCGATGCTTGCGCCCAGTCGGCCGCAGCCGATGACGATCACATAAATTTTTCCCTTTGAGACAGGATTGAACAGATCAGAAGTATTCATTTGTACGCCTCCTCACGATGTGGCCCATGCCGTTTGCATCATATTCTACTTTAAAACGCTCTTTTTGGGCGGCCCCTTCACAGTCTTGCCGGGTAAAGGCAAAACCGGGTGTTTTGTGGAAACTGCCCAGACTTTCCATGTTTTTCCGGGCCGGTAAAAAAGTCGGATCCAGGCACGCAGCGGCACGGAAATGTTTCATGGCCGCGATATGGTCCTGCTGCATTTCCAGCAGGATGCCGTAAAGGTTATGGGGCTGCGCCGCATCCGGAAACTGCATCATGGCGGCGCAGATCATGGCTCTGGAATCCTTTATTTGGAAAGCTTCCAGCAGCGTTTTCACATTTTCTGTCAGGTCATATAAGAGTTCTGTTTCAGCTGCTTTTGTCATCGCGTTTCCTCCTTCTTCGTTGATGCCTTTATCATAGGACATAAAGTGTGAGGACGGTGTGAGAGTCTGGGAGAGAATGTGAGAATTGTGTGAGAATGGCATAAAAATGAACAACAATAAAAATTTATCGTAAATCAATAAAAATATATTGACATTCGATTGAGTTGGGTGTATTTTAAGGTTACAGACAGCCGGAAGGGAGCGGAAAATCCTTTCGTCCTGTAACCTTTTATTATGCGGAGGAAGTATCATGAAAGACAAACTGACCCTGTTTACCAAATATCTGCTGGATTTTATGTTTTATGCCGGAATCGTGGTGACGGCAACGCTGCCGCTTTCCATCCGATTTTACGGCAGATACAATTCTTACTTTGCCCGTTACTGGATTCCTCTGGTGCTGCTGTTCGGGTTTTCCGGCGTATTTGCCATTTTGATTATCCTGGAGCTGCGCCGCCTGTTTCAGACGGTTTTGGATGAGGACTGCTTTATCCGGGAAAATGTCCGCAGTTTAAGACGGATGGGGACTTACAGCTTTTGTATCGCGGCGATTACGGCAGGGCGCCTGCTGTTGTATCTGACGCCGGCGGTGCTGGTGGTGATCCTTGTGTTTGTCATCGCCGGGCTGTTCTCCAAGGTGCTGGCCAGGGTATTTGACACAGCGGTTACCTATAAGCTGGAAAACGACCTGACCATATAAGGAGGCGGAAGCATGGCAATTATGATAAACCTGGACGTTATGATGGCGAAACGCAAGAAGGGACTGACGGAGCTGGCGGGGGAAGTGGATATCACGCTGGCGAATCTGTCCATTTTAAAAAATAACAAGGCAAAGGCGGTGCGGCTGTCCACGTTGAATGCGATCTGTAAAGCGCTGGACTGCCAGCCCGGAGATATTCTGCAGTATGTGGAGGAAGAGGAGGAATCGGAAGATGTGTGAAAACGGAGAAAACAGACAGGTGCAGCCAACAGAGCCGGATCTGTCGGAACAGAAGCAGGAAGGCAGGGAGGCAGAGGACAGCGGCCGGCATCCGGGAGCGCGGCAGCAGGCACGGCAGGAGGACCGCCGTCCGCCGGTACCGTTTTCAATCATCGGTATGGCCAGCGCGGTCTATGCTCTGTTTTATACCTTCTGCCTTTATAAAAACGCTTCGGGGATCACCTACCCTTTTTTCGTCGCAGGAACCTTGTGCTATTTATTTTACTGTATGAAAAAGTACAGGGGGTCCTGCGGCAGAGGTATTTCAGAAATATGGCCTGCAGAGGCAGGAAAGGGAGAACTGTATTTTTACATGGCAAGCCTTCTTTTGCTGGGACTGTCCGTGTGCATGACCGCTGACCGGAAAATCCTGTGGATGACCAAAACAGGCGTCTTCCTGCTGACCGTCATGCTGTCGCTCCGCCTGTTCTACCGGACGGAAGGCTGGACCTTCCCCAAATATGTGAGCGCGATCTGCCGCAGCCTTCTGGAAATGCTTCATTATCTGGACACCCCTTTTTCAGATGCAAACAGCGCAGCAGCGGAAAAGGAAGCACGTGCAAAGAATAAAAATGTCAGGTATGTCCTTCTGGGGCTTGTGATTGCGGTTCCCCTGGCGCTGGTGATTCTGGCCCTGCTTTTGAGTGCAGATCCTGTTTTTGAAGAGCTGATGGACCGGGCTGTGGGCGGACTGGACCTGGTAAATGCCTTTCTGATCTGCCTGACCGCGGTTTTTGTCTATGTGCTGTCCTATAGTTTTATCCGGGGGCTGACCACCTATCGAATGCCGGAAAACAGGAGTCAGGAGAAAAAGGGCGAACCTGTGGCAGCCATCACCTTTACCTCTCTGATTGCCCTGATTTATCTGGTTTTCTGCGCTATCCAGGTGGTGTATCTTTTCCTGGGGAAAATGCAGCTGCCGGAAGGGCTGACCTGGGCTTCCTATGCCAGACAGGGGTTTTTCCAGCTCCTCTTTGTCTGCATGATCAACCTGTGCATGGTTTTGATCTGTATGGCGGTATTTAAGGAAAGCAGGATTTTAAAGTTCATCCTGACGGCGATATCCCTGATGACATATATTCTGATCGCATCCAGCGCATACCGGATGATTTTGTATATCCAGAACTATTATCTGACCTTCCTGCGGCTTTTTGTGCTGTGGTCCCTGGCGGTAATCGCAGTGGTATTTGCAGGGATCATCCTTTCGATATCCCGGGAAAGCTTTCCGCTGTTTGGGTATTGTACGGTGGTCGTGACTGTTTTTTACCTGGGATTGGCCTTTGCAAGGCCGGATTACTGGATCGCCCGCTATGATCTGGCCCATGAGGCGGAATGGGTAGAGGAAGACGGGGAAAAGATATTTGTGGGATATGATGATTACCTGTATCTGTCCCGGCTGTCGGCAGACGCTGCGCCGGTTTTGGCGGAAAGAAACTATGGAAAGGGCAGCTTCATGGAAGGCTACTATATCAGAGTCTGGGAAGATGCTGAAAATATGGGACTGAGGGGATTTAATTTTTCCCTGTGGCAGGCCAAAGAAAGCCTGGATGCCTGGCATTCCTCCTCCGCTGCCCGATAAGGCGGCGGAGGCTTTGGAAAACAGGGGAGGATACGGGGATGATGGTTATCGTCCCCGCTTTAAAATCCGCATTTTGAACGCTCTGATCCTGGCGCCGTACCGGCTGGACAGGACGACGCCCATGATCAGCACGCCCAGGACAAACCCCATGGCCAGGCTGGCAATATCCTCATAAATTCCGGTCCGGGACAGCCCCATTTGGTCCAAAATAAGATATACAAGGTATGCGATGAGGGCTGCGGTAAACAGATATCCCATTCTTTTGGAAAACACCATTTTCTGGGAACTTTCATAATCTGCAACTTTTAACAGTTCTTCTTCCTTTTTTTGATCAATCATTTCTGTTCTCCTTTCTCCGTCTAATAATTCTTCGATGCTCACTTCATACAGGTTTGCCAGTTCAATTACCAAATCGAAATCGGGCATATTCACGCCGTTTTCCCAGCGGGAAACGGTGCGGTTTGTGACACCCATTTTTTCTGATAATTGTTCCTGAGTGAGGCCGCTTTCCTTCCGGAGTTCTCTGAGGAAACGGCCGGTTTTTTTCTGGTCCATATTTTTGGATCCCTCCTTTTCCCTATCAGGATAGCCCATCCGACAGAAAAATGACATGACATAAAACGGGAATTTTGATATTTCCTTGTATAGACGGGTCATGTCTGTGATATTTTGCGCCTTTTGCATCCGGGAGGCCATAAAATTCCGATTATTATTTCAAGCTTCTTTACGGGAAAAGGAAATAGGGATATACTGGTTTTTAGAATGAAACAGGAGACAGGATGAATGGATAATTTGGAAGCGGGACAGTTTATTAATTTTCTGGGAAGAGTGGAGAAGCTTAAATCCGTGCCCAGGCATTGTGTGACGGCGGACGGCGTGCAGGAAACAGTGGCGGGGCACTGCTGGCGAACCGCGCTCATGGCTTATCTGATAAAAGATGAGCTGGGAGAGATTGATATCGACAAAGTGATCCGCATGTGTCTGATTCATGACCTGGGAGAAGCGGTGACAGGAGACATTCCTACCTTTCTGAAGAACGAAGAGCATGAAGAGACGGAAAAGAAGGCAGTGGACAGCCTTTTTAAAGATTTGCCGGATTCTCTTTACAGGGAGCTTTCCGGGTTGTTTGCGGAAATGGAAGCGCAGGAAACCAGAGAGGCAAAGGTTTATAAGGCCCTGGACAAGCTGGAAGCGGTTATCGAACATAATGAGAGTGACATCAGCACATGGCTGCCGCTGGAATATGAGCTGCAGCAGACCTACGCGGCGGAGAACGTGAAAGGATTTCCTTTTCTGGAAGCGCTGCAGGCGCAGGCGGTGAAGATCACGAAGGAGAAAATTGCGGATCAGGAAGCAGGGGGACAGGAAAATGGAAGAAGAAAAGAGCGTGGAAACAGCATCACAGAATGAAACGGATATAACACCACAGGAAGAGGATAGAGAGGAGAGCACAGGCGCACAGGTTTTGGAAGAACCCGAAGAAGAAAAGGCGGATGAGGGGGAAGGGCAGAATGCGCTGCCAAAACAGCCTTTGTCCGGGAAGGAAAAGCGCCGTCAGAAGAAGGAAGAAAAGGAAGCGCAGAAGGCGGCTCTGAAAGAAGAGGCGGAGAGAAAGAAACGGGAAGAAGAGGAAGAGAAGGCGCGCCGGAAACGTCTGGCCAAAGAAGAACGCCAGAGAGTCAGACACGAAAAGAAGGAGGCCAGATCGACGGTCAGAGGGGAGCGCCGGAAGGAAGTGTCGGCTCTTCTGCATACCGCAGAGTTTGTAATGCTGGCGGTGTTCATTGTACTGGCCGTCGATCAGGCAGGATTGTATGGCTTTTTGTTCGTGTGGCTTTTCATCGCTCTGATGGCGGCATCTGTGGCGCTGCTTTTGCTGGGAATTGTGTGCGCGCTGAGAAAAAAGCGCTGCGGGATTATTTTCTTTGTGGCAATTGCGGGTATCCTTTTATGCAGCGCGTGGTTCATATTCCTGGTATCCTCACAGGGACTGGGGCTCGGACCGATTTCGAAATGAGGGTTATTACAAAACAGGATGACAGGGGGTTTTATGAAACAAAAAGGTATGTTGGCGGGGCTGCAGACAGCCCTGCTTTTGTCGCTGGCGCTTCTGAACGGCTGCGGGCAGACAGGACAGCAGCCGTTATTGCAGACCGCGGCAGAAATAGAGACTTCTTTGAACACAGAGATTGAAACTGAGACAGAAGCAGAGGGGGGCACGGAAGAGAGCGAGGAAGCCCATGTGGCTTATAACGGAGACGCAGCCCGCTTTGCAGGTAAAACAGGCTGTGCGGTGGTGAGCGATATCGCAGCAGACTATTACAGCAATTACAATTCCTTTAACGGTGACAAACTCTGGAAAGAACAGGCTTCGCCCGATTCCACCTTTAAGATTGTTTCAACGCTGATCGGGCTGGAAGAAGGAATTTTATCTTCGGCAGACACTCGGATGGGATATGACGGAACGGATTACGGACACGTGGACTGGAATCAGGATCTGACTCTGCAGGAAGCGTTTCAGACTTCCTGCATCTGGTTTTTCCGAAAAGTGCTGGACGAAGCAGGACAGGAAACGGTCCAACAGTATTTGGATGCTCTCAGCTATGGAAACTGTGATATCAGCCAGTGGGAGGGCAGCAAAGAAAACAGCTTGGAACAGTTAAACGGGTTTTGGCTGGAATCGTCTCTGCAGATTTCTCCGAAGGAACAGGTGGACGTTCTGGAAAAAATACTGCGCGGAGAAAGCTGCTTTTCGAAAGAACACATTCGTATTTTAAAAGATATCATGCTGGAAGAAGAGGGAGAATATTTCAGATTTTATGGAAAAACCGGGAGCGGCGCAGACGGGACAAATGCCTGGTATGTGGGATTTTATGAAACATTAAACCATACTTACTGTTTTGCCGTTCGACTGACGGGATCTGAAAAAAACAGGGTGACGGGAAATGCGGCGAAGGAGATCGCCCGGAAACTGATGGAGGAGTACAGGGAAGAACCGTTTCAGAAAGTGCCCAGAGAAGAGGTGCTGCTGGAGGATGGCAGCGATATCAGCGGAGCGATTCAGGGGAATGATTTCCAAAAGCTGAAAGAGGAAGCGGCGGACTCCTCTACGGAAGAAGGGACTTTCGGCGGCACACCCTGTATGTGGGAAACGATATCATGGGGAGGACGGGAATATTTTTTTGTTCAGCTCATGGATGCGGACAATGAGGTGACCGGAGCGCCGATGTTGGTTAATGCGGCTGTCACGGAGGAAAGCCTGGTTTTAAAATGCGGGATTCATGTGGGCATGAGCCTGGAGGAAGCCAGGGGGATTTTCCCCGATCTGTATGAATATTACTGGCAGGAAGGGGCGCTTCCCAAGAACATTATTGCGTGGAATGAGGGTACCTTTCCCCCCGAATGGTGCAGACAGTATCACAGCGTGGTGATGGCGGAAATCACCTATGGGGAGGAACTGCCCTGGTATCTGGGACTGTTTCTGGACGAAAACCATGTGATACGGGCCATTTCTACCTGCTATCCGACGGCGGGGTGAATCCGGAGGCAAGAAAATTACAGGTGTCCGTGCTGACTTGTGATGTTGATAAAACGGATTTTTCTTAAAAGAAAAAAGTGGGTGTTCTGACGGCAGGCATTTCTTTCCGGCAGAACATCCACTTTTTCATATTTGCCGACCCTTTTGATACAGCATTCCGGATTTCTTTTGCTAAAAAAATGACAGTGTTTACAGATTCTTTTAAAGTTAGTATAGTTTTAAATGATAAAAGATGTCCGTGAAAAAATGTCGTTGCAAAAGAAAACAGGGAGAGTGGAAGAAATGATGATACGGCGTATTGTAGTGGCGGATGACGAAGCGATTCAGAGAAACATGCTGTCCAGAATTTTGAAAAAAATTGTACCGGAAGCAGAAATCATTGCCTGCGCAAACGGACAGGAGGCATTTGAAGCGGTCGGAGCAGAATATACAGATCTTTTGCTGACGGATATCAGTATGCCTATAATGGATGGAATGGCCCTTGCTGAAAAGACGGCTGCGCAATTTCCGACTGTAAAGATTGTGCTGATCAGCGCCTATCAGGAATTCCAGTATGCGCAGAAAGCAATCCGGTATGGGGTGAAAGAATATTTAATTAAGCCGTTTCGGGTGGAGGATGCCAGAAAACTGATTGAACGGGTCGAAGAGGAACTGGAGAATGAGCATGAAAAAATACAGCGTCTCAATCAATATGACATCCTGCTGGAAGCATCCAGAAAAAAAGAATATGTAAAAAATTTATATCGACTCTTGACGGGGGGATTAGACGCCAATCAGCTGCAGGATGCGGCATATGAATCATTGCGCGGTCAGGGAACGGTGGCATTGATCCGCTGGAAGATCGGCATTCAGCCTTCAAAGCGTGGGACAGGCATTCGGGAGAGGCAGCAGGAACAACTGGTGGACAGCCTGAAAGCCTGTTTTCTGGAAGCGCGTTTTGTCATGCTGGAAAGCGGTCTGGATAAAACGGAGCGGAAACTGGCCCTGATGATTCCGGGAAAAACACCGGAAAAGGCGGCAGGAGAGTTGCGGGAACTTCTGAATAGATTGTCACAGGAAAACATTTTTTTCTGGGGAGGCGTTTCGGACAACCGGCAAAACCTTCTTGAAGATGCGGCGGAATTGTTCACTCAGGCGGAGGAAGTGCTGGCGTTTTGTTTTTATAATCCGCACCAGGGAGAGATATTCGAATACAGCAGGTTAAAAAACGGGATGGATCAGCCGATGATATCGCTTTCTCCATATGAAAAGAGGCTGCGGGAAGTAGTATGCAGGGGAGAGCGAAACCGGGTGGAGCATTTGCTGGAAGAGTTGAAGCGTTTACTGCTGCAGGGAAATCATCCTTATCCCGGGAAAGTGAAACACAGAGTTTCCGCCATGGTGGTTTCCATTATGAGGGAACTGGAAGGAATGGTGCCGCAGGCAGAGTATGATGATTTCCTGAATGAAGCCTACCGGCAATTCGGAGAATGCGACGGTATCGAGCAGCTGTTTTGCATTTCGGAAGAACTTTTGCTGAGGGTTGCCGCTTATTTTGTAAAAACAGCGGAAGCATTTGATATTGTAGACAGTATGATCACTTATATCAAAGGGCATCTGGAGGAGGATATATCGGTGCAGAGTCTGGCCGATCAATTCCATTTTCATCCCAATTATCTGTCCGCCCAGATTAAGAACAGAACAGGCGAATCCGGGGCTAACTATATTTTATCCCGGCGGATGGAAGAAGCCAGACGCATGTTGGTGGAAACCGATCTGCGGGTGGTGGAAATTGCAGGAAGATGCGGGTTTAAGGACAGTAGTTATTTTAACAGAGTGTTTAAACGGAAATTTGTGCTGTCTCCGGAACAATACAGAAAGGTGCATAAATCATGTTAAGTCGAATGGCAGGACAGGTGAAGAACTGTATTTACGGATGGAGTTTCCGGAAGAGACTTGGTATTATTCTGACACTGTTTACATTGATTCCGTCAATCCTTATCACGCAGCAGATGATGTATTTTTACAAAGATGATATTATCAGAAATACTTCCAGGAATATGCACGCGGTGGTGGAGGCCAATAATAATGTATTGGATATGAAACTGGGCCAGGTGGAGGATATTTCCTCCCAGATGCTAAACAGCGAGGATTACTACCGTCTCTTTTCTGAAATTGAGGATAAATCCGTATCGGATTATCTGGAAATCGACCGTTTATTGAGAGTGGAGCTGGCCAGACAGTTTACCGTACAAAAGGACATTTACAGCTCCGTTTTATATACGGGGAAATGGCTTTTCGGGAAAAAAGATCTCATGAGCCTGACTCAGAATGTGATAGAAAAGCTGGGCTTCATAGAAGCGGCCATGGAAGCCGGCGGACAGCCGGTTTGGATTGCGGGATATGATTACGGGCAGAAGATCGAATCCGTATTTCTGCAGAAGAAAAGCGCCTATGAGTATCAGTATCCCGTCACCATGGTCAGAAAGATGGACTTTCAATATAATTATAATTCAGTTTACAAAAGACTGTCCAGCGAGGGAGAAGTGCCGGTGCTGGTACTCTTTATTTTGGAAAAGGATATCCGCAAAACCTATGAAGGAAGTCTCGGTTATGAAGGAAGTATGTACGGAATATCCGATCAGAACGGATTTGTCATTTCTTCCGATTCCGAACAGTTTCCGCTTGCACAGAAGATACCGGATGAAATTGCACAGTACTATGGCGGCTCAGGTTTTGTGAACTGCCGCTTTCAGGGACAAAATTACCTGCTCTGCTACGACATGCTGGAAAGAACAGGATGGTTTTCCTGGGCGCTGGTGCCACTGCAGCGGGCGATTCAGGATACCGTACATCGGATTCGTATGGTGCAGTTGTTTTCTCTGCTGATCTGTATTTTGCTGTCAGCGGCAGTTGCGGGGCTGCTTTCCAAAATGATTACCGTTCCTGTGGAACGGCTGATTCGGGCAGCCAACCGGGTGGCAGGCGGCGTATTTTCAGCGGATACACCCGTACCGCGGGGAAAGGATTTCAAGCTGCTGACAGAGAGTTTTAACCATATGGAAACGGAAATTAACCGCTTGATTCACGAAAACTATGAGATTTCCCTGCGGGAAAAGGAAACTCAGCTGATGGCGCTGTCGATGCAGATCAATCCCCACTTTCTTTATAACACATTAAATACAATCAATATGCTGGCAATTGCGAATGATGACGAAGAGACTTCCGATCTGATTGTGAGCCTCTCCGAAATGCTCCAGTATACATTAAAAAACAGGTCGGAAAAAATTCCGCTGATGGACGAGATCGGATGGATTTCCAACTATATCTATATCATGTCAAGGCGGTTTACAGATGTATTTCAAACACAGATCGACATCAATGAGGATGTGCTGGAATGCAAGGTGCCGAAGTTTTTTCTGCAGCCGCTGGTGGAAAATGCAATTATACATGGTTTCCGAGAGATGAAATCCGGCGGTATGCTGCGAATCCTGGCAGCCCGGGAGGGAGACCGCGTACATTTTCAGGTACAGGATAACGGGAAAGGAATGGACGAGGAGACGATCCGAAAATCCATCACTCAGGCGGCCAATGACGGCGGCATCGGTATTTCCAACGTGCATCGGAGACTGGTGCTGATTTACGGGGAAAAATACAGAGTAAAAGTGCAGTCGCGTCCGGGAGAAGGGACGCTATTACATCTCTACATACCGTTTGAACTATAAGAGGAAAGGTAAGACAAGGAGAAGTACCTTTGCTCTTTTGAGGCCTGCCGGACAAAAGGGCCGCCCTGTCCGGCTGTGGCAAGGCGGCGGCCCTTTTGTCCGGCGAACACCTTTGATCTGTCCAATTATCTTTCAATTGTCCAATAGATCAGAAAGCAAACGGAATGCTAGAATGTAATTACAGAAAGGACAGAGGAATCTGTTGGGAGACAGGAAAGGAGAAGGGATTATGAAATTCAAAAAAATTGGCAGTATGTTGTTGGCCGGGGCGATGGCGTTATCCGTTGCAGCCTGTGGCAGCGCGCCGGCGGCCGATGGCGCAAAGAAAGACACGGAAGCTGTTTCTAAGGAGGCGACCGGTAAAAAAGCGGACGGCGCTGTGACGGAGATCCGTTTTACAAACTGGGATGGCGGGGATACCCTTGCGGTATATGAGCAGGTTGCGGAAGAATTCAATGCCACCCATTCGGATATCCATGTGACGGTGATGAATATTCCCGATGAGTATGATACCAAAATCACTTCCATGGTTGCCGGAAATGATATTCCGGAAATCTGTATTATGAACGCGGATACGCTGATGTATAAATTTGCGGAAGAAGGAATTGTGGTCAATCTGAATGATTTTATCAAGAATGATCCCGAATTTGACGAGAGCAACCTGATGGATGCCTTCAAAATGAATCTGACGGAAGATTACATGGCAGGATACGGCATCGGCTCCGAAAATATCTGTATGTTTTACAACCCTTCCGTATTCCAGAAATACGGCGTGGAGGAACCTCCGGCGAGCTATGCGGATGCATGGGACTGGGATACTTTTGTGAATAAATGCCGGCAGCTTACCATCGATAAGAATGGCAATAATGCGTTAAGTCCCGATTTCGATCCCGAAAATATCGAAGTTTACGGCATCAATATCAGCAAATGGTGGGCGGGCTATATGCCTTTCATCTTCTCCCAGGGCGGCAATTATCTGACGGAAGACGGCAGCAGCGTCGGCTATGCGGAGGACTACGGTATCACCACGCTGCAGAATCTGGCGGATCTGATCTGGAAATATCATGTAGCGCCTACCCCTACCACCAGTGAAACCATGCCCGGCCTGTCCGAAGCGATGGCAACAGGAAAGGTAGCCATGGCATTTGACGGTCAGTGGTCGAATGCGACGCTGATGGCGGACGAAGTGGAATATAATGTAGCGGCAATGCCGAAAATGGGCGATACCGCAAAGACGGTTATGACCTATGGCGGAATCAGCATTATGAATACCGATAAGAAGGACGCAGCCTGGGAATTCATGAAGTTTTTGCTGAGCAAGGGCGCCTGTGAACCGTTATACAAATCCGGCCTGTGGCTGCCCACCACAAAAGCGGAATTTTCCGATGAATATATGGATACGATCATTACGGAGCAACATCCGGCCAATTACTATGAATCCATCGTAAAACCGCAGATCGACGGGACTGCCGAAACGGCGGTTGTGGTGACGGTTAAGAACTTTGCCAAGATCAACGATATTTTGAATCCCGCGCTGGATGATCTGTGGTCCGGTGAAAAAACCGCGCAGGAAGCAGTGGACTCCGTGAAAGAAAAAGCGAACGCGGAAGTAATGGGATGGTACGGTAAATAAAAGAGGCTTATTTAAGAAGTTTCTTGTGAAAAGAAGGGCTGTCGCACCTCGCTGTCCATGACAGCGGGTATGGCGGCCCTTTTTCTAAAAAAGGAGTTTTCCGGATGAAACAAAGAAAACAGTTGAAGATGAAAACAATCAATAATATTGTGGGCTGGGGGTTTGCGCTTCCCGCGGTGCTGGGTTTTCTGGTTTTTAATCTGCTGCCCATGTTAATGAGCGGCTATTATAGTTTCTGCGAATATAACATTATCGGCAGCCCTTCCTGGATCGGCCTGGACAACTACATAAAATTATTCAGCGGGGAGGAAACCACCTTCTGGATATCGGTCAGATGTACACTGCTGTATGCCGTCATGGCCGTACCCGCCAACCTGGCATTTGCCTTTGCCATTGCGCTTTTATTAAACCGGAACATGGTGGGCAGAGCTTTTTTCCGGTCCCTCTTTTACCTGCCCTGTATTTTACCGGCAGTGGCATCCAGCTTTGTATGGATCCTGCTCATGAATCCAGATTTTGGGCTGTTCAATACCATACTGGAATTTCTGCATCTGCCCCAGAGCCAGTTTTTCTGGGGAAAAGGGAGCGTTTTGCCCTCCATTGTGTTTATGGGCATCTGGGGAACCGGATCCACCCAGGTCATTTTCCTGGCGGGCCTGCAGAATATTCCCAGGGTTTATTATGAAGCTTTGGAAATCGACGGCGGAAACGCCTGGCATAAGTTTCGGCATATCACGCTGCCCATGGTCTCTTCCACCATGTTTTTCAATCTGATCATGGGTATGATAGGAGCCCTGCAGGTGTTCGGGCAGGCCTATATCATCACGGAAGGCGGGCCCAACAACGCTTCGTTATTTTATGTATTTAACCTTTGGAGACAGGCCTTTAAGTATATGGATATGGGAACGGCGTCCGCAATGGCGTGGATTCTTTTCCTGGCAGTTATGGTCTTGACGGCAATTACCTTTAAGACTTCCAATAAATGGGTCTATTATGAAGGAGGGGATAACTGATGGTAAGAAAGAAAAATGCGAAATATTATGTGGGAAGATTATGCTTTTATCTGATCGTCTGCCTTCTGGCGCTTGTCTGCGTCATTCCGCTCTACTGGATGGTCAGATCTTCCTTTATGAAAAACACCCAGATTTATATTATGGATCCCTTTATATTCTGGCCAAAGGAGATGCTTTGGAAAAATTATGCGGATGCGGTGAAAGCCGCCAACTTCGCAAAATATGCGATCAACACCCTTCTTATTGTGGGAGGGTGCCTGGCGGGCACACTGCTCACCTCGGCGATGGCGGCTTATGCGTTTTCAAGAGTGGAATGGAAGGGGAAAAAATTTTGTTTTGCCATGATCCTTACGACAATGATGCTGCCGGGTACCGTCACACTGATTCCCCAGTTTATGATCTGGCGTAATTTTCATATGGTAGATACCTTTTGGCCCCTGATTCTGCCCTCCTTTTTCGGAGGAGGCGCATTCAATATCTTTCTGCTGAGACAGTTTTTCCTGGGGCTGCCGAAAGAACTGGATGAAGCGGCCAGAATTGACGGAGCAAATGCCTTTCAGATTTTTACCAGAATTATTTTGCCGCTGTCCTCATCCGCAATGATAGTTGTAGGCCTGTTTACCTTTCTGGGTTGCTGGAACGATTTTTTTGGGCCGATCATCTATTTGAACAGCAAAGAGAATTTCACGCTGGCGCTGGGGCTGCTGCAGTTAAAGGGCGATTACGGTACAAAGTGGAATTTGATCATGGCGGGATCCACGATCATCGCGGCGCCCTGTATCCTGATTTATCTGATTGGACAGAAATACCTGATTGAAGGTATTTCCATGACCGGAATGAAAAATTAATAAAAAGAGGAGAGACAGAGATGGAAAAATTTACGGGAAAGCAGGTTTCGTTTCGGAATCTGACGGTTACGGACGGCTTCTGGAAAGAAAAACAGGATCTGTTCCGCCATGTTACGGTGGATGCGGTTTATGACAGATTTGAGGAAACGGGAAGATTTGAAGCGTTGAAGTTTAACTGGAAAAAGGGCATGCCGAACCAGCCTCACATTTTCTGGGAGTCCGATGTGACGAAGTGGATTGAGGGCGTGGCTTATTTTTTACAAAAACAAAGAGATCCCGATCTGGAAGCAAAGGTGGATGAACTGGTTGCAAGAATGCAGAAAACGCAGGAGGAGAACGGCTATTTAAACGCTTATTTTACGGTGGTGGAACCGGAGGCACGGTTTACCAGAAGGACGGACCATGAGCTTTACTGCGCGGGACATTTGATCGAAGGCGCGATTGCTTATGCACAGGCCACCGGGAAGACAGCGATGCTCAAGGTGGCGGAAAAATATGCCGATCTCATCGACCGGGTTTTCCGGATCGAACATTCCGCGGCTTTTGACACGCCCGGCCATGAGGAGATTGAGCTGGCCCTGATGAAGCTGTATGAATATACGGGAGAGGAACGCTATAAGCTGCTGGCCGAATATTTTATCAATACCAGAGGAACCAGCCCCAGAGACTCTACCTACGATTTTACGGATCAGGAACATATGCAGTCTCATAAACCGGTGAGAATGCAGAAGACCGCGGAAGGCCACAGTGTCCGGGCGCTTTATCTCTACAGCGGAATGGCGGATATGGCGCGTCTGGAAAAAGATGAGGAACTGGCCCGGACCTGCAAAACGTTGTTTGACAATATTACGAAAAGACGGATGTATGTGACCGGCGGCATCGGTTCCACCTGCCGCGGAGAGTCCTTCACCTTCGACTTTGATCTGCCCGAATATACCGCATATAATGAAACCTGCGCATCCATTGCGCTGGCGCTGTTTTGCAGGAGGATGTGGCTGATCGAGGCGGACAGCCGTTATGCGGACTGTGCGGAACGGGCGATTTACAATACGGTGCTCGGCGGGATTTCCCTGTCGGGGGACAGATTTTTCTATGAAAATCCCATGTCCGCCGATCCCAGAAGAAACGCCTTTAATGATTCCAGGCCGGAAGGGCTCAAAGAACATCTGCCGATCCTGGACCGTGTGAAGGTGTTCGGATGTTCCTGCTGTCCGCCCAACCTGCTGAGAATAGTGGGTTCCATTGCAGATTATATGTATTCCACTTCCGGCAATACGATTTATGCCCACTGCTATATGAACGCAGAAGGGACGGTGGAGCTAAACGGAAAGGAAATCATGCTGAAACAGGAGACGAACTATCCTTATGAGGGAATCGTTTCCATTGAAAATAAAACCGAAGGAAACCATACCATCGCCCTTCGGATTCCGGGCTGGGCCGGGCAGGCAGTCATTACAGTTAATGGAGAGAAGGCGGCATACGAAGTCGTCAAAGGCTATGCCTACTTGACCCGGGACTGGAAAGCCGGCGACCAGGTGGTGCTGGAGCTGCCCATGCAGGTTAAGGTTGTGGAAGCCAATCCGCAAGTACGGGATGTGAGCGGCAGAGGGGCTGTGACCAGAGGGCCGCTGGTGTATTGCGCGGAAGGGCTGGACAACGGTGACAGACCCTTACGGGATATCCGCATTTCCCGTACAAACCGCTTTACGGTGAATACGGAACTCGTCGCGGGAACCGCCATGCCGGTGATCCGGACGGAAGGTTATGTCAGAAAAGAGATTGAAGAACTCTATCAGGACACGGCTATCGAAGAAGAACGGATTGAACTGAAGCTGATTCCTTACTTCGCATGGACCAACAGAGGGATTACGGAGATGACCACCTGGTTTCTGCTTCGATAAGAAAGAACCAATTCCTGATACCGAAAGCCTGACAGGCTGCATGATTACGAGAATAGGAGAGAAAACAAAATGAAAGTAGAAAGAGCCGCCAGCATTCCTCTGGCGCTGCATGACCCTTATTTTTCCGTCTGGTCCTCCTGTGACCATTTGTATGACGAAGATCCGGTGCACTGGTCCGGCCAGCGCCAGAAGCTGCGGGGTTATCTCACTGTGGACGGCGTGGTTTACAGCTTTTTGGGCGATCGGGAATTTCACACACCCATCCCCCAGACCTCCGTTGACGTGACCGCCACAAATACAACCTATACCTTTGAAAATGAGAAAGTGATGCTCAACGTATCATTTACCTCCCCGCTTTTGCTGGATGACCTGACGCTGGTTTCCAGGCCCTGCACCTATGTGGATTTTGCCATAGAGCGCAAAGCGGACTGCAGCGTAAAAGTGGACTTTCTGGTTTCCGCCGATCTGGTGCGCCGCCGGGAAAGCCCCCTGATCGGATGCAGCTATCGGAAAGATACCTTTGCCTATGCCTGCATGGGAAAAGCCATGCAGCAGCCTTTGGGCAACAGCGGCGACAATATCACCATTGACTGGGGCTATGTGTATCTGGCTTCCGATGCGCCGGAAGCGGTGCTGGCCTATGAGGAGAAAAACGAACAGATCACGGCGTCCCTGTCTTTTGGCAGCAAAAAAGATGCGGCCGGGCTGGTGCTGGCCTATGACGATCTGCTTTCTGTCAACTATTTCGGGGAATGGCGGAAAGCCTACTGGACCCATACCTATTCGGACATTCTGGAGGCCATCGGCGCAAGCCTGGCGGACAAAAAAGAAGTGCTTTCCCGCTGCAGGGCCCTGGACCGGGATCTGGAGGAAAAAGCCCGTTGTGCCGGTGGTGAAGAATATGCCTTCTTGTGCAGCATGAGCTACCGCCATGCCATTGCGGCCCATAAGCTGATCACGGATGAAAAGGGAGAGGTGATCTTTCTTTCCAAGGAAAATGATTCCAACGGCTGCATCGGCACGGTGGATGTGAGCTACCCTTCCGTCCCGCTGTTTCTGTTGTATAACACGGAGTATGTGAAGGGAATGCTGCGGCCGGTATTCCGTTTTGCGGCCTGTGAGGTATGGGAATATGATTTCGCGCCCCACGATGTGGGCCGCTACCCTTACGCCTGGGGCCAGGTCTACGGCTTAAACGGGGAGAAGGAGAACAGAGAGTTTTGTTATGAACAGGGAGCGGTGCTGCCCGCCTTCTGCCGGTATCCGAAAAACAGCAATATCTATGATTTAAAATATCAGATGCCGGTGGAGGAGTGCGGCAACATGCTGCTGATGACGGCGGCGGTGTGCAGGCTGGAGGTAAGCCCTGCCTTTGCCAAGCCTTATATGGGAGTGCTAAAACAGTGGACCCGATACCTGCTGGCCTACGGAGCGGATCCCGGCGAACAGCTGTGCACCGATGATTTTGCGGGCCATTTGTCCCACAACGTGAACCTGTCCGCAAAGGCAATCATGGGAATCGAAGCCTACGCGCAGCTTGCCGGACAGCTGGGTTTCACGGAAGAAGCCAAAGAATATCATGAAAAGGCGGCGGAAATGGCGAAGGAATGGGAGAAGCGAAGCGATGCCGGGGATCATTACGCGCTGTCCTTCGGCAGTCCCGAAACCTGGAGTTTAAAATACAATCTGGTCTGGGACCGGTTCTTTGGATCGGGGCTGTTTTCCGATGGGGTATACGAAAAAGAGCTGGCATACTATATCAAAAAAGCGAACCCCTACGGCACGCCTTTGGACAGCCGCCGGGCCTATACCAAGAGCGACTGGATCCTCTGGTGCGCGGCCATGGCCGCACATCCGGAAGAGGCCAGAGCGCTGATCGCGCCGGTGGCGGATTACCTGAAAAATACCAAAAGCAGGATCCCGTTCTCGGACTGGTATGAGACGGTGACCGGGGAGTACTGCCATTTCAAAGCCCGCAGCGTACAGGGCGGGATTTTCATGCCCATGCTGATGAGGGAGAACTAAAAGAGAGGGTGTGACCGATGCCGGTCACGCCCTCCTTTTCCGGTGCGCCCGGCGGCGCACGTTTCTAACCGGCGCAAGTCCGGAATCCGCCCGGCAGTGGGAAGGATATAACCGAAGGCAAGGGTGTTCATCGTGAGGTGGAATCTGAAGGAAGCTGGATGCGGGGAACATACTAACCCGTGGGCAAATCTCTGGTCTGACGAACAGAAATCACATCAGGCTATGCATGAGGGTAAGGCTGCCTGACAAGTCGAAGCCCGATAACTGCACGGGATCATGTATGGTAAATGTGGCAGATGTATGGAGAGAAAGAAACGTGTGGTACCCGGGGAGGTCTGTACGGAATGTCCTGAAAGGGATAACCATTACCGTGAGGGAATGCAGAACGTACAGAAGTCAGCCGAGGTCATAGTAGCCGAGAGGCGAAGGACCGAATCAACAGGAGTCTTAAGTACAACCGGGAAAGGAGGAAAGAACATTGGGTACAGAAAACAAAGACAGCTGCTCGCAAAGAGATAGCGCGGAACGTGAAGGGTATGTGAGAGCGCACCGTTCTTTCCGCCGGATATGGAAGGAAAGGGACAG
>CABSCP010000056.1 GCA_902476265.1 uncultured Lachnospiraceae bacterium
GGCAACTACGCCCCTTGTGGACTTTCACCACAGACTGACGGCATGCCCGTCATACGTAAAAATGCCCGCTGTAAGCGGGCATAACGAAATAGACGGTGTCTAGAAGAGGTCTATGTAGAACCCTTCTTCAAACTCATCATCGTCGAAGTCGTCATCTTCGGTTAAAAAATAATGCATATCCAATAAATCAGAATCGGTCATGCCTCTGACCAGTTTGGGTGTCATTCCTTCCGGAGGATTTTTGATGTATTTTTGCCTGAGTTCATCTACATATTTTTGATCCATTTGCAGCAGCCTCCCATCTGTAATAAGTGAAGTATGCATCAGATGGGAAAGAAAGTCAAGCGGAGCGGGACCGGGGATAAAGCCCATGTTTTATCATAGTCCTTTTATATAATTCATCCAGAGGAAGGCGTTGGTGTTTATGATATAACTCTAAAAAGAGCATTTCTTGTTTGCAGTTTGGGCATTGAAGGGGATCGTAACCCAGGGTAAGAAGAAAACGTTTCCGCCAGGTATTGAAATCAAGGAGAATCCTGTGTTTGGATTTAGGAACAGCTTTATGGAGCGTATTGTCAATCTCCCGGTGTCTGGCATAAAGGCCATAGTATCGAGTCATCTTGAAATTCTTATCAGGGATATGCGCAATAAGCAGTTTAATGAAATCAATGGCAGGAAGAGTCCTTTGAACGAAAGAGTTGTCTTCATGCTTATTATAATGGAAAGTTACCAATTCCCCATCGTAGGAATCAATCCTGGAAAGAGCGATGACAGGACGTCCCAGATAGCGGCTGACATATTTAATAATGGATTTGGGATCACAGAGACTGGGCTTTGCATAAACGTAGAATCCATTTTTGTCTTTATGGTAAATGTCAGCTTTCAACTTTTTAAAGGAGGGACCAATGCGTTTTTCAAGCTTATTTAACAAAACAGTCTGAAAGGATTTACGGAGGTAGGAATAATTGAAATATGTAACATTACGCCAGACACCATCATCAGACAACCCTCCTTCGGTGAGGAGGCAGTGGATGTGAGGATTCCATTGGAGAGGGCGTCCGAAGGTATGAAGGACGCAGATAAAACCAGGGACAAAGTTTTTGGACTTATTCAAGGAGAAAAAAACCCCTTTGATGACATCGGAAACGGCCTCGAAGAGACAATTAAGCAGAGAACGGTCTTCGAGAAAAAAGGGGCGTAGTGATTCGTCAATAGTGAATACGAGATGGCGATGGGGACACTGGATTAATTTAAAAGACATAGAGGTAGACCTGTCGTTGGAATACTTTGCGCCGCAAGTGGGACAAAACTTGGAGTGACAACGGAAAGGAACGAACTTAAGAGTTCCGCAATGAGAGCAGCCATACATGGCCCCACCGTAAGAAGGATCTCCACAGTTAATGACCTTTTCGATGTTTTCCATGACAACAGGTCTGGGTTTCATATCGTATTCAATAATCTCGTAATAGTCTCTAAGCATCTTCTGTATTACATTCATGAGATTATTATGAGACAAAGTGATACAAAAAACAAGCCCTGATTCCCCTCATGAATGAGGGGCTAGGGGAGTTGAGGTGCCGAAGGCACTTTTTTGCATCAAGGAGGGCAGTAACCCGCCCGCGCTCCGCCTGTGCATCCTTCTCCCGGCGCTGCCGCCCGTCCCTTGTGGCGTGGCAGAGAACCATTTTTTGTTCCGATCCTTTCCGGCGGGAAATACCGGCCCAGAGTCTGCAGCTTTTGGACTGCCGGCCCCGGACTGTATTTTCGGGCCGGAAAGGATAAGTCACAAAAAGACGGCTCTCTGTACGCCCCAAGGGGCGGGCGGCCGCGCGGGGAGAAGGATGCACAGACAAAGTGCGGGCGGTTTGATGCCTTTATTCCGGAAACGGTATCGTTCAACTTTCGAATATCGTAAAACAGGGAAAAGGTCAGGGAAAGACGGTGCTTGCGCATGGGTGGTGGATATAGTATGATAAAAAAGACGCGGGAGGTATAGGTATGAAACGTTTTTTGAACTGGCTGGACCGATTTTGGTATCTGATTGTGGTATTCGGCTGTATCGGCGCACAGGCGCTTGTTTTTTTGGTTTACAGGGAAAACAGTTATCTTACCGTGCAGGATAATCTGGATCTTTTTGTGGCCCATTTCCAGGTGATGAATCACTGGGACGGTTGGTTTTCCCACGGGTCGGATATGCCTATGCTGGGCGGGATTTCCCGGGATTATCTGAGCAGTGAGTGGAATCTGTATAACATTCTTTTCACCTTTATGCCGGTATTTTGGGCCTATATGACGGGATATTTTCTGAAAATTCTCATCGGTATGGGCTCTTTTGTGCTGCTGGCAAACGATATTTATAAGGAGAAGTTTTGTCAGTATAAAGGGATCGCCTGGGTGGCAGGGATGTGTTACGGGATACTGCCCCTGTTCCCGGCCTATGGGCTGGCTTTTGCTTCCATTCCGCTGGCGGTGTTTTTGCTGCGGAAAATTTACTATGGGGAAGGGAAACTGTGGTATGCCGCGCTGTTTCTCTATCCGCTGATTTCCTATTTTTCCTATTTCGGATTTTTTATCCTGGCTTATCTGGTCTGTGCGATTGTATTCTTTTCCGTAAGGGACAGAAAACTAAACGGCCGTCTGCTCCTGGCGTTGTTTGTGCTGGCCGCGGGATATGTGTGCTTTGAATACAGGCTCTTTGGACAGATGCTTTTTTCAAAAGTGGAAACGATCCGGGCGAGCATGGTGGATACCGATCTGGATGCGGCCGGTGTGCTGGGACAGATGAAAGAAGCTTTTCTGACGCCTGTATTTCATGCAGCGTCGGATCATGCGGCTTTTGTGCTTCCGGTCTGCGCCCTGTTTTTGGTCTGGCGGATTGCGGAACTGATCCGGAAAAAAGAAGGGAAGCAGATTTGGAAAGAGGGCTTTTTGTGGGTCGTTTTTTTCATCCTGTTTAACTGTGCCGTTTACGGACTGTATTTCTGGGGAGGCTTCCGCCGCCTTTTTGAAATGCTGGTGCCTCCGCTGAAAGGATTCCAGTTCAACCGGACCGTATTTTTCAATCCGTTTCTGTGGTATGCGGCCTTTTTCCTGGTGCTGAAATATCTGTATGACCAAAAGAAGCTTTTGGCAAAGCGGGCGGCCAATCTGCTGGCCTGTATCGCTGTGGCGGTGATCATTCTGTCCCCCGCGGTTTATAATGAATTTTACTGGACCTGCTATCATCAGGCCTATCGGGCGGTAAAACATACGGAAGTGAATCTGCTCAATTACCGGGAATACTACAGCGCTGATCTGATGGAACAGATCAAAGAGGATATCGATTATGACGGCGAATATGCGGCAGGCTACGGATTGAATCCTGCGGTGCTCCAATACAGCGGGATCGCGACCCTGGACGGCTATCTGGGATTTTATCCGCAAAGCTATAAGGATGAGTTCATAACACTCATAAAGCCGTCCTATGACAGAGTGCCGGAATGGCAGACCTATTATGGAGAGTGGGGGGCCAGGGCATATCTGTATGCGGGAAGCGGGGAGAGTATTTATAATCCGTATCGAAACCAGCCCCTTTCGGATTTGCATTTATATCTGGACGGGGATCAGTTCCGTAAAATGGGAGGGAAATACCTGTTTTCCCGATATGAACTTTCCAATGCAGCAGAACTGGGATTCGTCCTTCACGGCGTTTATACGGATGAAAGTTCGCCTTATACCATCTATCTGTATGAAATGAGGGAACACCAGGTTTGACAAGGAAACGAGTTAATGGTATCATAGCCTTTAGATATGGCCGCCGGAAGGAACATTTTTGGCGGCGGAACAAAAAGAGTAAGGGGGACATATGTCATGCCTATCAGAATAACCAATTTCGCCGGCAGATTCGGCTGGAATGCGAGAAAATATTTCCCGAAGCTGGCCAGTGAAAGTTATTTAAAATTTCAGTTTTTAACAAGAGGAAAAATCCAGCAGGATTATATCGAATATTTCCTGAACAGTCCCGAGGTGCCGCACCCTCACGTAGTGAATTTAGAGACTATTAACCGCTGCAATTCCACCTGTGAATTTTGCACGGCGAATAAAAATGCGGAGAAGCGTCCTTATGCCAGAATGTCCGAGGACCTGTATTACAGCATCATCGACCAGCTCAAAGAATGGGGCTATAAAGGCCACTTGACCTTATACGGGAACAACGAACCGCTGCTGGATACCCGCATTGTGGAATTCCATAAATATGCGCGCAGACAGCTGCCGGACTGCTTTATCTTCATGTCCACCAACGGTCTGATTCTGGATGTGGACAAGCTCAAATCCATCGTTCCTTATGTGAACCAGGTGATCATCAACAATTATTGTCTGGATATGAAGCTGCACGACAATATCAAAGTGATTTACGATTATGTGCAGGCCCATCCGGATGAGTTTAAGGATGTGGATATCCTGATCCAGATGCGTTACCTGAAGGAAGTGCTCACCAACCGCGCGGGCAGCGCGCCCAACAAAAAGGCGACGGAGAAGATCATCAAAGAAACCTGTCTGATGCCTTTTACGGATATGTGGATCACCCCCAACGGAAAGCTGGGCATTTGCTGCTGTGATAACTTTGAAGTGACAGACTTCGGCGATCTGACTAAAATTCCTTTAAAGGATGCCTGGAACAGCGCAATTTACAAACAGCTGCGTACCAAAGTGAAGGATGGCCGTCAGAACTGGGAGTTCTGCAAACACTGTGACTTCATCGATACGAAGCTTCGCACCGATATCGCGAAGGATGTTTTAAAGAAAAATCATTATAAAGGTTATTGATAAAACAAAAAACCCCGGGTCAGTCGATCCGGGGTTTTTGTATGGAAGAAAGCATCAGGCTTTTGCCTCATGATATTCTTTTTCCGTATTCACATTCCAGATGTTGGAGCGGTCTGAAATGCCGTTGACAATATTGTTCACCACTTCAAAAGAAGTGCACATCGAATGGTCGATGTTGTTGTAGCGGTGCTGTCCGTTTCTGCCCACACAGTAGAGATTGTCGATGGTATTTAAGTAGGCGATGAGCGTATCGATTTCCGCATAGGTGTCAAAATAAGCGGGGTAAGCTTTCTTGACGGATTCGGAATGGGTGTCGAGAACATCTTCGGCTGCATCGATCAATCCCATTTTTACAATTTCATCCACTGCAAATTTTGAAAATTCTTCATCGGACATGTTCCAGAGACGGTCGCCTTCATTACAGAAGTATTCCAGACCGATCCAAACCGTGTTCTCCAGATCCACCACCATGTAAGGAGACCAGTTGTTATAAATCTGGAAACGCCCGAGACTTACGGTCTTATCATGCACATAAACCCAGTTGTCGGGAACGATATTGCCGATGGTTTTGATTTTGGTTTTGTTCTTTAAATTCAGCTTGCGGACTAAAACGCCCAGAGTGCGGTAATCCCGGTAAGGAAGGCCGGCTGCGATGACCGCCTCTTTGGCGGGAACATCATTCATACCGCCCACCAGATCCCGGATGGGCATGGAGGAAATGAAGAGATCCGCATCCGCCTTGATCTGTTTTCCGTCCTGTTCGTAGGTCAGGGACACGATATGGTTGTCCGCGTTCTTTTCAAAGGAAATGACTTTGCAGCCTTTTAAAATCTTACCGCCCATCTTTTCGATTTCGGAAGCGGTGACATCCCATAACTCTCCGGGGCCAAGCTTTGGATAGCTGAAAGACTCGATGAGGGAAGTCTCCACATGGCGGTTCTCTTTATTCGGAAGCATCTTTCCGAACATATCTTTAATAATTGCCATTACGGAAAGGCCTTTGGCGCGCTGCGCGCCCCAGCTGGGGTCGATTTCACTGGGATGGCGTCCCCACAGGTTCTCCGTATAATTTTCAAAAAACATGGAATAGAGCTTCTTGCCGAACCGGTTAATATAAAAATCTTCCAGGGAGTTTTCCGGGCGCTTATGCACCACAGCCGCAAGATAGCTGAAAACAGCCTGAACGGTATTGACAAAGCCCATATTGAGAAACAGTTCCGGCTTCAGCTGTATCGGATAATCATAAAACTTCTGTTCAAAATAGATCCGGGATACGCGGTTGCGCTTGAGCATGACCCTGTCTTCTTTTTCCGGATCGGGACCGCCTTCCTTCCAGGGCATCGTCCTGTTCAGTTTGATATCATCATAGGCAGGGCTCCCCTGCATGGGCAGCATGTTTTCCCACCACTCATTGACTCTGGGAACCTTGGAAAAGAAGCGATGACCGCCCATATCCATGCGGTTTCCCTTATAATTGACGGTTTTAGAGATACCGCCCATATGCTGGCTTTCTTCAAATACAGTGACTTCAATATCATCTGTCTGCTTCAGCAGCTCATAGGCTGCGGTGAGGCCTGCGGGCCCGGCACCGATAATAAAAGCTTTTTTCATGAGAATATGGTTCCTTTCCTGTACAACTATCACTAATTAGTTATTTTAACATAGATTCTGCCTTTATTCAAACAAAATCGATGAAATGCATCTGATGCGTTTATCCTGCGCTTCCCGTTTTTATCCATCAATTAGTTACCATTTAGGTCTGAAATGACAGAGAAAAACCATTGTATCGGAATAAAAACCGGGTTATTTATTGAGTAAAATTTCTTCCTGTAATGCCATTTATGGCACTAAAATATTTTATCAATTTAAAATTTAGTGCCAAACAAATCCTTTTCTTTTAAAAATTATCTGATAAAATATACACTATGTTATGAATTGTCAAACAATTCGACATGCGGAGGGATAAAATGAGTTGTATATGGGTATCTGCACGAGAGTGCAACAAGAATGAGCTTTTTCAGCTTACGGAATTGGTCAGGAAAGACAGGAATTTACGGATCGTCTTTTCCTACGAACCGCTGGGACCGGTCACAAAGAAAGCGACGGCCGATTCAAAAATCAATGATCTGCTGGTGAGACTGGGCGTCAGAGCAAACCTGAAAGGATTTTTGTATCTGGAAACCGGGATCAAAATCTGTCTGGAGGACAGGGAAGAACTGGATGGGATCACCAAACGTCTGTATCCGTCGATCGCGCGGAAACACGGAACATCACCCGATAAGGTGGAACATGCGATCAGACATGCAATTGAAGTATCCTGGATGAAAGGGAATAAGGAAGAACAAAAAGAAGTATTCGGCTATGACTCCAGTGAAGGAAGAAGGCCGACCAATGCAGAATTTATTACACGCATCACAGATTATATTGAGAATAGGAATCAGCCTGTGTTGTCATAAAAGTAGGGCAGAGAGGCGGATTTTTGAATCAAAGTTTGTTAAAAAAAAATCAAATAAGAGAAAAAACCTGTTTTCTGCAAAACGGATATCCGGCAGAAAACAGGTTTTTTAATTTTCATGATTGTTTAAAAGCATATCCATCAGACAATGGGATGCGGCTCCCAGAGGCCTGCCCGGATCCCGCACCAAACAGATATAGCGGAGCGGAATTTCATCCTTTAAGGGAATGGATAAAACACGGTTTTCGGAAAGCGCCTGGGCGGCCAGTTCTTCCGGCATGAAGGCAAGGCCCAGGTTGTGGATCACTACCGGGAGAAGGAGATCAGCGCTGGCCAGCTCGATATCATATTGAAGAGGAAGGCCGTGAGAGGCAAAGAAGTTTTCATAAAAACGGTGGGACATGGTGGTGGTCGCCAGCCCCGCGAATGGGTAGGATCTCAAGTCCTGCAGGGCATTATCCTGACGGCACAGCCCGGCAAAGCGGGGGCCGCCCACCAGGATTGTTTTCACAGGGCGCAGCCGCGTGACGATGTACGGCTTTTCAATCTGCAGGGGAGTGGGAACAACGGCCATGTCGGTGCGTCCCTCCTTCAGATCGGCAAGGACGTGGGAGGTGGTGCCGTTGCTGATGCGAATTTTGACGTCGGGATATTCCTGCTGGAAAAAAGTGAGTCTTTCAAGCAGCAGACAGTGCAGAGCGGTCTCCGTAGCGCCGACGCTCACCGCCCCGCCGTGCAGGCCCAGCGCCATACCCAACTCTTCTTCTCCCCGGAGGATCCTCTCGCAGGCAGGGGCGACATGGCGGTATAGAATTTCACCTTCCGGCGTGAGAGTCACCCCATGGCGGGAGCGGATGAACAGACGGCAGCCCAGCTCACTCTCCAGGTTCTGCATGCTGCGGGTGACAGAAGGCTGGCTGGAAAGAAGCATCGTGGCGGCCCGGGTAAAATTTTTGTATTTTGCTACATAATAAAAGGTTTTATAGTAATCAAAGCTGGCAGACATGGAAGACCTCCTTTTTTATCATGCATTTTTGATATTATACACATATCATATTATTATTTTCCAATATGATTCAATCATAGTATAATACGGCAGAAGGAATTTGAAAAGACGAAAAAAGGAGGCGTGTCGGCATGGAAAGGACCATAGAAGAGGTCTTAAACAGGCTCGTGGATGTGGAAGAAGCCGCCGCTCAGATGAAGGAAGCGGTGGATGCCCGGAAAAAAGAACTTGCGGCGCAGATGGAAGAAAAGAAAAAGCAGTTTGACCAGATGCTGGAGCAGAATACTGCTGAAAAGGAAGCTGCACTCCGGGAACGGATGGAGAAGGAAAAGGAAGAAGAGCTTTCCAGGCTGAGACAGGAAACGGAACGAGAGCTGATCGACATCCGGCACAGATATAAAACGGAACATGACAGGATTTCGGATGAAATTTTAAAATCCATGATAAGGGTGTGAGGAAATGAGCTTATTTCGTTACAGCGGCCTGACAACAAAGGTGCGCGCGATGAGCGGGAAACTGCTTGACAGAGAGGATTTTGAACAGATCAGCAGTCTGGGCAGCGTTCCCGAGGTGATCGGATGGCTGAAGAAAACGCCCTCCTATGCCAAAATCCTGGAGAAAGAAAATGAAAATGATCTGCACAGAGGACAGGCGGAAGGAATCGTCATGCAGTCTCTGTTCGCAGATTTTTCTAAACTTTACCGGTTTTCCAATCTGGAACAGCGTGCATTTTTGGACAGTTATTTCAGAAGATATGAAATTACCTGCTTAAAGATGCTGGTGCGAGCGGTTTTCGGGAACGGGGGGACGCTTACGGATGTTTCGGAGTACCGGGAGATTTTTGCCCGACATTCCCGCTTTCCACTCATACAGGCGGCATCGGCGGACACGATGGAAGGCCTTATCCAGGCGTTGGAAGGGACTCCTTACTGCAGCGTGCTGAAAAATGTATATGCAGGCGGCGGGGAGAAGCTGTTTGACTATGAATTTGCCCTGGATATGTTTTATTTTACCGATCTGTGGAAACGGGTGAGAAAGAATTTAAAAAAACAGGACAGGGAAGCGGTGATCCAATCAGTGGGAACCGAAATCGACCTGTTGAATCTGCAGTGGATTTACAGGGCCAAAAAGTATTACCGGATGGAAGCGTCCGATATTTATGCGCTCATTATTCCGGTTCATTATCGGTTGTCCACGGAAGAGATCAAAGGAATGGCAGAGGCGGACAGCGAGGAAGAAATGCTTTCCCGTGCAGCGGCCACGAAGTACGGGAGGTTTGCAAAACAGGAGGATCATCCCGGACTGGAAAAAGCCGGAAGCCGCATCCAGGAGAAGGTGCATGCGGCCCTGATGGGACAGAAACCATATTCCGCAGCTTGTCTCGATGTATATTTATATAGGAAGGAACGCGAAGTGCATAAAATAATTACGGCCATGGAATGTGTGAGATATGGGCTGCCGGCTGAGAAAATCCGAGAATATCTGGCGTAAAGGAAGGTGCGGCAATTGATTGAAAAAATGAAATTTATCAGCCTTATCGGGCCGAAGGATCAGCTTGATACGGTGACACAGAAGTATCTTTGCCGGTATGAGATACAACTGGAAAATGCGGTGGGGGAGCTGAAAAATTTAAAAAACATCATTCCCGGCACAGAAAATAACCCATACCGGGATATCGCTGCGAAAGCATCGGAAACAGCCCGGAGATTTGGGGCGCAGCGGCTGCCGCAGGAAAAGATGGAGCCTGAGGAAGCGGAAGCGATCATCAGGGAGGCGGAAGAAAAACGTCTGGCGGCAGAACAAAAGAAAGCGGGACTTTCGGAACAACTGAAAAAGAAACAAGAGCTGTTCGGCGCGGTCAAACCTTACCGGGAGCTGCATTTTGACATTTCCAGAATCCTGCATTTCAAAGAGGTAAAATTCCGATTCGGAAAGATACCGGCAGAATATTATGAGAGACTGAAAAAATATGTTTATGATGACATAGGAACCATATTTGAAAAATGTGCGGCGGATCAGGAGTACATCTGGGGTGTTTATTTTGTACCGGCCGCGGAAGAAGAAAAAGTGGATGCCATTTACGCTTCCTTCCATTTTGAAAGGATCTTTTTGGAAGATGCCTACGAGGGCACTGTGGATGAAGCGTGCAGGGCGCTGCAGGCGGAGATTGACAGCCTGCAGAGGCAGATCGCGGAAGTGGAAAGCACTCTGATCTCGGAATTGAGCGGTATCGGAGGAAAGATCAGCCTGGCGGCAAAGGTTCTAAAAAAGGCGGAAAAACTTTTCGATATCCGGCGGCTGGCGGCATTTACCAAAGCCAAGGACGATACCTTTTTCATTTTGTGCGGCTGGATGACAGGAGCAGATGCGAACCGCCTGAAGGCAGAGCTGGATGCGGATCCCGATATTTTTTGCACCATGGAGGAAAATCCGGACAAAAGAACTGCCAAGCCGCCCACAAGATTGAAAAACCCGAAACTGATCCGGCCTTTTGAAATGTTTATCCGGATGTATGGCCTGCCGGATTATGATGAATTTGATCCCACGCTGTTTGTGGCGATAACCTATTCCATTATTTTCGGAGCGATGTTCGGGGATGTGGGACAGGGGCTGTGCCTGCTGATCGGCGGCTTTTTACTATATCGCTATAAAAAAATGGATCTTGCGGCGATCATCGGCAGCTGTGGATTTTTCTCCACCATATTCGGCTTTCTATACGGCAGTATATTCGGCTTTGAAAACTGGATCCCGGCCTTGTGGCTGCGGCCGGCGGAGGCGATGTCGCAATTGCCGTTTATCGGAAATCTGAACACCGTATTTGTGGTGACCATCGCCGTGGGAATGGGCCTGATTCTGCTGACCATGATTTTTCATATGATAAATGCTCTGAAAGCGAAGGATATCAAATCCGCGCTGTTTGATACCAACGGGGCGGCCGGATTTGTCTTTTACGGGGCCGTGGCAGCGGTTGTGGTGCTGTTCATGACGGGACACAGCCTGCCGGCAGCGGCGGTGCTGGCCGTGATGTTTGTCCTGCCGCTTCTGGTGATTGCCTGTAAAGAACCGCTGGGCGCATGGCTGGAGAAGAAAACCTATGAAAAGGAAAGCGGCCCGGTGATGTTTGTGGTGCAGGCGTTCTTTGAACTGTTTGAAGTGTGTCTGAGTTATTTTTCAAATACCTTGTCCTTTGTCCGTATCGGCGCTTTTGCGGTCAGCCATGCCGCTATGATGCAGGTGGTCATGATGCTGGCCGGAGCGGAAAACGGCGGGATGCCGAACCTTCCGGTGGTGGTCATCGGGAATCTGATCGTCATGGGGATGGAAGGCCTGATCGTCGGGATTCAGGTCCTGCGTCTGCAGTATTATGAATTTTTCAGCCGTTTCTATCAGGGAGGCGGCAGAGAATTTGAACCCTATATTAAAATAGAAGAATATAATGAAGGAGGTCATTTATCATGACAAAAATAATTTTATTCACAGCATTTATCGCCAGCATTGCGGTACCCTTCCGCATATTTGTAAAAGGGGAAAAGACAAAAAAAAGATATAAAATGACTTTGGCATTAAACGGCGCCCTGTTTTTCGGACTGATGCTCTGCACCGGAATCCTGATGTTTTCCGGCAATGCGTTTGCAGCGGAAACCGCGGCAGAAACCGCAGCGGCAGGCGGCCTTTCCACGGGTCTTGGATATCTGGCGGCGGGGCTTTCCATCGGCCTGTCCTGTGTGGGCGGCGGTATTGCCGTTGCCAGCGCCGCATCCGCAGCCCTTGGCGCAATCAGTGAAGATTCCTCTATCCTCGGTAAGTCTCTGATTTTCGTAGGTCTGGCCGAAGGTGTCTGCCTGTATGGTTTGATCATCGCATTTATGATTCTGGGGAAACTTTGATGAAAATGTATTTGATCAGTGACAACATTGATACCTGGACCGGCATGAGACTTGCCGGGGTGGAAGGCGCGGTGGTCCATGAGAGACAGGAACTGAAGGCAGAAATCGACAAGGTGCTTGCCGATAAGGAAATCGGAATCCTGCTTCTGACGGAAAAATTCGGGAAGGAATTTCCGGATATCATCGACCATATCAGGTTGGAGCGGAAGTTACCGCTGATTGTGGAAATCCCGGACAGACACGGTACGGGCCGCGCCCCGGATTTCATCACATCCTATGTGAATGAAGCGATCGGAATCAAGATCTAACCTGTAAGGAGTTGGAGGACAGTATGACAATCGATGAAAAATTGCAGCATTTTATGGATGTGACTACCCAAAAAGTCAATGCAGAAAATGCCGGACAGATCGAAGAATATAAAAAGGGACTGCAGAAAGTATTTCAGGATTACCAGGAGAATGCACTGCGCAAGGCGGAGCTTTCCCTGCGGCTGAAGAAAGAAAGCCTGGAAAAGCAGAAAAATGCAGAAGCGGCCAGACAGCAGATGGAAATCCGGGAACAGACCGGAAAGCTGCAGAAAGAACTGGAACAGAAGCTTTTTTCAGAGGTGAAGGGAAAGCTGGAGCGCTATATGGGCACCAGAGAATATGAAAAGTACCTGATTGAACAGGTGCGCAGTATCAAAAAGTTCGCCGGAGAGGACGAAGTGGTGATCTATATCGATCCGGCGGATATCGGAAAACAGAATGCCATTTCAGCCGGAGCAAATACTGCGGTTGTGGTGAGCGCTTACGGTTTTGGCGGCGGCATCCGGGCGGTGATCGCCAAAAGAGGGATTCTGATCGACCAGTCCTTTGATACAAAACTGAAAGAAGCCTTTGAAGGGAAGGAGGGGAGCTTTCGATGGAAAAGTCTTTAAAAATTTATGGCATCAACGGCCCGCTCGTTTCCGTAAAGGGAAAGACAGACTTAAAAATGGGTGAAATGGTTTATGTGGGAGAGGAAAAGCTGGTAGGTGAAGTGATCCGGCTGTCCCGGGATATGACCACCATCCAGGTTTTTGAAGAAACTTCCGGTTTAAAGCCGGGAGAAATGCTCTATCCCACAGGGGCTACCCTATCCGTAACGCTGGCACCGGGGATCGTGCGCAATATCTTTGACGGAATTGAGCGCCCGCTGGCGGAAATTGCCAAAAAATCAGGCAGTTATATCGACAGGGGATTTTCCATGGACTCTTTGGACAGGGAAAAGAAGTGGAAAACAACGGTTTGTGTAAAACCCGGCGACCGGGTCTGCGGCGGCGCCATCATCGCAGAAGTGCCGGAGACTCCCGCCATCGTCCATAAAGTGATGGTTCCTCCGGATATCCGGGGAATTGTAGAAACTGTGGTGCCCGACGGAGAGTACACGATAGATGACACCATAGTTACGCTTTTGAAACCGGATGACACGACTGTCAGTCTTACGATGACACAAAAATGGCCGATCCGGGTACCGCGTCCCAACAGCAAACGGTATTCCGCATCCAGGCCTCTTGTGACAGGGCAGCGGATTCTGGATACCCTTTTCCCCATCGCAAAAGGAGGAACGGCGGCAATCCCCGGCGGCTTTGGTACAGGCAAAACCATGACCCAGCATTCTATCGCCAAATGGTCGGATGCGGATCTGATCGTCTATATCGGCTGCGGGGAACGGGGCAACGAGATGACGGAAGTGCTGGAGGATTTCTCCAAACTGATCGATCCCAAATCCGGCAATCCCATGATGGACCGGACCGTGCTCATCGCCAACACCTCCAATATGCCGGTTGCGGCCCGGGAGGCCAGCATTTATACAGGGCTGACCCTGGCGGAATATTACCGCGATATGGGATATCATGTGGCCATTATGGCAGATTCCACCTCCCGGTGGGCAGAAGCACTGAGAGAGCTTTCCGGACGTCTGGAGGAAATGCCTGCCGAGGAAGGGTTTCCGGCTTATCTGGCCAGCCGTCTGTCCGCATTTTATGAACGGGCCGGCATGGTGAAAAACTTAAACGGAACGGAAGGCAGTGTGACCATCATCGGCGCGGTATCGCCTCAGGGAGGTGACTTTTCCGAGCCCGTCACCCAAAATACCAAACGGTTTGTGCGCTGTTTCTGGGGGCTGGACAAAAACCTTGCCTACGCCCGTCACTTCCCGGCCATCCACTGGCTCACCAGCTACAGTGAATATCTGCCGGATCTGGCAAGCTGGTATGCGGACAATGTGGGTTCCGACTTCATTGACGACCGGAATCAGCTGGTTGCCATATTGAACCAGGAGAGCAGTCTGATGGAAATCGTCAAGCTCATCGGCAGCGATGTGCTGCCGGATGACCAGAAACTGACGCTGGAAATCGCAAGGGTGATCCGTCTGGGCTTTTTGCAGCAGAATGCGTTCCATCCGGAGGATACCAGCGTGCCTTTGCTCAAACAGAAGAAAATGATGGAAACCATCCTCTATCTGTATGAAAAGGCGAAGGCCCTGGTCTCCATGGGAATGCCCATGTCCGTCTTAAAGGAAGATCCCATTTTTGACAGGGTGATTTCCATAAAATATGATGTGGAAAATGACCGGCTGGATAAGTTTGACGATTACAAAAAGGCGATCGATCAGTTTTATGATGATGTGATCGCCCGCAACGCATAGGCAAATCATGCGGAATGCTGCTATGACGGCAGAATGGAGAATAGATACATGGCAATTGAGTATTTGGGATTGAGCAGCGTCAATGGTCCCTTCGTTGTGCTGGAGGGAGTAAAGGGCGCGGCATTTGATGAAATCGTGGAAATCGTTGCGGACGGCAGGGAAAAAAAGCTGGGCCGCATCGTGGAAATTAACGAGGACAAAGCGGTGGTGCAGGTATTTGAAAGCACGGAAAACCTGTCCCTGCAGAATACCCATACCAGGCTTACCGGAAGGCCCATGGAGATCGGGCTTACCGGAGCGCTTCTGGGAAGGACTTTTAACGGCATCGGGGAACCCATCGATAATCTGGGCGACGTGGCAGCCGAAAAATATGCGGACGTGAACGGAAAGCCCTTAAATCCGGTGACCCGGGAATATCCCCGTAACTATATCAGGACCGGCATTTCCTCCATCGACGGACTCACCACTCTGATCCGTGGACAGAAACTGCCCATTTTTTCCGGAAACGGACTGCCCCATGACCGGCTTGCGGCACAGATCGTGCGTCAGGCATCTCTGGGAGAAGGATCGGAAGAACAGTTCGCCATCGTTTTTGCCGCAATGGGCGTAAAATATGATGTGGCCGAATACTTCCGGCATACGTTTGCGGAAAGCGGCGTTCTGGATCATGTGGTGATGTTTTTAAATCTGGCGAACGACCCTGTGGTGGAACGTCTCATCACTCCCAAGGTGGCGCTGACGGCGGCGGAATACCTGGCTTTTGAAAAGAACATGCACATCCTGGTGATTTTGACGGATATGACATCTTTTGCGGAGGCCATGCGTGAGGTCTCTTCCAGCAAGGGGGAGATTCCCTCCAGAAAAGGGTATCCCGGCTATCTGTATTCGGAGCTGGCAACCATCTATGAAAGGGCCGGCATTGTGGAAGGCGTGAACGGATCCGTGACCCAGATTCCGATTCTCACCATGCCAAATGACGATATCACCCATCCCATCCCCGACCTGACCGGCTATATCACAGAAGGCCAGATCGTTTTGGACAGGGAACTGCACGGCCAGGGCGTTTATCCCCCGGTGAATGTGCTGCCCAGCCTTTCCCGTCTGATGAAGGACGGCATCGGGGAAGGCTATACCAGGGCGGATCACCAGGCGGTGGCAAACCAGCTGTTTTCTTCCTATGCAAAGGTGGGGGACGCCCGCGCCCTCGCCAGTGTTATCGGGGAAGACGAACTTTCCGATCTGGACAAAAAATATCTGGAATTCGGCAAAAAGTTCGAAAAGCATTTTGTGGGCCAGGGAGAAGAGGAAAACCGGACGATTACGGAAACGCTGGAAATCGGCTGGGCGCTTCTTAGAATGCTGCCCCGGGAAGAACTGGACCGCATTGATACAAAGATTCTGGATCAGTACTATGGGCAGGAAGGCCGGACGCTTGAATAAGGAGGCGTTTTTATGAATATAAACGCATTTCCCACAAAAGGAAATCTGATGCTTGCAAAAAACTCCCTGGCGCTGGCGAAGCAGGGATATGAACTGATGGATAAAAAGCGTAATATCCTCATCCGGGAGCTGATGAACCTGATTGAGGAAGCAAAAACCATCCAGTCCGAAATCGATGAAACCTTTACACAGGCTTATCAGGCGCTTCAGCAGGCGAATATAGAGGTGGGGATCCACTATGTACAGGAAATCGCGAAAGCCATTCCTGTGGAAGACTCTGTGCGCATTAAAACAAGAAGCATTATGGGGACGGAGATCCCGCTGGTTTCCAGCGAAGAGGAAAAACGGGTTCCTTATTACGGCTTTTATAATTCCAGTGAGTCGGTGGATGCGGCCAGGGAACGGTTCCTGAAAGTGAAAAAGCTGACAGTGCGCCTGTCCATGGTGGAGAACTCCGCCTACCGTCTTGCCATGAACATCCGGAAGACCCAGAAACGGGCAAATGCGCTGAAAAATATTACCATTCCTTCCTATACCGCACTGGTGAAGGACATCAGCAATGCGCTGGAGGAAAAGGAAAGGGAAGAGTTCACACGTCTGAAGGTGATCAAGCGCAATATGTCTACGAAATCCGGTTAAGAAAGAGTCAATATAGGTTAAAGTTAAGGTTAAAAAAATCAAATAACGCTGGACAATGATCGTTTTTTCTGCTATAGTAATATCACTAAGATAGGAAATTAAAAGATGGCGAGGTTGAGTGATATGAAGATGAAGAAAGGATTAGCGTTCGGTGTGGTTTTGGCAATGTCACTGATGATGCTTGGAGGGTGCGGGAAAGAAGTTCCTGCAGGCGCTGACGCACAGGCCCGCGGTATCACGGATGATGCTGCAATGAGGGACTATGACACAATTGATTTTGACACGGTGACGATCCAGGAGGAAGAACCTCCGCTGGGATCCTCCGTGAACAACGAGAATGTGGAAGAGATGACGGCCTTGAAGAATATGGCCATGGCGACATTTGATCTGATGAATGCCCAGCGTGCACAGGCAGGTCTTGGAGCATTATCCTGGGACAGTGATCTGGAGAATGCGGCGGCGATCAGAGCTTTTGAATGTTCCGAGTCCTTCTCCCACACAAGGCCCGACGGGTCCGACTGGTATACGGTCAATGCACAGATCATGCACGGAGAGAATCTGGCATATGGATACAATTCCGCAGATTCCGTTATGACCGCATGGCTGAATTCCCCTACCCATAAGGAAAACATCATGTATCCCAGTTTTACCAAATGTGCGATTGCCATTTATAAGAGCGGCAGCACCTATTATTTCGCACAGGAATTCAGATATTAACCGACTCATATAAGAAACCAACCAACAGTGCCGTCCCGGGATCCGGGGCGGCATTGTTCACAGGAATTTTCTGAGAAAAAAATAAAAAATCTATTGACATTTAGAGAAAAAGAAGATAAAATGAATATCGTTGTCAGGGCCGATACAAATGCCCGGCAGAAAATTGAAAATGTGCGCGTAGCTCAGCTGGATAGAGCGTCTGACTACGGATCAGAAGGTCGGGAGTTCGAATCTTCTCGCGCACGCTGTTGAGCCTGCAGATTACTGTAGGCTCTTTTTGTGCCATTTATACCACGGGAAAACTTTATTCCCCTTTGCGGATTTCACGTCCTACAAGAACCAGCATGGTCACGAAGCAGGCCGTGCCGCCGATGAGATTGGAAATGGGTTCCGCAGCGAACACGCCGTTCACCTGAGTGCTGAGGAAATGAGGCAGCAGCAGGGTGAGCGGAATGACGATGAACGCTTTGCGAAACAGGGAAAAGAAAATGGCCTGCCTGGCCTTTCCCATGGCAGTGAAAGTGCTCTGTCCGGAAAATTGCAGGGACATCAGGAAAAATCCGAAAAAGTAAATCCGCATGGAGGGAACGGTGGCCGAAATCAGAGGGGCCTCCTCACTGAAAATACGAATGAAGAACACCGGAAAAAGGTGCAGCATCCCCCAGATCAGCGTGGTGTAGGAGATGCAGACCACGGACATGAAGGCGATGGCTTTTTTGATCCGGCCATACTGCCCGGCCCCATAATTGAAGCCGATCACAGGCTGGGCGCCGTTTGTGATGCCGGTGACAGGCATGGTGACGATTTCACGGATGGAATTGATGATAGTCATGACGCCCACATACAGGTCCCCGCCGTAACTTTGAAGACTCGCGTTGCAGACGATCTGGACGGCGCTGTTGGTGACGGACATGATAAAACCCGACATGCCAAGGGCGGTAATATCCCGTACCAGAGCAGGCTTCAGCCGCATGGAAGCGGGACGAAGCTTCAAAATGCTCCTTTTCCCCGTCAAAAAGGAAAAGGTCCACAGAGCGGAGGCCGCCTGGGAAATGACGGTGGCAACGGCCGCGCCCCGAATGCCCAGGCGCAGGACAAAGATGAAAACGGGATCCAGCAAAATATTCAAAACTGCGCCGATGAGCACCGTACCCATACCGATCCTGCCAAATCCCTGGGAGTTGATAAAGCTGTTCATGCCAAGCCCCATCATCACAAAAAGGCTGCCGCACAGGTAAATGGAAAGGTATTCGTCCGCAAAAGGAAAGGTGGCATCGCTGGCCCCGAACAGGTAGAGGAGAGGACGCTTGAAGACAAGCCCGGCAACGGTGAGGACGGCGCCGGAAAGAAGCAGCAGGAAGAAAGAATTTCCCATGATAGTTTCCGCTTCTGCAAGGTCTCCTTTTCCGCGGGCGATGGAGCAGAGTGGCGCGCCGCCCATGCCGAAGAGATTTGCAAAGGCGATCACGACGGAAATGATGGGAAGGCAGAGCCCCAGCCCGGTGAGGGAAAGCGTCGCGTTTTCAGGCAGACGGCCGATATACATCCGGTCAACGATGTTATATAGGATATTGATGAGCTGGGCCAGCGTCATGGGAATGGCCAGGGAAAGAATCCCGGAAACAACGCTGCCCTTTGAAAAATCATTTTTTTGTTCCGTCTGGGCGTGCATTTTGAAGTCCTCTTTTCATTTTTAAAAGTTTGGGGTATACTACAACAATAATAGCACGAAATCGGAAAGAAGGGTAGCACGGGATGGCGGGTATAATTTATGATTCCAGTAAAGTGAAAGCGTTTGAAAATTTAAAGGCATTGTGCAGCTTTGCGGGGGAGACGCAGGAGTGGTGCGATGCGCTGTGGATGGAAATGGTACAGGACGATGCGCTTTATGGGGAATTTCTCTATTATTTGAAGCACAATACGCTCCATGACGGAATGTCCTGCTGCGGATATACATTGATCGATCTCTTCATCTGGCAGATGGAACATTATAATCTGCTTCATGATACGGGAAAGAACACGGAAGAATGCCGGAAGACAGATATGGTTCTGCGGGCTCTTGATATGATGGCGAAGATGAAAAAAGATCCGGAAACCTACAAAAAAAGGCTGGAAGAAGGCCGGGGCAATGATCAATTTTAAAAAAAATGAAAAAGGGATGTATAAACTTCTGATTTTTTCAGATACTACTCCTGTAACCCAAACATGACAGGAGGATTAAAAAAATGTCTAAAAACGATTACAACAACCAGAACAACAATGAGAACCAGTCCAAAAACAGCACTGAAAATTCTCAGAAAAACAATCAGAACAACCAGAACAACAACCAGAACAAGAACAGCAGCAAAGATTCCAGCAAAAACAGCAACAACAATAACAACAATTTCTAAATCTGTCTGCTGAAAATGAAGGTTAACGGCTGCGCATGCGGCCGTTAACAAAAGCAAAAGCCGGAGCGCCATGCTCCGGCTTTTTACTTGACAGCAGACAGGCAGGAAACGTACAATGGCATTATACGGAATGGAATGGTGTCCGCCGTGCAGAATGGAAACGGCTGCTGACACATAAGAGGAAAAGGAGTTTTATGAAAAAAATGGAGTTGATTGCGCCCTGTCATTTTGGGCTGGAAGCCGTGCTGAAGCGGGAGATCATGGATCTGGGATATGAGGTGACCGGCGTAGAAGACGGCAGGGTGACATTTAAAGGAGAAGAAGAGGCGGTCTGCAGGGCCAATATTTTTTTGCGGACGGCGGAGCGCATTCTGATTAAAATCGGCAGTTTTCATGCGGAAACGTTTGAAGAGTTGTTCCAGGGAACCAGGTCGCTGGCATGGGAGGATTATATCCCTCAAAACGGCCGTTTCTGGGTAGCTAAGGCGGCCAGCGTGAAGAGCAAACTGTTCAGCCCTTCGGATATTCAGTCGATCATGAAAAAGGCCATGGTGGAGCGTTTAAAGGGCATCTACGGGGTGAGCTGGTTTGCGGAGGACGGAGATTCTTTTCCGATCCGGGTTTTTCTCATGAAGGATGAGGTTGTGGTGGGACTGGATACCACAGGAGAATCCTTACATAAGAGAGGATACCGCAGACTGACGGCCAAAGCCCCCATTGCGGAGAACCTGGCGGCTGCCCTTATTTTGCTCACACCCTGGAAGGCGGACCGCATCCTGGTGGATCCTTTCTGCGGCAGCGGGACATTTCCGATCGAAGCGGCCATGATTGCTGCCAATATGGCCCCCGGCATGAACCGGGAATTTATTGCGGAAGACTGGGCTCATGTCATAGACAGAAAGTGCTGGTATCGGAGTATTGACGAGGCTCAGGACATGATTGACACAAGTGTCATAACGGATATTCAGGGATATGACATAGATGACAGCATGGTGGCCATCGCCAGAGAGAATGCGAAGCTGGCGGGGGTGGATCATATGATACACTTCCAGAGAAGGCCTGTGGCAGAGCTTTCCCACCCTAAGAAGTATGGGTTTGTGATCACCAATCCGCCCTATGGAGAGCGTCTGGAGGATAAAAAAGATCTGCCCCTCCTTTACCGGACGCTGGGGGAGCGGTTTGCCCAGCTGGACAGCTGGTCATTGTATATGATCACTTCTTATGAAAATGCGGAAAAAGAGATCGGGCGCAAGGCGGATAAAAACCGGAAAATTTATAACGGAATGATGAAAACCTATTTTTATCAGTTCCAGGGACCGAAACCGCCGAAGAAAAGCCAGCAGGAAAGGAAGGCATAAAGGGATGAAGGATATTATTTTCGCTACCGGCAATGAGGGGAAAATGAAAGAGATCCGGGAAATCCTGCAGGATCTGGGTGTGCGGGTCTATTCCATGAAGGAAGCCGGAATCGAGGTAGAGATTGAGGAAAACGGGGCTACTTTTGAAGAAAACGCGCTCATTAAGGCGGAAGGAATCGCCACGTGGTGCGGGCGGAACAAAATTCCGAATTTTCCGGACCGTACCATAGAAGAGTTCATCGTATTGGCCGACGATTCCGGGCTGGAAGTGGGCGCGCTCAACGGGGAGCCGGGCATTTACTCCGCGCGTTACATGGGCTATGATACTTCCTATCGGGAGAAGAATGCGAATCTGATCCACCGTCTGGAAGGGGTGGAGAAAGAAAAACGGACCGCCCGTTTTGTATGCGCCATTGCGGCGGCTTTTCCGGACGGCAGTCATGAGGTGGAACGGGGAACCATAGAAGGCTATATCGGCTGGGAAGAACGGGGAGAAAACGGCTTTGGCTATGATCCCATTTTTTACCTGTATGAAAATGACCGGTCCACGGCGGAGCTTTCTCCGGATGAAAAAAATGAGATCAGCCACCGCGGAAAGGCATTGCGGAAGATGAAAGAGGTTTTGCATGAAAGGCGTAAATGATGAGAATACTGATTGTCAGTGACACGCACAGAAGAGACGGAAATCTGACCCAGGTGCTGGATAAATCCGGACCTGTGGACATGCTCATTCATTGTGGGGATGTGGAGGGAAGCGAAGGCTTTATCAGACAGGCTGCCGGATGTCCCGTCCATATGGTGGCAGGCAATAACGACTTTTTTTCCGAACTGCCCCGGGAAGAGGAATTTAAGATCGGCAGTTACCGGGTGTGGCTCACCCATGGGCACAATTACTATGTTTCCATGGGAAATGAGATCATTAAGGAAGAGGCCCAGAACAGGGGCGTGAATATCGTCATGTACGGACATACCCATAAACCGGTGGTGGATCAGGGGAAAACGGTGCTGGATGTGACTGCCATCAATCCCGGCAGCCTCTCCTATCCCCGTCAGGAGGGGCGCAGGCCTTCCTATATCCTCATGGAACTGGACCGGGAGGGCAAAGCCCACTATCATTTGAATTATTTGTAAAGCGGGGCTGCTTTTCGGAAGTCCTACAGCGAAGAAAGTTTCTGCCGGAGCCGGTTTTAGGGCCCGGCAGAAGCGTATGGGATTGGGCTCTGCGAAAAAAATTGAAAAAAATTACAAAAATTTAAAAAAAGCGATTGACATATGGCATTTCATTGTATATAATAACTCTTGCGTCACGGACAAGGAGCGAGTTAAGCAGCGGGGTGTGGCTCAGCTTGGCTAGAGCGCCTGGTTTGGGACCAGGAGGTCGCAGGTTCGAATCCTGTCACCCCGATATGCGGGTGTAGTTCAATGGTAGAACACCAGCCTTCCAAGCTGGATACGTGGGTTCGATTCCCATCACCTGCTTTGACTGTGTAAAGACAGTCTTTTTCACAGGAAGAAGTCCTGTAGTTCATAATTGCCAGGCGATACGCCGCAACGTGTGTCCGTAGCTCAGCTGGATAGAGCAACGGCCTTCTAAGCCGTGGGTCGGGGGTTCGAAT
>CABSCP010000057.1 GCA_902476265.1 uncultured Lachnospiraceae bacterium
GCTGTAAAGGATCAATTACATGAAGAAAGACAGCCGGCTTTGTAAAATGTGCCGACTGTCCTCCCTTAAATAAGACCGGATAAAATTCTTTCCTTCAGTTCCAAAATATTGCGGCGGATTTTTTCCGCTGTTTCCAGAAAAGCAGCTTCCCCTTTCCCCGTGGGATCTTCCAGCCCCCAGTCCTCCCGATACCGGCAGGAAAGAGCCGGGCATGACACGTTGCATCCCATTGTCACCACAATATCCACCGGCGGTATTTCTGAGAGCAGTTTGGAATACTGAGTTTGTTCCATATCAATTCCATATCTCTGCCGCATGATACGCACCGCATCCTGATTAATCTGCGGCTTCTTCTCGGTGCCCGCCGAATAACTTTCAAACACTTCAGAAGCCAGCTGCTTTCCAAAAGCTTCCGCCATCTGGCTCCGGCAGGAATTATGCACACAGATAAACGCTGCCTTCGGTTTTCCCATCTTCTTTTATCTCCGCATCTCTTTCAGTATTTTTACAATTTCTTCTTTTTTTAACACCTTGCCGTAGCAGACTACCTTCCCGTCCACTACCAGGGCCGGGGTTGTCATCACGCCATAAGAAGCGATCTGTGTAAAGTCCGTCACATGTTCAATGGCCGCATCCATGTCCAGCTCTGCCAGGGCCTCACGGGCCGCCGCTTCCAGCTGATTACATTTGGCACAGCCGGAACCCAGCACTTTTACGCTTTCGCCGCTCTTCTTCTGCTGTTCTGCAAAAGCCATTGTATCCGGAGTACAGTTTCCGCCACAGCAGCCATTTCCCTTTGTTTCCTCTTTTTTCTTTCCAAATCCAAACATTGCAATATCCTCCTCTAAATGAGTAAAAATTGAAAGATGTTAAATAAATAGCCCACAATCATGATCCCCAGCGTGCAGATTCCGATAAACACGCCCAGTAGCTTCGGTTTTACCGCCTTGCGCAGCATGATCATAGAAGGCACGGACAGCGTGGTGACCGCCATCATAAAGCTGAGCACTGTACCCAGCTGCGCTCCTTTGTACAGCAGTGCTTCCGCCACCGGAATGGTACCGAAAATATCCGCATACATGGGAACGCCGATCAATACGGCCAGCACCACGCCCAGCGGATTGCTGCTGCCCAGCACTTTTTCAATCCAATGCTCCGGAATCCAGTTATGGATCACAGCTCCGACTGCCACTCCTGCCAGAATATAGGGAAAAACCTTTTTAAAGGTGGATACCACCTGATCTTTCGCATAAACCAGCCGTTCCTTTTGTGTCAGAGACGGAGAAGCAATATCCACCGCATTCGCGCTTTTGATAAAATCCTCCACGTATTTTTCCATATGCAGTTTTTCGATCATCGTGCCCCCGATGACCGCGATCACCAGACCGATCACCACATAGGCGACCGCCACCTTTGTCCCGAAAATTCCCATGAGCAAAAGCAGACTGCCCAGGTCTACCATGGGGGATGAAATCAGAAAAGAAAACGTCACTCCCAGCGGAAGCCCTGCACTGGAAAAACCGGACGCTTCCGACGATCCGTGAATCCGGATCAAAACCTGCCGTTGTTATGAGATTCCCAATGGAACGGTTCAGCCATTTCATGCCCAGTATCTGGTCCTGAATAAAATTCCAGATCATTTGCAGCATCCTTCCCATCCTCACAGCAGTTCAGCCCTTCCATAAACTGCTTCAGTCCCCGCAGGGTTTCCCCGTCCAGGGAATAATGGCTCCATTTCCACAAAATGCACCTGACTGCAAAAGGCAGACAGGCGCACAGGAAATGCAAGCAGTATTTAGATGATATGAGAATTCGTATCCATAGTCGGAATATCCCGTTGCAGTGGGCGGGCTTTTTTAATGGGCTGCAATTTGTCGGATATTGTCGATAAAGTAGTTGAAGCATGGCGGAATCCTCCTATGTTCCGCCATGCTGATTGCAAGGCTATAATGTCGTCGTGCGGCAGATTTTTGTATCAGTTATAAAAGTATCATGCGTAGTTACGCATAATTTTTGAACGTAGTTTAAAGAAAATAGCAATCTGTATGATGAATACCAAAGCGCACACAAAGTTGACTAACCGCATTGTTTCAGCAATATAAATAACGCCGGAAACTAACATAATGCGGTATGTTGTAAAGGCTCCGATTATGCAGCCAAATACAGTTGGAATAAAATATACGAATAGCATTTGCTTTGTAATAAGCTCCTTAATTGTTTTGTGTTTCATTCCCAATCGGCGCAAATCTCGATAGACTTCTGTGTCGTCCCAAATTGTGCTAATAAGTTTTAGACCAATCACCATGACTGCGGACACAAAGGCAACGATAGCAATAAATAACATAAGCATAAGGTATGTAGCAAAGGCTTCAAACTGTGTAGTCGTGCTGCTCAATTTTGATAGAGGATATAACGACCACAAGCGGGCAATTTTTGTTTCGTTTCCCTCAAAAGGAAGATACTCTGCCTGACTTCCCGTTTCCGCAAATGTCGCGCTGTTATGCCAATTTGTGAATATTACTCCGTCGTTGTCAGAAACAACAGCTTGCAGGATATTGTTTTGAAAATTCGTTGTATCCTGCCAATTTTCCACATTTACCATATAGGAAACAGCTTTATATTCGTTTGCGAGTGCAGCCGCAATCGTGTGATAATCCTCATTATTCAAAATCAAAAATGAGGAAAAAACAGACCTGGTATTAAAAAGCCCGTCGCGGCATATCGGCTCATTTTGAGTTAAGGAAAACTCCTGCTGCGTAGTAGGATTATAAAAGATACTTTTATCTGCTGAAAAAGCGTTTAGCTTATACTTCATGCTGCTATCATAATAAACGGTGTAGCTTCCCTTTGTGACGGATATTGCCCTGTCGGACAAAGCATTAAAATTATCCTCGCTTACGATTATGCGCGAACCCCAATCGCGCTCACCGCTTTTATAATTGTTCTGCACACCGAGCAACAGGCAATCTATACCCTTTATGTCAGTAATAGCCGCGTTGCTTTTTGCAGCTATTTCCTCAATACGCTTTTCGGTCATGGGGTGTTCATAAGTCGCATTGATTGTGTAGTCGTAAGGCTCATTCAAAGCGATGTTATAACCGTCAATAAATCCTGCTGCTATGAAGCCAATCCCAAATATCGTAAAGGTAATGAGAAGTGTCGCTACAAATATAGAACGTGTATATTGCCGGATTTTCTGTTTTAGCAGATTATAAAAGACGATGTTTTTGTAATACGCTTTATCATTGTACTTTTTCAGAATATCCCCAACGGACGCACATTGAATTATCAACAGATGAACACCTAAAACAGCTCCCGCCAAGCTTATAAAAGCTAACAAAGTATTGGGGAAACCTCCGACATTTTGCAAAGTAAAAAACGCAATGATACCGGCAGGTACAAGTAAAACTCCTAAAATCAACAAAAACAGATTTCCGTTTTTTGCAGCTTCGTTTTCATCAGAAGCCTTAATGATTTTCAAAATATCAACAGTTTTGATATATCTGCGGTTGATCGTCCGCAGGATAAACCAATTCAGCAGAGAAAACAGAAAATCAATAGCTAACCCTGCATAGCCGATACTAAATGCTGTTTCCTGTGTTTTCAGAAAGAGATTGAGAAATGTCCAGCACAAGTAGGCAAGTGGAACCGACAGGAGCAGACCAAGCAAAGCAGCACTTTGAAAAAGGAATGTATATTCTTTGACAATAATCCTTTGTACACTGCGCCGGTCAATGCCGAGGGCGAGGAAAATACCAATCTCACGCGACTTATATTTGAGGAAGATACTGTCTGCATACACAAGAAAAACAATGATACCCAACATTGAACCGAAAAACATAGCCTGTGAAATTGTTTGTGTTGAGCCGCCGTCAACCAAGACATTTGTAACGGTGGCGCTATATTGCAAAACGCCGTATGCGCCTGTCATTGCAATGGAAAAGATAATTGAGAAAAAGAACAGCCCATATTGTTTTCGATTATTCTTTAAAAGTTTCCTGCTAACATCGTTAAGCGTCATACCCATCACCGTTTACCTTTCTTGTGAAGTCCAACAGTTCGTTAAGAAAGTCTTTCGGCTGTCCGCGACGCACCAATTCACCAAATACAATACCGTCTTTTAAGGCAATCACCTTATCGGCGTAAGAAGCTGCAAACGCATCATGTGTTACCATAAAAAATGTCGCTCCCATTTTTTCTTTTGCGTTCAAAAATGCCTCTATTACGGCTGTACTAGATTTGGAATCAAGATTGCCTGTAGGCTCATCTGCTAAAATGATAGACGGGTTGTTCGATAATGCTCTCGCAATGGAAGCCCGCTGCTTCTGTCCCCCGGAAACTTCGGCAGGATATTTTTCTGCGATTTCTTCAATGCCGAAAACAGATAACAGCTTTTTTGTATTCTGCTCCATTTTTCTTTTCTGCTTTCCAGCTATAATCTGTGGCAGAAAAACATTCTCACGAATAGTAAGCCCGTTCAATAACATAAAGTCTTGAAAAACAAAGCCAAGTTTGTGCTGCCTTATTTCAGCAAGATTATCTTCTTCGCCAGATAAAATATCCTGCCCGTCGAGAATAACCTTTCCTCCGTCCGCGCTGATGAAGCCGGATATTACATTAAGCAACGTCGTTTTCCCGCTTCCGGACGGTCCCATGATAGCAACAAACTCACCATCGTGAATTGTTGCGGTAATCTCTTTCAAAACAGGATAATCTATTCCTTTTGAATGATATGCCTTAGAAACTTTTTCAATCTGTAACATAAATATCACCTATTATTACCTTTCTGGTTTTTAATTTATAATTTCATTCTAATCGGCAGTTTTCAAATATCTATCAAACAAAAAAATCTCTCTGAAAAATACAGGGAGATTTCCGAAAAGATATTTTCTATTCTGTCATTCCAAAGTGCGCGGTTACAGACGCGCCCATTTTTATGTCATTCAATAACATGATATTACCGTTATGACGCTCACATAAGATTTTACAGATATTAAGTCCAAGCCCTAAATGCTGTACAGTATCAGATTTTTTCTCTGTCGTATAAAACGGGTTTGCCGCAGATTTCAGAGCAGTATCATCAAAGCCCTCTCCGTCGTCTGTTACAGTTATCGAAAAAAGTTCCTTATCAACGGCATATTGTATTGATACGGCAGTTTTTGCATAGCGTGTGGCGTTGGATAATAGGTTTTCAAATACCTGCATGACAATTTCCGGGGAAACATTAATACTTTCAGCAGTAGTTTTGTCCGAAATGGATAGTTTCTTATTTCCGCAGATAATTTTAGCAGTATCATTGAGCCTTGCAATAAAGCTGTCAGCTGCCAACTTTTTTCTTACAATCGGTATATCTTCAAGACGCTGTAATGTATTCATAGAAGAAGCATAGTTTTTCAGCCGTTCAATCTGTCCGACCATTGCGGCATAGGTCTGCATAACATCGTCAGCACTTAATTTCCCCTGCGGCGTGTATTTTTGCAAGATGCCTAAATGCCCCTCAATCACGGTAAGCGGTGTTCGCAGATCGTGAGAAAAAGCGGCATTTAGTTTTTTGCGCTCATTCATCTGCCGCCACATTTCCCGGTTATTATTTTCCAAAGCAGCGCGCATTTTCTCAAACGCTTTGCAAAGCAAGCCCATTTCATCGTTTCCGTCATACGCAATCGAAAAATCCAAATCATTTGCGGCTATTCGGCTTGCAGACGTGGTTAAGAGCATAAGGGGCTTCTTGATTTTGCTTCTGTAAAAAACACCCCCCGCTAAAATGAAGCACACAAGATAGGTAAAGGGCGGTAGCGTCCACATAGCCATTTCGTATAACCACATCACTTTTCCGTCATGTTTTGAAAGCAGAAATACGGATTGATTTCCCCATACTTTTACAGAGTTAAACCCCTCGACGATTTCTGAATATTGAAAAGCAATATCCCGCTGGGCATTGGTGAGCAATGTTCTTTCTTCTTCTACTAATAGCATTGCAAGAAGAAGAAAGACAACTACAAACAAAACGAATGTAGATGGGATTGATAAATTTCTCAATTTATGCCTGACTTTTCCCATTTATAGCCCACCCCCCAAACTGTTTCAATATATTGCTTTGCACCCGCTGCGGCAAACTTTGCCCGGATTTTCCTAATATGCTCCGCCACAACAGAGTTATTTCCTAATCCGTCCAACCCCCATGCAGCTTCATAAAGACGCTCCTTGTCAAAGACTTGTCCGGGATTTTGTGAAAGCACTTCAAGGATATCAAACTCTTTTTTCAATAGCGGGATTTTGTTTCCTTTCCAATATACGGAACGCCCTAAATAGTCAATGGCTAATTGCTCGTCAAACAAAATACGGGATTTTACTTAACTACGATTTTCACGCCGCAAATGTGCAGATACCCGCGCACCTAATTCATCAATGGAAAAAGGCTTCACAATGTAGTCGTCCCCGCCAGCGCCAAAGCCCTTTATTTTATCACTATCCTCTACATTGGCAGTTAAAAAGAGGATTGGGCAAGAAATAAAATTCCGTATGCTTTTACAAAGTGAAAGCCCGTCTATATCTGGCATATTGATGTCAAGAAGAATAATATCAGGGTTTAAGGATAGTTTTTGCAATGCTTCCTGTCCTCCGGCTGCTGTAATTACATCGTAACCGTCAAGAGAAAAAAAGCGTTTTAACATATTCAATATTTCAATTTCATCATCTACTATCATTATTTTTTGTGCCATTGTTGCACCTCCTCAATCGGCAAGGGTATCATTTCTTTTTCAAATTATTATCAACTTTGCGGCGTCCTCTCCCCGTATCACAGCAGAAAGATTGGAAAGCCCCATTAAAATGGCAGAAAGGTTGGCAGCCGAAAAGACTTTGCTGTCAACCTTATCGTTTTTCATGATTTCAAAACCGCCGCCCGGTCATGCCTTTATTTTAAGATTCCGGCTGCTTCTCACCTGACAGGACAAAGCGATTCCAGACAGCAGGGTATTCCCCATCCCAGATAATTGTGCGGTAAACGCCATACGTTCCATCCGACACCGAAATTTCGGCCGCAATATTTCCTCCCGGCATCTCCAACCTTTCTCCTGAAGATTCCGGATAAACGGCACGGGAATACTCCTGTATGATTTCCTTTTGCTGCTCTGTGAGCTCCTCCCATTTTATGGAAATCCCCAGATTGCTTTTTGCAACGGCGTTCAAAAGCCTGTCGGGCGTTTCAACGGAATTCTCCAATATTTCAATATTAAATCTGGCCAATCCGATCTCCCGTGCCGGTTCACTGTTTTTCGTTACAAAGATAAAAATGACACGAATCGGAACATTCTGAAAATACATCCTGTCACAATTGATAAATTCCAGTGTTTTTGAGGGCTGCATACCTTCTGCCGGAGCGAAAAAATCGTCCATCCTCACCTCCGTCTCATCCAGTCCCAGCGCATCTAAAACCTCCTGCTGTGACATTCCCCATTGTAAAGAATCCAGGGTGAGATTTCCGGTGATTCTTTTGGCTGCTTCCAAGAATACAGTGGCAAAATAGGTCTCATCATCCATACTGTACTCATAATATTTGTCCACCAAATCCAGAATGCCCTCCGCCGCAATTTCATCCACTGTCCTGGCAGCATCACTTCCGGAAACATACCAGGTTCTGTAGTAGTCGCCATATTCCTGAAATACCAGGAGGAAATGGTTTTCATCCGTAAAAAGCTGATCATAGAGGGCGCCGCTAAACGCATCCATCTGTTCATCCGAAGGATCGTAATTGCCGTCTATATTGTCTGTCAGATATAAATAGGGCATTACCCCTGTCTTCTGATAAAAGGTTGACATTCCGTCATTCAATATACTGGGCCTGCCGATCCAGCCAAGCTGATCCGTAAAGTACTCTGCAGCGGCCTGCTGCTCCTGCACGCTTTGGGCCGCCTGCTCCAGGGTATCTTTTTTGCCGATATCGTTAAACACAGAAACGAAAACAACAAAAAGAAGCGCCAGACCAACTGTAAAAGTGATCAAAAAAGGAAGACAGCACCCTTTTCGCGAATTTCTCCTGCCTCCCTGATAAGAACCGGGGCCGCTGTATGCGGGCGGCGATGGAGGCGGCATGTGGTCGTTCCATCCGTCATACCGGGGCGGCCGATCATAGTACGGCGGCGGTGGAGGCTCTCTGTGCCTGTAGTAAGAGGGCGGGGGCGGCTCCCTGTGCCTGTGGTAAGATGGCGGCGGAGGCTCCCTGTGTCTCTCTGCCGGAGGTGGATCGCTGTGATAAGAAACTCCCGAAGAATTTGTACTGTTTCTGCCGGATGACTCATTTCTTTCGGAACGGCTGTGATCCACCTGTGTGGTCCGTCCCCCGCTGACCCGTCCGCTCCCTGATGCACTGCTTCCTGTCGAACCTGTGCCGGATGCACGGCTTGCGCCGCCGCTGTTTCTGCCCATAATTTCCTCCCTGAAATGTCTTACTTTCTTATATTCAGTATATCATCTCCGGAAGGCAATTTCAAAATTTTGTTTTCTTATTTATTCCGATATTCAAAAAAAGAGAACCGAACTTCTTTTTTCGATTCTCTCTCTTTTAACCAGTTTTTTCTCACTTTATCTCATCTATCACATGATTACTCTTTTTTTTGCGTGTGGACTCCCGCTCTAACACAGACGGCAGCGTGCTGTAATAGCGCACCGCCAGATTGGGCTTACGGATTTTGGAAAGGATACATTTTCCGGTCTGATAACCCATGTCAAATACGTCGATATCCACCACGGTCAGCATCGGCTTTAAAATTCTAGAAAGAGGATATTCATCAAAAGTGATCACCCCCATTTCTTCCGGAATTGCCACCTCATGATCCTTCAGTGCCATCACGCAGCCATAAGCGATATAATTGTTGGCACAGACAACCGCATCGGGCCGTTTCCTTTGCCTTAAAAGTTCTTCCGTCATGGCATAGCCGCTGTCACAATCGGAGTCTCCTTTCTGCAGAAGTCCTTTCGGAAGCTGCACATCATGTTCGCTTAGCACCGAAAGAACGCCCTGCAGCCGATGTTTGCTGATGCTGTCCTCCTCCCGGCCGCCCAAAAAAGCCAGCGACTGATAACCGCATTTCAGCAAATGCCTGGCAGCCAGTTCGCCGCCCAGCCGGTTATCAATATCAATCCAGCTGAAATGACTGGGAAAATCGGGAATACCGATCACAATATGAGGAATATTTTTTCCGGAAACCAGGCGGTCCAGCGCCGGAGAAATTACGGAGGCGTGAAGAATCACACCGTCAGCCTCCTTTGTATCAAAAATTTTTTCCACAAAAGTTACGACATTTTCCGCTTCCATACTTTTTACGCAGAGAAGATACCCCTTTTGAGACAGCGCCTCCTCCATGCCGGACAGAATTTCAAACATATGGGGATTCTGAAATCCGGCATTTTTCCCCAACGTTGTCAAAAACAGCACCAGCTTTGTGGATTGCTTTGCAAAATTGCGCGCTCTGGCGTTAGGATGATAGCCTAACTCTTTCATCGCCCTTTCCACCCGTTCAATCGTGCTCTGTGAAATGGAACCGGAACCGTTCATCACTTTGGATACGGTCGCCGGAGAGGTCTGCGCTGCCCTTGCTACATCTTTAATTGTCACCGACATCATTTTGCTCCTTTTTTATGACTGCAAACCCGCCGGGCTGTAAGAGGCAGCCTTTCCGTCCACGCTCCCAGAGAAGGCTTCCTTCCAGCCAGGTTTCCTCCAGCCGCGCCGGTCCCTCTCCCCGATTGAGCGCAGTCAGAATCCGTTGATTGTTCCATTCCCGTGCATATACATATAATCCGCTCCCCTGAGCGGCGCTTACGGTCCTGAAATTTCCACGGCGCAATGCGGTCTCCTCACGGCGGAGACGGATCGCCTTACGGAAAAAAGAAGTCAGCGGATCTTCCTTCTCCCACTGCATGGCCTGTCTGTACTCATCCTCCGTCATACCTTCCATTCCTTTTTCATCTCCGTAAAAAATACAGGGCATTCCGGGAAATGTCATCTGAAACAGCACCGCCAGCGTATAAGTTGTTCTGTCGCCGCCGCAAAGTGATAAAAACCGGCTTACATCATGGCTATCCAAAAGATTTAACTGTGCATACACGCTCTGTTTCCGATAACGCATCCGCATATTTGTCACCCTGCTGTCAAAAGCTTTTGCATCGATGCTTTTCTCCGCGAAAAAGCGGCGGCAATGTCTGCGGAAATCATAATTCATGGTAGAATCAAAAATCGTTCCATCCAGCCAGTGACCTGCACTTTCCCATACTTCTCCGATCAAAATTGCTTTGGGATTCACACTTTTTGCCGTCCGGTAAAACTGTCGCCAGAAGCCGTCATTTACTTCGCTTGCCACATCCAGCCGCCAGCCGTCGATCCCAAATTCGGAAAGCCAGTACCGGCATACTCTGCAAAAGTACTCTGCCACTTTCTCCCTGTCGGTTGCAAGTTTTGGCATCATGCGCTCATAGCCGAAACATTCATAATCAGGGTAGGCTTCCGCATCCCGGGGCCTGACCACAGGAAAATGCAGACCGTAAAACCAGTCTCTGTAAGCGGAATTTTCTCCTTTTTCAATCACGTCCTCAAACATCGGAAACTGCCAGCCGCAATGATTAAAAACGCCGTCAATGATCACACGGATGCCATGCCTATGAAAGCACTCCACCAATTCCTTAAATTCTTCATTTGTGCCAAAGCAGGGATCTACATGAAAATAGTCCAGCAAATCATATTTATGATATTCCCCCGCCGCAAAAATCGGGTTCAGATAAATGGCTGTAACTCCCAGGTTTTCCAGATACTCCACATTCTCCAGAATACCTTTCAGCGTACCGCCCCTTTTCCCGGAAGTCTTTTTACCGTTAAACTCACAGGTTCGTTCCTTTCCGCTGATATGAGCCGGCCCATCCGCAAAACTGTCCGGAAAAATATTATAAATCACCGTGTCCTGCGCCCATTCCGGCGGCTGCACCAGATCCGCTCTGTGCATGTAAGGAAATTGATAATATTCCGACCGGTCATCCACGCAATGGTCCGAAAAGAAATCTCCGTAATACAATATCGTTTCTGACTCTGATATCAGTTCAAAATAGTAACAGATACGTCTGTATGGGCTCTTTAACGTCACCTCATAATAATCGAACATTTCATCCTGTGCTGTTACCTCCATAGCGATCCGCTCAAAATGCACCGGTGTCTGCCGGCAAGCCCGATCTCCATAATACAGAAAACACCTGTCCAGATCATCTCGTTTTGCTCTCAGCCGGAATACCATTTTTTCCTCATCCAGCATATAAGCATACTGTGACATGGGAATATGTAAAACCGCACTCCTGTCCATCGTATCAGACCTTTCCTTTCCTTTTTCCTTCAAATATTCCCGGAAATACTCATCCTTTCACTCCTCCGGATGTCAGCCCTGTAGTCATGTTTTTCTGCAGTGCAAAAAAGACGATCAGAATCGGTATGGAAACCAGAATGGATGCCGCTGCAAAAACCGGCCAGCTTCCGCTCATTTCCGTTGCCTGCAGCGAATACAAACCGGCCGCCAGCGTATAGGTATCCTCACCCGTCATAAAGTTAACCGCAAAAATATATTCATTCCATACATAGATGAGCACCATCATTCCGGTTACAACAATGGTCGGCCTTGCCAGCGGCAGAATAATTTTCAACACAAGCTGCAGAGGACCGGCGCCGTCAATCATGGCCGCTTCCTCAATTTCCAGCGGAATTGTATCAAAATATCCCTTCATATTCCACAGTGCAAATACCGACATGGTTCCTGTGTAGACAATGATCAGTCCCACTCTGCTGTTGATCAGCCCCAACGGGCTCAAAAGTTTATACAGCGCCGTCATCGACAAAAGTGCCGGAAAAGCATAAAGCAAAATCAGCAGCCGCAGAATCGCCCTGCGTCCCGGAAACCTCTTTCTGGAAAAGACATAGGCAGCCGGAATCCCGGTTCCCAAAGAAATTGCCACCGCCGCTGCCGCAAGAATCAGACTGTTTACAAACCACCGTACCATAGGCTGTTGTGTAAAAACCGCATGATAATTGCGCAGCGTCATCTGTCTCGGCAAAAAGGAAAAGTCCGATCCCAACAGACTGTTGTTTGCATTTAAGGAGACCGAAAATGCATAAAGCACAGGTACTAGCACCAGAAAACACAACAGGATGAAAAAGAGATTGACCAGAATCAGAACCAGCATCTCTTTCCTCTTTTTTCCAGATCTTCGTTTTCTCATGTCTCCTCCTTTTTCTTCCGGTTCATTCCCCCTGAAAACACAATCAACATCAAAAAAATTAAAATGGAGACAGCAGAACTGTAACCGTAATTATTGGTGATAAACGCATTCTCATACACATATGTCAGGATCGTGTGAATATTTGCACCGGTTTTGCCCCCTGCCTGCTGCGTCATCAGATAAATCACATCAAACTGTTTGAATGTCGTAAACGTTGTGATGATCACGGACGGCGCAATGATCGGACGGATCATGGGAATTGTGATATACCGCGTCCGGGCCAGCCAACCGGCGCCGTCCAGCACCGCGCTTTCATAAAAACTTTTTTCCATGCTCTGCAGCGCTCCGTCAATAATGGTGATCATAAAGGGAAGTGCCAGCCATAGATTCACAGTGGTACAGCAAAAGAAGGCGATAACGTCCCCGGAAAGCCAGCTCACAGGCTCCATTCCTAATTTCACAAGCCATTGATTCAGCAGGCCGAACTGTGAGTTAAACATTCCGGTCTTCCACAGAAGTATGGACACATATCCCGGCATGGCCCATGGAAAAATCAACAGTGTTTTATACAGATTGCGCAATCTGAGTTTTCGCAGATTCAAAAGGCTCGCCAGCACAAAAGCGATCACCAGCTGAAGCACCATATTGACCGCGGTCCAGAGCACCGTCAGAAGCAGCGCTCTTAAAAATCCATTATCAAAAACCAGAAGTGCATCCTTGTAATTTTTCAGGCCGATCAGCTCATAATCAAACCAGTGATACACATTCATGTTGGTCAGCGAAATGTAACCTGTATACAAAATAGGAAAAACCACAATTCCTGCAATCAGGATTAAAGACGGCGCAGACCACAGATAAGAAAACAGAATATCCCGTTTTTGTTCATTATGCTTCATCCGCAAACTCCCCTTTCCGGCTCTTCGGCTCTTCGCTTCTTCGTCCGAGTTACCGCATCTGAGTGATCAGCCGCAGCGCTTCTTTCTGGGCGGCCTCGCAGCTTTCCGACACATCTTTTCCGCTCATATTAATATCTACCAGAAGATTGCCTGCCACAGTCCACATCACATCCATTTCCGGCCGGTTCGGCATGGGCACTGCATTTTCTGCCGTCCGTTTCATTGCCATAACCACATCGTCCGAGAGGATATCCTCTCTTTCATAGCAGCTTTTCAGTGCCGGCGCACAGCCGCTCGCCTTCGCCAGTTCCGTCTCCAGTTTTGGATCCATCAGCTGACGCAGGACTTTTTCCACCGCTGCTTTTTTTCGTTCTCCGGAAATCTTCAGCACCTGTACTCCCTGCACACCGCTGTAAGGAGACAAAGGTTTTCCTGTTTCATCCACTGTAGGCATAGGCGCGATTCCGACATCCATCCCGTTTTCCCTCACAGTCTGGATCAACCATGGCCCCGCTATTGTAGCATGTGCTTTTCCCTCTTTAAAAAGGGTGTTCACTGTGGCATATTCACTTTCTCCCGGCATCAGTTCCACAAATTTTTTATGGTAGGAAAGCGCTTTTTTGGTTCCCTCCAGATTCAGTCCGGGCTCTCCGTCCTCGTTTAACAGATAGCTGTCAAAAGCATGGATCCAGCCTGCGCTGTAATAAGCGGTGCTGTGCTGTTCCACAAAGCCATAGTGTCCGCCCCTCGTATTCTCCTGCATGTACCGATACAGTTCTTCCGTTGTCGCGGGAACCTCTTCTTCTTTCATATATCGTTTATTATAAAGGAAAAGCAGAGTCTCATAATAAACTGGCAGCTGATAAATCTGTCCCTGATAGGTGGCGGCCTTCAACGTCATATCCATATATTGCTGCAGCTCCTGTTCCGGAATAAAATCCGTAATGGGCGATAAAATCCCCATCTCTGCATAGACACCGATTTTATCATGGGCAAAAAAATACATGTCCGGGGCAGCCTTCGGATCGTTACCAACCATTTTCAATGCTTCCGTCAAATCACTTTTGCGTTCCAGTTTTACCGTCACCTCAGGTGCCAGCTGATCGAGCTGTTCCTGAAGCACCTGTGCCACCGCTTCCTCCTTATCATGCCAGATCGTGATAACGGAAGCATCTGCCTCATCTCCTGCCTGTTGACCGCAGCCGCCCAAAAGCACTGCGGCCAGCAAAAGAGAAAATACTGCATAAATGATTTTATTTTTTCTCATTTTCCCCTTCCTTTTTTCCTGCTCACAGCAATACCGCCGCCCACAACCGCCGCTGCGATCACAACAATGAATACCATCACCGGTGCGCTGCTCTTGTGTTCTCCTTTCACGTCTTCCGTTGTCGCGGTTTCTGTCGTCGTGCCCGATTCTTTTACCGTTTCCGATTCCTCCGTGCTTTCTTCCTTCTCTTTCGATTCTTCTATAGCCGGTTCTTCATAAAAGACGTCCGCTACATCAGGGCTGTCCACCACGACCCAGACTTCTTTTCCCGGCTCCACCGAAAGATCTGCCGTCTGTACACTGCCCTCTGTTCCGTTTACGATGATAGAATTCACCCATCCCGGCACTTCTTTTTTCAACCAGCCGGAAGCATCCTCTTCCAGCGGTTCCCCCGGCCATGCCGAAAAAGCATTGGTTCCGTCCGGTGCTGACCAGGCCCAGAGACAAGGTTCTTCCCAGTCCGCCGGCGCTTTTACCCATACAGTGAAAGGCAAAATCTCTTCTGCTTCCGGATCATCATAGGAAAATTCGCTTGTGCCGTCCGCCTCTGCTATCACCCAGATTTCCGCCGGATCAATGGACAAATCTTCGGTCTGTACAGCACCCTCATTGGCATTGATAATAATAGAATTTACCCAGACAGGAAGACTGCCCTCATACCATCCGCTCTCGGTTTCCTTCAGTTCTTTTCCCGGCCAGGCCTCAAAAACATTCTTCCCGTCCGGCGTAGACCACGCCCAAAGGCACGGCTTTTCCCAGCTTTCATCCACTTTCACATGGACTGCAAACTTTTCCACATAAGGAGGGATTTCCCCTTCCGTCAACTGCTCCCCGGTAACTTCCACATGTTCCGCATCCGCAACCGTCACCCAGGTATTTTTCCCGTCCAGCATCAATTCACCGGTCTGAACAGCGCCTTCATTGGCATTGAGGATCACATGATCTGCCCAGACAGGAATCCAGGCATAATACCATCCTTCGTTCTCACTGTCTTCTTCCATTGCACCGCCCGGCCAGGCCGAAAAGGCATTGTTGCCGGCCTCATCCCAGGCCCAGATGCAGGGCTCTTTCCAGTCATCCGGCACTTTTACATAAACTGCAGCCCGATCCTCTTCGGTTTCCGCATCCGCGCGAAAAGGTGTCACAAAAACGGCCAGTACAATCGCCAAAGCCAGCCAAATACAACTTTTCCTTTTTCTCAACATAATCCTTCCTCCTGTGATTTTTATTCTGATGATTATGTTCAGATTCTAACACTCCCTCATCCTTGCCACAATCAGTATTTGCGAAACCGTTTACTCTGTTTTTCGTATATTTAGTTTAACTTCCATCTCCTATTTTTGTGATATATTACCAATTATTTCATCTGTTTTATGCCGGATTCAAAATTTTTGTTACTATTTAACGAAACTTTTTCCTTTGCAATACCTCTGAAATTTTCTGCAATGCAAAAAACATCTGCCATGCTCCGGCAGATGTTCCATATGCACTCAAAGCCTTTTATTCTTTTTCCCCTAAACAGGCAATCTATTTTTATGATTGCAAAATCAAATTAAGAGGCACTCGGTTCAGAGCGGGAGTTTCTTTGTCTACTGACGGTATTTTTACATCCACAAAAAGAGGGACAGGCCGCCCACGCTGCACTGTCCCTCTTTTCACAAAGCTTTATTCTTTATGGCAGACTCCGCAGGAACTGCAGTTCCCGCCGCAGGAGCAACCGCTTCTGCCCTGCCTTCTGTTATGGATTCCGCGGCCTACAATGGCTGCAAAACTCCCAAAAACCAACAGTGCAATCACAATGGTAGGTAAATTCATATTCCGTCCTCCTTTCAAATGGGCCTTTACCGGACAGCAAAACCGGAGACCGTTACGGCACTCACCGTGCCCGTGCTGTTTTCATATCTGTTTTTCCGGAAAAGCATGTATAGCAGGAACATCAGGGCAATAACGGCCGCAGCGGTTCCGATCCCCAATCCGGTTTCGCCGGTGATCAGTCCGCCAAACTGATAGATCATCAGAGAGACCAGATATGCAAAGCCACACATATAGCCGATAGCGCCCAAGGTCCATTTCGTGTTGTTCATCTCCCTTCTAATCGCGCCCATGGCTGCAAAACAGGGTGCGCACAGAAGGTTGAAAACCATGAAGCTGTATGCAGAAACAGGGGTATAATGGGTGGCAATGGCATTCCACAGGCCGGCATCCGTCTCTGCCACTCCATCGCCAAGACGGAACAGAATTCCAAAGGTGGATACCACATTCTCCTTTGCAATGAGTCCGGTAAAGGCTGCCACCGTGGACTGCCAGTCACCGAAACCGAGAGGAGCAAAGATCATGCTGACCGCCCCGCCGATCGCTGCCAGCAAAGAAGATTCATTCTCTTCTACCATGCCAAACGTCCCGTCCGTAAATCCGAACCCCTGGAGGAACCAGAGAATAATGGAAGAAGCCACAATTACCGTACCCGCCCGCTTGATAAACGACCAGCCCCGCTCCCAGGAAGCCCTGAGCACGTTATTGACAGCCGGTGTGTGATAGGAAGGCAGTTCCATCACAAAAGGGGCCGGATCCCCCGAAAACCCTCTGGTCTTTTTCAACATGATGCCGGAAACAACAATGGCTGCAACGCCGATAAAATAGGCGGATACCGCTACCAGGCCGCTTCCGCCGAACAGCGCACCGGCGAACAGAGCGATAATCGGCATTTTCGCACTACAGGGAATAAAACAGGTGGTCATAATCGTCATGCGGCGGTCTCTCTCGTTTTCAATGGTGCGGGAAGCCATGACTCCCGGTACACCGCAGCCGGAACCGATCAGCATGGGGATAAAGCTTTTTCCGGAAAGGCCGAATTTGCGGAAAATCCGGTCCATGATAAAAGCCACGCGGGCCATATATCCCACATCCTCCAACAGCGCCAGCATGAGAAACAGCACCAGCATCTGGGGGACAAAGCCAAGAACCGCGCCCACGCCGGCAACAATGCCGTCAGACACTAACCCGGTAAGCCATTCCGCACAGCCCCAGCCCTCCAGTAACGTACGGGAACCGGCCACAAGCCACCCGGCCCCCAGCACATCATTGGTCCAATCGGTGAGGAAGGAACCGAAAGGCCCCATGGCAATCCAATATACCAGAAACATCACACCCACAAAAACGGGCAGCGCCAGGATCCGATTGGTAACCACCCGGTCGATCTGATCGGAAGCGGAAAGACTGTGATTTGCCCGCTGCTTTTTCACGGCTTTGTCGACCACAGCGTTTATGTAAGCATAACGCTGATTGGTAATGATGCTTTCGGCATCGTCATCCAGTTCCGTTTCGCAGTCAGTGATATGTTCCTCCAGATGGGTTCTCAGGCTTTCGTCCAGCTTTAATTCTTCCATGACTTTTTCATCCCGTTCAAAAACCTTTATGGCGTACCACCGGAGGAAACGGTCATCCACTCTGCCCTGAATGGATTCTTCGATATGGGCGAGGGCGTGTTCCACACTGCCGGTAAAAACATGGGGCAGTTCTCCTGCTTTGTGCTTCTGTGCCAGCGCCATGGCTTTCTCGGCAGCCGCCATGCCCCCTTCGCCTTTTAGCGCAGACATTTCCACAACCTGACAGCCAAGCTCTGCGGCAAGTCTGGAAAGATCAATTTTGTCTCCGTTTTTGCGCACCAAATCAATCATGTTCACCGCAACCACCACAGGCAGCCCCAGTTCAATGAGCTGGGTGGTCAAATAAAGATTGCGCTCAATATTCGTGCCGTCCACGATATTCAGGATGGCGTCAGGTTTTTCTCCTGCCAGATAACTGCGGGCCACCACTTCTTCCAGCGTGTAGGGGGACAGGGAATAGATTCCCGGCAGATCCTGTATGACCACATCCTTATGGCCTTTCAGCCGTCCTTCTTTTTTTTCCACCGTAACTCCCGGCCAGTTGCCAACATACTGATTGGAACCGGTCAGATCGTTGAATAATGTTGTTTTGCCGCAGTTGGGATTGCCGGCCAGCGCAATTTTAATCTCCATCATTTCTCTCCTTTTTAGCAGTTAGTTCTGACTAACCTATGTTCTGAATAAAAGCGGCATCCGCCGCATTGTTGAAACAGCTATCACTGAACTTCGATCATCCGGGCATCGGCTTTGCGCACACTCAGTTCATAGCCGCGCACGTTCAGTTCCATCGGATCGCCGAGAGGCGCCACTTTCCGCACATGAACTTCCACGCCTTTTGTAATTCCCATATCCATAATGCGCCGTTTGACGGCGCCCTCGCCATGGAGCTTCACCACTGTGGCATTCTCGCCAACCTTGACATCTTTTAACGTTTTCAATCTCTCTCCTCCTAAATCATAATGCGGTTCGCCATCGTCTTGTCCAGGGCAATCCGGCTGTCCTTCACCTGCAGAATCAGATTTCCGGCAAGCTCACTGACTACTGTCACGGTGCTGTCCACGACAAATCCTAATTCCGCCAGATGCTGGCGCACTTCATCTTTACCGGAAATTTTCCGGATAGTTACGGTTTCCCCTGTTTTTGCCATTGTTAACGGCATCATAGAAGTCCTCCTCTCAAATTGGGACGTCATCGTATTTGCCTTTCTAACCATCGTTAGTATTGACTAACTTCTTTTCGTTTTGAGTCTACACTGACTGACTGCATTTGTCAAGTTATTTTTGAAAAGATTTCCAACAGATTTTCTGTCATTACAGTCAATCTATCGGAAATCTTCCCCTTACGGTTGTTCCGTCAGTTCCAGCCATTCTTCTAATTTTTTATCAATGAGCGCTTCCAGCCTCTCCCTTTCCTGTTCCAGTTCCATCAACGTTTCAAAATCTGTTCCGGCGTCCGGTACGGCAGCTTCACAGATGCGCTTTTGTTCTTCTAACTTCCTGATCGCCTGTTCCAGTTGCTTTTGTCGGTATGGATTTCTTCCGTTTTCCTTTTTAGCGGGCTTTTCAGCCGGCAGATTGAGAATCTCAGCTGTGTCTTTTTGGAGTCGCTCTTTTGCTCCCTGCCCTTTCACAGGTTCTCCTTTCCGCCTGGCCGATTTTTCTTTGACGGATTCCGGCCGCCGGGCCGCCCTTTTTTCCTTTTCCTGTCTGTAATCTTCATAATTTCCGGCATAGTTGTCCGCGCCCTCCTGTGTGATTTCCACGATCCGATCCGCCATTTTATTCAAAAAATACCGGTCATGGGATACCATGAGAATGGTTCCTCCAAACTGCTGCAGCGCGGTCTCCAGATTTTCTCTGGAAACAATGTCCAGGTGGTTTGTAGGCTCGTCCAGAATCAGAAAATTCAGCCCCTGAGTGTTAGTCTCCGGCGTGTATACGCCTTCCTGCATGAGTTTTGCCAGATATAATCTGCTCTTTTCTCCGCCGGACAGGTTTTTCACCTTTTTAAACACGCTTTCCTTCGTGAACAAGTATTTGGAGAGTTCTTCCCTTGCCTTCCCCTCTTCGATCACAAGCCCTTCCCGGAAAGCTTCCAGCACGGTCACGTCTTCCGTTTTAAAAGAGATCTGCTGCGGCAGATAGCCGATTCTGACGTTTGCGCCCAGCCGGATGGTTCCTGTGTCTGCCGGGATTTCTTCCAGAATCATGCGAAGCAGCGTCGTTTTCCCACAGCCGTTTTTGCCCAGCAGCGCCACATGTTCCCGGAATTTCACATCCAGATCGAGTCCTGAAAAGAGGGTTTTTTCCCCGAACCTTTTGGATACGTTTTCCAGATACAGCACATCCTTTCCGGAGCGTTCCCCCTCTTCAAAGGCGGTGCGCATCCCCGGGGAGTCTTTTTTCGGGCGATCCACTTTTTCCATCCGGTCAATCCTTTTCTGCATGGAAGCCGCCCGTTTATACATACTTTCATTGTCCGCCTGGGCGGCCCAGGAACGCATGTCCTTAATCGCTTTTTCCATGGCGCGCACCTTTTTCTGCTGTTCCTTATAGGCCTCCGCCTGTAACTGCCTGCGCCGTTTTCGCTCTTCCTGATAAAAAGAATAGTTTCCCTGGTATTCCTGTATAACGCCGTCCTCCACCTCCAAAATCCTGTTTGCGGCCGCATCCAGGAAATATCGGTCATGGGATACCATGAGCACGGTTCCTTTATAATTTTCCAAATATTCTTCCAGCCATTGCAGCATGGACATATCCAAATGGTTTGTGGGTTCATCCAGAACCAGGATATCGGGATTTTTCAGGAGTACTTTTGCCAGACAGGCCACTGTCTTTTCCCCGCCGCTCAGGGTTTGAAACTCCGATTCCAGAAAAGTTTCCGACAGCCTTAACCCCGTACAGATGCGTGCAAAGCGCTCCTCCATTTCGTATCCGCCGGCGGCTTCATATTTTTCCTGTACCAGGGTATATCTTTTCAGAAGTGCGTTTAAAGCCTCTTCGCTTTTGCTCCCGCTCTCAGCCTCCATTTCCTTTTCCATGCTCCGCATCTCTTCCTGCAGTTTGAGAATCCCGGAAAAAGCCCGGGCGCACACCTGGCGGACCGTCATGCTTTCTTCATATTGGGGCATCTGTTCCAGATAGCCCACCACCGCATTTTTCCGGATGGACACGCTGCCTTCATCGGGCTTTTCCTCCCCTGTCACCAGCTTCAGGAGAGTGGATTTCCCGCAGCCGTTTTTCCCGATGACGGCGGCCCGTTCCCCTTCCTGTACCTCAAAAGTGATATTTTCAAGCACCAGCTGTGCCCCATAATATTTTTTTAATTGTTTGCATGATAATTGTATCATTTTCTTTCCTCCCGTTACTGTCGCCGCCTATTTCTAAAGGCAACCTGTTTTATTCTAAAAAAAGCTCTGATAAGCCGCATTTTACCGCGGCTTCCAGGGCCTTTTTTGTAATAACATAAAAATTTGCATAAAAAAAGACCCGGAAAGCAATGCCCTCCGGATCCTGTCATTTTTATCATTTTCATGATGGCTGTGTCACTTTCCTCTCCGCCTCCATGAGAAAATGCGGCTGTGGAAAGCAGGGATTTCAGCCTATGCCAAATGGCCGTAGTTCTTGCTTTGCTCTCTTCCTGCTATTCAATTTTGGGCAGACTCCACCTGTGACTTTCGAAAATACATACGTAATTCCGAACACGGACATCGGCAATCTGTCTAAAATTGTATGACCAGGAACAAAACCGACCATCTTTTCCCCTTTCTCTTTCAATATCAGCATTTGAAAAACTTTTCTTTTTTCATAATAGCATGTGCAAAGCCAAAAGGCAAGCTTTCCGTTTGAATATTCCTCCACAAGCACGCTTTTTTCCCTCTTTCGCCAGGATGTTCTCCTCCTTCAATAAAACACAGTATCTTCTCATAGTTTTTTGGCGCTTTCACCGAAAAGGGGGAATTAGTACACTCCATCTTCTTCCGGGTCCAAAGATTATAGCCAGTTCCAAGAGAATGGGCCAGCGGATACAGCGCTGTATACCACTGGTTTAAGTTTTCTCCGGTTTCTC
>CABSCP010000058.1 GCA_902476265.1 uncultured Lachnospiraceae bacterium
AATATAATTTGCTTTTTTTATTCTTTTTTATTGTTTATATTTAAACAACAAAAAAACACCCTGTACCTTCCGATACAAAGTGTCGCTTTTTCGATGCCTGTTACCATGCTTTTTTATTTTTCATTTTGATCGTTACGGTCGCCCAAAAGCCCCCGAAAGAGACATCATCTTTCTATCTCCAGCACCTTATGGATCACCGCTTCGATCTCCGGCATCCGCTTCCCCAAAAACTCCGGGTGGTCCTTCAGCCATTTCCGGTTCAAAGGCGAAGGATGGGGCAGCACGAAGGCAGGCTTTCCCTCTATGGCAAGGTCTTCGAAAACCAGCTCCGTAACCTGACGTTTCGGGAAGAAAAACTGAGCTGCCGCTCTGCCCACCAACAGAAAAATCCGGTTGTCCACCAGTGCTGCTTCCCGGCAAAGCCAGGTCCTGGCGCAGACTGCCGGCGGCAGCCTGTCCCCTCCGCCCGGCGCTTTCCCCGGATAGCAATGGGCTACGGACACGATATAAAAATTGTCCGGATTATAAAAATCCTCATCCGTGATATGATACCATTCCTGCCGGAGCGTTTTTCCGCTGGCATCGTTGAAGGGTTTTCCGGTCAGATGCACGTTTAAGGAGGGCGCCTGGCTGATCTGCATAATCCGGGAATGCTGATTGCCCCATACAATGGGACGAGGTTCATAGCCGAAGCGCTCCTCACACAGACGGCAGCTTTGAATTTCGCTCTTTAATGCCTCGTAGCTTTTCTCTTTTTCGCTTCTTGCCTCCATAAACACCTCTCCGGATAAAGGACATCGCTCTATCCCCTTTTTCTCCCCATTTTCCACCCGTGAATCCGCCGTACGGTTTTAGGCGCAACGGTCAGCAACAGCAAATACACCTTGTTTTTCTTTGTCAGATAAGGATTGGTCACGGTGTCCTTCACATGCTTTCTGAGATAGCGCTTCACACTGCCGTAAAAAGGGTCCGATCCTGCCATCAGGTCCACCGGGATATGCATCAGATAATCCAGCCGTTGAAACAGGGCAAAACGCACGCTTTCCGCACGCAGCTGCGGATATTTTTCTGTCACAAGTTTTTCCACAAAGTCCGCATTCTCTACGATGTCCAGAAACACTCTTGAAAATTCATTTTTATTTTTTTTCCGGGTATTGCTGCCCATCCGGTAAAAAACGTGATACATCTGCTCCGGCAGAATGCAGATCCCCTCCACCGCCGCGAGCATATCCACCAGCAGGAAAAAGTCCTCATTCAGCTTTCCCTCGGGAAAAGCCCGGCCCTCAAACAGTTCCCTTCGTACCAGCTTCGTGCAGAAGGAGCAGTCTCCCCGGTGCAAAAGCAGTTCCCGCAGAAAATCCTGCGCCGGGCAAACCAGCGTCTTTTGGGGCGGCGTACACACATCCGGACGCCGGTTCCCCTGCTCGTCGATTTCATCCCGGGAGGCCTGGGCGATGTCCGCCTGAAAGGAAAGGGCCGCCTCCAGCAGCCTTTCGTACATCTCGGGTTCCACCCAGTCGTCGCTGTCCACGAAGCCCAGCCATGCGCCTTTTGCTTCCCGGATCCCTAAATTCCGGGCGGAAGAAGAGCCTCCGTTTTTTTTATGGAAAACCCGGATTCTGTCATCTGCAGCCGCCATACGGTCGCAGAGCGCCCCGGTTCCGTCGGTGGAACCGTCGTCCACCAGCAGAATTTCCAGATTCCGATATGTCTGCCTGCAGAGGCTGTCCACACAGCGTTCCAGACAATCCATAATATTATAAACCGGCACAATAATGCTCAGCAAAATGTCCTTCCGCATGTCATACCTCCTGCTCTCTCCGCTGCTACGGTCCGTTTTGGAATCCGTTCTCTTTCAACTGTCTCACTGAAGTGTTCCTTCATCATATTTCCACCGGGCGGGAATCCGGGCGGCTGCAGACATGGGGCCGCTTTCCGGAAGTGTAATCCGTCCGGCTTTAAAGCCTTCATAAAAGCGCAGGATCTGCTGCGCCGCATTTTGAGCATTCCACTCTCCGACAATGGTACGGTATGCCGCCCGCCCCATCCTTTCTACGGAAGCCGTATCTTCAAACAGCCGTTCCACCTTTTGGGCAAAGGCTTCATATCTGCCGCCTTCATAGGTGACGCCGTTTTCGCCGTCCCGGATCAGAAAAGGCGCCGCGCCGGTCTGCACATTCGCCACCTCGCAGCAGCCGCTGTTCATCCCCTCATTGATCACGGTCCCCCAGCCCTCCAGATAATTGCTGGTAAAAAGATGGACATGGCATTTCTCCATCACATCCCGCACCTGCGCGGGAGCCAGAAAGCCGTAAAGCGTAAAATAAGGGGCCAGCCCCTTGTTCTCAATTTCTTCTTTCAGATTTTCTTCCATGGGCCCGCTGCCGATGAAATGAATGTGGAAAGAACGCCCTTCGACTTTCAGCTGTACCGCTATCCTGGTCACAAATTCGGGATGTTTTAGCGGGATCATCCGTCCGGCCCAAACCAGATGCAGACAATCTTTCGGCTTTTTTTCAAACAGGCTGTCTCCCTCATAGGTGCGGAGTTCCGGGAAATAGCCGAACCGGAACATTTTCCCCGGATAGGCATGGATCAGAGAAAAATCCGATGCCACATAGGCTCCGTTGCATAAAAGATATACGGGCTTGTTCCGAAACCGCACATGCTCCCTGTATTTGGCAATCAGCCCTCTGGGTGAAAGGGCTTTCCACTGCCCTTCCCGGTAAATCCGTTCGCTGATGCGCAGGGTCAGCTTTCCGGAGAAAAGCCTGGGTAAAAACAGATCTGTCCGAAGAGTCCACCCCGCCAGCACCAGATCCGCTTCCTCTATCAGCTTTCTGCAGCGCTCTTCCTCCCTGTAGGCATAAACCACATAGGGAATCCTGGCGCCATCCAGGCTCCAGCCCATTTTCACCCTCTCTTCTTCCATGGGTTCGGTCTGGATGAAATGATACTCCTCCCCCAGCCTTTCATACAGCGCATCGGAGAACGGGATCTGGTGATGATTGATATAATTGGAAATAAAGACTGTTTTCATAGCAATTCCCCATAAATCGCCATCAGCGTGCGGTAGTTGCGTTCCCCGTCATATTTCCGGGCCGCTTCTTTGCGTTCATTGGCGGACAGCTCCTGCGCAAACGCATCGGAACCGAATATTTTCAGCACCGCCTGCGCCAGTCCGTGAATATCGCCTTTTTCAAACAGCAGACCGCTCACGCCGTCTTCCACAATGCTGGGAATTCCTCCCGCCCGGCTGGCGGCCACCGGGATGCCCAGAAGCTGTGCTTCCGCCACGGAATTTGGAGAATTTTCCACAGAAGAAGGACACACGAATACATGACAGGACAAATAAGCCTTCTTCATTTGCTCTTCATTCAGACGTCCCAGCACCTGAATGCGTTCCTCCAGACGGTTCTCTTCAATCAGCTTCCGGAGATATTTTCCGTAGGCAGGGATCTTTATTCTGCTCACAATTCCGTCCACCCCCAGAATGCTGTTGCCCGCAACGGTAATATGAGCCTTCGGACAGCTTTGCAGGATTTCCTTCATCGCCTGCAGTAAATAATGAAAGCCCTTCAACGGGTAATCTGCCTGGCTTACAAAGATTTCATACCGGTGGCATTTTCCGATTTCCCAGCTTCCTTCATAAAAGCTGTTCCGCATGGTCTCATTCATAAAATGATAGGAAGCCAGAGGATTGATGTTTAAAGTTGTGGTTTTATCAAACTGGGTCCGGCCCGTGATATGACTGGTCAAAAGGAGCAGTTTTTTCTCCCTCTCCGCCCGGGCATAAAACTTCTGCTGCTGCTCTGTCAGGCTGTCTTTCTTCAGAACATCCCGCAGCGTCCTGCTGTCTGCCACTTCCAGAGGCAGGTCCGCCATATAGTTCTGAGCGCAGGCAATACACAGCCCCTGAATGCCCACCAGCGTTTTCTCCGGCCTGTTCCAGACTTTTGCACAAGCGTAGGCATGGGGGAACTCCGTTCCGAAAATGTGCACCAGATCCGGCTTAAAATCTCCCAGTATTTCTTCAAACCTGTGCTCCATGGCAGGATCATATGCTTCCGGATGCTGCAAATCCTCCCCAAACCCATAACAGGCAATTTCCCGTTCTCTCTTTCCAAGGCGCAGCTTCTCCGCAAACCCGGCCAGCTTCTCCTGTGCAGGAAAACAGATTCCAAGGGTCAGGCTCCCGTCTTCCTCCTGCTCCAAAAACCGGCTCAATATGCCGGAAAGCCATCCTTCCCGGACACTGTATACCTCTTCCAGCTTTTCCGCAATCGCCGGAAGCATGATATTACAAACCCATAGCACTTTCATGGCAACATCCCTTTAACTTTTTTTCTTTCGTTTATAAACAGCCGTTTTCAGGCGGTTATAAGCTGCCGCATACTTTTCGTTCTCCGCCAGTTTCGTCCGAAGAGGCGCCAGGGAAAGCATCATCACCGTCTTATAACGAAACGCCTTCTCCCGTCCCAGATAACGTTTTGTGATCTCCCCATGCTCCTTTGCCGAAATCCGGCGGTTCTCTTTTGTTTCCGAAAAGCCGCCGCCCTCATAATCGGCCACCAGCACCTCCGTATAAACAGCTTCCGCTTTTCTGTCATAAATGCAGTACAGAAAATGCTCATAATCCGCCCGGACTCTGTATTTGATATCATATCCTCTCTCTTCAAACAGACGGACATCATAAAAGCAGACCTGATGGCAGGGCACATTCCGGTAACAGGTGAAATCATTCACTTCAGGAGCCGAATATACCACGCATTTCTGCAACGCATTGTATTGATTCCCATAAAAAATACGCACTTTTTCCTTGTAATTCCGGCCTTCCCGTTTTAAATCCGCCTTTTTTTTCCGCTCTATGGCCTGTGCCATACCGGAAAGCACCTGGCCGTCATGGAGAATGTCCCCGCAGTTTAAAAACAGCACATACTGACCGTTTAAATGGGACAGGGCCTGATTCATGGCATCATAAATTCCCGTATCCTTTCCCGTAAAAATACGGATTCTGCTGTCCGCGGGCAGCTTCTCCAAAGAGCCGTCCTCAGATCCCCCGTCCTTGATCAGGATTTCATAATTTCCATATTGCTGCGTCAACACGCTTTCGACAGTGGGCAGCAGTTTATTTCCGGGGTTTAAGCAAACCACCACAATGCTAAAAGAAATCTGAGCCATTGATCCATTCCTTTTCCGTAAAAATCCAGGTTTTATAGGGCAGCACACGGATTCCTCCGCCGGAAGCCGTCATCAGGAAATAAGCGAAATACCCAAGGCAGAACAGGACCGCAGCCGCAGCCGCAATTCTCTTTTTTTTCGGATCCCTGATCCCGGCAATCAGCCCCGGCACCAGCAGAATCTGGGGCGTCACCGCATAATAAGCGATCCGGGAAACCAACGGCAGGAAAGAACCGCAGGTATACAAAAGGAACCCGAACAGATTCAGCTTCAGATAAAACCGGTTGTCCGCCGAATCCTTCACACTGTCCTCATAACAAAAGGCGGCCAGCGCAAACACACAAAGACACCGCAGAATGCCGGAAGCGTTTGCCAAAAGGCCGGTGCCCTGGGAAAGATAAACCGTATTCCTATAAGTAGGATACCACTCCAGCGCCAGATTTAAAAGCGGCTGTTGAAAAAGAAATACCGCTGCGGAAAAAAAAGCCAGCACGGCGAACATCCATTTTCTCCACCGAATCTGCGCCAGCAGATACATCGGGATCACCACCAGCACGGATTTGTGGAACAGTGCCCCAAAAACAATGAGAAGCACAAATTTCCCGTACTCTTTTTTCCGCACAAACTGCAGACTGTACAGCGCCAGCGCCAGCGCAAAGTAGTAACGCACAGTGGTAAAGGTGCGAAAGTACAGCCCCAGCAGCATGAACATGGCAAAGGAGGCCCCGAAATGCACGCTCTCATCGTACAGCGCCTTCAGGAACAAAAACGCCGTGGCCGCCCCGAAAAGGGCGAAAACCAGCAGATAATTTTCAAAACCGGAGAGAGTGTAGACCGCTTTCACCACGAAGTTAAAGCCTGTCTCCGTCACCACATAGGCTGCGTCCGTCCCGGCATAAATCTCATGAAAAGTGTCCACATATTTGCCGTAGTCATTTCCCACCTCAATGCGCAGCGCCGCAACGCCCGCCAGGACCAGAAAGATTCCTGCCAGACACACATAGTTAAAAGCCTGCTGCCGGGTAGTATGATGCAGTTTTAAAGCGGGCCGGTTCACAATCCCATAAGACAGCGCGATCGTGAGGGCCGTGATCAGACAATAAAATACCATCTTTTAAAGCCCTTTCTTTCCGTCCCGGATGCCGGAGGACAGATGCATCGCCGCCTGCTTCAGGGTGAGGGCCGCGCCCTCTTTTGACAGATTTTGTTTCATTTTCCATAAAAACCGCCATCCCATCAGCATGGCCAGCGGCCCGTAAAGCACATGATACAGCACGCCCCTGTCGTGAAAAAATTTCCCGTCGTATCCGAAAAACCAGGTGGAAGGCCTGGGGATTTCCTCCCCGATTTCCACCGGCACCGCATAGACTTTCAGCCCTGCTCTTAAGCAGTCGCGGATGAAAATGCTGTCCTCCCCGTTGGCGTATTTGGCGCCGCCCCCAAAAAGCAGGGAATAGGTCAGGTTTTTCCCGTGCATCCTGTCCGTGCGAAGGGCAAAGCTGTAGGCCGGATAGCGACCGCAGTTATACCAATGCACCCGGTGGAAACTTTCTGTCCAGTATGTGCGCCGGGCGGGCTGCACTTTCACATTGAACAAAAGCATGTCCGCTTCCGGATGTTTGGAAAACGCATCCTCCACCTTTTGGGCAGCGCCTTCCTGATACACGATATCCTCATCCGCGAACAGGCACAGATCCCCGTCCGCCCGAAGCAGCGCGTTATTGCGGGACAGCCCTACGCCTTTTTCCGCGAAGTGGTAGCAGCGCATCCGGTTTCCCTTATATTCGAATTCCTCATAGCGGTTTTCCCTGCACTGATCGATGATGATGCTTTCCGCCTGCAGATTCATCTTTTCCGCCAGCGCCCGCCCATCCTGATTCATTGCAGATACCAGAATCTGAAGCTTCATCCCTGTTTCTCCGTTTTCTTTGCCGGACGGCCATAGTAACTGCGCAGGAAACGGTTATCCGTCTCCGTGATAACCACGCCCCGTATTTCCACGTCCTGCAGTTTCAGGTTTTCCATCACATGCCCCAGGTAACGCATGCAGGGAGTTCCCCATTCCACCAAAAGGATCACCGGCGCTTCCCGCAGCATATCATAATCCACATCCGCCGAAGCTGCCTGCGCCAGCGGGACTTCCCGGAAAGCGCCTTTTTTGGCCAGCCGGGTCAGATTGGCATCCAGCGGTTTTTCCCAACGGGCATCCGGTTTTACGGTGCGGTAACCGTATACCGGATACGGATATCTCTTTTCAAAATCGGACGCCAGCAAAACGGAATCGTCCAGCACATACCGGCCGGCCTGCCAGAGCGCCCCCATGAGAAATCCCAGCACGGCTCCCAGTTCCATGGCATAGAGCACCTTGTTTTCCGGAACCACCTCTGTGGCGGGTATGGTTTTCCAGGCTTCGATTCCGGTCAGCCCCCGGCCCTGCATGGTCTTTGCAAACCCCGCCATGGAACCGATATAGGCCGCAGCGATCCGGTTGGACAGATCGGCGTCCCCGGTGGTGAAACTGGCGGTGAGAAACTCCGGATCGGAAGCGATGTCCGTGCCCACGGATGCTTCGATTTCCTCCCTGGAAACCTCCGGCACTGCCTCCATCACCGGAAGGATGACGGGATCGGATTTCATCATGTCGCCCCAGGTATAGGCGTTATACTCATTGATGAATTCCTTCAGCTGCTCATCGTCGATTTTAATATCATAGCCGATGGAAAAAAACACCTCTGCCCGGTATCGGGGCGGTCCCATGGTGAAAAAGCGGGCCAGCAGGTAAATCCCCCCAGCAAAAAGAGCGCCAGCCAGCGCTGCCGCTAAAATGATCCATAATTTACTTTTTACGCAGAGGGCAAAGCGTTTTCCGTCCATGCCCTCCTTCCAGAATTCGTTTTCCTTCATAGGCATTTTACTTTTCTTCCTCTTCCACCTCTTGCTTTAATGCCGTCACCTGTTTTTCGTCCACCCCTTCCGTACTGTCCGGCGTGAACAGGATTTTTAACGTCAGAAGCATCAGCTTGATATCCAGCCAAACCGAATAATTTTCAATGTAAAAAAGATCCAGCTTCAGCTTGTCATAGGGTGTTGTGTTGTACTTGCCGTAAACCTGGGCATAACCCGCCAGCCCTGCCTTCACCTTCATGCGGTACGTGAACTCCGGCATTTCCTCCACATACTGGGCGATGATCTGGGGCCGTTCCGGCCGGGGCCCGATAAAGGACATTTCTCCTTTTAAAATATTGAACAGCTGGGGCAGTTCATCGATGCGCACCGCCCGGATGAATTTGCCGATGGGTGTGATCCGGGAATCGTTTTTCGCCGCCAGCCGGGCCACCCCGTCCTTTTCCGCATCCACCCGCATGCTCCTGAATTTCAGGATTTGAAACTCCTTCGCATCCTTGGTGCACCGGACCTGCTTATACAGCACCGGACCTCTGTCATAGAGTTTGATGACCACCGCCGTAATCAGCATGAAAGGAGATGCCAGCACCAGTAGGATCACGGAGCACAAAATATCGATAAATCGTTTCACAATCCTCTGCTCTATGTTCAAGGCATATTCCCGGGTCAACAGGATAGGGGTGTCGAACAGGTGCAGCTGCTCACTCCCTTTCACCAGCACATCCGGAATCTTCGGCATCATATAGACCCGGATGGAACGGCTGTAGCAATATTTCAAAAGCACATTGCGGTCCTGGGTGTGGATATCCCAGAGCACAACGGCGTCATAGTCTTTCACCGCATCCCGGACGGCTTCAAATCCCTCCCGGATATTCATACAGCGGGCCACATGATATTTGTCCTTCCTGCTGGCGAATTTATTTAAAATGTCTTCCACCGGACGCTCTCCATGGACCAGCAGAAGCTGTCTGGGCGGAAAAATCTTCCGGTATATCTTATTGCTCATCCAGTTCCAGGCACCCGCAAACAAAAGCTGATATAGGGTCATGGAAAGCATATGACTCCCGCCGATGATGAACCAGCCATACATCAGGCTCAGCTGGGCATAGGAAATCACATTGACGCACAAAAGCGCAAAAAGCTGGGACAAAAAAACATCCACCGGCTTTAAGTATCCGATTTTTAACGCCCCGTAGGTGTTGGAAAAGAAAAACAGCAGCGCGAAATACAGCGTGATGATCAGCAGATGGCCGTTAAAGTTAAACTTGTTGGAAGTTTTATTTTTAATGTGATGGTAGTAATACGCAAACCAGTCATGCCCATAAAAGTAAGTCAGCACACAAAGCCCGATCATGCCCAGCGCCAAAATGAGCAGTCTTTTTGCGGAATCGTTTTTTCTCATGTTTCCCATTTCCTCTCCGGTCCTCTTTTCGCATTTCGTCGGTTTGCCTGCGGCAGTTTCCGTTGCCTTCACAGCCTGCGCAGGGTCGCCCGAATCGCCCAAAAAGAAAAATACCATGCGCTTTTTATGACGGACAGTCCTTCCTGCTTCCGGTACAGATTCCAGATCCTGGAAAGAGCCGCCGCCTTGTTGGAGGACAGGGATTTTTTCGGCCGCCTGTAGACCGCCAGATTTTCATCCAGCCCCCATGCCGTATAGCCCGATCGTAAGATTCTCCACCATGCGGCGGTATCTTCGCTTTTCACATCCGGCATATACAGAAGTTCATCCGGTATTTTTTCCCGGTCAAACAGCACGGTGCTGGTAAAAATCACCGTCCGGGACAGCGCCTTTTGATAGGAAAGCCGCTCCGGCACATGGACGATCTTCCCCGTGCCCACCGCATTTTCATCCCCGAATTCATAAGCGGTGAATACAAAAGCCGCATCCTTCTCTTTCAGATAGGCCAGTTCTTTTTCCAGCTTGTCCGCCCGCCACACATCATCCGCATCCAAAAAGGCAAGATAGCGCCCTTTTGCCTGAGAAGTGCCCAGATTTCTTGCGTTTGCCGCGCCCTTTATGCCTTCCTTCTGGGAAAGCAGCCGGATTCTCTCATCTTCTTTGGCCAATTTTGCAGCGATCCCGGCGCTTTCATCTGCAGAGTGATCGTCCACCAGCAAAAGCTCCCAGGAAGAAAAAGTTTGTTTCTGCACCATTTCCACCGTCTTTTCCAGATATGCGGCGGCGTTATAAACCGGAATTACAATGCTGACAATCTCAGTCCGTTTCATCTCACAGTTCTTCCTTCACCAGATAAATAGGGCGTTTTTTCACTTCCAGGTAGGTCTTTGCCAGGTACTGCCCCAAAATGCCCACGCAGAAAAGCTGTACTCCGGAAACCAGCAGAATGATGCAGACCAACGACGGCCATCCCGCCACAGGATCATGATAAATCAGGTTTTTAATAATCAATGCGATGATGGCAATAAAAGCGGCCGCGCAGAACACCACTCCGGCGACGGAAGAGATGGCCAGGGGCACCGTGGAAAAAGCGGTGATCCCGTCCAGGGAATATAAAAACAGCTTCCAGAAATTCCACTTGGTTTCCCCGTGGGTGCGCTCCACATTCTCATATTCCAGCCATTTGGTCTCATAGCCCACCCAGCCGAAAATGCCTTTGGTGAAGCGGTTATATTCGCACATGGACAGGATGGCGTCCACCACCTGCCTGGTCATCAGCCGGTAATCCCTGGCGCCGTCCACAATTTCCGCCCTGGAGATCCGGTTCATGAGCTTATAAAACATGCGGGCGAAAAAGGAACGGACGGGAGGCTCCCCTTTTCTTGTCACCCGTCGGGTGGCCACGCTGTCATAGCCCTGTTTGATATAGGAGAACATTTCCGGGAGCAAAGACGGCGGATCCTGCAGATCTGCGTCCATCATCACCACATAGTCCCCTTTCGCCTTCTGAAATCCCGAATAAATTCCGGCCTCCTTGCCGAAATTCCGGGAGAAGGAAACCAGATGCACCCGAGGATCCTTTTCATGTAGCTTCCGCACCTCGGCAGCGGTATGATCTTTGGAACCGTCATCGATATAGATGATTTCCAAATCCAGCCCTTCTTTTTCCAGAAAGGCCGAATTCTTCAGCAATTCCTCATAAAAAATCGGTACATTTTCCTCTTCATTGTAACAGGGTACAATCACACTCAGCAACATATTTTTCTCCTGTGTTTTCGACCATCCTTCATTCATCCATTCTTACCTTATCCGCAATCCGCGCAATATATTCGCTGTTTGTGGGCCGGGTGGATCCGGTCAGACGGCTGAATCCGAAAAGTTCTTCAAAAACCTCCGGGTTCCCCCGTTCCCAGGACACCTCTATGGCATTGCGGATTGCGCGCTCCACCCTCTGAATGGTAGTTTTATATTTTTTTGCCACAACCGGATATAACAGTTTGGTCACACTGCCCACCAGTTCCATATCCGATACGGAAAGCAGCACTGCCTCCCGCAGATAATAATATCCTCTCAAATGTGCCGGAATCCCCAGTTCCAGCATAAACTGCGATACATAGCGCTCCGTTTCCAATGTATTTTTCTGCTCCGTTACCATGATGCTCCTCCTTATTGTGACAGATCCTCGTCTTTCGCGCGTCAGATTTTCATGGAATCTGTCTGCGCTTTGTCAGTTTTTATCTTATCACGCCAAGGCTTTGCTGGAAACGGAAAGCCATCGAAATATTTCGCGCTTTTTCGCCTTTTTCTCTGTGGAAAGACTGTCGCCTTACTTAGAGCCGGTCGGTTTTTTCTTCCTTTTCCAGCCGTTCCACCACTTCCTTCACCCGTTGCGCCTGGCTCACAGGACAGACAAGAATCGCATCTTTTCCCTCCACGATCACCAGATCTTTTGTCCCTACGGCCGCGATCAGTTTTTTCTGTCCGTAGACCACACAGTTTTCGGCATCCAAAAGAAGCGTATCTCCGGAAGAAATATTTCCTTTTTCATCCCTCGTCCGCACCGTGTCCAGGGTATCCCAGCTGCCCACGTCGCTCCAGCCGAAATCGCCCTCCAGCATCAGGACGCCCTTCGCCCGTTCCATGATCCCATAGTCCACGGAAATTTTGGGAATGACAGGATAGACTTCATCGATCACTTCTTGTTCCCGCGCCGTTTTCATGGCGTCTCCGATCTTCTCCAGGCAGCCATAGACGTCGGGAAGCAGTTCTTTGAAATAGCGCAGGATGGTGGAAGCTTTCCACACGAACATGCCGCTGTTCCAGGCATAACAGCCTGCATCCAGATAAGCCCGGGCGGTTTCCAGATCGGGCTTCTCCACAAATTCCTCCACGCTCCGGTAAGGTTTTTCCGGAATGGGACTGTTTTTAATATATCCATAGCCGGTGGACGGGAAGGTGGGACGGATCCCGATGGTCACCAGGCAGTCCGTTTCCTCTGCCGTGCGGACCGCTTCCTGCAGCACCCGGGTATATTCCTTTTCATCCCGGATATGATGGTCCGCCGCAAAAATACACATCACGCCGTCCTCATATTTCCGGACAATTTCCATGGCGGCATAACCGATGCAGGCCGCCGTATTGCGGGCTGCAGGCTCTTCCAGCACATGGTCGGAAAGGAGCCGTCCTTTGGTGCGCTCCCGCATCATGGACGCCTGGGTGCGGTTTGTCACCACGAAAATATCTTCTTTTTTAATGAACGCGCTCTGGCGGTCTATGGTTTCGTTCACCAGAATATCTTTCCCGGACAGGTTTAAAAACTGCTTCGGTTCCGCTTTGGTGCTCATGGGCCAAAACCGGGTCCCGCCGCCTCCCGCCATAATAATTCCGTATGTTTTCATCTGTTCCATCCTTTCTTCTGCCGTTTCTCTATTTCCGTATTTCTGCGTGATCCGTTCTTTTTCCGGAATCCGGACCGGATGCCGTCTCCCCGCAGTTCGATGTCCTGTACCACCGGGGATGAGGGGAATTTCTTATAGCCGATCTGTCCTCTGTCCGTAGGCACATAAATCGTAACGCCGTCCACCTCATAAGTTTCGGCCGGAGAATCCACGTAATCCTGCTGATAAATGTAATAGGGCTGATCCGCCATTTCGATCACCATATGCACCAGATTATACCCCCTGTAGCATAAAAAAGCTACCAGCAGCACCGTGAAGATGCGGTATCCCTTTCCTTTTCCCGCCGCCTGTACATAAATGGCGCCAAACGTGACGAGGGGCAGGAACAAAACATAAAAATAGCCGTAACGCACCAGCGGCGCGCCGAACTGCCAGAAGAAAAATCCCAGCAGCGCCGAAACCTCCAGCAGCACAAACCCGGGGATTCCCATCCCTGCCATGGAAAGGTTCCTTGTTCCGGAAGCCCTCCACAGCCGGATTCCGTTGACCGCTACAAGGACGGCCCCCACAGGCACGGAAAACCAGCCGGCGGCCACCAGCAGCCTGTCGCTCCCCTCCTGGGCCAGGAGCCAGTTGGGAAACCATTCTGAAAAAGGCATGTCCTTTTGGTATACGTCAAAGATCTCTTTGGCATACACCTGGATTTCAAAAGCATCGCTGTCCGCATAACCTTTGGAAATTTTCCAGTCCACCGGAAAAAAATCGAAAAAAGTGAAGGGGTAAAACAGCCATCCCGAAAGGATCACATTCCTTGCCAGATAGGGAAATGCGATCCCGATTCCGAGGCCGAAATACCCGGCGATGGTTTTCCACTTCTTCTGCCGGATCAAAAGCACTCCGGGATAGAGCGCCAGCACCAGAAGCACCGCCGTGGACAGTTTCACGGTGGCGGCATAAACCAGGTAAAGGGACAAAAGCCCGTAAGGCAGAATTTCCTTTTCTCCCTCTTCCAGAAGTTCCGTCCATGTCATCAGTACAAAAAACAGGATCAGCATGGCAAAATAATCCGAAGCAGGCGCCACCAGCTCCCGGAAAACCGCCACCAGATAAAAAATGCAGCCGATATACAAAAAGTCGGAAAGCCGCACTCTCTTTCTCAGCGGCAATCCAATGAGCGCCGTACATTTCACCGCGCACAAAAGAGCGAAAAAGCCGGGCACACAGTGCATGGGATAAGGGGTCAGCCCTGCTCCCCCGAACAGGGCGCACAGGGCGAATGCGGCGCTGTTATAGCCAAACCGGCTGTGCAGATTGGCCAGGCCCGGCACCACGCCGTATTCCTCGATCCAGCGGATCGCCTGGGCATGGTAAAGTCCCGTATCATAATGCATATATCCCCGGGAAGAACCGTAGGAAAAAAGCAATACAAGGAAACCGTATAAAAGCATCCGCTTCCATCCGGTTTCCTCCCGTTTCCGATTGAAAAAAAGAATGATTTTTTGTCGAAGCAAAACTGCGGCAACGGCGTCAAACGCCATAACCGCCAGATTGGCCGCCAGCCCCACGCCTGAAAACAAGCTGAAATACTGGGCGTAGACGTTCAATACCAAAAGTCCCGCCATCAAATAAGAGGTCACATGGCGGACGGCGTATCCGCCCTTTTTCTGAAACGGCGCCAAAAATGCAAAACCTGTCAGAAACGCGGTGACTGCAAAATAGCCCCACTGGATCAATATCATCAACATATGCCGGCGCTCCATTCATTTTTCTGAACAGTTCCAATATAACATGATCCGGAAGGCATTTCAACCAAAACCCGCTTCCGTGGGAATCCGTCACATTCTCCTTGCAAATTCTGCCTTTTCCCTCTACAATGAAGCTTTAAGGGTATACTACGTTTTATACATCGGCGGCATCCGCCATTTTTATCCGTTTAGGAGGTCAAGTATGAACAAGTTCCGCCATTTATCCGATGGTCATAAGCACTACGGCCCCCTGGCTCTTTTTCTGATCCAGGTCTTTTTCTCCACCTTCGCACTCTGCAATATCTGCGGCCTGTCCCCTTCGGGCATCCTGTCCGTCATTGTTTTCGGCCTGCTGGTTTCCTTTTTTTCCTATCAGAAAAAGAAAACCGCTGCCGCTGTACTGCCCCGGAACTTTTCCTGGATGTGCACCCTGCTGGCCGCCCTCTATATGGTTTTCTATATGGCCTCCGAACACAAAAAACTGACCGGCGGTTTTGAGAGCAGAATGTTCCGTTTTTCCTTTGTGCTTGTCACCGCCATCGGTCTGTTCTTTTTATTTAACGCCTGCTGCCGTCTCCTGATGGTTCTCTTTTCTGCCGCCGGCCCTGCTTCTTTTTCAAAAGGGCTGAGTCGCCGCCAAAAGGGCCTCATTTTTGCCGGCCTTCTCCTCTGCTGGCTGCCCTGGTTCCTCTATAATTATCCGGGCGTCATGACGCCGGACAGCCTGAGCCAGTTTTCCCAGGCCACAGGGCTGATCCCCTACAGCAGCCATCACTCCATCCTCCACACGCTGATCTTTTCCTTTTTTTATCATATTGGCTTTGCCCTCACTCATCAGGTCAACGCAGGCATCGCTTTCTATATCGTTTTCCAGATGCTCACCCTGGCCGCTGTGGAAACCTGCTGCCTGTCCCTGCTGGCGCAAAAGGGCGTGAAAAAGTGGATGCTGACCGTCTGGTTTTTGTTTTGGGGTCTGGTCCCTTATCACGGCATTTATGCCGTCACCATGTGGAAGGATGTGCTGTTTTCCGCCTTCGTGCTGCTCTATGCCATCGTGCTGTACCGGCTTTTGGAACTTCCTGATCTGTCCTTCAAAAAAGATGCCGGACTTTTATCCCTGCTCTTTTTATCCGGATGGTTCACCTGTATGCTGCGCTCCAACGGCCTTTATATTTTTGTTTTCACCCTTCCCTTTGTATGTTTCGTTTTCCGCCGTCGTATCCGAATCATGGGGACCATACAGCTGGCGGTTCTGCTCCTGGCCCTTGTGGTGCAGGGGCCTGTGATGGATCATTTCGGCGTGAAAAAACCCCATTTCACGGAATCCCTTTCCATCCCGCTGCAGCAGGTGGCGCGGGTGGTGAAGGAAGGGCGTGAGCTGACTGCTGATCAGAAAGAGCTGATCAATCAGGTGGTGGACATATCCCTGATCCCGGATTATTATAATCCCTCGCTTTCCGATCCCATAAAAGCACTTGTGATCTACAATAATGCGGATTATCTGGCGGCGAATAAGTCCCGTTTTTTCCGGCTCTGGCTGGAGCTGGGCCTGCAATATCCCCGGGATTATATGGAGGCCTTCATCGACCAGACCCGGGGCTACTGGTATCCGGCCCCTGCCGATATGCGCACCAATGAAGGCATCTCTCCCAACGAAATCGGCCTGTCCTGGCCCCATGTTCTGCGGGGGCTGCTGCCGGTTAAAATCAGCGAACTGCTTTTAAAAATGCCGGATCTCTTCCCCCTTTACGGGCTGCTGTGGAGCATCGGCGCTTTCACCTGGGCCGCGCTGTTTCTGACTGCCTTTCAGTTTTTATACGGGGACCGCAGATATCTGATTTTATACCTGCCTTTTGTGGGCACTGTTCTGACGCTTTTGCTCGCCACTCCCGTGGCCTCCGACATACGCTATGCCTATCCCCTTTTTCTGGGGATGCCCTTCCTGCTTTCCGTGCCGGTTTTGACAAAGCGTTATTGTATTCCGGAGCAAAAAAGGGTAAAATAGAAAAGGTGGTTCCGACAGCTCCATCACCAGGGGAACAAAAGACAAGGGGTAAATGTTATGGAATTTTTAAACGCTTTGGTACACAATACCGTTTTCATGGCCGCTGTAACCGGCTGGCTTGTGGCACAGGTGCTGAAAACAATCATCTATACCTGCATCAATAAAAGCTTCGATGCGGAACGTCTGGTGGGCAGCGGCGGGATGCCCAGTTCTCATGCCGCAACCGTATGCGCGCTGGCCACAGCCGCCGGAATTGAATACGGCGGCGGAAGTTTCCAGTTCGCCGTTTCCGCCATTCTTGCCATCATCGTTATGTATGACGCCAGAGGCGTCCGCCGGGAAACCGGGATCCAGGCTCAGGTCATCAATGAGATGATCACCTTTTTCCAGAACATGGGCAAACCGCTCTCCTATGAAGAAAAACTGAAGGAATTCGTGGGACATACCCCGCTGCAGGTGCTTGTGGGCGCTATCCTGGGAATTTTGATTGCCGTGTCCTACTGCATCTGGCTCGGATGAAACGGAATGCGCCGGTCTTTCAATGAATGAAAAGCCGGCGCATCTTTCTTATTTCTTCATTTTTTTATCAGATTATCTTCACACTTCCAACAAAAAGCCTTCACATTTTTGGAGTATCATGAGTTCATACCAAACGAAAGGAGGCCGGAACGACTCAATAACTTAGTTTACTGTATTGATTACGCACACCAAATACGCAAAAAGCAGGAGGTAATACCCCTCCTTCAACACTCACAAACAGCCGGTGTTCCCTCTCCCCCCTCAGGAACACCGGCTGTTTGATTTCGTCACTGTTTTGTTATTTCGTAGAGATCACAGTAAAGAAGCTCCCGCAGCAGTTTCACCTGTGCCCTGTCTCCCATACCCTCTTTGATCGCTTTGAGCGCATCCTGTGAGCTGTCGTTTCTGGCAATATAGGCCAAGACCCGCTTTGCCGAACCGATCCGTTCATCCTCCACTGCAGACACATCCGCCAGGCTGGCAAAATAGATCCTGTCGTACTGCATCAATTCCAGCGAATCGTCCCAGATCATCCACATCAGATTCCCATTGTAAAAATAAACCGCCGGGACGTCATGATTTTCCCTGGCAAAAGCGAGATTGGGCGCATCCTCTTCATACAGGAAAAGCACCTTATTTTGGCACAGCCCGTTTATCTGCCCTGCCGCCAGCAAAAAAATTACACAACATACGCCGATCATCCCGGTCTTTTCGGCTTTCTCCCTGTTCCGGGAAGTACCCGATACGGCCAGGGCACAGACTTTTTCCGTGAAAAGGACCAGCATCGTCACAGCCAGCAGAAGAATCAGTCCGTACACCGGAATCTGATAACGGTTTGCCTCCTCCGCTGTCAGCAGCGCCGTTTTGGTCACTACTGCAAAATAACCCACGGCTGCCACCCCCGGAATCAAAATCACACGATACCGCTCCCAAACAGACTGTGACAGTCTCTTATCTGCCTGTTTCCTCCGCCTCAGCATGACGGCTGTCAACGCCAGAAGCAGGACCACCAGAAGGAATACAGGCAGAAGAGAACCAAAGGCATATTCATTCAAAAGCCCGGCAAAAAAACGCAGTCTGCCTAGGGTATTCGCCGCATCGAAAAAGGCGCCCATGGCTTCCGTTCCCCGGTATCCTCTGAAAATGTGTCCCAGACAGGCGGGATAACTGACCACTGCCAGCAGCATTGCTCCTATTACGGCAGCTCCATAAACAAAACAATCCTTCCACTTCTGTCCCCAGGTCTTTCCTTCCGCCTTTTCAAACAGCAGATAGCATTCCGTCGCCGCAGCCAGGAAAAACAGATAAACCGCAAAATAATAATGCGTCAGAAAACCCAGATAAACACAACACATGAGAGGCAGATAAAACTGCCAGCCCCGCTTTCTTTTCTCCAGCGCGCAGACGTGCAGCCAGGTCGCCAGCAGGATCAAAAATCCCAGCAGCATATACATCCGCACCAGCATGATGCCGGAAAAAACCGCCGGATTGAATCCATACAGCAGGCATGTCCCGAAAACAGCCGCCACCGCAAACCTTTCGTTTTTCTTTTCCGCCCGATAGGTGAATTTCCAGGCCAGGCCTCCCAGCAAAAACCAGCTTCCCGCAAAAAACAGCAGGTTTAACGCCAGCCCCGTCCATTTGGTAAAGACGCCCGGCACAAGAGAACAGGCGGTATGGAGCAGGAGGTAGTAAAAAGGCGGGTGCACATCATAGGTCTGCATCCGCACCACCGTGGGAAAATCAAACCCCTCTCCCGGCAGCACTTCAAATTCACTCCGGATTTCCGCGGTATCCTTCCACTCCCGGTCCGTGGGCGCCAGCCCATACGTCACATTGGACGAATAGTAGGAATAATATTCGTCATAATGGAATCCTGTTTTTTTCATACAAAAACAGAATGCTGCAATCACTTGCAGCATCAAAAGGATTCCCAGCGCCAAATACAGCTTCCCTTTTTGTTCTGTTTTTTTCATAATTTGTATCCTCAAAGACCGGCTTTTACAGATTCTTCATGTAAACGGCGATGGCATCTTTCCAGTCCGCAAAGGTGAAATCCGTGGTCAGCCGGAACATCCGGTTATCCAGAACGGAATAAGCGGGACGGGGTGCGGCCGCGCCGTATTCTTCCGTGGTGATCGCTTCCACTTCCGTCGTTTTCCCTGCAAGTCGGAATACCTCTCTGGCAAACTCCGCCCAGCTGCAGCTGCCTTCGCAGGTAGCGTGGAACAGGCCGTAATTTTCCGTAAACAGCAGCGCATTAATCGCTTTCGTCAGCTCTTCCGCGCTGGTGGGCGATCCGAACTGATCTCCTACCACTCTCACCTTATCGTTGGTCTCGGACAGACGCAGCATGGTCTTTGCGAAGTTCTTGCCGTCGCCATACAGCCATGCGGTGCGCAGGATGAAATACCGGTCCGCAAAATCCTTCACAAACTCTTCTCCCGCCAGTTTGGTGGAACCGTACGCTCCCTGGGGATTTGTGGGATCTGTCTCCACATAAGGTCTTGTCCCTTTTCCGTCAAACACATAGTCCGTGGAAATATGCATCAGCTTCGCGCCTGTCTCCCTGGACGCAATCGCCAGGTTGCGGGCGCCGATGGCGTTGATTGCAAAAGCCTTTTCATACTGGGTCTCGCAGGCATCCACTCCCGTATGCGCCGCGCAGTTGATGATGGCGTAAGGCTGCACCTCCCGGGCCAGCTTCATAACCGCATCAATATTGGTGATATCCAGCTCCGCCACATCCGTATTGACAAAACTGATATCCGACGCATTCTTATAATATTCGTTCACCGCACGGCCCAGCTGACCGTTGCAGCCTGTCACAATAATTTTCTTCATATCGTTTTCCTGCTCCTTTCCTCTTACCAGAAATATTCTACCATCCTTTCCCGTATTTTACCACTGTTTGGCTGATTTTCCCTCGAAAAAAACTTTTTTTGATAGTGACAAACTTTTTGCTCTACGTTCCCATCTTTGACAGCTCAAATGCCGCAAATGTAGTGTTTATCAGCATTTGCGGC
>CABSCP010000059.1 GCA_902476265.1 uncultured Lachnospiraceae bacterium
ACCCGTGACCTCCGCACTACCAATGCGACGCTCTACCGACTGAGCCACAGCAGCACGCTTATCTTTGTGGTTGCCTGTCTCACAACCGAGTTATACTATAGCATAGGAATCAGATGTTGTCAATTATTTATTCTAAAAAATCGAAAAAAAATTGGTAAATATTATTTTGTAAGAACAACAGCCCGTCCCTTTATGGGGAACGGGCTGTAGATTTTGTAATCAAATCACTCAAATCGGTAAGAAAATGTTTATCCTTCGCCGCCCTCTGACACCGGTGCGGAAGCGGGCGCCGTAGCGCCGGGATTGGCAAGCGCCGCGTTCTGCGCCGCATTCAATTGCGCGATCTGGGCATTGATGCTGTCAATCCGGTTTTGCGCTTCCAGAGCCGCGCTTTCGGCAGCGGCTTTGGAAGATTCATCAACGGCAGCAGCGGCCTGGGCGTCTGCGTTGATTTTATCATTGGTTGCGTCCTGCAGCTGCTGTTGCAGCTGCGCCAGTCTTTGTTCGTAAGTGCCCTGGCCGATGCGAAGCTCCAGCTCCAGCCGCTGCTGTGCGATGACGGCCTCCGCGCCAGGATCCGCCATAAATGCGGCATTGTGCGGGCAAAGGTTTTCAGCGGTGCCGTCCGCATTGGTCTGGCCGGTCAGAATACGTTCATTTTCCGGAAGCATTTCCAGCACACCGTCCACAGCAAACGGACACTCAGGAGAAGCAGGCAGATTGCTGTAAGCGCAGACCTGACCCTGATAATGCACATCACAGGTTTCGGTGGGAACGGTGTCCGTGGTGAAGTACTCGATTTTCAGGGTGGCGCCGCAAAGAGCCGGATTGGGCAGTTTGCCGGATTTCGCACACACTTCCATCGGAACGATATCGGCGGGGCGGGGGAAGAATTCCTTATTCTCCAGCCCTTCATGCACCTGACTCATTACGCCGCGCCACAGTTTCTTGGCAAGGCTTCTTTCCGCGCCCTGACGCAGTTTGGTGTTATTGTCATATCCGGTCCAGACGGAGCATGTGTAGTAAGGGGTATAACCCGAAAACCAGATATCGTTATAGTCGGAAGTGGTTCCCGTTTTACCGGCGATGGACATGCCGCCGAAGTTGGCAGCCGTACCGGTACCGGAATTCACAACATCCACCATGGCATCTGTCAGAAGGAAAGCGGTGGAAGGCTTAATGACCTGTCTGCTTTCCGTGCCTGTGTTATCCAGGATCACGTTTCCGTCGTGATCTTTCACAATGCTGTAAAGCTTCGGCTTGATATACTGCCCGCTGTTTGCAATGGTCGCATAGGCCGCATTTAATTCCAGATTGGTGACGCCGTTTGTGATGCCGCCCAGCGCCAGGGACTGGGTGATGTCGGAATAAATCTTACCGTTCTTTTCCACGCCGTCAACCAGGGTGGTGAAGCCGAAATTCTGCAGATATTCGTATCCGAGGCGAGGCGTGATCTGGGTCAGGACTTTTACGGTTACGATATTTAAAGAATCCCGGATGCCGTCCCGCAGAGAACAGATGCCGCGGTAACCGGAGGAATACCAGTTGGAAACGGGTCTGCCGTTTTCATAATTGAAAGGACCATCCAGCTCCACATCTGCCAGGGTCATCCCGGCGCTGTCCAACGCAGGGGCATAGGTAGACACAATTTTGAAGGTGGACCCGGGCTGGCGGACCGTATCCGTAGCGCGGTTTAAAGTCAGATTTCCTTCCTTTGTTCCTCTGCCGCCCACCATGGCAGCTACATAACCGGTGGACTGATCCATGATGGTCAGGGAGATCTGGGGCTGAGGCGTCAGAGATACGGCTTCCCCGATGATCTCCGCATCAGAAGGCAGTACGACGGCCTTATATGATTCGATGGCCTCGTAAGCTTCCTCCTGAGAGTTGTAGAGCAGGTTGAAATTCCGATCCCCGTTTTCCTGAAAATATTTCTTAAACATTTCGGAGCTGACGTTGACCAGACCGCCGTTTTCTTTCAGATTGGGATCTTTATAGGTCAGTTTATAGCTCAGAAGCCATCTGGTCCCTTCCGGATAGTTCTCCTCATTGGAGCAGACTTCATCGCAGATTGCCTGGATATCGGGATCCAATGCGGAATAAATGCTCAAACCGCCGGAGTAAACCATCACATAGGCCTGGGTTTCACTGTAGCCTGCTGCGATCAGATCATCGGTCACGGCAGCTTTTACCGCATCCGCATAATAGGAGTCCACAGAGGTGGTTTCCCCTACTTCCACGTTCGCAGTCTGAATACGGTCATAAAGATCAGCGGTGTCCGCTTTTGCTTCGTCAAATTCCGCCTGGCTGATAAAGCCCTGGTCCAACATGTCCCGAAGCACCTTATCCCGGCGCTTTTCATTATCTTCCGGGTGGGTGATGGGATTATAGCGGGAAGGATTCTGGGTGATCCCTGCAATGGCAGCGCATTCGGAGAGATTTAATTCCCAGACATTTTTGTTAAAATAGCGTTTGGATGCCGCCTGAACTCCCAGGGTGTTCTGCCCCAGGTTGATGGTGTTCATATAACGCTCCAGAATTTTGGACTTATCGTTGGTATCCCTTTCCAGCTGGATCGCCAGATACTGTTCCTGGATTTTACGCTTGACCTGTTCCGGAAAAGTTTTTTCCTGGGTCCAGGTAGTGAGAACCGTATTTTTGATCAGCTGCTGGGTGATGGTGCTGGCGCCTTCCTTACGGCTAAAGCCGCTGGTCACAAAAGTGACGCCGGCGCGCAGCATTCCCTGGATGTCAATGCCGTTATGCTCATAAAAACGGGCGTCCTCAATCGCTACAAAAGCGTTGGCCAGATCTTCCGGGATCTGATCCATGGTGACAGGGACACGGTTGGAATCCTCCGCGATGAGCTTCGCGATCTGATTCCCTTTTGCATCATAAATAAAAGAAGAAAAACGATTGGGTGTCGCATCCTCCAGCGTGATCGTCGGCGCGGAATCTATGATACCCTTGAAAACACCAATACCGCCGCAGATGCCGATAATTCCGACTGCCACCACGAAGATGAGGAAAACCTTCGCGAAGGTGAGCAGGAATTTACGTCCCCAGCGTCCGGATGCGGAATGGAGTGCTTTCTTTTTCTGCTTTACACTCTTTTTGCCATAATTCATGCAGTTAAGCCTCCTTGATGGTATCTGAAATACGGGAAATAAGGAATAAAAACTCCCCGTTTTTGGACATTACCTATCTGATTATAGCAAACTCGGATGGGTAAATAAAGGTTTTTCTTCCATATTAAGATATTCTTCACAAAAAATTACTCAATTATGCCGCGCAAAAACAGAAATACTTGTACAGATTCCGTTTTCGATGGTAAGATAAAATTAACAGAACAAAAAAGGAAATTTTGGTATGGAAAAAGAAGAGATCAGGGAATCCTACAGAGTAGTGCTGGAAGGCGGGCAGGGAGAAATTACGGAGAAAAAATCCAGATTTATCGCTACGGTGCGCGCCGTTACAACAGAGGAAGAAGCGGTTGCCTTCCTCAATGAAATGAAGAAAAAATACTGGGATGCGTCCCATAACTGTTCTGCATTTGTGATCGGAAGGAAAGCGGAACTGACCCGCTGCAGTGATGACGGGGAGCCTTCCGGAACAGCGGGCAGGCCCATGCTGGAGGTGCTTTTGGCAGAGGGAATCCGAAATACCGCGGTGGTGGTGACCCGGTATTTCGGCGGCACCCTTCTAGGGACAGGGGGATTGGTGCGCGCTTATTCGGCGGCGGTGAAAGCGGGACTGGAAGCCTCCCGGCTGGGCACCATGCGCTTTGGAACCCGGCTTTTGGTGGAGACGGATTATAACGGAGCCGGGAAAATCCAGTACATCTTGGGACAGAAGAAAATAACGCCCGATCATACCGTTTATACGGACCGAGTGCAGATACAGGTGACGCTGCCCGGGGAAATGACCGACGGCTTTAAAAAGGAAGTCACAGAGGCCACCGGGGCAAAGGCCGTCATGACGGAACTGGAGAGTTTGTATTTTGTTGACAAAAGCTGATCGTTAAAGTATAGTAAACAGGTAATTATGTCATGCGCAATTTGAAAGGAGGTGGTTTTATGGCAGGCAGTCCCACAGCAGGAGACAGTACGGTGCCCGGTCGAGAACGGAAAATAAAATGTTATAAAACCATGATCCTGTCCGAAGTCTGTCTTTTGCTTTGGAGGATGGAAAAGGAGAATTGCGATGGAAGATATCAAGGAGACGAAAGTAATTGAGGAGCTGCTTGAGAACAAGCAGTATACGAAAATCCGTCAGGCATTGTCTGAATTAAACGAAGCAGATATTGCGGCAGTGCTGGAGGAAATGGAAAAGGAAGATATGCTGAAGGTATTCCGGATCCTGCCCAAGGATCTGGCTGCCGAGGTTTTTTCCTATATGGATGTGGATAATGAACAGTATGTCATTACATCCCTGTCTGATAAGGATGCCGGTATTATCGTGGATAACCTGATGGCCGACGATGCTGCCGATCTGATGGATGAAATGCCCGCCAATGTGGTGAAGAAGATCCTGGCCAATGCCAGCCCGGAGACCAGGCGGGACATCAACCACCTGCTGCGCTATCCGGAGGATTCCGCCGGAAGCATCATGACGGTGGAATATGTGGATTTAAAAGAAAGCCTGACGGTGGACGAGGCCATTGAACGGATCCGTAAAGTGGGGGTGGACAGCGAGACCATCAACATCTGCTATGTCCTGGATAACCGCAGGAAGCTGATCGGGACCGTGGCCTTACGCTATCTGCTTTTGCGCAGGAGCGATGAAATCATCGGGGATTTCATGAATGAAAATGTCATTTCCATCAATACCCTGATGGACCAGGAAGAGGTTGCCGACCTCTTCATGAAATATGACTTTACATCCATGCCGGTGGTGGACAATGAAAACCGTTTGGTGGGCATCATCACGGTAGACGATATCATGGATATCGTGGAAGAAGAAACCACCGAAGATATTGAGAAGATGAACGCGATCGTGCCCGGTGACAAACCCTATATGAAAACCAGCGTTTTTGAAACCTGGAAGAACCGGATCCCGTGGCTGCTGCTTTTGATGATTTCCGCTACTTTTACCGGAAGAATCATCACTTCCTTTGAAGATGCGCTGAGCACCTGCGTGGTGTTGACGGCCTTCATTCCCATGCTGATGGATACCGGCGGAAACGCGGGAGGGCAGGCCAGCGCTACTATCATCCGCAGCCTTTCGCTGAATGATATTGCATTTTCCGATATTTTTAAGGTAGTCTGGAAAGAAATCAGAGTGGCGGTGCTGTGCGGGCTGACTCTGGCAGCGTGTAATTTTGTAAAACTGATGCTGTTTGACAAAGTAGGGGTGACCGTTGCCCTGGTGGTGTGCCTGACCCTGGTGGCAGCAGTGGTGATCGCTAAGATCGTGGGCTGTACTCTGCCCATGGCGGCCAAGAAAATCGGATTTGATCCGGCGGTCATGGCCAGCCCCTTTATTACCACCATAGTGGACGCGCTTTCCCTGATGATTTATTTTAAGTTTGCGACGATGCTTCTGCATCTTTGAAGATAAAAGGAGAACAAAAGGATGAAGTTGATTTCCTGGAATGTGAACGGGCTTCGCGCCTGTGTGACAAAGGGGTTTCTGGATTTTTTTAAGGAAGCGGATGCGGATATTTTCTGTCTGCAGGAGACAAAGCTGCAGCCGGGGCAGATAGAACTGGATCTGCCGGGCTATCATCAGTACTGGAACAGCGCGGAGAAGAAGGGATATTCCGGAACGGCTGTTTTTACAAAAGAAGAGCCGTTATCGGTATCCTATGGGATCGGGATAGAAGAACACGACCATGAGGGACGCGTCATCACGCTGGAGTATCCGGAATTTTATGTGATTACAGTCTATACCCCCAATTCCCAGGAGGGATTGGCCCGTTTGGACTATCGGATGAAGTGGGAGGAAGATTTCCTTTCCTATTTAAAGGGGCTGGAGCAGACAAAACCGGTCATTTTCTGCGGCGACTTAAATGTGGCCCATCGGGAAATTGACCTGAAGAACCCGAAGTCTAACCGGAAGAATGCGGGATTCACGGATGAAGAGAGAGGAAGGATGACCGCCATTTTGGAAAGCGGATTCATCGATACCTTCCGATATTTTTATCCGGATACAGAAGGCGTTTATTCCTGGTGGTCCTATCGCTTTCAGGCCCGCAGTAAGAACGCAGGATGGCGGATTGACTATTTTATCGTATCGGAAAGCTTAAAAGACAGGCTCAGGGAAGCCTGTATCTATACGGAGGTGCTGGGATCGGACCACTGTCCGGTCGGATTGATTTTAAAATAGGAGGTGTCTCTATGGGGAAAAAGTTTCTGGCGGTGTTTCTGGCAGTGTTCTGTCTGTTGACAGCAGCCTGCGGGCAGGCGGCGGTCAGCGATGTGGAAAATGCCAATGCGGCGGAAGCGGCGGGCAGCGCTTCGGAGAAGGAGATCGAAGCAATGCAGCCGGAGGAAATGCCGTCTTCGGAAAGCGCACAGCTTCGGACAGAAGAGGAAGGAAATGTAAGTTTCACGGAGGAAGTGGAAGAAGGGCCTGTCAAAGACGGCACCTATGAGGGAATCGTGATGGATGCCGCCATGAACAGCTTTTCCATTTATACCAGAGACGGACGATCGCTTTATTTTGCCATGCCGGAAGAAGGGGATCATTTAAAAGACGGGATGCTTCTGGGAATCCCGGTGCGGGTGGTGTGCAAAGGGGGCGAAGTGACAGAGCTGACCGATGGACAACAACAGCCTGCGGCCGGCAGGGAAGCGCTGGAATTTGCAGGCAGCATCATGACGGCCTTCCGATATAAAGATAAGGATATCCTGGCTGCCTTGACAGGGTTTCCGGTTTCCGTAACCCTGGATGGGGAAACGCTGGAAGTGAAGGACGCGGAGGAGTTTGCCGCGCTCAGTGCGAACAAACTTTTTTCAAAAGAACGCTGCCGGGCAGTACTCACGGTGAACCTCTATGAACTGAAAGAACTGGACGGCGGGAAATATGTGCTGGGAAGTGAAAGCGGAAAACCGAATGTGATTTTTTCCGTGGATGAAAGCAACGACAGAGGATTTTCTGTCACAGGGATCAATTAAAAATAATGGAAGAGATAAACGGCGCAGCGGATGGCTGCGCCGTTTGTTTGTACACTTTATTACTATTTCCCCTGGATGGCCGCCCGCTTGCGCATGGTGTGATCTAGAATTTTTTTGCGGATTCGTAAGGACTTGGGAGTGACTTCCAGAAGTTCGTCCGTGTCGATGAAATCCAGTGCCTGTTCCAGACTTAAAATTCTCGGAGGGGACAGGCGGAGCGCTTCATCCGCGCTGGAAGAACGGGTGTTGGTCAGTTTCTTTGTCTTGCAGACGTTGACTTCGATATCCTCGCTGCGTCCGGTCTGGCCGATGACCATGCCGGCATAAACTTTTTCGCCGGCGCCGATGAAGAGCGTGCCCCGTTCCTGGGCATTGTAAAGGCCGTAGGTGATGGCGTCACCCGCCTCAAAAGCGATCAGGGAGCCCAGTTTCCGGTACTGGATATCGCCTTTATAGGGGCCGTAGCTGTCAAAGACCGCATTCATGACGCCGTTTCCTTTGGTATCCGTCATGAACTCTCCGCGGTAGCCGATCAGGCCTCGGGAGGGAATGGAAAATTCCAGGCGGGTGGTGCCGCCGTTGCCCGGCGTCATATTAATCAGCTCGCCTTTGCGCTGTCCCAGCTTTTCAATGACGTTTCCTGCGAACTCTTCGGGCACGTCGATATAAACCTGTTCCATAGGCTCCAGTTTATGGCCTTTTTCGTCATAATGGTATAACACTTCCGCCTTGCTGACGGCAAATTCGTAACCTTCCCGGCGCATATTTTCGATCAGGACGGACAGATGCAGTTCGCCCCGGCCGGAAACCTTGAAGCTGTCCGTGGAATCCGTCTCTTCCACACGAAGGGAAACGTCGGTGTTTAATTCCCGGAAAAGCCGGTCCCTGAGATGGCGGCTGGTGATAAATTTTCCTTCTTTTCCGGCCAGAGGGGAGTCATTGACCATAAAATGCATGGCGATGGTAGGCTCCGAAATCTTCTGGAAAGGAATGGCCACAGGGGCGTCTGGGGAACAGAGGGTATCGCCGATATGGATATCCGCGATGCCGGAAATGGCAACGATGGAACCGATGCCGGCTTCCTTTACTTCTACCTTATTTAAACCGTCGAATTCATAAAGCTTGCTGACCTTTACCTTCTTTACATAATCGGGATCGTGATGGTTGACAATGACCACATCCTGATTGACGGAGATTTTTCCGTTATCCACCTTGCCTACGCCGATGCGGCCCACATATTCATTATAATCGATGGTGCTGATCAAAAGCTGGGTGCCGGCTTCCGGGTCGCCTTCCGGCGCGGGGATGTAATCTAAAATCGTATCGAATAAAGGTTTCATATCCTTATTCTTAACCGTGATATTGGTGGTGGCGCTGCCGTTTTTGGCGGAGGCGAAAACAAAGGGGCAGTCCAGCTGTTCGTCGTTGGCGTCCAGCTCCAGCAGCAGTTCTAAAACTTCATCCACCACTACCAGAGGGCGGGCTTCGGGGCGGTCGATCTTATTGATGCACACGATCACCGGAAGCTGCAATTCCAGCGCTTTTTTCAAAACGAAACGGGTCTGGGGCATGGGGCCTTCAAAGGCATCCACCACCAGGATAACGCCGTTTACCATTTTTAAAACACGTTCCACTTCCCCGCCGAAATCCGCGTGTCCGGGGGTATCGATGATGTTGATTTTCACACCGTTGTACATGACCGCTGTATTTTTGGAGAGGATGGTGATACCGCGTTCGCGTTCAATCGCATTGGAATCCATCACGCGGTCCGCAACATCCTGGTTTTCCCTGAAAACGCCGCTCTGTTTGAGCAGTTCATCCACCAGGGTGGTTTTGCCGTGATCGACGTGGGCGATGATGGCTACGTTTCTGACATCTTCTCTTTTCTGATTCATAATAGTTGGCTCCATTCTGCATTTATGCGCAATCATTCCTTTTTCAAACGGTACAAGTATAGCACCCTTATTTTATGGATGCAACCTTAAAAACGCGGAAATATCAATTTTTCGACAGAAATCAACCGCTTTTGGGCCGGAAAATCAGGGCGTCCGGGAAAATCTGTCGAAAGCCGGGGAAAACCGCGTTCCCGCATTAGTCTATTTTCATAGGATGCCCCATAAAATGATAATACATGACAGGAGATATGGGATGCGGGCAGCCGCAGAAAAATAACTCCGTGAAAAAATTCTTGTATCAAGAAGGGAGAACTTGAAAAATGACAGATAAGGTAATTGAAAACAACCAGGTGGTAATCATGGGAAAAATCGTGAGCGGTTTTACATTCAGCCACGAGATTTTTGGAGAAGGTTTTTACATGGTGGATGTGGAAGTGGCCCGCCTGAGCGAATCCTATGATATCATTCCGATCATGATTTCCGAAAGGCTGATCGATGTGGAAGGGGACTATCAGGGGGCTTATGTGAGCATTTCAGGGCAGTTCCGTTCCTATAACCGCCATGAAGAGCGGAAAAACAAGCTGATTCTATCCGTATTCGCCCGGGAAATCACCTTTGTGGATGAACTGGAGGAAAGCTCCAGAACCAACCAGATTTATCTGGACGGTTATATTTGCAAGGAACCCATTTACCGGAAAACGCCGCTGGGCAGGGAAATTGCGGATGTGCTCCTGGCAGTCAACCGCCCTTACGGAAAATCCGATTATATCCCCTGTATCTGCTGGGGAAGAAATGCCCGCTATGCAGGCACATTTGAAGTGGGAGCCCACTGTGCGGTGTGGGGAAGGATCCAGAGCAGGGAATATATGAAAAAACTCAATGAGGAGCAGCTGGAAAAACGGATCGCCTATGAAGTCTCCGTCAGCAAGCTGGAGCTCATGGAGGATTGAAAGCGCTGGGCAAACCTTGCGGATCCTTCCGGTTTATGGTAAAATATAACGGAATGAAAACTCGGAGATAAAACCGGAGGGAAGGGATTCCAAATGGGTAAAATTAAAATTTTTGCGGGGAACGGGCACGGAAAGTCTCCGGCTGCGCTTGGGGAAGCGCTGATGGCGGCAGCCCGGGGGAAACATGTTGTAATCATTCAGTTTTTAAAGGGGAAGGGCATGGAGGAATCCGTTTTCCAGAGACGTCTGGAGCCGGAGATCAAGCTTTTCAGATTTGAAAAGTCCGACTGCGATTTTTTTGAACTTCCGAAAGAGAAGCAGAAGGAAGAGGTACAGAATATCAGAAACGGACTTAATTTTGCAAAGAAAGTCCTGACCACCGGCGAATGCGACCTTTTAATACTGGATGAGGTGCTGGGGCTGGTGGACAACAGCATTGTGGGGGAAGAGGAACTCAAAGGTGTGCTGGAAGCCCAGGGGGAATATACCGATGTGGTGCTGACAGGAATACGCCTGAGTGATGACATGCTGGCCCTCGCTGATGTTGTGTCGGGCATCGAACAGGTCAAGTGAAAAGACAGGGGCAGACGTTTCGGCGGCTGCCCTTTTTGCATGGTGAAAAGCGCGTTGACAGCGCAGGGCCGTGGTGATATGATATTTTTGATTAAACAGATGTTTTATTTGGCTGGATTTTTACGGCATGCGAGGAGGTTTCTATGGCAATTTTTAAGGGCGCAGGAGTGGCGATCATCACTCCTTTCCATGAAGACGGTTCTGTGGATTATGAGAAATTTGGGGAATTGATCGAATTTCAGATCCGCAACCATACGGATGCGATCATTGTGTGCGGCACCACGGGAGAGTCCGCGACGCTGACACATGAAGAGCACCTGGAAGTGATCCGGTATTGTGTGGAGAAAGTAAATCACAGGATTCCCGTAATAGCGGGAACCGGCTCCAACTGTACACAGACGGCCGTCTATCTTTCTACGGAAGCGGAGAAGTACGGTGCGGACGGTCTTCTTCTCGTGACCCCTTATTACAATAAAGCGACACAAAACGGCCTTTACCGGCATTTTAAAACGGTTGCCGATGCGGTGAAGATTCCGGTCATTCTCTATAACGTGCCTTCCAGGACAGGGACGACTCTGCAGCCGGAGACGATCGTGCGCCTTTGCAGAGAGGTGGAGAATATCACCGGAGTGAAGGATGCTACCGGCAACATCAGCCAGACAGCCCATTTGATGAGCATCGCACAAGGATGTGTGGATCTGTATTCCGGCGAGGACGCCATCATTGTGCCGATTCTGTCTCTGGGAGGAAAAGGAGTTATTTCCGTTCTTTCCAACGTTGCGCCCGAGCAGACCCACCAGATCTGCAGCAAATATTTTGACGGTGATGTGGCGGGCAGCTGTGAACTGCAGTTAAAAGCGGTTCCTCTGGTAGAAGCGCTGTTTTGCGAAGTGAATCCGATTCCTGTGAAGAAGGCGTCCGAGATGATGGGGCTTTGCGGCGGCACTCTGCGCATGCCTTTGACGGAAATGGAACCGGAACATGCAGAGAGACTGAGAGAAGAGTTAAAGGCTTTTGGTGTGTTATAAAAGGCCGCAGGCTGGGACATGACGATCCCAGCCTGCTTTTTATACGATAGGAATCGAAAGGAGAAGAAGATGGTAAAAGTAATTATGCACGGATGCAACGGGAAGATGGGACAGGTCATCACGAAGCTTGCGGCGGAGGATGAGGGCATTGAAATCGTGGCAGGCGTGGATGTCTGTGACAATAACCAGAATAATTATCCGGTATATAAGAATTTAACCGACTGCGAGACAAAGGCGGATGTGGTGATCGATTTTGCTTCCGCCAAAGCGGTGGACGCATTGCTTGACTACTGCGTGGAGAAGCAGATTCCCTGTGTGCTGTGCACCACCGGATTATCGGATGCGCAGCTGGAGCATGTGCAGGAGGCCTCCGAGAAAGTGGCGATTCTTCGTTCCGCCAACATGTCCATGGGCATCAATCTTTTGATGAAGCTTTTAAAACAGGCGGCTCCGGTTTTGGCGGCTGCCGGTTTTGACATTGAGATCGTGGAAAAACACCACAATCAGAAGGTGGATGCGCCCAGCGGCACAGCCATTGCGCTGGCGGACGCCATCAATGAAGTTTCGGAAGAAAAATATGAATATGTCTATGACAGAAGCCGGCGCAGAGAGAGAAGGCCGGAGAACGAAATCGGCATTTCCGCAGTGCGGGGCGGCACCATTGTGGGAGATCATGATGTGATTTTTGCAGGCGCGGATGAGGTGATCACCTTTTCCCACACCGCTTATTCCAAAATGATCTTTGCAAAAGGCGCGGTGCAGGCTGCCAAATTCCTGCAGGGTAAACCGGCGGGCCTCTATCACATGAGTCATGTCATTGACGGAGAATAACGGGAAGGATGCAGGGGGAGAGAACTGCCTGTGAGAAATAGGGGGATTATCATGGAAGATTTCGAATATAAAATCTATTTAAAAAGCTTGTCAAAGCAGTTTCCCACCATAGCCGACGCAGCTACGGAAATCATCAACCTGCAGGCTATTTTGAGCCTGCCGAAAGGAACGGAACATTTTTTGACGGACATCCATGGGGAGTGCGAACAGTTTAACCATGTGCTGAAGAACGGTTCCGGTTCGGTGAAGAGAAAGATTGACGAAGAATTTGGGAATACGCTGGGCGCAAGGGATAAACGCAGCCTTGCCACACTCATCTATTATCCGGAAGAGAAGCTGGAGCTGGTCATGCAGGAGGAAGAGGATCAGGAGCTTTTGGAGGACTGGTTTAAAATCACCATCCACCGCCTTGTCCAGATGACCAAACGGGTTTCTTCAAAATATACCCGTTCCAAAGTGCGGAAAGCGCTGCCCAAGGACTTTTCCTATGTGATAGAGGAGTTGATTACGGAGAAGGAAGAGATCCAGGACAAGGAACTCTATTACAATGAAATTATCCATACCATCATCCGCATCGGCAGGGCGCCGGAATGCATCATTGCGCTCTGTAATCTGATCCAGCGGCTGGTGGTGGATCATCTGCATATCGTGGGAGATATTTATGACCGTGGAAAGGGCCCTCATATCATTATGGATACGTTAAGCTCATACCATTCGGTGGATATCCAATGGGGCAATCATGATATTGTGTGGATGGGGGCCGCCAGCGGCCAGACGGCATGCATCGCCACAGTGATCCGTGTCTCCGCCCGGTATGGCAATCTGGATATTCTGGAAGAAGGATACGGAATCAACCTGATCCCCCTTGCCACCTTTGCCATCAAAACCTATGAAAATACGGACTGCAGCGTATTTTCCATCAAATATGATGAAGAATACGATACCAAAGACCTGCATCTGGATATGATGATGCATAAAGCCATTGCCATCATTCAGTTCAAGTTGGAGGGGCAGCTGATTTTAAATCACCCTGAATTTGAGATGGACGACAGACTGTTTTTGGATAAAATCAACTGTGAGGCAAAAACGGTTAACGTAGGGGGAAAAGAATATCCCATGAAGGATGTGGATTTTCCGACTGTGGACTGGGCCGATCCCTACCGGCTGACGAAAGAAGAAGAACAGGTGGTGGACCGCCTGCGCCATGCTTTTGTACACTGTGAAAAGCTGCAGCGGCATGTGCGTTTCCTGTTTTCCAAGGGAAGCCTTTATAAGGTACATAATTCCAATCTCCTTTACCATGGCTGTGTGCCCATGGACGAGAAGGGGAACTTTAAGGAAGTGAATGTATACGGGAAGAAATACAGCGGCAAGGCTCTGTATGATGTGCTGGATACTTATGCCAGAAAAGGGTTTTATTCCCAGGACAGGGAAGAACGGCGCAAAGGCCGGGATATCATCTGGTACATCTGGGCGGGGCCCAATTCCCCGGTGTTCGGGAAAGACAAGATGGCCACTTTTGAACGATATTTCATCGCGGAAAAAGAGACGCATACAGAGGTGAAAAACGCTTATTACAGCCTGCTTGATAACGAGGACATGCTCAACCGGATCCTGCGGGAGTTCGGTCTGGACGAGAGCCATTCCCATATCATCAACGGCCATGTGCCGGTGGAACTCAAAAAAGGGGAAACGCCCATCAAGTGCGGCGGCAAACTGCTCATCATTGACGGCGGCTTTTCGAAAGCTTACCAGGGCAAGACCGGGATCGCGGGCTATACGCTGGTAGCCAATTCCCACGGCATGAATCTGGTAGCGCATAAACCGTTTGAATCCGCCGAAGCGGCGGTGCGGGATGAAACGGATATTGTATCCGATACCATCATTGTGGAAACAGCGGCTCACAGGATCCGTGTGGCCGATACCGATATCGGGGAAGAATTAAAGCAGAGCATTTCCCATCTGGAAAGCCTGCTGGACGCATACCGGGACGGCACGCTGATCGAGAAGGGTGTCTGATCGCGGATAAAAAAGAATCTATCGGTAAAAAAAGCAGGGCGCATTTGCTGTCCTGCTTTTTTTATCGGCCGGTTTTATCGGCGGTTTGTTCCGGTGAGATCTTTAACGCCGTTGCCTACGCCTTCAGCCACATCCTTCACTGCATTTCCGGCATCATCAATGACGTTGCCTACCGCGTTCCCCACATCTCCGGCTGCATTGCCCACATCTCCGGCAACATTTCCGGCCGTACGCCCTGTACGGGCAGTGCTGTCGGTTCCCGTTCCGGTTTTGGTGCCGTTTGCGGTATTGTTGTTATCCGTTCCCGCAGGGGTGGTATCCGTCCCGTTTTCAAGAGGGCCGGCTCCGGTTCCCGCGCCGGGGTCAGTGACAGAGTTATTTAAACTGTTGTCATCGGCATAAGTGCCGTCAAAGGCTTCTGTACCGCCCATCGTGCCGGTTTCGCCGCCAACAGTTTCGTTACCGGCGGCTCCGGTTTCCCCGGCCATCGTGCCGGTTTCCGTACCGGCTGTACCGGTATCGCCCGTGAGGGCGCCGGTTTCACCTGTTGCAGCTCCGGTCTGGGGCTGGCTTTCCGTGGTGGGATTGCTCGCCATGTCGTCCGGATTGTTGTTGTTCTTATCGCTTCCGCAGCCCACAGCGAAAATGAGCATACAGAGGAGAAGAAACATTGGAAGCATTTTTCCAGGCTTTTTCATTTTTCACACTCCTTTTACTTAAAATGAGAACAATAGATCCGTTCCTGTTTTAGTATGTGGGTTTTCGTTGCATAAAATACATGGATCGGGTAAAATGGATGTAAGAGGAAAAAGCGAGGTGTACAAATGGAATTAAGGCCCTGTATTGATATACATAACGGAAAGGTGAAACAGCTTGTAGGCGGCAGTGTACAGGATCAGGGAGATACCGCGCGGGAGAACTATGTCTCCGGCGAAACCGCATCCTGGTACGCAAAAACCTTTGCGGATAAAAATTTAAAAAACGGGCATGTTATTCTTTTAAACAAAAAGGACAGCCCTTATTATGAAAGCACAAAAGCCCAGGCACTGGAGGCGCTTCGGGCCTATCCGGGCGGCTTGCAGGTGGGCGGCGGCATCACGGTGGAAAATGCACGGGAGTATTTGGACGCAGGAGCTTCCCATGTGATCGTCACTTCCTATGTTTTCCAGAACGGGACCATTTCCTTTGAAAACCTGTACCGTCTGGTGGACACAGTGGGCCGGAAGAAACTGGTGCTGGATTTGAGCTGCCGCAAAAAAGACGGGCGATATTATATCGTTACCGACAGATGGCAGAAATATACGAAAGTCGCGCTGTCGGAAGATATTCTGACGATGCTGGCTTCTTTCTGTGATGAATTTCTGATTCACGGCGTGGATGTGGAAGGCACAAAGAGCGGGATTGAAGAAGAGCTCATTGACCTTCTGGGCAGATGGAATCAGATCCCTATCACTTATGCGGGCGGAATCCGGTCTTTTGAGGATATCGATAAAATAAAAAAGGCGGGAAACGACCGGATCCATATCACCATCGGCAGCGCGCTGGATATTTACGGCGGAGACCTGGCCATGGATGAAGTGATCAGATACATTCAATTATAAAGGATAGAAATATCAAAAACGGACGCCGGTGTGCGGGAGGATACGTCCTCTTTCGCGCACCGGTGTTTTTTCAAAGTCAGGATTCTGAATGATAAGTCAATTTTATGGTTCGATAAATATTTCTAGTTTTCCATGTGGCGGCAGGAAGTGTTAGAATAAAGGAAAAGAGTGGGACATACATATGAAAAAAGGAGGTCAGCAGCATGGGTTATTCACTCAACACAGATTTAGCTGATGTGGTTTTGAACAGGATGAAAGAGGACTACCGCATTTTTGCACCCCGCCGCTTCCCCAAGCAGGGAAGATATTCCGATACGGATATTATCCGGTATGCGGAAGTAGAGCGTTTTGCGGATATTGTCTGGGATCAGAAATCGGATTATCCTGCCAAAGAAGTCATCACGCCCATTCAGCAGTCTATTTTTTATTTCACGGAAGAGGAATATCGGGCCAGCAAAACGCCGGAGAAACCAATCCTCATCCTGGCGCGGCCCTGTGATATCAACGCACAGAAAATTCAGGCCAGGATCTATGCGGGAAACGGTGGATTTGATGATTTTTATTATACCCGCATGCGCAGATTGGTGAAGTTCGCCATGATGGAATGCGGCGGAGGCGATGATACCTGCTTCTGTGTATCCATGGGAACCAACCGTACGGATGATTATTCCCTTGCCATCCGCTTTACCGATGACGGAATGACAGCAGGGGTGAATGACGAAAGCTTTGAACCTTATTTTTCGGGAATGCCCACACAGGAATATACCCCTGCCTTTGTGGAAGAAAACCAGCTGAAGGTCACGGTACCGGATCTGAGTGACGATCAGGTGCGCCTGGCATTAAAGAAACATCCCATGTGGAAAGAATTTGATTCCCGCTGCATTTCCTGCGGAAGCTGTACGGTAGCCTGCTCCACATGTACCTGTTTTACCACAAGAGACATTCAGTACGGGGATAACCCGGAGGTAGGAGAACGGAGAAGAGTCAGCGCATCCTGCCAGATCGAAGGGTTTGACCGGATGGCGGGACAGAGAGAGCTGCGTTCTGCGCCCGGCGACAGGATGAGGTATAAAGTGTTGCACAAATTCCACGATTATAAAGCACGGTTTAAAGAGAGCCATATGTGTGTGGGCTGCGGGCGCTGCACGCACCGCTGTCCGGAATTCATTTCCATTTCGGCGACCGTAAATAAAATGAACGCTGCGGTAGAAGAGATCAAAGCTTCCATGCAGCAGAAAGGGGAGTGACGAAATGATGACGAATCCTGTTATGCCGAAGCCCTGCACAATTCTTGGTGTGACCAGAGAGAGCAAAAATGAATGGACCTTCCGGGTAGCGTCTGACGTGAAACCCGACCACGGTCAGTTTATGCAGCTGTCCATACCCAAAATCGGGGAAGCGCCGATTTCCGTTTCCGCCCAGGGGGACGGCTGGCTGGAATTTACCATCCGCTCCGTGGGAAAGGTGACCGATTGTATTTTCAGCAAAACTGCGGGAGACACCCTGTTTCTGCGCGGACCTTATGGGAAAGGCTGGCCTGTGGAAGCGTTCGGGCAAAAGCACCTGGTAATCATCACCGGAGGTACGGGGATTGCGCCCGTGCGGTCCCTGCTGCGGATGTGTGCGCAGACTCCCGGTTATGTGAAAGACGTCTGGCTGATCAGCGGCTTTAAGGATGAAGAGGGCATCGTTTTTCAAAAGGATCTGGAAGAATGGAAAGAAGCTTTCCATACGATTTATACCCTGGACAGCGGAGAAAAAGAAGGCTGGCGGACAGGGCTTGTGACGGAGTTTGTAAAGGAGATTCCTTTCGCTTCCTTTGAAGGCGATTACAGTGTGGCTGTGGTGGGACCTCCTCCGATGATGAAGTTCACCGGTTTGGAGCTGCTCAAAAACGGAGTTGATCCGGAAAAAATATGGATGAGCTTTGAACGCAAGATGTCCTGTGCGGTAGGAAAATGCGGCCACTGCCGGATAGATGAAGTTTATGTCTGTCTGGACGGACCGGTATTCCCGTACACAAAAGCACGAAATCTGGTGGACTGAGGAAGGAGTGAAAAAACGATGAATCAGGATATAGATGTCAAAAAAGTACGGCTCAACTGTTATCGGCAGTCAAAAGTGCCCGGAGAGTTTATGCTTCAGATGCGCGTGCCCGGCGGAATGATCAATGCGAAATACCTGAGCACGGTGGAACATATTGCAACCACCTGGGGAGACGGCAATTTCCATTTCGGCACACGGCAGACCTTTGATATTACGGGAATTCCTTATGAAAACATTCCGGCGGTCAACGCCTATATCAAGGATTATATAGAAGAGGTGGACGCATCGCTGTGTGGCGTTGATATGGATACCGTGGCGGGAGAACCTCAGGATTGGGATGAAGAGGGCGGTTATCCCACCATCGGCGCCCGTAACATTACGGCCTGTGTGGGCAATTATCACTGTGTCTGCGGCAACTGCAATACTTTCGAGCTGGCGCGCAAGATTGAACCACTCGTATTCCCAAGCCATTATCATATCAAGATCAACATTGCCGGCTGTCCCAATGACTGCAATAAAGCCCATATGTGCGATTTCGGTATTATCGGGACGGCACGCATGGTTTATCACCCCGAACGCTGCATCGGCTGCGGCGCCTGCGTGCGGGCCTGTGAGAAGGGTGCTACCAGAGTGCTCAAGCTCAATGAAGATACGGGGAAAGTGGAAAAGGATGCCTGTTGCTGTGTGGGCTGCGCGGAGTGTGTGCGCGCCTGTCCTGCCAGCGCGTGGACCCGGGAGGAAACCAAGTATTACCGCGTGATCCTGGGCGGACGCACGGGACGCCAGACACCCCGTACCGGAAAAATGTTTTTGAACTGGGCGACGGAAGATGTGATACTGGGAGTGCTGGGCAATTGGCAGAAGTTTTCCGCATGGGCCATCAATTATAAACCCGAATATCTGCACGGCGGCCATTTGATCGACAGGGCGGGCTATAAAAAGTTTAAAGAACTGATTTTAGACGGCGTGAAGTTAAATCCTGAATGTCTGGTGGCAGAGGATATCTTCTGGCATGAAACGGAGTATCGTTCCAACTTCAATGTCAAACCCTTATCCATGCACCATACGGCAGGACCTCAGGCCTGAATCATAAGAAAAACCACTGTGAAACCGCGATTTCACAGTGGTTTTTTCTTGGGCAGATAAAGCAAAATCCGAACTCATCATCGAGTTCGGATCTGCATCATGAAGTGGACCCGAAGGGATTCGAACCCTCGGTCTCTGCGTTGCGAACGCAGCGCTTTCCCAGCTAAGCTACGAGCCCA
>CABSCP010000060.1 GCA_902476265.1 uncultured Lachnospiraceae bacterium
ACAATAGATCGGAGGTGAATGCTATGTGTGAATTGGTTGAAGAATATGCACGGGAGCGAGCCGAGAAAGCAACTATTAAAACTGCTGTTGAATCCGCGCAAAAAGGAGTAAAGGAAGGACTTCCTTTTGATATGGCCGTCAAAATCTTTTCCATGCTTTCCGTCGATGATTTAAAGCTTATTTACAGTGGTGCGGATACTAGATTAATTTCAAAATAAAGCCGGGGGGCGGGAGTATCCCAATTTGAAATTTCGTTAGCCAATCACCTTCTGTATAAAAGAAAAGTGAATGCTGCTAAACCCCTAACTTATATTACGAATTTGAGTATAAAAAAATGGGAATGGATTACAAAACGGTTCGCGGACATAACATCGCGAACCGTTTTGTCTACAGTCTGAGGCTAGCTTTTTTGCCGGCCTTTAAAAAAGATTCTTTACAGAATTTTTCCTTTCTTTTTTTGGAAGACACGTTTGGAGTTTAATTTTCTTAAAGAAGTAACATCCTTAAAGCAAAAATATTTGTAAATAACATCAGGATATAGATTCAAAAAAGACCAAAATATCTTTTCTACGACACTCTCCTATTTACCATAAACTTTTTCCATAACAAAATATATCCTATCAAACAAAAATTAATTGTAAACCAGCTCGTCGGTCTCATTATCTACCGTTTGGGTAGTACTTCCAAACTTCGCATAATGTGTACAGTATGCCCTGTAAGTTCTGCCTTTTACAGCTCCTGTATATAATACTGTTCCACTATATGTTGATGCATTCCTTTCATAACCACCTTTAATATCAATACTCGTCCATTTTCCGTCCTTCTTCTCCTGCAGTACAACATCCATAACTCCAATTTCATCGGCATCTGAAGTACATTTTGAAATACAAGATACTCTTACACCATTTGTTGCAGCAATTATGCTAATCGTGCACCCAACTAAGCTACCATTACTTGCTGCTTCCACATTTGTATCAAATACAAGTCCCAGTAAAAATACTAATGTTACCAATAAAGCTATTTTCTTTTTCATTTGTAATCTAAGTTCTGTTAAAGAATCTTGCGTGTCTTCTACATCTTTATTCCTTCTGAATTGAACTTAGTTACAAAAAAGGGAGGCCAACCGAAAATTTGACCTCCTTTAAAAAATAAAATCACTTTATTTCTTTAACAATTTTCTCCAATTCCTGTAAGTTTTTCCAAGTAACTGTATAAATTCCCTTTTGACTACTCCAAATTGCTCTATATTCATTATTTATTTTGTAGTATTCTATTCCCTTCTCTGCTTTTATTAATTTTCCACCTTTTAAATCATTAACACCAATCTGCGCAAAATTTTCTTTATAATATTCTATCCATATACGAAGCGTTTTATCTTTTTTATCTGTATACTTTGCATCATAAAGAATAAAATCTACGTTATCTTGCACACTAAGTGTTTCTAAACTCATTCCTTCTGGTATATAACTTGGCGAAAGAATATCCGGATTATCTTTTTTCACTTCGTTCCAAGAGCTAAAGTATTTTTTATTTTCTTCATTTAACTCAAGCGCTGGCGCACTCTCATCCACACTCTCCATCTCATTCCCCGTAACAGTAATCTTCATGCTGTTTACCCCATCCCTCACAATTTCAAAGAATGATTTCTGCGTCACTGCACTGGTTCCGATACTCAGGAAGGTTGTCGTAGCTGCGACGACCAGAACAGCTGCCGCGGCTTTCCCAACAATATGGGACGCTGACCGCCTGTTCTTTTTGCGTTTTTTGCCTGTCCTGTCAGAGACAGCATTTGAAGCTCCGTCAGCTTCCCCGAAGGACGCTTCTGTGTTTTCAACGTCTCCCGCGCTCTCGAAGCGTTTGCGGATCTCTCCATCATCCGGAGAAAGTTCCTCGGAACATTCCGCGGGAAAACGGCATATTTTTCCGGCATGCTCAACTAAAGCGGCATCTCCGCTCCCATTGTCTTTCGCGCTGAGATCCTCTTGCGCAATGTTATATCTTTCCTTAAAACGCTCGAAGGCTGCTTCCGGGTCTGAAGCCTTGTCAAATTTTTCTTCGTCGGAGGATCTTTTGATTTGTACTTCCGGCATCGGATCCAATGTATCCAGAAGGGTTAAAATTGCTCTGACCTGCTGTGCATCAAATTCTTCCTCGCTGGCCTGAAAGGTGAACCAATTCAGTTTTTCATATAAATCCCTGATCAGCTTCTCGTCCTGAGGGTTCCTTTTATCTGCCATTTCCTGTTTTTCCCCTTTTTGTTACCTTTGAAGTCATAAGATATTTTTGAAATGAATCAGTATAGCGAAAAATATCAGAACTTTCATACTGTTTTTCAATTTCTGCTTCATCCTCGCAATGCGCACTTTAAAACAGGATTCCGTGATACCCAGGCGCTTTGCCATTTCCGACGATGTATAGCCATATTCATAATAATGTCTCAGGATTTCAAGATCTTTATCGGACAGCGTATGCTCTACAGAAGAATATAGATCCACCATTTTGTAGGCATCCGTTTCATCGATATTATCATCACCGGTAACCAACTCCATTACCTTTTCTTCATCCAGATAGAACCTGCTCTGTTTCTCAAACCATTTCTTAGCTTTATTCCGAGCAACCAACATGAGAAATCCCGGTATATTCGGATGTACTTTCAATGTCTCCCACTTCTCATATGCAACAAAGAAAACTTCCTGTGTAAGGTCTTCGGCAGCAGCTTCATTGTTGCGGATAATCCGCCTGACATATTTGTATACTGTGTCATAATAAACTTTATACATTTCTTCATAGCTGCTATAAGTTTCATTAGCCCCGACCATATATCTTCCCTCTTTCGTCATCGGATGCACTCCCCCCTGGCATCACCGATAAAGCAACGCCAAAGATCTGAGGGCCTGCTCCAGTACAGGTTCTTTTTCCTTCGGGCAATCTTTAAAAATCTCACACAAAACCTTGTCCGACAGCTGTTCACCGGTCAAAAGATAAGTCGGCTCCAATCCCATCTTTTCATAAACTGTCAATACGCGGGGAATGGAGAGTTTCCGGTTTCCCCTCTCTATTTCACCATAATATGTGGTGGAAATGCTCAGAAGTTCCGCCGCCTCTTCTTGGGTAATTCCCATTTTCTTGCGCTGTTTCCTAAGTCTTTCTCCAATTTCTACATATAAATCTGCCGCCATTCATCCTTACCTCCAAATATAGTCTGATACAAATATGATACTTGTAATCAAACTATATTTAGAGTAACAATATATTGGTAAATAATTGCATTTTCCGCACTAATCGTTATTTTTTTACATAACAATCAGTATATATGTGGCATTTTTAAGGTTTTCTTCTGCTTTCAGTCCTTTTTCGCCAGAACGGCCAGGACGTATTTCCAGATCCTCTCCACAGAAGAAATGCTGAGCTTTTCTTCTGTGGTGTGAATGTCCTTCATATCAGGTCCGATGGATACACAGTCCAGATCCTCTATTTTCCCGGAAAGGATGCCGCACTCAAGACCGGCGTGTATCGCTTCAATTCCGGGCATTTCCTGATACATTTCCTGATATACGGAAACCATTTTTTCCCTGAGCGCCGAATCCTTCTTATACTCCCATGCAGGGTAATCCCCGCTAATCTCCCACACACCGCCCTGGGAAGCCAAAATAGCCGTCAGCTTATCCATGAGCAGTTCCTTTTCGCTTCCTACGGAACTCCGCACAGAATAATCCAGATGCATTTCCCCCTTTTCAAGCTTTAAAATGCCCAGATTTAAGGAGGTCTGCACAAGTCCCGGGATATCGGCGCTCATGGACTGTACGCCGTCCGGAAGAGCGAGCAGTAAAAATGCGGCTTTCCGGGAGCTCTCTTTTGTCAGGACATCAAAGCTTCCGCTTTTCTTTTCCGCAATGCGGACTGCAAATCCGGGATCCTTTACCACAAGTTCCTTTTTCACTTTGTCCGCAAATTCCTGCAGGCTTTGTTCCAGCATGGCCTGCCCGTCTTCCTTCACTGCCACCACAAGCTTTGTCTCCCGCGGAATCGCATTGTCCGCAAGACCGCCTTCCATGGACACGGCTCTTACGTCCCCACGTTTCATGCAGTCAAACAAAAGCCGTCCCGCAAGACAGTTTGAATTTCCTCTCTCTTTATGAATTTCCCCGCCGGAATGGCCTCCCAGAAGCCCTTCCACGTAAATCTCATAAAGGCAGCCGTCCATTTTTTCGTATTCTACAGGAAGGCAGCCATGTACCCGTGCTCCGCCCGCACAGCTGGTCAGAAAAATTCCCTCATCCTCGGAATCCAGGTTCAGCATCCGCTTTCCCTTGCACACGCTCAAATCAATGGCCCTGGCGCCATCCATTCCGGTTTCTTCATCTACCGTAATAATCGCTTCAATCCTGGGGTGGGCAATGGAATCGGAATCCAGAATGGCCAGCATGATAGCCACGGCAACGCCGTCGTCACCGCCCAGGCTGGTCCCTTCCGCATAAATCCAGTCTCCTTCGGTTCTGACATCCAGACCTTCTGTCCTCATGTCCTTAGTACAGTCCGGCTTTTTTACCGCAACCATATCCATATGGCCCTGCAGAAGGATTGGCTCTTCCTCCTCATAACCGGGGGTTGCTTCTTTTATGATGATCACGTTTTTGACATCATCCTGTACATAAAAAAGCCCTCTTTCTCTGGCAAACTCTGCGAGAAAATCGCTGATCCTGTCCACATTCCCGGAACCGTGGGGGATACTGCATATTTTTTCAAAAAAACAGAATACCTCTTTCGCATCACTTTTTACAAATCTGTCCATTATTTCATTCCTCCCGAATACGGATTTTCATATATAATAGGAAACACGCTTCGCAAGTTTTCTATTATCATGAACAAAACGGCCTGATAGCAGCTATCAAACCGTTTCTTTTCTAATCTTCATCTTCATCTGTGTCTGCTGCCACCGCAGCTGTAACCGATGATACGACTGCAACTACGACCGCAATAATGATAACCAGCAGTCCTCCCGCCAATACCACAAACATAGTGACCCCTCCATTCTCTATGATTAGTCTACCACAGACAGGCTCATCTTACAACAATGGTGCCGCATTTTTTACTTTTTTCTCAGGCAATTGAACCAGAATGACCGCTGTAAATACAAGTGCACAGCCAAATAATTCCCGCGCGCTGAGCCTTTGTCCCAGGATCACCCAGCCCGCCAGGACCGATACCACCGATTCCAGGCTCAACAGCAGGGAGGCGATGGTGGGTTCCACATTTTTCTGTCCCACAACCTGCAGCGTATAGGCCACTCCACAGGAAAGCACGCCCGCATACAGGACCGGAACAGCGCCGGACAACAGCGCCCCAATACTGGGGGTTTCTGTCAGAAAAGCCAGCGCCGTGCAGATCACTCCGCTGGTCAGAAACTGAATACAGGACAGTTTTACGCTGTCAACCCTGGGGGAAAAGTAATCCACAACCAGGATATGTATGGAAAATAAAAATGCACAGCCCAAAACCAGGCTGTCCCCTTTTCCCAGGGCCAGGCTGCCCGACATACATAAAAGATACATGCCTACAACCGCGATGAGCGCGCCGCCCCATACTTTGGAGCTGATTTTCTGATGAAGGAAAACACTCAGGATGGGAACGATAATGATATACAATGTGGTGATAAATCCGGCTTTTCCCACCGTAGTATACTGTATGCCGGTCTGCTGTAAAAGGCTGGCCGCACATAATGCAAGACCACAGCAGATTCCCCCTGTCAGCAGCTGTTTTCTTTCCGCCTTCTTTTCCCCGGCATCCGCTTTCTTTACGGAAGCTTTTTTCTCCCGGCCGACGCTGCGCTCCCGGTACCAGATAAAGGGCAGCAGCACAATGCCGCCGATCAAAAAGCGGGCCGCATTGAAGGTACAGGGCCCCATATATTCCATTCCCACGCTCTGGGCCACAAATGCCACACCCCAGATCGCGGCCGCTAAAAACAGCAAAAAGCTGCTCCTTACGGATTTCTTACTCTGTTTCATTTTCCTTTGTTTCCATTCTGTTTTTCATCGTTTTCTTATTTCGGGATTCTTGCGGAAATCTCCGCCACAATCTCCCGGATGCTTTTTCCTTCGCAGTCCACGGTGATATCCGCATACCTTTCATAGAGGGGGACCCGTTCATCATAGAGCTGCTGCAGAGTCTGGCCTTCCCGCAGGGTCACTCCCCGCTCCTTTAAATCGCCCAGTCTCTCCGCAATCGCCTCCAGGGAAAGTTTTAAGTAAACCACCGTCCCGATTTTTTTCAGATGGTTCATTGCCTCCCGGCCATAAATCACACTGCCGCCGGTAGCGACCACGGAATGTTTCACCTGCAGGGATGCATTGATCCTGTTTTCCACCCGGCGAAACCCGTCGTCCCCTTCTTTCGTGATGATCTCATGCAGCAGGAGTCCTGTCTGCTCCTGAATCACAAGATCCGAATCCACAAAGCGGAGCCCCGCATGCTTGGCCAAAACCACTCCGACCGTGCTTTTCCCCACACCCGGCATTCCGATCAAAACAATGTTTTTCATGATTCCGTTTTGCCGCCCAGATATGCGATGACTTCCACTTCACAGAGGACATCTTTCGGCAGCTGTTTTACCGCCACACAGCTTCTTGCCGGCTTTTCTGTAAAATATTTTTCATATACGCCGTTAAATGCGCCAAAATCTCCCATATCCGCTAAAAAGCAGGAAGTTTTGACCACATTCGCATAGTCGGTGCCGGCTTCCTCCAGGATCGCGCCGATATTTTTCATCACCTGCTCTGCCTGTGCCACAATGCCCTCCGCTTCAATCGCGCCGTTTGCCGGATTGATAGGAATCTGTCCTGATGCAAATAAAAAATCACCCGCAATCACCGCCTGAGAATAAGGTCCGATCGCTGCGGGCGCCTTATCTGTCGCAATTTTTTTTAACATATCGTTTGCCTCCTTTTACCAAATTCGGCTGCGTCTGCACAATGATCCGCAGCCTTTTCCTTCCAAGTATACCACGGCGCTTTCCCGCTGTCACCAGAAAAATAGTCATGAATATGAATAAAAATTCATTTTATTCATCAAACTCCACCGTCACATAAAAGCCCCGTTCATTTTCCACTACGGCGGTCACATCACCCTCCCGGGCTTTGAGCTGCTCTCTGAAAGGATAATTTCCGGACATCGCCAGCGCCGGGTCAATGGTGTAATAGTAATTGCTGGGGAGCACCCCCTCCGTGATCGTAACATGGTCCCCTTCCTTTAGCAGGCCGGGACGTTCCATTTTAAACTCCATCGTTCTCATGCCAGATACCTCTCAAAACGGCCGGCGTCGCTCTTCTTGCAATGCAGGAAAAGCTTCACTCCGTCAGCTTCATATTCCATGGATTTAACCACCGCATTTTCCTTCAGCCAGGAGACAGCCGCCCCGTCCGTATAGGGGATTTTCATCGCACATTCCACATAGTCGGCAAACAGCTTTTGCCGGATCAGACCCACCAGTTCTTCCAATCCGATCCCTTTTTTGGCCGACAGGTAAATCTTATCCCCCACCACCTTGGGCAGCTCCGTTTCTTCCATTACCAGATCCGCTTTATTCATCACAAAAATACAGGGAATGTGCTCTGCCTTTAAATCCCGCAGTGTCTCTGCAGTCACCCGCATCTGTTCCCTGTGATGAGGATCGGAAAAATCCACCACATGTAAAAGCAGGTCCGCTTCGCAGGCCTCCGCCAGCGTGGAGCGGAACGCTTTCACCAGCGTATGAGGCAGCTTATCGATAAAGCCCACCGTATCGGAAAGCAGGAAATCCCGGTTATCTCCGGGTGAAATGCGGCGTACCGTAGTGTCCAGGGTGGCGAAAAGCATATCTTTTTCCATGACCTTTTTCTCTTCATCCCCCATATACGTGTCCAACATCCGGTTCATCAGCGTGGATTTTCCGGCATTGGTATAGCCTACCAGCGCCACGGAGGGCAGTTCGCTTTCCTTTCTCCGCTTTCGCTGGGTCTGTCTGTCCTGTTCAATGGCTTCCAGCTCTCTGCGCAGTTCGCTGATCCGCTTCTCTATCTTTCTGCGGTCCAGCTCCAGCTTTTTTTCCCCTGCGCCTTTATTGGATAAACCGCCGCCCGCACCGGCTCCTCCGCCGGCGCCGGCGCCGCCCCCCTGCCTCGACAGCGCTTCCCGCATGCCCACAAGCCTCGGCAGCATGTATTGCAGGTTTGCACTCTCCACCTGCAGCCTGGCTTCTTTTGTCCTGGCGCGGCTGTCAAAAATCTCCAGAATCAGATTGGTCCGGTCCAGCACGGAAACCTCCAGTTCCTTCTGCAGATTCCGCTGCTGGGAGGGCGTCAGCGAATTATCAAAAATTACGCAGTCCGCTTCCAGCATGGAAACCAGATTTTTCACCTCTGCCACCTTCCCTGTTCCGATATAAAATGCATGATTGACGACAGGGAGATTCTGCACGGCCCTTGCTGCCGTTTCCAGACCGCATGCTTCCGCCAGACTCTCCAGTTCATCCATGGAATGTTCAAAATCGGGATCATCGTTTATGTTGACCCCTGCCAATATCGCTCTTTGCATATAGTCCCCCTTTTCGCTTCTCTGATGTCTCGAATAATTATATCTATTTTACGATGTAGTATTGTTTTTGTACAGAAAAATTATTGCCGTCACATGAGAAATACGGCAGGCCGCTATGCCGGGAGTTCAAACTGGCATGGTCAAAAAATTGCAAAATGGCACTTTCTATCAAGCCACTTTTGTGTATACTTTGAATAAGAACAACAGTCAGCTCCGGCAACACTGTTGAGAAGGAAATACACCTATTATTATGTGAATCAGGAGTGAACACTATGAAAAACGAAAAAATCCAAAAGCTGGTAATGACCGGCGTATTCGCGGCACTGTCCTACGTTATTTTCACTTTTCTGCAGTTTAAAATCCCGCTGCCCGGCGGGGATGCCACTTCCATTCATCTGGGCAACGCAGTATGCGTGCTGGGCGCTCTCATTTTAGGCGGTCTCTACGGCGGTATCGGCGGCGCCGTCGGTATGACCATCGGGGATCTGTTTGATCCTGTTTACGTCATTTACGCCCCCAAAACTTTCGTTTTAAAGCTCTGCATCGGGCTGATCACAGGCCTGATCGCGCACCGTCTGGGACATATCACACAGACCGGTGATAAGAAGAAGATTTTAAAATGGGTGATCCTGGCGGCCCTGGGCGGTCTTTTGTTCAATACCGTCTTTGATCCTCTGGTAGGCTATTTTTATAAGCTGTATATCATTGGCAAGCCTGCTGCAGAAGTGGCCCTGGCATGGAATATCGCTTCTACTTCCATCAATACCGTCACCTCAACCATCGTTTCTGTGATCGTATACATGGCTCTGCTGCCCGCCTTGAAAAAATCAGGTCTCTTCTTTACTATTGGAGAAAAAAAAGGTAAAATTGAGTAAATGCGGTCCGGTAATTCCTGCCGGCCCAACCGTTTTTTGAAAGGAGTTTGGCATGAATTACCGGGTCCCCCCAAAAATTGCAATGATCAACAGCTTTGCCGGATACGGCCGATGTTCCACCACAGAAGCGCTTCCGATTTTAAGCGCGATGAAGGTGCAGGCCTGTCCGGTTCCCACCTCAATCTTTTCCAACCACACCGGTTTTTCCTCTTATTATTGTCAGGATTTTACGGAACAGATGCCCGGCTACCTCGCCCAGTGGGATTCACTGGGCCTTGTATTCGACGGCATCTACTGCGGATTTTTGGGACAGGAGAAACAGATTCCCATCGTTTCCGATTTTATAAAAAGACAGCGTGAAAAGGGCTGCCCAATGATTTTGGTGGATCCGGTCATGGGCGATCACGGAAAGTCCTACCAGACCATCGGTACAGGTTATCAGGATGCGTTAAAGGAACTGGTGAGTCTGGCAGACATCATCACCCCCAATATTACGGAAGCCTGCCTACTTACCGGCACTCCGTATAAAGAAAGCGGCTGGCGCCGGGATGAGCTGAAAGAATTATGTACGAAGCTGCATGCCGCAGGTCCGAAAAAAGCCGCCGTCACCGGCCTTAGGGGCAGATCCCCACAGGGCGATTACGACAGCTTTATCAATTTTATTTCCGAAATACATCCCCGGAACGCATCCTCTGTGACTTCCTGCAACATCACACACACCGCGGGCCCTTCCCGGCATGGAACGGGAGACATTTTTGCAGCGATTCTGGCAGCCGATGCGGTAAAGGGGCTGTCCTTTTCGGCTTCTGTGGAAAAAGCCGCCGACTTTATCAGTTCCTGCATCCGTCTTTCCGATGAACTGGGAATCCCGGAATGCGACGGCGTCTGCTTTGAAAATCTGCTTTCCACGCTGACACAAGATCATCCCTCTTCCTCCGCCATCCGATAGCCCACGCCGATCTCCGTATAAATATACTGCGGTTCCGCAGGATTTTTTTCAAGCTTCCTGCGGATATTCGCCATATTCACCCGCAGAATCCGGTTGTTTTCGTCCATATAAGGCCCCCACACATGGGAAATAATCGCGTCATAGGTCATGACGCGCCCGGCATTGCGGGCCAGAAGGGCTACAATCTTATATTCCACCTGGGTCAGATGCACTTCTGTCCCGTCCACCTTCACCATTCTTTTTCCGAAATCCAGCTGGAGTCCTCCAACACAAAAGACCTCCGTAGCGGGATTGGATCCTGCAGCGATCGCCCCGTGGCGCAAAGCCGTCCGGATGCGGGCCATCAGTTCCGAAGAACCGAACGGCTTTGTAATGTAATCATCCGCTCCCAAATCCAGTGCGGTTACCTTTTCCTTTTCCTGGCTGCGGGCAGAAATCACGATGATAGGCAGTATAGACCATTCCCGCACACTTTTGATCACCTCTGTGCCGTCTGCATCCGGCAGGCCCAGATCCAGCAAAATCAAATCCGGACACAAAGAAGCCGCAAGTTCCTTGCCCTCTTTGGCGGTTTTGGTTCCCACTGTTTTATAATTCTGCGCGCGCAGGCTGGTGGCGATAAAATCACAGATATTTTCCTCGTCTTCTATAATCAGAATCGTACCGTTTGTCTGCATCTTTTTTCTCCTTTTCCTTCCTTTTATACCGGCAGCGTAAAACTCAAAACCGCTCCTTCTTCATGATTTTGGGCCCATATTTTTCCACCGTGGGCACTGATGATCGTCTTGCAGATAGAAAGGCCGATTCCCATTCCCCGATAGCTGTCGGAATCGCCTCTCCCCGTCTGGGACTCCCCGTCAAAAATGGATTGGAGCCGGTCGGGCGCGATTCCCACCCCATAATCTTTTACAAAAAAAGTGACTTCATTTTCCCCGTTTTGAGTGTACAGTTCAATCTCACGGCTGCTCTCCGCATGAAAAAAAGCATTTTCCATGAGATTTATGAGCACCTGTTCAATGAGCATGGCATCCATGGGGATCATGATAAATTCATCCGGCAGAAATACCTTCACCTTTACGTCAGGGATCCTTTTTTTCAGTCTGCGCACCGCTTCCGACATCACTTCCTCCACCGGCTCCAGTGATTTGTTCACACTGGCCGCGCCGTTTTGAATCCGGGTGACCGTCAGAAGATTTTCCACCATATTCAGAAGCCAATCCGCGTCCTCCCCGATATGCCTGACCATCTCCCGTTTTTTCTCCTCGGATAAAAACGCTTCGTTTTCCAGATAGGAGCTGCTGGCACCGATAATGCCGGTGAGCGGCGTGCGCAGATCATGGGATACCGCCCTCAGCAGGTTCGCGCGCATTTTCTCCTTCTCCGCCTCCATCAGCTGTTTTTCCTGCTCTGCCAGGATATGGGACTGCTGTTTGGTGTAGGATGTGACCGCGCTGACGGCTATGGCGATCACCAGCATACAGAAAAAAGTGACCGGATAGCCTTCCCGGGAAAAATCCCATTCAAAATAAGGATCCGTGAACAGATAGTTTACGCATCCTACGCTGACCATGGCCGCCACAATCCCCGGTACATATCCTTCCGTAAATCTGGGGATAAAGATCAGGGCAATGGTATAAAACATGATGATATTGACGGTTCCGGCCGAAATCATATGGTAAGCCCAGGCCACCAGAGTTACCAGCACCAGGATCGCCGTAGTCACCAGCGTATTCTTCCAGGTGATTTCCCACTTTCTCAGCCAGTATGCCTTTTGCCGGATTTCCTCCGTCAGCCGCTTTTTTATTTTCTGCCAGAGCCTGATAAAATCTATTTTCATCATCCTGTTTTCCCTTCAAAAAGGGCCGCTGTAAAAAGCGGCCCTGCCTGTTTCCTGTGTGTAGTCAGCGGGAATGCTCCGCCCCGCCTTGTTTTCTCCATCCGGTTCAGTCCACAATCCCGTCATCTTCCGGAATAATTACCGACAGAATGAAATACAAAATCAATCCTAAAAACCCGGCCCCCGCAATCAGGCTGATGATGACATATAAAACCCGGATCACAGTAGGATCGATGCCCGTGTAAAGTCCCAGCCCGCCACATACGCCGCACACCATTCTGTTGGTCGTTGAACGCACTAATCTTTTATCTTTCATAAAAAATCCCTCTCTTTCCTTATCTGATTATCTTACCTCTATTTGAAGAAAATTTCAATACTGCCCATGGAAGAATCCAATTCCATTTTTTTGTCTGCGCCGTTATCGATGACCTTCTGCTTATCCAGGGAAGTGTAAGAAGTATTTCCCACCTGCACATTGCCCATGGAAGACGTGATATCGTAATTGTAATCCGTCTTTTTCTGATGCAGCCGCAGGACGATGCTTCCCATGTCCGCATCTGCATAAATATCACCGTCCACAATTCCGGCCAGCTGTATGCTTCCCATATCCGCGTCCATGGAAAGGGTACCTGCCTTCATATTCTTAACGGCAATGCCTCCCATATCCGCATCCGCCTCCACCTTATCCGCAGTCAGTTTCTTAATCTCCACACTGCCCATGTCCGCATCAAGCGTTACTTTTTTCGCCAGAATATCATTGGTTTTGATATAGGACATATCCGCTTCCAGCGATGCTTCTTCCCATTGCATCCCTGTCGGAACCGTGAGAGTCAGTTTTCTGTTATTGGTGCGAAGGAATTTTTTCTTTTTTCCTACATCCCGCACATAAAGCGTGCCGTTCTTCACATAGCACTGAATTCTGTCACAGTTTCTCCCTTCCAGATGGACATTATTCCCTGCGCCTTCCTTAATCTCCATCCCATGGACTCCGATCTCCACGCTGAGTTTTTCCAAAAGTCCTGTATATGCGATATCCGTTTCAAAATCTCCGTTGTACACTTCCTGTCCGGCTTCTTCCTCCGATCCGTCATACCAGGAAGAAGCTCCGCCCTTATAGGAATCCTCGTCATAAAAGGAACCGTCATCCCATTTGTCTTCCCAGTCTTCGTCCAGGACTCTGTCCAGCTCATCAGCCCATCCATCCATCTGAGCTTCTACTTTCTGTTCCACCTGATCCGAAAAACGATCCGCCCATCTGTCCGCCCAGTCATCCCATTTGTCCGCATAATTATCCATGCCGTCGGACCAGATATCTCCGACCCTGTCAAATGTATTTTCCAGCATTCCGATTCCCGGCATACTGTTCATCCCGCTAATATAAGGAATCCCTAAAAATCCGCGATGAATGTGCACATTACCGTACCAGGGCAGAATATGATCCAGCTGGGTATATCCGCCGGCAGCCCTGCCTGCTCCCATCAGGATCAGCCCTGCACCCATGCAGCCTGCCGCGACAATCAATGCTTTTTTCACACCTTTTTTCATGCTTTGCTTCCTCCTACTTTTTTATGAAACAGCCCACTGAAAAAATCCGCTACCTTACGAAAAGCTTTCGGAAAAATTTTGGAAAGAATCCAGCCGATTCCCATGGTGAAAAGGATCCCGATCCCGATGGTGAAAAGGCTCATTCCGATCGTCAGCACCGCTCCGGCCGGAAAGGTGAACAGATCCACCACTGCCGAAAACAGGGCGATAACGCCTGCAACGATACAGATCACTCCTACGAACAAAAAGACCAGAATCAAAGGGATCAGTATGATTGCCAGGATCATGAGGACCAATCCTACGGTAAAGACAATCGGTATCGTCACCGGCAGCGTTATGATGCACAAAATGACGATTAAGGCGATCATGCCTCCGCTCATTCCCTTTTTCTTTCCTTTGCGGTAACGCCCGTCAAGATTACCGTTCTGGCCCTGATATGCACCACTTTGGTTCTGCCGGCGGTAATCATTCTGTCTGCCGCCGCTCTGCCGGTATCCGCTACTTTGCTGTCCCGCCCCGTCCGATCCGGCTCCTGCATATTTCTGAGGGGATGTTTTACTTTCGTTTTCTGCGCTTCCCCCGCGGAAACCGGATTCCGAAAATTCTCCCTGTTCTCCGCTTCCTTCCCGCAGCCCTTCTTTGATGGAAACCGCCAGCTGTTCCGGCGTTCCCAGTTCTGCCAGCACCTCTTCTTCGTTTTCTACGCCGGCATCATTCAAATAATCATTGTAGTACTGGATTGCTTCTTCCCGTTCCCCTTCCGGAATGTCGGAAAGCAGAAGCGCCAGTCTGCTCATATAATCAATCCTGTTCATCTATGGTTCCTCCCTCGAACATACCTGTTATTTTTTCAGAATATCTTTTCCATTCCGCTTCATACAAGTGAAGCTGTGCGCTTCCTCTCGGCGTGATTTTGTAATATCTGCGGTTCCGCCCTCCGCATTCCATATCGTAGACTTCCAGACACTCATCCTTCTGCAATCGCCGTAAAACCGGATACAGGGTAGATTCCGACAAGTCTATCGCCTGACGGACCTCCTGTGTGATTTTGTAGCCATAGGTCCCTTCCGGTTCCCTGGACACAACTGCAAGAACAATGGCATCCAGCAGCGCTGCTCCTGTATTAAATACCATCTACGCACGCTCCCTTCCTTTTCGTTACTGCCTGAAATTTGTGTCATGTTGTAATTCTTTATAATATTATATTTTGTATAATATTGTTTATGCATATAATATATGACATATAATATTACTTGTCAACAACTATTCCCGAAAGAAATTCTAAAGGTTTTCTTAAAGTCCGTATCTTGCCCCTTCTCCCAGTCTTTCCTCCCCGGCCCGGACCAAAACCGCAGGCAGGGCGGGGACAGACAGCCTCTTAGAGGGCACGCTTTCGCTCGAATAAACGCGCAGCGGCACATAAGGCTGCAAAGAACGCCGCCTAAATGCCGGCGCGTTTATAACGACCCTTACAGAGGCTGTCTGTCCCCGCCCTGCCTGCGGTTTTGATCCGGGCCGGAGCCGTGAAATTGGAGGAAGGAAGGAAATGCAGACTTATAATGTAAAAACAAAAAACTTCAGAAGATACCGCATTCACAAAATGCAGCTTCCTGAAGTTCTTTTTTCATTTTCTTATTTCGCCTTCACTGTCAGCCCGCACACGGACAGCACAAATTCCACGAACATGGCGTTGGACCAGGAAAACCATTCTCTGGTGAATTTGTAAGGGTCATCTTTATGGAAGCCCTCATGCACCAGGTTGGTATCCGCATCCGTATGTTCAAAATAATCCAGCAGCTGTTCTTTTTCCCCGTCATCCGCGCTGGTCATTCCCTGGATGGACAGAGCGATGTGCCAGATATAATCTGTTGGGGTATGGGGGCTGCCGATTCCCTTTGCGGCTGCTCCTTCATAATAGTAAGGATTGGCCGAAGACAGCATCATTTTCCGGGTATTCAGATAAACTTCATCCGTATTGCCGCAATAGTGGAAATAGGGCATGGACATCAGGCTGGGCACATTGGCGTCATCCATGATATGGCGGTTTCCGTTCCCGTCCACCTCATAAACATAAACTTTCCCGTATTCCTCGGTATCCATGGTGCCGTAGGTTTCGATCCCTTTCTGGATCTGTTCCCGCAGCTCTTTCACTTCCCGGCAGAATGTTCCTTCTTGATAAAAGGTTTCCAGAATTTCTGTCATGTAGTCCAGCACTACCACCGCAAACATGTTGGAGGGAACCAGATAGCCGTAAACGCATCTGTCGTCACTGGGCCTAAAACCGGACCAGGTCATGCCGGTATAGGAAACCGGATTGCCTTTTCCTGCATTGGGAAGCGTATCCGTTTCCACACAGTCCAAACGCTCAAAGGTATAGGGCGACTGTTCCATATGATGCTGCTCCGTTTTCCACAGCGCCACAATCTCTTTGGCGGCATGCAAAAACAGGCTGTCAAAATGAGCGCTTTTCCCGGTGTTTTTCCAATATAAATAAGCCAGCTGTACAGGGTAGCACAGGGAGTCGATCTCATATTTTCTCTCCCAGATATCGGGCTTCATATCCGTCAGATCTTTCTGATGGCCCGCACCGTTTTCCTCTTCGTTAAAGGCGTTGGCGTAAGGGTCCCGCAGGATACACAGCAGCTGCTTTTTGATCACGCCTTCGATGATCTTTGCCACCCTCTCATTTTCGGAAGCCACCAGCAGATAAGGGCGCAGTTGGTTCGTGCTGTCCCTCAGCCACATGGCAGGAATATCTCCGGTGAGCATGAATGCCGTCCCGTCTTCTTCATGGACATGGATCGTTTTTTCCAGCGTGTCCTGATAGCAGTTTTCAAACATGGATACAATCTTGGGCCTGTGGGCCATTTTTTCACGCACCAGATTTAAAATCATTTCTTCCGTCATTCTTATTCTCTCCTCATTTTGTTTTTCATTCGGCTTTTGATTCAAGGCTGATCACCTGAAAAAAAAAGCGCCACCGCGGCAGAACATCCCCAGGCGGAGTAATCGTCTCTTTCCAGCGTTTTTTTCTCCCAGTTCGTCCAGACCAGACCGCGTGAATTGCGGTTTTCCCAGGCTGTCCGGGCATTTTGCAGCAGCCATCCGGCATACTTCTCCATCCCGTCAAGTGCCGCCAGTTTGGCCATCCAGCGGGTCAGGATTCCCTTAAAACCGGGCTGATCGCCGCCTTCCGCTTCTCCGGTGAGCACGTTCCCGCCTGCCAGCACATTCATCGTATAGTCGGCGGCCAGCACCGCATTGTCCAGACAGGTCTGTTCTCCGGTTGCCTGATACAGCAGGACGGAGGCACCGATGAAAGTCCCCTGATTATAGGTGAATACCCTGTCCCAGACTTCCCCTGTGATTTTGATATTGTCCCGCACCGCGCCGTCACACCCCAGCAGCACCCGGCATTCCCAGTCATAAATCTGTCCTGCTATATCCAGATACCGTTCCTCTTTTGTGCTCTGGTACAAAAGACAGGCCGCAATGGCGGCAGGCCCGTTGATACAGGCATTTTTGGACCGGTTTTCAATCCGCCAGAAAAGGCCGCCTCCCAGATCCGCGCTGTAGGCCCGCTCCCAAATCACCTCAAAATAATGGCGGGCGTATCCCAGATAATCTTCTTCCCCCGTCAGCAGATAAGCCCGGGCACACCCGATGGTGATCCAGGCGATGTCATCATTAAAGGGATTATGGGACCACTCGTCCCCTTCATCCAGCAAAAATCCGTCAAACATATGCCGCATGAGGATGCGGTAACGTTCCTCCCCGGTCTGTTCAAAGGCGTCTATGACGACTTCAAAAATTTCTGCCTTGCACCAGAAAAATTCTCCCAGCACAAGACCCGCCTTTCCTTCCTCGTCCTCTCTGTAAAAACGTTCCAGAAAAGCATCCATGGCCTGTGGCGCTATCTGTTCAAACATCATGTCCCCTCTCATGCCGAACAGGCCTGGGTCTCCTGCCAGCCCTTGCACACATCCACCCATTCCCTGCAGCCGGAATAGGTTTCCAGTTCCGCCAGATTCAGCTCAATGGCGCTGTTATCGCTCCCGCAGGCGGGGAAGACCGTTTTAAACCGTTTCAGGGATTCATCCAGATAAACGGCGATCCCTTCGTTGATGCCAAAAGGGCAGACGCCGCCCACCCCATGACCCACGGCGGCTTCCACCTCTTCAAAGGACAGCATCTTCGCTTTCGTCCCAAACTTCGCCTTATATTTTGCGTTATCGATCTTGGCATCTCCCGCCGTCACAATCAGAATCACCTGATCCTGCACCCGGAAGGAAAGGGTCTTTGCGATTCTTTTTCCTTCCACGCCCAGGGCCTGGGCCGCCAGTTCCACCGTAGCGGAGGATACCGGAAATTCCATGATGCGGTCCTGCATTCCAAAAGCTGCAAAATACGTTTTTACTTTTTCAATTGCCATGACAAATACTTCCTTTTTTCTCCGTTGTTTTCTTCTTTTTCCCCGGCATGAAAATCTTCATCATTTTAAACACGCCGGCAGCCTCCAGCACCTTTAAAATCAGGTACAGCACCAGAGAATTGACCGGCCACATGATCAGATTTTTTGTCAGGCGGGCCGGTGCCATAACCATAAAGGCTTTTCCGTACACCTGGGACAGCCACAGCGTCCCCAGCCCCACATTGATCACCAGCGAAACCGTCAGCTTCGCCGTCAGAATCCGAAGCAGGCTGATCCTCTTTTTATAATAGAAGCAGCCATAAATCAGCCCTGCCAGAAAAGCGTTTAGGGTCAGTCCCGGAATCCATGCCCCGTCGGGATGTACGATCAGCTTTAAAATGTCCAGCATTCCGGAAAAAAAACATCCCACCACCGGGCCGAACAAAAAGTCCACCAGTTCGTTGGGGATGCCGGAAAAACCGATTTTGATATAATCGCCCAACCGGATGGAAAAAGATCCCAGAATAAACGCGAGTGCCGCAAAAAGGCCGCACAAGGTTATTGTGCGCACATTTTTGAACTCCCGCGCGGAATCTGTGAAAAGAGCAGCAAATTTCTTCATAAAAAATGACCTCCTTCTACAGACATCCGGCCGCAAAAGGAGATAAAATTCGTCGCTGCCGCCCGGACAGCGCTCATCTTCTGCTGCAGCGAGATGCGGCCTATATACCGCAAGCATCCGGCTCCCGCCTGTGCGGCAGCCGGCGCTTTTCGTCCCGCCGGCAACTCTCTGTCCGGTGGGCACTTAACGCATATAAACCTACTCTGCATATTTTTATTTTTACCGCTTCATTATAGCAGTACGCCCGGCATCCTACAAGTGGAAACTTTATAAAATGATGCTCACCCTAAAATCTTTGTATGTTCCAAAAACTGTTCTACGGAGATTGCTTTCGCCGCTTCTTTCAGCCACATTCTCAGCAGCGCGGAAGTTTGACAGCCTAACCTCATGAATCAACTAAGTAAATAGCCTTCAAACC
>CABSCP010000061.1 GCA_902476265.1 uncultured Lachnospiraceae bacterium
TAAGTTCGATCAGCGTATCTATGCTCATCCCGCAGTATCCGCGTTCGATATCCGCATAATATTTTTCAGCGATGCCAATTTGCTCTGCTACAAAGCTTCTGGTCCAGCCATACTGTTTCCTGCGTTCTGCGAGTCTTATGCCAACCGCTTTCCTATCATAAGAATCTTTTGTCTTCATGCATTCTCCTGTTTTCGTGAAATATCTTATTTTGCGAAAATAGAGGGAATTTTGTCGTTTTCTGTTTAGGCTTTCATAGCAAATTTGCTAAAAAAGTATATAAAAAGGTAGAAATAAGGTAAAAAAAGTAGGTTGCCAAAAGGTATGTTTAAAGTTATAATGATTTAGTAGTTAAAAACTCCGTTTATATTTCGCAAAATAAGATATTTCACGAAACTTTTCGGTAGTAATTTGCAGTAAAAAATTTCCTGAATCGTTCGCATAATAAAAGACCTCCCCTGCGGCGCCAATCCTTATCGCACCGCTGGGGAGGTTCTTTTCATCTTCAGGTTCCTTATTCAAAATTTTCTATCTGCCGGCAGACATCTGCCTTCATTCTCTGCAGGTATCCAAATCCCACACCGCCGGTTCGCCTGCCTGGACATACTCGCCGTCCATCTTTCCGTTTTCTTTCGGCATGGGGGCCGCATACAGGGTGACGGTCACTTTTCCGGCATCCCCGGCAATCCGTCCCTGATCCAAAACCTCCGCGTTCTGCATATATCCCGTGCATTCTTTTCCGCCGAACGTTTTCACATAAAACTGTGTGATTCTTCCCTGTTCATCTTCTGCAACCAGCTTCAGATCATAATCCAGAGCAGCCGCATCCGAAGCGTGATACGTCACCCGCTGTTCCAGATCATTTGTGGTAAATTCATCCAGTGTCACCGTCACACCATTGGGCAGCGTATATGCAGTGCCTATGGAAAGTCGCTTTGTATCCGCAATCAGCTCCGCCCCGTCTGCAGTGAATGCAAAATTCCATTTTCCTCTGGCAAGGGTTTCGTTTTCACCGCCGGTCAGTTTATGGATGCGCAGTTCAAAAGAATTTTCCCCGGAAAGATCCTTTCCTTCCAAAAAGTATGACCGTGCAAATCCTAAAACAGTGCGGGTGTCATCCAGATAGCCCGCGCCGCCGGTAACGCCGCCTCTCACCAGATTTCCGTTAATGAAAAGACTTTCTTCAGGGTTCAGCATAATGTCCATTTCTCCGCCGTCCGCCCGCTGCACCGTATAATTGATGACCAGTTTTTCCTCCGTGGCCACCGCCTCCTGAAGCGTGATGATATAACCGTCGTCGCTGACCGCTGTGTCCACGATATCGCTGTATCGGGTCAGATCATTTTCCAGTCCGAGTGCGGTTCCGATGTTCCAACGGATATGTTCAATAGCCGCATACACTTCATTATGAAAAAGCGTTCCTGTCAGCAAAAGCACTGCAGCCGCACCGGCTGCTATCGCCACCCACCGGGGCGCTTTTCTTTGGATTTTTTGTTCTTTTCGGATTTCCGACAGGATATATTTTTTGTATTGTTCTTTCTCTGATTTTTTCAGACTGCCCGCCTCATACTGCTCGGTATCGGTAACGATGCTGTTTGCCAGTCTGTATCCCTCTTTTTTCATGCTCTTACCCCTTTCTTCTCTGCTTCCCTGCGGATTTTTTTCTTTCCACGGAAGACTCTCACATATACGTTTTCCGTGGAAATTCCCAGCGCCTTCCCGGCCTTTTTCACATCCTCCTCATCCATATAAAGCCGCCGGAACAACTCACGGTCTTTTGGGGAAAGACAGGCAAACAATGCTTCCGTTTCCTCCGAAAGTTCCTGTTCCACCAGGCTCAAAAGCGCTTCGTCCTCCCTGGGAATCTCCGTTTCTTCCAGACTTTCATAATGGCATTCCCTCTGTGTTTGGCGCAGGCAGTCAATGGCTTCCAGACGCGCGATCCCTGCCGCCCAGTTTTTGAAAGTCCCTTTTTTCTCGTCAAAGCTGTCGATATTTTTCCAGATTCCCAAAAAGATATCGTTCATGCATTCTTCTACCCTGTCCGGCATTCCGGAAAGTCTGCTTTTTACGATAGACTGTAAAAGGCCGCCGTATTCCTCGATCACATAAAGAATGCCTTCCTCCCGTCTGTGCCGGATCAAGGAGACAAAATTGTTTTCATTTACTTTCATAAAAAATCACCCCGTAAGCTTACGTTTTGTCCTTTCACCCTATAATCCGTTTTAAAAGGCCGGATTTCTTACACTTTTTTTAAAAAAAGAGAACTGATTTCTCAGTCCCCTTTTTCACTGCATTCTTTTATTTCGTTGCAGAAGGCTGATTCACCACGCCGGTAAAGAGCACCTGCTGCCCTGATTCCCCGCCGTCCGCTGTCAGAACAAATGCGAAAGGTCTGTCACATTTCATTTCCACATTCTTCCTTTCAATAGGCATGGACATCCGTTCCAGGCCCATCACTGTCACAGCAGCCGCTGTCAGACCGTTTTCGTCCACCTCTATCATGGCCTTCTGCAAAACCTCGGAAATGAAGAGGGGATCTCCCTCCGTAAGTCCGTCGATATGAGGATTCTGTGGATCGGTCAGAGGAACGCCCAGTTTCTCCATGGCTTCTTTCACAGAGAACGTATCTCCTTCCAGTTTGAACTTCGGAAGGGATAACTGCACCGTAGCTTCTTCGGATTGCCGGATTTGGGCAAGTGTATCGGGATTCATTCCGGCCAGCAGTTCTTCCGCATTCTTTCCTTCTTTCGGCAGGCAGATCACCATCTGTCCGTTGTTGATGGTATGCAAAATCACCGCCTGCATATCGCCGTCTTCATAATATATGGTATCTGTAAACTTATGATTCATGAAGGGCACTGTTTCTTCCTGCTGTCCGTGAAAAATATCGTCTTTGGTGTCCTCTTCCAGAAATCCGGTCGCCCATGCATCCGAAAAATAAATCGCGTTGGCAATGGCCGCTACCGTTTTCGGATCAAAGCTGTCGATCATATCCGTGATTCTTCCTTCCGTCTGTTCCTTCGCCCAGGCATTTACCGCATCTGCCGCCGAAGAATCCGCAAAGTCTACCGGAAAAAGCTTCCCGCCGAAATTCTCTGCAAAGAGATCGGCAAATTCCTGCTTTACAGTCTCATTCTTTCCCACAAAGATCGCGTTGGCAATCTTTAAGGGGCTTTCAAATTCTACCCCGGCCTCTTTCATCATAGCGGCCCGCTCTTCGCTTGTGAGTGCGCTGTTTAATGCCTTCACCGCTTCATTGAGTTCCTCTTCGCTGATTCCGGCTTCTCCGATCGCTTCCAGCAGCTGCTGCCTTGCAGCCTCATCCGAAGCATTGACCAGCGCTGCCAGGGGCAGCCATACGGAATAGGGTGATACCACCATATTCGCCGACGGATCTTTTTCGGCCAACATTTCCTTTGTAAAGCGGAAGGCAAATCCGTTCACACCATCCTGCTTTTCTTCTCCCGCCGCTTTTTTATCCTCTGCATTGCCGTCAGCACTCACTTCCACAACCTCCGGCGCTGTCTCCTGCCCCGATGTTTTGTCCGCACTCTCTGTCTGCGCCGCTGCGTCCTGTGTCTGTACCGTGTTCCGGACAGTCTCCTGTGTCTGTACCCCACTCTGACCGCTGCAGGCTCCCAAAAGAACCGCCTGTGCCAGAATCGCTCCGGATAATAAAACTGCTGTCATCTGTTTTCTCTTCATAACTCCTCATTCCTTTCCTATCGTCCCAAACCGCTGCAGCGGTCGGTTCATCGTTCTGGTATCCTAAAAAACGCAGGACGCCCGGAAAAGGTTTCCCGTTTCTTAAAAAAATTTCATATTGCCGAACAGCCGGTCCTTTATGATGCCGAAAAATTCCCGCAGCATGTTGTTGGGCAGAAAATACAGGCCTGAAGGCGCGGCAATCCCCACCGCCTCCGGAAAACCCTGCTGCTTTGCCAGGGCAACACCCCTGTAAACATGAAAATTGCTGGTGACAATTCCTACCCGTCTTTCCTCTTTGGGAATCAGTTTCCTGGAAAAAGCCAGGTTTTCCACCGTCCTTCGGGACCGGTCCTCTTTCAGGATACGCGCCGGATCAATCCCTTTTTTTACCAGATATTCATACATTCCCTCCGCCTCGCTGATCGGTTCATTGCTGCCCTGCCCGCCGGAAACCACGCAGACCGTGTCAGGGTTTTCTTCCAGATACCGGCAGGCCGCATCCAGACGCCTGGCCAGCGCCACGCTGGGACCGTTCTGCTTCATCTGCGCACCCAACACAATAATATGAGAAAGGCCCGGTTCTCCCTTTGCCGAAAATCCGCTCAAAACCAGTCCTTCCACAAAGAGAAACAGACCGATTCCCAGAAACGCCAGGGTAAGGCAGACCGCCTTTCCCGGCAGCGGTACCCTTTCCCACATCCCTTTTTTTAACGCCATCCCCAAAATAGCGAAAAAAGCCGCCGCAAAAAGCCAGATCAGAAAAAATCTGGTTCCGGCCGCCTTTGTGAGCACCACGCCCAGACAATACACCACACAAACTGCTGCAAGCACATAACAAATCATCGGCATTCTTTTTTTCATCTCCTGCCTCCTTTTCCTCAAAGCCAGTTTAACACAATCCGGCCCTGAAAAAAGAGGCTTCATAAAACCTTAAGCAAACCTTATTCATTTCTGAATATATCGTAATTGATCTTTTGATAGAACAGCTTTTCCATTTCCTTTCTGTCCGTAATATGCAGCCCCAAAATCCACATGATTTTGGCGAAAACCGCTTCCAGCGTCATATCGTAGGTTTCCAGAAAAGGCAGATTGTCTTTGGCTTTGCGGCCCACCACATAGGTATCCATGCTGCTGCCTTCATAGGTGACCTGAGTGGCCATGATGAGCACTTTTTCATATGGCTCATACTTCTCCATTTCCGAAAGCAGCGCATCTGTCAGCTTCTCCGGCAGGCCTCCCACGCCGAATCCTTCCAGAATAATACAATCATAGACCCGCAAAATGTGGGATATGATTTCCGTAGACATGCCGGGGGTCAGCTTCAGTAAAAATACTTTTCTGTCCATGCGGTCATAAAATTTCACCGGCTCCCTTTTTTTTGCGCTTTCTATGTAATAGAGTACCACATCATCCTGAATTTTGCCGATCACCGGAAAATTGATACTGGAAAAAGCATTGTAGCTGAAGGTGGCCGTTTTTTTAGCCCGGGTTCCTGCGATGATCTTTCCGTCAAATACCAGCATCACATCCCGGCTTCGTTCATCCAGCGCGCACCGGATGCTGTCATGCAGATTTTTGCGGGCGTCGGTGATCTCCAGCAAGATGGATTTCTGCGCGCCGGTGAGCACGATGGGTTTTTCCGAATTCTGAACCAGATAGGACAGAGCCGCCGCCGTGTAAGCCATGGTATCCGTTCCGTGGCAGACCAAAAAAGCGTCGTATTTGTCGTAATTCTCCCGGATCAGCCCTGCCAGCGTGAGCCAGTGGGAAACTTCCATATTCGTAGAGTCAATGCTGCATACTTCATAGGGCACCAGCTCACAAATCTCTTCAAATTCCTTCACATACTGGAGGAAATCTTCCGAAGACAGCACCGGGGAGAGACCGCTGCCGCTGTCACCGGACGCAATCGTTCCGCCAGTAGTCAAAAGCAGTATTTTTTTCTTCATTTTTATCTCCATTTCAAAAACAAGATTGTCCTTAGTTTACCATACTCCCTCCTGAATATGCAAGTGGCGCCGGTTTCCCGGCGCCGCTTAGTGCTGTGTTTCTTTCATATCATTCTTTGATTGCTTCTGTTTTGATAATAAATTTTACACTGCTCTTCCCATTTTCTGCTTTTCCACAGAAATTGTCATAGGAGCTGCCGGCATCGGAAACCGCCTTCACCCGGTCTGTCAAAGATTTCACATCATTGTGATAAGCATCTGAAATCTTTTCAATGCCGTCCCGATCGAACCGGATCATGCCGTCCAAAAGTTCTCCCGCTCCGCCGTGCAGTTCGTCCACACCGTCCACGATTTTTTCGGTGCCGTCCGCCAAATCATCTACACCGTCCAAAAGTTTACCGGAATTGTCCGTCAGTTCCTTTGCACCGTCCAGAAGTTCGTTCGCACCGTCTTTTAACTTCCGGGTGCCGTCCTTTAGTTCCCCGCTGCCGTTCTTTAACTTTTCCGTACCGTCTTTTAAGTCGCTGCCGCCCTCTCCCAGCTTTTTCATGCCGTCTGCCAGTGTGTCGGCGCCGCTGCCCAGCCGGTTCATGCCGTCATTGAGTTGTGCTGCGCCGTCTGAAAGCTTGACGGTTCCTGCATAAAGCTGGTCAATCCCTGCCGAAAGGGCTTTCGCACCGCCTACCAGCTCATCCACTTTTTCGCTCATGGCCTCCAGCTGCGCCGGATCCATGGACGCTCCTGCGCTTTCCAGCTGCCCCAGCACCTGCTCAATGGCGTTGACCGCCCCGATCGCATTACCGATTCCGGCCAGCTTTTCCAGCCCTTCTTCCAGCTGCTTCATGGCTTCCTGCTGTGCTGCCTCACTGTCCTGCTTCTTTTCCTCTGTGCTTTCCCGGACATCGTTTTCCTGTTCGCTGTCCAAAAGCACCACTTCATATTCAGACTTTTTCGCCGTAGTGAGGTGTGTAGGCTTGATCGCCGCCTGTGTGATGGGCATGCGGTAAATGACGGTATAGGCAAACTCTGTTGCTTCCGTCTCGGAAGCTTCTGTGCCGGGTTCCTCCCGGGAAGTTTCTTCACAGGAGGTCGCTGCTTTTTCGTCCTCCTCCGGCTCTTTACCGGACTCTTTCTCTGCATCGTCCTGCTGCTTTTCTTCGCTCTCGGCAGGGATCTCTTCCTCGTTATCTTTTTCTTCCCGGTCGGCAGAACCGGATACGGTCTCTTCCTGTTCGGAAGTATTCTCCTGCTTCTGAGGCTGTTTTTCTCCGTCAGTCCCCTGCTCTTTTTCTATCGTTTCTTCCGTCTCTTCTGTTTCGTCGGATTCGTCTTCTTCCAACAAGGATATTGTCCCGGCCTCTTTCAGACCGGCTTCGTATCCGGCTTTATATCCGGCTTCCTTGGCCTGTTCTGCGGCCTGCTCCGCGGCCGTTTCAGCAGTCTGTTTCACCATCTGCTGCACTGCATTTTCGATCTGTTTTTTCAGTCCGTTCTCGATTTCCGCAAGGCCTGACACATATTTTCGTACATTGGAAGCATTGATGGATTGTGCAATCTCCGCTTTTCCTGCCTGCAGATAGACCTGCCGCACCACATCCGCTTCGGATTCCAGAAGCGCCTGTTTCATCTGCGCCACTTGTTTTAAAGTGCTTTCCATCGTGGTTTTTACTGCCGTTCCCATTTGTTCCGTTCCCGCCGCAATCTGTTTTGCTCCTGCCAGGGCCCCCTTCTCCCCTTCAAATCCGGCCTTTAAAGCCGCAGCGCCGTCAGCCACCTGCTTTGCGCCGCTCTTTGCGCCATCCTTGCCGTTGATACCGTCGGCCAGCTGTCCGGCGCCGTCTTTTGCCGTATTGATCCCTTTGACCAGATCGCCCGCGCCGCTGTCTAAGGTATCGATGCCGTCTGCCAGGGTTCCGGCCCCGCTGTCCAGATCCTCGGCGCCGTTTTTCACCTCTGAAATGCCGTCTCCCAGCTTCCCGGCGCCGTCGGTATAATCTGCAATACCGTCCTTTAAGGAAGCAACGCCGTCTGAAAACTCGCCCATGTTGTCTTTCAGGGTGGTGATCCCGTCCGCCAGTTCGGTGGTGCCGTCCTTTAATTTTACGGAAGAATCCGTAAGGGTATCGATTTTATCGTCCAGGTCTGAGAAATCCAGCGCATCCTCAAAGCTTAAATCGGAACTGGAGGCCGCCACAGTCAGCGTCATATCCAATGCAAAGTCCACCACATCGGCGCTCACTTCCACATAATCCGGCACTTTAACCTCTTTTCCCAGATCCGGTTCCTTCTCCTTTTCCTCGTCCAGTTTCAGGCTCTCCTTCAGTCCGGGAAGTGCGAACCCTACCACGATGTTGTTCTTCCCGTCAGAAACCAGGCGGCCGTTTTCCACCGTGATATTCCTGAAATGGTCATTCAGGATCATTCCCGTCACCACGGCAAAAGGAACGTGGATTTCTTCCTCTTTTCCGCTCACCTTCGCCTGTACCGTCTGGTTATTTTCATAGTCAAAACGGATTTTCACATGTCCGCTCTTTCCCGCCAGTTCTTTTGGGGAAATCTGCACACCGTCCAGATAATAGGTGATCTTTTCTGTCACGGGCGCTGCTTTTTTCGTAGTTCCCTGATAATAAATATCATGGCCGTCCGCCTGCCAGATATAGTTCTCCCCGTCCTTTTGATAGGTTTCATCCCCTTTTACATTGACCAGATCAGACAAATCCGTAATGTCGGTCAGCGTTTTTTCTCCGTCCGGATTTTTCAGCCATCCGGAAACGATGGTGGAAGTTACCTTCCCTTCACTGTCCGCAAACAGATACACCGTCTCCTCTTTCCCTTTTTCTGCATCCGTGTGGTCGGAATCCGCCGCCAGCTGATCCAAAAGCGCCTGCATATCCGAATCACTTTTGGCATCCTGTGCCTGTTTTGCTGCGGGGACCGCGCTGCTCTGATTTTCGGCTGCACTGCCGCAGCCTGCGATGCTGCCTGCTGCCAGAGCGATAACCATTCCCCCTGCCAGCACCTTATTGGAAATCTTTTTGAACTGTTCCTTCTTTTTCATCATCATTTCTCCTTCTTCACAGCCTTTTTCTTTTTCATGGACATAGTCGTCGCGCATATCGCTCTGTCAAACAGCAGCAGCATGGAAGGCAGCACTGTTATGACGACGACCATACTGATGATCGCGCCTCTGGCCATCAGCAGGCAGAGGGAACTGATCATATCGATATTGGAATAAAGCCCCACCCCGAAGGTGGCTGCAAAAAAGCTCAGCGCGCTGACGAATACGGACTGTATGGAGCTTTCAAGAGCGCCGGTGACCGCATCTTTTTTCTCCGCCCCGCCAATCCTTGCCACCTTATATTTGTTGGTCATCAAAATCGCATAATCCACCGTGGCTCCCAGCTGGATCGTGCCGATGACAATGGATGCGATAAAAGGCAGTTGTGTATGGGTAAAATAAGGAATCCCCATGTTGATGAAAATGGCAAACTCGATCACGCATACCAGGATCACGGGCAGGGATATGGATTTAAACACCACAGCGATAATCAAAAAGATGGCCACAATGGAGATCGAATCCACCACTTTGAAATCCTGGTCGGTAATGTTGATCAGATCTTTGGTGCAGGGCGCTTCCCCGATGAGCATGCCCGAAGGATCATAGGACTTCACAACGGACTGGATGGCATCGCACTGGGCATTCACCTCATCCGAAGCCACCGCGTATTCGGAACTGATCACCAGCAGCTGATAGCGGTCATCCATCAGCTCCTCTTTCAGTTCTTCCGGCACGAAATCTCTGGGAATGGCAGGTCCTAAGATAGAGTCAATCCCTAAAGTCGCTTTCACACCTTCTATCTCATTGATATCCTGAACCATCTTCCCCACTGTTTTCTGGGACAGGCTGCTGTCCACTAAAAGCATATGGGTGGCGTTCATCTCAAAATCCTCTTCCAGCTTATCATTGGCCTGAATACTCAAAAGCTCCTTTGGAAGCGTTCCCGCCAGATCATAATACACATCCGTATGGGTGTAACCGTACAGCGCCGGGATCAAAATAATCACAAACAGAGCCAGAAAAACAGGATACCTTTTGGTGATCAAATGTCCTATCCTGCTGAAATCCGGAATGATCACCCTGTGCCGTGTTTTTTCGATGGCCTTATGGAAGATCAGCAGCATAGAGGGCAGCACCGTAACACAGCTGAGCACTCCCAGCACTACGCCCTTTGCCATAACGATCCCCAGATCCATCCCCAGGGTAAAGCTCATGAAACAGAGAGCTAAAAATCCGGCTACTGTAGTCACAGAGCTGCCCACCACAGAGGTGATGGTGGCCGCAATGGCATGGGCCATGGCTTCATTCTGATCAGGATATTCTTTCCGGTTATCCTCGTAGCTGTGCCAGAGGAAAATGGAGTAATCCATGGTCACGCCCAGCTGCAGCACCGCCGCCAGCGCCTGGGTCACATAGGAAATTTCACCCCGGATCACGTTGCTGCCCAGATTATATACAATCGCCATTCCGATGCTCAGCAGGAAAAATACCGGAGCAAGCCCTGAGTTCATGGTCAGTGACAATACGATGATGGCCAGAACAACGGCGATGAGCACATAAATGGGTGTTTCCTGATTGGCCAGGTTTTTGGTATCCGTGACCACGGCCGACATGCCGCTGACAAAACACTGACCGTCTGCCGCCGCCCGAAGCCCTTCGATGGCCTCCATGGTTTCGTCCTCCGAAGTCCCCGTATCGAACAGAACCGCCATCAGCGTGGCATCTTTTTCATGATTATTAAAAAATGCTTCCACTTCATCCGGGAGCATTTCCATGGGGATGGAAAGATCCGCCACCGTATCATACCAAATGATTTTTTTCACATGAGGGACCTGTGCCATCTTTTCCTTTAACGCTGCCACCTCTTTTTCGGGCATCCCCTCCACCACGCAGAGGGAAAAAGCGCCCGTTCCGAATTCATTCAGCAGGATGTTCTGTCCCTGCATGGTTTCAATCTCCGGGGGCAGGTAATAAAGAATGTCATAATTGATTTTCGTCTTTACATACCCGATGGCCGAAGGGATCAGCAGCAACAGGCTTAAAATGAAGATGGGAATACGGCATTTCACTACAAACCTTCCGAACTTTTCCATTTTCTTATCACTCCTTCGCTTTTCTCGTTGCTCATCATAGCGCATTCTGTCAAACGGGCAAAGGGATAGATTTGCATGTTTGGGTAATTTCCGGATAAGAATCGAATTTTTGGGTAAATTTAGGACACTTTTTTATTTTTGGGCAAAAAAATACCGCAAACCGGTTGTCAGACCGTTTCGCGGGTTTGTTATCCTCATTGATTCAGTTTTGTGCCGCTCCGTCCGTGCTGCCGAAACCGCCGTTTCTGATTCCGTCGACATCATCATCCTCTGTGATTCCATAGGGGAGGAAAATTCCCTGCATAAAGCCGTCCCCCGCATCCACTTCCAGCACTTTGCCTTCGTTGGAGTCATTGGTCAGCTTTGCCATGATGTGTCCTTCATTGTCCGAGTAATAGTAATCGCTGTCGATGATCCCCACCGTATTATTCAGCTGCAGGCGGTATTTAAAGCCCTGTCCGCTTCTTGGGAAATTGCACAACACCCAGTCCTCCTCCATTTTGGCCCGGATGCCCGTGGGGATTTTAATGGTTTCTCCAGGCTTTAAGGTGAACACAATGGGAGAAAAATAATCATATCCCGCACTGCCCTGTGTGGCCCGCCTGGGCAGTTTGACGGAGGCATAAATACTCACAATTTCTCCTTCGTCAGTCTCCGGGAATGTATCCTTAAAATCCTGAAAAAAACGATCAAAACTCACCTTTTCAAATTTCGCGATTCTTCTCATAAATTCTCCTCTTTTTTTCTTATTAAAGTAAAATTCCGCTTTCTTTTACACAATTCACCGCTTCTGCAATCCCCTCACAGGGAAGTACCAGCGCAAAACGCACATGGCCTTTCCCCAGCGTACCGAAGCTGGAGCCGGGGGTACATAAAACGCCTGTTTTCTCCATCAGTTCCATCACAAAACGCACATCGTCGTCCCCGTATTTTTCGGGAATCTTTGCCCATGCAAACATGGTTCCTTCGCTGTCTTGCACGCTCCAGCCGATGGAAGTGAGTCCCTTACAGAGTACGTCCCGTCTTTTCTGATATTCCATGCACTGGGCTTTTACCGGTTCGTCGGAGCCGTTTAAAGCGGCGATAGCGCCGTACTGAACCGGCAGAAAGGTGCCGTAATCGATCTGGGAACGGAGCCGTTTTAAAGCGGCCACCACTTCTGCATTTCCCACCAGAAAGCCCATTCTCGCCCCGGTGTAATCGTAGGATTTGGAAAGGGAATAAAATTCCACACAACATTCCTTCGCACCCGGAATGGAAAGGATGGAAATCCCCTCCCGCCCGTCATAAATGATGTCGGAATACGCGTTGTCATGTACGATCAGAAGATCGTGGGCCGCTGCCCAAGGGATCAGTTTTTCATAAAAAGAATGAGGGGCGCATTTACAGATCGGATTCATGGGATAGGAAACGATCATGAATTTCGCCCGGTCCGCCTGTTCGGAAAGCGCATCCAGATCCGGCAGCCAGCCATTTTCTTCCGTCAGATCATAAAGGGACAGCTTTGCACCCGCCAGCGACGGGCCGATGGAAAAAATGGGGTAACCGGGATTGGGAACCAGCACCTCATCCCCTTCATCCAACAGGCAGAATCCGATATGGCTGATACCTTCCTGGGATCCGTATACGGATGTGATTTCTTCTTTGGAAAGTTCCACTCTGTAGCGGCTTAAAAACCGGTTCTGTACCGCTTCGATGAGTTCCGGCAGATCCGCCAGCGCATATTTATAGTTTTCCGGCCGTTTTGCCGCCTCCTGCACCGCCTCCATCACATGAGGCTGGGGCTGAAAATCCGGCGTTCCCACAGAAAGGTTATACACCTTTCTCCCCTGAGCCAGCAGTCCGTTTTTCTTTTCGTTGAGCACCTGGAAGATTCCTTCCTCATAGTCCTTCATTCTCTCTGCAAATGCAATCTGCATGATTTAAAACAACTCCTTTTCTGATCCGTCCCTTTCGGTCCCGTTCCCGTTTTCCGAATCGTAATTTCCGATAATTTTTTCCAAATGTTCCCGATAATCTTGGACCACTTCCTCCGGCCCCAGCAGCTTTACGCCGGTTCCAAGTCCTGTCAGCCAGCCGAAAAACTGCCCGCTGACGGCCACCTTTACCCGAACGGTAAAATGGTCTGCATCCACCGGACGCATTCCGGTATCCTTTCCGAACCGATCCATCACCACGCCGGACAAATGATTGGCGAACAGCAGACTCACTTCCATGGTTGTTCCGCCATACATGGAAAAAGTGCGGTTTGCATAAGCTGCCAGATCGAAATCGGCAAACGCCGTTTCCCCCAGCCGCTTTAACTGTAACAGGCTGATATCCTGCATTTTATCCACCCGGTAATGCTTAATCATATCCGCCTGTCCGTCGAACCCGATCATGTAATAATTTTCATCGCTCCACAAAAGCGCCCAGGGACTCACCCGATAGCGCTTTCCGCCTCGCTTTGGATGCAGCTTCCCATCCAGCCCCCATTCCATATACAGAAAAGAAATCTGTACCTGCTCCTGGAGGGCTCTATGTACGGCATCCACATTGTAATAAATATTTTCCCGTTCGGTTTTGACCCTGCCCGCCACATAAACCTGTCGCTGCAGCTGTCTGGCTTCCTCTCTGCCCGCAAATTTTTCCAGCTTGCCGATCAGTTCCCTGGACTTTTTTACGGTCATAAAACGGGAAGCCTGTATGGCGTCCACCAAAAGCTTTAACTCCGGCAGTTCAAATTCCCGGCTGCCCCGGTAATAGCCTCCCTGCGTCCTGGATTTCACAAATACGATATCATAACCGAAGCTTCTCAACTGTTCAATATCGTCATAAACGGATTTCCGCTCCGCCTTTATTCCATAATCCAAAAGGCGGCTTAAAATGGCGGAAGCCCCCATCACATGATCTTCATCCGTCTCTTCCGTCAGGATTTTGAGCACATATAAAATTTTTAATTTCTGGCCGTTTCCTCTCGCCATAATCTTCCTGCCTCCGGCCTGTACAGACAGACCGGCAGCGGGTCTATAAAGCTTCCCGCCGCCGGCTGCCCAGCGCACTCTATTTTGAAGTCCGTGTCTGTTCCTATTTATGGCCCGCTAAAAAAGCGGCTCTGTGAATGGAACATCCTTCTTTTAGTCCGGCAGCTTGTCTTCTGGTTTTGCCGCCTTTTCCAACGCCTCCTGCCGGGCGATCAGCGCATCTTTCTGATCTTTCCTCTTGCGCAGATTAATTCCGATCATAATGGCAATGATGACGACTGCCACACAAATAACAAATAAAAGCAGATACGATAAAAATGAATTCAAAAACGCGATCAGATTTCCCATTTTTCTACTTCCTTTCTTTTTCTCATCATATCATTTTCCCACCGCCGCCGTCAACCGGACATCGCATCCGGGAAAATTTTATTGAAAACCGCTGCTTCCGATCTTTCAAACGCAATATCAATCCGTCAGTCCCTGATCCACGAAAAGGTCCTTCCCGTCCGCCGCAGTGGTAGCCAGCTTATCGCAGCGTTCGTTTTCCGGATGCCCCGCATGTCCCTTGACCCAGGTGAAACGCAGTTCATGCGGTTTTGCCGCCGCCAGAAGGCGTTTCCAAAGATCTACATTTTTTACAGGGCCGGAGGCTCCTTTCCAATTCTTTTTCAGCCAGCCGTCGATCCATTTTTTGTTGAAAGCATCGGTCACGTACTTGGAATCAGAAATAATTTCCACCCTGCAGGGCTTTGTGAGCGCTTCCAGACCGGCGATCACTGCCATCAGTTCCATCCGGTTATTGGTGGTTTTTTTGTATCCCGCAGACAGCTCTCTCTCATGCAGATTTCCATGGCTGTCCATAAACTGCAGTACCGCGCCGTATCCTCCCGGTCCCTCCGGGTTTCCTCTGGCCGCGCCGTCCGTATAAAGTGTCACTTCAAGCATTCCTTTTTCTTTCCTTTCAGTCCCAGCGTCCGCTTGCCATAAAATGGGCGGCGAGCCTTTCCGCTTCGTCTATAATCCTGTCATGATAGCCGATGATGGACAATAGCTTTATCGCATTTCGGGAGGCAGCCTTTCCCTTCATCAGTTTATAGGGGAACCGGATATCCCCTTCCTGTATGTCCTCTTCAAAATGATAGTTCTCGTATTCTTTTTCCAAAAGCCCGGTCAGTTCAATATCATGGGTGGCGGCAAAGCAGCACACGCCGGGCCTGTGCAGGCTCTTTAAAATCTGAGTGGAGGCGGCGATGCGCTCTACCGTATTGGTTCCCCGCAGCACTTCATCCACAAAACAGAGTACCGCTGCATCTGCCTCGGAAACGGTATCCAGAATCCGTTTTAAAGATTTAATTTCCACAATATAATAACTTTCCCCGCTGCCCATATCGTCTCGTAAGGCCATGGAGGTCATCACCTTAAAATAGCTGCTCCGATAGCTGTCTGCACAGCAGGTATGGACAGTCTGCGCTAAAATCGCGTTGACCGCCACAGATTTTAAAAAGGTGGATTTGCCGGAAGCATTGGAGCCTGTGAGCAGGACGCCCTGTGTTGTGGAAATATCATTTTTTACGGGATCGGTTAAAAGAGGATGATAGAGTCCTGTAATCGAAATTCCTTCTCCGGTCAGCCTGGGTTCACACCAGCATTCCAATCCCTGCCGGAAGCCTGCCGCTGCAATCAGCGCTTCTATCCGCCCGGTTATCGACAACAGTGCATCGATCTCCGCCGTATGCTCCCGCACCTGCCGCAGCATGACATTAAAGCCCATGATATCAAAATGAAACATCATATTCACATAATCTGCCATGATATCCAGCGGACTGCCGCTGCCGCCCATGGAACGCATTCCCCATGCCGCACTCTTTTTCAGCCTGGAAAACCGGGGCAAAAGCGACTTTATTTCTTCCTGTTCCCGCCTGATAACAGGGACCTCTGCCTTTTCAAGATTTTTGGCAAGTTCCAGCATCCGGAACACATAGGCAAAGCTGACCAGATAAGGTTCTATCGCCTTTTTTGCCTTTAAATAAGTGGAAATATTGATGCAGAGCACACAGACCAGCAAAAGCAGACCAATCGAAGGAACGAAAGCAATCTCTGCAATGGCCGGAATAAACAGCAAATCCAGCAGTATCTGTGTCCGGTTATTTCTTTCTCCCAGATCATCCAAAAAGTCCAGATAATCATAAATGGAATATTTGCCCGTTCTGCCCATATCCAAAAAAAGCATTTGTAGTTCCAGCCGCTTTTCTTCATTCTGCATGAAATAGCGGATCAGTTCTTCCCTTTGCTCCAGCTCCTTTTCCTCAAAGGAGGGCGTGCGCAGCATGTAGTACAGATATTCCTGTCCGGCGGAAGACCAGGTGTTGTTCATCTGCAGAAACAGTCTGTCAAAATCCAGGTCATTCCATGTGATATCATCAATGAAAAACCCTTCTTTATGCTTTTCAAAATAGCGGGAAATGCTGTCATATTCTCCGGCTGCATATTCCCGATCCGGTATTTGCCCGAAACTTTCCTTTATCTTGCGGCGCATCCACTGACGATGCTGTCTGGCATCCCAAAGGCCTTTTGCGAAAACCAACATTCCCACCGCCAAAAGAGCGGCAAATAAAATTAAATACTCCAAGTTTCTCCTCCTCTATGGATATCCATCACCCGGCCGGCATACTTTTGCCCAGAGGAATTCTTTTTATATTTGCTGACTGTATCATATTTTCCCCACAGATGCATGGGAAATACAACCGGGCTGTCCGTCTTTTCCAAAAAATAGTTCATGCCCCAATCAAACGCTTCTTCCAGCCTGGGATCCAGCGGCACAAAGGAAAGATCAAAATGCTGTCCTGCGATCCTGTCTATTTCCTTTTGATAAGCCTTTGCCATTTCTTCATTCTCCTGATCCGGTTCTCCGATCCAGTGCCACCAGTTCAGATCTCCGGCATGATAAATCCGTTTTCCCTCTGCTTCCACCACAAATGCCACACCGGCATCCGTCGATTTGAGCGCACACACTCTTACCGCTGTTTTTCCCTCTTCATAAAAAATATCTCTTCCTCCCGCCAGCTTTGTCACTTTCGCTTTGATTTCCGGCGGAATTTTTTTTATCACCATCCATTTCCCGCCCAGCCTGATATCGTTGCCGAGGAAAAAATGAATCTTCGGATACTGTTCATACAGCTGTAATATCCGCCAGTTAAAATGATCGGGATGACTGTGGGATGCAAATACCATCAGCGCTTTGTTCCTGTCCCATTCGGGCAGCTTTCCCGTATAGTAGTCGAACAACAGTATCATATGTGTAAACTCCACAGCAAAACCACTGTGTCCAATATAAGTTACCTCCATGCAGTACTCCTTTCCGTATACAGCATACTTTACCACAAATAGCGCCGGAAAAAAAGAGGACTGTTAAAAAGAGATCGAAAACATATTTGAACCGACAGATTTTTACACAAAAAAACCTGTTGAACACTCAACAGGCTTCTTGTTCTTTATACCTTCAAAACTGAACACTGAATTCTCTCTTTCTCTTTCACTTCCAAACATCTTCTTTTCCTATCTTCAACCTTCAGGATAAGCCCTCGACCGATTAGTATTCGTCAGCTACATGCATTACTGCACTTCCACCCCGAACCTATCTACCTCATACTCTCTAAGGGGTCTTACTTATTGGGATATCTCATCTTGAGGGGGGCTTCACGCTTAGATGCCTTCAGCGTTTATCC
>CABSCP010000062.1 GCA_902476265.1 uncultured Lachnospiraceae bacterium
CTGATATTTGATGACTTCCATGTGCTCCGGATTGATTTCCGGCACCACCATGGGCACATCGGGGGTCCAGCGGTGTGCGGAATTGTTGGAAACCACCGGCGTTTCCGTCTTCGCATAGGCTTCTTCGATCTTCTTGATTTCCTCTTTGGTCATATCCACCGCGCTGAAAACAAAGTCCACCTCTGCCGCCACGTTTTCCACTTCGTTTACATTTTTTACCACAATATTTTTCACCGCTTCGGGCATGGGAGTATCCATTTTCCATCTGCCTCCCACCGCTTCTTCATAAGTTTTGCCTGCGGAACGGGGGCTTGCCGCGATGGTCGTCACCTCAAACCAGGGATGGTTCTCCAAAAGCGCGATAAAACGCTGCCCCACCATACCGGTACCGCCAAGAATCCCAACTTTTAACTTCTCACTCATTTTTTCAATCTCCTCTCCACTGCTCTTTTATTTGTTGTTGTCAAAAGCACGCCAATCTTCATCCAGGTATTTCCGGTTTACCGCGATGACCTCTTTCATGGCCTTCTGTCCCGGAGCCCCCAGTGTCAGACGCTTCTCCACACAGGTTTTTAAGCTGACCGCATCATACAGATCCTCCTCAAAAACCGGACTGATTGCTTTCAGTTCCGAAAGCGTGAGTTCTTCAATGCTCTTATTCTGATCAATGCAGTACAAAACCAGCTGTCCGATCAGGCTGTGAGCATCCCGGAAAGGCACGCCTTTTCCCACCAAATAGTCCGCTGCGTCGGTGGCGTTGGTAAATCCCTTCATCGCTGATTTTGCCATTCCTTCTTTGTTAAACTTCATGGTTTTCATCATACCGTTAAAAAGGGCGAGACAGCCTTCTACCGTATCGATGGCATCGAAGGTGAGTTCTTTATCTTCCTGCATATCCTTATTATATGCCAGCGGAATCCCTTTCATGGTAGTGAGAATGCTCATCAGCGCCCCGTAAACCCTGCCCGTTTTTCCCCGGACCAGTTCTGCAATATCCGGGTTTTTCTTCTGGGGCATGATAGAAGAACCCGTGGAATAAGCATCATCGATTTCCACGAAACGGTATTCGTTGCTGTTCCAGATGATGATCTCCTCCGAAAAACGGCTCAAGTGCATCATGATTGTGGAAAGTGCGGAAAGAAATTCGATCACATAGTCCCGGTCCGCCACGGAATCCATGCTGTTTAGGGTAGGTCCGAAAAAGCCCATCAGCGACGCCGTATCATTCCGGTCCAGCGGATAAGTCGTCCCTGCCAGCGCGCCGCTGCCCAGTGGACAGAAATTCATCCTTTTAAAAATATCCTTCATACGGAGCCGGTCCCTTTTAAACATTTCAAAATAGGCTCCCAGATGATGGGCCAGCGTGATGGGCTGGGCTTTCTGCAAATGGGTGAATCCCGGCATATAAGTGTCCAAATGAGCCTGCATCAATCCATGGAGGGTTTCCAGAAGTTCTTTTAAAAGTTCATCCACATGCAATACCTCCAGGCGGATGTACAGCCTCATGTCCAGCGCCACCTGGTCATTGCGGCTCCTTCCGGTATGCAGCTTCTTTCCCGCATCCCCGATTCTTTCGATCAGATTGGCTTCCACAAAACTGTGGATATCCTCATATTCTTCCGTGATCTTTAAGCTGCCGTTTTCCACATCCTCCCGGATACCGGTAAGCCCCCTTATGATCTGATCTTTTTCTTCTATTGTTAAAATGCCCTGCTTTGAAAGCATGATCACATGCGCAATACTACCTTCAATATCCTGCTGTAAAAAACGCTGGTCAAAGGAAATCGAAGCGTTAAACTGATATACCAGCTTGTCCGTTTCTTTGGTGAAACGTCCTCCCCAGAGCTGTGCCATGGCGGTTCCTCCTGCTCTTCTTTTCAATTTATGTTAGATACTATCATAAATCTCGCTTTATTGCAATAAAGCATCACATATTTTGTCAGATTTGAAGGAAAATGGGCACAAATTAAGGAAGGAATCATAATATATGACTATAACAGAGCCCGCTTTCCAAACACACGCTGCGGTTTATGTGTGTCCCCGACGGACTGCCGGATAAATGCCGGCTCTGTATCTGATGGAATTGGAGGGAACTTCCCTATGGAACCGGATATTTTAAAAATTGACAACCTTTCCTTCTCCTACCACAACTTAAACGGGGAAACCAAAGCGCTCGATCATGTTTCTTTCACCGTGAAACGGGGAGAATTTTTAGCGATAGTAGGACCCAGCGGCTGTGGTAAATCCACCATTCTTTCCCTGATCGCAGGATTGATGGAGGCAGAGGAAGGCGGTATTACTTTTTACGGAGAAAACGGAGTAAAACCCGGAATCGGCTATATGCTGCAGCACGATCATCTGTTTGAATGGCGCAATATCTGGCAGAATGTGACGCTGGGACTGGAAATCCGGCATCAGCTGACGCCGGAAAACAAAGAAAAAGTCCGAAAAATGATCGATGACTACGGTCTTTCCGGTTTTGCACAAAAAAAGCCATCCGAGCTTTCCGGCGGCATGAAACAGCGGGCGGCGCTGATCCGCACCATGGCCCTGGAACCGGAAATCCTGCTGCTGGATGAGCCTTTCAGCGCCCTGGACTATCAGACCCGCCTCACGGTATCCGCGGATATCGCGCACATCATACGGGCCGCCAAAAAGACCGCCGTCCTGATCACCCATGATCTTTCGGAAGCGGTAAGTCTGGCCGACCGGGTGCTGGTATTGTCCCAGCGTCCCACCCATGTGAAAGCCGAGTTTTCCATTCATCTGACTCTGCCTGACGATTCTTTGCTGGCAGCCAGAAAAGCGCCTGAATATACGGAATATTTCAATGAAATCTGGGAGGAATTATCCGATGAAAACAGTTGAAGAAACCTCTCCTGCCCAGCAGGAGTATATCAGAGAACATCACCGGCACCACCGCTTCATCCGCCATGCCCGCCTGGCGGTTTTAGTGATTTTCCTGGCTGTCTGGGAAATCTGTGCGGACACAAAAGTCATAGACAGCTTTTTCTTCTCCAGCCCTTCCCGGGTGGTAGAATGTTTTATTTCCATGGTGAGAGACAAATCCCTTTTCACCCATATCGGCGTCACGCTGTTAGAGACGGTAGCCAGCTTCCTTCTGGTCATTTTTATCAGTCTGGCCGCTGCCACGCTTCTGTGGTATTCCAAAAAGCTGTCCGAAATCCTGGAACCTTACCTGGTGGTATTAAACAGCCTGCCAAAATCCGCTCTGGCACCTCTTTTGATCGTCTGGCTGGGCACAGGCATCAATACTATCATCGTAGCCGGCATTTCCGTCGCCGTATTTGGCGCAATCATTAACCTCTATACGGGGTTTTTGCAGGTTGATCCGGAAAAACTCAAATTGATTTATACTCTGGGCGGCACCCGGAAGGATACCTTTTTAAAGGTGGTGCTGCCCGCCTCCGTTCCTACCATATTAAGCAATATGAAGGTGAATATCGGCCTTGCTCTGGTAGGCGTTATCATCGGCGAATTTCTGGCTGCCAGAAGAGGTCTGGGCTATCTGATCATCTACGGAAGCCAGGTATTCCAGCTCAACATGCTGATCACCTCCATCCTGATCCTGTGCGCCATCGCCATGGGACTGTACCAGATCATCCAGGGGCTGGAACACTATTACAGGAAAAAAATCTGAACCAAAAGCAACGGCCCTGGGCGCCTCTTTATGCCCGGGCCGTTGTTTATTCAAGGCTGTATAACATGCACTTTCCATGCGCTTTACTGCTTCATTTCCAGCATAAGTTTTACCTGGTCGATCCGTTTTTCCGTCATTTTCAGGACGGTTACAGTCATGTTTTCACAGGTAAAGCTGTCCCCCTCTACAGGCACCCGGCCGAGTCTTTCCATCACCCAGCCGCCTACCGTGAGCACTTCCGTATCCAGAGGCTTTCCCACAAGTTCAAAAAGCTTGCGCATTCCCGTTCTTCCGCTGATTCGGTATTCGCCTTCTGAAACAGGTTCGATTTCCTGCACGATTTCATCGTGTTCATCCCAGATTTCGCCCACCAGTTCTTCCAGAATGTCCTCCAGGGTCACAATCCCCACGGTTCCTCCAAATTCATCCATCACTACCGCAATATGCAGCTTTTTTTTCTGGAGTTCCTGCATGAGATCATCAATCTTTTTATTTTTGGTGATAAAAAGAGCAGGTCTGACTACCTCTGTGAGGCCGGCTTCTTTGCCGTATATTCTGTTATAAAAATCCTTGTGATATAAAATCCCCACAATGTGATCCAGATTTCCTTCATAGACAGGCAGCCTGGAATACCCGGTTTTCGCGAACCGCTCTACTGCCTCTTTTTGGGTGCTGTCGACAGAAATCCCCACCAGATCAATTCTTGGCGTCAAAATGTCGGCCGCTTCCAGTTCGTGGAAACTGATGGCGCTGCGTATCAGACTGCCCTCTCCCTCGTCAATGCTGCCCTCCTGTCTGGCTTCCTCCACAATGGTCAGCAGTTCCTCCTGGGTGATCCCCTGACTGTCGGAAGCTTTAAAGATATGGGAAAGCAGCTTTTTCCACTGTTTGAACAGGAAATTCAGCGGCGTCAGCAGGACAATCAGTGCGTTTAAAAACGGCGCGGAAAACATGGCGAATTTTTCGGGTGATTCCTTTGCAATGCTCTTTGGAGATACTTCCCCAAAAATCAAAACAACCACCGTTGTCACCAGCGTAGAGACACTGGAACCCGCTTCCTCTCCCAAAATCCCCACAAACAGCACCGTTGCCAGGGATGCGCATCCGATATTGACGATATTGTTGCCGATCAAAATGGTAGAAAGAAGACCGTCATAGTTCTCCGAAAGCCGCAGCACCAAAGCTGCTTTCTTATTTCCCTTTTCTGCCATATTCCTGATCCTGATCCGGTTCAGGGACGAAAATGCCGTTTCCGTGGCTGAAAAATAGGCTGATAAAATGATACAGAATAAAATAATGATCAGACTGAATGAATGACTTTCCATAATTATTTAATAATCCTTCCTTTTTCTATTTTAACAGAAACAGAGAAAACGATTTCCGTTACGCGAAAAAGACATGACTGTCCTCTCGCTCAGCCATGCCTCACACAGTATGGAATCCCATCTGCTTTATTATATTTTGTCAGGACAGCGTCGCACTCTCCGTCGTCCGGCATATTTCTCTTTTCCTCCTGTTTCTTTCGTGATAGAAAAATCATAGCAGAAAAAGGAAAAAATCGCAATTTCATCCGCCTTTTCTTAACGAAATCTTATCGTGGATACCTGCTTTGGTTTAACCGTTTGCATTCGTACATGGCATCATCCGCCTGGTGGATAATTTCCTCCAGATTCCGTTCTCCCTCGACCCCGTCAATCTCTACCACTCCATAGCTGAAGCTGACAGGGTATTCCTTTTGATTGGAAAGGACAAAATTGTGCAGCGCATAAGCCAGTTTCTCTTCTGCCAACTGCCTGCATTTCCCGTTTAGAATGACACAGAACTCATCGCCGCCCAATCTGCAAAAAACATCCGTACTGCGGAAATGTTTCTGGATCACGGCAACAAAGTCTCTGATATAGCAATCCCCTTCGTTATGTCCGTAATGATCATTGACAAATTTAAGGCCGTCCATATCCATATAACAGACCGTCACATCCTGACCTTCTCCCAGCTGTTTCTCCATATATTCCTTAAAAAAGCGGAGATTGCGGATTCCCGTGCCCGGATCATGATATGCCAGATCGGTCAGCTTCTGCCGGTTCTGTTCTTCATCCGTTGCATCCGATACGATGTGGGCAAACGCCTTCCGCCCTCTCCATTCCACGCCAAATGTGGTACAACGGTAAAACACGTTTCCGTCATTCCATTCCCAGGTTTTATACTGCTCATTTTCTTTCCACTGAAGAACCTCTTTATGGATCGGCAGCCTGTATTGGCAAGTCCCGCAGATTTCCTGATCCACCTTTTCTTCATAACCGCTTTTATTGCAATATAAAATATCCTGATTATTCGCGTCAATAACCAAGATCCACTCTTTCCTTCTGCAGGTCAGCTCTACTAAAAGTTCCATGTACCCTTCGATCGCTTCCGCCCGTTTCCGGTTCGTCTCCGCTTCCTCCCGCAGTCTGTTTTCTCTCTCTTTCAACTGGGCAGTCATGGTATTAAAAGACTCCGAAAAATCGCCCAGATAAGAAACATACTGGGAATAATCCCCCTCTGCCACCTGCTTGGCCTGCCAGGTGAGATGGTTTAAATTGGCATGGATATTTTTTAAATTCATACAAAGGAAATTATCCCTGGAAGGAACCGGACCGGACAGATTGCCTCTGGCCAGATCAGCCGTATATTGAAGCATCTCCTCCACCGCCTTTTGCAGATATTGCAGCCCCATGCCCAGTTTTCGGTACGGTTCATCCAGCATTTCCAAGTCCAAAGTCTGAATTTTGGAATCGTACAGGATACTTCTCAAATATTCAAAAAGAAGTTCACAATTATCGTTCTCCATGCAGCATCCTCACTGTTCCCTGACCTCGGCGCAAAAGCGGCATACCCTGTCTCCTGTAGCCCAGCAGTCTACTTCCACCGCGGAATACTTTTTCCCGGTATAGACGGACAAAAGTCCGGCCAGGAATCCTTCATCATAGTTACAGACAGTCTCGCCCAGCAGCGGCAGCCCGGAACAGTCCGCGTCTTCCGCTACCGTCAGCACGATCCTGCCTGTCTCTTCCTCCAGTTTCTCCACCCGCAGAATTCCAATTTTAAGTTTCTCCAGCTGAGACTGTACGGAAGCGATAAAGGCAGGAAACGGCAGGGTAAGATCCAGTCTGTTCTCCGCAAAAAATTGACCGGCACGGTATCCCGCCCTCCGAAAGATCTCCACCTGCCGCTCTTTTCCAAACTCCTCCAGCAGCTGTTCTCTCAGGGAATATTCCAGCAGCCGGTATACCGCTACCGGAATTTCTTCCCCAAGATTCCCACGGCCCCCCGATTCAAAATTCATATAATCGGAAAGCTGCAGCTTTTTCATATCCTTCAAAAATATATTCTTTTCCATAGCAACTCCTGTTGACAAATATACTCTGATCTGTCACTTTCTTTATTCTAACAGTATGCCATGGTAAAATCAATATAAATCCGGTTAATAAATAGGTAGTTTTACCTCTATATAATGTATTATTTTATCAATATACAGTTTTTTATTGCCCGTATGACAGACCTGCAATGCTGCTGTCCGATTATGGTTCCATTTCGGATTCCGAATGACCTTTTGTTTCTGTCCCGCTCTCCGCCTCCGATCCGCTCTCGGGTTCCGGCAGGCCCTCATCTTCGGATTCTCTTCCGGCTTCTGACGGCTGTTGCGACTCCTCTTCTGTCAGGTCCTCGGATTTTGATAACTCCCCGGTTTCCTCCGGATTTCCGGATTCCGAAAAATCTTCCGTTTCCGTCCCGCTTTCCTGTTCCATGGGGTGCCCGGCGCTGCTGTCCTGTATTTTTTCCGAAGTTTCGTCCTGATGCTGTTTTTCCATCATTTCTACTACCCAGGCAGGCGCAGGAGGAATCATTTCCGTTTCTTCCTGCCGCTTTTCATCGGATGCAGTCACCTCGCTTTCCGCCCTTTTCTCCGGCATCGCAAACTTACTTTTTACCGCGCTGCTGTCATAAATAATTTCAGCTCCGATAATCTGTCCGTCCAGCAATCCACAGGACGGCAGATACCCCTCTATGGCGCCTTCCTTTTTGGAACAGACCAATACTTCTCTGGAAGCGTTCAAAGGCCTGTCATTGCATTCGTAAATATATCCCCAGTAACCCTCTCCGTCCCAATCGACCCAGACGGCATGTCCCGGACAGTCCTTTGTATGTTCGTGATACTTCTCTGTTTCATAGCATCCCGCTCTTTTGGAATGTACATGATAGTCCGGAATCGTGTAGCAGCCGCCCTGATTTTTACTGGATTCCTCATGGGGATTATTTTTAGAAGCATCCTCATGATAATGATAGCGGTATGAAACGGTGCCGGGAATCTCTTCAACTCCGATCACCACTTTCTGCTCAATTCGCATTATGGCGTCCGAAAGCTGTGCAAAAGTAGCGTCTTCTGCAGCTGTGACCCCTTTTGTGAGCAATGCGGACGCCAGCCCCTTTTTACCATTACTCACAGATGTAAAAACCTGGTTTATATCCTGTCGGAGCGCATTATTCAGTTCTCCCATATACGTCCGAAGCGCATCCGTATTCTGCCCCGACGTTATATTAAGATCTCCGAATTGTTTTGCCAGAGTCTGCTGGATCTGCACCATATTGCTGTCTAAGCCTGAGTTAAAACTGTCCAGTCTTTCATCCAGTTCCCCGATTTTTCCGCCAAGGTCTGTGCCCAGATGATTTAAATCTCCATTCAGATTTCCCATACTGTTGTCCAGTCTGTCCATCCCTGCATTGAAACGGGAGTCCAAACCGCTCATGTTTTCTCCCAGCTGACCCATGCTGCCGTTTAAGCCGTTCATGTTCTCTCCCAGCTGACCCATGCTGCCGTTTAAGCCGTTCATGTTCTCCCCCAGCCGGCCCATGCTGCCGTCGAGGCCGCTCATGTCCTCCCCCAGCCGGCCCATGCTGTTATCCAGACCTGTCATGTTTTCATCCAGCCGGCTGAGTCTGCCGTCCAGCGCTTGTCCCAGAGCTGCAAGCTGCGTCTGAAATTCTACAGTCATGTTCGTAAAAGCGGCGGTAATCTGTGCCATATCAGATTCTAAAAGCTGTTTTATGCTGCTTTCCACCTGAGTGAGCTGCTGCAGCATTTCTTTTCTGCTTTCCTCTTCCTCTGTTCGGAATTCTTTGATCAGTTCTTTTAAACTTTCGTAAGACCGGCTGAGTTTTTCTTCCACGGCGCGGACGGATTCGTTCACCTTATGCACAGAATCATTTACAAGGGAAATTTCCTTCATCGTCTCCGCATGATCGGCAGTCTCTTCTTTTTTCTGCGTTTCCAGCGATTTGACTATTTCGGAAATCTGTTCCAGGGTAGTCAGGATATCCGTATGGACGGATTCCATTTCCTGCCTTACCTTTTCTATCTGCGTCTCTGTCTTTTTATCCAGCTCATTGACTTTATAGGTCACGTCAGACGCATTTTCTGTGAGCTTTTTCTGGGTGGTTTCCACCTCCAGAAGAGATTTCTGCCGCTCTGTCAGCTGTGAATTCACTTCTTCCAGCTTCCTCTGGTTTTCCGCAATGCTGCCATCCAGCTTGTCCAAATAGGCAGATGCGGTTTTCATCTCTTCCTGCATCTGCTTTTGCACACTGCTCTTCATTTCTTCAAAGGACAGCGTATCGTCTTTTGGAACATACCGCACGGAATAACTGATTCCTGCCGCAAGCAGGATTACCGCGATGGCTGCAGCCGCTGCGCAGGCGGCCGTAATCTTTCTTTTCTCTGACTTTGTCAGCTGCTTTTTTTCTTCCGTATCAGCACGGAATACTTTTTTCTGATTGCTTGATCTCATGGGGATTTCCTCCTCCCGCTTTTGAGTGTCCGCATTGCCTTTTGATTTGGTACGGCGAAAATTGGCGGACGAAATGACGTGTAAACAGGGAACAGGATTCCGGCTCGTCTCTGACCCTGTTTGTACGCAAAAAAAGCGCACGATTCATGCTTCACCTCACTACGCAATGAATAAAAAGGGAATGTGTGAAAAAAAACGAATGGTTGATTCGAAACAGAAAATAAATGAAATCTTAGAATTTCTGATGTGACTGAATCTTATCACAGCCTGCACAAACCGTCAAGACCCTTTTTTCAAAAGATAGCGTCAATTTCCTTTCGTTTACCCTCAGTTGACAAGGGGACACACGGTTTTGCCCTTGTCAACTGAGGGTATCTGTTTTTTATCACCATTTTTTCTTCCTGTGGTAATCGTTTGACAGAATCGTAACCGCACCTGCGGATAATAATCCCGCCGCCCATAGCGGCTTTCCAGTCAATGCCCCGATTGCTCCCACAACCAATAAACCAACGCCGGCACATCCTCCGATTGCCGTTCCGATTTTATCGGCTTTGGCTGACGGATGGCGTATTTTTTCAGATTGTTCCATTACTGATTTTGTAAATTCCAACGGTATCTGCGCAGCCTTCCGTGTCGTTTCAAAAATTTTATCCTGTTTCATCATTCAACCTCCATATGGTATATTTTATTTGACAGTGTGACAAGAATTACTACAATAGCAACGAGTGAAACGCTTACCATCAGCAGCAAAACCATCGGTTTTTCTGCTCCGCTGATGGCAATATTCCCGTAAATCCCCGACAAGATAAAAGAACTTATGAGTGTAGCCGGAACAGACTTTTTGATCCATCCAATTCGCACAGAAATCAGCCCGATTGCATTAACGGCGAGCAAGGAAATAGCCGTTGTTGTGCATACTTCCGTTAAAATGCCGCCTGTCAGCGTATCGGGTACAATTTGTGCGAAAGATTCAGACACCATAAAAACGGCGAAAGGGATCGCAGTGCAGAACAGCATGGATAGAACAACAAATAAAAAAACGATAATCACCTTTGCCAAAAATATCTTTTTCCGGTTAACAGGATAAGAAAACAGCAATGCCAGACGTTTCCCCGAATACTCCCCAATGATGAAGCAGGAGTACATGGCCGCCGACAAAATGGAAAACATTATAATGCTGATTGCGCCTGTAAACCGAAAAATGTTCCCATAAGTCATGAATTGTGTTTCCCGTTCCACTTGTGCCACATAAGCAACAAAATACGTAAATGCCGTTAAGACCACACCGAAAACAATCGTACTAATAAAATAAGGCCGTAAGTTGATACGTTGTAGTTCCAGTTTTATAAGTTTTAGCATGGCTGTTTTCCTCCGCTCATCAAGGTAAAGAAATAATCTTCTAAACTGCCCTGATACTCTGTTTTTATCTGTGCCAAATCAGATTCACAAACAATCTTTCCATCTACAATCACACCAATCTTATCCGCGATATGCTCAATTTCACTCAAAATGTGACTGGATAAAAGAATCGTCATATTTTTTTCTTTTGCGAGAAATAAAAACAACTCCCGCATTTCCTTAATCCCCATCGGGTCAAGCCCGTTAATCGGTTCGTCTAAAATAAGGACAGAGGGCTGATGGATAAAGGCCCGGGCAATTCCAAGGCGTTGCCGCATTCCCAAAGAGAACCTTGATACGGCTTTCCCTCCCGTGTCGGCCAGTCCTACCATCTGCAGCGCTTTCTCAATATCAATCCCGGACGTTCCCATATAGGACAGATGGAGTTCTAAATTTTTATATGCTGACAAATGTTCATAAAAAGCAGGCGTTTCAATAAGGCTTCCGATTTTAGAAAGCATAACATCTCGATTTTTCAACATATCCGTTCCTAAAATCTCAACACTTCCGTTTTCGGGGATCAGCAACCCCGTCAGTAATTTAAAAATCGTGGTTTTTCCTGCGCCATTTGCACCAAGGAAACCATAAACCGCTCCTTGTGGTACGTTCATACTGCACCCCTTGATTCCTTCATGTGTATCAAAACTTTTTCTTAAATTTTTCGTCTGTACTGCTGCCTGTATACTCATATTTTCCTCCTTATAAACCGACCGTCGGTTTATATATTTCTAAAAAAAAGGCTGCGATTATTGCAGCCTAATAAGCGCCCATTTTTTGATAAGCATCTAAAAAAGCATCCATGAAACGTTCGTCAACAATATCTAATCCCAGCAAACACATAACGGACTGCAAGTAGTTTAATCGTTCCTTTGTTTCCGAATAACTGCGTCTGAATAAAACCGGATTCGCCCAATAGTTTAAGAGCAGTAAAAAAATTTCTGCACAAAAATCCGGCTGTGTTACCTGTAGGGAGCCGTCCTCTATCCCTTCCTGAATCAGTCCGGAAATAACAGGTGCATCTTTCTTCATACATTCCTGCAAGCCTCCGGCCACAAACCGAGGATTGTTTATCTGAGAGGTCAAGACTGTATCAAAGGAGCGGGTTTCCGTATCGTTTAAAAGATGATAAAGGATTTTCTTTAATTTCTCTCTGGCATTATCGGCGTTGGTGCTTTGAATCGCGTCATGCAGCATATCGCTGACATACTGTGCCCGTTTTTGCATAACAACTTCTAAAATTTCCTCTTTGGATTTGAAATGATGGTATAATCCCCCCTTTGAAAGATTCAGTGCATCCAAAATATCTTGAATACTCGTTTGCTCATAGCCTTTCTCAATAAAAAGTTTTGACGAAACGTCAAGTATTCTTTCGAGAGTTTGCTCCGGATATTTGTTGCGTCCCATAGTTGCCTCCTTATTCAAACCGACGGTTGGTCTGTGTCTTTATATTATCAGACTCACAATACCCTGTCAAGCGGTTCAGAGAAGTAAATGCAACTTTGCCGAAATCTGCACTGCCTATCATCCCAGTCCGTTCACATATTCCACCAGCTCACTCAGGTATTCCCTGCGGCTTAAATCAAAGGAATGGCCGATGTTTTCCGCCATCATGGCTTCCTCCGGGCTTTTGTCCTTTTTGCTGTTTAACATTCCCGCAAACGCTTTCATCATCAGCCGGTCGCCAATCCCCATTTTCTCATAATTCAATCCCCCCGGCACGTAAAAAGCCCGGTATTTCTGAGAATCCTCCTTAAAATTTGCCGCCAGGGATTCTGAAACGCCTGCCGCGTCTGCAGGCATGGCCCCTGTAACCAGGACAATCCGCTCTTTTCCATCCAGGGGCAGCTTCTTAAACCAGTCAAGGCGCCGTATCTTTCCGGCATGAAACCAGGATGCAAAAATGACAACCTCATATCGGTTCCAATCGGGCAACGGCCTTCCCCCTGCCGGATGTGCGATACATCCAAGCTCCTGTGCCAGCCACTGGGCATACCGTTTTGTAAAACCTGTTTTTGAATGGTATAAGATGATCGTGTTCATATTTTTCCCCCTTTTGCATAATTGTGTAAAAACTCCTGTAAATGTGCTGTCAAAGCTTCTCTGATCTGTTCAAAGGAATCGCTGACATGAAGCAGAAGAAATACCGGTCCGTAAAATTCAACGGCCGCTTTTCCGGGATCCGCCTTCCGAAACGCCCCTGTTTCCATCTGCCGGGCAAAGACCGCCGTCTGAATGCGGACCGGTTCTTCATAAAAAAGCCGTCTGTAAAGCGCGCGGCACCGTTCATTGTCAAATTGAGAAATGAGAAGGATCCTGCGCAGCAAAACTGCAGATTCATTTTCAAAATAAAAGCGAAAGGTATCCATGATCTTTTTTTCCAGTAATTCATAAGAAAGGCCATCGTACATACTGACATCTGCCCCGGCCCTCTCCGGCACCTGTACCCTCATAAACCAATTCTGCATTTCCTCTGTGCACAGCCGGATGATCTCATCAAATATGGCCTGTTTGTTCTCAAAATGGTTATAAATGGAGCTCTCCCGGATTCCCACCTTTCCCGCGATATCCCGGATGGAAACCGCCTGATATCCTTTTACGGCAAAAAGCTGCATGGCCTGCGCAACGATCTTTTCCCTGGTATGTTTCATAATGCCTCCATAAAACTAACAGTTGTTAGCATCATTATACGAACAGTTGTTAGTTTTGTCAAGAGAAAAAATGTGCGCTTGATAGCGCACACCCTGTTTTTTCTTTTATCGCTTCTCTTTCCGTCCGCTCTCATCGCCTGCCGGCCATAGCCATCCTCCAGCGCCTGCCGGCAGTCAGACAGACCGCCTTGTAAGGACCATGATAAACACGCCGGCATTTTGGCTGCGTCCTTTGCAGCCTTATGTGCCGCTGCGTGTTTATTTGAGCGAAAGCGTGTCCTCTAAAGGCGGTCTGTCTGACTGCCGGCAGGCGATGAGAGCGGACGGGAAGAACACTGTTTTCTTCTACATCTGATGCCGCACAATCCGGTATTCATCGTCCGACTGATAATAAGGGCAGTGATCAAAGGAGCAGCTCAAAAACTTTCCCATCTCATCCTCATCCAGATCCATTTCACAGATATAACATTCATAATCTTCGTCGTAAACATAATTTGCACAGGATTCGCAATTGGTCACCGTCTCACCGCCTTTCTGAAAAATCCCTGGGGAATTTCAAATACGAAAACGATCCCCAGCACGATGGCGATCGCCGCTTTCACCGCCAAAAAGCCTTTTGCACTGGCCTGGTCCAGCTGGTTTGTGACCAGATAATATGCCGTCCAGTAAATTCCCGCGCCGGGCACCAGGGGAAGAATCCCGCTGATTAAAAAAATGGTCACAGGACAGCGCTTGCGCACGGCAAACAGCCGGGACAAAAGGATCACCAGCACGGTGGATAAAAAAACAACTGTGGGTTCCGACCAGAAATGCAGCATTTCCCAAAGCACCACATAAACGGCCCAGCCTGCGCCGCCGATCAGACCGCAGTAAGGATAATATTGTCTGGGCACTCCGAAAATAGCGCCGAAGGCCACCGTCCCCACGCCGGCTGCCAAAATCTGTGTGATAAGCGTCATAACACCGCACCTCCCGTCAGATGATGATATACGCTGATGACAAATCCGACTCCTGCCGCAATGGACAAAAATACGAGTACCGCGTCGATCATGCGCACCGTACCGGAAATATAATCACCGTCCGCAATGTCCCGGATGCCATTGGTGAAAGCCAGTCCCGGCACCAGAGGCATGATGGCTCCGCTGATCATATGGCTCATATTCATCTGAAAAGGTAGCTGCATGAACAGCAGGCTTAAAACGGTGATGAGAATTCCGCCGCCGATATTTTCCACGATTTTGGAAAAACGGTTTCCTACTGTCAAAAGATACCCGTAGAGCAGGATGCCGATGAGAAAAGCGGCCGCACAATCCTGAGGCAGCCCGCCGAACATCAGACAGAAACAGCCGCTGCCAATCCCCGACATCAGAATACGGGTCCGCTTTGATTTTCCGGGCTGGGCCTTGATTTGGGCCAGCTGCTCTCTGATCTGTTCCGGTTCATATTTTCCTTCTTCAATTTCCCTGGAAAGCTGGTTCACCGCCGCTACCCGGTGCAGCTGCGCCCCTTTTACGGGAATGTGCTGCACTCTGGCAAAACGCTTCTCTCTCTGGCTGCCCGCGGTCAAAAATATTCCGTTGCTCAACACAAAGGCATGTTCCGATTCCACTCCGAAATGGCGGCAAATACGGTCGATGGTCTCTTCCACCCTGGAAATTTCGGCTCCGTTTTCCAGCAGAATATGTCCCGCTTCCATCGCAATATCCAGCACCTCTCTCTGGTCGATGCGCTCCTCCACTGCTCTCTTCCTCCAAACCTGTCAGCGGCCCTGCCGCTTTCTTTAAAAAAGAGTCCTGCTCTGCAGGATTCTCCCAGCGATCAAAGATCGCTTGTGCGGCGGGTCGCTTTAGCGACATTTTCCTTTGTAACAAGAAAAAAAGCTGCCGCAATCCGTGTCTGCGACAGCCTTTGCTTCTTCCTATTTTACATCGTTTCCAGAATTTTTTCCACACTCACAAGCTTCACACACAGCACAAACAATTCTGTTGCCTGTACCAGCTCTTCGATGGGCGGGAAGGACGGGGCGATACGGATGTTAGAATCTTTCGGGTCCTTTCCGTAAGGGTAGGTCGCACCGGCGCCGGTCATCACAACGCCCGCTTCCTTCGCCTTTGCCACAATTGCCTTAGCACAGCCTTCCAGCGCGTCAAAGGAGATGAAATAGCCGCCGTGGGGTTTTGTCCAGGTGCCGATCTCAAGTCCGCCCAGTTCCTTTTCCAGCATCTCCAAAACCGCTTCAAACTTGGGACGCATGATCTCGGCATGCTTCATCATCTGCTTTTCAATCCCGGCAATATTTTTAAAATAACGCACATGGCGCAGCTGGTTTAACTTATCGTGGCCGATAGTCTGAATCTTTAACTGGGCGCGCAGATCGTCCAGGTTTGCCTTAGAAGCGGAAATCGCAGCCACGCCGGAACCGGGAAAGCTGATCTTGCTGGTGGAACTGAACTTATATACCATATCCGGATTTCCCGCTTTTTCACATTCTGAAAGCAGTTCCAGAATGACATCCTGGGGCGCTTCATAAAGATGATGCACATTGTAAGCATTGTCCCAGAAAATACGGAAATCCTTCGCAGCGGGTTTCAATGCCGCAAAACGGCGCACCGTTTCATCGGAATAGGTGTAACCCTGGGGATTAGAATACTTGGGCACGCACCAGATCCCTTTGACGGCCTCATCCTCACGCACCAGCTTTTCCACCAGGTCCATATCGGGACCTTCGGGAGTCATGGGCACATTGATCATCTCAATGCCGAAATACTCCGTGATCGCAAAATGTCTGTCATAGCCTGGCACCGGGCAGAGAAACTTCACCCGATCCAGCTTGCACCAGGGAGTCATCCCCATCACGCCGTGGGTATAAGCATGGCTCACAACGTCGAACATCACATTTAAGCTGGAATTGCCGTAAATGATGATGTTATCGGCGGGAACCTCGATCAGCTCTCCCAAAAGCCGCTTCGCCTCCGGAATTCCGTCCATTACCCCATAATTACGGCAGTCTATGCCAGCCTCACATTTCAAATCCGTAAAGCTGTCCAGCACATCCATCATGCCCATGGAAAGATCCAGCTGCGCTGCGCTGGGTTTGCCCCGGGACATATCCAGTTTCAGTCCTTTTCCCTGGAACTCCTTATATTGTACTTCCAATTCGCTTTTCAGCTGCAACAATTCTTCTTTGCTTCTGTCCTTGTAGGCTGTCATAAAGTTCTCCTCTCATTTTTTAAGGAAACGCGGTGCACTGTGCCACGCTGCCATACAAAAGTGTTTTTATTAATAGAAAAGCGACATGATATACATCAGCCGCTTTCCCCACATTTGAGAGCTGGAAAAGGGACTCGAACCCTCGACCTACTGATTACGAATCAGTTGCGCTACCAACTGCGCTATTCCAGC
>CABSCP010000063.1 GCA_902476265.1 uncultured Lachnospiraceae bacterium
GCAAAGTAGAAGTGATCAATGCGGATGTGACAGTGACAGCTCAGTATGAAAAGATCGCCGACATGTGGGCGGTGGTAACCTATGATGCGGGAGCCCATGGAACCGGCCTTACCGGAACCAGCAGCTATGAAGTGCTGAAAGGGACGGCATGGGAGAATGCAGAAATAACCGATCCTACCGTAACAAAAGTAGAGGATGGTTGGAGATTTACAGGCTGGGAAGGCAAAGTAGAAGTGATTGAGAAAGACATTACGGTGACAGCCCAGTATGCTTCAAACGAAGCACCGACTCCTCCCACACCCACCGACCCGGGAGATAACAACGACGATGAGGAGGACGATACTCCTACAGTATTGGTGACTACCAATCCCCCTGCCAACCAGGATGTTCTGGGTGCAAGAATACCGGAAGTCATCATTCCGGAACAAACGCAGGAAGTTCTCGGCGAGAGAAGAGGAGCACAGACCGGGGACGAGACCCCGATCTTCGGATGGCTGGCAGTGCTGGGAGCAGCATTTGTCACGCTGGAGGAAACGGTAAGAAGGCGCAGAAAACAGAAATAAACGCTGATGGATCAGGTAAGATGTACGAGGAAAAGGCAGAGGCGTGTGGTAAAACACACGCCTTTCCTGTAAAAATTTCCGGCAATGAAAAACAAAATAGACAAAGGAGGTCCTGGAAATGGAGCAAACATTATATGTACAAACGCTGGGAACATTTGCCCTGTTATATCAGGGCAAATTGATTCCGGTAGAAAAATCCGGAACCACAAAAATGATGCGTCTGCTGTTGATTTTACTGCTGGCAGGAGAAAAAGGAGTGGACAGAAGCTTTTTGATCGATGAATTATATTACGGGGAAGAGTCCGGTGAAAAAGCAGCGGGAAAACTGAGGGTTAATCTGTTCAGATTAAGAAAGTTTTTATCAGAAAACGGCCTGCCGGAAGGCGATTTTGTGATAAAAGAAGGGAGCCGCTATAAATGGGATTCAGAGACTGTCCCTGTGGAACTGGATATTTTACTTTTCCGGAATATTTATCGTGATGTGATGGAGAATAAATATGATATAGATGAAAAAATTAAAAAACTCCGCTATGCCGTTCATTTATACCGCGGCAGATTTCTTCCTGCCTTTTCTGACTGCGGGTGGATATTATGTGAAAGGGATGTGCTGCAGGATTTGTATCGGGAATGCAGGGCAGAATTGGAACGGCTGCTCAGGGAAAAAGAAGAAGAGTCAGAATTTGGGTTTACATATGTGAGAAATGTGCTCAGAGAGCGGGAAAAAAACAAAGGCGCCTGTTTTTGTGCCAAATCCAGTTTCCTGGATGCCTGCCGGATCATAAAAGGGAGAATGGAAAGACAGGGGGGCAATGCAAACCTGGTGATATGCAGGATTTTACCCAATAAGAAGGAGGATTTTGGAGAAGCTGCTTTGAAACAGGCATCTGACAGAATGCATATTGCGGCAGGGATTCTCAGAAAAAGTGATTTTTATATGGATGCGGGAAGCGGAAGATTTATTTTCTTATTGACAGGGAAGGAAAAAATTGATTGCAGGCGAGTACAGGAACGCCTGGAGGACGCTTTTCATCATGATTTTGAGGAAGAGAATATGAAACTTGATTTTTCGTACCAAATATTATGAAAAACAGCTCTGATTTACAGGAATGACTGGCACTGTAGAAATCTCCGGCAAGGATCAACCGCCGGAGATTTTTTATGCAGAGGATTATGCCTTCCCGATCTGATGAAAAAATTCGGAACAGAAATCCATGAAAACTTTAGCAGCATGATTCAGATAATGCCCTTCCGGATAAGAAAGGTACAGCGTGCGTTTGCATTCCGGTGAAGTGATTTTGACCGGGGTAATGAGAGAGTTAAAAAAAGAAAGCTGTGTCTGATAAGGCAGGAGCGCAATGCCCATCTGGGACTGGATAAAGCTTTTAAATGTGCTGGGACTGTCGCTTTCCAGTATAATATCCGGTTTAAAACCGGCCTGCAGGCAGAGGTGATCTGTCAGCTCACGAATGCTGGGGCCGGAGGAATACGTGACGAATTGATAGGGGGCAGCTTCGGATAAATGTATGGAAGATTTCTGCGCGATCGGATGGTTCTGGTGGGCGGCAATAACAATGTCCTCCTCAAGAAGCGTGATGTTGATAAGTCCTTTGTAATTTCCAGGCGTACCGGAAATGACAAAATCAAAATCATTGGCCTGCTGTAGATTATGGGTTGCCTGCTGTTTCAGGTTTAAAGAAATTTGAGGGTATAGTTTGTGAAAGTTGATGAGCAGGTCAGGCATAATATTGGAGGCGGCCAGAATAATCAGAGTGATGTGTCCGTAAGGAGTGGTGTCCTGATCGAGCAGTTCGCTTTGAGCATTGTCAATCAGACGAAGCGCTTCCTGAATACGCCGGCTGTAAATTTCTCCATTGTAATTGAGTTTAATATTTCTTCCGTCCCGGTCAAAAAGGCGCACACCCAGCTCTGTTTCCAGACCGGACAACATACGGCTTAATGAAGGCTGCGAAACATGAAGGAGTTTCGCAGCCTTTGAAATATTTTCCTGCTTTGCAATTTCACAGAAATATCTTAGCTGCAACAGTTCCATAAAAGCGTATTTCCTTTCATATTAGTTGAAAAATTGGTATTATAGAAATGTGACATATATAACATATAAGTTATATAACTTATAAATAATTATATATTGGACGCTATATACAGTCAAGGATATAATAAAGAAAAAGGAAGCAGGAGGGGTGAAACGGTGGTAGTCGAGACAAAATACGGAAAGATAGAAGGAATTACGGAAAACGGGATGATTGCCTTTAAAGGGATTCCGTTCGCACAGGCGCCTGTAGGGAAACTTCGTTTTCAACCGCCGGTTCCGGTAGAACCATGGACAGGAATTTTTAAGGCGGACAGGTTTGGAAAACGCAGCCTGCAGACAGATGAGCAGGGATATCAGGATGATATCGGCTTTTCGGAGGATTGCTTAAACCTGAATGTGTGGATACCGGAAAGAGAAGGAAAGAAAAGACCGGTTATTTTTTATATTCATGGGGGCGGTCACTTTTCGGGAGCCAATTCCGATCAATTTTTTGACGGGCCGCATCTGATAAAAGGCAGGGAAGCCATTATGGTAGCGGCAAATTACCGCCTGGGCGCGCTGGGCTATTTATACTTAAAGGAGTATCTCGGAGAAGCATTTGCAGATTCGGGAAATTGCGGATTGCTGGATCAGTTGCTGGCGCTTAGATGGGTGCATGAAAATATAGAAGCATTCGGCGGAGATCCGGAAAACGTTGTTCTGATGGGACAATCGGCAGGGGCGAAATCGGCGGCCAATCTGATGGTGACACCGGCGGCCAAAGGGCTTTTTAGCCGGGCAATTCTGCAGAGCGGAGCAGTGCAGTGTATCCGTGACACCCATACGGCCACTCGTCTGACGGCGGCCGTGTTAAAAGAAATGGGATTGAATAAGGCATCGGCTGCAAGGCTTCTGACCATGGATGGGCAGAAAATGATAGAGGCCCAGAAACGGGCTTACCAAAAATACAATATCAGCCATCTGTTTGGCCCGGTGCTGGACGGAAGAACCCTGCAGGAAACGCCGGAGTCCTATATACAGGAAGGAAAGATTGGCAAGCTTGAAGTGATGATCGGATATAACAGCAGGGAGCTTTATTACAGTAATCCGGAAAAAGGAAAGACAGAGGAAGAAGCAGAAAAGGCGTTTCGCTCCTGCTATGGACTGGACTGGAAAATCGCGATGGACAGATACCGGCAGTTTTGTAAAGCGGAAAGTACGGCGGAAGCATTTGATCATGTCCAGACAGAATTCGTTTACGGAAATGCTTCTCTGCGTTTGACACAGCTGCTGGCGGAAAACGGTGTAAAAACCTGGTGCTATTTGTGGGATTTTACAGGCAATCAGATTCCCGCCCATTTTTCAGAAATGGCCTACCTGTTTGACTATACGACAGAGGAAAGCGAGAAAGGTTATGACAGGAAGGATAAAGCATACGCTGCCCTGCTGAATGAGACATGGATGTCCTTTATTTTGAAAGGAAATCCCGAAAATGTGCTTCTTCCCAAATGGCTTCCCTGCACCACCGGAGAGATGGGGTATCGGATGTATTTTGATGAGCGCCCTCATTTGGAACAGTTTAACCTCAGAGCTTTTTACACAAAACAGCCGATGCAGGTGATCAGGCTTTGACGGAGGGAAAAGGGGTTGAATGAAATAACGGCATTTCTCATAACGATGCTGGCCGCTTTGGCAGGAAGCTTTCTGGCAAAGAAATGCCGGCTTCCGGCAGGGGCGATGACGGGGGCGATTGTTGCCGTTTCTATTTATAACTGCCTGACTGCGAAAGCGGCAATGCCGGTATTTGCCAAACCATGTATGCAGGTAATGGGCGGCGCGCTGCTGGGACACAGCATCAGTCAAAAAGATCTGAAAAAGATCTCGGATATCATGAAGGCGGCTGCCGTGCTGATTATCGCGCTATTTTTATTGAATATGACCATAGGGTTTGTTGTCTGGAAATTGACCGATATGAATCTGGCTACGGCACTTTTAGCTACTGCTCCGGGAGGGGTATCGGACATGGCCCTGATTGCGGAGGATTTTGGGGCAGATATGAGAATTGTCTCTATCATGCAGATGTTTCGGATGTTTGGGATCTATCTGGTCTTTCCGCCCATTCTTCGCTGTACGCAGAAAAAAGGGACAGGCAAAAGAGCAGCTGCAAGGCAAAGGCATTCCCAAAAAGAACAGTTAAATGATACGAAGAACAGTTGGAAATATTGCCTGACAACAATCACAGCAGCTTTTGCGGGGGGAGCTCTTTTTAACGTGGCAGGGATACCGGCCGGCTATATGGTGGGAAGCGTTGTATTCTGTGCTGTTTTGAATATTACAAAAAACCGGGGATATATTCCCGGGGACTGGCGTTTTTTCATTCAGTCCGTGACAGGGGCTATCATCGGATGCCAGATGACGAAAGAGGGATTGGGCTTGTTTGGAAAACTGGCGCTGCCTGTTTTACTGCTGATAGGCGGAATGCTTATTTTTACCTTTTTGTTTGGAAAAATTATGGCCAGGGTGTCGGAACTTGATTTTCAGACAAGCCTGTTATGCCTGACGCCCGGCGGCATTCAGGAAACCTCTCTGCTGGCGGATGATCTGGGCTGCGATACGCCTTGTGTGGTGGTGATGCACACCATACGTCTGGTTGTGGTGATTTGTATATTCCCTGTGTTTTTACAATTTTTAGCAGGGGTTTTTTAGGAGGAAGGCAGATGAATATTTTAATCTCGGGAGCTGACCGGGGGCTGGGATTTGGGATGGCAAAGCTGTTGGCAGAAAAGGGCCATGTTGTATTTGCGGGACGTTATATGCAGGAGTGGAAGGAACTGGACGCACTGCAGGAAAAGTATCCGGACAGGCTTTTTTGTGTAGAACTGGATGTGGGGGATGAGGAAAGCGTCCGGGCGGCCAGAAGGGAAATTGAAAAGAAGGTGTCCTGTCTGGACATGCTGATCAGCAATGCCGGTATTAATGGAAAACTCGACGGAGAAGTGATGATGGAGTCGAATTATGAGTTTATGATGCGCACATATAACATCAATTCGCTCGGCGCTGTCCGTCTGGTTGAAATATTTTATCAAATGATGGAAGGAAGTGACAGTAAAAGAATGTGCTTTGTTTCTTCGGAAGCGGGAAGTATTGCACAGGCAAAAAGAGCGGATAATTTCAATTATTGTATGTCCAAAGCAGCGCTGAACATGTATGTAAAACTGATTTATAACCGGCTCAGTCCTCAGGGCTATCATTTCCGGCTTTATCATCCGGGATGGATCCGCTCCTATATGGGGGGAAAGCTTTCGGAAAAGGGAAACCTTTCCATTGAAGAGGCGGCAGAATATGCGGTAACTTATTTTCTGGATGAAACGGCAGATGAATCGGAGCTGGTTTTATATGGCTATGACGGAGAAAAATTCAAATTTTAAAAATCGGGAGGGTTATCATGAACTTAAAAAGTAAAAAAGCAGCGGCATTGGTACTGTGTGCCGCCATGGTGTTAGGGACGGCAGGCTGTGGAAATGCAGACGGTAAAAAAGCGGAAAGCAGCCCGGCAAGTGTAGGGCAAACAGGGAATGAAGACGGGAAGGTATCCTTTTCCATCGCTATTATGAATGGCCCTAAGGTGGAAGATACCTGGAGCGAACATCAGATTGAAGAGAAGTTTAACTGTGATCTGGAATTGATTTTCCTGCCCGGATGGGAGGACCTGAATACAAAAGTGAATCTTTTGATGAATGATGAGGATCAGCGCCCGGATGTGATCTGGTGGAGCGGCATGCCTGATGAATACAGGGAATGGGTGGAGTCCGGACTTTTGGTGGATCTGGTTCCGTTGCTTAAAAATATAGAAAACAGCAATATTCTTTCCTATTACGATGAATGGGCGATGTTTCCCACCTATGTGAATGGCAGTATTTACAGCATACCCGGAGACGTGGCCGAAGTATCCTGTATGGGCACTTTTGTGAGACAGGACTGGCTGGAAAAATTCGGGATGAGCGAGCCTGAAACCATGGAGGAATATGTAGAATATCTGTTGGCCTGTGTAAATGATGATCCTGACGGAAACGGGGAAAAGGATACCTATGGTTTTGGCGGCGACAGCGGCGACTGGAAATATATGTCCCCTTTCCTCTATGCTTATCAGGCGGATGTGATGCACTTTGTGAAAAATGACGACGGAACAATTGTCCATGGTTCCACCCAGCCCCAGGTAAAGGATGCGCTGGCCATGATGGCTGACCTGTATCAGAAAGGCGTATTTGAACCTTCTATCTTTTCGGCATCGGAGGGAGAAACACTGTTTGCGGAAGGAAAGGTGGGATCCTTTTACCGGTATTTAAGCTCCTTAAATCCTTCCCAGCAATATCTGCAGAGCTTTTATCAAAATCATCCTGACGGGAAGTATGAAGTCATAAAACCGATCAAAGGGCCTGACGGATTTTCTTCCGATCACAGGGAAAACGGAACCGGATGGTGCAGTTATGCGATTACGAAAAACTGTGAAAATCCGCAGCGGGTTATGGAGATCATGGACGGAATCGCATCCGGTGAAATGTTTATTCTGGACAAATGGGGAGTGGAAGGAGAGACTTATGAACTGACCGAAGACGGCGCGGTGAACTTCATTGTGGATGAAAGCAAAAGAAATGAACTGGGACTGAGTACTTTTACCGGGTTCGTGAATCGGAAAGATGCCTATAATATTCAGAACAGCAAAGAGGTTAACGACCTGTTTGAACGCGCGAAGGAAACATCAAAGCCTTTGGATGATTACAGGGTTGTGTTCGGAACCAATGGGGAAAAGTGGAAAGAATACGGACCGGAACTGGAAAAACTCAGGGATGAATATTTTTATGGCATCATCATGGGAGAGCGTCCTCTGGATGACTTCGATACCTATGTGGAACTGTTCTATCAGCATGGCGGAACAGAAGCCGAAGAAGAGGCAAACCGGATGTATGCGGAACAGGAAAACAGCTATCAGGAATTTGCAAAGAAATACGACGAGTGGTTTCAGAAATAGTTTTGGGAAGTTGAATGAAAAGAAGGAGAAGTTATGGGCGGTCAGATAAAAAGAGTTGAAGCAATGCCTGCAGGCAGGCGGGAAGAAATCGGAAAAAAGCTGTGGAAATACCGTTATTTATATCTGCTGCTGTTGCCCGGAATCCTCTATTTTGTGGTGTTCCGCTATCTGCCGATGTATGGCGTGGTGATCGCGTTTCAGGATTTCAGCATCAATAAAGGAATCTGGGGGAGCAAATGGGTGGGCCTGGAACAATTTCAAAAGTTGTTTGGCGGGTTGTCTTTTCCGGGTGTTTTTAAGAATACGGTTGTTATTTCTCTCTATAAGCTGGTCTTAGGATTTCCGGCGCCGATCATTCTTGCTCTTTTGCTGAACGAGGTAAAAAACCGGAAATTCAAAAAAGTGACCCAGACCATCGTATACCTGCCTCATTTCATTTCCTGGGTTATTCTGGCAGGGCTGATCGCCATGTTCCTTCATCCGGATACCGGACTGATCAATGAGGTCGTAAAACTTTTTAACCACGGAGCGGGGATAGATTTTTTAGTCAGCAAGAAGTATTTCAGAGCAATCCTTGTCATTTCCGATATTTATAAAGGGATCGGATGGGGAAGCATCGTCTATATCGCGGCAATATCTTCCATTGACTCCGCTATATATGAGGCGGCAATGGTGGATGGAGCGAACCGGTTGAAACAGATGTTCTACATCACGCTTCCGGCCTTAAAATCCACAATTGTGGTGATGTTCATCCTGAATATGGGCGGAATCCTGAATGCGGGATTTGAACAGATTTTACTGCTTTATAATCCGAGAGTGTATGATGTGGCGGATATCATTGATACCTATGTGTACCGAAACGGTATTATGAGCAGCAACTATTCTCTGTCAACGGCAGCGGGGCTGTTTAAGTCTGTAATTTCAATGGGATTGATCATCATTACAAATAAACTGGCCCATCTGATGGAAGAAGACGGCCTGTGGTAGGGGGAAAGCCATGAAAAAGAAATACAATATTTACGATTATCTGATTCTTATTTTGCTGACGGCAATATCACTTGTTATGTTATATCCATTCTGGCATGAGTTTATGTATTCTTTTTCTGATCCGGTTGAAGCGGCAACCGGCGGAATGTTTTTACTGCCAAGAGGATTTAATCTGAAATCCTATCTGTCGGTACTGCAGAATAAATCGGTATGGACAGGGTTTAAAGTTTCCTTTCTGGTAACGGCTGCCGGCACATTTTTCGGCACACTGGTATCTGCAATGCTGGCATATCCTTTGAGCAAAAAGGATATGCCGGGCAGAAACCTGTTTATCGGAATGATTTTTTTTACCATGCTTTTCGGAGGAGGGATGATCCCGAACTACCTGCTGGTGAAACAGCTGAAGCTGATCGACACTTATGGCGCGCTGATTTTGCCCGGCCTGCTTTCGGCATGGAATATTTTTATCATGAAAAACTCGTTTGCCGGGATCCCGGACAGTCTGGAGGAATCGGCAAGGATAGACGGGGCCAATGACCTGACCATATTTTTCCGCATTGTGCTTCCGCTGTCCAAGGCGGTGCTGGCCACCATCGCACTGTTTACCGCGGTCGGTTTTTGGAATGATTACTTTTCCACGGTTCTTTATATCGTTTCCAAGGATCACTGGTCGCTCCAGGCCGTGCTCAGAGAGATTTTATCCAATGCGCAGACGGCCATGTCAGCCAGCGGCATTTCTGTCAGAGCGGAAGAAGCGATTTCCAGTGAAACGGTAAAGGCGGCCACGGTGATGGTGGCAACGGTTCCGATTCTGCTGGTGTATCCTTTTATTCAGAAATACTTTATCAAAGGGGTTATGATCGGATCGGTGAAAGGATAAGGTGCTGCATATGAAAAAATTATTGGTTATGGGAGATTACGAATCCCCCCGTTTTCATCCGCTGTCCAATCTGTCGCCCTTATTAAAGGCGCTGGAACATAACTACGAAATTACCGTCACGGAAAGTTATCCGGCGCTGACGGCAGAAGAATTGAATCGTTATGATGCCTGCATCAATTACATGGATAACTGGCAGGACAGAGGAAACGAAAGTGCGGAAAACGAAATCCTCAGATATATGGAAACGGGAGGAAAAATGCTCACTCTCCATAACGGGATTTTGACGAAGAAGTCGGAAAAGCTGCTGATGATGCAGGGAGGCACTTTTAAAGGGCATGAACCTTATGACCGCCTTGTTTACCGTTGCAGAGGAATTTGTTCCGGAGCAGAAGGGGAAACAGAGTCTTTTGCTCTGATGGAGGAACCCTATCAATATGAACTTTATCGGACAGAGGAAATGGAGATTTTTCTGGAGTATCTGTATCGGGGCAATTGGTTTCCGGCAGGATGGAAGCTGCCTTTCGGGACAGGGACGGTGATTTACCTGGCTCCCGGACATGATGAAAAATCCTTCGCGGACCGGAACGTAATCACTCTGGCAGAAGGAGCGCTGGATTTATTGACATCGAAATACGGGAAGGAGGAGCAGGGTGAATCGGATTGTACTGCATGAAAATTGGCAGATGAGAGAGCTGCAGCAGGAGGAATGGATTCCGGCTGTGGTACCGGGAAGCGTCTATAGTGATTTACTGAGAAATAACAGGATGGAGGATCCTTATTATCGGGATCAGGAAGAAAAGGCGCTGGCCCTGATGGATCATGATTTTGAGTATCGGACCTCTTTTGAGGTGCCGGAGGATATTTGGCAGGAAGAAGAAATCCTTCTCACCTTTCTGGGGATTGATACGGCAGCGGACCTGTATCTGAACGGCATTCATCTGGGATATGTGGAAAATATGCACCGGACCTGGGAATTTTCCGTAAAAAAACATATCAGAAAAAAAGGAAATGAATTGAAAGCAGTGCTGTATTCGCCGACCCGTTTGATAGAGAAGGCGTATGAAGAGGATCCTTTGGAAGGCAGTGAAGATGCCATGCGGGGATTCCCAAAACTTCGGAAAGCCCACTGTATGTTTGGGTGGGACTGGGGGCCAAGGCTTCCCGACGCCGGGATCTGGAGAGAAGTTTTCCTGACCGGATTTTCAAATGCCAGAATGGACAGTGTTTATGTGATCCAGCGGCATGAAAAGACAACCGGCAAAAACAGCGGGGACGGCTGTCTCGATGTATGGTTGGAACTGCAGGTTTCCATGAAAACCGCGGGCGCACAATCCGTCCGGATACAACCGGGAAATACGGCATTCAAAGAATACGGATTCAGAGCCAGTCTGATCCATCCGGATGGCAGGGTGAGCCGATATGAGGAAAATGAGGAATTGTTGGCGGTAGAAAAACCGCAGCTGTGGTGGCCAAACGGATACGGAGATCAGCCTTTGTATCTGCTGCGTGTAGAGCTGCTGTATCAGGAGCAGGTTTTGGACACCTGGGAAAGGCGGATCGGCCTTCGGACCATGACCATGGATATCCGTAAGGATGCGTATGGAGAGTCCTTTGCCCATGAAGTGAACGGCATTCAGATTTTTGCCATGGGTGCGGATTACATTCCGGAAGATAATATCCGGGGCAGAGTGAGCAAAGAGAGAACCCGGGCATTGCTGCAGCAGGCGAAAGCTGCGCATTTCAACTGTATCCGGGTCTGGGGCGGAGGGTATTATCCGGATGACGCTTTCTGGGATGCCTGCGATGAGATGGGACTCATCGTATGGGAGGACTTCATGTTCGCCTGTGCGGTGTACCACTTAACAGAAGAGTTTGAAAATAATATCCGGGCGGAATTTATCGACAATATCAAACGGATCCGACATCATGCCTGTCTGGGATTGTGGTGCGGAAACAATGAGATGGAGATGTTTATGAAAAGCCGGCGCTGGCCCTGCCATCCACAGCGTGTCAGCGATTATGTCAAGATGTATGAATATATTCTGCCGCAGGTGCTGAAGGAATATGATCCCTGTACCTTTTACTGGCCGGCCAGCCCTTCCTCCGGAGGCGCATTTGATGAGCCGAATGATGAAAACAGGGGAGATGTCCATTATTGGGATGTCTGGCACGGAAACAAACCGATCACGGAATATCGGAAGTTCTATTTCAGGTATGTTTCCGAATTTGGGTTCCAGTCTTTTCCTTCTTTGAAAACATGCGAAACCTTTACGCTGCCGGAGGACAGAAATATTTTTTCCTATGTGATGGAGAAACATCAGAGAAATAAGACGGCAAACGGGAAGATCATGAACTATATGGAACAGACCTTCCTCTATCCGGGAACCTTTGAACTGGTTTTGTATGCGTCCCAGCTTCTGCAGGCGGAAGCGATTCGCTATGGGGTGGAGCATTTTAGAAGAAACCGGGGCCGCTGTATGGGAACGATCATCTGGCAGCTGAATGACTGCTGGCCGGTGGCAAGCTGGTCCTCCATCGATTACTGCGGAAGATGGAAAGCGCTTCACTACTGCGCAAAACGTTTTTTTGCGCCCCTGCTTTTATCCTGTGCGGAAGAAGGAATTCTGACCCAGGATACCAACCCAAACGCGCAGCCCTATCAGGTGAAGAAGTCGATCCGGCTCTGCGTTTCCAATGAAACCATGCAAAAGCAGAACGTGACCGTCTGCTGGGCGCTGCGTGGCAGCGATGCCGGAATAAAACGGGAAGCATCTGTCCGGGTGGAAGCGGATGCGCTTTCCAGTCTGTGGCTTCCGGAAGAAGATATGGAAGATGCGTCTCTTTACAGCGATTATGTCAGCTATGAAATGATAAAAAACGGAGAAGTGATTTCCTCCGGAACGGTTCTCTTTTGCGCGCCCAAGCATTTCCGATTTAGAGATCCTCATTTACAGGTCAGGGCAGAAGGAAACAGTTTAATTGTTTCGGCAGATGCTTATGCCAAAGGCGTGGAAATTTTAAATGAAGAAGAGGATATGCTCCTGGAGGATAATTATTTTGACATGAACGCCGGGGAGCGCAGAATCCGTATTTTGAAAGGCAGGCCGGAAGGCTTGAAAATAAGAAGTGTATATGATATCCGATAGCATTTCGGATAAAAAAATCCCGCGCTGTGCCTCTAAACTTACACAGCGCGGGATTTTTTAACGAGCATTATTTGAAAAGACAATTTTCTATATCTGTTTCAAATTTGGTCATATCGGAAGGAAGCCATGCAATCTTGTTCTTGCCGCTGACTTCTAACTGAAGCTTTTCACATTCTACCGTGATTTCGGATTGTTCAGAGGTGGGCTCCAGCGCAGCCATCGCATTCATGTAATCTTTAAAGATCTGATGAACAAAGGCGTTGGATGCTTCTTCATCGCCGGAAGCGATCAGCGCAAGATCCTCTTCGGAGATGTTTTCCGTAGCGCTTTCTGCGATTTCCAACATGCTGTCACTCAGCTGATCTTCGGTAAAACCGTTCATTTTTACGGTGACGGTGACTTTGTCTTTTTCTTCAGAAGTGATTTCGGTAGAATAAGTCACTTTTTTCAGCATCGCGCTCATGGAGTCGCTCATTTCCTGAAGCTCTTCATCGGTAAATTCGATGCCGAGATCTGTAAATTCTTCTGCAAGCGAGTCCACGAGATCCACATTCGCCTCGTCTTCAATAAAAGAGGAACGGACATCGTCCTCGGACGCAAAACCCAGAAGGTCCTTCATCGGTACGGCATTGTCGTTTACGATCAGTTCAACCAGGGCGTTCACATTCTGGTCTGCCGGAGTGAGACTTGCGCCGCAGCCGGCAAGCAGCATACAGCAGGCCGACAGAAGAGCGACAGCAACATGCAATTTCTTTTTCATTTCCTTTAACATAATACATTTTCTCCCTTCGTACTTTGTAAGAATTTATGCCTTAAAATAGCATAGTAAGCAGTATAACGTAGATATGTGAAAAAAGCAAGACGAAATGTCGGAATTAGATGTGAGATTATGGTTTCCAAATTTGGCGGCGAAAGTAATAGTAGACAAAAATCAGATTCCGATTTGTAAAAAAACTTCCGCATTGTGTCGGTAAGTTGGCATAGCGCGGGAGTTTTTCTTTTGGCATAGAAAAAGAAAATGCAAGGCTGTCAGTTTAGCTGATTCGGAATAAGTAACATTTTTGGTACTATAATTTCGCCGGTTTTCACAAAAAAGAAAGAAATAGAGGAATTGTATTGACAGAGTTACGGAAATGAAATACGATAGATATGTGCAAACGATTGCATGAAGTAAATGCTTATATGAAGAGATGATTTTATATTTTTTTTAATAGTTTATGCAAACGATTGCACAATGCGATAAGGATATTCGCATTCTGAACAGATAAGTTTAAGCGGAAATGGAGAATTCATAAAATGAGCGTAACGATTAAAGACATCGCCAGAAAGGTTGGGGTTTCCCCATCTACAGTTTCGCGGGTTATCAATGGAAACACTGCTATCTCAGAAGAAACGCGGATCAAAATAAAAGAAGCCATGGAGGAGATGGATTACCATCCAAACAGTCTGGCGCGGAATCTGGTAAACGGGAGTACGGATACCATTGGCCTGATCATGGATGCCAGTGACGAACGTTCTTTTTTCAATACTTTCTTTGACAGAAGCGTGTATGCGATTGAGAAGGTGGCCCAGGAAAAAGGATATACGCTGCTCATCGCAAACGATGGATGTACGGAAAAGCTTTCACCGCTGCAAAAGTTGGTTCTGGAAAAGAAGGTGGACGGTCTGGTGCTGCCGTCCTCCATTGTGAGGGCCGGGCTGGTCAGCTTTTTACAGGAGAGCGGGCTGCCATTTGTGGTGCTGGGAGAACCGGAGTGCATGAAAAATGAAACCTGCTGGGTTGACGTAGACAATGAAGAAGGCGGTCTTTTGGCGGTGCGGCATCTGTTTGGACAGGGATATTCCAATATTGCGCTGCTGGTTGGAAGCCGGAAAAATGTTTTTGTAAAAAACAGAATCAGCGGTTACCAGAAAGGGCTGCAAGAGGCCGGGATCAAGGTAAACGAGGAGTGGATAAGAGAGTGTCAGACCCAGGAAGATACAGAGTGCGCCATTGCGGAATTTCTGCACGGCGGTCTGCGGCCGGATGCGATTGTGTGCGGAGATAATATTCTTGCCTGGCAGGCGATGCAGGCGTTAAAGAAACGAAAGCTGCACATTCCTGAGGAGATAGGAATTGTGACATTTGATAATTATCCCATTGCGCAGTATCTGGATCCGCCTTTGACGGCGGTGGATGTGGACACTTACGGAATCGGAGAACAGGCGGTATATCAGTTGCTGAATAAAATTAAAAGAACGGACAGCGCAAATCAGCATACGTTGATGTCAACGAATCTGTTGATTCGCAGATCTTCAGAAAGGAGAGGAGGAATGAAGTGAAAACAGAGGCAATTACGCACAGCGGTTTATCCCCCGATTTATATGTGAGCGGCAGACAGGTTTTACATATCGGGGTACGGGCCGCAAGAGAAGACCTGAAAAGCTGTGAACTGGTATTTTTCACCAGAACATCGCCGGAACGAAAGCAGCGGCGGAAAATGATGTGCAGGCTGAGAGATGCTCAGGCGGATTACTATGGAACGGAAATTCAGTTTCCGGTGGCAGCACGATATTTAAAGTATTATTTCGCATTGACAGGCAAGGATGGTGAAAAGTGGTGGATGAGCTCCGGAGGAATTTATCGGAAAGAACCTTTGGATGAATTTTATGAATTCACCTATGCGAATGACTGTATCAAGATACCCTCCTGGGCGGCAGGGCAGGTTTACTATCAGATTTTTCCGGAGCGCTTCTGCAACGGAGATGAAGGGAATGATCCGCCGCAGTGTATGCCCTGGGGCAGCAGACCGGACAGAGAACATTACATGGGAGGGGATCTTGCGGGAATTTATGAAAAGCTCCCTTACCTTGAAAAGCTGGGTGTGGAATGTCTCTATCTGACGCCGGTTTTTAAGGCGGATTTCAATCACAAATACGCGACGGAAGATTATTTTCAGATTGATCCGGGTTTTGGTACAAAGGAAATGCTGACAGAGCTTGTGAAGGCCTGCCATGAAAGAAATATGAGAGTGATTCTGGACGGCGTATTCAATCATTGCGGGGTGAAATTTGCTCCTTTCGCTGATCTGCTGGAAAAACAGGAGAAATCAAAATACAAAGACTGGTTTTTTGTCACCCGCTATCCGATGACGATTTCAAAGGAATGCTATGAGTGTGTGGGAGCATATCCGTGGATGCCGAAACTGAATACCGGAAACCGTAGTGTGAGACAGTTCATTCTGGAGGTGATGCGGTATTGGCTTAAAGAAGCGGGGATCGACGGCTGGCGGCTGGATGTGGCAGACGAAGTGGACGGCAGTGTCTGGACGCAGGCCAGAACAGAGCTTAAGGAAGAGTTTCCGGACTGTCTGCTGCTGGGAGAAACCTGGGGAAGCGGTTACCGGATGATGCTGGGAAATCAGATGGACAGTATTATGAATTATGGGTTTCTGGATGCTGTGAAAGAGTACCTTCTTCCTGTGAATCCGGATTCGGAAGCATTTTCCAACAGGATCAATCACGTTTATTCTTTTTATCCCAAAAGCATGACGGACGGACTTTACCACATGCTGAGCAGCCATGATACACCCCGTTTTCAGACACTGTGCGGGAAGGATCCCGGGAGAATGAAGCTGGCAATTGCCCTGCAGATGCTGCTGCCCGGAGCACCTGCCATCTATTATGGCGAAGAGGCCGGCATGGAGGGAGAAAATGATCCCGGATGCAGGGGAGCCTTTCCGTGGGAGGAGAAGCCCTGGCAGAAGCCACTGTTCTCCTGGTATCAAAAGCTCATCCGGCTCAGAAAGAAAGAACGGGCATTCCGGACCGGAGATTACGGGACGATTTTATGCGAGGGCGGAACCTACGGATTTTACCGAAAGGATGACCGCGACATTTTTTATATCATATGCAATCCGGATATTCCAAAGAAAGTGGACCTGCCGCTTCTCGGAAAAGAAAGCTGTAAGATCATTTTTCCGGCGGAAAGTGCGGACGGGACAGAGCTGGAGACTGCTCCGGTTACGGACGGGCAGAAATTTTATAATGATGATATAACGGACTACAGAAGGGTGATTTCCGTTAAAGTGCCTGAATGGTCTGTTCTAGTCATAAAACAATCACACAAAAATAAGTTCTCGGAATTAGATAAATCTAATTCCAATGCAGATTGAAAATTGAATAT
>CABSCP010000064.1 GCA_902476265.1 uncultured Lachnospiraceae bacterium
CCCATGCCGTCCCTTTCAGCACCTCATAGCTGCTGGTTCCGGTCAGACCGGTTCCGTGGGCTCCCGCATCATAGGTTACCACCGCCCACATGTCGGCGATCTTTTCATACTGGGCTGTCACGGTGATGTCTTTCTCAATCACTTCTACTTTGCCGTTCCAGCCTGTAAATCTCCAACCATCCTCTACTTTTGTTACGGTAGGATCGGTTATTTCTGCATTCTCCCATGCCGTCCCTTTCAGCACCTCATAGCTGCTGGTTCCGGTCAGACCGGTTCCATGGGCTCCCGCATCATAGGTTACCACTGCCCACAAAGAGGAATCCTTTACATACAATATTTTAATGACATTACCGCTTTTCTGAATGACATATGGTATGGTTCCCGTTTGTATGCCATCCTGATAACCGTCCGGTTTTTTCCAATTCAGCTGTCCGGCCTCGTTTCCTGTTGCAATCGTTATTTTTTCTCCTACCCTGCCTTCTTTTTCAATTTTCCCTATCGGCTCAGAATTAAGCGTATCCTGATAATACTGAATTGTATATTTTACCGGCAAACTCTCTTTATTCAAGGCATTATTTATTTTATAAACAGGAATTGCATCTTCCTTTCCGAATCCAACAGCCGTCATTGAGTAATAACTGAGATATTCGCTATTTTCGCCGGTCTCTTCCACTGTAATTTTAACGTTGAATCCATTGAATTTCTCAGGAATCTTTTTGCTTTCTTTAGATAGCCAACTGGCTGCATTCTCTTTCGGCAGCGAAACCGTCCAATAGGGGGTCTTAGCTGTCAAAACGGTCTCGTCGTCTTTAATATAATTTGTAGTTTTACCGTCATTATATGTGGCATAAATACGGACCGTTAACGCAGTCCTATATTGTTCATAACCAGTATCATCCTGCCAAACTTTTAAAATATTTACCGGATCAGAATATACTGTCTGCTTCGGTTTCCATTGTGCAAATAAAGTAACCGTATTTTCTTTCTCCGGAGTATGATTTTTCTGGACAAATTCTTTGGTCAAATTAAACTTTTCTCCTGGCTGATATGCAATTCCCGTACCGTTAGCCCTGGTATTCCATCCGGCAAAATCATAACCCGATTTTACCAGTTCCTGCCAGCCGGTAACCGTATCGTATCCTCCGGCCCTCTCCACAGTTACTGCAGAACCAACGCCATATGCTTTTCCTTCCGGAAGTAGCCCGCCCGTACTGCCATTGCCATTATAATCCACATAATAATTTGTCTTTTCTCTGATTACACCGTCAATATGCCAGCCTTCCGTTTTCGCACTCGATTCTTTTTCATATTTGATCACATACCATTCAATATATTTTCCGGGATTCAGCCTTTCCCATCTTTCAACAACCTCCCAAAATTTCTTCTGAAGCCTTGGACGGACATTTTCTTCCCCTGCCACGGTATGCAGCGGGCTCACATATTCCGTCAAATCCTGCACCTGTTTATGCTGATAGTTATCCAAGAAAGTGTAGCTGCCGTTGTCCTGGTTAGCCGGTTCCGGCGGAATCACTCCGTCATCTCTTATGGCGATCCATAAATATCCTGCTGTACTGCTATTTTTTCCCCAAACAGCATAAAGTGTCAGGCTTCTGTCCACCTGATAGCTTCCCCCGAGAGGATATACATCCGCCGGAAGCAAACCATCTTCTTTTTGTAAATCAGGGTCAATGGTACTCGCGTCCTTATTATAGGACCAGCCCAAAAGTTCATACCCTTTCCTATATATATCGCCTCTGTCCGGCAATGAAATTACTTCGCCTGCTTTTATATCAGTCCTGTCAGCAGGTTTCGTTCCCTGACCTCCATTCAGATCAAACCTGACAACTGTTTTTAGAATGATATTTATCGTTATGATCTGACTACCATTTCTTACATAAACAGTTCCTATTTTATTTATACTTTCATTTACAGTAATTGTCAGATTTTCGTCGTATTTATTACTGGTCTTTATCAGCTCAGTGTTTCCTGATACAGACCACTTTGGAAATGACTGTGCCGTTCCTTTTAAAATAATACTTTCTCCGGCCGCAAGATCAATTGTCCGATTTTCAATGGCTACTACCTTAGTGCCTGCAATAATATAAATGGAAAAGCTCTTCGCCGTAAAGCTGACATCCGCATTTCCCCTATCCTTCGCGACCAGTTCCGCTTCCGCATTTTCATCTTCCAAATGCATAATGTCAATAGCTTCGCCTTCAACGCCGGTTCCCACAATGCTGACGGATACGCCGCCGCTGGGCTGGATTTCGTTGCCGTCCTTATCTAAAATCGTAATATCGAACGCTCTTAAATCGGTCAGCTCCTTGCCTTCTTCCGCAAGCTTTTCTTCCACCGCGCCGACAACTGCTTCTTTTTCAACCTCCTCGGCTTTTACCTGGTATCCCTGAGGCAGCGCGATGCTGCTGTAAGTGGTGACGCGGATTGTAACGCCGTTCACTTCAACCGTATCGATATTCTCTATAAATTCTTCTTCCTCTTCCGCTTCTGTGAAGAAAATTTCCACCGTACTGTCGGCTACAGGAGCCACCGCATATTTGTTGTCCGGTCTGTCAATCAGCCGTCCGTCAACTGTAACGGATTTTTCATATCCTTCTTCCGGGGTGACGTAAAAGATAAAGGTGCCTTTTTCTTCTACCGTGATTACATCATCAACGGGATTGCCTTCTTCATCGGTAATGGTACCGTGCTCAGCGCCTTCCACTTCAAATGTCACCTTCCAGCCTTCGATTTCCTCTGTAGCTGTCTCGGTTTCCGTTTCGGTCTCGGTTTCGGCCTCGGTTTCGGTTTCGGTCTCAGTTTCTGTCTCCGTTTCGGTCTCGGTTTCCTCTTCGGTTTCTGTCATTGTTTCGGTCTCGGTCTCTTCTGTGGATTCCTCCGCAGTCTCTGTGACCGCCTCGGTCATCGTTGTGGATTCCGAAGGCTCTTCTGTCTCCGTTGACACAACCTTCACTTCAACTTTTATTTCTTTTTCTGCTTTAAAGGTATATGCGCTGTCCTTTTCATGCAGTTCCTTACCGTCCGCTTTCACCGTAACGGTTGTTCCCTCTGCCGCAGATACTTTGAAGGAAACTTCACTGCCTTTTTCTACAGTAACGGTGCTGTCCATCTCCCGGTCTTCCATGTCCAGAATCTGTGCTTCCCCTTCTATAGAAAAGTGCACCCTGACATCGGTGATTTCTTCATCTGCCTTTGACTCCTCAGTCGTTGTCCCGACGGTTTCTTCTGCTTCTGTAACCGTGCCCGTCTCAACAGCGCCTTCGTCTTCCTGCACGCTTTCGGATATAGTCTCGCTTTCTTCTGCTGCCGCAAAAGTGCTTTCCTGTGTCCCGGTCATTTCTACAGCCGTACTTTCTTCCTGCCGGCCTTCGTCAGTAACTTTCTCTTCTTCCGAACTCTGCTCCTGAACATCGGATTGCTCTTCCTTCTGTTCTGTTACATCGGCTTCTTCCACCTCCTGCTGTTCCTCTGAGGTTTCCCGTGCCTCTTCCCGGAGCACAGCTTCCTCTTCCTGTGTTTCTTCCTCCTGTGCATAAGCAGCCGTTGTAAACGCATCATTGCTGATGGTGGTAAATATCATCATGATAACCACTGCCCATGCGTAGATTCTCCTTCTCAGCTTCATCCCTTCTCCTCCTTTTCTTTCTCTTTTCGTCTGTGAAATGATTTGTTTTCTGTTTTTCTTCCATCTCGATCAATGTTCTGACATGATTTCATTTTACATTACATACCGTTACAGCAGACGTTACATCTCCCCTGATTTGTAACAATATTTTGTAACAAAAAAAACGCCCGGATCTTCTCCGAACGTTTCCTGCATACCATCCATTTTATCACTTCCCCTTTTCGGGTTTTACGGTTTTTCCTTCCATTTCCCCTTCCAATGCATCCTGTATCAGATACTCCACCATAACCCGGGAGCTCTTTTCCGCTTTTTGAAAAGTTCTGTCTATCCTTTCTTCAATAATTCCACTGTTCTCCCGGCTGACTCCGATCAAAAGCAAAAGGAACTGGTTATCTCCGTATTGGGTGTATATATCACTCTTCCGGAGCGAAAAAGCAATGGCTGCTTTCAGTTTCTCCATATATTCCCTTCCCTTTTCCCCGCCCTGCAGAGGATTCCGTCTCCGGTCTTTCAATGTGCACAGTATCAAAAGTGCAGACTCCCCATTCCTTTCCACGATGCGGCAGGCTGAATGGAAGCAGTCCACAAAACTGGGATACATACAAAAATATGCCCCGTTTCTGTTTTTCTTTTCCCGAAGCTCTTCCTTAATATTCCTGACAAAAGCTTCCCGCGGTCTCACCCGCTCTCTCATGGTTTCAAACCGCTTCATCATTTCATCCGACGGAACCAGGCCCAGTTCTTCAAAGTAAAACGAAGTGGCCTTTTCATATATTTCCATCGCTTCATTATATCGTCCCAGCCCCATAAGACAGTCGATCCGCAAAAGGTAAAATTCTTCATAGGGATAAATACTGCAGGCTCTTTCACTGAGGCCAAGAAGGATTTCATATTGCTTCTTTTCCAATAATAGAGCCCCTGCTTCTCTCACACACTCCAGATACCGCCTCTGAAAATCGGAGCAAAGTATGGCAGCCCACTCCTCTCCCGCTAATTCCGGCAGAAATTCTCCCCGATAAATACTGCAGGCCAGGAGAAGCAGTTCTGTCTTTTTGCTCTCATCCTTTTCTTTCAATGCCTGGCTGGCCGCATTGCAGAAAATTTCCGTATCCAGTTCCACAGGCACTTCTTCCCAATTCCATGTATAGCGCCCGGCCTTGATGCAGATACATTCCAAATCCCCAAAAAGTTCCGTTTTTTTCAGAAATTTTCGCAGTCTGTGAAGATTCACCCGCAGCGTTCCGCCCGGGTCCTCCAGATCATCATTTCCATAGAGATCAGACAGAATCCGCTTTTTGGAAATTCCTTCCCTTCCGGCCGAAAGAATAATGGCAAAAAGCTGCATCATTTTTGTAGGGTTGGCATTCCCCATCGGCACGAGTCTGTCCCCCCGGTAAATGGACAGACCGCCAAACATATGGATCTTTAAATAATCAGTATCTTCCATGACTCCTCTTTCGCCATTATTATCCAATATTCTTGATACTTCTTATAATAAGTATAGAAATTTTATACATTTATGTCAATAAACGATGTGGTAATTTCTTATACAAAAAAGGCATCCTTCCGTTTCCGGAAAATGCCTTTGATGCATACTTCTGTCTGACTTTGCTGTCTGTGACAGCTTACGCTGCCTTTATCGAAGTTACCGATCCGTCTGAATTATTCAGCAACTGTCTCTGTAGCTGCTTCTGTGGTTGCTTCTTCTGTTGTAGCTTCCTCTGTGGTTGCTTCCTCTGTTGTAGCTTCCTCTGTGGTTGCTTCTTCTGTTGTAGCTTCCTCTGTAGTTGCTTCTTCAGTTGTAGCTGCTTCTGTGGTTGCTTCTTCTGTTGTAGCTTCCTCTGTAGTTGCTTCTACTGTGGATTCAACAGTTGCAGGTGTTGTCTCAACTGCTGCATCACCGCAAGCTACCATGGTTGCTGTCATAACTACTGCTGCTAAAACTGCTACTAAATTTTTCTTCATAATATTCTCCTCCTATATGCGGAACCTATCAGTTACGTTTTCAAAAAATCAGGTCTGGTTCCTTGGTACGAGAGTGAGAATATCATGTTTCGCTCCTTTTGTAAATAGTTTTTATACAAATTTAAAACTTTTTATGAATTTCATAAACTTTTATTCACAGTTTGTTCACATTTTATTTGTATCTTCCCTGCACGTTTTTCTGCTGTACTGCCCTCTACAGACGCCGTACATGCTTTAAATCAAAAGCGCTATAAAGCCTGTCCACTTCCTGCTCCGTCAGCTCTACCGCCTTTCCCAGCTGCATGGACTGAAAAAGGAGCCGGGCATAGTATTCCAGACTTTCCATCTTATAATAAGCATTCATCAGGCTGTCCCCATAAGCCAGGGCCCCGTGGTTTGCCAAAAGCATGGCGTCAAAGTCCTTCACATACTTTGCGACAGCTTCCGGCACCTCTTTTGTGGAAGGCGTGGCATAATCCGCTACAGGAACCGGCCCCAGGGCGATCACCGCCTCCGAAACGATGGGCTTTTCCAACGGCATCCGGGCGATCGCAAAGGTGGTGGCATAGGGCGGATGGGCGTGCACCACAGCCCTCACATCAGGGCGGCTTTGATACACCTGCAGGTGCATCTTCACCTCACAGGAGGGCTTAAACCCCGGATTTGCCTCCAGAACCTCACAATTTTCATCCACTTTACAGATGAAATCCGGCGTCATAAATCCCTTGCTGACCCCGGTGGGCGTACAAAGATACTCGTGCTCATTGAGCTTTACGCTGAAATTTCCGTCGTTTGCCGCAACCATTCCACGGTCATACACCCGGCGGCCGATTTCGCACATCTGTTCCTTTACTTCCTTTTCTGTCATCCGCTCCATCCTTTCTTTTTTCTGATAATTAGGGTAAAATAATGATACAATCATGTTTCAAAGGAGGACTCCCATGAAAAATAATTATATCCTGGAATGCTGTGTGGATTCCGTCGAATCTGCCATATGTGCCAAAGAAGGCGGCGCCGACCGGCTGGAGCTGTGCGCCAATCTGGTGATCGGGGGCACCACCCCCACCCTGGCATTATTTGAAGAAATCCGGAAAAATGTGGACATCCGCATCCATGCGCTGATTCGCCCCCGCTTCGGCGACTTCCTGTATACAGACTATGAAGCTGCCGTCATCTGCCGGGAAATACAGGCATTCCGGCGCGCCGGCGCAGAAGGGGTAGTGATCGGCAGTCTCTGCCCTGACGGGTCTCTTAATATAGAACAGATGAAACGCTTTCTGGACTGCGCCGACGGCATGTCCGTCACGTTGCACCGCGCTTTCGACATGTGCCGCGATCCCTTTGCTGCGCTGAAACAGGCCCGGCAGCTTGGCGTGAACACCATTCTCACCTCCGGTCAGGCCCCCTCCTGTCTGGAAGGCCTTTCCCGCATGAAGGAGCTGTGCGCCGCTGCCGGAGAGGGAATCACCATTCTGGCCGGCGCCGGAATCAATGCCCGTGCCGTGGAAATCCTGCTGAAAGAAACGGACCTGACCGCTTTCCACATGTCCGGAAAGACCGTCAGAGACAGCGCCATGATTTACCGCAATCCCGCTGTTTCCATGGGACTGCCCGGCATGAGTGAATATGAAATCTGGCAGACCGAACCCGAAAATCTCAAGGCGGTCCGCCGTCTCCTGGATACCGCCGCACGAAACTGACCCGTCCTGTTTTGCTCAGCTTTCGGTTTTCCAGAAAAATGCGCTGTAGGGGGGCAGTTGGCTTCCGCCGCCGAAGTCATGTTCTTCCCCGGTGATCAAATCCACTGCCCGCCCGCAGCCCGCATCAAAATGTGCCGTATAGGGCGCATCATCCGCATTGATGGCAACCAGCACCCGCTCTCCGTCCGCTGCCCGTTCAAAAATACACTGGCGGTTTGTCAGCACCACGGAGCGGAATGCCCCATAATTTAAAGCGTGGGAACCTTTCTTCGCCTCCGCCAGTCTGCTGATCCATTCTGAAAGATCATTTTCCACAGGTCCGTCAAAGCAGGCGCGCAACGCCGGATCCCCCTCATTTTTATGAGCCTTAGCCCCCCATTCGCTTCCATAATAGACACAGGGAATCCCGGGCATTCCGAACATCAGCGCATAGATTAACGGCAGATGCTTCTCATTCGTCAAATTGCTGGCAATCCTGGTCACATCATGGTTATCCACAAAGGACAGCAGATGTTTTCCTTTATAAAGAGTCCAGTTCTCCGGTCCGAACTGGCGGAGGAGGGAATGCACGATTTCAAACATATTCATGCTGTTGAAACTGGAAAACAGCCCCTTATAGCACTCATAGTTGGTGGCCGAATGGAGCATGGCATCGTTCATCAGTCGGTTATAATCCCCGTGCAGCATCTCCCCCACCAGGAAAAAGTCTGTCTTTAGGCTGTCGCAGAAACTGCGCAGGCGGCGTACAAAATTTTCATCCAGACAGTATGCCACATCCAGGCGCAGGCCGTCGATATCAAATTCCTCAATCCAGCCCTTCACACTTTCCAGCAGATAGTTCACCACTTCCTCATTTCTTAAATTCAGCTTGACCAGATCATAATTTCCTTCCCAGCCTTCATACCAAAGGCCGTCGTTATAGTTGGAATTTCCGCCCAGATTGATATTGAACCATCCCAGATAAGGAGAGTTCTCCCTGTTTTTTACTACATCCTGGAACGCGAAAAACCCTCTTCCCGCGTGGTTGAACACACCGTCTAAAACAACCCGTATGCCTTCTTTGTGAAGATTGTCACAGACCTGTTTAAAATCCTCATTGCTGCCCAGACGGCAGTCGATTTTTCTGTAATCTCTTGTATTATAACCATGCGTATCAGATTCAAATACCGGTGAAAAATAAATGGCATCGGCGCCCAGCTTTTTGATATGGGGAATCCAGTCATTGACCTTTAAAATCCGATGTGTCTCCACTCCATCGTTTTCAAACGGTGCGCCCACAAATCCCAGGGGATAAATCTGATAAAAAACACTTTCATATGCCCACATAACAGAGTCTCCTTTTTAAAACTTGTTCCGGCATCTGCCGGTGTTTCTATTTTACCATTTTTCTGTCTTCCCCTCAACCGCAACCTGTATTTTATCAAAAGCCGGTGACATAAAGTGATTGACTGTTTTGGTTTTTTTACTAAAAACCGAATAAGTCGGCAAATTGTGGATATCTTTTTCTTATTTTCTAATTTTCTCTTGAATTGTCTGACAAATCCCCACTTTCCACATAGTTATCCACATATCTGTCTGTCATAACCACATATTTCTACTGTCATTTCAAAAGACATCTCTGTCATATTTTGAAAATCCGTCAATTTTTCCAAAAAATTAAGGTGACATAACATCATTTTTCCCGCAAATATTATGTAAACTTTTTTCGGCATCCTATCATTTCCTCTTTCCCTGTTTTCCGCTTTATGTTATGATTTTCCCAAGCCGCCTGCCGCACTTTCTTACGGAATACCACAGGCCGCCGACGGAAAGGAATGGTACTCTTATGATAAAAACAAATATTCCCCTTTTTCTGGGTTCTCATGTGAGCATGAGCGGAAAAGAAATGATGCTCGGTTCCGTAAAAGAGGCCCTTTCCTACGGGGCAAATACTTTCATGCTCTATACCGGCGCTCCACAGAATACGCGCCGTAAGGCTGTGGAAGAGCTCTGCATTCCGGAAGCCCGGACGCTCATGAAAGAAAATAACATGGAAAGTTTCGTCGTTCACGCCCCCTATATCATCAATCTGGCGAACACCATAAAACCGGAAACCTATGAGTTGGCTGTGGAATTTCTGGCCCAGGAGCTGGAGCGCACCCAAAAAATGGGCGGTAAAATTCTGATCCTGCATCCCGGCGCACACGTCGGCGCCGGAACCGCTGCCGGAATCCAAAGCATCATCTCCGGACTCAACGAGGTGCTTTCCCAGCCTTCCGATGTCTGCATCGCCCTGGAAACCATGGCCGGGAAAGGCAGTGAGATCGGCAGCCGTTTTGAAGAACTGGCCGCCATTTATGAAGGGGTAAAATATCCCGACAGACTTCGGGTTTGTTTTGATACCTGCCATGTCAATGATGCCGGTTACGATATCGTTCATAATCTGGAGGGAGTCCTTTCGGAATTTGACCGTATTTTGGGAAAAGAGCAGATCGCCGTTTTTCATATTAATGACAGTAAAAATGAAAGAGGCGCGGCGAAAGACCGCCACGCCGATATCGGAGAAGGAACCATCGGTTTTTCCCCTCTGTATGCCCTGGTTCATCATCCGGATTTTCCGGGCATTCCCCGGATTCTGGAAACGCCCTGGTACCCGGACCCTCAGAATCCCGGGAAAACCCTGCCTCCCTATCAAAAAGAAATCGCATGGCTGAAAACCGGGATCCGTCCGGATACGGTATAGGAACTTTCCGGAAACCAAAAATTTCTTCGGGTTCTCCCGCTACAACCAGTCGTTCCAGAACTTTTCCACCCGGGCTGCCACGGTTGTTGTGCTCACCACTTCAAACCTCTCCCATTCCCGGGGGAAAAGCCGCTGGTAGGATCGCTGCAGGAAACGTTCATCCAAAAGTGCTATCAGCCCTACGTCCTGGGCGGTGCGGATCACTCTTCCGGCCGCCTGCAGGACCTTATTCATGCCGGGATAACGGTAAGCATAATCAAAGCCGTCTTCCCCGCCCTCATTGAAATATTCCTTTAAAATTTCCCGCTCCGTGCACACCTGAGGCAGCCCTGTTCCCACCACCATCACGCCGATCAGCCGGTCATTTTTTAAATCAATCCCTTCCGAAAATATACCGCCCAACACGCAGAATCCCACCAGACTGCTGTCTTCTTCTATCTCGATGTCCATTTGGATGACCTCTGAAATAGCGCATTCTTCATTTCCCTCAAAGCGTTTTAAAAAGGCTTCCCGCATTTCCTCGCTCATATAATCTTCCTGCACCAGGCATTCCGCCTGATCTTCTTCGGCGAAATAATCCAGGTAAATTTCATACACCTTCTGTAAAAACAAGTGGGAGGGAAAAAATACCATATAATTGCCGTGACGCATCCTTACGATATGATGAATGTATGAAGCGATATTATAAAATTCCTGTTCCGATCTTCTGGTGTACTTGCTGGTCACATCCTCCGCCAGAAACAGGGCCTTTTTCTCCGGGTCAAAGGTGGATTTGGCATAGACCTCATAATCCGTCTCTTCTCCCCCCAAAAGCCTTTTATAGTACTGTATCGGCAAAAGAGTAGCCGAAAAGAGAATGCTGCTGGCCGCCCGGTTCAAACATTCCTTTAAATTGCGGGAGGGGTCCACATTAAACAGTTTCAGGAAAAAACGGCCTTCTTCATCAAACTCCGTATACATGACATATTTTTCATCCAGCAGCTCATAAATCTGCTGGAAATGGTTTACCTCAAAATAAAAATCCAAAACCGCTCTGCGCACCGGACTGTCGTCGTGATCCTCCAGGTAATCGTCCATCCCCGCTGACAGACGGACCAATGCCTGTACAAAAGGATCAATATGATCCACAATGCACCAGTCCTCACACTCCCGCTTTAAGAGTAAAAGTTCCCGGTTACATTTTTCAAGCAGCTTCTCCATGCGGGTATCGTAAGCCTTTATGGTACGTTTTAGTTCCAGAAAGTCTTCTTTATATAAGACGGCGCTGTACATCTCCCGCCCGCGTTCCAGCAGGTTATGGGCCTCATCCACCAAAAACAGATACTGTCCCTTCTGGCTGCCCTCTCCAAAAAAGCGGCGCAGGTATACATGAGGGTCAAATACATAATTGTAATCGCAAATAATCCCGTCGGAAAACAGACTCATGTCCAGGGCCATTTCAAAAGGACATACCCGGTGTTTTTGGGCATATTCTTCTATCGCCTCCCGGCTGTAGCATTCCATGGATGTCATCAGATCGAAGATGGCCTCGTTGATCCTGTCATAATGTCCCTTGGCGTATGGACAATATTCCGGATTGCACTCGGATTCTTCCATAAAACAGATTTTATCCCTGGCCGTTAAAACCACAGTCTTGAATTTCAGCCCGTCCCCGCGCAGCAACTCAAAAGTATTGTCCGCCACCGTTCTGGTGATGGTTTTGGCGGTGAGATAAAAAATCCGGTCCGCCTTCTCCTCTCCGATCGCCTTGATCGCCGGAAATACGGTGGAAATCGTCTTTCCCACTCCGGTAGGAGCTTCGATAAACAATTTCTTCTTATGGCAGATGGTATGATATACATGCGTCACAAGTTCTTTCTGTCCCTCCCGGTAGTCAAAGGGAAACCGCATTCTGTGGATGGATTCCTGCCGCTTTTTCTTCCAGGCGGTTTCTTCATCCGACCATCTTTTATAATCTGCCACAAGTCCCGTAAACCATTCCGTCAGCTCTGCGACGGAATACGCATATTCAAAGTAGCGGATTTCCTCCGTATCCAGATTGCAGTAGGTCATCCGCACATTCATCTCGTCCCGTCCATGATCATGGGCATAAATATAAGCGTAGCACTTGGCCTGCGCCAGATGTACCGGTTCCGGCCCTTTCATTTTTGCCAGATCCCGGTATGTGCCTTTGATCTCATCGATTGTGGCCGTTTTCCCTTCGATCACGCCGTCCGCACGGCCTTCTATCAAAAATGTATACTCTTCATAATCCTGCCGGTATTTCATCGGCACCTCGGCATGATAATCCGAACCCATCCGGCGCTGTATCATGCGGTGGATCCTGCTGCCCTCCGCCATCGCATCCTCTGCCGACACTTTCCTGCGATTGTCAATATCCCCGGCCCGCATCAAAAACTCAACCAGGCCTCTCACTGAAATTCTGATTTCCACCGTGTTTCTCCCCAGCTGCCAAAATCCGAAAGCTTTTCCCCATCCTCCGGACTTCATAAAATAATGAAAGACTCCCTGCTAAGAAACATTTGTCACCATCCATAAACCGAACGGCTGCCATCGCTTCTCTGCCGTGAAAAATTCTTCACAGCTACAATGGTACATGTTTCTCAACAGGGAGTCAAACACTAAATTTTAGCCGGCCAGAGCCAGGCCTTTGAGATAACGGTCAAAATCGCTGTCAAAGCCATGGCACACAACGGTCAGCGGATACCTGAAATCAAGGCCAAAAACGCCGACGATAGATTTTGCGTCTACCACAAAACTGTTATATGCGATATCCACGTCAAAATCGCACCTGGAAGCTGCTTTCACAAAACAATTGACCTCATCCGGCACCAGCCTGATCCTGTATTGAATACGATCTGCTGCTTCTACCATCCAAAATCACCCTTTCTTTTTGCAGGCGCCGCCTTCCGCTTCTGCCTGCTTGTTTCTATTTAACAGTTTCCCCTCAGAATGTTGTAATTATACAATAGAGGAAATAAAAGGAAAAGTTCTTTTTTACGTACAATTGCAATGCATTTTCCCGGCTTTTCTATCTTATTTTCCCTGTCATATGGTTAAATTCCGTCATATACGCGCGGTATTTCAAAGGAAGGAACTGTTGCTGTAGCTTTGTATTCCTCCGTTCCCTGATACCTATTGTATGACAGAAGTTTCGGAATAGTTCCACCATTTCCTGTTCCCCATCCGTTCCCTGTGCGGAAAGTGCTGTGAACCGCTCTTTCATACGGGCATCCATCCTGACCAGAAACCATTCTTTCCCTGCCGCGTGGATTCCCGCTATGCCTCTTCCATGGTCGGCGATGATGAAATTCTCCAGCGGGAATCGGTCCGCAAAATGCGGCATGATCAGCGCCGTCACATCCGCTCCGGGTTCTATGTGGGCATAGAGAAGCTTCTCTTCCACCTCTTTAAAACGGACAAATTCTCTCATGCGGTGGGCTTCATTATGAACATGCCGGCTCAGCTCAAAAACTTTTCTGACAGAGTCATTGGCAAGCCCTTCCAAAAGAGGGCCCTTTATCTGCCCGGAGAGGCCCGCTGCGATGGTCTGATACACCGCCTGCCCCTTCTCCTCATCCTCTGCCGCCAGCGCATGGCAGATTCCTTCCCAGGTATCCGTCCCAAACCGCCGTCTTACCGTTGCCGCCACCTTCTCCGCCAGAGCGGCATCCGTCTCCACTTCCCGGTAAAGCGCAAACAGCCGCAGATCGGCCTGCCCGATCTGCACCCTGGTGCATTCCGGCGTAAGCTTCCATTCATAGGCCCTGTAAACAGCCGTAAGAACTCCTTCTATTGTATCTTCACAAACCAATATTGTCTCTTCCAAACCCGTCCCTCCCCGGTGGATGCAGCGTCTCTTCTCATGAAACCACCTGCCTCACATAGCTGTCCCGGTCCATGATAAAACGCCTGTCATCAAACAGTGACAGCTGCCTGTAGGTCACTCCGTCCGCATCAAACGGCAGTCGTTCCTTACAGTCCAACAGCTGCCGGGTGATAAAATCTTCTTCCAGCCGCACCGGATACATCATCTTTCCGCTGCAGGTAATAAAATACAGAGATCTTTTCAATACCACACCGATCTTCTTCAAATGGGAAAAGTCCAGCACACTGCTCCTCCTGGCCTGAACAATCCGTCGCGCGCTCTTCACCCCGATTCCGGGCACCCGCAGAAGCTGTTCGTAGGGGGCGCGGTTAATCTCCACCGGAAACTGTTCCAGATGACGCAGCGCCCAGTCTGCCTTTGGATCCAGCAGAATATTGAAATCCGGCCTCTCCTCGCTCAAAAGCTCCTGCGCCTCAAAACCGTAAAACCGCAGAAGCCAGTCCGCCTGATACAGCCTGTGCTCCCTTAAAAGCGGCGGGCCGCCCGGCAGGGCAGGCAGATCCTTATCCTCGTTGACATGAACGAAGGCGGAATAAAATACGCGCCTTAAATCAAACTTTCGATACAGGCTCTCCGCCACGGAAAGAATCTCGTAATCATGCTCCGGCGTAGCGCCGATAATCATCTGCGTGGACTGCCCGGCGGGAACAAATTCCGGGGCGTGGCGGTATAGAGCCAGTTCCTCCTTATTCGCGGTTATCCCGTTCTGTATCTGGCGCATGGGCGTCAGGATCGTCTTTCGGTGTTTGTTGGGAGCCAGTTTGGAAAGCCCTTCCGCAGTGGGCAGCTCCAGGTTGATACTCATCCTGTCGGCGAGGAACCCCGTCATCCGGACCAGCTGCGGATCGGCGCCCGGAATCGCCTTCACATGGATATATCCCTGAAAGTGATATTCCTTGCGCAGCTTATGTACCGCCTGATAAATCAATCCCATCGTATAGGTAGGGTTGTACAGAATACCGGAGCTCAAAAACAATCCTTCTATATAATTCCTCCGGTAAAACTCTATGGTGAGCCTGCACACCTCCTCGGGAGTGAAGGACGCTCTGGGAACGTCATTGGAGCAGCGGTTCACACAATATTTACAGTCATAAATACATTCATTGGTAAAAAGAATCTTCAACAGGCTGATACATCGTCCGTCCGCGGCAAAGCTGTGGCATAACCCGGCCTTCACCGTATTGCCGATCCCCTTCCCGTCTCCCCGGCGCTGGCTGCCGCTGCTGGTACAGGCCACATCGTATTTGGCCGCATCCCCCAGTATATTCAGCTTCTCCATCAAAGACATCTCTTTCGTAATATGCAGTCCCATACTCTTCTCCCAAACATTTGTTCTGATTGTATTTCAAGTATAGTACATATGTTCGGATATTGCAAGAAAAAAAATTACCGCCGGCAGACCATTTTACGGCCTGATGACGGTATCCGAATCCCTCATTATAAGATGAATGCTGCATCACTCCTGCAGCAGTAACTCCTGCGCCTGACAAAGCCTCTGGTCAAACCGGTCGTAGAAATCTTCTTCTGATGCCCACCCTTTAAAGAAAAAAGTTTCCAGCACATACATGTTTATTTTCTTCGCCCTCTCCATATCCGGCTGTTTCGTCAGGACCTCCTGCAGATTTCTGACAAAATAGTGCCATTTTGAAATGAACTCCTCATACCGCTTGAATTGGGGCTGATCAATCCATTTCTTCACCTTGATTTTAGACCGGTTCTCTTTCGGACACTCTTTTGTCTGTAAAAAGTACCGGAAGCCTCCGTCCTCATAAAAGCGGCCGAGAGGAAACAGCCTGCAGATGCCCGGCCGGAAGGAATGAATACTGCATCTGCCTTTTTCATTCAAAAAAGGGCAGCATTCCCGCTCTCCCGCCATTTTCAGATTCGGCAGAATAACACCGTCCACCACATGCAGCTCCAAACTGTCCGTCAACAGCTCCTCAAAACTTTTTCCCAGTTCTTCAGTGAGCCGATACACATCATAGGGATCCAGAATGATGGATTCCCCCATCCTTGTGCAGCAGTCACAGCATCCTTCACAATCATGGCAGTCCGCCTTCACCAGATCATTGGCGTCATAAAGTTTTCCGTCCGATATCTCTTCCAGATTCACTTCCCGTATCATATCAATGTTCTCCTCTGCACATAAAGCTGCATCCTCTTTTTCCTCCGGATAATAAGAAACCCTGAAGCCCGGCATTTATGCGGGTTTCAGGGTACATGTGAATGAAGCACGGGGGATTCGAACCCCCGACAACCTGATTAAAAGTCAGGTGCTCTACCGACTGAGCTAGTGCTCCATAAATTTAAAAAGATAAGGCCGAAAAAACGTCTGTCAGCTAAAAAGCTGGGCTAGCTGGATTCGAACCAGCGAATGCAGGAGTCAAAGTCCTGTGCCTTACCGCTTGGCGATAGCCCAGGAAGGTGGATAAAGGGATTCGAACCCTTGGCCTCCAGAGCCACAATCTGGCGCGCTAACCAACTGCGCTATACCCACCATATAGAAAAACCGGCTGACCGACTGCGGTAAGCATGTCCGTCTGCATCAATTCTTCCAACGTGCCCGAAGGGATTCGAACCCCCGACCCACGGCTTAGAAGGCCGTTGCTCTATCCAGCT
>CABSCP010000065.1 GCA_902476265.1 uncultured Lachnospiraceae bacterium
GGAGAGGGCGTCCGAAGGTATGAAGGACGCAGATAAAACCAGGGACAAAGTTTTTAGATTTATTCAAGGAGAAAAAAACCCCTTTGATGACATCGGAAACGTCCTCGAAGAGACAATTAAGCAGAGAACGGTCTTCGAGAAAAAAGGGGCGGAGTGATTCGTCAATAGTGAATACGAGATGGCGATGTGTACACTGGATTAATTTAAAAGACATAGAGGTAGACCTGTCATTGGAATATTTTGCCCCGCAGGTGGGGCAAAATTTGGAATGGCAGCGGAAAGGAACGAACTTGAGGTTTCCGCAATGAGAGCAGCCATACATGGCCCCACCGTAAGAAGGGTCTCCACAGTTGATGACCTTTTCGATGTTTTCCATGACAACAGGTCTGGGTTTAATATCGTATTCAATTATTTCGTAATGGTCTATAAGCATCTTCTGTATTAAATTCATGAGACTATTATGGAACAAAATGATGCAAAAAGAAACCCCTAATTCCCCTCATGAATGAGGGGTTAGGGGAGTTGAGGTGCCGAAGGCACTTTCTTGTCTGAAAAGGAGGAACGATTGATGACTACAGGAGAAAAATACGGAAAATTTTATTTTATGCCCCCCGAGATTTCTTACGACTGGGTGCAAAAAGATACCGTGGAGAAAGCGCCGGTCTGGTGCAGCGTGGATTTAAGGGACGGCAATCAGGCGCTGATTGAACCCATGAGTCTGGAAGAAAAACTGGAATTTTTCCGGATGCTTGTAAAGATCGGGTTTAAAGAAATTGAGGTGGGATTTCCGGCCGCATCCGAAACGGAGTATGCGTTTGTGCGGGCTCTCATTGAAAAGAATATGATCCCGGAGGATGTGACAATCCAGGTGCTGACCCAGGCCAGAGATCACATCATAAGAAAAACCTTTGAAGCGGTCAAGGGAGCGCCCAGAGCCATCATTCATCTCTATAATTCCACTTCCGTGGCGCAGCGGGAGCAGGTTTTCAAAAAAAGCCGGGAGGAAATCAAACAGCTGGCTGTGGACGGCGCTGCTTTGCTCAAACAGATTGCGGATGAGATGGAAGGAAATTTTACATTTGAGTATAGCCCGGAAAGTTTCCCGGGGACAGAGGTGGACTATGCGGTGGAAGTCTGTAACGCGGTACTGGATGTCTGGCAGCCTGATCCATCCCATAAGGGGATCATTAATATTCCCACCACCGTTCAAATCGCAATGCCCCATGTGTTCGCCTGTCAGGTGGAGTATATTCATAAGCATTTAAAATACAGGGATGCGGTGGTTTTGAGCGTCCATCCTCATAATGACAGGGGCTGCGGGATCAGCGATGCGGAATTGGGCGTGCTGGCGGGGGCTGACCGGATCGAAGGGACGCTTTTCGGAAACGGAGAACGGACCGGAAACGTAGATCTGGTGACGGTGGCGATGAACATGGTCTGCCACGGCGTGGATCCGAAGCTGGATTTTTCCGACCTTTCCGGGATAAGGGAAGTATATGAACGACTCACCCGCATGAGGGTTCATGAGCGGACGCCCTATGCCGGAGATCTGGTGTTTACCGCTTTCTCCGGTTCCCATCAGGATGCTATTTCCAAGGGGATGGCGTGGAGGGAAGCGGGAAAAAGCGGCGGACGATGGGAAGTGCCTTACCTGCCCATCGATCCGAGAGACGTGGGAAGAGAATACGAATCCGATGTCATCCGCATCAACAGCCAGTCCGGCAAAGGCGGCGTTTCTTTTATCTTAAAACAGAACTTTGGCATCAGTCTGCCGGAGCAGATGAAGGAAGAGGTGGGATATCTGATCAAGGATGTTTCTGATAAACGCCATCAGGAGCTTTCACCGGCAGAAATCTATCAGATTTTTGAGGATCACTATATCGGCTGTCAGGATATTTTCCGCATCACGGAATGTCATTTTAAACAGGCGGACGGTATTATGGCGGAAGTGACGATGGAACAGGAGAAGGAGCACAGGACTGTGGAAGCGGCCGGCAACGGACGTCTGGATGCGGTCAGCAATGCGGTAAAGGAATATTTGGGCATTCGCTATGAACTTGCCGTGTATGAGGAACATGCCGTTTCCAGAGGATCATCGGCAAAAGCGGCGGCCTATGTGGGAATCCTGGACAGCAGGGGAAAAATGTACTGGGGCGTGGGAATTGACGAGGATATCATCAAAAGTTCGGTCGAAGCGCTGGTTTCTGCGGCCAACCGGATGGCAAAGCAGGAAAACAGAACGGAGGGGCAGGACGCGCGCATCATTGAAATTATGAACGAGATTCAGAATCATTACGCAGATGTGACGCTGGAAGCGCTTGCGGAGAAACTGCACCTCACGCCGCCGTATCTGTCCAAGTATATCCGGGAAAAGACGGGAGAAACATTTCAGACCGCGGTAAAAAATGTGCGGATGAAAAAGGCCGGGATTTTGTTACGGGAAACCAGCCAGAAGGTGGAAACGATCGCGGCCTGTGTGGGATATGAAAATACAGAGCATTTCATCAGGCTGTTTAAAAAGACCTATGGGGTGACGCCGCTTAAGTATCGGTACAGGAAATAGAGAATCGAAGCGGTCAGTGATGCAAAATATTCACTGATTCGTCGGAATAATTAAAATTGAACCGGAAGGCGTTTTTTCGCTTTCCGGAATTTTTTTCAGAAAAATCCTACAGAGTCCGTTCTATGGGACTTAAACTGTGCGATAATTAAAACAGACCTGGGAAAAATAGGGCATGACAGTTTTCCTGTTTGGGAGTATACTAAAGCATAAGAATTTTTGTATATGGAAGCAAAGGCCCAGGCAGCGCATTCGGGACGCTGACCATGGGAATTTGAGGAGGCTTTGGAGATGGAAAGAATGCCTGTACCGGGAGAAATTTATCAACATTTTAAAGGAAATCTTTACCGAATAGTCACATTGGCACAGCATACCGAGACGGATGAGAAGCTGGTTGTCTATCAGGCGCTCTACGGAGAGTTCGGGGTTTATGCCAGGCCGCTTGATCTGTTTTTGAGTGAAGTCGATCATGCAAAATATCCGGATGTTCCGGCAAAATACCGCTTTACCCTGATACCTGCTCCGGGAGCGCCGACGGCGGAGATTTCCCGGGAAGAGCGTTCAGAGCTGCACAGGGAGAACACGGCAGACAGGGGACAGGCTAAAATCCAATGTCCGCCGGAAAACAGAGAGGAGCAGAACGAAGAATTTCAGCTGGATCCTGCGCTGCTGGCATTTTTAGAAGCCGACAGCTATGAGAAGAAGCTGGAGGTTTTTGCAGCTCTGGCGGGAAAAGCAGACGAAGACATGCTCAATACAATTGCGGTATCTTTGGACCTGGAATTGGCGGAAGGCAGTATAGAGGAGAAATATGAAACGCTGAAAAACTGCCTCCTGACCCTGGAAAAGTATGAGTGCAGCAGGCTGCGCTGATGCGGTATCTTCCGGTTTCCTTTCACGAGTTTAAAAAAGAGAGGCGGACGGTATGGCAGTGGATTTGAACAATTCTCTGGTGGTGGGAGTATCTACCAGGACACTATTTGATCTTACGGTTGAAAATGAAATATTTGAAAAGCAGGGGCTGGAAGCATATTGCAGATATCAGATCGAGCATGAAGAGGAAATCCTGAGGCCCGGTCCGGGCTTTGCGCTGGTCAGGGCCCTGCTTGCCATCAATGAATTGACCGGACAAAAGGAACGGGTGGAAGTGATCATCATGTCCCATAATAATGCGGATACTTCCGTACGCTTTTTTCGCTCTATTGCCTATTATGGGCTCCATATCACCAGGGCAGTGTTTTCGGGAGGAAGTCCGCTGACGCCTTATCTGAACGCTTTCAAGACGGATTTGTTTTTGTCGGCGAATGAAGCGGATGTGCAGCAGGCGGTGGACAGCGGAATTGCGGCGGGAATTATCTGTACGAACGCGGAATATGGCTATGATGCGGATACATGCCTTGATCAGATCAGGATCGCATTTGACGGAGATGCGGTATTATTTTCCGACGAATCAGAAGAAATCTTTAAAAGGGACGGACTGGAAGCTTTTGAGGCAAACGAAAAGCGGGAGGCCAGGCTGCCGCTGGCGGAAGGTCCGTTTGCGAAGTTTTTGAAGACTGTGGCGGCGCTGCAGCAGGAATTTAAGGGAGAAAAGGTGCCCATCAGAACCGCGTTGGTGACCGCCCGCTGTGCCCCTGCCCATGAACGGGTGGTGCGCACGCTTCGGGAGTGGAACGTCCGTATAGATGAGTCGTTTTTTCTGGGAGGGGTATCCAAGCAGGATATCCTGCTTGCGTTTGGCGCTCATATTTTCTTTGATGATCAGGAGATCCATACTGTGAAAGCGGCAAAAGTAGTCCCCGCTGCCAGGGTTCCGGGGCGCAGGAGAGCCGGATGAGGCGCATATGAGAAGTGTGAAGAGGATGGAGTTATGGAATGAAGTATGAAAATATCAGCAGGGGAAGCTTTTTGAAAAGGCCGAACCGGTTTGTCGCTCAGGTGGAAATGCAGGAGGGCGGCAGCAGACATGTGGAAACGGTCCATGTGAAGAATACGGGACGATGCAGGGAGCTGCTTGTGCCCGGCGCAGAGGTGTATCTGGAAAAGAGCAGCGCGCCGGAGCGGAAAACAGCCTATGATCTAGTGGCGGTAAGGAAGGGAAACCTGCTCATCAATATGGATTCCAACGCCCCGAATAAGGCGGTGAAGGAGTGGCTGGAGGCCGGGCATTATTTTAAAGAAGTTTCTCTTGTCAGGCCGGAAACGACCTATGGAAATTCCAGGTTTGATTTTTATGTGGAAGCGGGAAAACGGAAAATATTCATGGAAGTCAAGGGAGTGACGCTGGAACAGCAGGGGATAGTGCTGTTTCCGGATGCGCCTTCCGAACGGGCGGTAAAGCATGTGCAGGAACTGGTAGAGGCTGTGCACAACGGCTATGAAAGTTATATTTTATTCGTCATTCAAATGAAAGGCGTTTCTTATTTTACGCCCAACAGGCAGACCCACCCGGCTTTCGCACAGGCGCTGATCGAGGCACAGCGGGCAGGCGTACATATTCTGGCGTATGACTGTTTTGTCCGGGAGGACGGCATGGAACTGGCAGATCCGATACCTGTTGTGCTGGAGCAGCAAAAGGAAGTGTTAAGACACATTGCAGAGCCGCTGTTGTCGTGGTATGATAGCAACAGACGGATTCTGCCCTGGAGAGAGAATCCGTCGCCTTACCGTGTATGGATTTCCGAAATCATGCTGCAGCAGACACGGGTGGAAGCGGTAAAGCCCTATTTTGAACGGTTTATGCAGCAGCTGCCCGATATCGCGTCTCTGGCGGAAGCAGAAGAAGATACCCTGCTGAAGCTTTGGGAAGGACTGGGATATTACAGCAGAGTGCGCAATTTAAAAAAGGCGGCCGTTCAGATTATGGAGGAATACGGCGGAAGAATGCCGGCTGATTATGAAAGTCTGTTAAAGCTCAAAGGGATCGGAAGTTATACTGCCGGAGCAGTGTCTTCCATCGCTTTTGGAAAGCCAGTTCCTGCGGTCGATGGAAATGTGCTTCGGGTAATAGCAAGGCTTTTGGCGGATGAGGGAGATATTTCCAGCCCGGCTGTCAAAAAGAAACTGGAAGAGGATTTAAGGCCGGTAATGCCCAAAAAGCGGCCGGGGGATTTCAATCAGGCGCTCATGGAACTTGGCGCTACCGTTTGTCTTCCAAACGGCGCGCCCAGGTGCGGTGAGTGTCCCTGGGAAAAAATATGTGCGGCCAACCTGGCGGGCACGCAGACGGAATATCCCAGGAAAAGTGCAAAGAAACCCAGAAAGATTGAAAAAAAGACCATTCTTGTGATCCGGGATGCCAGCAGCGCGGCAATCAGGAAACGGCCTTCCACCGGTCTGTTGGCAGGACTATATGAATTCCCGTCCATGGAGGGACATGCTTCACAGGAGGAAGTGCTTTCCTGGTTAAAGGAGCAGGGGGTGAATGCGGTCAGAATTGAGAGGCTGCCGCCATCCAAACATATTTTTACCCACAGGGAATGGCACATGATCGGTTATGTGATCCTGGTGGATGAACTGGAACCAATGAAAAAGGATAAAAAACTGTTATTTGTAAGGACGGAAGAGACGGAGGAAAAGTACCCGATTCCTTCCGCTTTTGCGGCCTATTCCGGATATCTGAATATCAGGACAGGCGCAGAAAAACTGAAAGATGAGCAGAAGTGAGCATTCAGAGGATGGAGGATGGCAGGAACCTCTGTTCCTCTATAAAAGATTAAAAAAGGAGAGAGGAAGAAGGAAATGAAACTGCTTTCTATTGCAATTCCCTGTTACAATTCACAGGACTATATGGCAAAATGTATTGAATCCCTGCTCGTGGGGGGAGAAGATGTGGAAATTCTTGTGGTGGATGATGGCTCCAGGGATCGTACCGCACAGATTGCCGATGAATATGCGGCAAAATATCCTACAATAGTGAAAGCGATCCATAAAGAGAACGGAGGACATGGTTCCGCGGTGAACACGGGCATTGAAAATGCCAGCGGCTTTTACTTTAAGGTAGTGGACAGCGATGATTGGGTGAAGAAGGAAGCGTATCTGGAGATTTTGAGTAAATTGCGGGAACTGACAGGCGGGGAACAATCTCTGGACCTTCTGATCAGCAATTTTGTTTATGAAAAAGAAGGCGAAAAGCGTAAGAAAGTCATGCGTTATAAACATGCGCTGCCTCAGGGAAGGGTATTTAGCTGGAATGATGTGGGACATTTCCACAAAGGCCAGTATATTCTGATGCACTCTGTCATTTATCGCACAAAGCTGTTGAGGGAATGCGGGCTGCATCTGCCGGAACACACCTTCTATGTGGATAATATTTATGTTTTTGAGCCGTTGCCTTATGTGCGCAATATGTATTATCTGGATGTGAATTTTTACCGGTACTATATTGGCCGCGCAGATCAGTCCGTCAATGAAAAAGTCATGATCGGCCGTATCGATCAGCAAATCAGGGTCAATAAAATTATGGCGGATTACTTTATTGAGAAGAAAAGCGTGCTTGCCGCTAATAAGAGAATGGCAAAATACATGCTCAGCTATCTGGATATCATAACTACCATATCCTCTATCCTCCTGATCCGTTCCGGCACCGAAGAAGCGCTGGAGAAGAAAAAAGAACTGCTTGCCTATATCAAACAAAAAGACCGTTCCGTATATCGGAAACTCCGCTATGGACTTCTGGGCAACTGCATGAATCTGCCCGGGAAAACCGGCCGCTGGATTTCCGTGGAAGGTTATAAAATCTGTCAGAAATTTGTTGGATTTAACTGAGACATCCCCCCTGCTGTACAGCAGGGGGCTTTTTGCATTGTAAAAAGGTACAGATTGGTCATGTTCTGACCGTGTTCTCTTGCCTTATGAAGGTATCGTCACTGGAAACATCTTTGGTGCATATGGTAATAAAAAGGAAGGGCCGGAGATTTTTATGATTACCATAAGCCTTTGTATGATTGTAAAAAACGAAGAGGATACTTTGGGACGGTGCCTGGCCTGCGTGGAGGGTATCGCTGATGAGATCATCATTGTGGATACCGGTTCTTCAGACCGGACAAAGGAAGTCGCCTCTGCATTTACGGAAAAAATATATGATTATGAATGGAAGGATGATTTCGGGGCTGCCAGAAATTATGCTTTTTCCAAAGCGTCAATGGAATATTGTATGTGGCTGGATGCGGATGATGTGATCGAAAAGGGGGAACAAAAGAAGCTGCGCTGTTTAAAAGCAGGACTGACAAAGCAGGTAGATGTTGTCATGGCAAAATATGTGACGGCTTTTGATGAAGATGGGGCTCCCAGCTTTTTTTATTATCGGGAGAGGATCGTAAAAAATGACGGCCGCTTTTGCTGGCAGGGACGGGTTCATGAAGCGATTGTGCCCTTTGGCAATATTTTCTATGCGGATGCTGCGATCTGGCATAAGAAAAATCGTCCGACGGATGCCGATCGGAATCTTCGGATTTATGAGAACATGCTAAAGGCACAGGAGGTATTTGGACCGAGGGAGAAGTTTTATTACGGAAGAGAACTTTACTATCATGAAAAATGGCAAGAAGCGGCGGAAGCTTTTTCAGAATTTCTGACAGAAGAGGAAGGATTTTTGGAAAATCGGATTGATGCCTGCAGGCTTTTGGGACTCTGCAGACGCCGCCTGGGGGATATGAAGGGGGCTTATGCGGCATTGTTTGAAAGTTTTTGCTATGATGTGCCAAGGGCGGAAGTATGTTGTGATCTGGGCGGCATGTTTTTAAACGCCAATTTACTTGGGCAGGCGGTTTACTGGTATGAAAGGGCTCTGGATGCCGGAAAGCGGGAGAAAAATGGAGGTTTCATTGAGGAGGACTGTTATGGATATCTGCCCAGTATCGGTCTGTGCATGGCTCACGACCGTCTGGGAAATTATCAGAAAGCGTTCCGGTATAATGAAAAGGCAGCAACCTATAAGCCGAAGGATAAATATGTGGAAATAAACAGGAAATATTTCAAAGATAAATGGGGATTATAGGCAGGAAACTTGAGAGGCAAGCTTTTTGGCTTCTCACTGCGCCGCCGGGCAGAAACTCGAAAGTGCTACGCACTTCCTCTTTTCTGTGGCTGTCGCCACATGTGTCTGAAAAAACAAGGTCCATCTGATGAGCAAGCTCCTCATCTAAACCTTGGGGGTTCACCACGTCGCCGGGCACAAGCCTGAAAATGCTGAGCATTTTCAGGCTTTACGGCTGTCGCCGTATACGTCCTTCAGTTCATCTGTCGCTTGGTAAGCAAGCTTCCCATTCGACAGATGAACTGAAGGACTGTGCCCGGCTCATAGCTTACAAAAAAAGTTGTTGTTGTTGTGAAAGAAGTGTGTTAGAATGAGCATGGGTTTTTGGGGAATAAAGAAAGAAGAAAGGATAAATGGGTGATTATGAAAAGAGAAGACATTCATAAAGTACTGATTATCGGTTCAGGTCCGATTATCATTGGACAGGCATGTGAGTTCGATTATTCCGGCACTCAGGCATGTAAAGCTCTGAAGAATCTGGGCTATGAGATCGTGTTGGTGAATTCCAATCCGGCGACGATCATGACAGATCCGGATACGGCGGATATCACATACATTGAGCCCTTGAATGTAGAACGGCTGGAACAGATTATCGCAAAAGAGCGGCCGGATGCGCTGCTGCCGAACCTGGGCGGGCAGTCAGGATTAAACCTGTGCTCCGAACTGCAGGCTGCAGGCGTGCTGGACAAGTACAATGTCAAGGTTATCGGCGTGCAGGTCGATGCGATCGAGCGCGGCGAGGATCGTATTGAATTCAAGAATACCATGAATGCTTTGGGCGTGGAGATGGCGAGAAGCGATGTCGCCTATTCCGTGGAAGAAGCCCTGTCTATTGCAGATCAACTCGGTTATCCTGTAGTGCTGCGGCCTGCTTATACCATGGGCGGCGCGGGCGGCGGCCTTGTTTATAATAAAGAAGAATTAAAGACTGTTTGTGCAAGAGGCCTGCAGGCAAGTCTTGTAGGTCAGGTTCTGGTGGAAGAGTCCATTTTGGGCTGGGAAGAGCTGGAACTGGAAGTAGTCCGTGATGCTAAGGGCAATATGATTACGGTATGCTTCATTGAAAACATTGACCCTGTCGGTGTGCACACCGGTGACTCTTTCTGTTCCGCCCCCATGCTTACCATTTCTGAAGAAGTACAGAAAAAGCTTCAGGAGCAGGCATATAAGATCGTAAATGCGATTGAAGTAATCGGAGGTACCAACGTTCAGTTTGCACATGATCCGGTTTCCGATCGTATCGTTGTTATCGAGATCAACCCCAGGACGTCCCGCTCATCGGCACTTGCCAGTAAGGCTACCGGATTCCCCATTGCGCTGGTTTCCGCTATGCTTGCCAGCGGCCTGACACTGGATGAGATTCCCTGCGGTAAATATGGTACTCTGGATAAATATGTGCCGGACGGCGAATATGTGGTAATCAAGTTTGCAAGATGGGCCTTTGAAAAATTCAAAGGTGTTGAGGACAAGCTGGGAACGCAGATGCGCGCCGTAGGCGAAGTCATGAGCATTGGTAAGACATATAAGGAAGCCTTCCAGAAAGCGATCCGTTCTCTGGAAAAGAGTCGTTATGGACTGGGCCATGTGAATGGATTTGACAAGATGGAGAAGAAAGAGCTGCTCAACATGCTGGCAACTCCCTCCAGCGAACGCCATTTCATCATGTATGAAGCGTTAAGAAAAGGCGCTTCTGTGGAAGAAATCCAAAGACTGACCAAAGTCAAAGCATACTTCATTGAACAGATGAAGGAACTGGTAGAAGAGGAAGAAGCTCTTGTTGCAAAATATGCCGGAAAACTTCCTGATGCAGAAGATTTAAGGCAGGCGAAACTGGACGGCTTCTCCGATAAATATTTGAGTGAAATTCTGGATGTTGCGGAAGAGGATATCCGCAAGGAAAGATATGAAAGCGGTATTGTGGAAGGCTGGGAAGGCGTGCATGTAAGCGGCACCCAGGACAGGGCATATTATTACTCCAGCTATCATATTAAAGATGCAAGCCCTGTAGAGGATAAGAAGAAAGTCATGATTCTGGGCGGCGGTCCCAACCGTATCGGGCAGGGGATTGAATTTGACTATTGCTGTGTACATGCGGCAAAGGCGCTGCATAAGCTGGGCTTTTCCACAATCATTGTAAACTGCAATCCGGAGACGGTTTCCACAGACTATGATACTTCCGATAAGCTTTACTTTGAGCCGCTGACACTGGAAGATGTTCTGGCCATTTATGAAAAAGAAAAGCCGATCGGTGTGATTGCACAGTTTGGCGGTCAGACCCCGTTAAATCTTGCGGCAGACCTGAAAAAATACGGCGTGAATATTCTGGGAACCACACCGGAAACCATCGATCTGGCAGAGGACCGCGATCAGTTCCGCGCGATGATGGAAAAACTGGAAATTCCCATGCCGGAAGCGGGGATGGCAGTAAATGCACAGGAAGCGCTGGATGTGGCGCACAAAATCGGCTATCCGGTTATGGTACGTCCTTCTTATGTGCTGGGCGGCCGCGGCATGGAAGTAGTTTATGACGATGAATCCCTGACCTTCTACATGCAGCAGGCAGTGGGCGTAACGCCTGACAGACCGATCCTGATTGACAGATTCCTGCATCATGCAACAGAGTGTGAGGCAGATGCCATCAGCGACGGAACCAATGTATTTGTACCTTCCGTTATGGAACATATAGAACTTGCCGGCATTCATTCCGGTGACTCCGCATGTATCATTCCGCCCAGAGGGCTGACTGATAAACAGGTGGAGACAATCAAAGATTATACCAGAAAGATCGCCAGCGAGATGAATGTGGTCGGTCTGATGAATATGCAGTATGCGATTGAGGACGGCAGGGTGTTTGTGATCGAAGCAAATCCCCGCGCTTCCAGAACTGTGCCGCTGGTTTCCAAAGTCTGCGGCATCAACATGGTGCAGATCGCTACGGATATCATCACGATGCCCTTTACCGGACGTAAGAGTCCTGTGCCGGATCTGAAGGAAAAGAAATTTGCCCACTATGGTGTGAAAGAAGCGGTATTCCCCTTTAATATGTTCCCGGAAGTTGACCCTGTTCTTGGACCTGAGATGAGATCCACGGGCGAAGTTTTGGGCCTGTCCTCAGACTTTGGAGATGCCTTCTATAAGGCGGAAGAAGCGACCAAGAGTAAAATTCCCACAGAAGGATGTGTGCTCATTTCCGTCAACGACCGTGACAAAGCGGAGGTTGTGGAGGTTGCCAAGGGCTTCCATGAATGCGGCTTTGAAATTATGGCCACCGGTAGAACCTGCGACCGTATTGAAGCAGCGGGCATTCCTGCCTTAAAGGTCTGCAAGATCAATGAAGGACGTCCCAATATTCTGGACAAGATTACAAACGGAAAGATCCAGCTGATTGTGAATACGCCCCTGGGCAAAAAGGGCGCTACGGACGACAGCTATATCCGCAAAGCAGCGATTAAGAATAAGATTCCTTACATCACCACTATGGCAGCTGCCAAAGCGACGGTGGAAGGGATTCGCAGCGCGAAGCGTGACGGCAAACTTCCTGTGAAATCTCTGCAGGAATTCCATGCGGAAATTACCGAAAAATAAACAGAGAGAATTATCCCATTGAGCGAAAGGAGTCTCTTTTTGAGGCTCCTTTTTGCTTTTTTAAGATTCTTATGGTTTTCTTTTCATTTTTTTTAAGAAAAGCTTTCTAAAACACAGTCATTCATTTTTATATTTTCTCCATATAATAGGAACATAACACAAGGACATGCATAAGGAGGAACAGAGGAAATGAGTCTGGATGTTTTGGTACAGTATTTTACACAGTATGGAGCGATTGCAATTTTTGTGATTGTGCTGTTGGAATATATGAATCTGCCGGGATTTCCGGCAGGGGTGATCATGCCGCTGGCCGGTATATGGGCGGCTCACGGAAAAATAAATTTTGTTTTGGCTCTTTTGATAACCATTGCGGCGGGTCTGGTGGGCAGCTGGATTTTATATCTGGTGGGCTATAAGGGCGGAGAATTATTTTTGGGAAAATATTTGAAAAAATTTCCCTCCCATAAAGCGGCAATCGACAAAAATTTTGAGATGATCCGCAAAAGAGGATGCATCGGAATTTTTATCAGCAAGCTGATTCCCATGGTCAGGACAATCATTTCCATTCCGGCAGGAGTGATGAAAATGAATTTTTGGCAATATACCGTCAGTTCCGTTTTAGGCATTGCGGTCTGGAACCTGTTTTTTGTAGGCGCGGGATACTTTTTAGGTGACGCGGTATTTCAGTATTTGAAATGACGGAGGTATGGGAAAAGATGAAGATTGCGATGATGACCAATAATTATAAACCCTTTGTGGCAGGCGTGCCGATTTCGGTGGAACGGCTGAAAAACAGCATACAGGCCATGGGACATGAAGTCACTGTTTTTGCGCCTTCTTATGAAAATATGGAAGCAGAAAAGGATGTGTTCCGCTATTCCGTGATGCTTTCCGGGGTGTGGGGCGGAGCGGTGATTCCAAATGGATTTGATCCTGCCATTGAAGAAGCCTTCCAGAAGGGGAACTTTGATGTGATTCACGTCCATCATCCCATGATGATCGGCTGGACTGCCATTTATCTTTCCAAAAAGTATCATGTGCCCTTGGTTTTCACTTATCATACCAGATATGAGCAGTATCTTCACTATCTGGGGCTTTCGGGATTGAAAAATATGATGCCTGCCTATGTGCGCGCTTTTGCCTCTCAATGTGACTGCGTGATTGCCCCCACGCTGGGGATGAAAGAATATCTGGAAGAAATTGAGGTGTCGGCTCCTGTTTCCGTGTTGCCCACAGGATTGGAAGAGGACAGCTTTTATCCACAAGAAGAGAAGGTATCAAAACTGCGCGGAGAACTTTTGGGAAAAAAGAAATATTTATTCGTTACGGTTGCCCGGCTGGCAAAGGAAAAAAATATCGGTTTTCTGCTGGAAAGCCTGGCGCTTAGAAAGAAACAGGGAAAAGATGATTTTGTGCTGGCGCTGGCAGGAGACGGGCCGGAAAAGGAAATATTGAAAGAAAAGGCAAAAAATCTCGGATTGGGCGATTCCGTCGTATTTGCCGGGAAAGTTCCCAATTGTGAAATAAAAAATTACTGCGCGGCAGCGGATTTGTTTTTGTTTGCATCCACCACGGAAACCCAGGGAATTGTCTCCCTGGAAGCCATGGCGGCCGGGACTCCGGTGCTGGCCGTATATGCCACCGGAACAAAGGACATTGTTTCAGACGGAGTGAACGGCTACATGACAGAGGAGTGTGTGAATGCCTTTGCACAACGGCTGGACGATATATTGCAGAGCGGACAGGCAGAACGGCTTCGGGCTGGCGCGAAAAAAACTGCGGAACACTATGAAGCAAAAGCGGTGGCAGTCCGTGCGCTTTCCTGTTATAGCGCGGCCATTTATCAGAACTGGGAAAAGCAGCAGATACGCCGCGTAAAAGCGGCCTGGTAAAACAGAAAGACAGATACAGCGGAAAGTCGGCGGTCACAGATATTTTAAATCCCGCATAGAATAAGACAGAGGCAGAATGTCTGCCCGTGATGAAAACGGGAGTTGAAATAATATGTTTGGTTTTTTTAACGGAGGAGAACGGAGGGGTTGTGGAAATCCGGGGCCCTGTCAGCCATCCGGCTGCCGTCCGCCGCAGGGTGACTGTTGTCCTCCGCAGGATAGCTGCTGTCCGTCTGAATGCCGCCCGCCGCAGGGTGACTGCTGTCCGTCTGACTGCCGCCCCCCGCAGGATAGCTGCTCTGCTCCTGACTGCTGTATAACGTGCCCCACGGGGCCAACCGGACCACGGGGCCCTGCGGGCCCGGTTGGCGCGACAGGTATGCGGGGGCCTGCAGGTCCGATGGGGCCGACGGGTGCCCGGGGTGCAACGGGAGCAACAGGGCCGACAGGTGTCAGGGGCCCTGCGGGTGTAACAGGGCCGACAGGTGTCAGGGGTCCTGCGGGTGCAACAGGGCCGACGGGCGCCCGGGGTGCAACGGGAGCAACAGGGCCGACGGGCGTCAGGGGTCCTGCGGGTGCAACGGGTTCGACTGGGCCCGCTGGTTCTACTGGTGCCTCGGGCTTAACCGGTGCGACCGGTGCGACCGGTGCGACCGGTCCGGCTGGCGTCACCGGCCCAACGGGAGCGGCAGGTCCGGCTGGTGAGCGCGGACCTGCGGGCCCGAGAGGCTTACCCGGGGCAACAGGCCCCACCGGCCCGAGAGGCTTACCCGGGGCAACAGGCCCCACCGGCCCGAGAGGCTTACCCG
>CABSCP010000066.1 GCA_902476265.1 uncultured Lachnospiraceae bacterium
TAATAAAGGGATGGGAAGCCTTGAAAAATGAGGGCTGAGAATTCCGAGAACTTATCTGTTTGTAAAGGAGGATTTTCCATGAAAAAATATAGAAACCTGCTGACCGCCGTTCTGTTTGCCGCCGTTCTGCTTTTCATGCCCCTGCAGGCCCAGGCGAAAAGCGCCTGGTCGGCTCAGCCCCTTCCGGCGCCTGCCATAGACACGGTGTTCGGGGATGCCCGTTACATAAACCCCGACTGGCTCACCAAAAAAGTTACCGTCTCTTATCAGGGAACCGCCTGGGTAACCGGGATGGATGCATTTCAAAATATGCCCGTGCGCCTCACCAATGCCAACGGTAAAATTGCCTGTACCTTTTTGGATCTTTCTGTTTTTCAGTCCTATTTTAACGCAATTAATGCCCAGCTGGCCGGAATCACTGCCCAGAGCGGCGTCCCGATTTTTGATAGCGGCGCCGGAAGCTATATCCTGCAGGGCGGACAGCTGCATTATGAAGCCGTTCCCGAAATGTCGGAATGGCTGGCTCAGATGCTGCAGAATATGATCCTCACTGATACCTGCACGGACATCACCCAGGAACTGACTTCGGATCTGTTGGTCTGTGTGACAGACTCCAGCGATGTGGTCACCAGCCCTGACTTTATCCTGGCAGGCAACTGCACTACCAGTTTTAAAACCAGCGGCGCCAACCGCAGCAGCAACATCGCCGTCGGCGCTTCCCACCTGAATAACCTTGTTGTGATGCCGGGTCAGACTGTTTCCGTCAGCGATACCATCCTGCCCCGCACCAAGGCAAACGGTTATAAAGAAGCCGGCGTTTACTTAAACGGCGTACACACCACAGGAATGGGCGGAGGCGTCTGCCAGATCTCTTCCACCGTATACAACGCGGTAAAAAATGCCGGTTTGACCGTGCTGGAGCGCAAACCACACAGCATGCCCGTCTCCTATCTTCCAAAGGGACTGGATGCCGCCATCGCTTCCGGCTCAAAAGATCTGAAATTCCGCAACGATTATGCCTCTCCCGTTGTGATCCGTACCGATACTACCGGCAAAAAACTCACAGTCAATGTGCTGGTTTGGAATCAGGAGTTAAACGGCCGTTCCCATAAACTCTGGGCCAAACAGACCGGTTCCCTCTCTGCGGATACCTACTTCACTACCTATCAGGACGGAAAAGAAGTGAGCACCGTTTTTGTAGGGACTTCCAAATATAAACCTTATCGGGAAGAGGGCGAAGAAGAATAACATTTCAATATGTATTATCAAAAAGAAAGCGCAGGGTTTGAGATGTACCCTGCGCTCATTTCTTTTTATAAGCCTTTTTCTTTCCATTTTCCTTTGCGGTAGAAGAACCATGTAACCAATGCGCCCAGCAGCCAGGAAATCAGGAGAGAAACATAAATACAATCGCTGTTCCCGTGAGGCAGTTCCGGCGTCGTGGTCAGCCAGGAAATCGCATAGGCGATAGGCACGCGGATTCCAACTGTGGTGATCAGGGAAATCCACATAGGGGTCATCGTATCTCCCGCCCCTCTCATGACGCCGGATAAACTCTGGGTCACCGCCATTGCGATATACCCTACCGCAAGAATGCACATCAGATGCATGCTCAAATCCACAAGTTCCGAGGTATTTGTAAAAATACCCATCAGATATTTTCCAAAAATCAGGATCAGACCGGTAATCACCGCTGAAACCCCCACCGCAATCAGTGTACCCTGTTTCGCGCCGCTGTCAACCCTGTCATATTTTTTTGCACCCACATTCTGCCCCGCATAGGTGGTCATGGCAGTACCGAAAGAAAAGTTCGGCATCATGGCAAAACCGTCCACCCTCATGACAATGACGTTTGCCGCGATGAACATTTCTCCGAAGCTGTTCGTCAGGGATTGTACGATAATCATTGCCATGGAAAAAATAGCCTGCGTAATTCCGGAAGGAAGGCCCAGCCTGACCATATCCAACGTATGCTTTCCGGTGGGGACAAGATCCTTTAACCGCAATTCAAAAACCTCATGCATATGCATCAGCTTCCACATGCATAACACGGCGGAAACCGCCTGCGCAATGGCAGTGGCCAAAGCAACGCCCGCAACTCCCATATGGAAGGATGCCACGAACAGGATATCCAGAAAAATATTCAGCACAGTGGCCACCAACAGATAGAGCAACGCCGACACGGAGTCTCCCAGCCCGCGCAGGATCCCTCCCAGAATATTATAATAGGCCACTCCCGCAACCCCGATAAACAAAATGTTCAGATAGGACGCACACCAGTCAAAAATGCTTTCCGGCGTATTCAGCAGACGTAGAAGGGGCGGTACCACCAGCGGCCCGATTATCATTATAATCACAGAAGAAACCGCTGTCAGTGTGATGCAGGTTCCTACCGTGCTGGACAGTTCTTCCCTCTGTTTTGCCCCGAAATACTGGGACACCATGATACTGGCTCCCACAGAAATCCCGATGAACAAAACCAGCAGCAGATTCAATATGGGACTTGCGCTTCCTACCGCTGCCAGCGCATTGTCTCCCACATACCTTCCTACAACAATAGAATCCACTGTATTATATAGCTGCTGGGCGATGTTCCCGATCAGCATCGGAATTGCAAACAGTGTAATTCTCTTCCACGGCACCCCTTCCGTCATATCGGTGGGTGCAAACAACTTCTTCAATAATCCCATTTCCATCTTCCTTTGTAATTCTATATTCAGCTTTCTTTCAAGAACGGCCGTCTATCTATGATTATATAGAGATTAAAAATTGTTTGCAACAGTAATTTATAAAGGCCTCCCAAAACCGGAAGGCCTTTTCACCTGTTCTATGAAATTTGCTGTAATTTCGTACTGTGATCCGTGACCACCTGTTTTAATATGCCAATGTCAGCTTCATGGCTTCCATCTTCCCGGCGTTTACGCAATAACGCTGATAGGTAGATAAATAACAGGCTTCGATATTCTGCAGGCGGGGCAGAATGCTGTTTTCCTGACCGATTTCTATCTTTCCCAGACGCCTTTCCATCTTTTCTGCCTGTTTTTCCAGACTATTCATGCGCTCTTCCATATGATCCATGCGCTCCTCCAGACGGTCCATGCGCTCTTCCATATGATCCATGCGCTCTTCCAGACGGTCCATACGCTCTTCCATATGATCCATGCGCTCTTCCAGACGATCCATACGCTCTTCCAGACGGTCCATACGCTCTTCTATCCGGTCAAGACGATCTTCTATCCGGTCGAGACGATCTTCTATAGGCTTTAATTTCTTATCAAATAGGCCTGATATGGCAAGTAATAATTCCTGATCTGTCATTTTATTTTCCTCCGTGACAAACGTAACTTTTTCTGGAGACTGTATTCTTCTGTGATCCGTATCCCTGTCAGGCATTCCTGATCACACTCCTATATGAAGTTATCGGGCAGAGTTTCCTCTGCAGTGTCGTCATGGTATGAAGATGCCGGAATATTCTTTATGATCCTGATTGATCCATCTTACCACGCCTCGGATAAAAAGGCAAGAAGCTGATACATCGTTTCCTTTTATATCATGCGCATCTACATATGCGCGCCCGATTCAGATTATAATGCACACCATGCCGCCTGTGGAATCATTGACGATTTTCTGCATGGTATCCTGCAACTTCACCTGGCTTTCTTCCCCGATCATGGATATTTTGGCGCGGATGCCGTCGTTGACCAGCTGTTCTACCGTCTTTCCGAAGATATTGGTTTCCCAGATTCCCTCATCTTTTCCGTTTTCATCGATATAACCGATCAAATCCTTCGCCTGCTGCTCTGTTCCCACAATGGGCGCGATTTCCGTCACCACATTTGCCCGGATAAAATGCAGGGAAGGGCTCTCCGCCTTTATTTTCACCCCATATTTATTTCCGTGCCGGATCACCTCCGGGCGTTCCAGCCGGATCTCATTGCGCTGTGGCAGCACCACTCCGTACCCTTTGGAACGGACCGACTGCATGGCCGAAAGAACGCGGGTATATTCTTTTTTCATTTCCGCCATCTCTTTTAAAATGCGGACCAGCTGATATTCGCTTTCCACGCTTTCCCCGATCATTTCACTGAGCATCTCATAATAATAGCGGTCATCCATATCCAGGACAACCCGGATGCAGCCGTCCGCCATATTGATATTTTCCACCATACAGCGGCGGATATAATCTCCCTGCAGGTTCACCGGATGCTCGATCACATCCCGTATGGTATTGATTCCGTTCATCATTTCCCGGATGCGGGCGATCATGTCTGCCTTCATCTTATGCGTTGCGGGAAGCATTTCCACCCATTTTGGCATATAAAATTCCACCATGGCAACCGGAAATTCATAGAGTACCTTCTCCATGATATGCCGGATATCTTCTTCTTTTAACTGGGCACAGTTGACCGTCATAACAGAAACATTATATTTGTCCCGGATCATCTGTGCAGTCTGCTCCGCTTCCTGTCCATACGGTTTCGCCGAATTTACCAGCACGAGAAACGGCTTATGCAGTTTTTTCAATTCCTGTATCGTCTTTTCCTCCGCCGCCAGATAGCTGTTACGAGGCAATTCTCCAAAGCTTCCGTCCGTAGTGATCACGATCCCTATGGTGGAGTGATCCGTGATGACCTTCCGGGTGCCGATTTCGGCGGCCTGGGTGAAAGGAATGTCAGCCTCATACCAGGGCGTTTTCACGAGCCGCTCTGCGCCCTCTTCCATATGTCCGGCCGCGCCCTCTGCCATGAATCCCACACAGTCCACCAGCCGCACTTTTACATTCACATCCCCTGCCAGTTTTAAGGAAGCCGCTTCCTGAGGAATAAATTTGGGTTCCGTGGTGGTGATGGTTTTTCCACCCGCACTCTGGGGCAGTTCGTCCTGTGCCCGAGTTTTCTGCGCCTCATCCGTCATGTAAGGAAGCACCGCTGCATCCATAAAACGCTTGATAAATGTGGACTTTCCTGTTCGTACCGGCCCCACCACTCCTATGTAGATTTCACCGCCTGTCCGTTTCTGCATATCGCGGTAAAGATTCTGTGTATACCTATTTTCAGCCTGCAGATTTTCCATAAAAATCCCCTTCCATTTGTGCTGTTACACTATATGCACAGGAAGGGGATTTCATACTTTTTTATTTCATTACGATTTTCTTAAATGATTTTTTGCCCCGCTTTAAGGTGATGCCGTCACCTGTCAGGTCTTCTCCGGCGAACAGTTTTTTCACATCCGTGATCTTTTCCCCGTCAACGGATACCCCGCCCTGTTCCACACTGCGGCGGGCTTCGGAACGGGATGCGCTTAAGCCCGATTTTACCAGCAGTCCCAGGATATCGATATTTCCGTCCGTCAGATCGGTCTGGGTCAGCTCTGTGGTAGGAATTTCCGCATCGGCGCCGCCCTCAAACAGCGCTTTCGCGCCCGCCTGCGCCTTCTCTGCTTCTTCCTTGCCGTGTACCAGTTCGGTGAGCTCGTATGCCAGAATTTCCTTTGCGGTATTTAACTGGCTGCCTTCCCAATGCTCCATTTCCAAAATCTGCTCGATGGGCAGGAAGGTGAGCATTTTTAAGCACTTCATCACATCTGCATCGGACACATTTCTCCAGTACTGGTAAAATTCAAAAGGCGTGGTCTTGTTGGGATCCAGCCATACGGCGCCCTTCTGAGTCTTACCCATCTTCTTTCCTTCGGAATTTAAAAGAAGGGTGATGGTCATGGCATAAGCGTCCTTACCCAGTTTTCTGCGGATCAGTTCTGTGCCGCCCAACATGTTGGACCACTGGTCATCGCCGCCGAACTGCATGTTGCACCCGTATTTCTGGAAAAGCATATAAAAGTCATAGCTCTGCATGATCATGTAATTAAATTCCAGGAAGCTTAACCCCTTTGCCATACGCTGCTTGTAGCATTCCGCCCGAAGCATGTTGTTGACGGAGAAGCAGGTGCCCACCTCCCGGAGCAGTTCCACATAGTTTAAATCCAGCAGCCAGTCCGCATTGTTTACCATCAGCGCTTTTCCCTCTGAAAAATCAATGAAACGGCTCATCTGTTTTTTAAAGCAGTCACAGTTATGCTGGATGGTTTCCGGCGTCATCATCTGGCGCAAGTCGCTTCTGCCGGAAGGGTCGCCGATCATACCGGTGCCGCCGCCCAGCAGGGCGATGGGTTTATTTCCCGCCATTTGCATTCTTTTCATCAGGCACAGCGCCATGAAATGTCCCACATGCAGACTGTCCGCCGTGGGGTCAAAGCCGATATAAAAAGTAGCTTTCCCGTTGTTGATCAACTCCTTGATCTCTTCTTCATCCGTCAGCTGTGCGAGAAGTCCTCTCGCTTTCAGTTCTTCAAATACTGTCATTTTCGTTTCCCCTTTCCATTTAAAATGAATTTCGCCTGCGGCTTTTATACGATAGGAAACAAAGTTTCCTGCCGTATAAAAAAAGGCCCTTCATCCATAAAGGACGAGGGCCTAAGCTTCGTGTTACCACCTTTGTTCACAGTCAGCTCACGCTGCCTGCCTCACGAAGTACGGTCTGCCTTCTCGGTACGGCTTTGGTCAGCCGTTCGGAAATAGCGACGATACTCCTGCATGTTAACGGTTGCATCTTACCGTTGCAGCCTACTCTGCAAAACGCTGTCCTGCATTTGGGTGCAAAACTCCGGGATGTATTCGGATTATCTTTCCCTGCGCCTCTCACCGGCCGGCCGCTCTCTGTAGGTTCCGATTCCTCCGCCGTTCTCAGTGACCAGCAGATCTAATCTTACTCTTTCCCATCACAGTCTTTTTCAGTTATTCATCAGGCTGAAATGCCTTTTTCTGAAGATATTGACACTTTAGCATAGAACGGCAAGGTTGTCAATATGACAAAAAATTTCTTGTTTTCAATCCAAGTGAAACACTTCGTTCAGATCCACGCTCACCGGGCTGTTGTCAGGATTGGTTTCCATGATGTCGGCCATGAAATCCCACCATTTCCGGTTGATTGCGGTATCCGCGCCTTTCGCCCAGCGGGCTTCGTCTTCAATCTCGATGTAGCCAAACAGGGTCAGCGTTTCTTTATCCAGGAAAATGGTGTAATTTTTCCCGCCATACTCGTGGATCATGTCCTTCATTTCGGGCCAGAGCAGATTGTGGCGGCGTTCGTATTCCGCTTCCTGTCCCGCGAACAGTTTCATTTTAAATCCTTTTCTCACTTTTTCCTCCTCATTCTTCATTCCAGTTATATTTCGGAAAAATTATTTTTGACAGGACCAGGCTGTGCAGGTACGCGCATCCTCCTGCGGCAAACAGTAGCAGGGGCCAGAAAACAAAGATGCCCAGCGCCAGAAAGCAAAGGGTGATGACCAGCAGAAACAGGGTCCATCCCGGGTCTTTTAACGCGGTCATAAAGGCGAAGAAAAACTGTTTTTTCACTCCGGCATCCAGTCTTGCGGACAGGGGAAACAGCAGGACCGCCATGAGCAGGTACAGGAAGGTGAGCACCACAAAAAGCCAGAAGCCAAAGGTGCCAAAAGGTCCTTCCAGGTGGTAGTACCAGTAAAGGTCGCCGCCGAAAAATATACCCAGCACAAGCACGATGAGCCAAATTACGGTAGATTGTTTTGCGTTATCCCGAAAGGCTTTCCAGAAGCTTTTCCATAAATAGCATTCTTTGTTTTCCGCCATTTTCAGGGTCACATAGTAAAGGGCTGTGGTGGACGCGCCTGCGGTGACCACTCCCAGGCAGCCGATGGCCCAGAATACAGTGAGCAGGAAAGCGTCCGCAACTCTTCCCATAAACCGCCACACGGGGTTGTCCATATCAAACAGTTTCGCCATTTTCTATCCCTTCCTCCATCAGGCGGATGATCATTTCCGCCGCCAGTTTTCTGTGTTCCGAGTTATTCACCAAACAGAATACGGGATTTTCCAGTTCGATCCCATATCGCTTGATCAAAGCGGTATTTTCCAGGCAGATTCCCACCGCTTTTCCCTCTTCGCTGTAAAAGATCCGGTCTCTGCAGGGTTTGGGCAGGTCTTCCCCAAAAATCTCTGTCAGATCCGCAAGGCCGTTCAATGCAGCAAAATGTTCCGCCACATCCGGTTCCCCAATCATAAAATCCAGGTCTTTTCCAAAGATCCAGGCCGTTATTTTAGCCAGGTTGTCCATGGTATCCTGGTCCTGTGCTTTCAGATTCAGGGTTACAGAGCAGTCCAGTTCCACACGACAGGTATCTGCATCTCCTTCTGCCGCCCTCAGCATGTCTTCTTCCAGCCGTTCTATGGTTTCCTGTTCCGGATATTGGTTGATCAGGATCCCGGACAAAAGAATCTCCTTCTCCTTTCTGCCGTAGGAGACGGCAATCAGAAGAAGGAGGGCCGAAAGGAGGACAATCAGAAAGATTTTCCCTTTTTCATAAGTCAGGATGTGTTCCAACTTTTTTCTCATTGTACACTCCATTCCGGCTGTCATTCCTGTTTTTTTGATTCATTTTTGACGCTTACCAGTACAGCTTCCAGTCCCTTTGCAGGCGGGTCAGGGCTTCCATGTAGAAGTAGTCGCCCCAGGAGTTGCATTCGTCCACCCCGTACGGGTTACAGGTGTTATAGGGCGATTTTTTGGAGTAGGTGCTGTGCAGCACCAGGCCGTTGGAAACCGCCGGGTCTTTCACCGCATAGCTGTCATAAAGGGATTTCATGAACTGCCCCGCCAGCTTCCGGTAAACGGCAGCGTCCTCTTCGTCCATATATTTTGCCATTTCCAGCATGCCGCATGCGGCGATGGATGCAGAAGAAGAATCCCTGGGTTCTTCGTTTCCCGTTGTGAACTCCAGATCCCAGTAGGGGATCATGTCTTCGGGAAGGTGTTTTAAGAAATAATCCGCCACCCGTTTAAAGGTTTCAATATATTCTTTGCGGCCCGTATATTTGTAAGCCAGCGCACAGCCGTAAATTCCCCAGGCCTGTCCTCTTGCCCAGGCGGAGCCGTCCCGGTAGCCCTGGCAGGTTGCGCCATGGTCCGGTTCTCCGGTTTCCATATTAAAGAAGAAGGTGTGCCAGGTGGAATAGTCCTCCCGGATCACGGTGCGCATCGCTGTGTGGATGTGTTTTTCCGCAATATCCCGGTATTTGGAGTCCCCTGTTTCCTCGGATGCCCAATACAAAAGCGGGAGGTTTAACAGGCAGTCGATGATGAGCCTGTAGTTTTCCGGCGCATTCATCGGCCCCCAGGCCTGGATGAACTCCCCTACCGGATGGTATCTGGTGATGAGCTGATCCGCCGCCATGATGGCTGCTTTCTTCGCTTTTTCATTTCCGGTGAGTTTATAGGCGGCCACACAGGAGGGGGAGTATAAAAATCCCATATCATGGTGGTCTACGGAAATTTTATTCAGGATTCTGTCATAGAAGCTGTCCACCTGCACAAAGGCCGCTTCTTTTAAGCGCTCATCCCTGCAGTATTCATAAGCGAGCCAGATTTCCCCCGTCCAGAAGCCGTTAGTCCAATCCACATTTTCGATGGGGCGGTAAAAGTTGTCAACGCTGGCGCAATCCTGGAATTTCTCCGTAAATTCCGGCAGGTTACGGATCACCTGTTCCGATGCAAATCTCAATCCTTCTTCCACTTCCCCGGCGCCAATCACCGGCATTCCCTCAAACATCATACGTTTTTCTCCTTTGAATCTGGTGTTTTTTTCTTATTTTACCCTTTCAGGCCGGTGGATGCAACACCTTCCACGAAATATTTCTGGAGGCATAAAAAGACGATGATGACCGGAATCAGGGAGACTACGGAACCGGCCATGATGAGTCCGTATTCCGCGCTGTACTGGCCGATGAACATTTTTAAGCCCAGCTGTATGGTTTTCTTGGTTTCTGTTTTTAAGTAGATCAGAGGTCCCAGATAGTCGTTCCAGGTGTTCACAAAGGTGAATATGGTAAGGGTGGACAGCGCCGGTTTTGACAACGGCAGCATGATGGTGGTGTAAATCCGGTATTCGCTCATCCCGTCGATCCGGGCCGCTTCACACAGTTCCCCGGGAATGCCTTCATAGAACTGTTTCATCAGGAATACGCCGAAGGCGGAAAAGGCCTGGAGACAGATCATTGCCAGCAGTTTATCATTCAGGCCCATGCTGCGCATCATGATGAACTGGGGCACCATATATACTTGCCAGGGCATGGCGATGGTAGCGATGTATGCCATGAACAGCGCATTTTTATGTTTGAACTCCAGTTTTGCGAAGGAGTATGCCGCAAAGCTGCTGGTCAACAGCTGTAAAAATGTCACCACAATGGTCAGAAATACGGTGTTTTCCACAAATTTTAAGAGCGGGATTTTGGTCCAGATCTTCACATAGTTATCCCACTTTGGCACTTCCGGGATCCAGACAAAGGGGTCCATGATAAAAACTTCCCGGTTGGATTTTATGGAAGCGGAAAGCATCCATAAAAAGGGGACGATCATCATTGCCGTAATCAGGAGCAAAATCAGGTATATGCCGATTTTTCCGGCAATGGCCGCCTGTCTGGCGGATCTGTATTTTTTTGAAGCCGTGTTTTTCATCGTTTTGTCGTTCCTCCTCTCCCGCTTTACGCTTCCAGTTTCTTTTCATACCGGAACTGAATCAGGGTGATGGCCAGCACCAGCACAAACAGCACCATGGCAATCGCGCTGGAGTATCCCAGATCCCAGTAGTTGAATGCGTTCTGATAGATATAGTAGACCAGTACTGTGGCGGAAGTGGACAGTTTTCCGTCCCCGCCGCCTGCAAGCATCACTGCGATGTCGTATACTTTAAAGCAGTTGATGGTCAGCATCACCACCACGAAGAAGGTGGTGGAACGAAGCTGGGGCCAGGTAATGTATTTGAATTTCTGCCAGGTATTGGCGCCGTCTAAGCTGCCCGCTTCATACAGTTCCGCGGAAATCCCCTGTAAGCCCGCCAAATAGATGACCATGTAATAGCCCATGTATTTCCATACGGAAAAGAGGATCAGGGTGACCAGCACCAGTCCGCCGGAAAACCATTTGGGAAGGCTGGACTGAGGCACTTTAAACAGGGTCAGCAAAAGGTAGTTCACCGGGCCTTTGGAGGGGTGGAAAATCATACTCCACACCGCTGTAATCGCTACCAGGGAGGCTACATAGGGGAAGAAGGCCACGGTTCTGAAGATGCCCCGCGCCCTGATTTTCTGGTTTAATACGATGGCCAGCGCCAGGGAAGCAATCATAGTCAGCGGCACGGTTCCCACACAGTAGATCAGGGTATTTCTCAAGGCTGCGGTAAAAAACGTATCGGAGGGCAGCCGCTTAAAATTGGAAAGTCCTACAAAACTAATGGCATTGCTGCCGTCCCAGTCCATAAATGCGAGTAAAAAGGCGAAAACGATCGGAATCAGGGTGAACACGGCAAACCCGATAAAGTTCGGCGCAATAAACGAATATGCCACCAGATCCCTTTTCGCTTCCCTGCTGATCCTCCGGTTATTTCTCAGTGCGGTTTCCTTCCGGTGCAGCGTTTCCCGCCTTGCGATCAGCTTCTGCTTTTTTTTCAAGTCCTTCTCGACGCGGATTTCATCCATCAGACGGGCACAGTCCGCTTCCAGCTGCTTTACCTGAGCTGCTTTTTTTTCGTTCATCTTTCTTCCGTAAGCCCAAGAAGGCTTTCTCCTTTCTCATAGTTTGGGGCCGGTAACAATACCAGCCCCCTTTTTATGCCAATTTCTGTTATTTGCCAAGCACCTTGGAAACTTCTTCGGTCATTTTCGCAATTCCGTCGTCCACCGTCATTTCACGGTTCATGATGGATTTGTGGTAGGTATCCAGGATGTCGTTGATTTCGGATACGTTTTCCGCATAGGGAACTTCCAGGTACAGGTTGGAAACGCTCAGCGCTTCTTTGCTGGCTTCATCCGTCGGGAATCCTTCCAGGCCGGAAATGATGCCTGCTACTTCGTCGTTCATCAGAGCGGGGAAGTTGCCGGTCTGAGCCATCACCTTTGCGCCTTCTTCTCCGGAAACCCATTTTACGAAATCAAATGCCGCTTCTTTCTGATCAGATACGCTGGTCACGGCCAGGCCTGTGATAGTGCCCAGTGTGGAGCCCGCTTCCACGCCTTCTGCATGAGGATATTTCACCATGCCCCAGTTGCCGCACAAAGATGCGTCATATTCGCCGCTGGCGATGTTTGCGATCAGAGTGGAAATGAACCAGGAACCCATGTTCATCATGGCGACATCACCGCCGGAAAACGCTGCGGAGTAATGGAGGCCTTCCGCACTCAAATCCGCATAATTTCTGCAGATCTGATCATCTTCCTGCTTCAATACCATTTCATAATAAGGTTTGAAGAAATCGTACTGACCGTCTAAAATTGTATGCTTTCCGTCCAGAACGCCGAACAGCTGTACCGCGCTTCTCCAGGTGTGGTAATGGGTGCCGTAAACCTGGGCGCCAAAGGTAGGATCGGCAACTTTTCTTGCCAGCGCATCATATTCTTCAAAAGTCATGTCATTTGTGGGATATTCTACACCTGCCGCATCAAAGATATCTTTGTTGTAGAATACGACCCAGAAGTCATTTCTGAAAGGCAGTTCATACAGTTTGCCGTCCACGGTCACCTGCTTGTCAACGCCGCCGTACTGGCTTAAATCGATGCCTGCATCCGCGATATAGCTGTCAAGAGGTTCCAGCGTATTCTTGGAAACCAGGGTCGCGTAACCGGGCACGTCCTTGATTGTCACAACGTCAAAATCGGAACCGCTGCCGGATAATTCCGTCGCCAGAACTGTCATATAATCTGTGGAACCTAAGTCTGTCATTTCGATGGTCACATTGGGGTTCGCCGCTTCATAAGCGTCTTTTAACGCCACCCAGTAAGGGGTGATATCCTTATCCCAGATCGCCCATTTTAAGGTAACCGCTTCGCCGCCGGCCGCTTCGTCTGCCGCTGCAGTATCCGCCGTGGTTTCTGCAGGCGCTGCCTGAGACTGTTCTTCTTTCGCCGGAGCAGACGCCGCCGTATCGGCGGGTGCGCTGCCGCATCCGGCCAGTGTTCCTGTAAGCATTGCCGCAGCCAAAAGAACGCTTAAAACTTTTTTCTTCATGATGAAATTCCTCCCTTTTTGTTAAATAAGTTCTCGGAATTCTCAGCCCTCATTTTTCAAGGCTTCCCATCCCTTTATTA
>CABSCP010000067.1 GCA_902476265.1 uncultured Lachnospiraceae bacterium
CCGGGCGGATTCCGGACTTGCACCGGTTAGAAACGTGCGCCGCCGGGCGCACCAGGAAAAGGGAGGGAAATATTTCTGATTTTCCCTCCCTTAAAAACACTTCTTTTTCCCGTCCGCTATTTCTGCACGAAAACGGATTTGGGCTGCCGGCACACCGGACAGGTATAAGTATCCGGTAAGTCTTCAAAAGGCGTCTCTCCGTCATAGACATAACCGCACACACTGCACACCCATTTGACAGACGGCTTTGCCTCTTCTTCCTCCGGCAGATAAGTGGGCGCATTTTTGGGGCTCTTCCCCTTCACCACTTTATGATAATAAGCGTAGGTCATGGCTTCCTGATCGCTGAGCTGATCCGCATCCACCACTTTTCCCAGAAAGACCGTATGGGTATCGGTTTCCATTTTGTCAATCACTTCGCAGACGATGTAGGCGCAGGCATCCTTCACAACAGGCATATCCGCCCTTTTTTCATAATCTACCGCATCGAATTTATTCACCGTTGCTCCGGTCTGAAAACCGAAAGTGCCGATGATGGACGGATCGGACTCTTCGGACAAAACCGAAATTGCAAACCGCCCGCTTTGGGCGATGCAGCGATTGGTGTAATTGTCATGATTGATACTCACCGCAATGGTGGCCGGATCGGAAGTGATCTGCATGGCACTGTTTGCGGTACAGCCTGTAGGCCTTTCCCCGTCCCATGTAGAAATGATGTAAACTCCGTAAGATAATTTTCTGAACGCATTTGGATTCATGTTTTTGATTTCCTTTCTTTCCCCTTAAAAACGGTCAGCGTATTTATCCTTTGGCCGCTGACGGCACACATTAATGATATAGTTTCCCATAATCAATACCTTCTTATTCTAAAAAGCACGGGCCTCTTCCCGGTCCTTCCCAAAGTTTCCCATTCCGTTTGTATACTTTTTAAAATCAGTATTGATTACTATTATTATATTCTTCCTTTTCCCAAAAAGCAATACTCTTTTCAACTTTCTTCTTTGTAAAATTTGTGTTATAATGACAAAAAATATACTTTCTCATTATCTGCAAAAAAGGGGGGTTTTATGAAATACACAGAGAACATCGACGCCGCGCTGGCATTTGTAAAGGAAGAGTTCGACCGCAGCAGCTATTTTCAGACGCATATCCCGGAAAAAGAATATCGTTTTAACCACAGCATACGGGTTGCCAACCTGGGACTTCGCATCGCAGCGGGCGAAGGGTTCGATCCTGAAGCGATGGTTCTCGGCTGTCTTTTACATGACATTTCTTATCGGGATCCCTTCATCAGCGAGCAGGACTTGCTGGATCACGGACGCAATTCTGCCCGGATCGCCCGGGAATTCCTTGCCGGACGCCTTTCTTCTGATAAAATAAATGAAATTTGCCTGGGAATCGCCATCCATGTGGATGGAAAAGCAGATTTTCCCGGCAACATTACGCCCTTTGCCAACAGTATCGGCGATGCGGATAACCTGGACCGCCTGGGCGCCTACCGTACCTTTGAGACACTGGAATACGTTGACTTTCGTGAAAAAAAGCTGGAAGAGCAAAAGCAATGGCTTCTTGATGCCATAGACGATCTTCGGGACTGGGAAGCCGAAGGCTTTTCCACACCCACCGCAAACCGGATCATGAACGATCTCATTGCCAAAAGGATTGATTTCTATACACAGCTCACAAAACAGCTGGACAACAGTTCCCACCTGATCTTTCCTCCCCTATTGACAAATCATTAACACTGTGCTATATTTTATTCATCCAATCAAAGGGAGTAGCGAACATTCTATCTTGAATGTAATTTGAAATCGACACTTCGATGCCCAGCGCATCCGTATCAAATGAGACAGCAAGACTTTTATTGTGACCAACGTCATAATGAAAGTCTTTTTTTGTTCCCTCTATGAGCTGTGCATCTGAGGAAACAATCCTGTTGACCGGGGAGCTCGCTCACCAGGCGACAGGAATGGTTCCTCAGATATACGGCGACAGCCGCACAGCGAAAAACCGCCAGGTTTTGAGCTGTGGCACAGCGGAGTAAAAGATGGCGATGCTGCTGAGCTGTGCAGCCGATTTCACACACAAACATATTTTAGAAAAAGGAGGTAAATTAAATGAGCAATGAAGTGATGAGAACAGAGGTGATGGAAGCGATCCATGCCGGAGAACAGGCACTGACCAGCCTGCGCCGGGCTTCCGAACTGTTGAACAGCGCCAAAAACTGGGGCATTTATGACATGCTGGGCGGCGGCTTTTTCGGCACCATGATCAAGCACTCCAAAATGGATCTGGCGTCCGACTGCATGGAAGAAGCAAAACGTCAGCTGCAGATTTTTCAGCGGGAGCTCAAAGATGTCAGCATGTTTACCGATTTCCGTTTGGAAACGGGCAATTTTCTCACCTTTGCAGACTACTTTTTCGATGGCCTGATTGCCGATTACATGGTACAATCAAAAATTGAAGAAGCACGTTCTCAGACACAACAGGCGATTTCCCATGTAAGCAGACTGCTGGTCGATTTGCAGCAATTGATTCACACACTTTAAAGGAGGTATCATTTATGGGTTGTCTCGGGAATTTTTTATGGTTTATTTTTGGAGGTTTTATCAGCGGGCTGAGCTGGTGCTTTGCCGGAGTGTTATGGTGCATCACCATTGTGGGGATCCCGGTCGGCATGCAGTGTTTTAAATTCGCATCGCTCAGCTTTTTCCCTTTTGGAAAAGAAGTACGCTATGGCGGCGGCGCCGGCTCCCTGCTTCTGAATATCCTGTGGTTAGTCCTTTCAGGACTGCCGCTGGCGCTGGAATCAGCGGTTTTGGGCTGCCTCCTTTGTATCACGGTCATCGGCATCCCCTTTGGACTGCAGCAGTTTAAAATTGCCAAACTGGCATTGATGCCCTTTGGTGCGGAAATAGTGGCGTAACCGAAAGGAAATTTCTCCATGCAAACTTTCCTTTCTCATACAACGGATCCCGGCGCAGCAAAAAAAATGCTTCGCCGGGATCTTCTTTTTTCGGCCAATCCTCATATCAGAGATTCCGCCGCCAGTTTTATCCCCATCTGAAATCCTTTGCAAAATCCATCTCTGTGCAGAATTTCATCCGCTTTCATCTCCTCTTCGCACATGTTGCGGAACTCTTCCTGTAGTTTTGGAGACAACTTTTCACAAAAATGATCCGCCTGCGCCCAAAATCTGCTGCTATGCGTCTGATAGTCATCCTTTTCAATCATTCCCATATCCTGGGGATTCAATTTTCCATAATATAATTCTAATATCGTCTCTTTTTCCACGTTCTGCTCCTCTCACAATCTACTTCTTAACATCATTCCCAATTTCCGCAAATTTTACTATATTATACCCCATATATGGGGTATACGCAATTTAATCCCCGCATATGGGGAATTATTTTCATAATTCATACTGAGATGATTATTTTACCAGACTAACGGATAGGGCAGTTCCTAAGCCGCTATCACATTTTTTTAAGAGGAATTATCATGATAAAATTTGATAAACTTTGGGGATTGATGAAAGAGCGCAGCATCACACAATATCAACTCATTCACGAATATGGAATCAGCCGCGGCCAGCTGGACAGAATCAAAAAGAACGGTAACATAACTATGAACACACTGGATATCCTATGTAATATCCTGGATTGCAATATTGAAGATATCTGTGAACAAATCAAAGACGGAAATAACCGCTTCAAACCCGATGACTATTCTTACTAAACGGACATGTCTGCTTCCGCAGACATCACCATAGATGAAAGTCTCGGCAAGCTTTCCATTTTGTTGTCTTAAAATCATTATTAAAAAACTGCCGCATTTTCAGTCAAAGCTGAAAGTGCGGCAGTCTTATTCTAATATAAGAAATCCACTAAGCGTGTTCTCTACTACTATTTAGAAGCTTTCGCTTCTTTGATCTTTTCTGTCAGTGCAGGAACAATCTTGTTCAGGTCGCCAACAACGCCGTAGTCAGCCACATCGAAGATAGGAGCTGTTTCGTCTTTGTTGATTGCGATGATGATGTCAGATTCTTCCATACCAGCCAGATGCTGGATTGCGCCGGAAATACCGATTGCGAAGTATACATGAGGGCGGACAGTCTTACCTGTCTGGCCTACCTGCAGATCCTTCGGCTTCCATCCTGCGTCTACAACCGCACGGGAGCAGCTTACGGTTCCGCCGATCGCTGCAGCCAGATCTTCCAGAAGCTTAAAGTTCTCCGGGCTGCCAACGCCGCGGCCGCCGGAAACCAGGATCTTTGCATCCATAATATCTTCCACATCGGAAACTGCTTTCACGATTTCCATGATCTCAACGTATTTATCATCCGGTGTGAAGCCGGGATTAAACTCTTCGATCACTGCCTGAGCGCCTTCCACACGGGGAGCTTTCTGCATAACGCCGGGGCGTACAGTAGCCATCTGGGGGCGGAAATCAGGACATGCGATGGTAGCGATTGTGTTGCCGCCGAATGCAGGACGGGTCATCAGCAGCTGGTTATGCTTCTGCTCTTTGCCCGGAACAGGATTGATCGGGAAATCGCCGATATCCAGCTGTGTGCAGTCTGCGGTCAGACCTGTATGGATTCTCGCGGATACGCGGGGACCAAGGTCACGGCCGATTGCGGTAGCGCCAACCAGCATGATTTCGGGTTTGTACTTTTTGATCACTTCTGCCAGAGCATGTGCATAAGGCTCTGTTCTGTACTCTTTCAGTTCAGGATCATCCACAACGATGATTCTGTCTGCGCCGTGCTCAGCCAGTTCTGTGCAAAGCCCTTTTACATCGCTGCCGATCAGAACCGCTGTCACTTCTGTGCCTAAATCTTTTGCCAAATCTTTTCCTTTGCCCACCAGTTCCAGAGCGATTCCGCTTAACACGTTATCTACCTGCTGTGCAAAGACAAATACACCTTTATATTCTTCTAAGTTCATCTCATTCACCACGCTTTTCTATTATTTATTAAATTACATGTTTTGTCAGTAACTTGTCCATAATATAGTCAACAGACTCTGTCGGGTCGAGAACAACCTTTTCGCCTGCACCTTTACGAACTTTATCGGATGCTTTTGCGATCTGTGTCGGGGAACCTTTCAGACCAAGGTTGGAATCCTCAACGTCTACCAGGTTTGCTCTTCCCCATACGGTGATCTCTGCATCGTATGCATCAAAGATTCCGCCGGGAGTCATGTAACGAGGCTCATTCAGTTCTGCCAGAGCGGTGATCAGGCAGGGCATTTTTGCTTTCAGGACATGATATCTGTCGTCAAACTGACGCTCAACGATCACAGAATCGCCTTCTACTTTGATATTCTGCGCATAGCTGATTACCGGAATATTCAGATGTTCGGAAATCTGAGGGCCAACCTGAGCGGTATCACCGTCGATTGCCTGGCGGCCTGTGATGATCAGGTCATATTCCAGATTGCGGATTGCGCCTGCCAGAGTCTGGCTGGTTGCCCATGTATCAGCGCCGCCCAGCACTCTGTCTGTTACCAGGATGCCTTTGTCAGCGCCCATGGCGATTGCTTCACGAAGCACTTCTTCTGCCTTCGGAAGACCCATGGTGATAACGGTAACTTCTGCACCGTACTGATCTTTTAATCTTAAAGCTGCTTCCAGACCTGCCTTGTCGTCAGGGTTCATGATAGCAAGCATTGCACTTCTGTCAAGTGTACCATCGGGATTGAATTTAACGCCGCCCTTGGTATCGGGTACCTGTTTGATACAAACAACGATTTTCATTGTATGATTCACTCCTTATTTTAATTTGTATATCTGCATTGTCCTTTGCCTGTGCGATTATTTCAGCAGAGCGCCGGAGATAACCATTCTCTGAACTTCGCTGGTACCTTCGTAGATCTCTGTAATCTTCGCATCACGCATCATGCGTTCCACATCATATTCTCTGGTATAACCGTAACCGCCGTGCAGCTGTACAGCCTTTGTTGTAACTTCCATTGCAACTTCTGCAGCATACAGTTTTGCTTTTGCAGCTTCTACAGAGTAAACCTTCTGGGTAGCCTTCGCCATAGCAGCCTTATAAACCAGCAGCTGAGCAGCCTCTACCTTTGTAGCCATGTCAGCCAGCTGGAACTGGGTGTTCTGGAAAGCGCCGATGGCTCTGCCGAACTGTTTTCTTTCTTTTACATAGTTAATGGTGCATTCCAGAGCGCCCTCTGCAATACCCAGCGCCTGGGAAGCTATACCGATACGGCCGCCGTCCAGTGTGTGCATGGCGATTGCAAAGCCTTTGCCCTGCTGGCCCAGCAGATTGTCCTTGGGGATTCTGCAGTCCTGGAAAATAAGTTCATATGTGGAAGAACCACGGATACCCATTTTCTTTTCTTTTGTGCCGAAGGTGAAGCCGGGTGTGCCTTTTTCCACGATGAATGCTGTGATTTCTTTCTGCTTTCTGCCACGCTTTTCCACGATGCCTGTTACTGCAAAAATTACATAAACATCAGCTTCTTTCCCGTTTGTGATGAAGCACTTGGAGCCGTTTAATACCCATTCATCTCCGTCCAGAACAGCCTTTGTCTGCTGGCCCTGTGCGTCTGTGCCGGCGCCGGGCTCTGTCAGGCCGAATGCGCCCAGTTTCTCACCTTTTGCAAGGGGAACCAGGAATTTCTGTTTCTGCTCTTCCGTACCATAGGTCATGATAGGATCACAGCAAAGGGATGTATGTGCGGAAACAATAACGCCTGTTGTGCCGCAGACTTTGGAAAGTTCTTCCACGCACATCGCATAGGTCAAAGGATCACAGCCCTGGCCGCCGTATTCCTTCGGAACCGGAATGCCCATGAAGCCTGCCTTGATCATTTTGTCAACTGTCACTCTGGGGAATTCTTCTGTTTCATCGACTTCCTGTGCCAGAGGTTTTACTTCTTTTTCGGCAAACTCTCTGAAGAGCTGTCTTGCCATTTCATGTTTCTTGTCTAACATAAAATCCATGATTTTTACTCCTCCTTACAAGCCGGGCAGCTCCCGGAGGATTTATACTGCCCGCGCCCATTATCTGTTTTAATTTATTTTGTATAGTCGTAGAAGCCTTTGCCGGTCTTCTGGCCTAACTGGCCGCCGCGTACCATTTTCTTAAGAAGGGGATGAGGACGATATTTGGAATCGCCGGTCTCAGCCTGCAGAACTTCCATGATCGCCAGAACGATGTCCAGACCAACCAGGTCGCCCAGAGCCAGAGGTCCCATGGGATGGTTAGCGCCCAGCTTCATAGCGGTATCAATATCTTCTACAGACGCAACGCCTTCTGCATAGATGCCGATTGCTTCATTGATCATGGGGATCAGGATTCTGTTCACAACAAAGCCTGCTGCTTCCTGAACCTGTACGGGTGTTTTGCCGATTTCAACGGAAATTGCTTTGATCTTCTCCACAACTTCAACCGGTGTGTTTAAGCCTGCGATCACCTCAACCAGCTTCATAACGGGAGCAGGATTGAAGAAGTGCATTCCAACAACAGGTCTGTCAAGGCCTGCGCCGATTTCTGTGATGGACAGAGAAGAAGTGTTGGTAGCGAAAATGCAGTCTGCTTTGCAGATATCCTGCAGTTCCTTGAAAGTCTGCTTTTTGATCTGCATATTTTCCAGCGCTGCTTCCACAACCAGGTCGCAGTCTGTGCAGATTGTCTTAACGCCTGTCGTGATCTTATTTAAAACAGCGTCTGCAGCTTCCTGTGTCATTTTGCCTTTTGCAATTCTCTTTTCAAATCCTTTGGCAATTTTCTTTTTGCCGTTTGCCGCGAACTCTTCGTTGATATCGCAAAGAAATACTTCATAGCCTTCTGTCTGGGCAAAAGCCTGTGCGATACCGGAACCCATTGTACCAGCGCCGATAATACCTACTTTCATGGTGAAATCCTCCTGATTATATTTTAATTTATTGATAGCCGAAAACCGGGCCGCCCGGCAGGGCTATATTATCTTTTGATTAGCAGTTTTTGAAAGGCTCTTTAACCTTTTCCTTGTTCTTGTCAAGGAAGAAAGCCATGCCGTATTTCTGATCTTCGGACTCGAAGCAGTCGCCGAACAGCTTTTCTTCGATTACGATGGCCTGGTCCATATCAACCTGAAGACCGTCGTTGATTGCCTTTTTGCAGTTACGAACTGCAATAGGCGCGTTCTTTGCAATGGCAGCTGCCATCTTCTCAGCCGCGGGCATCAACTCTTCCTGAGGGTAAACTGCGTTCACAAGGCCGATTCTGTATGCTTCGGGCGCTTTGATATTGCGGGCGGTGTAAATCATCTGTTTTGCCATGCCTTCGCCCACCAGACGCGCCAGTCTCTGTGTGCCGCCAAAGCCGGGGGTGATGCCCAGGCCAACTTCGGGCTGTCCAAAAACAGCGTTCTCGGAGCAGATGCGGATATCACAGCTCATGGAAATCTCACAGCCGCCGCCCAGCGCGAAGCCGTTGATGGCCGCGATCACAGGGATCGGGAAAGTTTCCAGTCTGCGGAACACGTCGTTGCCCTTTTTGCCGAAGGCTTCGCCTTCCGCTTTGGTCAGGGTGCTCATCTCGCCGATATCTGCGCCTGCAACGAAGGACTTCTGTCCTGCGCCGGTTAAGATCAGACATCTGACTTCATCCAGATTTACAGCATCCAGTGTCTTGTCCAGTTCATCCAGAACGGTAGAATTGAGGGCGTTTAATGCTCTTTCACGGTTGATGGTGATGATGGCGTACTGCCCTTTCTGTTCATATAAAATGTATTCCATTTTATTCACCTGTTGCCTTTCTACATAATTTGGAGAATGTCTCAGATGAGTGAGCCATTCTCCAGTTTTTCATCAGGGGGATCCCCTGTCATTTAAATGTGTCGGATCAATCTCTCTCCACGATGGTCGCGCAGCCCATACCGCCGCCGATGCAAAGTGTTGCAAGACCTTTCTTCATATCTTTTGCTTCCATCTCATGAAGCAGGGTTACCAGAATACGGCAGCCGGATGCGCCTACGGGATGGCCCAGTGCAATTGCGCCGCCGTTGGGGTTGAGCTGTTCATCGGTGAAGCCCAGTTCCTTCTGAACTGCGATGGACTGTGCTGCGAATGCTTCGTTCGCTTCAATCGCATCAAAGTCTTCGATCTTCATGCCTGTCTTTGCCATAACCTTCTTTGTAGCGGCTACAGGTCCGATTCCCATGATGGTGGGATCCACGCCTGCCAGTGCGCCTGCTACCCAGGTAGCCATGGGCTTAACGCCCAGCTCTTTGGCTTTTTCTTCGCTCATCACAACGATAGCGGCTGCGCCGTCGTTGATGCCGGATGCGTTACCGGCGGTAACAACACCGTCTTTCTTAAACGCAGGACGCAGTCTCGCGATGCCTTCTGCCGTCGTTCCGGGGCGGGGGCCTTCATCTTTATTGAAAATAACAGTCTCTTTTTTCTTCTTGATTTCAACGGGAACGATTTCCTTGTCGAATGCGCCTGCTTCCTGAGCTGCGCAGGCCTTCTGCTGGGAATTTGCAGCGAATGCATCCAGTTCTTCACGGGTGATGCCCCACTGTTCACAGATATTCTCCGCTGTAATACCCATATGATAATCGTTGAATGCATCCCATAACGCATCCTTAACCATGGTATCAACCAGCTTGCCATCGTTCATTCTATAGCCGTAACGACCCTGCATCACAGCGTAAGGAGCCATAGACATGTTTTCCATACCGCCTGCCACAACGATATCCGCATCGCCTGCCGCGATCATCTGAGCAGCCATGTTCACACAGTTCAAACCGGAACCGCAAACAACGTTAACCGTCACAGCGGGAACTTCGATCGGAAGGCCGGCTTTGATGGAAGCCTGACGCGCAACGTTCTGACCCTGTCCAGCCTGGATAACACATCCCATATATACCTGATCAACCTTATCAGCAGGAACACCTGCTCTGTTTAATGCTTCTTTGATAACGATTGCACCGAGATCTGCCGCCGGTGTCGTGCTCAATGTGCCGCCCATCACGCCGATCGCTGTACGGCAGGCACCTGCTAAAACAATTTTCTTAGCCATGTCTTTTCCTCCATATGATTTAAAAATACCTTGTTTTCGGGCCTTGTCGGAATTGTTAATTTTTTGTCATTGCCCGCTGTGAATATTATAACATAGCACGCTTTTGAGGGCAAGCAAAAATCGTTTTGATTCGGAAGTTTTATAGGAATTTCATATTTGTATGAAAAAAGTGTGCGCTTTTTAGCGCACACTCGCGCCGAGCGCGATTGCCGACAGGCAATATCTACCTTTCGCGCGAATGCGCATCTACAGCGGAGCGTGTGTTTTTGTACGATAGGAAACGAAGTTTTTTATCGTACAAAAAAAGCTGCCGTCTCTATGTTTTTTCATAAAGCCCGGCAGCTGTCACCTGTCTATTCCGTAACCAGCACATATTGCGCTTCGCCGTAAAATCCGTTTTCCGTCCCTTCCTGCGCGCTCCACACCGCTGTGATGATATATGCCCTGTCCTTTTTCAATTCGATCAGGACGGGTTTTTCATAACAGTAAGTTTCCGAAACGGGCTGCTGCTCTGTCCCGCTTACGGGCAGTTCCCATTCCTGCACTGTGATTTGATCCGGCAATACCCGACAGCCGAAGCTGTAGAAGACTGTTTCCAGCCCGTTATAATCCGGAATTTTCAGCTTGTTTTCCGCGGTGTCTGCCGTCTCCAGTGTAATCTCCCCACAGGCTACTATCCCCTGCATTTCCCCGTCCTGCATATAGTTCCAGGAGTAAATTCCCGGTTGCAGCACATATTCCGAAAAAGTGCCGGACAGGGCATCCTGAAGTCTGATTTCCGGCGCGCCCGTCAAAAGGATATCCTCCCTGCCCTCCTGCTGCTGCAAACTTTGCGTCACCCAAATTGCCTCAAAGCAGGGCAGATTCTGCTCCGTCTTCTCCAGCTTCTTCATACGGATCAAAACGGTATCTCCTTCGGAAATGCCCGACAGATCCACTCCCGTTTCCGGGATCTCCACATAAAACGCGCCCGGGAATAAGTCGCTTTTTGAGGAAATCAGCATTTTCTCCGGAGCCAGTTCCTTCACCACCGCTCTGATCTCAACCCTGTTTTCCACCGGACCGGTGCCGCCGGCAGACTCGGACTTTATCCCGGCCGTCTCTTCCTCCGGCTCCGAAGCTGTGGATAATCCGGTTTCTGCGGCTTCTTCCGAAAGCCCTCCCGTCTCTGCCGGCAAACCAGGCGTTGTTTCTTCAATTGCCGCATTACCGCAGGCAGCCAGCAGAACAGACAGTAGGAAACTCACCGCAACAGCTGACAGCTTCTTTTTTCTTCCCATTCGTGTATCCTCCTTTACGCTTTATCCTTCTACCTGTTCAAACGGATTTTACTCTCCTTCGGTTGCATTCGTTTCCTCATTTTGTCCGCCGGAATTACCTGAAATATTGTTTCCCGAAAGATCTTCCCCGTGCTCCTTCACCCAAGCTTCCACCGCCGGGTCCTTGATCTCCAGCACCCGTTCCCATTCCTTTGTTCCGTCCACCTTTTGCACGCCGCTTCTGTGCTTGCGCAGAAACTGACTCAGCTGATAGCAGTCAATCCAGATTTCGTTGTCCGATTCCTTCTGAGATTCGTCAAAAACCAATTCCAGTCCCCAGTGAAGATGAGTGGTTTTGATGTTGTTCACATTTTCCTGAGTGCTATACCCTGTGTGGCACAGTTTTTTTTAACACAACGTGGGGATATTTAGAAATTCCAATGAATG
>CABSCP010000068.1 GCA_902476265.1 uncultured Lachnospiraceae bacterium
CTCTATAATTCCCCCGGTCCACCCACGTTTCAGGGTTCCTCCAGTCATTCCACTTCCGGCCGGATATTGCCCAACCGGCGTTCTATTAGTGGCCAACGCTAAAAGCCGCGCGGCTAGTTCCTTCGTGCACATCACACAGAATTCATCCGCATTCTTCTCCGCTTTTTCCATCTGCTTCTGCAGCTGTTGCAGCTGCCTGAAATCGCATTTGCCCCATTTTGCCATTACGCATACCCTTTCCACAATTTCAGCATGATTTCCTGATGGGAGGAATACACCGCCGCTTTTCCGCTCTGGGCAAAGCTTTCCGTCCGGCCCTGCTGAGTGACCTCAATCCGACTTCCTGGCGGGACCACCGGTTCCGGCGCCAGAAAAAGTTTAATGGTCTGTGACACCGTTGTTACCGTTTCTCCTCCCGCTGCCGGCGCGGCACCGGAGAAGGAAAGATGGCATGGGATTTCTGCCCGCACCATAGCCTCTTCCCGGCGCGTTACCTTCGTCTTCTGATCTTTTACAGGCTGCATCCCGTAAATATTGCATACGCCATCATAAGTCTGCTCTATAATCTCCCTATGCAGTTTGCGGGCCTGTTTGATCGCATCCGCTATCATACTACCACCCCGGCTTCCTGTAACGGTTCAGCTGCGCCTTATAGTCCTTTAGAACGCCTCCCTGTAACGCATTGGCAGCGTTGATAAAACTGGTGGATGTATCCCCTTCCGAAATAGAGGATACCGCGGTCGGCGCGCTGCCTTCTCCCGGCTGTTCGTACCGATACAGATCTATCGCCATCCGGTATGCTGTGTTTACAAGCCCCTGTGGCATGTCTTTCAAGTTGCAGTAATTCAGGATCGTTTCCCGCACATCATCCAGCACGAACTGCAGGGGGATATCCCGGGAAGTGTCCCCCATAGCAATCCCCAGCAGACTTTTCAACTTCCCGATTTCCATTCCGTCCTCCTTAACCGATCTTGTGTTTAACCGCCACGATACGCAGCTGTTTGGGCTCATATACCGGCTTCCAGTTTGCTGCCATTGCAAGTTCCGTTCTCAACGGTGTCTCCACATGCTCTCTGACCGCGCCTGTGTAGGCAATCCCGCGGGGATGCAGAATGAAGGCTTTGCGGTTAATCAGATAATCGATACCGCCGCCGGTCTGCTTATCCCTGTCAACTTCTGTGGCCACATGCCCTACAGGGCTGCCATTACCGTATGCCACTGCCCCGTTTCCAAACAGATAAGTAGTATATAAGCCGCCGGAATCTACCGGGCACCCATCGTCCACCGTTACTCTGCGGCCCTGGTAAACATCAAATTCCACATCCGTAGAATCTCTTTCTGTCTCAATCAGGTTCAGTTTCTTCAGGTAAGATTTTGTCGCGGAGTGCATCACCACGCCGGAGAGCTGACTCTGTGCATCACCAAGCAGCTGGCAGGCATCGATAAAGGCCGATGCGCTGATCTTTTTTGCCGCTTCTGAACTCTGCTTCGACAGATCCAGGATGTGATCCGCCATTCTCGTTTCCGCCGCTACCGCGCTGTCCCCGGATCCGGAGGCAGGCACCGTGCCAAATACACCCGAAAGGATCGCGATCAGCTCTTTCTGCATGTCTCTTGCCCAGTAGCCCGCTACCAGATCGCCGATGGCCTTCATGGGATCGGCGCCGGCCAGCGCCGCGGAGAGGTTCGTTGCCGCCCACATATTCTGCCGAAGGATGGTTGTGGATACATCCTTGTTGGAACCGATCTTTTTGGGCGTCATCTTCACGTCTTCCAGCGTTGCCTCGGATTCCCCCTGCAGATCCTCAAAGAAGGGCATATTGTGGGTTCGTGCTGCCTCGCTGGCAAGCGAATCAAACTCCGGGCTGTTCACTACGATTCCGCACTGATAGAATGCGGATAATTCCATTGTTCTGTTGATCACGTACCGATTGAATAATTCAGGTACAATGACATCTGAAATTTTTGTAATTGGCATAAAATTTTATCCTCTCTTTCTTAAATTGTCACTCCCGCAGCTGCCGCCAGCTGTCTGGCCTGCTCCGGGCTTTCCCGCAGAAGCTTTCCCTGCTCTGTCAGGTTGAACGTGTCTTTTGCAAACGGATTGGATGCCGGAGGGGTTCCGCCGCCTGCAGGCTTATATTCCGCTCCGGGCGCTGCCTTAAACAGATGCGGGGATGCCTCTTTTAACGGTTTAATGATCTCATCAACGCCGATAGGCTTTCCCTCTTTGTCAAAGGAAAACTTCTCCAGACCTCCCTGTTTGTAAATCAGGTAATCTGCATCCAGCACACCGGCGGCAGACAGTTTCTCCTTCAGGGCATATTCCTTCTTTGTGTTTTCTGCTGCAGTCTTGAGGGCCTTGATTTCCGTCTCGTAGTCTCCGATCTTCTTCTGCAGATCGGCATTATCACCGTTTTCCTTTTTCAGTTCGGCAATGGTATCATTGGCCGTCTTTAACTCTGTCACCTTATCGTTGAAATCTTTCTTCGGCACAGCATGTTTGGGAAACTCTGCCGTCACAGCCTTCATGACCGCTTCTACATCCACCTTTCCGTCTGTTACAGTTGCTTTTTCCAAAATCTCTTTTAACCAGTCCATCATAACCTCCATAGATTTTTATTCCCGCTCTCCGGGTGTTGGGTTCGGCCGGTTATACTCCCGGCAGAGTAGTTTCCGTTCTTTAACGCCTGCGGAAAAAGGCATAAAAATACCACCGGCCATTATTTGACTGGTGGTACTTTACTCATCTGCTGTTCTAAATCCGTATTTTACCTGTATAGCACGAAACCGTTTTTTATACTCATTTATGTGCTTCGAAAACAACCATTGGTTAGTATCCAATCCTGAATCTTTCCATTGCCCTTTGGCTCTCGCTTCTTTCTCAATCAGGATGCGCTGTTCTCTATCCCACTCCCTCAACGATTGGCTCTCTTTCTCCAATTCCTCTTTCTGGGCTTCTGTCAATGCTTCCCACACATTCATCTCCGATACCTCCTATAGCCAAAACCATTTTCCTGAGCAATACCGATTAAAGTTTCATGTCGTGCATAATCCCCATCTGTATCCATCAATTCTGCCAGTGACAAATGTTCGTCTATATCTTCTGCATTTCTATTTAGTTCATATATAAAATATTCATCAATGCCTCGTAAAATCTTTAAATTATTCTCCACAAAAAGCTGTATATCCGCATCACTAAATGAATATTCATTAACCGAACCAGGCGGATGATTATGCGTTATACATGCACCTTCAAGCTTTCCCTGTAAATCAATGTCCGGATATACCCCGTTTAAATCCCCGAAGCACTGCCAAACCGTTCCATCCGACAAAACTACTACAGCGTTTTCAATCGGCATATCTACGATCTGCTTCTCCACCTCCTGTAATACTGATTTTACCACATTAGTATCAGAGTAATCAACTTTTCCAAGTTCTACTGGAGGTTCATGCTGCGGCATTATACCTTGCTTTTTATCTCCTGCCGCCAGCCCCTTGATGAGATTCTGTTCCTTCCAGTCCTCATATTTCAGACTGCCGTCCACATACACGGTCTTCCCCGTTTCCGGGTCTCTGGCCGCCCTTTCCGGACTGATCCCGAACTCCTCCCAGTCATCATAATACGGTGTTGTGCAGCACCGGCAGCGTGGATGGATTGGCGGCACAGTCACCCCGACTTCATATTCGGACATCTTGAAAACCTTATGGTCCATCCCCTGACAAATCTCACAGGTGGCCCCATCCAATGTGGCATCAAACTGATACTGTTCCACCCCCAATTCTCTATAACATTCCTCCTGGGCTGCTGATGCGATGGCTGCTGACTCTGTCATGATCAGATTGCCGGCCTGTGCCTTGCTGACATCCATCTTCTTTGCCAGCCGGCTGATGGCTGCTCTGGGCGACTCCCCGCGTATAATGCACTGGGCAAGTTCCGTATGGAGGTTACTGATCAGCTTCTCCTTGTTCGTCCAAATCCTGTCTGAAAAATTTTTCCCATCCTGCGCCCAGGGATGCTTCATAAGCGCATCGATCCGGCGCTCATCCAGCCTCGCCAGATTAAATCCGGTACCACTCCCCTTTGAAAATTCATAGGCCGTCCGGTAAAACTGTTCGGCATAACCTTTCTGCAGGAAGTCTGTGACACCTCCTTCTAACTCTGTGGAAAGCAATTCCGCATGCTGCCGGATCTGCAGCTTCATGGCCTCCAAATAGGAAATATGATATCGGGCAGAGGCATTTTCCAGTTCCTTCATCCAGCGCTGGTCAATGGCATTTTCATGGCCGGCTTTTATGTACTGATCTACTTCCCATTTGAATTCCTTCAGTTCCGATGATTTCAGAAACCGCTTTGCGGAAGCGTAACTGATGTCATTATTTTCGACCAGCCGCCGGTACCAGTGTTCAATGTCCATCTGCAAACTGTTGGAAGCCTGCCGGAACTGTTCCTGGACATCTTTGTAATAGTCCATGCTCCGCTGATAATTCTCATCCTCCAGGGCTTGCATTCTTCCGGCCCAGTACTCCTTACTCTTCATCTACATCTTCACCACCTGCCTCATCTTCCGGCTTCCCAAAAGCATCCTGATACTCACCCGCCTTTTCCAATTCTTCCTCTTCCTGCTTCTTTAACAGCTGCTTTTCTTTCTCCGGATCTTCCACCCAGGGGTGATTGCGAATGACCGTCTCATCAGATATCACACCTTTGCTTTGCGCCGCTATATTGGCCAATTCCTGATCATTCCGCACCGATGTACGTGTCCATGTTTGCGTGATGGTATCGTCTTTAATCTGTAAATGCAGCAGCCGGCAAATACATCTGATAAAGCGGCCAAAACTCGGCCGGAATTCGGTTTCCATCAGTCCCGCTTTCAGTTCCAGCAGGGAATATAGAAAATTCAGCGCCACTCCGGAACTGTTTCCAAAATTCTGAGGATCCGGATCAATGCCAAGCCCCTGCTCAAAAATACACTTTCTGGTGACTGCAAGGAGTTTTTCCCTTGCCTCCACCGGCAGGTCTATAGTCAGCGTGGAAACGCCGGAACTGTCCCCGGAGCCGTCATTGTCCACCTTGATCGCCTTGTAATATTTCAGGTCACTCAGAAATTCATTGAGATCGGCCCCTCCATAGTTGGTCAGCACAAAGATTACTTCCTGAATATCCTCCAGATCATTTACAAAGCCTGAAAACACCTTACAGTACACATCGATCAGCGGTTTGATATTTTTCAGGTCATTCGTTCCCGTGTTGTTATTGGCAAATGCAAAGAAGGGGACTTCCCCGATGTCATGCGTGAACGTATTGGAAAGTTCTCTGTTCCCTTCTGTATCAATTAGAGTGAAAGTCTTAAATGGCATTAGTCCCGTGTCCACTGTGCTGCCTGATCTGACCGCATAGGCCTCGCAAACCGTGTCATTCCAATACTCATAGATATCCATCTCTTCACCGTCATCCGCAATGTCATGATAACATCTCAAAACGCCCTGCAGTTCCTTTTCCAGACTTTTGTTCCAGATCGGGATCACCTGCCCGGAAGGCACAACCGCATATCTGTATTGACCACTTTTCCGGTCTTTCCAGACATGCAGCCAGCCAACTGTCGCGTTTGATGCCTCAATGCACATATCCTTGCAGGTCTTCGGGTATTTGTCGCCTAAAAAAGCGCTCAGGGTTTTGTTTGCCTTTTTATTGCCCAGGTCAAACAGGGGCGGCGCCGTAAACATATAGGCCGCCTTTTGATTGACCAGAAGACCATGAAAGTTAAACGGGATCCGGTTATCCGCATTCCGCAGCGGCGTTTCGTTTTCACCTTCCTCTTTCTGCCTTTTCTTCCTGGGCGGTTCCAGCAGGATATCCGTCTCATTTCGATAATAGCGCGCCGCGGTATCCGCCTGCCTGATAAATTCGGCATGGCCCGACATATATTTTTTTATCAGCTTCTTTACAACTTCTATTTCCACTCTCTCACCTCTACTTCAACACGCTCATGCTGCCGCCTTTCAAATCGGACACTTCATAGTCATCAAGTCCGTACCAGATGGCCGACAAAGTATGCGGATCGATATTAAACTCATCCTCTATGATCTCCCCGTCTTTATCCACCGCGAAGGTAAGTTCCTGCAATTCATCTATGATATTTTTGCAGTTGTCCGCACAGATAATCTTTCTAAAGCGCTTCACCTTTTTGGTGTACATTGCCCGCGATCCTTTGAACTTCCGGCATGGCCGCATCCGAAATCCCTGCTGCTGATAATATCGGATCGCTTTCGGCTCTGCACAGTCGGCTTTGATCAGAATCCCTTTCCACTTTTCAAGATCGGCAGAGATCTCCGGATCTGTCTTGTCTCTGGAATAGTATTCATCATACAAGTACAGAATCTTTTCATCGTGGTCTATCAGCATACGTACCACCGCATTGTATGAGGTCACAAAGCCGAAGTCCATGCCGTTCTTTTCAAGGGGATGCCTCACGGCCCACATGGCCTGCCGCACTCTATCCTGACTCCATACTTCAAACTGAGGGAACACCAGCCTGCCATTGACGCCAAAGCGCCCCTTTCTGGCTACCCGGTACAGATCCGGGTCATGCACCTGGAGATCATCCAGCTGTTGCACATAATCTTCCGGCACAAAAAAATTATCATCCACAGTGCTGTGATGATAATAGGTGTTTCCCTGGATAATGATCCGCTTTTTATACAGTTCCTCATCATCCAGGACGAAAACTTTTTCCTTTCTGTCCTGAAAGAAATATTTGTAACACCAGTTTCCCTTACTGACGGGGTTGGTGGAAAGGATAATATGATTGCTCTGTTTTGGGTGGCGCAGTCTGCCCAGAATCTCTTTAAATCCCTCATACTTCACTTCCGAACATTCCTCAATCCAGACTATTGAAACCCCATTTAAGGACTTTAATTTTGCCGGTTTGTCCATCCCTTTAAAAATAATCTTGCTGCCGTTTTTAAATCGGACCTGCATTGGACTGGAGGTAAATGTCATCAGCTCATCCACTTCCATCGCGGCTGCCACTTCCTGCAGCAGATCAAAGCAGGAATCCCGGAGCGTATCAAATACTTCGCGAACAACCAGCGCTTTTCGTTTTTCCTCCAGCAGCTTTTTGATCAGCTTCATTGCAATATGATAGCTTTTAGAACTTCCATATCCGCCTACAAGAAAATAAAACTTGTAGTTCCAGTCATACACAAAATTGTAAAAATGATCATTCAGCGCTACTTCCACTGTTCTTGCTTTCAACCGTCTCACTCGCCCTTCTAAATGTGATCTGAATCGGCGTATCCTTATCGTCCTCCAACCGGGACTTTATTACCGCGATCCGGGTGCGCTGCTCCTCCGTTGTAAGCTCCCAGTTTCGATGCGCCATCTCGTCATACTGTTTGATCAGACTGCGCAGTTCTGACTGGGCCCGTGCCTGAGACTTTAAAAAATTGCCCTGCTTATCCCATGCCTGCTGGAAACTATATCCATTTGCGGTATCGCTTGTTTTTTCCTTTGTCTTGTCATCCCTATCCCGCACGTACATGATCCGCTGTGACCGGATAATAGCAGCATAAGCAATCTGGATCTGGTCCCAGAGCACGTCTAACGGATCAGCCGGCATCTCGGCAATAATAGAAAAGGTCTCCTCCGGAAGATACTTCCGAAAAAGACCGTGCTTTTCTGCATTATGATTCCCCGGCGGTCCTGTGGCATTGTGATTGCCTGGCTGTCCGCCGCGCTTTCTTTTTGCAACGTTGCGTTCCTTTTTATTTGCAACGTTGCAGTCCCATTTCTGTCTATTTTTCCAGCTACGAATTGTTCCTTCTGGCACTTCCATCTCATTTGCAATATCAATCAGCTTCATGCCGCCTAAAAACATTTCACGCGCCAGGCTTATTCTTTCATCAGGTTTTCGTGGCAATCTCACCACCTCTCTTTACAAAATAGTTTCATTTTTCTTGACTTCCACGTATTTGCGTGGTATGATGATATTATCAACAAGGGAAGGAGGTACGCAAGTGAATGAATCTATAAGCGAAATAATCAAAGACCTTTCGGAAGCGCTTCTTGCAATCGTCACCGCCATCTGCCTGATCGTTCGGACGAAAAAAGAAACAAAATCCAAAAGGTCTAAGAAAAAGAAGTAAGGCTCAGGGGCTTCGGCCCCTCCCTTCTTCGCTTATAGTATACCACATTCATAAGCTATGTAAAACATGAAACTTTTACGTTCAATATGGATCATCCTCACTGTCATTCTTCTGTATGAAGGTTTTCAGGGCGAATTTTTTTCACCCACTGTCTTTGATTTTATCAAATGGGGGGCATGGCTGCTCTGTACTATCGCCTATGCCTTTCACAAAAGGAGGAATCACCATGCGTCTTAAACATATCCGTCTCACCCGGGGCCTGTCCGTTCCTGCCTTATCCCGCCTGGCGGATGTTCCCATTCGGACGATTGAAGATCTGGAGCGCCGGGATGATGGCCGTGTATCAACCATGATCAAACTGGCTGATGCCCTCGGTGTCACCCTGGATGAACTCTGCAGAGATCAGGCAGCTGAATAGGCTGCCTCTCCTTGCCGATGGAAGGCATTCGTGGTTTTGTGGAAAGAAAAGAGATGGTATTGCTACTACCTCCTAACGGTCTTTCATTTGTCTCCTGCATCTTATGCGTAAATAATTCACTTTTCTGCTACTTTACTTTCTCCCCAACAATATACCCAAAAGCCAACGTTATAACAGGTGCAATGGTCTGCAAAAAATCAACTAAAGGTGTAATATCATTTCTGAAGATATAGCAGAATATAGACATTATCACTATAAAAACCAATAATAAGATGGATACCAAATATATTTTTGTATTTCTGCTTCCCAAAAACTTATCGAGCACGCCGTCTACCTCCTTTGGAGAATCGTCATTTATTAAACCTTTTAAGACAATGTCTTTTGTATTCTGATTCAAATTTGAAGCCCCTACATCTTTTACTAAATTAACCCTATCCGTTCCCTGTTTCGTCATGCGATTCACCTACCCTTCAATATAAAATGAATAAGTGAACGTTCTAACATTATCCGGCGTTGGCCTGCTAAAAATATAATTGCATGATAAAGTTTTACCATCCGCAAAAATAGCAACAGGTTGCGCTCCCATCGTTCCGTTCCCCGCTGGTTCTTCTGTATTTGAAATGACAAATTCAATTTCACTACTATTATGCACTTTTCGTTCTACTTTTGCTTCGACACCAGTTCTTTCCTTTGAAAAGTTAAAAGTTATATTCAGGGCATAATTATATTCTGGTAAAAAATCTAAATGTATACGCGCATTTGAATCCCTATTTTTTAGCATAAACGATCCATTTGCTATTATCTTACATTCATCAGAAAAAATCTCTACATTCATTTAATTTAGTCCTCCCATATACATTTTCTTCATTATACAACATTTACTGCCAAAAAGAAACACCCAGCCACAGCCAGGTGTTTTAAAAAATGTGTTTGGGGAGGATAGGCTTTATCTTTCGATTTCACCCAGATACACTATATCACAGACCAAACATGAAAAACAATGAAATCACAGAATAAAATTCTTCAATGCGCTTCCATGAATATTATAAACTTGACGTACATCTTTAAAATCCATAACTTCCGCAATATCCTCCCACTTCATCAGCTTTATGTACCGATACATCAGAACATCCTTTTCATCCTCATCCTTCAAGCGTTCAATTCGGTTCGTGATCTCTCTGCACCTCTTCAACCTCTGATATCTGGCTTTCAGATATTTCCGCTCTTCCTGATCCAGCAGCGCCGCGTACCCGGACATATCCGATCCGCCATGAGCATGGGGCATCCCGTCCGCAATGACAGAAGGCATCATTACATTCATCCGCATTTCCTGGATTTTCAGTTCGATACGCTGCATCTGCCGGATGGCGTCCCGGTATCCCCAAAGGTACTGCTTTTTCTTCTCATTTTCTGTCAGCTGTTCTTCCACTCCTTCACCTTCCCTCCATAAAATCTTCACAGACTTTTCACTTTCCGGTCAGATTCCTGTCACATTTTCCCGGTATAGTAATAATCACAAAAGGCAGATAACCTTTTTCATCATAGATGCTTCTTTTCATACGCCGGCAGGAGCGATCCTGACCGGCCCTCCCTTTTTATTAGGGAAAATGCTCAAAAAAATACCAGCCGTCAATATTCGACGGCTGGTATGGATAATATTTCTAATTCTTCTTACTTTGAAGATTTTTAAATTGATTTAACAATCTATCTAACGCAATTACTCCAGGAATTACTGTAATATTTACAATTGTTGTTAACAGATCTACATTTTGACCGCTAAACTTTTCATTCAATATTGAATATCCGTGATAGAAAGAAAACACCATAACAAACGCATAAACTAATATTTTTTTTATAATAGTAGCACTATCATTTCCTCCAAATTTAGGTAATGCTCTAAACTTCATTTCCCAACTAAAATAGCACCACAATATAGCAGATATGCCAATAAATGCGTATACGAAATACCATTCTGCATTACTAAAAGACCTGTTATCCGAAATCACTATTACAAATACCAGAAATAACGTAACATACAAAAAATAGAATAAAACAGAAATTGCTAAATGAAATCCTATTTTGTTCTCAGGCACCTTAAATATTCTCCCTATCAACAAGGAGAGCGCAACAAGGGAAAATCGGACTAATACAAATACGATTAACGATATAAATACAATTATCACTATATTCACAGTAATCCCTCCTTCATAAGGTAATGCATTCAATATACCATATCAACCGCCAATATTCAATTATCAATGTGCACTATTCTACCATACTATTTGGTGCTGTTCTGAATTAAATTTCACTTTATCATGGCAACACCTCTGGGAAATCTTCAAAACTCAGCTGACCACCGCTCTTTGCCTCAGCCTGTTTCTTTTTCTTAAACTCGTTATATTTCTGCCTATACCGATAACTGTCTCCGAAAATATTCCACGCCGCCTTAA
>CABSCP010000069.1 GCA_902476265.1 uncultured Lachnospiraceae bacterium
CATATGAATGCTTTTCAAAGTTATATGGCAGTTGCGAGATTGAAACACATGCCACACCATCCTGATGCATCTTTAAAAAGTTTCTTAGTGTCATTTTATCCACCTTCTTCCTCTAAAAAGTAAACTTGTCCACAGTCTCCGGCTTACGCCGGTTCTTTCCCCTTCTGTACCCTTTCCAACTTCATCCCCATCTGATCTTCCCACAGACGGATCAGTATTTCTTTGATTGCAATCTGCCTTTCAGGCGTTACTTCCATGTCTGACTCATAATTCATACGCCCGCCTCCTCCCTTTTTATCATCCTATGTGTTCCCTGATTGTCCTTATTCGGTAACTACAAGACAATCCAGAATCGACAGGACATCTTTTAGAATCCCCAGACTCTCCGTATCGTACTGATTCAGTTCAAGAATCTGCTCTCGAATTTCAGATATCTGATTCCGAATTTTCTGCCGATCCTGAAAGTTTTGATGCATCATTACAGACTGATTAACCACCAGAACCGCTATTACAATCCACATTGTAAAATGCGGTTCTTTTTTTAACTTCATTTCCTTCACATCCTTCCTATACCATCTGCAGTCCTTCCCTCTTGTTGCCCATTATCTTATGTGGTACAATTTCCTTAATATCTTAAACAAGGGGGATATATTATGAGTTTCTTAATTGCTTTATGTTTTGTTACCTTATTTGTTATCGTTGTTTTCATTGTTGTTGCATTGCGATCTCCAAAAAGTCCGCCTCCCCATTACGAACCTACTGTAAACGATAATTTTCATGTTCCTTCCACCACTAAACCTAGGATTAGTGCTGATGTAAGTGAACAATTTCGCAGTGAGGTAGATTTTTATTGTAGCCGTCACTCCATTACAATCTCTGAGCTTGTGCGCCGCGCGGTCGAATCTTACATTTATTCTGACCAGTGCACTTCCCCTGCTGCCACCCTATCTTCTTCGGTTGATTCAGCTCCTAAACCTACCACAAGAAGATCTGTGGTAAGGCCTGACGGAACTTGGCAGTGTCCCAGGTGTAAAAAAATAAATGCCAGTTACGTCGGAACCTGTTCTTGCGGCGTAACAAAAGATTCTGCTCCGACAATTTCTATCCCACGCAAGCCTTCTTATATCAGAGAGGACGGTTCCTGGAAATGCCCCAAATGCGGCAAGGTCAATGCCAGTTATGTCGGTACCTGTTCTTGCGGTAGAAGCAAAGAATAATCTAATTTCATTTATGCCAGGTGAGGATAATCACCTGGCATTCTTCCTCATCCATATTTTCATGAGCGCTTTTATTGAATTGTCTAATATACCCTTTTCTTTACACAATTTCCTTCCACATCCTCCGCAATATACTGCATCCTTTTCGTGGAAAAAAAAACCACATTTACATAGATTTACTTTTTTGTTTGACATATCTTCTTTTTTCACTTTCCTTTCCGGTATCTTGTCTTTTCTCCTTTTAGCTCCTATACTGTACTTACAGGCTCCCGCCAGAGCCGAGTACTAAAGAAAGGATGTATAATTACATGAATGATATTGATATTTCCAAACTCAGACAACTGATAAAGGAATACAAATTTTACTCAAAACCGAGTAATGGCGATCACAGTTCTCCCTGCACGGTACGCGATATAAATAAAGTCATTGACAATACCGCGAACCTTTTCACTCAATTCCTTAATGAAATTGAAGGCTGATCTCGTTCCCGAAGAATGTCTATTTTTCTTCGGGAACAATCTCTAAAAGACCTAACTTCTGAAGTTCTGTGTAGCACTCATAAATTTTTCCTTTAGCTTCATCCAATTCACCCATAATCTTTTCCAATTTTCCTTCTTCAATTTTTAACTTTACATAAAACTGTTTTTTTTCCATGTTCGATTTCACCTCTTTCCTACACCAGTTGCAGTTCACGCTTTTCTTCCTGCTCCTCCAGTGCCTTCGGTTCTCCGGACTCCCTAAGCATTTCATCACGGTAATAGGCATCTATCCTTGCGGATATGTCTATACGATGATCACGGCTTAATGATTCGAGCATTTTTAATGTCCGTTTCAGATCCGTCTTTTCAATATCCAAATTTTTTAAAGTTCCCATATTTTCACCTCTCTTTCTTTCACCTAATCAAATTATACTTTCACTTACTCAATTTGTCAATATACTTTTTTCACTTAGTTAAATTGTATATTGACTTCATTTTGCGTACGTGATACCATAATCACAGAAAGGGGACGAAAAAACATGGATAGCATAGATAAAAATATAGGTACTAGAATCGCAAAAATAATTGAGTCCAGAAATATTAAAAAAATTGACTTTGCTGCTGAATTAAACATTGCACCTTCATATGTGACAAAACTTATCAAAAATGAAGGACAACCCAGTGAACGTCTCATTGAAGATATTTGTGAAAAAATGGGAATAAATAGGAATTGGCTACTATATGGCGGCTCTGATGAAGATATGACAAAAAAAGATTTTGAAGAAGATGAACTTTCAGAATACTGTGCTGAAATCACAGAAGGAAAAGATCCATTTATTGCTGAAATGCTTCTCAAATATAAAAAATTATCTTCCAAACATAAACAGGCTATATGGGAAATTTACAAAGAATGGACAAATGAAAAAGAGGTCTAAGCCTCTTTTTCCTCTTCCTTCTCTATATCAAATATCTTTTTTACAAAACCAAAAATCCTTATCACGCGCGATAAGTCATTGACCTTATCAATCATAATATGTATCTCTTTTTTGTAATCATCAATATTGGCTTTCATATGTTACCTCCCGCTTAATACTTGTTTCACCGGTGCAAATCGTGTTATTTATTTCGGAGGCCTCTCGATATGTTTATTATAGCATATGCTACCGTAAAATCTATGTCATAATTTTCCATATTTGTTCGGCATCTTACATAAAAACAGCTTTTTTTGTGTAGTGTGAACAATTTTTTATGGCACGAACGGTCATTTCCCGTGGCACGAACGGTCACAGCCTTAAAAATTTCGTCGCTTTGCTCATGCCCATAATTTTCCATTGCCGCTGCACATCCATAAACGGTATAGTATTGGTACTATTATCTGAGGAGGAATATATGTTACCGATCTATATTTGTGAGAATAATGCAGAAATCATGGAAATGCACGCTGATGTGGTGAATGAGTATGTGCGGAAAAATTTTGTATTTGACATGAAAATTGTCTGCCAAACACAAAATCCTTTTGAAATGTTGGAATTTGTAAAATTAAAGCATCCAGGACAATCCCTGTACTTTATCAGCCTTGTCCTGGATGCTCCGCTGGACGGCATCACCCTGGCCCATGAAATCAGGAAATACGATCCCAGGGGCTATATTGTCATATTGGCCACTTCCATCCCCCAAAAGCTCTCTCCGCTCTTTGAAACAGAGGCGATGGTCACAATAGAAGAAAATGATACCAACACTGCCCGCCGGTTGATGCGTTGCATGGATATAGTCCGCAATCTGGACTTCCATCTAAACCATCCGTATGAGGAGCGCTCGGTCAATCTGCTTCTTAACGGCCAGTTCTTTCCGTTCCCTCAAAAAGAAATCCGATACATTGCAACAAGCCATGAACATTCTCATGGTATAGAAATACATACTGAGAATAACAAATATCAGTACAGAGGAATCCTTGAGGATATCCTCCCACAAATGGACTATTCTTTTTGCCGCTGCCACAGACATTGTCTTGTAAATATGCGGCATGTTGATCATATGGAAAAAGAAAACCGCACCTTGATACTGGATAACGGCGAGATTGTCCCGGTATCCCGTCGGGTCTCAAAAGAAATTGAGCAGTTTTTATTTCTGCTTAAACAGTAAACGCATATATTGATACAGGAGGTTTTTATCATGCCTAAAACAAGATGTGCCCTATATGACCGCGTGAGTACAGACATGCAAGTTAAAGACGGTCTGTCCCTTGATGCCCAGCGCGCTGCTCTCACAGATTATGCGGTGCAGCATGGATATGAAATTGTCGGTTATTACAGTGATGAGGGTATTACAGCCCGGAAGAAAATGCAGAACCGGCATGGATTAGTAAGGCTACTGAATGATGTGAAGGCAGACAAAGTTGACCTTATCCTTGTCACCAAGCTTGACCGCTGGTTCCGCAACATTAAAGATTACCACAATACACAATCCATACTCGAGGCGCATGGGTGCAACTGGAAAACCATTTTCGAAGAATATGATACCAGTACCTCCAATGGCCGATTTGCCATCAATATCATGCTATCCGTAAACGAAAATGAATGTGACCGTGACAGTGAACGTATACGGAACGTTTTTGAATATAAAAAGCGTATGCGTCAGCATGTAAATGGAAAGCCCGCTTATGGATACACGACTGACGCTGAGAAGCACTTAATCAAAGATCCTGATACCAGGCACATTGTAGAGGATGTGTTTTCTCATTATTTTTCCTGTTGGTCCAAAAAAGATACCGTTTCTTATATCCTTAACAAATACGGAAACCAAGCCCCTACCATGTACCAGGTCAACCGCATTTTAAAATGCGAAACATATGCTGGCCGCCTTTATGGTATTGATGGATACTGTGAGCCTTACATAACGATTGACCAATATAATAAAATTGCAAAGGTATCCGACAGCAAAATTATCCCGCACCAGGTCGAACCATTTTATTTTTCCTCCATGATAAAATGTCCGATTTGTGGAAAGAATATGAATGGATTCGTCAAGCGCCAGAAATTAAAAAGCGGCGGCGTAAGTGAGTATAAGCGTTATCGTTGTGGTGCAAAATTTGTAGAGTACCACAATGGTGCCTGCATTTCGGAAAGCGTTGTCGAAGAATATCTGCTTACTCATATCATGGATCAGCTGGAGCAGGAGTTGTTGGAAGCCCGTAAGCGCATAGAATCCTCCCACCCCCGCAACCGATCCGTCGGAATAAAGCAGGAGTTGGAACGTCTCAATAATATGTATCTGAAGGGCCGGATCTCTGAATCCTATTATGATGAGCAATATGCCCTCCTGGATGGAAAATTAAAATCCGCCCTGGAAGAAGAGAATATAATCCCTATACAGGCGTATACTCCTATACAGAATGTTTTAAGGGATGACTGGATGGATGTTTACAAAGACCTTGATGCTGCTCACAAAAAATCATTTTGGAAAAGCATCTTAAAAGAAATATATGTGGACGAAAAAAGCCGGAAAATATGCGGCTTTAGATTTTTAATCTAAGGTGTAGTAAACTACTAATTACTGTTGAGTTTGAACCTCACGCCACCGCCCTGGAACAAAAGGGGGACGGTTATGTGGTAGCTTCTCTGGGCGAAGATTCCGGCTATGTTCCCTATACCGCCTTCTCCGCTAAAAAAAGCTATATCGACGAAAACTCCGAGCTGATCCAGTCCTTCACCAACGCCCTTCAGAAAGGCATGGATTATGTGACGGCCCACACCCCTGAAGAAATCGCGGCAGTGATCCAGCCCCAGTTTGCGGAAACTGATGCCGATACCCTGACCGCCATCGTAAAGCGTTATTATGATCAGGACACCTGGAAAAAAGACCTGGTGTTCACAGAGGATGCTTTCACTCTTCTGCAGGATATCCTGGAAGAAGGCGGCGAGCTTCCCAAACGTGTTCCCTACGCCGATCTGGTGACCACACAGTTTGCGCAGAAAGCTGCACAGGCCAAGTAACTGTCATCCTCTTACTTTCCGGCCGGACCGTACAACAAAACCAGGCCCTTCTTCCAAAAGGGAGGGTCTGCGTCCGGCGCCGGCGCTTTTGCTTCAGAAAGGAAACTCATGAACAAAAAACTCCGAATTTTCTGGATCTCAGGTTTTTTCTTTACCTGCATCCTGGGAACCCTGCTCCACTTCTTTTATGATTTCACCGGGCAGAACCCTGTGGCCGGGCTCTTTTCCCCGGTGGATGAATCCACCTGGGAACATCTGAAAATGCTGTTCTTCCCGTCCCTCGTCTGGACGATTGCCGGAGCCCTGGTTTTTGAGAAACGGCAAAAAGGGCTTTTATGGTCCTGCACAATCGGCATCTGCACGGGACTTGCCGCTATTGTCACGGTCTTTTATACCTATACGGGCATCCTGGGCTTCAACCTGCTGGTTTTGGATATCCTCACCTTTTACTTCGGCGTATTCACTGTATATTTTACCGCCGCCCGCTGTCTGAAAAAAGAAAGGGAACATACACAGGGATGGCAGATCTTTTTATCTGTGCTCATCCTCCTTCTTTTCGCGCTGCTCTTTTTCCTGTTCACCCGCGCCAAACCGCCCATCGGTCTTTTTCAAAATCCCTGACCGTGTTTGCAGTATCCATTCATCTGAGTTTGGATTCCGGTCTCCCCATCAATTTCTGTGCACTAAAAAAGCCGACCTTCCGATCGGCTTTTTCTGCGTACGCTTAATCACTTAGCTAGTTCGAATTCATTTAAAACCAAGAACTAAAGTCTCTATTTAAAGAACAGGCACATAGGTTTATGATAAGGACACTATATGAGATCCCGGGATCTCATCATTCATAAGAGTAGGAAGTCCGCTTCTGCGGTGCGCTTCTTACAGTTTTGTTACGTTAACAGCCTGAGGGCCTTTCTCACCCTGGATGACGTCATACTCTACAGCAGCGCCTTCTTCCAGAGATTTGAACCCATCCATGTTCAGCCCGGAATAATGTACGAATACATCATGACCAGCCTCATCAGAAATGAATCCATAGCCTTTCTGGTTGTTAAACCATTTCACTGTACCTTTGTTCATGTGGATACCTCCAAGAAAAATAAGTTGTTACTTGTTACATGCTGTCAGCATACCACATACGGGAAAAAAAGTAAAGCAAAAATTAGTATACCGTTTCTTTTTCCCGCGGTTTTATCCACGGCATTTCACTCCTTCTTTGCCGTTCTGGCAAATACCAGTTCATAACCGTCATTCCCGTAATTCAGAGAGCGGTTGACACGGCTGATCGTCGCTGTGGAGGCCCCGGTTTTCTCTGCGATATCCAGATACGTTTTCCCTTCTTTCAGCATGGCCGCCACTTCAAAGCGCTGGGAAAGGGAGAGCAGTTCATTGACCGTACAAAGGTCTTCAAAAAACGCATAACACTCTTCCTTATTTTCCAGGCTCAGAATCGCTTCAAACAGATGGTCTACTGCTTCTGTCTTAATTTTTTTGTTCATCAAACTTGCTCCTTTTGCTGTATTTTGAAATAGATTTGTCCGTTCCGGCCTATATATCAGCATTTTAACATACTAAAGTCACAAAGTAAAGGGAAAGAAATGAATGCAAAATACTTGTCATCTGGTTTTCAATACTATATAATGATGAAAAGGAGATTTTTACTATGACGCTGGAATCGGAAGATTTATTAAAGAGTATACTGGACAGTCTTGACCGGATCGATTATATCCGTCCGGAGGATATTCCCGATATCGACCTGTATATGGACCAGGTCACCACTTTCATGAGCGGCCGTCTGAAAAATTCCACCCGGAATCCGGAGGAAGATAAGATTCTGACAAAGACCATGATTAATAATTATGCCAAAAATGATCTGCTCCCTCCACCGGTACGGAAAAAGTATTCCAAAGAGCATGTGATGCTTCTGATTTTTATTTACTATTATAAGGGAATTTTATCCATCAATGATATCCAGGCTGTCCTAAAGCCAATTACAGAGGAATTTTTCGGCAAGGATCAGGATTTTTGTCTGGAGGATGTTTATAATGAAGTATTCAGCATGGAAGCGGAAGAGGTGGAATATTTAAAGCAGGATGTGACTGAAAAATTCCGCAAGGCGGAGAACACCTTTGCAGACGCTCCTCTGCAGGATCAGAAATTTCTGCGGATCTTCTCTTTTGTGTGCATTCTGAGCTTTGATGTATATGTGAAAAAGCTTCTGATCGAAAAGCTGATCGACACCTGTTCGGATCTGAAAACGGATCCCGCTCCAAAAAAATAAATTTAGGGGCTTGATTCTTTCTGATAAAGTGGTACAATATACTTTGTCAGTACATGGAAGCATAGCTCAGCTGGGATGAGCGTTCGCCTCACACGCGAGAGGTCACGGGTTCGAGCCCCGTTGCTTCCATTTTACATTTTATATGGGATTTTCCCATATGGGCTCGTAGCTTAGCTGGGAAAGCGCTGCGTTCGCAACGCAGAGACCGAGGGT
>CABSCP010000070.1 GCA_902476265.1 uncultured Lachnospiraceae bacterium
CGGCCAGTGTCCGGGGCCGGAGGCTGTGCAAAGGGAGGCAGCCGGGCAGGGGCACAAAGTGGCCGGATACGCTTCTTGTGCAAACAGGAGGCTTAAAAATTTTGAATAAATAACTTGACTTGTTTAAACAAGTATGGTATATATGAATTATAAACAACTTGTTTAAACAAGTAAAACATATTTTACGAGGAGGTAAGGATATGGGGAAGTATCAAAAAGACGCCAAGCAGCTGCTGGAGCTGGTGGGCGGAAAAGAAAACATTGCGGCGGTTTCTCACTGTATGACGAGAATGCGGTTCGTGTTAAACGATCCGGAGAAGGCGGACGTAGGGAAGATCGAAGCCATGAAGGTTGTGAAAGGCAGTTTCACCCAGTCGGGCCAGTTTCAGGTCATCATCGGTAACACAGTGGCCGATTTTTACAATGATTTTACGGCGGCAGCGGGGATTGAGGGCGTTTCCAAGGAACAGGTAAAACAGGCGGCAAAGCAAAACCAGACCGTAATCCAGCGGGTGATGACCGCGCTGGCGGAAATTTTTGCGCCCCTGATCCCGGCCATCATCACAGGAGGTCTGATCCTGGGGTTCCGCAATTGTATCGACAGTCTGTACCTGTTTGAAAACGGCACCAAAACGCTGTGCGATATCAGTCAGTTCTGGAGCGGCATCGACAGTTTTTTATGGCTCATCGGCGAAGCGGTGTTTCATATGCTGCCGGTGGGAATCTGCTGGTCCGTGACAAAGAAAATGGGAACCACCCAGATGCTGGGCATTGTGCTGGGGCTGACGCTGGTTTCCGGGCAGCTGCTCAATGCGTATTCCGTAGCCACTACAGCGGCGGCGGATATTCCGGCCTGGGATTTCGGCTATTTTAAGGTGAACATGATCGGTTATCAGGCCCAGGTGATTCCGGCCATCCTGGCGGCCTTCACGCTGGTCTATCTGGAACGGTTTTTCCGGAAAATCACGCCCCAGGTGATTTCCATGATCGTAGTCCCCTTCTGCAGTCTGGTGCTGGCGGTGATAGCGGCCCATTTTGTGCTGGGCCCCATCGGCTGGAAAATCGGCTCCGTCATTTCAAGCGTGGTCTATGCGGGGATTACGGGTTCTTTCAGAGTGGTGTTTGCGGCAATTTTCGGCTTTGTTTATGCGCCGCTGGTGATCACCGGATTACACCATATGACTAACGCCATCGATTTGCAGTTGATTGCGGACTACGGCGGGACCATGCTGTGGCCCATGATCGCCCTTTCCAACATCGCCCAGGGGTCGGCGGTTCTGGCGATGATCTGGCTGCAGCGCAAAAATGCGCAGGCCCAGGAAGTCAATGTTCCCTCCTGTATCTCCTGCTATCTGGGCGTGACGGAACCGGCCATTTTCGGGGTCAATTTAAAATATACCTTCCCTTTTATCTGCGGCATGATCGGTTCGGCATGCGCGGCGGTATTTTGTGTGGCAACGGGCACTACCGCAAACGCCATCGGCGTGGGCGGCCTGCCGGGCATCTTATCCATTCAGCCGCAGTTTATGGGAACCTTTGCAATTTCCATGCTGATCGCTGTGGCCGTGCCGTTTCTTTTGACGGTGCTGGCGGGAAAGAAGAAACATACGGCCTGACGGTATAAAACAGGGAGAATGAATATGGCGGATTTTAAAAATAAAGTGGTCTATCAAATATACCCGAAGTCTTTTTATGATGCAAATGGGGACGGAATCGGGGATCTGGCAGGGGTGACGCAAAAGCTGGATTATTTAAAGGAACTGGGAGTGGATTATCTGTGGCTGACTCCGTTTTTCGTGTCGCCCCAGAGGGACAATGGTTATGATGTGGCGGATTACTACGCCATAGACCCGGTGTTTGGCACCATGGAGGAACTGGAGGAGCTGATCCGAAAAGCAAAGGAGCGGGGCATGGGACTGATGTTTGACATGGTGTTCAACCATACCTCCACACAGCATGAATGGTTTCGCCGGGCGCTGGCGGGAGAAAAGGCGTATCAGGACTACTATATTTTCCGGGAGGGAAGTCCCGATCAGGTTCCCACCAACTGGCAGTCCAAATTCGGGGGGCCGGCCTGGGAATATGTGCCTTCCTTAAAAAAATGGTACCTGCACCTGTTCGATGTGACCCAGGCGGACTTGAACTGGGAAAATACAGCGGTCCGGGAGGAATTAAAAAAAGTGCTCCGGTTCTGGAAAAAGAAGGGGATTCAGGGATTCCGCTTCGATGTGGTGAATCTGATTTCCAAGCCGGAAATTTTTGAAAACGATACGGAGGGAGACGGCAGACGGTTCTATACGGACGGCCCTTATGTCCACGAATTTTTACAGGAACTGGTGCGGGACGCAGAGATCGAAGATCTGGTGACGGTGGGGGAAATGTCCTCCACCTCCCTGGAAAACTGTATCCGCTATACGGACCCTGCCCGGAAAGAACTTTCCATGTGTTTTAACTTCCATCATCTGAAGGTGGATTATAAAGACGGGGATAAGTGGAAGTTAAAGCCTGCGGATCTGATGGAACTAAAAGGACTGTTTCAGACCTGGCAGGAGGGCATGCAGCGGGAAAACGGCTGGAACGCGGTGTTCTGGTGCAATCATGACCAGCCCCGGATCGTTTCCCGGCTGGGAGAGGAAGGGCGGTACTGGAAGGAGTCTGCGAAAATGCTGGCGGCCGCAGTTCATCTGATGCGGGGGACCCCCTATATTTTTCAGGGGGAGGAGCTGGGCATGACCAATCCCCATTATACGGATATTTCCCAATACCGGGATGTGGAAAGCTTGAATTATTACAGCATCCTGTTGAAAGAGGGCTGCACAAAGCAGGAAGCGCTTTCGGTGCTGGCGGCCCGGTCCAGGGATAACGGGCGCACACCAATGCAGTGGGAGGAAAGCGAAAATGCCGGCTTTTCCTCCTGCGCGCCCTGGATCGGCCTGCCGGAAAATTATCGGGAAATCAATGCGGACAGACAAAAAGAGGACCCCGATTCCATCCTTTCTTTCTATAAAAAACTGATCCGTCTGCGCAAGGAGAAAAAAGTCATTTCGGACGGAAAAATCGAATTTCTTTATCCGGAAGTGCGGCAGGTACTGGCTTACCGGCGCTTTGACGAGGAGGAGGAACTGCTGGTGCTGTGCAATATGACAGCAGAGGAACTCTCCTTAAAACTGCCGGAGGGAAAAGTTTATGACGGCTGCCTGATCGGAAATTATCCAAAGGCAGAAGCAGGCGGCGCGAAGGTACGGCTGCGGCCCTGGGAATGTCTGGCGCTGGAAAAAAAGAAGAAGGCATAAAAGCAGGAGAAATCCGTTTGGGAGGGCGGATTTCTCCTGTTTTGGAACAGAAAATTCGAAATGTTGTGTCACACAAATGCGGTTTGGTTGTCTTATCTGTTATAGGAGGTAAAATTTCATGGAGAAAAAAACAAACGAAGAATTGCTGAAACTGATTGATAAGGCCACCGCCGGGGATGCAGAGGCCCTTGAAACGATCATAACGAGCGTGCAGGATCTGATCTTTAATCTTTCCCTTCGAATGCTGGGGACTTTTGCAGATGCGGAGGATGCGACACAGGATATTCTGCTGAAGATGATCACCCATTTATCCTCATTTAAAAAGGAGAGCAAATTTACCACTTGGGTATTCGGCATTGCGCTAAACCATCTGAAAAACTACAGAAAGCACATGTTCGCCCACTATCCTCTCAGCTTTGCATTTTACGGCAATGACATTGAAAACGGGAATCGGGAGGAGCTGCCGGATCTGACACAGAGTGTGGAAAAGTCCATTCTGGCGGAGGAACTCAAGATGTCCTGCACCAACGTTATGCTGCAATGTCTGGATACCGAGAGCAGATGCATTTTTATCCTGGGAACCATGTTTAAGCCCGACAGCCGCATTGCGGCCGAAATTCTGGGGATGTCTCCGGAAGCATACCGGCAGCGGCTTTCCAGAGTCCGGAAAAAAATGGCGGACTTTCTGGGCGAATACTGTGGCGAGTACGGCAGCGGAAAATGTAAATGCAGGGACCGGATTTCTTATGCGATTCAAAGCCACAGGTTAAACCCTGCCCGCCTGGAGTATACCGCGGCAGAAGAAATTGACGTGCAGACAATGACAGATGTGAAAGAAGCCATGGAGGATATAGACGGCCTGGCGCAGCATTTCGCTTTCTGTAAAACCTATGGATCACCGGAATCCATCGCGGAATTTATCAGGAAGTTTTTGGATTCAACGGCGTTGAACGTCGTGACAAAACAGGCCTAAGGGGAGGAAGAAAAAATGAATACACAGCAGATCCTGCATTATTTATCCGATTTGAGCGCGAATAACAACCGGGAATGGTATCATCTTCACAAAGCAGAATATAAAGAAGCGAAGGAACAGTTTGAAGCGCTGCTGGGGGAGTTAATTCTTGAACTGGGGAAAACGGACAGCAGCATTTTACATCATGAACCGGGCAGCCTTACCTTTAAACTGGCCAGAGACACTCGTTTTAGCCATGACAAATCGCCTTATAATCCTGCCTTCCGGGCCCATATTTCTACCAAAGGGAAACTGCCGGTTCCCGTGGGCTATTATATCATGCTCATGCCCGGAGGACGGTCTTTTCTGGGAGGCGGCCTATTTGCGGATGTGTTCAAGGACGCCACGGCGATGGTGAGGGATTATATCTATGAAAATCCGGGCGAATGGGATGCCATCATCCATGACCCCGAATTTCAAAAATACTTTACCGTTCAAGGGACGGCCTTGAAAAATGTGCCTGCGGGGTATGCCAAAGAACATCCACAGGCCGAATATTTAAAATTCAAAAGCTGGTATCTGGAGTATCCGGTGGAGGAGGAAGAACTGGCGGACGGAGAGGCTTTCGTTGCCATGGCGGCGGAAGTTTTCCGCGCCATGAAGCCCTTTAATGATTACTTAAACAAGGCGCTGGCAGGGTTTAAAATGCCGGAGAGATGACGGTGGGGATGTTCTCTAAGTTTTGGCTTTTTGAAGTTGTGTTTCTTTCGGACAGATGTTAAAATGAGAGTGAGCATAAATTTCTAAGAATCCAGGCGATATGCCGTCTTTTCTCTTATTTCACTTCAGAAACTCTATGCTTATTATCCCAAAATGAAGCAGGAGTGTCTGATACGGAAAGAAGCTCCTGCTGTATTCACTGCAGAAAGGAGCAGCTTATGGAAGAAAAAAATGAGGTAGTCAGAAATCAGAAGGATACGGTGTTCCGCATGCTTTTTCGGGACAAAAAGGAATTGCTGGAGCTGTATAATGCGC
>CABSCP010000071.1 GCA_902476265.1 uncultured Lachnospiraceae bacterium
TGGGCCAGCGGATACAGCGCTGTATACCACTGGTTTAAGTTTTCTCCGGTTTCTCTCATCCATAACGGTACGTCCAGCTTTTCCGCCCTGGCTATGTATTTCCTCAGACATGCGATATCCGGATACTCTGCATATCTGTGAAAATGAAACACCATGTTATCATCAAATTTGTGATCGAATATTTTCAGATCCGTAGCCCAATGCGCTCCTTCCAGGCTGATCAGATGACAGCTGTTCTGTTTCTGTCTTGACTTGTATGAAAACCGCTGCTATTCCATTCCCCGGGATACAATGCTATTTCTGTGGCGATTTCTGTCAGACTCTCTATGTCCTCCCCTTGCTTATAAAAGGGATAAGCGGTTTTCCCTTTTGGATCAATAATCTCAAATTGTACAAATGAATCGGGTGTCCAGGGGTCACGCCCCGTACCGTCAATGAGATTTTTTAAACGGATTTCAATGTCCAGAGTATTATTTTCATAAACAAAAAAGCTTTTAGATGTATTGTTATTCACACAAGGCATAGCGGCGGTAGAAAAGGATTGATTCATGTTGAATATATAGCCGTTTTCGATATCCAAACGCGCTTCTTCATACGTTTTATAATAATCATAAATCTGATCCGTTATTTTCGTATTACTGTTATTGTTTTGACCTTCTGAGCCGTCAGGCTCCTTATCATTGACGTCATCGATAAAGCTGTATGTATTTGGCTCGATCAGCATCGCGGATATTTCCGTTTTCTCCGTCAGCGTTTCCGTTGATGATATCCTTAATGTCCATATGCCGCGCTCTGCAATATTGCTCACCATGATTTTTTCACTGCCGTTAATATATTCCTGATTCCCTTGGAGAAATCCGCTTTTATTGAATGTATAGCTTCTTTCCGTTACCCCTTTAGGAGAAATCAGTTCTAAAGTTATTGTACTTGTGTCTGATACATTTGCATTCATTTGCATTTTTGTATCGTCTCTGTTCACGTCCAAATAGACTGTTTGAGGAGATAGAACGGAACCGTCTCCCGAAATACTAAAAACACTTTTCAACTGATTCATTTCTAATACAACAGCAGGCGGATCATTTCTCAATGGATGATCAAATATCTCAATATCAGCAGCATCGCTGACGGAAATGAATGCAATGAAACATAAAAGCAAAATAATTCCGGTTATACTCTTTTTTACAGATATTGATTTCTTTTTAAAACTCATAACTGTACCTGACCTTTCTTTAAATGTTTTTATTCGTTCTCCTCATCCGCTCGGTAAATTGTTATGATTCTACCATAATTCTGACCCTGCTTCCAAGAAAATATCATGAAACACCTATGGAAATGTAATAAAACGCTGGCAGGACAAGATAAAAGGCTTTAAACCTGGGGCCAATGCACCCGAATCAAAATTATTTTTCCATGTTACAAACATGAAACAATTCCCGGTTAGAATGGCCTCATACCTGGTACAACGAATATAAATTATCTACCATATCCATTTGGTTGATGTTTCGATTACTGCATGGTCCGCAATCGACGCAGCCACCGCTTCGACTCATTCGGACGCCTTGTACTCGAGAACATCATCCGGCTTGCATATCGTAGAAATTTATGATTCGTTGTATTAAAAAGGGAAAAACAAAAAAGGAGTTATTGACATGAGAAGACAAAAAAACAGGAAAATGAACATGGGAATCATTTGCGCCGGGGTACTTGCACTCAGCATTACGAGCTGCGGAACCGCCTCCGCCCAGGTGCCGGAAACGAAACCGGTGCCCACCGTCACATCAGAGCAGCATTCCAAAGAAACCACCGAACGTACGATTGAAACAATTCAGGCGAACTCAGATGAGGCTTTTTCCGCTTTGGCAAAAGAAGCCTTGAGCCGGTATTTTGATGTCAATCTGACTGATACGACCGGATATACTGTCAACGTACAGCATATGGAAGCACTGCCGGAATTCAATGTAGAGCAACAGGTAGCGGTGACATTTCTTCCGGATGAGCTGAATTTCAGCGATGTTTCGGAAGACGTGGCGATTGATATGGAAAACATCGATACAAAACCCATGTATGATGTAACATTTACTGTAGAGGGAACCGTGAAGGGCATCCACTTAAGTTATATGGATTGGGAAAACAGCCAAAAGCCTGTCACCGCTGAAACGGCAAAGGAACTGGCAAAGGAGTTCGTGATTTCCCACGGTTTGGCGGAAGAAAACAATCTTAACATTCTGGGCAGTGCCACGACCTCATCCGATACCGTTACGGTAGTGATCCGGCATAAAGAGGGACGCGCCCTGCTGATCGGTGTGGATTCCCTTGCGGGACGGATACGTTTTTTCGAGGATACGCTTGAAAAGTCCGCCGTCAACTCAATCACACCATTGGAAGAAAGTAAAGGGTTAGGATGACAACTCTGTACGATACGGCCAGACTGCCACAGCCAAAAAGGACTGTGGCAGTTTTGCGTGAAAAACAAAATTTGTAGTCTCCGCTCCAACAGCAGTCATTGAATCCCGATAAATCGTCCGGATATGGTTGTTTGGGGGAAGAGTTCCAATATTTGTTTCCGGTCTTTATAAAAAAGTGTAATCCTGCCGCCTTTTTTGCTGCACAGGCGAAAGTTTATCTCCTGCAGATTCCATTCCAGATCCAGTACAATTCCCCCTTTCAGATGCAGTCCCTTTCCCTTACCTTCTTCCCATTCCTCCGGCACGGCAGGAAGCAGATAAACTGTTTCCCGGCGTTTTTGAACGAGGGCTTCCACTATCCCGGCACAAATGCCGAAATTGCCGTCTATCTGAAAAGGCGGATGGATGTCATACAAATTTTCCGTCGTGCTCTTTTCCAAATACAACCGGATATTCTCCCCTACTTTCCGGGGGTCCCAAAGCCTGGCAAACATGCAGATCAGCCATGCCCGGCTCCAGCCCGTATGCCCGCCTCCGTTTTCCAGCCGGACTTTCAGTGTCTTTTGTGCAGCTTCCCACAACGCGGGCGTATCTGCATGGATCTGACTTCCCGGATAAAGCGCAAACAGCTGGGAGATATGACGATGTCCCTTTTCTGTTTCCTCAAACTCTTGATACCACTCCCTGATCCTTCCGTCCCCGGAAAGTTCTATAGGCGGAATGGCCTGCAGAATCTCAGCCGCCATTTTTACCTCTTGTCCTGTTTTTTTCAGCACTTTTGTTCCTTCCAGATAGGCCGAACACAACTCCCGCAGAATCTGATTATCCATGGCGGGGGCCATGGTAACGGAGGCGGTCTGTCCGTCCTGTGTCCGATAGGTATTTTCCGGGGATACGGAAGGTCCGGTCAGCCATCTTCCATCTACGCCCCGATACAGATAATCATAAAAGAAACGGATGTTCTCTTCCAGTACGGGAATTGCCCGGCAGCGTAAAAACTCTTCATCCATGGTGTAGAGATAATGATCATACAGCTGCAGGGACAGCCATGCTTCACCCATGGGCCACATATAGGCGCTGGCAGGAAGCCCCTCTATATCACTGTTCCCGTAACAGTCCGTATTATGATGGGCCACGCTCCCGCGGCACCCGTAAACTTCCCGGGCGGTCTCTTTGCCGTTCTCCACGATTTTGTCCAGAAGCTTTACATAAGGAACAAAGCATTCCGACAATCCGCAGGAATCCACCATCCAGTAATTCATCTGCAAATTTATATTTATGGTGTATTTGCTTTCCCACGGAGGCGTATAGCTGCCGTTCCAGATCCCCTGCAGATTGGCCGGAAGCTCACATGCATAAGAACTGCTGATCATCAGATATCTTCCAAACGCAAACAACAACTGTGTGAGATAACGCCTGACCGCCGGCTCCTTTGTGCGCAAAAGCAGCCGATTGACCGGAATGCCGCTGTAATCGTTCTTTTCCAGCTCCAGAGTCATTCTGCCGAATAAGGCGGCATACTCCTTCCTGTGAACCTCCAGAAGCATCTCATATCCTGCCTCTGCCGCCAGTTTCAACCGCTCCAGACAGACAGTTTTCGGATCTTTCCCGGAAAAGCTTGTTTCACAGTCAAAAAAGATCACAGCCTCTGTGGCATCCCAAACCGCCAGATAATCTCCGATCTGGCAGGCCTTTCCGTCATGCTTTCCCAGCACCGCACCGTTATAATAAGATACCCCATCTCCGCAGGCCCCTTCCAGATAAACGGTATCTCTGCCGTTGCCTCCTGAAATCTGTTCAAATGGTCTTCTGTTGAGATTGATCTGGAATTTCAGTTTATTCTTTCCCCGGGCAGTCAGTCTCATGGCGAGCACCTGCCAGCGGACACTGACAAAAAAATCTCTGGTATATGCCGTATCATCCACTTTGTATCGCACTTTAGCGGTTGCGTCATCCAGATTCAGCTGCCTTGCATACTCTTCCACAGGCCCGGTGCCATGATAAGAAAGAAGGTTCAGATCACAGGCAGGCTGATATGGTCTGAGATATTTGGGCGTAGAGGTCATGGCCATCTGACATAAAAACTGAGCGTCCTCCACTCTGCCTTTCAGCAGCATTTGTCTGATTTGATCCACATACTGCCCGGACTGAGGATTCCGCCGCTCCCTCTTTTTTCCATACCACATGGTCTCTTCGTTGATCGTAATTCTTTCATTTTCAACCCGCCCGCACACGGAAGCGCCAAGCCTTCCGTTTCCGACCGGCAGCGCCGTTTCCCAGTCGTCTGCCGGCGTGTCCAGCCAATAACTGTAATTCATTTTACTGCCATCCTTTTCTTTTATATGTTTCCTGCCCAAGATCTCAGCTGAAATCCTACAGTGTCCGGTTTGCAGTCATTTCTGATTCATTTTCATCCGGATATCACTTTTTCATAAAATGAGAGATGCCTTTGAGACCAATAAAAACATGATCATAATACCATGAAACGCGCTTTCCCACAAGCGAAGGGGCCCCGCTCTGTGACAGCAAAAAAATCCGAAGAATTCTTAGTTGTATTCAGGAAAATAATTATTGTATAATTATAATACCTGTCTTTCGGAATAAAAATTAAAAAGTAGTGCTAAGCCACAAATCAGAACCTG
>CABSCP010000072.1 GCA_902476265.1 uncultured Lachnospiraceae bacterium
AAGATAGTTGAAGCATAATAACGATAAGGAGAACGTCCTTCGGGGCGTTCTTTTTATGCAAAAAAAAGAAAAGGAGAAAATATATGCAGTCGATGAATGCAAAAGACGCCGTATCGGCGGCGCTGGCGGAATGCTATGTGACAATTGACGGCAGCCGCTATAATTTTATGCAGGCCATTAACCTGGAAGCAAAAATTGAAAAAACCAAGTCCGAAATCCCGATCCTTGGGAGAACAGGCAAGGGAAATAAGACGACCGGATGGAAGGGAAGCGGATCGGCAACCTTCCACTATAACACCAGCATCTTCCGTCAGCTCCTGTATAAGTACAAGGAGACCGGAGAGGATGTATATTTTGACATCCAGATAACCAATGAGGATCCGACATCGGCGGTGGGCAGGCAGACGGTGATCCTGAAGGACTGCAATGTGGATGGCGGATTGCTTGCGAAGTTCGATGCGGATGCGGAATATCTGGATGAGGATCTGGACTTCACGTTTGAAGACTGGCAGATGCCGGAGACGTTTAAGGTGCTTCAGGGGATGCAGTAAGAAAAGGCGCCTGTACTGAAAGCGCCTTTTAAAAACATTAAATCTGTTTTTGTAGTTTGTTCATCAGAGCTTCCTGTAAAACCTGAGAAAAATTGATGTTTTGCTCCAGCGCGGCGGTATTAAGCCATGCAGGTATTGTGAGTGTCTTTTTTACCGATTTTTCAAAATGTTCCCTCGCATATGACTTAACATCGACCGTAACCATGTTGACAAAATATTCGGGAATGGGAGAATCCGGATAGAGCTCTTCCGCAATTTTTTCAGGATGGATGGCGGACAGTTCTGACGGAGCAGGAATGGCCGTATGATCTTTTTGACAGTCATAGAGATATCCTGCCAGACAGTCAACTGCCATCTCCATCGCATCGGTTACATCCTCCCCACAGGTGCTAAGCCAGTTGAGATCCGGAAAGATGACGGAATATCCGTTTTCTTCTTTAAAAAAACAGGCTGGATATACAGATAACATAGTGCAACCTCCTTATTATGGTTGGCGGGATTATTTCAACCCCGCCTGTTTTAAGATGGAATTTTCAGTGCCTTTGGGAAGATCTTTGGCGTGGAAAGGAATGGTTACCTTTCCCGGTTTTGTCGGGTGTATGTAGTGCCTGTGCGAACCGTTTTGTGTTTTGAACACCCAACCATCGGAGAGTATTATTTTTTCCATCTCGATGGGTTTTATTGGCATCTGTTGTTCCTCCTTACAAAAATAGTATAGCATATGATACGTGTTTAATCAATACGTATCAACAAAGAAAGGATAATTATTATGGGAAATTTATCGTGTTTTTTAGCAGGAAACGTAGAGAAAAGGGAAAACAAGAAAATCGTTATTTCAGACCGCTTTCGTGATGAGAAAGGTCCTGTCAAATGGGAACTGCGTTCCATTTCGGCAGCGGAAGATGAGGAACTGCGGAAGAGGTGCACAAAGAGGTTTCCTGTGCCGGGTAAGAAAAACCAGTACGCACAGAGTTTTGATGCCAATGAGTATATAACCAAACTGGCATCAAGGGCGGTTGTATTCCCTGACCTCAACAGCACCGAACTGCAGGACAGCTATGGGGTAATGGGAGCAGAGCAGCTGATCAAAGCTATGTTATACAAAGATGAATTTGACAAATTATCTGAGGTCCTTGTGGAAGATTCTGAAGCTGAGGACATGAATGACCTTATTGATGAAGCAAAAAACTGATAAACGGAGATGATAGTGAGGCCAATGTGGCCTATTATTGTCTCCACGAACTGCACTGGAAACCCTCTGATTACGATGCTTTGACGCCGCGGGAGAAGGCTTTCATCATAGCCGCCATCGAAATCCGGGTGGAAAATGAAAAGAAGAAGGAACAGGCGGCGAAGCGGGCAGCCAGACGGAGGTGACGGAAGAATGGGGAAAATACAGACATCAATTGTGGTAAATGATGGCATGTCATCGGCGCTACGGGGAATGAACAAGGCGCTGAACATAGTTTTAAGTTCTTTCCAGTCCCTGCAGTCTGTAGCCGATAACCCGGTTGACAGTGTCTCTATACAAGCGGCGCGTGAGGCGCTTGCGGAAGTGTCAGTTACCGTAAACCAGATGGAAGAGGAGATCAGGCAGGCGGCTGAATCTCAGGATGAATATACGGAAAGTGTCAAAGGAACCCGCACAGAAACAAATGGATTACTTGGCAGTGTAAAAAAGCTGGTCGGTGCTTATGCCTTAATGCAAACTGCCAAAAAAGCCATTGAAACGTCAGATGAATGGTCGCAGACTTCTGCCAGAATGAATATGGTTGCGCGTGAAGGCGAAAAGGTGGATGAAATTCAGCAGAAGATATTTGAATCTGCAAACCGGTCGAGGGCCGCCTATATGGACACAGCGGATGTGGTTGCGAAAATGGGACTGCGTGCGGGGAGCGCTTTCGGATCCACGGATGAAATTATAGCATTTACCGAAACACTGAATAAGATGTATGCCATTTCCGGGGCATCTCAGGAAGAACAGAAATCATCCATGCTGCAGTTGACGCAAGCGCTTGGTTCGGGCGTCCTGCGCGGTGAAGAATTTAATGCGGTATTTGAGGCGGCTCCCAATATTATGCAGTCTGTTGCGGATTACATGGAGATTCCATTGGGATCGCTGCGTGAAATGGCTTCGGAGGGAGAGATCACTGCAGAAATTGTGAAGGCATCTATTCTGAATGCGGCCGAAGACGTAAACCAGAAATTTGAATCCATGCCGGCGACTTTCTCACAGGCATTCAACCTGTTTTCAAATCATGCGTTGATGGCACTGCAGCCGGTATGGCAGAAACTTGGCGAAATATCCTCCAGCCAGGAGTTCCTGGAATTTGCCAATATGGCAGGACAGGCGCTGGCGGGGCTTGGGCTTATCGTTGTAGCTGTGCTGGACATGATGGTAAAAGGGGCGGGATGGGTAGCGGACAACTGGTCGATCATTGCTCCGATTGTAATGGGAATCGCCACAGCGTTCTTAATCTATACAGCTGCTCTGGTTGCGTATAATATTCAGCAGGGAATCAGCAACGGGCTTGTTGCACTGGCGGCATTTCAGGAAAACGTGCATGCGGCGAAAATAGCGATGGCTACTGGGGCTACTTTTGCATATACGGCGGCGCAATACGGATTTAATGCAGCGCTGCTTGCATGCCCCCTCACATGGATACTGTTGATTATCATAGCAGTCATTGTCGCTATCTACGCCGTTGTTGCAGCAATTAATAAAGTAACCGGCTCCACATACTCTGCAACCGGAATAATCATGGGGGCAGTATCGGTGGCAGTAGCGTTTATATGCAACCTTTTGCTTGCGCTGCTTGAAACGGTTTTCTCTGTTATAAACGCCCTGATAAATCCGTTTATCGACTTTGGAAATTTCCTTGCCAATGTTTTTGTTGATCCCATTGGATCGGTCATACATCTGTTCGGTGACATGGCAGACGGAGTGTTGGCAATATTGGAAAAAATAGCGTCAGCCATTGACCTTGTTTTCGGAACGAACCTTGCGGATGCGGTCTCCGGATGGCGGGGCACGCTGGATGCGAAGGTGGAGGCGGCTGCCGGAAAATACGGTAACGGAAAGTATCAGAAAGTGATGGAAAATGTTGATCTGTCTGTGGAAGGGCTTGGCGGGGAACGGTTTGATTACGGAAGCGCATGGGACAAAGGATACGCAAAGGGTGAAGAATGGGAAGATAAACTTTCCGGTCTTTTCTCAGGAAATAAATCGGATAAATATGGTGACGGATTTGACTATCAGGAATGGCTGGACAGCATAAATACAGGCGTTGATGAAACCGCGAAAAATACAGGGAAAGATGCGGATATCTCAGAAGAGAATCTGAGATATATGAGAGATATCGCCGAGCGGGACGCGATTAACCGTTTCACCACGGCGGAGATCAAAGTAGATATGATCAACAACAACAACATCAGTTCCGGAATGGATCTGGACGGCATTGTGGACGGTATGGCAGTGAAACTTGGGGATACGCTTTACCAGGTTGCGGAAGGGGTGCATGAGTAATGGCATACTCATTTTACATAAATGGAGTGTTGCTTCCGGTAACCCCGGAGGCGGTACAGATCAAAATAAACGGCAAAAATGAAACAATGGTTCTGATGGACCAGGGGGAAGTGAATAT
>CABSCP010000073.1 GCA_902476265.1 uncultured Lachnospiraceae bacterium
TTCGGTAAACAACACCATGCTCATCTATATGCAGAAGCCGGACGCCACTTTGGTGGCCGGGTTCAACAAGTGGAAAAACCAGTTTGAGCGCCATGTGAAAAAGGGTGAGCATGGCATTACCATCATCGCCCCCACGCCCTACAAAAAGAAAATCGAGGAAATGAAGCGCGACCCGGATACCCATGCCCCCATTCTGGATGCAGACGGCAAGGCGGTCATGGAGAAAAAGGAAATCGAAATCCCCATGTTTCGCCCGGTCAAGGTGTTTGATGTGAGCCAGACAGACGGCAAGCCGCTGCCGGAGTTGGCATCCAGCTTGTCGGGGACTGTGCCGCATTATGAAGCGTTTCTGGAGGCGGTGCGGCGCTCTGCCCCGGTTCCCATCGAGTTTGAGCCGATGGCGGACAACATGGACGGCTATTTTTCACCCGAACGCCAGCGCATCGCCATCCGGGAAGGCATGAGCGAGGTGCAGACTGTTTCCGCCGCTGTCCATGAAATCGCACACAGCAAGCTCCATAATCAGAAAAAGATTCAGATTGACAATGACCAGCAATATCAGGAGGTGGAGTTGTTTGAGAAACCCGCCCTGTTTTCCAATGGGCGTATTTCCCATGATGATCTGCCCGAAGGCGTTTATTGCTATGACCTGCGCGGTTCGGATGATGACCCCGGTTTCCCGATTTGTGTTGAGGAAAGAGTGGTGGTGAACCACGCTGGCTCTGTTATTTTGACTGCTCCGTTAGAATTTTCAGAAGAAGGCAGGCTGTATTTTACAGATGAGAACGGACTGAATTTTAACGGCGGTATGCTTACCCTCTCGCAGTTTTTGCAAGAACAGAAAAAAGACCGTCGCACAGAGGAAGTCGAAGCAGAAAGCATTTCCTATGCAGTCTGCCAGTATTTCGGCATCCAGACCGGGGAAAACAGTTTCGGTTACATCGCTTCCTGGTCCAAGGGCAAGGAACTGAAGGAGCTGCGAGCCAGTCTGGAGACCATCAACAAGACTTCCTGTGAGCTGATTAACGACATTGAACGCCACTATAAGGAAATCTGTAAGGAGCGCGGCATTGACCTGACCGCCAAACAGGAGCCGGAACAGGCGGATATACCGCAGAAAGCCCTGTTTCTTCTGAACGATGCCACCTATCTGCATATTCAGCCGTGCGATACTGGCTGGGACTATACCCTCTATGACAAGGAAACCATGAAAGAACTGGACGGCGGCCAGCTGGATGAACCGGAACTGTCCCGTTCCGCCGCTGTCCGGCAGATTTGTGAGGGGCTGGAACTGGAAAATCCGTCGATTCAGGATGCACCGCTGTCTATGATTGAGACCTTGCAGGATGCAGCCTGTCAGCAGATGCAGGAACAGGTCAGCCAGCAGACCGCAGAAACTGCCGCCACCCAGCTGCCCGATGCTCAGGAGCAGTCTTTGGATGAGTACCCCATGCCCGACAGCGAAGTATCTGTTTCGGATATGCAGGAATACGGCTATCTCTATGACGGGATGCTGCCTGTCACCAGAGAACGGGCGCTGGAACTGGACGCTGCCGGTCTGACCGTCTATCTTCTCCATGAAGATAACACGGAGAGCATGGTGTTTGACACCGAGGAAATCATGGAGCATGGCGGGCTTTTCGGTGTGGAACACGAGGAATGGGAGCAAAGTCCGGCGTTCCATGAAAAGGTGCTGGAACGACAGGAACGGCAGATGGAACGAGAGCAGGCATTTCTTGCCCATGAGGGCAGCTGCTTTGCCATTTATCAGGTGAGCCGGGACGATCCGCAGAATGTGCGGTTTATGAATCTGGACTGGCTGCAATCGCACAATCTGGCTGTGGACCGAAACAATTATGACATGATCTACACCGCCCCGCTGAACGGTTCCGGCAGCGCCATGGAGCAGCTGGAAACGCTGTATGAGCAGTTCAACCTGCAAAAACCGGTGGATTTTCACAGTCCGTCCATGAGCGTCAGCGACATCGTTGCCATCAAGCAGGACGGTAAGGTATCCTGTCATTACTGCGACAGCGTTGGTTTCACCGAGATTCCCGGATTCCTGCCGGACAATCCGCTGAAAAATGCGGAAATGATGCTGGAGGATGACTACGGCATGATTGACGGCATCATCAACAACGGCCCAAAAGAGCGGACCGTGGCGCAGCTGGAACAGCAGGCCCGCAGTGGCCAGCCTATTTCTCTTATGGATTTGGCTGCCGCCGCCCATCGAGAGGAACGGGACAAGAAAAAGTCCGTCATGGAGCAGCTGAAAAGCCAGCCCCGGACGGAACGCAAAAAGGCAGCGCCCAAAAAGAGCGCGGAAAGGGAGATTTGATATGGGAAACTTTACTTTTGAGGAAATGAACCTGATGTGCATTTACAACACCGGCAGCCGCACCGGGCTGATGGAGGCTCTGACCGAGATGCGCGGCGAACTTTCGCCGGAGGAAACGGAACTGCGGGAGCTGACGGACAGCGCCCTGATGAAGCTCCAGGCTATGAGCGACGCCGAGTTTTCCCAGCTGGAACTGTACCCGGATTTTGATGAATAAGCAAATACTTGATAATTACTGACTGTTGTGGTATATTTATAGTTAGTTAATGCTAACCGGTAATATCTTCGGATATAAAAAGAGGTAGATGCTATGAAAAAAACACTAATTGGCGGTTTTTTAACTTTGAGTGGAACGATTGGCATTGTTATTCTGCTGGTGGCTTGTATCTTAAATCCCGTAACGAGTTGGATAACACCACCGGGCAGATTGATTTGTACCATGCTTGAACATGGTATTGCTGTTCCCATCGGTTGTTTTTTAATCATATTTATCACTGGGTTGTTTATTTTAGGAATCGAATACAGGAAAAAGATATAAATATATCAAGAACGGGTTGGAAATGGGAAATGGGAATTGTAAAAAAATTATTTAATAGCACAAGAAAACCAGAAGGCTTGCTGGGCGAACTTATGGTGAAAAGTATGAATAAAGGCCACGCTGCTGTTTCGGATTGGGGGATGGAGCATATTACAAAATTGCACCCATCTAAAATCATAGATCTGGGGTGTGGAGGTGGGCGAAATGCAGCAGAATTATTAAAGCGATTTCCGGCTGCAACGGTGCATGCTTTAGATTACTCTGAGGTTTCTGTCCAAAAAACAAAACAGTTCAATCAGCAAGCGATTAAAAACGGAAGATTGCAGGTTACTCATGCAAATGTTTTGAATCTTCCTTTTAGTGCAGACACTTTTGATTTGGCTACAGCATTTGAAACCGTATATTTCTGGCCAGGACCTCTTGAAAGTTTTAAAGAGGTGTACCGAATCCTCAAAAAAGGTGGCTGTTTTTTAATTGTGAATGAATCCGATGGTACAAATAAAGCGGATGATAAGTGGTTGAAAATCATTGACAACATGAAAATTTATACTGTAGAGCAGTTAGAATTTTTTCTAACTGAAGCAGGATTTTCAGAAATCACCATCGATCATAAAAACAAAAAACATCATATCTGTATTCTGGCAAAAAAATAGGTAATAAACGTATAAGCAGCAGGAAATCTTTCAAGGTTTCCTGCTTTTCTTTTACCCAAAACTGAAAGGAGGACAAAACACCATGCCATCCAAAACAGAATTTTACCGGCAGATGGCCGACCATGTGGCAACCCAGCTCACAGGCAGCTGGCAGGAATGGGCGGGATTTCTGACCACCGCTGCCCGCCTTTACAAGTATCCATTCCATGAACAGCTGCTGATCTATGCCCAACGCCCGGACGCTACCGCCTGTGCAGAGTACGACCTGTGGAATGAAAAGATGGGCCGATATGTAAGGCGCGGTTCCAAGGGGATCGCTCTGGTGGATGATTCCGGGGACAGACCCCGCCTGCGCTATGTGTTCGATATTTCCGACACCGGAACCCGTGAACATTCCCGTACCCCTTGGCTGTGGCAGCTGGAGGAGCGCCATCTTGATTCCGTGCAGGCCATGCTGGAGCGTACCTATGATGTTTCCGGCGATGACCTTGCCGGACAACTTACCGAGGTAGCCGGGAAACTGGCTGAGGAATACTGGACGGAGCATCAGCAGGACTTCTTCTACATCGTTGACGGTTCCTTTTTGGAGGAATATGATGAGTATAACATCGGAGTGCAG
>CABSCP010000074.1 GCA_902476265.1 uncultured Lachnospiraceae bacterium
ATGGCATGGAGATCGAGGACAAACGCACGGTCTATGGGGAATGTACCTACCGTCTGGTTCCCAGGGAGGACGAACCCAGCGTGTGCCTGATGCACGACTGGATCTACCTGCCGAGTGCTTAAAATGCAATGAATAATATATATAATTCGTTGCAAAAGCCATCTCTGGATCATTCCATCGTGTCATTTATCGGGTCAATCGTATCATGCTTTGGTTAGAAAAATAAGAGTTTCTAACACAATCCTTTCAAAATTTATGAACTTGTAGGAACTATCACGTAATTATTTCTTGAGTTTGCGGGTACAATGAGAATATCGTGTCATAATCGAATCATAATCGTGTCAGCTTTATTGACACGATTGACACGATTTGATATGATAGACTTACAAATTTGAAATAAAGGAGATGGCACTATGCTTTTTCGGGAAAGCGAAACCGTAGAACTAAAAGAAGTTGTGGTAGACGACATAAAAAAAGAAATCATTGCTTTTGCAAACTGTGATGGCGGAAAACTGTATATAGGGGTCAGAGACGATGGCACGGTTATCGGATTGGATAATGCGGATAGTGTTTCCCTTCAAATCAGCAATATGGTAAGGGATGCGATAAAACCGGATATAACCATGTTCCTGCATTATGAAACCATCGTGGAAAATGGGAAAAATGTTGTTGTTGTAGATATTCAGCGTGGAACGGATCGCCCCTATTACCTTGCCAAAAAAGGAATGCGGCCGGAAGGTGTGTATGTTCGGCAGGGATATTCTTCTGTTCCGGCAACTGATACGGCAATCCGGCGCATGATAAAGGAAACAGACGGAGATCGTTTTGAAGCGATGCGCTGCTTAAACCAGGACCTTACATTTGAGGCAACAAAAAAAGAATTTGAACTTCGGAAAACTGACTTTGAACCACAGCAGATGCGTACTTTAAAATTGATCGATCAGGATGGGCTATACAGTAACCTGGCGCTGCTTCTGTCAGACCAATGCGTCCATACCATTAAAGTTGCGGTCTTTCAGGGAACGGACCAGACCATTTTCAAGGATCGTCGGGAGTTTACCGGATCGCTGATGCAGCAGATGAACGAAGTATATGATTTTATTGACTTTCGCAATCAGACCCGTGCAACCATAGAAAAACTATACCGGGTTGATGTCAGGGATTACCCGGAAGTCGCTGTCAGAGAAGCATTGCTGAATCTGCTGGTTCACCGTGACTATTCTTTTAGTGCCAGTGCTTTTATCAGTATTTATGAGGATCGGATTGAGTTTGTATCTATCGGAGGGCTGATGCCAGGCATAGACCTGGAGGATGTTATGGTTGGCATTTCTGTGTGCAGAAATCAGGACCTTGCGAATGTATTTTACCGATTGCACTTAATTGAGGCGTATGGAACCGGAATGGGCAAAATTATGAAGGCATACGAAAGTATGCAGGTAAAGCCTGTGATTGAAACCACGAAAAATGCCTTTAAGATCATATTGCCTAATATCAACGCAAAATACGAAACAGAAAATGCAACTGTAAAAACGAAATCCGGCACACCGGTTACGGCTCATACTGAAAAAGTGCTAAGTGACGAAGAAGAAAAAATATTGGAATATGCCAGAAAACATGGTGCAATTACAAAAAATGATGTGATAGGATTGCTTGAAGTAAGCGCTTCTACTGCCGCCAGAGTGATCCGAAAAATGGTAAAAACTAACTTGTTAGAACAGAAAGGGAAAGCACGAAACACCCATTATACCATTGCAGAATAAATGATTAAGCCAGACAGCCGATTGGAGAAATCCAGCCGGCTGTTTTCAGTTAGGAGGGATGCCATATTACGCAAAATGAAGTCAATGCCGTTTTTGACGAACAGGTACGGCTCTGTGCTGATACCTTGAAACGAAAAACCAAAGAATACACCGGGGATGACCCGGACCGGCTGGGTGCATTTAAGGCAGCGGCAGCTTTACAGCATACAACGCCCCAGCGTGCCCTTGCCGGTATGCTGGCAAAGCATATTGTTTCTCTGTACGATATGTGCTTTGACGAGGAAGCGATTTACCCGATGGACTCATGGGACGAAAAGATCACAGACAGTCTGAACTATCTGTTCTTACTGAAAGCGATTGTAAAGGAGGGACATACCAATTAAACGAATCGAAGTAAAAATTTTGAACTGCCAGGCGGTGGCGGAAGCAGAAAAAAACATGGTCTTTGCGGCAAGGCTTACCCAGCAGGGACATAAGATTGCCTCAATGGATGACCTGATGGAACTCTACGAAAAATCATTCAGCGTTCAGACAGTAGCGGCTATGGGGGCGCTTCCCCATCCTACCATCCAGAAATTTGCGGTGATCACGGTAGCCATTGTCGGCGCCAGCAGGCGTTTTCTGGCGCAGATCACCCGCCACCAGAACGAAGTAAAATTTATGAGTGCATCGCTGCAGTACAGCAACTATACGGGACAGGCGGATTTCGCTGTCCCGTATTCTATTATGACGGCTCCGGCAGTGGTACGGGAATTGTACTTAAAAAGTTGTAATGAAAGCATGAAATGTTATGAAGCCCTGTGCACTGCCGGAAGCGGGCACGATGCGGCCGGCTATGCCACGCCCCAGGGATTACGGAATGTACTGCTCATCAGCGCCACCCCTTATCAGTGGAAACATATTATCGGCCAGCGGGTATGCCGAAGAAATACAGATGAAACAAGGATCGTGCTGTTAAAGGTCTGGAAAGAACTTTATGACCTAAGCCCTGCCTTGTTTGCCCCGTCACTGACCGGGCCTTTCTGTCAGTTGGATCGATGTCTGGAAGGGAAAATAACCTGCGGGCGAAAACTGGCGGCAGATATGACGCCGGAGGATATTTTAGAAAAAGACTATCCCGCTCTTTGGGAAGGAGGCTGCCGATGAAAATAAAACTAATCGATTTTGGCGTGCCGGAGCACCAGCGTCCTTACCGTCCTCATGGCAATGATGCCGGAGCAGATGTTTATCTGCCCTATGACTGCACCTTACAGCCCGGAGAAATCGCCAAAATTCCTCTTGGCTTTGGACTGGAAATACCGGATGGGTATGCGGGATATATCTTTCCCCGTACCAGCATGGCGGTAAAAGGCCTGGTCTGTGAACTGCCGCCTGTGGATTCCGGCTACCGAGGAGAGATCCATGCGATCATCAGCAATGTAAGCAATCAGGCGCAGTCTCTTTTTAAGGGAGCCCGTATCGGGCAGCTTGTGATTACGCCGATCGTCATTGCGGATTTTGTAACAGATCTGGGAACAGAGCGAGGAACCGGAAGCTTTGGCAGTACCGGCGAATAGAAAAAGGCTGTTTGGAGAACAGTTTTTGAAT
>CABSCP010000075.1 GCA_902476265.1 uncultured Lachnospiraceae bacterium
ATCTGATGTTTGAAGAAAATACGTTTGAGGCGATTTTAAACCGGATGCTTGACCGAGTGCCGGATACGATGGATAAACGGGAAGGCTCCATCATTTACGATGCTCTGGCGCCGGCGGCTCTGGAACTGCAGCTGATGTACATCGATCTTGATACCTTCTTGAAAGAGGTATTTACGGATACCGCTGACCGGGAATACCTGATCCGCCGGGCGTTGGAACGCAATGTCCTTCCCCATGCCGCCAACGCTGCGGTCTGGAAGGGAAGGTTTGTACCGGCATCACTGGAAATTGGCATGGGAACAAGATTCAATGCGGACGCTCTGAATTTTGCGGTTCAGGAAAAATTGGGAGACGGATTGTATCAGCTGGTATGTGAAACGCCTGGATCAGCAGGGAATGACTGCATGGGACAGCTGATCCCCATAGAATATGTAAACGGACTGCAGAAGGCCGAACTTGTGGAACTGCTGAAACCGGGAACGGATGAAGAGGATACGGAATCCCTGCGAGACAGGTATCTGACGATTCTGAGAAAGCCATCCACCAGCGGAAATATTTATGATTATTATAACTGGACGATGTCCTGTGACGGCGTGGGAGCGGCGAAAATATTTCCGCTTGCCAACGGCCCCGGCACCGTGAAGATAGTCATTGCAGATGAGGATAAGTCGGAAGCCACACCGGCTCTGTGCAGACAGGTAAAAGAATTTATCGAAGAGCAGCGGCCTATCGGCGCTACGGTTACGGTGGCTTCAGCAGTTGAACTTCCCATCAATGTGATGGCCAGGGTAAAGCTTCATAACGGTCTGAATCTGGGAGAAGTGCAGATGGCCTTTTTTACAGCACTGAAGGATTTTTTACATGCCACCGCCTTCGAACTGTCCTATGTGGGCTATGCCAGGGTGGGTAATATCCTGCTGGAAACGCCGGGAGTGGAGGATTATGAAGGGTTGACGCTGAACGGACAGACGCACAATATAGCCCTGACGGATGAGCAGATTGCGGCGGCCGGTACAATGACGCTGGAGGTGATGACATAATGGAAATCACAAAGTTTCATGAAAAACTGAATAAAGTGGACGGAAAGGTTTATGTGATAGAGGAAGAGATCAGGATGCCGGAAAGCGGCGTCTATGAGGCCCCTCTGCAGCATGATAACATAACGGTTTCCACTTTAAATGTCTACACCGGCCCGAAACTGACCGGGAACCGAATCCAGACTTACGTCCTGACAACTCCCAGCCTGACGCCCTGGAAGCGGATCATCCGGATTCAGACGGAGGAACCGGTGGTTTATATCACTTATGAAACGGACGGGGACACGGTGGAAGCGGAAGATGTCAATTGCCTGCAGGATGCCGTGACAGAAACCCAGGAAGGAGTGAAGGAAGAAGAAAACCGGGCAAAGGCGGCAGAAGAAGCTCTGGACTGTGCCATTGAAGCAGAGACCGGCAGGGCGACAGCTGCGGAAGAGAAGCTGGAAGTAGAGCTGGAGACAGAAACCGTGCGAGCCAGGAAACAGGAAGAAGAAATTTCGCGGAACCTGTCCTCAGAAGAAATGCGTGCTGTCAATGCGGAAGCCGATATCAGGAATGTATTGAAGGCGGAAGAGAGCAGGGCGGCAGCGGAAGAAAAAATTCTTACGGATAACCTGGCGGAAGAAGTCAACAGGGCAGAATCGGCGGAAAAGACCATCACAGATGCTTTAGAAGCGGAGGTGGAGCGGGCGGCAACAGCAGAAAAGAAGCTGGAAGGAGAACTGAACGCTGAAATTACCAGGGCGAAAGCCGCGGAGACAGGGAATGCGGACAATCTTGCAGCTGAATCTGCACGGGCAGAATCAGAGGAAAAGACTATAAAAGACGATTTGTCCGGTGAAATAGCAAGAGCGAAGGCGGCAGAACAGAAGCTTACGGACGATCTTGGAACGGAAACAGGCAGGGCAGAAAAAGCAGAAAAGATACTGGCAGATGACATATCGGTTGAAACTAACCGGGCAAAGGCGGCAGAAGAAGCGAATCTTAATGCAATAAATACGGAAAAAAACAGAGCAGCCGCAGCGGAAGAAGCGATACGCAGCACCATTTCCGGGAATAAGCCAAACTGGGATGATAAGTATACCAGAAACGAGGTAGATAATAAGTTTTCAGTTTTAGAAACTGCTATTGACTGGAAGGAAGCAGTGAACACGTATTCAGATCTGGAGACGACATATCCTGAGCCGGAGGACGGCTGGACCGTCAATGTAAAGGATACGGACTATACTTACCGCTGGAACGGTACAAAGTGGATTGCGATTTCTGCCAATGCAATTCCCAAAGCAACGCAGAGTGTGGATGGGCTGCTGAGTAAGGAAGATAAGGTGTCATATGATGATGCTTACAGTAAGCGGCACACACACACGAATAAGTCCACGCTGGATAAGCTGACGCAGGTTCTTTTGGATAACTGGAATGCGGCATATTCCCACATCAGCAATAAAAGCAATCCGCATGGGGTGACGAAAGAACAGGTGGGACTGGGCAATGTTCCCGACGTAACGACCAACAATCAAACCCCGACTTTCACACAGGCAGCTGAGCTGGATATCATTACCAGCGGGGAAAAGCTGTCGGTGATACTGGGAAAAATTGCAAAAGCGATAGCGGATTTTGTTTCCCACAAATCAGATGCAGACCGGCATATCACAGGAACGGAGCGGGTTAACTGGAATGATGCAGACAGCAAGAAGCATACCCACGGCAATAAGAGTGTGGTTGACAGGCTGACCCAGTCCATGCTGGATAAATTGGCCGGTATTGCTTCCGGAGCCCAGGCCAATGTGCAGTCAGACTGGAATGAGACAGAAACGGGTTCAGATGCTTATATTAAAAACAAACCGGCTTCCATGCCGGCATCAGATGTGGCGGACTGGGCAAAGGCAGATGCAAAACCTTCATATGGCTGGACAGAGATTACCGGGAAGCCGGGAACATTTCCGCCTTCGTCCCATACCCACACGAAAAGCCAGATCTCAGATATGCCCACAAAAGTGTCCCAGTTTTCAAACGATGCCGGATATCTTACTTCGGCAGATGTGGACACCAGCCAGAACCATACCCATGCCAATAAGACGGTTCTGGATAAGG
>CABSCP010000076.1 GCA_902476265.1 uncultured Lachnospiraceae bacterium
CCTCGGCCATGGTGCCAAAGGCCAGTGCCGCAAGGTTTAAGGCTTCCTGCTGGTTTGTACAACCGGCAATATCTGCTACGATAGAGTCTATGACCTGTTTCTGCGTAGCGCCGCCATTCTGCCAGGAGGTAAACAATTCCTGTGTTTTCGTGGAGAACATCCCAATGGATTCCCCGATGGTGCCGTCCACCAGACGGGTGGTCACCTCATTGATGGCATCGTTGACCTTGTCAAGATTGTAAGCGCCGTTCTTCAGGCCGTTATCCAAAAGCTGGAAATACTCCGAGGCAGAATAGCCAGCTTGTGCGAACTTCCCGGCATACTCAGAAAGGTTATCGCCCAGCTCATTGGTCTTATCCAAACCGTTCTGAGTACCCACCACGATGTAATCCATCGCTTCCTGCGCCGTCAGTCCATACTGCTGCATCAGGGAATTGACACCCCGGAGGGTTTCATTCATATCAATTCCATACAGTTCTTCCAGTGTGATCGCCTGCTGGGTCAGGTTGGTGAGATCCGTCTCGCTCAAATCGCCAAGGTTCTTCTTTACCATCAGAACTGCATTGGCCACAGCATCCATGCTTTCGCCGACACCGGAGGAGTACACGTTTTTAATCACGTTGGCGGACTGCTCCGCAGCCTGTCCCGTCTCGCCAAAGTAGGCATTCACCTTGGTCACTGCGCTCTCGGTATCCGTATAGGCATCCAGCGCCTTATCGCCGATTTCCTGTATCTTATCGCTCACGGCGGACAGCTGATCCGCCGCCTGCATGAGCGCAGCGCCCTTGGTATTTTCCGCAATCTGGCCCACATCGTCCGCTGTATTTTCCGCAGCGTCCCCGGCTTCGTTCAGCTGCTGGATCAGGTTTTGGATCGCCTGCCCGTCATCCACAGTATCCAGAGCGTCTGTCAGCTGTCGGATATCGGCTTTACCGCCTGTGGCGGACTTCCCGATCTTCTCAAGGGCCGTCCGCAGCTGATCAGAATTGGCAGTCCCGTTTTTAATCGCTGAAGTCAGCCGACTGCCAAGGATATCCGCATAATCATCCACCTCTGTCCCCGTAGCGGCAAACAGCTTTTCCAGCCGTGCCGTGTTCTGGGAAAGGGCATCCTGCTCCGTCTGCAAATCGGAAAGGTCAGCCTTATATTTGTTCAGCTTTCCACGGGTCTCCTCGATCTCCCGCTGGAACGCCTGATACTTATCCGCCCCGATATCCCCACGGGCAAAGGCTGCGGCCACCTGCTCCTGTGCGGCTTCCAGCGCCGACAGCTTTTCTTCCGTCTGGCTCACCGCCTGCGCCAGCAGTTCCTGTTTCTGCGCCACCAACACCGTATTGGAAGGATCGAGTTTTAAGAGCCGGTTCACATCATTTAAGGCAGACTGCGTTTTCGTGATGGAAGAATTGACGCTCTTTAACGCTTTGTCAAGACCAGTGGTATCGCCGCCTATCTCTACTGTGATACCTTTGATACGGTTTGCCACAGCTTTCACCTCCCTCATAAAAAATGAACATTTTGTAAAATAACTGCTTTTGTATTGCTTTTAGCAATCAAAAGAGATATAATAAAGCCAGAAAATCAAAGTGAGGTGATTATCATGGCACGAACTGCATCCAGAACCGCAAATGTATATACGAGAGTAGACCCTGAAACAAAAGAACAGGCAGAGGCGATTCTGAACCAGCTTGGGATTCCTATGTCGAATGCAATCGGAATGTTCCTAAAGCAGGTCGTTCTCCATCGCGGCATACCGTTTGATATGAGACTTCCGGCTGCAAAACCGGTTGCAATCGGCGGTATGACGAAAGAGCAGATTGATATGGAACTCCAAAAAGGTATGGATGATATCGCAGCAGGCCGCGTTGTCTCCGCAGATGAAGTAGACGCAGAAATGAGGAGACTATACGGCATATGAAAATGAAGATCGTTTATACCTTTCAAGCCCAGCAGGATTTAAAAAACATTTACGAATACATTGCCTATTCGCTTCTTGTCCCGGATACCGCCCGCAATATGTCCCAGCAGATCATGCAAAGCGTACGGTCTCTTGAAACCATGCCGGAGCGAAATCCGCTCTATAAAGAAGAACCCTGGCACAGTCAGGGTGTACGTTTTATATCGGTAAAAAACTATCTGCTGTTTTATACCGTAAACAATGAAACGCACACGGTATCCATCGCCCGTATTCTTTACGGCGGGATGGATATCAACCGTCAGCTGGAAGAAACCATTGACTTTTAATATTGCAGTAGAGAGTGAAAGCGCCGATTCCGACCGACGCTTTTTCTCTGCTTAAAATTTGTCAAAGTCCTCCTGAGTGGCAAGCCTCTTATATTTCACGCCGTCATTGGCTTTTTCCGTCCACATATCCAGAACCAGCCCAATCGTGAGCAGATCCAGATCACGGATGGAAATCCCAAGTTCCACACTCCGCAGAAGGAACAGCGGCATGGTCATTTCCCGCTCACTTCTGCCAATCTTTTTTTTGACGTCACATCCGTCACAAGGTTCTCACCCCACAGTTCCAGAATCTGCGGCAGCACCTCATAAATGGA
>CABSCP010000077.1 GCA_902476265.1 uncultured Lachnospiraceae bacterium
AACCAGCCATCAGATGAAATTGAAATTGACCTGGGAGAAATTCTGATGGTGCTTGTCACCAAAATACCGCTGATGATTGCAATCGGGCTGTTCACCGCGCTGGCAACTTTTCTGATCAGCAAATTTGTGATCGCGCCCACTTATCAGTCTACTACCAAGATTTTTATTCTGAATAAGCAGGACAATACCAACGTGACCTACTCGGATCTGCAGATGGGCACCCAGCTGACCAAAGACTATGCGGAGCTGATCCAGAGCCGCTTTGTTCTGGAAGAGGTGATCCAGCAGCTGAACCTGGACACGGATTATGAAAAATTGAAAAAACAGGTGACGGTCACCACCCCTACGGACACCCGTATTATTTCAATAACCGTAAAGGACAAAAGCCCGGTGCAGGCCATGCGGATCGCAAACGCCCTGCGGGAAGCCTCTTCCGTACATATCACCAATGTGATGGATATCGAAGCCGTCAACGTGGCGGAGACAGCGGATATGCCCACCAGAAAGGCCAGCCCCAGCGTGATGAAAAACACGGTCATCGGCGGATTTGCCGGCGTGTTTTTGGTGGCGGCAATCGTCATTATCACATATCTGATGAATGACACCATAAAAACCGGTGAAGATGTGGAAAAATATCTGAATCTGTCCACTCTCGCCCTGATCCCTCTGAATGAAGGAGAGAAGAAGAGCAAAAAGAAGGTCAGAAAAAAGGCCTGAACCGGTCAGAAGTACAAGGGAGGAACTCATCATGCAGAGTGTGGTAATACGTGCGATCGAAAAACAGGACTTCCGGACGAAGGAAGCATATAAAACCCTGCGGACAAACCTGGAATTCGCGGGCAAAAATGTGCGGGTCATTTCTCTGACCAGCTGCACGCCCAACGAAGGAAAGACAAGCGTTTCTTTCCAGCTGGCCCTTTCCATGGCGGAAGCGGGAAAGAAAACAATTCTGGTAGATGCGGATCTGCGCAAGTCCGTCATGCGGGGACGCTATAAGGCCAGCCATGAAAAATACGGCCTATCTCATTATCTGAGCGGACAGGCATATCTGGATGAAGTGTGCTGTGAAACGAATGTTTCCAATTTCCACATTATTTTTGCAGGCCCTGTGCCGCCTAATCCCAGCGAACTTCTGGGAAGTGACAATTTCAAATATATGGTGGCAACCCTGCGCAAGGATTACGACTGTGTCATCATAGACACCCCGCCTCTTGGCAGCGTAATCGACAGCGCGGTAGTAGCCCGGGAATGCGACGGAGCCGTGATCGTCATTGAGTCCGGCGCCATCAGCTATAAATTTGCCCAGGGCGTAAAAGAACAGCTGGAAAAAGCGGACTGCCGGATATTAGGCTGTGTGCTCAACAAGGTGAACATGAACACCAAGGGCTATTATGGCAAGTACTACGGCAAATATTATGGGAAATATTACGGAAACGAAGAATCCGAATCCGCGCCCCTGGAAGAAACAGTGGTGAAAAAAGAAAAGAAGAAAGATAACGCAGAATCCCGGAAGGGTGCGGAAGTCCGGAAAGAAATGAAGAAAGACACTGGGGAAACCGGTATCAAAAGCAGTCCGGCAGCATCCAAAAACAGCCCTGAGACAGAAAAGCAGGGGGACGGGGATGATTATGAGCTGATACTGGAGGATGAAGGATGATGAAAGCAAAAGGAGCCGTAATTGGAATCTGTATCGCTGATTTAGTGCTGCTTGTGGTATGCGCATTTCTATATCTGCGCCAGGACCGTACCGCGCCGGTCATCAGCTTTGG
>CABSCP010000078.1 GCA_902476265.1 uncultured Lachnospiraceae bacterium
GCCTTGATTTACAGGGTATAAACGGCGTGAAACTGGCATAGGCGATACAGAATACCTTTTCCCTTGAAATCAGGGTTCTACTGCGTAACATTTTAAAATCAGTACCTATAAAAGAACAGGGTGCGGGAGGTCATTACTGGCTTCCTGCGCCCTGTTCTTTTTGTGTCCGACTGTCTTTATCCTGCATTTCCGGCTTCGGCTGTAATCCTTTTTCTATCCGGTTCCGGTAATGGGTTTTCCTGCGGTAAAAATATTTTGTTACTTCCTGTTCCGGTAGCCATATCCCCGCAGCTTCTATCCGTTCCATAACAGCGGCAACGATTTCCCGGTTGTTGCGTTTATGCGGCTCCTGTCCCTTTTCTATCCAAAGGCGGCGGTATTCTTCATAAAGCCATGTACTGATAGTTTCTTTTTGCCGTTGCTTCAAATGTCGGAACTGCTTATCTGTCCGCAGCAGCTTCCCGTCTACCTTTTTATGATTTTTTGTCCCGATTTCTTTTTTCCTCTCTTTCCATTTCTTCAAGGGGAAATTGGGGAGGGCTTCTATCAGCTTCATTGTGATATACTGGCGCATATCTTCATCAATTTCCAGTTTGAATGTTCCGTCCGGCTGACGTTTCTTTACAGTTGCCTGCCTGTCGATTTCATCCTTGTAGCACATAAGCACCTTTTCCACCGCCCATGTTTCTCCGGCAACGGCGGCGCGTATGGTTTCATATTCGGGTATCGTTTGCTCTGCCATGTTTTCACGCTCCTGTCTGTATTGGAATACCTTTATCCTACCACGCTTTTATAGATATTTCTACTGTAAGTGTTCGGTTTCCCTGCCCCGTTCCGGCTCTTTTTCCAGTCTTAAAATACTGTCTATGTTCTGCTTAATAATGTCGTATTCCTTGACCTGTTTTTTCAGCTTGCCATAAGCAGCGTAAAGGGCTTCTTTCTGCACTTGGAGCTTTCCATATTCTTCCTGCATGACAGCGAGATTGGGGAGCTTGGTAACGCCCGCCGTTTTCAGTGCCTTTGCTGCTGCTTCATGGAGTATCAGGCGGCTTTCCTGCTTTGCCCGGTATGCGTCCTTATCCTTTGCCCTGCGGTATGCTTCATAAACAGGTTTTGTCTTTTGGTAGGTGGCAACGTGCTTCATCAGCACCGCCATATCTGCAAGACGTTTCTCCACACTCTTTAATGCGTCTGCTGTCTTTTCATTTTCCACATTTATTTCCTCAATCCGGCTGACTAAATCCGCGTACTGCTCAATCTGATGTTCCGTCAAGAAATTCATGGTCTTTGCCGCCAGTTTCAGATTATGGATTTTCGCCCACTGTTCATAGCCCCGGCTCTCTTGTGCCTTGATACTGTTTTCAATGTCAATAAGCAGCGATACGCCGCGCTGCTCTTTGGGAGCTTTCGCCATTTTTGTGCGCTTGCCTGCAATCCGTTCTTTGATTGCTTCCTCTGTATAGTCTGCACCAAGAGTTTTTAAGCGGGTAAACCGTTCTTGTCCGGGAGCGCGGCAGGAGATATATTTTC